>CAWIUI010000005.1:0-60150 GCA_963839265.1 uncultured beta proteobacterium
CGAGGGCTCGACCAAGAGCTACGACTACGTACGCGAGCACAACGAGGCGCTGAACCGCCTCGACGTGATCACCGTGCATTCGGAGATCACCGCCGACTACGCGCCGGGCGCGGTGCAGGAGGTGCGCCAGCACGACGGCTCGTTGCTGCGCCTTCGCAAGCTCGAGGAGGGCTACGACACCTCCGACCGGATCGCCGCGATGGCCTACGTCCAGTCGCGCTATGCGCATGGCGAGATCGTGACCGGCCTGCTCTACGTGCACCCGGAGGCGCTGGACCTGCACGGGCACCTGAACACCGTCGCGCAGCCGCTCAACCAGCTCGGCGAGCGCGAGCTCTGCCCGGGTTCCGCGGCGCTCGCGAAATTCAACGAGGGACTGCGCTAGACTTCCAGGCTTCCACCCGGAGGCCCGCATGAAGCCGATCGACCTGCGCAGCGACACCGTTACGCAACCGAGCGCCGCGATGCGCGAAGCCATGGCGCGCGCGGAGGTGGGCGACGACGTCTTCGGCGACGATCCCACGGTCAATCGGCTGCAGGAGATCTGCGCCGAGCGCTTCGGCATGGACGCGGGACTCTTCTTCCCGTCGGGCACGCAGTCGAACTGCGCGGCGCTCATGGCGCATTGCCAGCGTGGCGAGGAAGTGATCGTCGGGCAGGACGCGCACACCTATCACTACGAGGCGGGCGGCATGGCGGTGCTGGGCTCGATCCAGCCCCAGCCGCTCACGAACAAGCCCGACGGCACGCTGGACCTCGCCGAAGTCGAGGCCGCGATCAAGCCCGACGACGCGCATTTCGCGATCACGAAGCTGCTCGCGCTCGAGAACACGATCGGCGGCAAGGTGATCTCGCGGGCCTACCTGGCCGATGCGGTCGCGCTCGCGAAGCGCCGCAATCTCTCGACGCATCTCGACGGCGCCAGGATCTTCAACGCCTCGGTGAAGCTCGGGATGCCGGTGAAGGAATTGTGCGCGGGGTTCGACACCGTGTCCGTGTGCCTCTCGAAGGGGCTCGGCACGCCGGCGGGGACCGTGCTCGTCGGCCGCAATGACCTGATCGCGCGCGCGCGCCGCATCCGCAAGATGCTCGGCGGCACGATGCGGCAGGTGGGAATCCTCGCGGCGGCGGGAATCTACGCGCTCGAGCACAACGTCGAGCGCCTCGCCGAGGACCACGCGAACGCGGAACGCCTCGCGAAGGGACTCGCGGTCGCCGGGCTCACGGTCGAGCCGGTGCAGAGCAACATGGTTTTCGCGACGATCGCGGCGGAATCCGTCGCGGGACTCGCGACGCACCTCGAGGCCAACGGCGTCCGGGCCCTGGTGGGCGGCCCGCGCCTGCGCCTCGTCACGCACCTGGACGTGGACCGCGCGGCGATCGACCGGGCGGTCTCCATCTTCGGCGCGTTCTTCCAGAAGGCCGCGGTGCACGCCGCGGATTGAGAAAACCGGGGACAGACCCCATTTTCCGCCGACCGCGCAAGCGGTCTCGCGCCCCGGAAAATGGGGTCTGTCCCCGGTTTTCGCTACAGCACCTCGCCCGCGTGGTCCGCGAGCCGCGAGCGCTCGCCGCGCAGCAGCGTGATGTGGCCCGAATGGGCCCAGCCCTTGAAGCGGTCCACGACGTAGGTGAGCCCCGACGAGCCCTCGGTGAGATAGGGCGTGTCGATCTGGGCGACGTTGCCGAGGCATACCACCTTCGTGCCCGGGCCCGCGCGCGTGATGAGGGTCTTCATCTGCTTGGGCGTGAGGTTCTGCGCCTCGTCGATGATCAGGTACTTGTTGATGAAGGTGCGCCCGCGCATGAAGTTCAGGCTCTTCACCTTGATGCGGTTGCGGATGAGGTCGGCGGTGGCCGCACGTCCCCAGTCGCCCGCCTCCTCGTCGGTGCGCATCAGGACATCGAGGTTGTCCTCGAGCGCGCCCATCCACGGCGTCATCTTCTCCTCCTCCGTGCCGGGAAGGAATCCGATGTCCTCGCCCACGGGAACCGTGACCCGCGTCATGATGATCTCGGTGTAAACCTTGTAGTCGAGGGTCTGCATGAGGCCCGCGGCGAGGGTGAGGAGGGTCTTGCCGGTGCCCGCCTGCCCGAGGAGCGTCACGAAGTCGACCTGCGGGTCCATGAGCAGGTTCAGCGCGAAGTTCTGCTCGCGGTTCCTCGCCGTGATGCCCCAGACGTTGTTCTTGTTGTGCGAGAAATCCTTGAGCGTCGAGAGCACCGCGGTCTTGCCGCGCGCCTCCTTCACGATCGCGAGGAAGGGCCGGTCGCCCTCGTGGAAGACGAACTGGTTCACGAGCATCGCCGGAACCAGCGGCCCTTTCACGCGGTAGAGCGTGCGCCCGTGCTCCTGCCAGCTCTCCACGTCCTTGCCGTGGCGGTCCCAGAAATCGTCCGGCAGCTGCATCACGCCGGTGTAGAGGAGGTCGGTGTCCTCCAGCACCTTGTCGTTGTAGTAGTCCTCCGCGGGGATCCCGAGCGCATGCGCCTTGATGCGCATGTTGATGTCCTTCGACACCAGCACGACTTCGCGCTTCGGGTGCTTCTGCTTGAGGTGGATCGCGACCCCGAGGATCACGTTGTCGGCCTTCTGCGAGGCGACCGAGCTCGGGATCTCGACCTCCACCGAATGCGTCTGCAGGAAGAGTCGTCCCGCGGCTTCGCCGCCGCTCTTCGCCTTGAGCGAGAAGCCCTGCGCGATGTCGCCGCCCTGGGAGACGATCTCGTCCAGGAAGCGGCTCGCCTGGCGCGCGTTGCGGGCGACCTCGCTCATGCCCTTCTTGTGGTCGTCCAGCTCCTCGAGCGTTACCATCGGCAGGAACACGTCGTGCTCCTCGAAGCGGAAGAGGCTCGTGGGATCGTGCATGAGCACGTTGGTGTCGAGGACGAAGAGCTTGGCGACGGACGCCTTCGGGGCGCGCGCCGGGGTCTCGCGTTCGCGTCTGCGCTGCATGGGGGCCTCCGGGCGAGAGGCTAAGCCGGACGTCTCCTCCGCATCTTGCGCGGCGGAGGAGTCTCTGAAGGTGTCGTTGGGCATCGCGATGGGATGGAGTGGTGGGGAAAGAGTCGGGGACAGGTCACGGCTCGCGGCCGGAGGTGCCCTGTCCCCCGAACGACACTCCGAAGACATCGACATTCGCCCGCGAATTCCGCAGCGAGACCGCGCGGGTCCGCGCCCGCCTGGGTGCAACCGGGGGTGTCGTCCTTCGGATGGAAGCAGGGGACCAACGGGTGGCCGCGAAGGCCGGGAGCAGGTAGCGCGGGTTGCCGGTGGCGGGTAGCTCGAAATCCGGCACGACCGCGCGAGCGTTCATCCGAGTCGAGGCTGAGGAAATCTAAAGGCCACAACCCATGGTGAACAAAAACCTTGAAAAACGCAAGCTATGGGGATGATTCGTCGGCGAGAAAGACCGGTCCCTGGCAAGCCAGGGTGCCCGAGCGCCCGGAAACGGGCGCATCGACCACGCTGTGGAGCGGAAGCGCCGCGAGGTCCACGCCGGCGACGAGGTCGCGCATCGTCACGAGATCGTAACCTTGCGCCTTCCAGCCCTCGATGAGCCTCTCGAACAGCGGCGAGAGCTTCATGCCCTCGAGCTCCGCATGGAGCGTGAAGACATGGTCGCGGCGATCCTCGGCCGTACGCGCCAGCAGGCGCTCGGCGACGTTCTCCGCGGTCGTCTCCTCCATGCCGATGAGCTCGTCGAGCGTGGGAAGGGTCGTCGGGAATTGCGGGCACGCCACGATCTCGGCGCGGACGACCGGAAGGAAGGGATGGGTTCCGCGCGTATCCGAGGCATAGCGGAAGCCGAGCGATTGCGTGCGGCGGTACGCGTGCACGTTCATCTGCCAGCCGGCCGCGCCGTGCACCTGTGCGTCCTCGCCGAAGACCTCGCGGAAGCGCTGGCGGGCGAGGGCCATTTGCCACCCGGTCCACTTGGCATCGGCGCGCGCGACCCCATCTTGCCATTTGACATGGTCCCAGGTGTGGATGCCGACCTCGAAGCCTTCGTCGCGGACGCGCCGCAGGCCGTCGGCGCAGCGGCGCCCGATATCCGGACCGGGCAGGAGCGTGCCGTAGAGGAGGGTGCGCACGCCGTAGTGGGAAACCACGGACGTCCGCCCCACCTTGCGCATGAATCCGGGGCGCAGCGCCCGCTTGATGGCGCGGCCGGTGTGGTCGGGCCCGAGCGAGAAGAGAAACGTCGCGCCGGCCCCGTGGCGCGACAGAATCTCGATAAGCTTGGGCACGCCCTCGCGCGTGCCGCGAAAGGTGTCCACGTCGATCTTCAACGCGAGCTTCATGCAGGAGAACGGGAAATTGGATGCGCAGGAACGCGATTCTCCCACGCCTTACGATCTCCTCGGCGGCGATGCCGGCGTGCGCTCGCTGGTCGATCGCTTCTACGACCTCATGGACTTCGAGCCCGCCTACGCGCAGCTGCGGCGCGTCCATGGCTCGAGCCTCGAAAGCGCGCGCGAGAAGCTCTACCTCTTCCTCTCGGGCTGGCTCGGCGGGCCGCCGCTCTACGTCGAGCGCCACGGCCACCCGATGCTGCGCGCGCGGCATCTTCCCTTTGCGATCGGCGCGGAAGAGCGCGACCAGTGGATGGCCTGCATGGCCCAGGCGATGGAGGAAATCGAGGTCCCTCAGAAGCTTAGGCAGGCCCTCGTACCGGCGTTCTACAAGACCGCAGACTGGATGCGCAACAAAGCTGGCTAATGGGCGGCCGGAGATGCTAAAATGCTGAATTTTCTGGACTTCTAATGCGCCGCCCGCTCCGCAACATCGCCATCATCGCCCACGTCGACCACGGCAAGACCACGCTCGTCGACAAGCTCCTGCAACAGGCCGGCACCTTCGCCGCGCACCAGCACCTGGTGGAGCGCGTGATGGACTCCAACGACCTCGAGCGCGAGCGCGGCATCACGATCCTCGCGAAGAACACCGCCGTCGATTACCACGGCGTGCACATCAACATCGTCGACACCCCGGGCCACGCGGACTTCGGCGGCGAGGTCGAGCGCGTGCTCTCGATGGTCGATGGCGTCCTGCTGCTGGTCGACGCCGTCGAGGGCCCGATGCCGCAGACGCGCTTCGTCACGCGCAAGGCGCTCGCGCAGGGGCTGAAGCCGATCCTCGTGGTGAACAAGGTCGATCGCGACGCCGCGCGCCCCGACTGGGTCGTGAGCCAGACCTTCGACCTCATGGACAAGCTGGGCGCCACGGAAGACCAGCTGGATTTCCCCGTGATCTACGCTTCCGCGATCAACGGCTGGGCATCCACCGAGGCGGGCAAGGTCGGCACCGACATGCGCCCGCTCTTCGACGCCGTGCTCGAGCATGTACCCGAGCCGGTGGGCGACCCCGAGGGGCCGCTGCAACTGCAGATCGCCGCGGTGGACTATTCGAACTTCCTCGGCCGCATCGCCATCGGTCGCATCCGCCGCGGCAAGATCCGCAAGGCGCAGGAGGTCGCGATCCTCGCCGGCGACAAGCCGATGCGCAAGGCGCGCATCGGGCTCATCCATACCTTCCAGGGCCTCGACAAGGTCGAGACCGATGTCGCCTCCGTCGGCGAGATCGTCTCGGTCACCGGCATCGAGGACTTCGTGATCGGCACCACGTTCGCCGACCCGGAGAATCCCGAGGCCCTGGCGATGGTGGGCGTGGACGAGCCGACGCTCACGATGAACTTCATGGTGAACAAGTCGCCGCTCGCGGGGCAGGAGGGCAAGTACGTCACCAGCCGCCAGATCCGCGAGCGCCTCGAGAAGGAGCTCCTCGCCAACGTCGCGTTGCGCGTGGAGGACACGGGCGATGCCGACGTCTTCCGCGTCTCGGGCCGCGGCGAGCTGCACCTCACGATCCTCATCGAGAACATGCGCCGCGAAGGCTACGAGGTGGCCGTGGGCAAGCCGCGCGTGGTGGTGAAGGAGATCGACGGCGTCCGGATGGAGCCGTGGGAGCAGCTCACCGTCGACGTGGAAACCGAGAACCAGGGCAAGATCATGGAGGAGCTCGGCCGGCGCGGCGGCGAGCTGCAGGACATGGTCCCGGACGGCAAGGGACGCGTGCGCCTCGACTACAACATCCCGTCGCGCGGGCTGATCGGATTCCAGATGGAGTTCATGACCCTCACGCGCGGCACCGGCATCAAGAGCCATGTGTTCGACACCTATGCGCCGGTGAAGGGCGAGCTGCCCGCGCGCCGCAACGGCGTACTCGTCTCTTCGGAGCAGGGCGAGGCGGTCGCGTTCGCGCTGTGGAACCTCGAGGAGCGCGGGCGGATGTTCGTCTCGCCGGGGGAGCGCGTCTACGAAGGCATGGTGATCGGCATCCACTCGCGCGACAACGACCTCATCGTGAACCCGATCAAGGGCAAGAAGCTCACCAACGTGCGCGCCGCGGGCAAGGATGAGGCCGTGACGCTCACCCCGCCCATCCAGCTCACGCTCGAGAGCGCGATCGAATTCATCGAGGACGACGAGCTGGTGGAAGTGACGCCGAAATCGATCCGGCTGCGCAAGCGTTACCTCTCGGAGCACGAGCGCAAGCGCGCGATGCGCGAAGAGCGCGCCGCCTGACCGCGCGGCTGCATGCCGGCCGCCTGGATCCCCATCACGGTCTTCGCGGCGGCGGCGCAGACCGTCCGCAACGCGGCGCAACGCCACCTCACCGCCGAGCTCGGCACGCTCGGGGCGACGCTGGTGCGCTTCCTCTACGGCGTGCCGTTCGCCGCCGCGTGGCTCGCCGCGGCGCTGGCTTTCCACGCCGGCGTGGGCATTCCTCCTCTTAACGCGACGTTCACGGCGTGGGTTGTCGTCGGCGCGGTCGGGCAGATCGGCGCGATGGCGCTGTTGCTCAGGGTGATGGAGGAGCGCAATTTCGCGCTCGGCGTCGGCTACTCGAAGAGCGAGGTCCTGCTGGTCGCGGCTTTCGGCCTGCTCTTTCTCGGCGATGCGATCACCGTGGGCACCGCGATCGCGGTCGTGCTCGGCACGGCGGGCGTGTTCCTGCTTTCGGGCGGCTGGCGAGCGGGGTGGAGCGCGCGCACCGCGGGACTCGGCCTCGCATGCGGGGGCCTCTTCGCGATCTCCACGGTGGGATATCGCGGCGCGGAGCTCGCCCTCGCCGGATCCTCGTTCGTCGTGACCGCGGCGTTCACCCTGGTGGTCGCGCAGGCGGTGCAGACGCTGCTTCTGTGCGCCTGGCTCCTCGCGCGCGACGCCGCCATCGTGGTGCGTGTGCTTCGCGCGTGGCGCATCTCCCTGCTCGCGGGCTTCATGGGCGCCGCGGCTTCCGCAGGCTGGTTCACGGCGTTCGCGATCGAGCCGGTGGCGCACGTGCGCACGCTGGGACTGGTGGAGCTCGTCTTCAGCTACGCCGTCTCCCGGCGCCTTTTCCGCGAACGCCTTTCCTCGGTCGAGACGTGGGGCATGGTGCTGCTCGCGCTCGGCGTGGCGGCGATCACCGTCGCGCGCTGAGAGCGCAAGCGTCCCTTCGCCGAGTCAGGGGGCGAGGGCGCGAATCACCAGCCATGCGCCCACCGCGATGCACAGGAAGGCGACCAGGCGGCGCAGCAGCGTCGCGTCGACCGAGTGCACGATCCGCACGCCGAGCGGCACGCCGGCGAGCTGCGCCACGGCGACCGGCAGCGCGATCGCGTAGTCGATCGTGCCGTAACCGACGTTCGCCGCGGTGCCCGAAATCGAGGCGACGACCTGGACCACCTGGCTTGCGCCGATCGTCGCCAGGGGAGCGAAGCCGAACATCACCATGAGCGGCACCGAGATCGCGGGGCCGCCCACGCCCGTGAGCCCGGATCCGAAGCCGACGAACGCCCCGATGCCGCCGAGCAGGGCCGCCTGTTGGGCCGGGCGCCCTTCCAGCGGCGTCCGGCGCTCGCGGGTATGCGACGCGAGCGTGTAGAGGCCGGCGAACACGATGATCGCGGCGAGGATCAGCGTGAGCGCCGCGCCGTCCATGCGCGAGTTCGCCCATGCGCCGAGGAATCCGCAGCAGAGTGCGCCGAGCGAAACCGGCACGGCGAGCTTCCAGTGGATGCTGCCGCGCCGCTGGAACAGGACGGCACCGACGAGCCCCGTGAAGAAGAATGTGAAGAGCGCGGTCGCCATCGCCCGATGCACCCCCAGGCCGCCGAGCGCGGTGAGGGCGGGAATCAGCAGGATGCCGCCGATCCCGACCGCGCCGATCGAGATGCCGACCGCGAGGGAAACCGCCAGCAGGAGGAGCATCGCGACCGACATGTCGATTTCCGGGGGAAGCGCCGGCCGCAACGAGGCTCTCGGCGGAACGCGCAGCGTTTCGGCGGGATATTGTCATACTTCGAGGGTGGCCGCCTCGAACGAATCGAGAGGCCGGCTTCACGGCGCGCTTGACGCCGCGGCTTGCGGGCCCGACACTCTCGCGCCATGAAGCTCTACTACTCCACTGCATCCCCGTTCGTCCGCAAGGTCCTCGTTTGCGCGCACGAGTGCGGCCTCGCCGGCGGCATCGAGCTCGTGCCCACCAAGGTGCTCCCCAGCGAGCCCAACCGGGAGTACGCGCGCATCGCACCGCTCATGAAGCTTCCGGCGCTCGCGCGCGACGACGGCTTCGTCCTCTTCGACTCGATCGTCATCTGCGAGTACCTGGATTCGCTCTCGAAGGGCGCGCATCTCTTCCCGGCGCAAGGCGACGCGCGTTGGCGCGCGCTTCGCCTGCACGCGCTCTCCGACGGCATCCTCGACGCGGCGGTGCTCGCGCGCTACGAGAACAACGTGCGTCCCGCGGAGCTGCGCTGGAAGACCTGGACCGACGGCCAGCTCGTGAAGGTCGACCAGTCGCTCGATTTCCTCGAGCGGAACGCCGGCGAACTCGAGGGAACCACCATCGGGACGATCGCGGTGGGGTGCGCGCTCGGCTACCTCGATTTCCGCTATGCCGACCGCAAGTGGCGCGAGGGGCGTCCGAAGCTCGCCGCGTGGTTCGAGGCGTTCGCGAAGCGGCCTTCGTTCGATAAGACCGTGCCGCAGGCCTGAGAAAACCGGGGACAGACCACATTTATCAAAGCGCGCAACAAACGGTTTCGCGCTTTGATAAATGTGGTCTGTCCCCGGTTTCGATCAGCGCTCGTCGAGCGTCTTCGGCCAGTCGTCCTTGAGGAGCCTCGAGAGCGAGCGGTCGGCGAGAAGCCTTCCTCCGGTCTGGCACGTCGCGCAGTAGTTGCACTCGTTCTCCGCGTAGACGATGCGCTGCACCGGTGAGCCGCACACGGGGCACGGCTTCCGGTAGCGGCCGTGCACCGCCATTGCCTCGCGAAATGCCGTCACCTTCTCCGGGAATTTCCCGTTCGCCTCGGCGCGCAGGATGTCGGTCCAGGACGCGAGCGTCTCGCGCGCGGCCCTGTGCAGGCGGCGCGCTTCCTCGTCCGTGAGGGAGCGCGTGAGCTTGAGGGGCGAAAGACGGGCGGCGTGCAGGATCTCGTCGGAATACGCGTTGCCGATCCCGCTGAAGAGGCGCGGATCGCTGAGCGCGCGCTTGAGCGTGTGATTCTCGCGGCGCAGCGCGGCCGCGAACTCCTCGAAGCTCGCGCCGAGCGGCTCGATGCCGCCCGGATCCAGTGCCGCGAGCGCCTCCTCGCCGCGCACGATGGTGAGCGAGGCGCGCTTGCGCGTTCCGGCCTCGGTGAAGTGCAGGGTGCCTTCGGGAAACTCCAAGCTCGCGACGATTCCCTGCGGGCGACGCTTCTCACCCGCGCTGCGCCAGTGCAGGCGGCCGGCGATCATGAGGTGGATCACGGCGAAGAGCCCCTCGCCCAGGTCGAGCACGATGCGCTTGCCGATGCGTCGGACGCCTTTCACTGCGCGGCCGCTCACGGCATCGAGCGGCGGATCGAACGAGCGCAGGACGAAGGGGCTCGCGAGCTTCACCCGCTCGAGGACCCGGCCGACGATGCGGGCCTCGAGCGCCTCGAGGTAGACGGTGACGTCCGGGAGCTCCGGCATGCCCCGATCTTAGCCGTTGGCGGGGTCACCGGGTGAGCTACCCGCGTGCGAGAATGTCCGCATGGAACCGAGCACGATCTCGATGGTGGTGGCGGCGATCGCGGCGATCGGCGGCTTCGGCGTCGCGCACCTCTGGAATCGCTCGCGCCCCAGCCACGACGAGAAGCGCGTGGCGGAGCTCGAGGCGCAGCTCGCGGCGGCGCGCGAGGAGCGGGCGCGACAGGTGGAAGAGCTGCGCGAGGCGCTGCGTACCCGCGAGGACGCGATGGCGCGACTGCACGCGGAAGTCATCCAGCTGCGCGAGCGCGGGGCGGAGCTGCAGACGCGCCTCGAGGAGGAGCGCCGCCAGTCCGAGGAAAAGCTGCGGCTCGTGAACGAGGCGCGCGCGGCGCTCGAGGCGAGCTTCAAGTCGATCTCCGCCGATGCGCTCAAGAACAACAACCAGTCCTTCCTGCAGCTCGCGCGCGCCTCGCTCGCGGAGTTCCAGCAGATGGCGAAGGGCGACCTCGAGAAGCGCCAGATCGCGATCGACCAGCTCGTCGCCCCGGTGAAGGCGTCTCTGGAAAAGGTGGACGAGAAGATCCAGGCGCTGGAGAAGGCGCGCGAGAGCGCCTACGGCGAGATCCGCCAGCAGTTCGTGCAGATGGCGCAGGTGCAGGAGCAGCTGCGCGCCGAAACCTCGAACCTGGTGAAGGCGCTGCGCCAGCCGCACGTGCGCGGGCGCTGGGGCGAGGTGCAGCTGCGCCGCGTGGTCGAGATGGCCGGCATGCTCGAGCACGTCGATTTCGTCGAGCAGGCGAGCGCCGAGACCGACGAAGGGCAGCGCCTGCGCCCGGACCTCATCGTGCGCCTGCCGGGCAACCGCCAGATCGTGGTCGATTCCAAGGCGCCGATCTCGGCGTACCTCGACGCGCACGAAGCCCAGAGCGAGGACGTGCGCAAGGCGAAGATCCGCGAGCACGCGCAGCTGGTGCGCACGCACCTGCAGGCGCTCTCGCGCAAGAACTACTGGGAGCAGTTCGAGCCCACGCCCGAGTTCGTCGTGATGTTCATCCCGGGCGAGGCGTTCTGCAGCGCGGCGCTGGAGTCCGATCCGGAGCTGCTCGATTCGGCCTTCGGGCAGAACGTGATCATCGCTTCGCCCGCCTCGCTCATGGCGCTGCTCAAGGCGGCGGCCTACGGCTGGCGCCAGGAGAGCATCCACGAGAACGCGCGCGCCATCAGCCAGCTCGGGCAGGAGCTGCATTCGCGCCTGGGCTCGATGGCCGAGCACCTCGAAAGGCTCGGCCGCAACCTCGAATCCGCGACCGGCAGCTACAACGCCGCGATCGGCTCCATCGAGTCGCGCGTGCTCGTCTCGGCGCGCAAGTTCAAGGATCTCGGCGCGACGTCGCAGGAAGCGCAGATCGTGGAGCTGCGCGCGATCGAAGGCGGCGTGCGCAAGCTGCAGTCGGTCGACAAAGCCGAACCGCTCGGTTCCGGTCCGGAAGCGGGCGGCGGCGAGTCGGCCTGAAGCGCCGGATCGCACCTGGCCACGGGATTCGCCCGCGCTTTCCTCGATGCGGAAAGCGCGTTTGCTCGCTTGCGCGCGTCCAATGCGCAGCGCACGATGGGCCCGCTTCGCCAATTCCACGACACAGAGGAGAAATCGCCATGAACACCGGCCGGTGGACCTTTTCCTTCCTGTTCTTCGCGGCCGCGGCGCTCGCCGATCCCGCCCCTGCGACGAACAGCTTCTCGACCTTGATCACGACGCCGCTCGCGATCGAGGGGCTCACGAGCGACTATCACGGCAACCTCTACACGCCGGGACGCAGTCCCGGAGCCGGCAACCCTTGCCCGGTCTATCGCGTACCGCTGGACCATCCCTCGCTCACGATCGTCGGCAACGTGCCGGCGCCGAGCGCGACGGGCCAGTGCTCGCCGAGCGGCCTCGCCTTCGGTCCCGACGGCAAGCTCTACGTGACGCAATCGAACGGCGCGATCTACCGCTTCACGCCGGACGCCGACAACCCGCCCACCGCGGATCTTTTCGCGAGCGGTGTTCCCGGCACGAACGGGCTCGCCTTCGACTGGAATGGCAACCTCTGGACCGGAGACGGAACGACCAACGGAGGCCGCGTGTGGCGCATCTCGACCGACGGCGTCGCAACCCTCGTGTTCCATGTCCAGCCCATGACCAACAGCGAGGGCGTGGGACGCAACGCGGTCACGCTGCCGCCGGGGAGCGCGCAGGGCCTCGTCGCGAACGGCCTGGAGTTCGACCACGCGCACAACCTGTACATCGCGGACACGGCACGCGGCGCGATCTGGAAGGTGCACGTGCGCCGGGACGGCACGCCCGACGTGCGCACCGGATGCGACAGCACGTTTCCCGCCGATACGCTGTGCCTGAGCCACGTGTGGTTCGAGAACCCGATGATCGAAGGCGCGGACGGCATCGTGCTGGACGAGGCCGGCAACCTCTGGGTGGACGCGAACGAGCGCAACGCCGTGGTGTTCATCGCGAACGGCTTGCGCCGGGCCGTGGAAGTGTTCCGCAACCCGGTCGATCCGGGGACGGGATTGCGCAATGCCGGTCCGCTGGAGACGCCCACGAGCCCCGTGCTCGTCGGCCACGAGCTGTGCACGGCGAACTCCGATGGCGGGCGCCGCGACAACTTCCCGAGCTCGGCCGGCGAGATCCCCAGCACGGCCGCGTTGGGCAAGATCTCCTGCCTCGACCAGCGCGTCGCGATTCCCGGGATGCCCCTGCCGATGCACTGACCTTCCGCGCGATTCCCCGGGGCGGCCCCCCGGGGAATTTTCGCGCGCGCTCGATGCCCTCGGGATCGCTTCGATCGAATCGCGCGATCTTGCCGGGCGGTACGACGGGCATGCGCGTGGATCCGGGCGCGGCCGCTCCGGCCACCTTCCCGCGGGCGGGAACGGTATCATTTCGGCATGAAGGTGATCGGAATCGCAGGGTACAGCGGCAGCGGGAAGACCACGCTCATCGAGAAGACGATCCCGCTGCTCGTCGCCGAGGGCCTCACCGTCTCGCTCGTGAAGCACGCGCACCATGCGTTCGACGTGGACCAGCCCGGCAAGGACTCGTATCGGCATCGGCACGCGGGCTGCACGGAGGTGCTGGTGAGCTCCGACCTTCGCTGGGCGCTCATGCACGAGCTGCGCGGCGCGCCCGAGCCGACGCTTGCCGAGCAGCTGCGCCACCTCTCGCCCTGCGACGTGGTGCTGGTGGAGGGCTACAAGAACGAGCCGATCGACAAGATCGAGGTGCACCGCCGCGCCGCCGGGGCGCCGCTGCTCTATCCGGACGATCCGCACGTCGTCGCGATCGCCACGGACGAGCCGCTCGACACGCGACTGCAGCAGCTGGCGCTCGACGATGCGGCGGGCGTCGCGCGCTTCCTCATGGAGCACTTCGGGCTCGCGCGCTCCCGCCTGGTGGGACTGCAATGACGATGGTGACGCTGCTCTACTTTGCGAGCCTTCGCGAGCGGGTCGGCCGTTCGCGGGAGGAGGTGGCGCTGTCGGCCGGCACGCCAACCGTCGGCTCGCTGGTGCAGCAGCTTCGATCGCGCGACGAGCGCTACGGCGAGGCTTTCGCGCCGGGCAGGGCGTGGCGCGTCGCCGTGAACCAGCGCATGGCCGACCCGACGACCCCGCTCGCGGCGGGCGACGAGGTCGCGTTCTTTCCGCCGGTCACCGGAGGCTGAGCATGCCGACGGTGCGCGTGCAAACCGAGGACTTCGACGTCGGTCGCGAGCTCGAGTCGCTCTCCGGGGGGCGCGCGAACGTCGGTGCCGTCGCGAGCTTCGTGGGCCTCGTGCGCGACGCGAACGACGGCCGCCCCATCCGCGGCATGACGCTCGAGCACTATCCCGGAATGACGGAAAAGGCGCTCGAGGAGATCTGCGGCGATGCGCATGCGCGCTGGAAGCTCCTCGATACGCTCGTGATCCACCGTGTGGGGCCGCTCGCGCCCGGCGATCGCATCGTGCTGGTGGGCGTCTCGAGCGCGCATCGCGGCGACGCCTTTGCCGCGTGCGAGTTCATCATGGACTACCTGAAGACCCGCGCGCCGTTCTGGAAGCGCGAGGACACGCCCGAGGGCTCGCGCTGGGTCGAGGCGCGCACGAGCGACGACGAGGCCGCGGGCCGCTGGGAGTGAAGATCGAAAATCGGGGACAGCCCCCGTTTCCCGAGCAGCGGGCCCGCCCGCGCGGCCGGCGGAAAATGGGGTCCGTCCGCGATTTTCAGAAGCTGCAGAAGATCTCGCGGGTGAGCGAGATCATCTTGAGGACCCGCCCGTCACCGATGCGGTAGAACACCTTGTTCGCCTCCTTGCGCGCCTCGAGGAGTCCGTGGTCGCGCAGGACCGCCAGGTGCTGCGAGATGTTGCTCTGGGTGGTGCCGACGGCCTCCACGATCTCCAGCACGGAGAGCTCCTGGTTGCCGACCAGGCACAGGATCTTGAGCCGCAACGGGTGGGCCATGGCGCGCATCGCGTCGCTCGCCTCGCGGATGTTCTCGCTCCTGCCGATCAGGTCGAAGATGTCCTCGGAGGACTTCGACCGGGGCGCGGGACGCTTGCGGGAAAAGGTGTGGGCCATGGCGCGTCAATGTACGGGAAGCCGCGCCGGCGCGCCATCGCCTCTTTAATAAGAGCGGGCGAATATAAGCATTGACTGATATCAAAGCCGCCGCCTAAACTGCGGCGGAGTCCGTATAATTCTTCGCGGATCTTCCCGCAGTTCAATCCATAAGAATGGTCCCGGCCCCGAACAACCAATGGCCGATAGAACCTGTTTTGTGACCTGTTTTGTGAGGAGGTGACTGATGCATAGCGGTCGCAGGAAAGCCCTGCAGCATGCGAGTGGGCTCGGGGTCGTGGCGCTCGCCATGGCTGCCGGCCTGTTCAAGCCGTCCGTCGCAAGGGCGGAATGGAACAAGGAGGCCTTCGCCACCAAGTCGTTGCCCGACGTGGT
Source organism: uncultured beta proteobacterium (assembly GCA_963839265.1). GTDB lineage: Bacteria > Pseudomonadota > Gammaproteobacteria > Burkholderiales > Usitatibacteraceae > Usitatibacter. The sequence continues at coordinate 15,003 of CAWIUI010000005.1, forward strand.
GAAGGCGATGGGCGGATCGGAGCCCGTCGAGAGCAAGGAGATCGCGATCAACTCGCCGGACATCGCGGAGAACGGCGCGGTCGTGCCGTTCACGGTGTCCAGCCAGCTCGCCAACACGCAGTCGATCGCGCTCCTCATCGAGAAAAACCCGAACATCCTCGCCGCGCAATTCATGATCCCCGAGGGTACCGACCCCTGGATCAATACGCGGGTGAAGATGGGCCAGACCTCGCGCGTGATCGCGCTGGTGAAGGCGGGGGACAAGTACTACTACAGCGCCAAAGAGGTGAAGGTCACCCTTGGCGGATGCGGAGGCTGACATGCCCGATCCGATGAAGATCCGCGCCACGATGCAAGGCGACAAGGTCGACGTGAAGGTGCTGATGGCGCACGAGATGGAGACCGGGCAGCGCAAGGGACATCCCGCCTGGTTCATCCAGAACGTGAAGGCCACCTGCAACGGCAGGACCGTCCTCGCGGCCGAATGGGGCCCGGCGGTTTCCAAGAACCCGTTCCTGTCGTTCCGCTTCAAGGGCGGCAAGCCCGGGGACAAGGTCGCGATCAGCTGGGTGGACAACCACGGGGAATCGCGCACCGACGAAGCGACCATCTCCTGAGCGGGGTACACCCCGCCGGGAAGAAAAAGGAGGAGGAGACATGCAAACGATCGTTCGCCGCATGGCGGCCGTCGCCGCGTTCGCGTTCGCCGCTTCGGGCGTCGCGATGGCCGGTGATCCGCCGATCCGCGTGGTCTATCACATCAACGAGGGCGTGCAGAAGGCGCCCGCGGTCCTGCACAACATCGCCAACCATCTCGATGCCGAGCCCAACACCAAGATCGTCGTGGTCGCGCACGGCATGGGCATCGACTTCCTGCTGAAGGAGGCGAAGGATCCGAAGGGCAACGCCTTCACGCCGGAGATCGAGACCCTGGGCATGCGCGGGGTCGAGTTCCGCGTGTGCAACAACACGCTCCAGTCGCGCCACATCGACAGGAGCCGTGTGGTGCCGGACGCGAAGATCGTCCCCTCGGGTGTCGCCGAGATCGCGAAGCTCGAGTCTCAAGGGTACGTGTACCTCAAGCCGTAGCCGCGGGCGACGATCCAACTATAAGATTGAGGAGGAAAGCCTAGTGAACCCGATCCAACGGGCGGTAAGCCTGCTTTGCGTCTCCTCGGCGCTCGCCGCCGCGGGCGCGCGAGCGCAGACGACGGAGCAGGAGATCCAGAAGTACCGGGAGGCGGTCGGTGAGGAGAACCCCGCCGAGCTGTGGGAAATGCGCGGCGAGGCGTTGTGGAAGGAGCCGCGCGGGGCGAAGCATGCATCACTCGAGCAGTGCGACATCGGCCTCGGGCCAGGCGTCGTGAAGGGTGCCTACACCGTGCTGCCGAAGTACTTTGCAGACACCGGCAAGGTGCAGGACCTCGAGTCGCGGCTGGTCACCTGCATGGACAAGCTGCAGGGCATCCCGCGTGCAGAGTCGACGAAGGTCCACTTCGGCAACGGCCCGAAGAAATCGGCGATGGAAGCGCTCGTCGCGTGGATCACCTCGGAGTCGCGCGGCATGCCGATGCACGTCTCGCTCTCGCGTCCCGAGGAGAAGGAGGCGTACGAGATCGGCAAGAAGATGTTCTATTACCGTGCCGGCCCGCACGACTTCGCCTGCGCCACGTGCCATTCGCACGAGGGGCTGCGCATCCGGCTGCAGGATCTGCCCAACCTGACCAGCCCCAAGGACGCGCGCCGCGCCTATACCACGTGGCCGGGATACCGCGTCTCGCAGGGCGAGCTTCGCACGATGCAGCACCGCATCTTCGACTGCTACCGCCAACAGCGCTTCCCCGAGCCGGGTTACGCCTCGGATGCCGTCGCCGCGCTCACGATGTATCTGGCGGTGAATGCGAATGGCGGCATCTACAACGCACCGTCGGTCAAGCGCTGAGGGGGGACGAGCGTGAAGAACAGGAAACTACGGACCGCGGGAATCGCGGCATGCGCCATCGGCCTCGCCGTGGCGGGTTGCGCAGCGATGCAGCAATCGGGAGGCGGCGGGGATCGTGCCGAGCAGGAAGCCGTCGCCCTCATGAAGAAGGACTTCAAGCCGCACGGCCAGGCGACGCTCGATCGCCTCGACCAGGACCCGCTGCAGAAGGCCTGCACGCGATACGGCGAGGCGGGAGGCGAGGTTCCGAAGGACGATGCGAAGGCGATGGAGAGTGCGCAGCTCGAGACCATCCGCTATCCCGCCGACGGCCATTACCTGGGCGATTGGAAGGCCGGCGAACAAGTCGCGCAGAAGGGCAACGGCAAGCAGTGGAGCGACGATCCGAAGAAGCCGGGCGGCGGCAACTGCTACGCGTGCCACCAGCTCTCGAAGCAGGAGCTCTCGTACGGCACCATCGGACCGAGCCTCTATCACTTCGGCAGGGCGCGCGGCTTCGGCCCGGACATGCAGAAGTACGTCTACGGCAAGGTCTACAACCCGCAGGCGTTCGCCGCCTGCTCGAGCATGCCGCGCTTCGGCTACCACGGGATCCTCACCGAGAAGCAGATCAAGGACGTGGTGGCGCTGCTGCTCGATCCGAACTCGCCCGTGAACCAGTGAGCATCAATACGCGCGGGGCCGTGCTCGCAGCGGCCGCCGCGCCTCTCTTCGCCCTCGCCGCGCCTCTCTTCGCCCTCGCTGCAGAGAGCGCGACCTACTCGGTGCGCGAGCTCACGCCGGAGACGGCGCTCAAGGCCGCGCAGGCAGCGCTCGCGAGCTGCAGGACTTCCGGCTACCAGGTTTCCGTCGCGGTCGTGGACCGCGACGGCCTGCTGCAGGTGCTTCTGCGCGATCGGTATGCCGGGCCGCACACTCTCGACGGCTCGACGAACAAGGCGTGGACCGCCGCCAGCACCCACACCCCGACCGCCGAGATCGACAAGCTGACACGGCCCGGCAAACCGCTTTCCGGGCTGCGCCAGGTGCCGCGCATCGCCGCGATCGCCGGAGGACTACCCATCGAGGCGGCCGGCTCGCTGCTCGGCGGCATCGGCGTCTCGGGTGCGCCCGGCGGCGAGGCCGACGAGGGCTGTGCAAAGGCGGGGCTCAAGGCCATCGCCGACGACCTGGAGTTCTGAATGAACCGCAGAGAATTTCTCGAGGCGCTCGCGATCGGCGCGGCCTCGGGCCTTCCCCTCGCAGGCTGCGCATCGCTCGGCTCCGCGAGCGACTCGTTCTACGAAGTCCCGCGCTACGGCAACGTGAGCCTGCTCCACTTCACCGATTGCCACGCGCAGATCCTCCCCGAGTATTTCCGCGAGCCGAACGTGAACCTCGGCGTGGCGGGCTCGACCGGCAAGCCGCCGCATCTGGTGGGCGAGGCGTTCCTCAGGGCCTACGGCATCGCGCCCGGCTCTCGCGAGGCCTACGCCTTCACCTACCTCGACTTCGCGCAGGCGGCGAGGACGTACGGCAAGCTCGGCGGCTTCGCGCATCTCGCGACGCTCGTGAAGCGCCTCAAGGCCTCGCGGCCCGGCGCGCTGGTGCTCGATGGCGGCGATACATGGCAGGGGTCGGCGGTGTCGCTCTGGACTCGCGGGCAGGACATGGTCGAGGCGCAGAAGGCATTGGGCGTCGACATCATGACCGGCCACTGGGAGTTCACCTACGGCGCGGCGCGCGTGAAGGAAGTCGTGGACCACGACTTCAAGGGAAGCATCGAGTTCCTGGCGCAGAACATCGCGACCGCGGACTTCGGCGATCCGGTCTTCAAGTCGTACACGATCCGCGAGATCAACGGCGTGCCGGTGGCGATCATCGGCCAGGCGTTTCCGTACACGCCCATCGCGAACCCGCGCTACATGGTCGCGGAGTGGACCTTCGGCATCCAGGAGCCGGAGATGCAGAAGCACGTGGACGAGGCGCGCTCGAAGGGCGCGAAGGTCGTCGTGCTCCTGTCACACAACGGCATGGACGTGGACCTCAAGCTCGCCTCGCGCGTGAGGGGCATCGACGCGATCCTGGGCGGGCACACGCACGACGGCGTGCCGCGTCCGGTGGCGGTGAAGAACCCGGGAGGTGTCACGCTCGTGACCAACGCGGGCTGCAACGGGAAATTCCTCGCGGTCCTCGACTTCGACTACGGGGACGGCCGCATTCGGGGATGGCGCTACCGGCTGCTTCCGGTCTTCTCGAACCTGCTGCCTGCCGATGCCGCCATGCAGGCGTTGATCGGGAAGACGCGTGCGCCCTACGCGGCGCAGCTGGGCGAGAAGCTCGCGGTGACGGAGGGGCTCCTCTATCGGCGCGGCAATTTCAACGGCTCGGCGGACCAGCTGATCCTCGATGCGATGCTCGAAGTGAAGGACGCGCAGATCGCGTTCTCGCCCGGCTTCCGCTGGGGCACGACCCTGCTGCCCGGCGACCCGATCACGATGGAAGACGTGATGAGCTGGTCGGCCATCACGTATCCGTATGCGACGCTCACCGACATGTCCGGCGAGACGATCAAGATGGTCCTCGAGGACGTTTGCGACAACCTCTTCAACCCCGATCCCTACTATCAGCAGGGCGGCGACATGGTGCGGGTGGGCGGCCTCACCTACACGTGCACGCCGAGCGAGACCATCGGCAAGCGCATCACCGACATGCGGCTCGACGGGAAGCCCATCGACGCATCGAAGAAGTACAAGGTGGCGGGCTGGGCGCCGGTCGCCGAAGGCGCGAAGGGCGGGCCGATCTGGGACGTGATCGCCGAGTACCTGCGCCACCACAGGTCCATCCCCGCGCCGAAGCTCAACCTGCCGAAGCTCGTCGGCGTCGAGGGCAATCCCGGGATCGGTTGAAAGGGGGGCTTGGCCGCGTACGCGCCCAAGCCCCCGCGCGTTTCTCGTTCAGGGGCCGTTGCCCGGCACGTCGATCTTGACGCCGTTGCTCAGGTAGGTGAGGAAGTACTGCAGGTCGCGGTAATCGACGCTTTCGAACGCCTGCGGCTTGGCGCGGATCTTCTTCTGGCAGCCGCGGAAGCGCTGCTGCAGCGTGCCGACCGCGCCCCACTTCATGCGGTACTTGGGGAAGGTCGGCGACATGCCGACCGCGGGCGAGAGCAACTGCGCCCGCAGGTAGCGGCCGACCGCGCCCATGTGGCAGCTCGCGCAGGCGAGGTCGAGCTGGCCGCCGCGCTGGAAGAAGAACTTCTGCCCCGCCTGGAACGCCGCGACCGCGCCGCCGGAGTCGGCCTTGACGTCGATCGGCGCGCCGTTCGACAGCGACGCGAGGTAGGTCTCGAGCGCGACCATGTCGCCCTTGCCGTAGGGGAGCGCCTTCGCGCCGTGCTGCTCCCGGCAGGCGTTGAGGCTCATGGGCAGCGTGACCACGTCGTGCTGCTCCTCGCTGTACATCGGGTAATGCGTCGCCGCGCCGCGGCCGTCCTCGGGGTAGCAACTCGCGTAGGTGTTGCCGTCGGGCAGGGGCTCGGCCCAGAGCTTCTTGCCCTTCGCGAGCACGAAGCCCGCGGGGCTGAACTCCGCGAGCTGCTCGTCCTGCTCGCGCATCTTCGCGTTGAGCGCGCCGCTGCCCAGCGCGTAGTCCTGCAGCCCCAGCTTCGGAAACTTCTCCTGGTAGTACTGCACGATCTCGGCGCGCGTATGCGCGGGCTCGGCGCCCGGATCATTCGTCTTCCACCATTCCATGGGATGGCTGGCAACCGCCGCGCCGGCGGCGATGAGGCCCGCGCCGGCGCAGGCGGCGAGGAACAGTGCTCGTCTCATGGACGCTCCCCCTTCTCGGTCAGTGACCAGACGTAAGCGGAAACCTGCTCGAGTTGCTCTTCGGTCAGCATCTTGTTCTTGCCGAATTCCGGCATGACCGTGTGCGCGAACTTGGCCTGCGGGTCGTACAGGTACTTGGCCAGCTCGCTCTCGCTGTGGAACACGCCGTGCACCCACGGTCCCAGGCGCGGCCCCACGTTGCCCGCCATCGCCGCGCCCGGCAGGCTGTGGCAGGCCACGCAGTTGCCCTCCTTGAGCGCGAAGGCGATCTTCTTGCCGGCGGCGACGTCGCTTGCCGTGGACGCGGCGTTGACGGCCGCGCTCATGCCGAAAGCCGCGAGCGCGACGACGAGCGTGCGACACCTGCGGGTAAGACGTGCAGACATGGTCCTTCCTCCTCCTCCTCTCCGGTTCTCGGGCCGCACGCCCCCCGGAGGACCGGGTACGTGCGGCGAAGCCGCGGCTTCTGCGTCCGAATATCGGGAAGACGCGCACCGCGGCGCGAACATTCCCGGCTCGATATTAACGGTTCGACACGTAGGCGTAGCCCTGCATCTCCTTCTTCACCAGCTGCAGGATGCCTGCGGGGATCACCTTCATGTACTCGTACACGTTCGCAGGATCCTGTCGAAGGCTCACGAGCGAGTTGTAGCACACGCGGAACTGCACTCCCTGCTTCGCGAGCGCCTCGAGGAGCGGGGCGTAGCCCGCGTAGCGCTGGCCGAACGTGTCCGCCGCCAGCACTGCATTCGAGTAGAGCACGACCTGGATGCGGTACGCCACATGCCGCGACTCGAGATCGCGGACGACGTAGGCCGCGTTCGTGAGCGTCTCCTTCAGCTGAGCGCCCGGATCGCCGACGCCGAAGACGATCTTCACCGTGCCGTGGCGCGCGAAGAAGCCGCCGTAGCCGTAGCGCTTCGGGATCGGGATCGTCCGCAGGTCCGGGAAGGTCGGCAGGCCGCCCGCGAGCGCCCACGGGCTCGCCAGGACGAACGCCATGAGCAGCATGCGCAGGGGCCGGGCTCTCATCGCAGCTCGATCGGAAAGACCCGTGTCACGGTTTCACGTAGTCGAAGTGATCTTCCTGCAGCTGCATCAGCCGTATGATGCCACCGGGAACCACCGCCGCCTGCGGCACGAGCTTGGGCAGCTTGCCGGTCTTGCGCTGGATGCCGAGCATGGTCTGGTGGCACGCGTCGAACTCCACGCCCTCCGCGTCGAGGCTCTCGAGGCGCTTCGCCACGGGCGACTGCGGGAACAGCATCTTCAGGCCCGGCCCGTACGTGACCACGACGATGCGCACCTTGCCCTGGCCCCAATAGGAGAGCAGGTTGCTCGCGTTGTTGAGCGCGAGGTTCCACAGTGCCGGGTCGTCTTGCGAGACCTGCAGCACGATCTGCTTTTGCGCGAACGGCAGGTCGTGGATGAAGGCGACCTTGTCGTAGTTCCAGTTCTTCTGCAGCTCCCAGTGCGCGGCGTGGGCCGGTGCGGCGAGGCCGAGGCCGGCGGCGAGTGCTGCGGTGGCGAGGCGGGTGCAGACGCGTGCTCTCATGCTCTTCTTCCTCCTTGTGGTCGATCGGTGTGTCGGCGCAGAGGCGCCCGCCAGCAGCGTGCCGCTCGCGAGGGCCTTCCTCATCTGCTCCAGGTTGCGAATCACGCTGGCCTCGGGCGCGCGCGGCCGGTAACGTTGCTCGGGCATCTCAATACACCGGGACCAGGCCGTAGCCCTGCGCCTGGTAGCCGATCGCCGAGATGTACCCGTTGCCCACCGGGTGCACGGCCGCAATCACGTCCTCGGGTTTGACGTCCATGCCCTTCAGCGCGACGCCGCAGGCTTCGAGCTGCACGCCCATGCCGGCGAGCTTCTCGAGCTCGCCCTGCGCGTGGGCGACCGCGCTTTGCTCCGTGTACGGGATGCCGCGCCGGTCCTTGGTCAGGAACGCGACCGCCGGGCCGATGACGACCACCACGAGGTGCGGCTCGACGTGCTGCTTGACGAGCCCGGTTTCGGTTTTCTCGATTGCCTTGAGCACGTGCGAGAGCTTGCCCGGGTTGTCGACGTCGACCATGAACACGGCCTTCGCTTCGTGCTGCCCCTGCAGTGCGCCGGAGTCGCCCAGCGGGGCGGCGAGGCCGCTCGGGACGTAGCCGCTGAACAGCAGAGCTGCCGACGGGAGAAGAAGGGCCTCGAGCAGACGGTTCATGGTTTGCGCTCCTGCGTTGGGGGTTGGATTCGCGCACGCGCTTCGTGTCGGTGAAGTGAAGCAGCCCCACGTTCCCGTAGTCCGGGATCCGGTAGGGGTCGGGGTGCTGGAACTCGTCCCGTTATGACGGGCGAGGGCGCTGCCGTATTCCCGCGGCCGGCGAGCCAGGGCATGCGGCGCAGGGCGGTAAGCCGGGGCGGTAGCCGGCGCGGGGGCGCGGGACATCCAGCGGCGCACACCGGCCCCGGGCCTGCGTCAAGGCGTAGTTCGACGGAATAAACCCGAGGCCTGCCGTGTCTTTACGCTGTGACGGCGCGCGGCCGTTTGGCGTCCGCGGCCCCGGGCAAGCGCAAACGCGATCGCGGCCCGCAAGGATCACGAAAGGAAATTGCGAAAGTATTACGAAAGGAGGACTCACCGACCATGGATCCGCGCCGCAGAAACCTGCTCAAGGGTGCCGCCTCTCTCGGCACGCTCGGCCTGACGCTCGGAACGGGCCTCGTGCCCGAGAGCGCGCTCGCCGACTGGCCCACAAAGGCCTTCAACTCGCACGACCAGAAGGAGGCCCTCGATCTCACCGACGGCACGGGCACCGTCGAGATGGGCCACGTCAGCATCACCGCTCCGGACATCGCCGAGAACGGCGCGGTAGTGCCGGTGAGCGTCGAGTCGGACCTGCCCAACGTGGTCTCGATCACCCTCTTCGCCGAGAAGAACCCCTTTCCGCTCAACTCCGAGTTCGAGCTCGGCGAGGGCGCCGTGCCCTACGTCTCGACGCGCGTTCGGCTTGCCGAGAGCCAGCACGTCACGGCCCTGGCGAAGACCGCCGACGGCAAGCTCTACGGCGGCAAGAAGCTCATCAAGGTCACGATCGGCGGCTGCGGCGGATAAGGAGGCAAGATGGCACGCAAGCAAGGCACCATCCGGATGCGCGCTCACGAACAGGGCGGCGTCACCAAGATCCTCACTTTGATCAACTACAAGATCGTCACCGGTCTCGTGCGCGACAAGAAGACGAAGCAGTTCGACGTCGCGAAACCGCAGCGCTTCGTCAAGACCGTGACCGTGTCGGTGAACGACAAGCCGGTGTTCACCGGCAACCTCAGCATCGGCTCGTCGAGCGACCCCTTCCTCGCCCTGAAAGTGAAGGGTGCGAAGAGCGGCGACACGGTGAAGGTGCGCTGGGAGGACAACAACGGCGATTGGGACGAGCTCAGCCAGGCGATCGGCGCGTAGCCGCGCGCGTTTCCCGCAACCCCTTTGCACGGAGGACGTATGTACATCGACCAGGAAACTGCAAATCGGAGCGGCGAGACCGGAGCCATGGCCCTCGCGGCGGTCGCGCTGTGCCTCGGCTTCGTCGCCGGCAGCGCGCAGGCCGCGGGCACCCCGGCGGGCGCGCAGCCGAACAAGTCCGAGTACGGCGTGATCTTCCAGATCGACCGCGGCGACCAGGCGACCATCAAGAAGACCCTCAACAACATCGAGAACATACTGCACGACCCGCGCTTCAAGGGGCGCACGCTCCAGGTCGAGCTGATCGCCAACAGCAAGGGCTTCGAGGTCTATGCCAAGGGCAACGGTTTCGAAAACAAGCTCAAGCAGCTCAAGGCCGACGGCGTGAAGCTCGCGCAGTGCGCGAATACGCTGCGCGAGTTGCACGTCGACCGCAACGACCTCTACCGCTTCGTGCGCGTCGTGCCCTCGGGCATGGGCGAGATCGTGATCCGGCAAGGGCAGGGGTGGGCTTATATCCATCCGTCCTCGCCGCCGGCGAACCAGCTTTAGCGCGCGACTCGAGCCGGAGGGGCGCCCCTGCGGCGCCCCTAGTAGCTCGCCACCGCGCCGTCGGAGCGCGGATCCGAGCCGCCCTCGAAGAGGCCGCCGGGATGGCGCACGATCGCGCCCGCATGGCCGACGACCTCGTCCCAGGCGCCGACCACTTCCACCTCGTGGCCCATGCGCGCGAGCGTCTCGATCACGGCGGGCGGGAAGCGCGACTCGAGCTTGAGCGTGTCGCTCGCCTGTCCCCAGGTGCGGCCGAGGAGCCAGCGCGGCGCCGAGATCGCCTCCTGCGGGTTCATGCCGAAGACGGCCGTGCGCGTGAAGACCGCGCTCTGCGTCTGTGGCTGGCCGTCGCCGCCCATGTTGCCGTAGACCATGCTGCGCCCGTCGGAGAGGAGCGCCAGCGCGGGATTGAGCGTGTGGAACGGCTTGCGGCCGGGCTGGATGCAGTTGAGCGCGCGCTCGTCGAGCGAGAAGCTGCAGCCGCGGTTCTGCCAGTTGATGCCGCTCTCGGCGAGCACCACCCCGCTGCCGTACTCGTGGTACAGGCTCTGGATGAAGCTCACCGCGCGGCCTTCGCCATCCATCGTTCCCATCCAGATCGTGTCGGCGGGCCCGCGCCCCGCGCCCCAGGGCGCCGCCCGTGAACGGTCGATTCCCCGCGCGAGCTCCGCCACTGCCTGCGGCGCGAGGAAGGACTGCGCATCCACCTTCATGTACGCCGGATCGGTGACGTGGCGGTCGCGGATGCCGAACGCCCGCTTCACGGCCTCGACGCACAGATGCACGTACTCGGCTCCCTCGGGATCCGCTTTCCCGATTGCGAGCGCGTCCAGGATGCCGAGGATGAGGAGCGAGACGACCCCCTGGGTCGGTGGCGGCGTGTTGTAGAGCGTGCCGAGCGAATGCCGGAGCGCCAGCGGCTCGCGCAGCTCGGCGCGATGCCGCTCGAGGTCGGCGAGCGCCAGCGGACTGCCGAGCGCCGCCAGGTCGCGCGCGACCGAGCGTGCGAGGTCGCCGTGGTAGAAATCGCCGAGGCCCGCGCGCGCGAGGCGCTCGAGCGTGGCCGCGAGCCGCGGGTGGCGGAATCGCGAGCCGGTCGCGGGCGGCTCCTGCGACACGAGGAACGTCTCGTCGAATCCGGGCTGTCCGCGCAGCCCTTGGAGCTTCGCCGCCGTGGTCGCGGTCTGGCTGCGCGTGACGGGGATGCCTTCGCGCGCGTAGTGAATGGCGTCGGCGAGGAGGCGCTCGAGCGGCATGCGGCCGCCGAGTCTCGAGGCGCTCAGCTCGAGCGCGAGCTGCCATCCGGAAAGCGTGCCGGCGACGGTGTTCGCGGCGAGGGCGCCGCGGAAGGGAATCGCGGCGAGGCCGCGCTCGCGATAGAGCTGCAGGCTCGCCGCCGCGGCCGCCGCTCCGCACGCGTCGATCGCCCTCGGCGGCTCGCCCGGAACATGGATGAGCCAGAAGGCATCGCCCCCGATCGAATTCATGTGCGGGTAGACGACCGCGATGGCAGCGGCCGCGGCGACCATCGCCTCGATCGCGTTGCCGCCCTCGCGCAGCACCGCGAGCGCCGATTGCGCGGCGAGGGAATGGGGCGCGACCGCCATGCCGCGCGTGCCGCGCGTGGGCTGGGTCACGGGCCGGCTACGGGAAGCGGTAGTAGTCGCGATTCAGGAATGCGACGACGTCGCGCTCGTCGTCGGGCGAGAGGTCGAGGTGCAGGCCGTGATTGCACGAGGAGACCTGCGCGCGCAGCTCTTCGAGCGAGTTCACCTTGCGGTGCGGCCGCAGGTAGATCGCCTTGGCGCCCTGCAGGTTCTGGCGGTCGTGGCAGAGCTCGCAGCCTTTCGCCTGGACGAGCTTTTCGCCCACGGCGGGATCGCCGGCGGCGAGCACCGGAAACGTCGCCGCGAAGAGGACAGCGGCCAGGAGGAAGCGGTCAGGATTCATTCGCGCATTGTAGCCGCCTGCCCGGTGGCTGCGCATCACTTCGTCGCGCCCGAGCGTTCGATGAGCCGCGAGATGGCCGCAGGATCGACCGGCTTCGTGAGGTGATGGTCGAATCCCGCGTCGCGAGCGCGGCGCCGGTCCTCGTCCTGTCCCCAGCCTGTCACGGCGACGAGCAGGGACTGTGCGCCGCCCGCCTCGCGAATGCGGCGCGCCGCCTCGTAGCCCGAGAGTTTCGGCAGGCCGATGTCGAGCAGCACGACGTCGGGGTGGAACGCGACCGCCGCGCCTACCGCTTCCAGGCCGTCGTAGGCGACGCGCACCTCGTGCCCGCGCCACTTGAGGAGCATGCACAGGCTGTCGGCCGCGTCCCGGTTGTCGTCCACGACGAGGATGCGGCGCGGGCGCGAGTCGCCCGGATCGGGCTCCGCGGCTTCCTCGTCGTTCGCGATCTCCCCGCCCGCGAGGGGAAGCGTCACGGCGAACTCGCTGCCCCTGCCGATCCCGTCGCTCCGCGCCTCGACCGTGCCGCCGTGCAGCTCGACCAGCCGCCGCACGAGCGTGAGGCCGATGCCGAGCCCGCCCTGCGAATGCGCTCCGCTGTCCGCCACCTGCGTGAACATGTCGAAGATGCGCGCGAGCATGGCGGGCTTGATGCCGATCCCGTTGTCGCGCACGCGGATCACCGCCCGGGTGCCCGAGCGCTCGGCCGTGAGCCAGATGTGGCCACCGGAGCGCGTATATTTCGCGGCGTTGTTGAGCAGGTTCGAGAGAACCTGCGCGAGGCGCGCGAGGTCCGCATCGAGGCGGATGGGCTCCGGCGCAAGGCGCACGGTGAGCTCGTGAGCGCCGCGCTCGATCAGCGGCCGGCTCGACTCGAGCGCGATGCGCACGGCCGCGCCCAGCTCGACCCGCTCCCGGCGCAGCTCGATCTTGCCGCTCGTGATGCGCGAGACGTCGAGCAGGTCGTCCACGAGCCGCGAGAGCTGGCGCACCTGCCGGTCGATCACGTCCTGCGTCCACTGCATCTGCGGCGTCGTGGCGGGCGAGGCGCGCAGGATCTCGATCGCATTGCGCACCGGTGCCAGCGGATTGCGCAGCTCGTGCGCGAGGACGGCGAGGAACTCGTCCTTGCGCCGGTCCGCATCCTTGAGCGCCTGCACCAGCTCCGCGTTCTCGAGCGCGATCGCCGCGCGGCGCGCCAGCTCTTCCGCCGCCTCGAGGTCGAACTCGGTATACGTCTGCCCGGACTCCGCGGTCGCGAACGAGATCGAGCCGCGGATCCTTCCGTTGGCGCCCATCGGCACGCAGATGTAGGAGCGCAACCCGAGCTTGCGGATCATCTCGAGGTGCTCGGGGCTGCGCGCGGCCTCGCGCAGCATCGCGTCGCTCACCTCGGGCGCGAAGATCGCCTCGCCGCCGCGGATCACGCGCCGGGAGGCGCTGCTTTCGCCGGAAGGGAAGCGACGCTCGATCTCCTCGAGGAAGCCGGCGCGCTGCGGATCCCAATGCGTCGCGGCGAGGCGGCGCGTCGTGCCGTCGGGCTCGATCACGGTCACCTCGGACCAGTCGGCGAAGTGGGGGAGGGCGAGCTGCGCGATGCGCTTGAGCGTTTCCGCGGGATCGGCGATCTCGGCGAGCGCCGCGCTCGCGTGCGCGAGGAAGCGCAGGTTCTGCTCCGATCGCTTGCGCGCGTCGATGTCGGTGCCGCTGCCGAACCATTCGACCACGCGGCCCGACGCATCCTTGAGCGGAAGGACGCGGAGCAGGAACCAGCGGTACGCGCCGTCGTGGCGCCGGATGCGCGCCTCGAGCTCGAAGGCGCCGCCGTCCTCGCGCGCCTTGCGCCACGCCTCGTCGCGCTTCGGATCGTCATCGGGATGCAACGCCGTGCTCGCCCAATCGCCCACCTCGCCGCCGGGCGCGAGGCCGGTGTAGTCGAAGAGGCGCTGGTTGGCATAGGTCACCCTGCCTTCCACATCCGCCGACCACGCGAGCGCGGGCGTCGCCTCCACCAGGTGGCGGAAGCGCTCTTCGTTGGCGGCGACGGGCTCGAGGGGACCCCGGCCGAGGGGCTCCGCGGGCGTCCTCGCCGGCTGCGGGTTCTTGGGGAAGGAACTCGCCACGCAGGCCCCCATGAGACGCACGTAATCGACGCTGCCAGTTTCGGCGCCGAGGATGACTCGCCGCGCATGCGCGCGTGCGGCGCCGCTGGTCCGGTCGGTGTCAGCCGTGTCCCACGCCCAGCAGCCACGCGAGCGCCGAGAATGTGGCGAAGGCGAGGGCGGTCGTGAGGAGGATCGTCGCCGAGATGCGACCGGCGTCCGCCTCGTAGCGCGTGGCGAAGATGAAGACCCAGCCCGCGGATGGAAGCGCCGCGGTGAGCACCGCCACCTTCGCGGTGAAGGCTTCGATCGCGAAGCCGCGCATCGCGGCCCACACCGCGAGCGGATGCAGCAGGAGCTTCGCGGCCACCGGCAGCGCGAGCGTCGGCGAGCGCAGCGGCGCGTCCGGGCGCACGAGCGAAACGCCGATCGCGAAGAGCGCGCACGGGCCGGCGCTGTCGGCGAGGAGCTTCACGATGCCGTCGAGCGGGGCGAGCAGCACCCAGCCGAAGCCGGAGAAGGCGGCGCCCAGCAGCATGCTCACGACGAACGGATTGAGCCCGATTCGCACCACCGCGTCGCGCAGGTCCTGCTTCCAGCCGCGGCCTGTGGCGCCGTCCATCTCCGCGATCACGAGGCCGATCGAGGCGGCGACGAGGAGGTCGGCGACGATCGAAACGATCACGGGAGCGGCAGCGCGCTCGCCGAGGAGCGCCACGATCAGCGGGACGCCGAGGAAGCCGGAGTTCGACACCGCCGCGGCGAGCCCGAAGAAGGCCGAGTTGCGCGTGCTCTCGTGCAGCGCTCGCCGCGCCGCGATCGTCACGACGAGCAGCACGAGGACCCCGGCGAGGGACCAGGCGAGGAAGAAGCGGCCGTTGGCGATGTCGCGGAACGGCGTGTGCGCGGCGAAGCGGAAGAGCATCGCCGGCACCGCGAAGTAGAGCAGGAACCCGTTGAACGCGGGGACCGATTCCGGCGGAACCCAGCGCCTGCTCGCCGCGACGTACCCGAAGAGGATGAGCGCGAAGAACGGCACCGTGACCGAGAAGATCATCGGCACAGCGCAAGCCCCGGCGCGCTCAGCGCATGTTGCCGGTGTGCCCGAGCGAGTAGCGGCCCGGTTGCGGCCACACGGTGAGCCCGTGCGGCTCGGTGCCGACGGGGATCTTCTTCACGGCGCCCGTCGCCGTGTCGAAGGCGTAGACCACATTGTCGTAGCGGCCGGAGAGCCACAGCCATTTGCCGTCGGCGCTCACGTTGCCCATGTCGGGGCTGCCGCCGCCCGGAATGGGCCAGTTCGCGATCACCTTGCGCGTCGCGAAATCGATCACCGACACGCTTCCCGGTCCGCCCTTCTTGCCGTGGATCATGTGCGAGCCGCGGTTCGATGCGTAGAGCCGGGTGCCGTCGCGGCTCGGGTACAGGCCGTGCGTTCCCGTGCCGGTGTGGATGAAGCCGACCTCCTTGAAGCTCGCGCCGTCGATCACGAACACGCCGTCGGCGTGCATGTCCGCCACGAAGAAGAGCTTGCCGTCGGGCGAGATGCGGATGTCCTGCGGCATGCCGCCCCGGGAGAGCTTGAGATAGCCCAGGACCTTGTGGTCCGTGAGGTCGATCTTCGCCAGCCCGCCGGAGAACTCGCAGGTGAAGATCGCGTAGCGGCCGTCGATCGAGGTGTCCGAATGGTTGATGCCGCCGCAGCGCGGCACGTCGAGCGAGAACTGCAGGGCCATCGTGTGCGGATCGCGGAAATCGAGCCGCTTGTGCGCCTCGGCGACGACGATCGCGCTCTTGCCGTCGGGCGTGAAGTACATGTTGTACGGGTCATCGACGGGGATGGCCTGGCCGGGCTTGCCCGTGTCCGGATCGATCGGCGTGAGCGTGCCCTTGGTGGTCCCTTCCGCGTTGTTCGTGACCCAGAGCGTCTTCAGGTCGTACGAGGGCACCACGTGCTGCGGATTGAGTCCCACCTTGAATCGGTCGACCACCTTGAAGGTGGACGGATCGATCACGTAGACGTCGTCCGATTGCACGTTCGGGACGTACACGCGCTCGAGCGCTCCCTGCACGGCGGGGCTCAGCTTGCCCGCGGTGGTCTCGCTGTACACGTTGGCGGGATCGGGGACCGGCGGCATGCCGGGGACCGGCTCGAGCGCGCTCGCCGTGCCGAGCGAAAGGCCGAGGGCTGCGAGGACGGGGAGGGTGGCGAGGATGCGTGCTGCCTTCACTTTCGGGAGCTCCGGGCAAAGTCGACATTCTACCGGCGCGCGGTCGTCGCCTTGCGAATCGCCGCGACGCTGCGCTCGATCACGAGGTTCACGCCGAGGCGGCCGAGCTCGGCGGTGGCGGCTCGCGGATCGCCGTGCACGCCATCGGCAGCGCCTTTCGCCGCAGCGGTGCCGAGCCGATCGGCGCGGATGAGCGACGGATCGATCGCGAGCGTGAGCGCCGTGTCCGAGAGCCCGGCGTGCGTGCCGATCTGCGCGTCGGTGTATCCCTTGCTGCGCAGGAGCCTCGCGAACCCCGAAGTTTCCGCCGCGTAGTACTCGGGCAGCGCGTGCGCGCGCGCGCCGGTGCCATTCCATTCGCGGTTCAGGCGCGCCGCCACACGCGCGAGGCTCCTGCGATATCCGCCGTGATCGCCCAGGAAGACGATGTCCTTGAAGCCGTGCAGGCGGAAGCTCGACGCGGCCGATTCCAGCGTCTTCTCGAACACCTCGTCGGGCACGGTGATGGTGCCGGGGAAGCGCATGTGGCCGACCGGCCGATTCACGCTGCCCTCGGGAACGTAGGCGATCACCGGCGCCACGAGCGCGTCGCCAAGCGCGGAGGCGATCCTTTCGGCGAACCATCGCGCGCGCACGTTGTGCTTTCCGACCGCCATGTGCGGCCCGTTCTGCTCGGTGCCGCCGATGGGTACGAGGATCGTGGTCTTGCCCGCCTGGATGGCCGCGCGGATCTCGGGCCAGGTGAGGTTCTCCAGGAAGACGGAGGACTCGGCCCGCGCGAGGGCGCAGGCGAGGACGAGCCAGGCGAACAGGAGGGCGCGCTTCACGATCCGCGATGCTACCAGAGGCTCGCCGCCATGCGCGCCGCCCAGGGAACGCCGCGCCGCCGCCATGCTCGAAGACTGGATCGTGACCCGAACCACCGTCAGCGCGGCCCAGCTCTACACGCTACTCGACGCCGAGTTCCGCAAGCTTCGTCCTTCCGGCTGCCGCGCCTGCCGCGTGCCGATCCCCTACTGGCGCGAGCCGCCCGACGACGTGTCCGCGAACTGGCACATCGGCACGCCGGGCCGGTGCCCGAGCGGCTGCCACCTGGTGATCGCCGAGCTCCTCGCGCGCATGTGGACGTTCTACGACATGGAGCCCGAGCGGCAGAACTGACGACGGCGAGCCTACGACGGCCCGAACGCCGAGCCTGGAGGGCATGCGGCGAGAAGGACGTCGCGAATGCGTTCCGGATCCGCGGGCTTCGTGAAGTGATGGTCGAAGCCGGCCTGCTCCGAGCGCTTCACGTCCTCCGCCGTTCCCCAGCCGGTGATCGCGACCAGCAGCACCTCGCCTCCGCGGTTGCCTCGGATGTGCCGCGCGACGTCGTAACCGGAAAGGCTCGGAAGGCCGATGTCGAGGAGTGCGGCTTCCGGCTGGAATTCGTCGGCCGCCTGCACCGCCTCCAGGCCGTCGTGTGCCGTGCGCACCTCGTATCCCATCACGTCGAGCATCATCGCGAGGCTGAGCGCGGCGTCCTCGTTATCGTCGACGACGAGGACGCGGCAGCGCGGGTGCGGCATGGGGGGCCTGTGTGCAAGGAATCCGGCGGCCATCATAACGCGGGGTGGCGCCCGGCGGAATCGAGGCCGCGGCCCTAAAGCATCTCGCAGGCGAAGCCGAGCTTCACGAGGCGGGAGCGGATGCGCCAGGCGTCGTGGCGCAGGAGCAGGCCGCCCAGAGGGCGAGCGTCGTGGTCGCCCATGACGATGCTCTTGCAGCAGCGCTCCTGGGCGAAGCGCGTGATGGCCTCCTGCCAGCGACCCACCTCGACCTCGTGACGATAGGGGACCGAGGCCGCGTCGAGGAGCTCCATCAGCGGGCGCAGGCGCTTCAGCCCGTCCTCGCGCAGGAGGCGCCGCACGTCGATGCGGCGCAGGAACTGCATCGCGTGTCCCGTCGGCGGCGGCTCGACGGCGAGCAGGTGGATGCGCACGCATTCCTCGCGGTGCATGCGCTCGAGCTTGGCCGCGATCGAGCGGAAGTTCTGCAGGCGGTTCACCACCACCAGGACGTTGCGCAGCGTCGCGGGGAAGAGCGCGGCGTGGGCGGGCGAGCCGATCGCGGCCATCGCGCCGGTCAGGATGCGTGCGCCTCGGCCGCGCGGCGCTTCGAATGGACGCGCCCGAGGATCTTGCCGGCCGCGATCACGAAGGCCGCGCAGAAGATCGGCGATGCGGAGTGCAGGATCGCCGCCTTGGCGTCGACCCACCCGTTGATCGCCGGGTCCGAGATCGCCATCTCGCCGGCGACCCAGCCGATGAGGGCCGCGCCCACCATGACGAGGAACGGGAAGCGCTCCATCAGCTTCATGAGGAGCGCGCTGCCGAACAGGATGACGGGAACCGTGATGAAGAGGCCGACGATCAGCATCCACAGGTGTCCGTGGGCCGCGGCCGCCATGGCGAGCACGTTGTCCAGGCTCATGATCATGTCGGCGATGATGATCGTGCGGATCGCCGCGCCGAGCGTCGACTTCTGCTCGACCGCGCCGTCCTCGCCTTCTTCGCCGTCGCCCATGAGCAGCTTGACGCCGATCCAGAGGAGCATCGCGCTGCCCGTCATCTCGAGGTAGGGCAGCGTGAGCAGGTAGGAGACGACGCCGGTGAGGGCGACCATCAGCACCACCACGCCGAGGCTGCCCCAGAGGAACGCGATCTTCTGGTGGCGCGCCGAGAGGCGGCGGCAGGCGAGCGCGATGACCACCGCGTTGTCGCCGCTCAGCACCACGTTGATGACCATGATCTGCAGGAGCGCCGTTGCCGCTCCCGACATGCCGGACACCGCCGATGCGTCCATTCATCGCCCCTTCGAAATCGCTTTTTCGAACCGGGGCGCCCCTCGCTCGTGCCCCCTCGCCTCAGGCTAGGCGAGCAGGCTGTTGGAGGGCTGAATGAAAGGGCATTGAAGACTGGCTCAATGCCGTGGACAAACGGTCAATCTCCGGTCAGAGACCTGATGAGTTGGATTCTTGGCACTGTCTTATAGCTGTCGTGCATCTGTCGCTCGACTGGCGCAATTCCCATGCGCCTTCCCGAGGACTCCGGCGCCACCGGCAAGCCCGAGCCGCTTGCCGTGAAGCGCACCCGGAACGCGGGACTCGCGAGCCTCATCGAATGCGCACCCACGGCCAACCAGGACAAGGAGAGGCACATGACGTTCTTTCGAATCATCCTCGCAACGGCTTTCTTCACGCTTGCCGGCACCGCGCTCGCGCAGGGCGCACCGAACGACGCGCAGATCGCGCACATCGTCGTGACCGCGAACCAGGTGGACATCGACGCGGGAAAGATCGCCGAGCGCAAGGGGCACAGCAAGGACGTGCGGGCCTTCGGCAAGATGATGGTGACGGACCACACGGGCGTGAACCAGCAGGCGATCGCGCTCGTGAAGAAGCTCAAGGTGAAGCCCGAGGACAACGACACGAGCAAGTCGCTCAAGAAGGAGGGCGAGGAGAACGTGCGCAAGCTCAAGGGCCTCAAGGGCGCCGCGTTCGACAAGGCCTACATCGACCATGAGGTCGACTATCACCAGCAGGTGCTGGACGCGGTCGACAAGGTGCTGCTGCCCAACGCGCAGAACGAGGAGCTGAAGGCGCTCATCACCAAGGTGCGCCCGGCGTTCGAGGCCCATCTCGAGCGCGCGAAGCAGGTGCAGGCGAGCCTCCAGCAGGAGCGATGAAGCTCTCCTCGCCGGCGATGCTCCTCGCGTGCGCGGCCACCACGGCGGCGCTCGCGAATGCGACCGCGCATATCGTGGAGATCGACGGCCTGAAGTACTCGCCGGCGACGCTCACGGTGAAGCGCGGCGATACCATCGCCTGGATCAACAAGGATCCGTTCCCGCACACGGTCAGCGCTCGCGGAGCGTTCGACTCGCACGACATCCCGGCGGGCGGCGAGTGGAAGTACGTCGCCCGCCGGCGGGGAACGTACGACTACGGGTGCACGTACCACCCGAACATGAAAGGCACGTTGAAAGTGGAGTGACGGCGACGGTGGGCCGCCGCAGCCTGGCGGGCCCGGTGCGGCGGAGCTACGTTCTTCCCAGTATGCTGAGGTAATGGTGGTGCGCCGTGTTGACATAACGCACGCGCCAATCCACGGGCACATCCTTGTGCGCATATGCGGTGCGGATCACCTTCAGCACGGCCGCGGGCCGCCTGAGGTTCAGCAGCCGGCAGGTGTCCGCGTCGGCGAGCTGCGCCGTGAGCGTCTCGCGCTGCTTCACCACGGTGATGCCGTAGCGCGCCTGGAACATCCCGTAGACCGTCGTGTCCCGCTCGGCGAAGATGTGCTCGTTCATGTCCGGGAAGAGGCGCGCCGGCAGGCGGATCTCGTCGAGGATCACGATCTTGCCCCGCAGCCGCAGCCGCACCCGGATCTGGTACACGGGGTCGCGCGGGCGGACCTGCAGCGCCGCGGCGGCCGCGCGGCTCGCCGGCGCGCGGCGAAACGAGATGAGCTCGCTCTCGGGCAGCTCCCGCAAGCCCTCATGGTTCTCGATGCGGAAGAAGACGTTCAGCATGTAGTCGCGCGTATGGCTCGCGACGAACGTACCGCGTCCCTGCTCGCGCACGAGGATGTTCTCCGCCACCAGCTCGCCCACCGCGCGGCGCAATGTCCCGATGCTCACCTGGTAGCGCCGCGCGAGCAGCGGCTCGCTCGGGATCGCCTCGCCGTGGCGCCAGCGTCCACGGCTCAGCTCCTCCGTGAGCTTCTGCTTCACCAGCTTGTACGCGGGATACATGAAGGGATCCTCGACGGGCGCAGGGCGGGCGCAGACATGTACATGACTTTTTGGATTCTGCGCCTCGGCGGAAGGCGAACGATGGGTCGCCCGCTGATAAAGTGATATACATGTGTACCATTTCCCGCATCCGCCTGCACAGGCTCGAAGTTCCGTTGCGCACGCCATACAAGCTGGCGTTCGGCGTGGTGCGCCATTTCGACACCCTGATCGCCGAGATCTGCGATGTGGATGGGCGCGTGGGTCTCGGCGAGGCGACGGTGCTGCCCGGATACACCGACGAGACGGTCGAGGGCAGCTGGGCGCTCATGCGTCGCCTCGCGCGCGAGACTACCGGGGCGGAGCTTCGGCCGGCGCGCGACCGGCTCCTCACCCACGCCCATGCCGCGCCGTTCACGGTCACGGCATTGGTCACCGCGATCGAGATGCTCGAGGGCTTGCCGGAGCTTTCGGTGCCGGCTCCCGTGCGCGTACCGTTGCTCGGGCTCGTGCACGCCGAGGGCGGTCCCGCGCTCGAGGCCGAGATCGAGGCCCTGCTCGCCGAAGGCTTCCGCACCTTCAAGGTGAAGGTCGGCTTCGACGCGCAGGCGGACGCCGAGCGGCTGCGGCGCATCCAGCGTGCGGTGGGCGGGCGCGCGGCGATCCGCGTGGACGCAAATCAGGGTTTCGGCGTCGAGGATGCGCGGCGCTTCGCCTCGGGCATCGACCCGGAGGGCATCGAGCTTTTCGAGCAGCCGTGCGCGGCCGGGGACTGGGAGGCGGCCGTCGCGGTCGCGGCGGTGTCGACCGTGCCGATGATGCTCGACGAGTCGATCTACGGCATCGAGGACATCGAGCGCGCGGCCGAGCTGCGCGCCGCACGCTTCATCAAGCTCAAGCTGATGAAGATGGGCAGCGTCGAACGCCTGATCGGCGCGATCGAGCGGATCCGCGCCCTCGGCATGGAGCCGGTGCTGGGCAACGGCGTCGCGTGCGAGATCGGCTGCTGGATGGAGGCGCTGGTCGCGCGCGGCCGGATCCGCAATGCCGGGGAGATGAACGGCTACCTCAAGCAGGCCGTGCCGCTGCTCACGCAGGTGCCTGCCTTCGATGGCGGTGCGATCCGTCTCGAGCCGGGCTACCGTCCGCAGCTCGACACGGCTGCCGTGTCGAGGCTCGCACGCGACTCGGCGGAGTTCCACGCGGAATCGGCGCTCCAGTAGGCCGGTCACTGCCATGCGCGCGATCGTCATCGACCAGTTCGGCGCCCCCGAGGCCATGACGCAGCGCGAGGTCGAGATGCCCGCGCCCGGCCCGGGCGAGGTGCGCGTGCGGATAGAAGTCGCGGGCGTGAACTTCATCGACGTCTACATGCGCAACGGCGCCTACGCGAAATCCCAAACCTATCGCACGCCGCTGCCGATGACGCTCGGAATGGAGGGGGGCGGCACGGTCGACGCGGTGGGCGAAGGCGTGCGGGGATTCGTACCGGGGGAGCGCGTGGCGTATTGCCTGTCACGCGGCAGCTACGCGCAGTTCGCGGCCGTGCCCGCCTGGCGGCTGGTGAAGGTTCCGGACTCGGTGCCGATGGAGGCGGCGACGGCCCTCATGCTGCAAGGCGTCACCGCCCATTACCTGTCGCACTCGGCCTTCGCGCTCGGACCCGGGAACATCTGCCTGGTGCATGCGGCCGCCGGCGGCGTGGGCCAGCTCCTCACGCAGCTTGCGAAGGCGCGCGGCGCCACCGTGCTCGGCACCGTCGGCAGCGAGGAGAAGGCCCGCATCGCGCGCGAGCGCGGCTGCGACCACGTCATTCTTTATCGCGAGCAGGACTTCCGCGAGGAGGTCATGCGCATCACCGGCGGACAGGGCGTGCACGTCGTCTACGACTCCGTGGGCAAGGACACGATCGAGCGCAGCATCCGCTCGCTCAGGCGCCGCGGGCTGTGCGTGATGTACGGCGCCTCCTCCGGCCAGGTCCCGTGCATCGCGCCGCTCGATCTCGCCGAGGCCGGGTCGGTCTTCTTCACGCGGCCGCACCTCGCCGACTACACCGCGGACGCAGCCGAGATCGCAGGCCGTGCCGCGGCCCTCTTCGACGACTACACGAACGGAAGGCTCCAAGTGTCCATGCACGACGTGCTCGACCTTGGGTCGGCCGCGCAAGCGCACCGCATCCTCGAATCGCGCGGCACGCGCGGCAAGCTGCTGCTGCGGGTCGCGCCATGAGCGCGGAAGTGCAGGAATTGCCCGGGCAAGGCGCGAAACCCGCGGCGGCGGCGACGATCGTGACCGGGGTCATCGGCTCGGATACGCACATCGTGGGCAACCGCATCCTTTCGATGTCCCTCGAGAAGGCGGGCTACAAGGTGGTCGCGCTCGGCGCGCTCACGCCGGCTCCCGAATTCGTGAAGGCTGCGGTCGAGACCAACGCGGACGTGATCCTCGTCTCGTCGCTCTACGGCCAGGGCGAGCTCGACTGCCGCGGCTTCCGCGACCTGTGCGTGGAGGCGGGCCTCGCCGACATCCTGCTCTACGTCGGCGGCAACCTCGTGGTGGGCAAGCATCCGTGGCCGGCGGTCGAGCGCATCTTCCTCGACATGGGCTTCGACCGCGCCGCCGCGCCCGGCACCCGCGTGGAGGCGGTGCTCGAGTGGCTCGCGCAGGACCTCGCCGCGCGGCGCCATCCGCGCGCGAGCGCGGCCGGCTGAGCAGAGATGGCGACGGCGGCCCTCCTCATCGACTTCGGCAGCACCTACACCAAGCTGCGCGCCATCGACCTGGAGCGCCGTACGCTGCTCGCGAGCGGACAGGGACCTTCGACCGTCACGACCGACATCAACGTCGGGATGCGGCTCGCGCTCGAGGACATGCGCCGCAGCCTGGGCGGGCTGCCCCGCTTCAAGTACCGGCTCGCCTCGAGCAGCGCGGCGGGCGGGCTGCGCATGGTGACCGTGGGCCTGGTGCGCGAGCTCACCGCCGAGGCCGCGCGGCGCGCGGCCCTGGGCGCGGGCGCGAAGCTCGTGGGCACGTTCGCGTATCGCCTCACCGCCGCGGACCTCGATCGCATCATCGCGCTCGCCCCGGACCTCGTGCTGCTCGCCGGCGGTACCGACGGCGGAAATGCCGAGGTGATCGTGCACAACGCGCGCGCGCTCGGAGGCTCGGCGCTCGCCTGCCCGGTGGTCTACGCGGGCAACCGCGCGGCGTGGGACGAGTCGAAGGCGCTGCTCGCCGGCAAGGAGGTGCGCTCCACCGAGAACGTGATGCCCGAATTCAACGTGCTCAACATCGAGCCGGCGCGGGGGGCGATCCGCCAACTCTTCATCGAGCGCATCGTGCACGCCAAGGGAATCGACCGCGCCGGCGACCAATTCGACGCTGTGCTCATGCCCACGCCTGCCGCGGTGATGGAGGCGGCGCGGCTGCTTGCCGACGGCCATCACGGCATGTCGGGGCTGGGCGAGCTCGTGGTGATCGACCCGGGCGGGGCCACGACCGACGTCCATTCGATCGCCACCGGGGCGCCCGCCCGGCCGGGGGCCGTGCAGCGCGGCCTTCCGGAGCCGCGCGAGAAGCGCACCGTGGAGGGGGACCTCGGCATGCGCCACAACGCGGCCACGATCGCGGAAGTGATCGGGCGGCAGAACGTCGCCGCCGATGCGCGGTTGCCCGAACAGAGCGTCGAGAAGCTGATCGGGGAGATCTCTCGCGACGTGGGACGGCTGCCCGAGAGCGCCGAGGAAAAAGCGCTCGATCGCGCGCTCGCCCGCGCGGCGCTGCGCGTGGCGATGAAGCGCCATTGCGGCCACATCGAGACCGTGTATTCGACGCTGGGGCCGGTGGAGGTGCAGACCGGGAAGGATCTCTCGACGCTCGGCGTCGTCATCGGCACCGGCGGCGTGGTCGCCCACAGCGATGCGCCCCTCGAGTTGCTCGAGACCGTGCTCGCCGATGCCGCGGAGCCCGAATCGTTGCGGCCCCGTTCGCCGCGTTTCCTGATCGACCGCCACTACGTGCTTTACGCTTGCGGACTGCTCGCCCAGGCCGAGCCGCAGGCGGCCCTCGAGCTCGCCCTGAAGTGCCTGGCCGATCCGGTCAAGGAGGAATGCCATGAATGCGTCGCTGGCCATTGAAGCGCGCCTTCCGCTCAGCCAGGAGCGGATCGGGGAGGACGAATTCGCGCGCATGCGCGCCGAGAACCTGGCGCGCTGGCCGACCGGCCGCGGCGTCGACTTCGATGCGGCGGTCGCGCGCCACCAGGCGCTGCCCGCGCACAAGCGGCTCGCCAGTGTGATGCGCGAGGCGGCGCGGCAGGGACGCTGCCTCACCCAGCCGCGCGGCGGCTTCGGCACGTTCGAGCTGCACAAGGAGCTGATGCAGGTGCTCGACCGGGAGGGTCTCGCCGACGTCATCCCGACCACGACCGACAGCTACACCCGCAACGAGCAGTTCCACCTGGCCCAGAAGGGCGTCGAGGAATCGCAGCGCATGGGCCGCTCGCTGCTGAACGGCTATCCCATCGTGAACTACGGCGTGGAGAAAGCCGCCGAGCTGATCGAGGCGATCGACAAGCCCGCGATCATGCTCACCGGCACCTCGATGCCGAAGCTCACCGGGGAGATCGCCTTCGCCGGCGGCTATTCCGGCTACCTCGGCTCCGGAATCGCCTATACGGCCTCGTACACGAAGGACCTGTCGATCGAGGAGGGGATTCGCAATTACCAGTATCTCGACCGCCTTGCGGCCATGTACCAGGAGCGGGGCGTGGAGCTGCACCGGCGCCAGCCCGGATTCCTCACCGGCACCAACATTCCGCCTTCGATCGCGATCGCGGTGGCCGTGCTCGACCTGCTGCTCGCCGTGGAGCAGGGCGTGCGCAACTACGGCCTCGAGATGGGCGAGACCATGCACCTCGTGCAGGACGCGGCCGCCGTGCGCGCGTGCGGCGAGATCTGCCAGGAATACCTGCAGCGACGCGGTTTCCACGACGTGTTCACGCCGGTGACGCTGCTGCACTGGATGGGCGCATGGCCGCAGGACGAAGCGCAGGCCACCGCGCTGGTAGTGTACGGTGGGATCCTCGCCGCGGTGGCGGGCGCCGCCTCGGTCACGACCAAGAGCACGCACGAGGCGTTCGGCATTCCGACGCCCAAGGCCAACGCGGAGGGTCTGCGCATGACACGCATGGCGATCTACCTTGCGTATGGCATTCGGCTCGATTCGATGCCGGAGTTCGCCACGGAGAAAGAGCTCATCAAGCGCGAGGCGAGGGCGATCGTGGACAAGGTGCTCGAGATGGGCGACGGGGACGCGGCGGTGGGCACGGTGCGAGCCTGCGAGGCCGGCGTGCTCGACGTGCCCTGGTCGCCGAACCGCGGCATGAAAAGCGCGGTGATGCCGGCGCGCGACGCCGAAGGCTACCTGCGCATCCTCGACCCGGGCAAAATGCCGATTCCGCGTGAGGTGCTCGAGGTCCACGAGGAGAAATTGCGTCGCCGGGCCGAGCGCGAACACGTCGCGTACGGTCCCGACCTCGCGGTTTCGAGCGTGTACGAGATGTCGGAGTCCCTGCAGCAACTTTTCCGAAACCACTGGCCGGGTTGAGGAATCCGAGCGGCTCCGGAAAGTCGCGCTCCGGAGGCGAGTCTGTCGTATAACAAATCGAGGAGGTTTTTCATGTCCGCTGTTCGATCCACTGCACGTTTCACGGCGCGGCTTTGCGCGCTGGCCCTGGCCCCCGCGCTCGCGTGGGCGCAACAAGCCTATCCGTCCCGTCCGATCGACTTCATCGTTCCCTGGGGGCCGGGCGGCGGCGCCGACCTGCTCGCGCGTACCGCAGGCAAGCTGATGGAGCCGATCCTCGGGGTTTCGCTTCCCGTGGTGAACGTCCCGGGCGCCACCGGGCAGGTGGGCCTCGCCAAGATGATCAGCGGCGCGGCCGATGGCTACACGATGGAGGTGATGACCGGCGACACGTATTCGCTCTTCGGGGCACCGAAGCCGCGTTTCAAGCTGAGCCAGATCACGCCTCTCGGCATCATGATCCTGCAGCCCTCCGGCTTCTTCGTGAAGCAGGATGCGCCGTGGAAGACGTGGAAGGATCTCCTCGCCGCCGCGAAGACGAAGACGCTGCGCGTGGCGACCACCGGCTTCGGCAGCCCGGACGACATCACCGTGAACTACTTCCGCAGCAAGGGCTATCACTTCGAGAACGTGCCGTACTCGAAGCCCGGCGAGCGTTACACGTCGATCCTCGGAAACCACGCCGACGTGCTCTACGAGCAGACGGGCGATGTGCGCTCCTACGTGGATGCGCACCAGATGCGGCCGATCGTGCTCTTCTACCCGAAGCCGCTCGACCTCGGCCCGTTCAAGGGCATCCCGGTCACGGGGCAGATGGGCATCCACATCAGCTTGCCGCAGATGCGCACCGTCATCGTGAAGGCGGGGACGCCGCCCGAGATCGTGACGAAGCTCGGCGGCGCGCTCGAGAAGGTCTCCGAGACCGCGGAGTACAAGAAGTACCTCGCCGACCAGTACGCCGATCCGGACAGCTACATGGCGCCGGGGAAGGCGAAGGAGTTCATGGCGAAGTGGCTGGAGAAATCCCACGCGATCGCGGCCGAATCGGCGCACAAGGGCCTGAACAAGTGAAGGGCCGCCTGAGTCCCACGAGCTGACCGCCGGGGGACCGCATCCCGGTGCGGTCCCCGGCGGGTTCCGGATTCCTTTGCAGGAGGTGCATGGTGAACATGGCGGGCCTCAAGCGGGCCGCTCCGTACGCGGTCATCCTTGTCGCAGGCGCGTACCTCTACCGGCAGGCGCTCGCCTTCGACTACGAGCGCACCCCGGGGCGCATCGGCCCGGACGCCTGGCCGCGCATGCTCCTGGTGCTCCTCATGGCGATCTGCCTCATCGCGATCGGGCAATTCGTGTTCGCACGCAAGCCGGCCCTGGATGAGGAAGCTCGCCAGGACGCGCACGAAGGCGCGGAGGGCGAGCCGCAAGGCGACGGGCTGCGGCTCTCAGCGGAGTCCCACCCGCGCGTCGCCTGGGCGGGAATCCTCCTCACGTTCGCCTATCTCTTCGCCTTCGAGTGGATCGGATTCCTGAGCGCGAGCGTGGTCTACCTCTTCCTGCTGATGATCGCCGGCGGCTTCCGCCGTCCCTTCGTGGCGCTCGCGATCTCGGTCGCAACGGCGCTGGCATTCGTCTTCGTGTTCATGAAGGTGGTCTACGTGTCGCTACCGCTCGGCCGGGGGCCATTCCTCGAGATCTCGGTGTGGGTGATGAAACTGGTCGGCATCCACTGAAGAATGCCGATGGATACCCTTCACTATCTCTGGATCGGCCTCACCCACATCTTCACGTGGACGGATATGGCCATGCTCGTCGCGGGCCTTCTCGTCGGCATGGCCGTGTCGGTCATGCCGGGCCTGGGCCTCGTGATGGGCGTCGTGCTCGCCCTGCCGTTCACGTACCGGATGTCGATCGAGCCGTCGATCATCCTTCTCACGGCGATCTACGTCTCCGGCACGTACGCCGGCTGCTTCACCGCCATCCTCTATCGCATTCCCGGGGAGCCGATGGACGTGCCGCTGCTTTGGGACGGCTATTCGATGGCGCAGAAGGGGGAGCCGGAGAAGGCGCTCGGTTGGGCGCTCGTCGCCGCGCTCACCGGGGGACTCTTCTCCTCGGCCGTCATGGTGGCGCTCGCCGTGCCGATGAGCCGCGTGGCGCTGAGCTTCGGCCCGCCGGACTATTTCGCCGCCGTGCTCTTCGGGCTTACGACGGTGGTCGCGCTGGCCGGCAGCTCGCTGATCAACGCGTTCATCAGCCTGTTCATCGGGCTGCTCGTGGCCACCGTCGGCGTCGATCCGATCTATGGCGCCTTCCGCTACACCTTCCATTCCTCGATCCTCGAGAACGGCATCCCGTATGTGATGGTGCTGGTCGGCATGTACGGCCTGGGAGAGGTGTTCAACCGCCTCGGGCAGGGACTCAAGCTCGAAGGCCAGCCGAAGACGGAGACCCGCGTCAAGACCCACTTCCCCTCGTGGCACGATCTGTGGGAGATCCGCCGCACGTTCGTGCGCAGCAGCCTGCTCGGCACGCTGCTGGGGATCGTGCCCGGCGCCGGGGCGACCGTGACCTCGTTCGTCTCCTACGGCGTCGAGAAGCAGTACGGCGAAAGGCGCAAGCAGCTCGGCACCGGGCTGCCTGAAGGCATCGTCGCACCCCAGGTCGGTTCCACGGCGTCGGTGGCCGGCCACATGATCCCGCTCCTCACGCTCGGCATCCCCGGCAGCGGAGCGACGGCGGTGATCCTCGCCGCCTTCCTGCTCCACGGCATCCAGCCCGGGCCGATGCTCTTCACCGACCCGCAGTCGAAGGCGGTGGTCTATACGATCCTCGCCTCGCTTTTCGTGGGCGTGATCGGGATGTGCCTGCTGGGCTTCTTCTGGATCCGGGTGGTGGTGAAGGTGCTGCGCATTCCCCAGGCGGTGCTCTCGGCGATCGTAGTGCTCTTCTGCATCGTGGGCGCCTACGCGAATCGCAACAGCGTCTCGGACGTGTGGGTGATCGTCGTATTCGGCGTGCTGGGCTACCTGTTCGAGAAGCTGCGCTTCCCGATCTCGCCGATGGTGCTCGGCGTGATCCTCGGCCCGCTGGCCGAGAACTCGTACATGCAGACGATGATCAGCTACCACAACCACTGGACGATCTTTTTCCGCAGCCCGCTGAGCGGCACGCTGATGACGCTCTCGATCATCGCGCTGGTCTATCCGATCGTGCGCCTCCTGCTCGAGAAGCGCCGGGAGGCCTTGACGCCCTCCGGATCCCGGCGCATCGAGGCCCGAACCTAGAACACATCGAAAGGAAAGGACAGGCATGCAGCGTCTTGCAGGAAAGACGGCGATCGTCACCGGCAGCGGCAGCGGGGCCGGCCGCGCCATCGCGCTCGAGTTCGCGTCCCAGGGGGCGTCGGTCGTCGTGGCGGACCGCAACGTCGAGGCCGCACGCGAGACGGTGTCCGCGATCGCCGCAGGCTCGGGCGCCGGCCTCGCGGTCGAGATGGACGTGACGAGCAAAGCGGACACGCTGAGGATGCGCGACGCGGCGCTCGATCGCTTCGGGCGCATCGACGTCCTCGTGAACAACGCCGGCTCCCGGTGCATCAAGTCGTTCCTCGACCACAGCGAGGAAGACTGGCAGCGGATGCTCGACATCAATCTCACGGGGCACTTCCTGTGCGCGCAGGCGGTCGTCCCGGGCATGGTCGAGCAGCGCAAGGGCAAGATCATCTCGATCGCCTCGATCGCCGCGCATGTCGGGCGCCCGGACCGTGTCGCCTACTGCGCCGCGAAGGCCGGCATCCTCGGCCTCACGCGCGCGCTCGCCATGGATCTGCGCGGCACGGGCGTGTGCGTGAACTCGATCTCCCCGGGCTCGATCGCCACACCGCTCAACTCCGCCGCCTCGAGCGACCCGAACGTCGATTGGGGCGCGGAGACGGTCGTCGGCCGGTGGGGGCGGCCCGAGGAGATCGCCTGGGCTGCGGTCTTCCTCGCCTCCGGCGAGTCCGACTACATCACGGGCACCGACCTCGTGGTCGATGGCGGCTGGCTCATCGGACGCGCACGCGACGGGGAGACGTGACCTCGGGCGCTGTGCTGCCGTGGCCGACGTGAAGAGCGCCGTGTATCCGCGGTAGATGGCTTCGCGACCAGGCGCCACCCGGGAGGCTGGAAGTCGCCGGATCGCCTGTCTCCATTGTTCATGAGGCGCTGCAGCTCGGCTGCCATTAGTCGCCTCCACTGTTGCCTGTTGTCCGCAAACCCAAGATAGCAGCGGCGACGGTTGGTCGCCTTCCCAAGCACACGCGGAAAGCATGCAACAACCAAGAAAAAGAGGTTGACGGACTCCTGAACCCGTTCCTACACTTGGGTTCAAATCTTTATACCTTTACACCTTCTATGAGTTCTGAACCCATCGTGCTTCGTGGGGGCACCGTCGTTACGGCGAATGGAGAGGAAGTGGCGGACGTGCACCTCGCGGGCGGCAAGATCGTGGGCTTGGGCCATCACGACCTTTCTGGCGGCGCCGTGCAGATCGTCGATGTGCGGGGCAAATATGTCGTCCCAGGGTTCATCGACGGTCACGTCCACTTGCGCGAGATGCAATACAGCGATCGCGAAGATTTCCTCTCCGGCACGCAGGCCGCGGCGGTCGGGGGGATCACAACCGTCATGGACATGCCGAACAGCAAGCCGAACGTCATAACTCCAGATGACCTGATCGAAAGGCAACGGCGCGCGCAGGAGCGTGCCTACGTCAACATCGGGTTGTACGTGTGGGCGTGCGCGAAGAACGTGGAGATCATCCGGGAGTTTGCTTCGCTCGGGCCGATCGCGTTCAAGATCTTCACGGCAGAAACGGGGGCTTACGACCCGGAGTTCGCCAATTACATCACCACCGAGCCAAGCGTCCTCTACCGAATCCTCGAGAAGATTGCTTCCATCGATTCCGTTGCCGCGATCCACTCAGAATCGCAGTCGCTCATCGCACATCTCGAGCAGGCCGCGCGCAAATTGCCGCCGGATATGCGCGCATATCTTCAGAGCCGGCCTCAAGCCGCTGAGGACGTGGCGGTATTTTCTGAGGTGGCCATCGCTCGCCAGGTGGCGGCTAGAGTGCACATCTGCCATGTCGTCGGCAAAGGTGCGGTCGACTTCATTCGCTGGTCGAAGAAGGAATATTACGACGGCGTTACCTGCGAGGCCGCTCCGCACAACCTGCTCATGAATTCGGAGCAGACCATTGCCTTGGGCTCGATGGGAAAATTCAGCCCGCCGGTGCACGGTGAGGACCAGCGTTTGGCTCTCTGGGACGGCCTGCTCGACGGCACGATCGACATCATCGGGAGCGATCACGCGCCGCAGCACTTCGAGAAGAAGTGCTGTCCAGACATCTGGAAGGCGTCGCCCGGCAGTCCCGCGCTCGATTACTGGATCTCGCTGATGCTCACGTGCGTTTCGCGGGGAACCCTCACGATGGCGCAGCTCGTGAGAGCCGCATCCGAGAACCCGGCAAAGGTCTTCGGGCTTTTCCCAAACAAGGGTTCGATCCGCGTCGGCGCCGATGCGGACATCGTTGTCGTCGACATGCAGAAGCGCGGCACGGTTCGCCCTCAGACTTTCCTGAGCAAAGCGAAATACTCGGCGTTCGACGGGTGGCCCACCGAAGGCGCGCCGGTGATGACGATCGTCGGTGGCGTAGTCGTGGCAAAGGATGGCCAGGTTGTGGGCAGCCCTGGGACCGGCCGCGTGGTATCCCGAGTGCGCCATGCCGAGGGCACCGCGCCGGCCCTTCAGACAGCATGATGGATTCGCCGATGCTCGTCCCCGTCTCGCAGTCCGACGGCCGCCCGCTGCATGTCCAGGTCAGGAGTGTCCTCTCGACAAACCTCGAGACTGGTGTCTGGAAGGCCGGCGACAAGCTGCCGACCGAAGCGGAGCTAAGCCGACAGTTAGGCGTCAGCGAAGGTACGGTACGCCAGGCCATCCTCGCGCTGGTGAAGGAAAGCCGGCTCACGCGCCGCTCGGGGAAAGGCACATTCGTCTCGCGCCTGCGGCTTGACGAGAGCTTTACGCGCTTCTTCCGATTCAAGTCCAGCGATTGCTCGGCCTCGCCGGTCCTCAACGTGACGGTCCGGGCGGCGCGCATCGAGCGCGCGCCGCATCCGGAGGTTCGCACGGCGCTCGGAATCGGGCCCAAGGTCCCACTCGTCATGCTTCACCGCGTCATCAGCGCGAACGATGTCGTCGTATGTCATTGCACCTCCCTCCTCGCGGCCCACCGGTTTCCGGGCCTGCAACGCCTTCCGCTGGATGGTGTGGGCCTGTACGACGTCCTCGAGAGCGAATACGGCACGCACGTCGTCGGCGTGAAGGAAACCCTCCAGGCACGCGCGGCGCAGCGCGACGACGAGCACATCCTGATGCTGCGCAATGCAGCGCCAGTGATCGCGATCGAGAGGATTGCGTACACCTATCACGATGAAGTCGTCGAAGTGCGAAATACAGTGGGTCGAAGCGACACGTTCCGATACGAGATCCAGCTGGGACAGCGTGCCCTCGGCATGAGGTAGTGGATGAGCCTCTCGATCGTTAGAGAGTAGACAAACCGCGCGTTCAAACAGGGAACCAAGATGTCATCTCCAAGGACTCGTCTTCTCGCTCGTATCTTGATGGCGCTCGCAGCGATCGTCTTTCTGCCGCCGGCGACGGCTGCCCAATGGCCCTCGGGCGTCGTCACCATCATCAATCCGTACCCGCCCGGCGGCGCGGTCGACGTCGTGGCGCGCGAGCTGGCCAGCCGACTCAGCAAGGAGTTGGGCAACGACTTCATCGTCGAAAATCTTGGAGGTGCGGGCGGGACCATCGGTACCGCCAAGCTTGCCCATGCAAAGCCCGACGGCTACACCCTGATGGTTCATAACCTCGGATTGGCCATCAGCGCCTCGCTGTACGAGAAACTTCCATACGATTCGGTGCGCGACCTTGCTCCCGTCGCGTACCTCGGCACCAGCTCGAATGTGCTGATCGTGAACCCGGCGGTTAAGGCGAAAACGGTCGATGAGCTGGTGGCGCTCGCAAAAGCGCATCCCGGGACAATGAACTACGGATCCGCAGGAGTCGGAAGCTCCAGCCAGATCGCGATGGCGTTGTTCGCCTCGACCGCTGGACTCAAGATGACGCACATTCCTTACAGGGGATCGGGCCCTGCGATGGTGGGGTTGGTGTCGGGGCAGACGCAAGTGATGCTCCAGACCACTCCAGCCGCCATTTCGCTGATCAAGTCGGGTCAGGTTCGCGCCATTGCAACGTCGGGTACCCGTCGATCGCCCGCGCTGCCTACGGTTCCGACCATTGCGGAAGCGGGCCTCAAGGGATTCGAGTTCGCACCCTGGTTCGGTCTTTTTGCGCCCGCGAAAACGCCCCCTGCCATCCTGGATCGCTTGCATCGCGCCGTCGAGAAAGTGCTCAAGGACCCGGCCCTCGTCGCCAAATTCGCGCAGCTCGACCTGGACGTCGGTCCGATGAGCCGCAAGGACTTCGCCAAACTCTACGATGACGATGTGGCGAAGTGGGCCAGGACGATCAAGACGCTCGGTATCCCACCGAAGTGACGCGACTGGAGGAGAAGATGAAAGCGCTACTCGCCCTGCTTCGTGCTCTTGTGCTTCTGGCGGTCCTGGGGCCGGCCTGCGCTGCCGGGTATCCGGACCATGCGATCAAGATCGTCGTTCCTTGGCCACCAGGCGGGGCCGTGGACATTCTCGCTCGCCCAATCGCCGACCGGCTGAGCCGCCTGCTGCACCAGCCGGTCTTCATCGACAACCGGCCTGGCGCCAACGGCATCATCGGTGCCAACGACGTTGCACACGCGAACCCCGACGGCTACACGCTGCTCATCGAGAACCTAACGGGGCAGGCAATCAACGTGACTTTGTACAAGTCGCTGCCTTTCAACCTATTCACCGATCTCGAGCCTGTCGGTCTCATCGCGTCCGTCGCGAATACGCTCGTCGTGGCGCCATCCGCACCGGTTGCATCGGTCCACGACATCATCCAGCTTGCGAAGGCGAAGCCGAACGGCCTTGCCTATGCCTCTTTTGGCATAGGGAGCACCGCCCATCTCGCCGGCGAGATGTTCGACTCAATGGCCGGCGTCAAGATGGTGCATGTCCCGTATAAGGGTGGTCCTCCTGCGCTGACCGATGTCATGGCGGGAAGAGTCTTCATGATGTTTGCGACGGCGCCATCGGTCGCGGCATTGATCAAGAGTGGAAAGCTGAAGGCCATTGCGACCACCGGAGCCGAGCGCTCGGAGCAGGCTCCCGAGCTTCCGACCATGGCGGAGAGCGGGCTTCCAGGCTTCGAAGCCACGACGCTGTACGGCGCCATGTTTCCCGCGCATACGCCTCACGAAATCGTCCAACGAATGTCCGACGCCCTGCGTGAAATTGCACACGAACCGCAGCTCGCGCGACAGTTCTCGCAGCTGGGGTTCCACCTGAAGGCGAGCTCTCCCGAGCAGCTCTCGAAAATACTGAAAGAGGAAACGTCGCGCTGGGGTCCGGTCGTGAAGCAGTCGGGGGCGACGGCGCAGTGATCCATGCTTCGCTGATCTACCGGAACAAATTTGGAAATGCCCCGATGCGGGGGTGCTGGAGCGAAACCGCAATGGTCCAGCGCTGGCTGGATATCGAAGCGGCTCTCGCGCTCTGCCAGGGAGAGCTCGGAATGATTCCCGTCGATACGGCGAGGGCCATCGCGAGTGCCGCCAAGGTCGAGCGCGTTACCGTGGAGTCGATTGCCAAGTGGAATGACAAGACCAAGCACGTGATCGTGTCCCTGGTAAAGGCGTTCCGCGATGCGGTGCCGGAAGACGGTGAGCTGTTCCACTATGGAACCACCACGCAGGACATTCTTGACACCGGGCTCACGTTGCAGGTTCGGGACGCGCTCGAGTTGTTGGTGCCGTCGCTCACGACGCTCCAGCAGACGCTGTTCGAGCAGGCGCAACGGCACAAGCGTACCGTGATGGCAGGCAGGACCGAGGGCCAGCTAGCGGTGCCGATCACGTTGGGGCACAAGCTCGCGATCCTCGCGAGCGAGCTCTCTGATCATTCGATGCGCCTCGCGCAATGCGCGGAGCGGCTGCTGTTCATCGCGCTGCACGGTGCGACGGGCGTCCAATCCTCTTTCTGCCAGATCGCCGACGAAAACGCGACGAGGCGTCTGGTCGAGAAAGTCGGTGCGCGCCTGGGGCTGCCCGTGCCCCCCATCTGCCCGCACCACCGGACCGACCGATTCGCGGAATTGGGATTCGTCCTTGCCGGCATTCTGTCGACCCTGGGAGAGGCGGGACTGGAAATTCGCGACCTGCAACGCTCCGAAGTGGGAGAGATCGCCGAACCGTGGAACGACGTGCAGCACAGCAGCAGCACGATGCCCCAGAAGCAGAATCCCGAAGCGAGCGAGTGGGCAGACGGGTTGGCTGCCCTGGCGCGAGGCTATGCGATGAGCCTGCTCGATACCCAGCAGCAACACGAGCGCGACATCTCGCGCTTGGCGCCTCAGCTACACGCGATTCCTAACTTGTTTCTTCTTACCATCGCCGCCGTCGAATCGGCGTCAGCCGTGTACAAGGGTCTCCAGGTCTACGAGGACCGCATGGCGCAGAACCTGCAAGCCGACGGCGGCGCGATCATGGCGGAATCGCTCATGCTCCTATTAGCGAAACGCAGCGGCCGTAAGGTGTGGGCGCATCAACGCATTCATGACCTGGCCATGCAGCGAGCCCAGGCTGGGGGAACGCTCGTGTCGACCGTCGCGGCTGATCCGCAAGTGCAAGAGTTCCTGAGCGTCGCTGAAATCGAAGCGGCCTGCATTCCCCGCAGTTACATCGGGACGGCTGTGACGCAGGTCGATGACGCAATCGCCGCGTACAAGGCCAGACAACCTGTGCTGACCGACGCATTCGAGCGAACGATATTCGCCCCCGCTGCCACCGAACGCTCGCATCGCGCCACTTCGTGATCGCATGAGCTACTCGACAGCTCTCGCGGACCACATAGCCAGATCGACATTCTCGGACCTTCCAGTCGCGACGATTGCCGCAGCGAAGCGACTGATGGTGGATACTGTCGCCGTCGCAATGGCAGCGCGTTCGTGTTCCGACATGGAGGGGATCGGAAGCTGCTGCCCGCAAGTCTCGAATGCGGGTTCCACCGTGTGGAGCACCGGCCAGAGGACATCCGAAATGTCCGCGGCATTCGCCAACAGCGCCTACGGTGCCGCGCTCGAATTCGACAGCTTGCACATGCAAACCGCTCTGCACCCCGGCATCGTCATCGTCCCGGCCGTGTTGGCGGCAGCAGAGAGCGCAAGCCGCGACGGCAGATCGGTCTTGCTAGGCGTCGCGCTCGGCACGGATCTAATATGCCGCTTAGCGCAGTGCACGCGCAAGAACGAAGGATGGTTCTACACTTCGCTTCATGGTGGCATGGCCGCCGCCGCGGTGACGGCCGCGGTTTTTGGCGCCGATGCGGCCGCCATCGCCAATGCGATGGGGTTGGCATTCGCGAATGCAGGCGGCACTCAACAGCCGGCATCGGAACGGAGTCCGGCAAAGCGGATTCAAGGTGCGCTGGCCGCTCAGCTCGGCGTGACCTGTGGAAAGCTGGCCGTTGAAGGACTGCGTGGGCCACGCGAGATCCTGGAAGGTCCCTTTGGGCTCTTCACCATGTACGAGAAAGGAGATCCCGAACTTTTGCTCA
The DNA here is from genome assembly GCA_963839265.1 of uncultured beta proteobacterium. GTDB lineage: Bacteria > Pseudomonadota > Gammaproteobacteria > Burkholderiales > Usitatibacteraceae > Usitatibacter. Next base: position 52,159 of record CAWIUI010000005.1, read on the forward strand.
ACGAGCTAGGCGTGCGATACGAGGGTGAGAAGGTAAGTTACAAGGCGTTTCCTATCTGTCAATGCAGCCACGCGGCGGTTGAGGCGATGCTCTTACTCCGGACCAGTCATGCACTTTCCGCTTCCACAGTCAGAAGAGTGTCGGTTCACCTCTCGCCTTATATGCAGCGCCTGGTCGGAGCGCCGTTCAGTGTGAGCGCGACGCCGCAGGTCGACGCCCAGTTCAGCGTGCAGTATTGCGTGGCTCGTTCATTGGCGAGCGGTCGGCTCGGAATTCCTGAGATCGAAGCAAGCGCCGTGATGGATCCGGCGTTGTCAGATTTGCTGGGGCGTGTCGAGGTGCGCATCGATCATGCCAATTCAGGAAAGTACGCCCCGGTCGAACTGGTCGTGGAATTGAACGATGGCCGCGTCCTGCGACATGTTGCGCAGGACTTTTCGGGAAGCGTCGAACGGCCACTCGACGACGAGCCAGCTATTCGCCAAGTTTTATCATTGCCTCGACGTAGCGGGATCTCCACGCCACGGTGCCGACGAGCTGCTTGACTGTATGCTTCACATGGAAAGCCACGATGCCGCAACCCTCATGCGGCGTGTCGCGGTATGCGAGAGCGGTGCAGCGCGCGCCTGAACGAAACGCCGCGCCTGGTGTGCCGTTGAATGCCGACGCGGTCGCTGTGCTTCAAGAGCAGGTCGGCAAGCATGCGCAGTTCTGCTTCACGTATCGCGGAGAACCGATCCGTTGGGATGTGACCAATACGGTTTGGGAGAACGCGCTACGGAAGGCGGGGATCGGGGACTTTCGGTTCCACGATCTGAGGCACACCTGGGCCTCTTGGCATCGGCAGGCGGGAACCTCCTGCGACGAGCTCAAGGACCTGGGCGGCTGGAAGTCCCGCGTCATGGTCGACCCGTACGCGAAGTTCTTGACCGACAACCTGCGGCGGGCGGCCTCTCGGATCGAAAGCCGGACGTCCAACGTGATCGAAATGTCACGTTTCAGTCACGTTCCGAGAGTGAAAACGACCGAGGGAATAGCCTAGGTCGTTGAAATTCTGGCTCCCCGACCTGGGCTCGAACCAGGGACCTGCGGATTAGCAGCTAGGTCGCGGGAGCTAAGTTATTGATTATTGGCCCGCCCTCAACCGCCAAAACGTGGGGAGACCCGCGGATCACTCCACGTTTTCCCCACGTTCCTGAGCGCCTCGCTGGGAACGCCAAATAGCCAATCTCGGCCCACCTTCGCGGTGGGTTTTCTTCATCTTCGTGAAGGCGCACCATAGCCGGCAAATCGGATTCCTTCATCCAATAACAAAGGGGGAACGAGATGCGCACGACGCTTAGGGCGGTTCTCTTGCTGTTGCTTGCTTTCAGTCTCCCATCCGCGTTCTCAGAACCGATGGGATGGTCTGGCGGTGGCGGAGCTGGAACCGCCGGAGTTGACCAGACCAAGAGCGCAGAAGGCATTGCGCCGCCTATCCCTTCATCTGGCATGACTGAGGCGCCATTCAGTGGGGGCGCAAAGAGCCTAGCAAACGGGATCTACATAGCGGGGCCGTGGGTGTTTCAGTTTAGTGGGAGCGTCGTAAATATCACGGTATCGCAAGTCAATAATACGACTACGTCGTACACGACAGGCACACTCCGCTTTTCCCTTTGGGCGACTACGTATCAGCCAGCTCGAACTGGAGGAGTAACGGGATACCGCTTGGCCGTGTTTCCCAACCTCGGTCAGCTGTTGCCGGGCAACTCCTACACCAACATCTCACAGTCAGCCGTTTGGACCGCGCCGCCAAATGGGACGTACTGGATCGTACTGGTTCTTGACGAATACGATCCCGCGAATTGCCCAACGAGCTCCGATGGATTTTGTGCCCAGGATCTGGGCGTTTCCGTATCTCAAGAAACGTATGGACCGCCTACGCCGCCCTCGTCACTCGAAAACCCTGCAGCCAACAGCTACCAAAGCGGGATCGGGTTGATTTCCGGGTGGTCGTGCCAGGGGCCGGTTACCGTCACCGTGGACGGCACGTCGATTTCCGCTCCGTATGGTGGACCGCGCGGCGACACAGCAAGTGTGTGCTCGGGCAACACGAGCACAGGGTTCGGGCTGCTTGTGAACTACAACAACTTCGGCCCTGGAGTTCACACTGCTCAGCTGTACGTGAATGGAATCGCGAGCGGTTCGCCTCACACGTTCAATGTCACCGTTCCTTCCGGAGAGTTCATGACCGGCTTGTCGCGGTCCGTGACGGTTCCGGATTTTCCGACGCCAGGGCGTACAACAATCCTAATCTGGCAGGAATCGCAGCAGAACTTTGCGATCCAGTCGGTCTTTCCTTAGTCCATCGAGAACTGCCAAGCGACGGGTTAACCTCGGAGGGCGGACGTGCGAGACAAAGTAGTGTTGTCCCTTGTGTGCGGCGGCGTACTGGTTGGCGGTTGTGCTGCGGAACCACAAAAGACGGTGAACGGGCTTGATAGCAAGAACCCCAATTACTCGACTCCGGAATGTATGGAGGCGAGAAAAGTCGCCCTTGAGTACGATGACAACGTTGCCGGGCGCGCTGGAATCGGGATAGGGCTGGGCCTTCTGCTAGGCCCGTTTGGGCTGCCCATTGCGATGGCGGTAGAGACGCAAGCCAGAATGACAAGCGCGAGGCGATCAACAAAGAAGTGCAAAAGCACTGCGCTGGCCCAGCGAAGTCGGTTCCTCTCCCCACTACTACATCGGCACCGCCTCCCGGGACGGCGATTCAATCCGCTAAGGCGAAGCGCCAGCAAACGGCGCAGCGCCCATGAATGTGGCCGTTCCCGCAAGCGGCATGGTGCGTGTAAGCGACACAGGTCCCAGAAGTGGGGCACCTGCGCCTAATGGGTTGACTCCAGCGAGGGCGGCGATGCCGACTAGGGCCAACGCTGTAGAAGGTGGCGAAGTCTCTGGTGCGCCGGCGAGCGCCATTACATTAGTCAAAGGGAAGCCCGCCGCTCATAAGGGCGGAGAGGATAAGGGAACAGACCTCCGCGCGAAAGCTGGTACCGGTGCTGGCGGCGCGCCTCCGTTAAGCCTGACCGCAAAGCTGCAGGAGCTTAAGGAATTGCGTACGAAGGATTTGATCTCTGAAGAGGAATATCACCGGGAGCGCAAACGACTACTCGATCAATACTAGCGGGGATTTGGGCGAGGTTAGCCCCGCATGCCATCCCACGAAAATGCCACGGCCATGCTGCAAGCCCTTGAACCGTCAAGCATGACCGGTTCATTAACAGCGGGAGCTAAGAGCGTAAGTAGTTGATTATTGGCCCGCCCTCAACCGCCAAAACGTGGGGAGACCCGCGGATTACTCCACGTTTTCCCCACGGTCTGTCTTCTACAGACCCATTAGGGCTTTCTCTACGGCCGGATTTACCTTTGACAACTCCATCGCGTTGGCCATGTCTTGCGCGTGATCCGAAATTGCTTTGCAGGCCCCATGTGCATCTGTATGGAGCGACTTCGCCACGTCCTGCATGTCCATCTCAACCTGCTTTTGTAGCTGTGGCTTGAGAACGTCAAATAACTGGTCCTGGGTTATCTTCTCCCCAGCATAGATAGCCTTTGCGCGCGTGATCTCATTGCGATGCAGGCTTTCCATGGCAATCTTAAATCCCGAGATATCGACTCCTCGGGCGGCGCAGTATTCGACTCGCGACCGAGTATTCAGAAGGAGGAACCCCAAAAACATACTGGCCGCTGTGCTGCTCTGCTTTGTCTTGTCACCCGCCTGTGAAGCAAGCTCCACATCCGCTTGTTGAATAGCATCCTGCTTCACGGCTTCCGATACGGTCATGTTGGGGTGCCGGTTAATTGCGTCGGCTCGCATCTTGTCGATGTTCTCGTTGGCTGCCCGCGTGATAAGCGACGACTGAACTGCCTTAAATAGCGTCACAGATCCAAATCCCACCCCTATCCAGATGACAATAGCAAAGACCCAAGCCTTGGCCTTTCCTCTCTCGCGGTTCATTGCGTTCTGAGCGAGCGTGAAGATGAGACCGCTAATGAGCCCAATTAGGGCACCCCATAGAACCTGGAGTGACTTACCCATCCAGAAGTCGACTCTTGATGTGTCGACGGGTTGTAGGCCGTTTAACACGACCGCCCATACCATCCACCAAGTCCCGTAATAGGGGTAGGCGGCAAACAACCGACTGCGCCAATGTGGTGGATTGTTTACGTCACCAGCTTGGTCCGCCATGGGCTTCTCCTCCGCTTCGCAGGGCCTTTTGGCCGCAGCCTACTCTGGCCTTCAGTAAACGTCGAGGTATGCCGTGGTCAGCGTAAAGGGATGACGGGAGCTAAGTAGTCGATGATTGGACAGGCCTCAACCGCCAAACGGTGGGCCCTCGGACCAGTGCCCTTTTTCCCACGTTCAGATGCTGCCCATCACTGTCCAGTCTGCGGTAGAACTCGTGCGAATTCGGCGAGGCGTTGAGTCTCAGCTTGGGGATCGACCTTCTTCGTAGCCCACGCTCTGCCTTCAAGGGCACTTTTTAGCTCGGCCCCTGCCAGCATTTCATCGATCGTCTTGGCATCGGCCGGTTGCTGAAGATTTGCCTCCTTGACGTAGCCATCCATCGAATGAGCGAGATAGTGGGCCGGGACGACGTAGCTAATATTGGTTGGGATGCGGTAGATGTCCTTTTCCTTAAGCGTTACGCCTAAGTCATTGAGGCCAGCGTATAACACTCCCACTACGGCGCCGCTATCGCTCAGGAAGACTGGGGAACCGCTGGCGCCGCCTTGAGCCATGATGTTGATGGAATAGGCGTGGGGTGTAGGACAAGGGAAGGGCAATACCGCGCTCACGATTCCCCGTTGTAGAGTCGGCGTTATCTGATGCATCCACCCAGGAGCGATTAGCGCGTCGGTTCCCATTGGGAACCCAGCGGTAGCGACGTCTGTTCCTTCGTCGATCGCTGACCGCGCATCAATGTCCACGGTCGGGAGCCCGCGCGCTTTCACGTGAACGAAGGCGAGATCAGGACCGTCTTTGGGGCCGTAGTAGGCGGCGCCGCCCGAAAACTTCGTTATTACGACGACGCCTAGTATCTCAAGTGGAATCTCAACCATCCCAGCATCGGTCTGCTTAAACATTAGTGCGGTGACCGACCACCTGTCCTTCGGGAAGTCAGGCGGGCGGGGTGCTTTCATGCAAGCACGAACCACATGGGCATTTGTCGCAATGATCCCGTCCTCGCGTACAACGAAACCTGTCCCGATAATCGGCGGAAATATGGGTGGGGGAGTCTTCTCGTCATAGACCGGGATGCACGTCGAGACGAAGGCGACCACGCTTCCCCTGACTCGCTTATACGCATCGCTAATGCTCATCTTTGAACTCCCGCCGCTAAGGTTTGCACATACATATGGTCACGTTAATACAGCTTTGAGCGGTGTTGGTTCGCCAGTCGTCTACTCAGTGAACGGTGTTCGTGGGTGGTGCGGCATCGTCCGGCGTTGGTTTCGCCGGTTCTTCCTCGATTGCCGGTGCCTTTCCGAACTTTTCTACGAATCCGTCGTGGAATTGCTGCGTCTTACGGAAGGTCTTGAACAAGGGCCACGCAAGGTACTCGCCTTCACGTACATGGTCGGCCGGAATTTTGCCCATGAGAGCCTTCGCCTGATCGAATTCATCCTTCAGTACTGCCACGCCAAGTCGGTACTTAGGCGCTGTTGCGGTCCAGTCAAATTGGCTCAGGATTCCCTTTGCCTTGTCTGAATTTCCTAGGTGGTAATAGGCTTGAGCGAGATTGATCACTAGAATCCGTTTGTTCTCTTCTGACGAATGTTGTTTGATCGTGATAACCGCGAACTCAAGCAACTCGCGGGCAAATTCATTGCGACCTTCGACCAGGAGCGAATACGCAATTTTATTTAACTCCTTATCCGCAGTATCTCGGTCGCCCGGGAACAGCTTACGCCACAGCACATGCACCAACTTGGTTGCGATTTCGCAAAGGCATTGGTTGGCGGTTCGAAGGTACTTAGGCGTGACGTGTAATTGGTCACCGATTTTTGGTTCGGGTGTGGGTAAGGCTGATGCTGCTTTACAGGCAGTTAAGTACTGACGAGAAACGACGCCAGCACAATGGACAAAAAGATTCCGCCGTTCGGTAAGCTCCACAAACGTTGGCCAGCTAGACAGGCCCTTTGTAAGTGGCACGTCGAATTTCTTTTCTAGGGCGGCGAACTGGTCACGGTGGCTCTCGCGGAGAAAGCTTTCTACCTCTTTTTCAACGACGTAGCTTCTGGCTTCCTCTATGGATTGGAATGCGCTCAACTCCGCGAAGGTTAGTTGGCGCTGCGAACTCATCAGCAATTCAGGGCGAAGCGTATATAGCGCTCGAAGCAGGTCTCCCATGAACGCGTCAAATTCGCTCACGTATTGAACCAGGAAGGTGCGAGGTAACGTTCGGATTGCGATTTGCGCGCTGTCCATTTTTTTCTTCGCGCGGGCAACTTTCGCATCGTGCTCGATTGGCACATGAAAATTCTGGGTACCGTCAGGGCTCGGAGCGACCTTCGTGCCGTATTTGTCGAGCGCGCCGTTGTATTCCTTAGATGTGCGCTCTCGCAGGAGGCTGAGGAGAGACATGATGGCAGGGAGGATGCGCCGAAGCGCCTCTTGGCTGGCCAAGTATCGTTCGAGCGCTTTGCTGAGGAGCGAAGGGGTGGGAGAATCGGCCATCAATTAACCTTTGCAGGGTCAGAAAGGCGAAATATGCCAGAGGGGCGGGAATTAGGAAAACTCTCCCGTGCTCAAATCAAGGCGTTCCTAGCCATTGCCGACAAGGCAGAGGGGGAATTCGCACAAGTTCGGGAGCGGGTCATTGCGAATCCCGCCGTGCCTACCGGCCTGGAGTGGGCTCGCGTCGATCTGGACCGAAAGACCGCGTGGTTGAACCGCACCAAGAATGGAACGCCGCGAGGCGTCCCGTTGAACCGAGAGGCGGTCGCTGTCCTGGCAGGGGAAAGAGGGCGGCACGAACGCTACTGCTTCACCTATCGCGGGGAGCCCATTCGTTGGGGGCTCTGCAATACCGCGTGGCTCGAAGCGGTGAAGCGCTCAGGGCTCACCGATTTCCGCTTCCACGACCTGCGGCATACCTGGGCCTCCTGGCATCGTCAGGCCGGAACATCGACCGACGAGCTGAAGGACCTGGGAGGCTGGAAGTCGCGGGTGATGGTGGACCGCTACGCGAAGTTTGCGACCGAGAATTTGGCGGTCGCGGCGGCGCGGATCGAGAACGTGGGGCTTGCCGTGGGGAATTCCCCACGTTTTCCCCACGGTGCTTCGGCGGTAGAGACCGAGGGGGAAGCCTAGGTCTTTGATATTGGGTGGCTCCCCGACCTGGGCTCGAACCAGGGACCTGCGGATTAACAGTCCGTCGCTCTACCAACTGAGCTATCGGGGAATCGGATAGCCCATTATTTTAGCGGTTTTTCCTCGCGACGGTCAAAGGGAAAGACCGATCCCCCTCAAAGGGAGGTCGAAGGCGCTCAGCCGCTATTGCAGCGACGTTGTGCTGAGGCATTGTTGTGCTTGCTCGAGAAGCGAGCGGACTTTTTTTCGTACTTCGAGAAATGACGATATGGGCGCAGCCTCAGTAAGGAATTGGTCGAGATCCGACTGCTCCCGCCTGAGTTCAGTAATCAGGGCTAAGAATGCGTCAGTCAGGTTCGGGTCAAATTGCATTCCGCGCTCGCGCCTGAGTTCGTCAATCGCCGAGTCCTCAGTCCAAGGCGCCGCATAGGTGCGGCCGTGAGTGAGCGCATCGAATACATCGACAATCGCGACAATGCGAGCATGAATTGGGATCCGATTTCCGGAGAGTTTGTCTGGATACCCGGTTCCATCCCATCGTTCATGGTGATGGCGCGCAACAAGCTTGGCGACCTTGAGATCAGGAAGCTCGCTGTTTGAAAGAAGCTCAGCCCCGATTTCGGTGTGCA
>CAWIUI010000006.1:0-4586 GCA_963839265.1 uncultured beta proteobacterium
GCCATGAATGATTATCATACATGGCATGGATACTCTTCCCAGGTTCCTCGCCGGCGCCCTGCAGCAGCGCCTCGCCGCCATGCCCGCGGTGGTGCTCACCGGCGCCCGGCAGACGGGAAAGAGCACGCTCGTGCAGGCGCTCGCCGGCGCTCGCCGGTACTGGTCCCTGGACGACCTGGACGTACGCGAAGCGGCCCGGCGCGATGCCGACCAGCTGCTGGGCGGCGAGGAGCCCGTGACCCTCGACGAGGTCCAGCGGGAGCCCGAGCTGCTGCACGCGATCAAGCGCGCCATCGACCGGCGCCGATCGCGGGGCCGATATCTCCTCACCGGCTCGGCCAACCTCCTGCTCATGCGCGGCGTCTCCGAGTCGCTCGCCGGTCGCGCCGCATACCTCACCCTTTGGCCGATGACGCGGCGCGAGCAGTTGGGTCTCGGCGAATGCGGCGCCTGGAGCGCGCTGCTGGATGCGAAGCACACGGAATGGCCGGCGATCCTGGAGGCGCAGAATGCTCCGGAAGAGCCGTGGCCCGACCTGGCACGGCGCGGGGGATTTCCCACGCCCGCCCTCGAGCTGGATGCGCCGGAGGATCGCGCCATTTGGTTCGATGGTTATGTGCGCACCTATCTCGAGCGCGACCTGCAGGACCTCGCGTCGATCGAGTCGCTCCCCGATTTCCGCCGCTTCATGCGCGCGACGTGCCTGCGCTGGGGCAGATCGTGAACCAGACCGAGATCGGCCGCGACGTCTCGCTTCCCCAGCCAACCATGCATGGATGGCTGAACCTCCTTGAAGCCTCGTGCCTCCTCGTGCGCCTTCCCGCCTACGCCGTCAATCGAACCAAGCGCCTCATCAAGGCGCCGAGAATCTACTGGGCCGACACGGGGCTCGCCCTGCATCTCGCGCAGCAGGCGGAGCCGGGCGGCGCCCACCTCGAGAACATCGTGCTCCACGACTTGCTCGCATGGCGGGAATCGCGCGCGACCATCCCGAAATTTCGTACTGGCGCACGGCTTCCGGAGAAGAGGTCGACCTGGTCATCGAAGCGGGAGACCGCTTGCTGCCGATCGAGGTGAAGGCCGGCGCGCGACCGCGGCTCTCGGACGCCGCGCACCTGCGATCCTTTCGCGCCGAGTACGGCAAGCGCGCCCATGCCGGCTTGCTGCTCCACACCGGCACGGCGATCGAATGGCTGGCTCCGGACGTGCTCGCGGCTCCGTGGTGGCGCGTGGTCTGAATGCTCAAGGAGGAACGACATGAGCGCGAAACCCGGACGCGAGCGATCTCGTATGGGCCGCGTTGCTCCTCGAGGAGAGGCGGTGGCGAGCTGCGGGAAAGCGCCAGGCGCAGCGCCGCGACACATTCTTCGAATCCCGGTTGGAACTCCCACGCGTCGAGGGCGGCAAAGTCTTCGCGCAGCGCCATGCCGTGATCCTGAAGGCGTTGCAGAAGGGCGGCCCGATGGACTCTCAGGACGCCGGCGACGCCGCGGAGCTCGTGCGGCTCGAGCGCGGCAACCGTGGCGAAATCGAACAGATCACGGGCTGGGAACGTCGCGGCGCGGTGCCAAAGCTTCTTGGCCAATATCTCGGCGGACGTTTCGACGAGCACGGACCTCCCGAGGATCGACTCCCGGCGCAGGGGATCCGAAGTGAGGGGGCCGCAGGCGATGAAGGCGACTTCGCCTTCGGGGAAATAGATCCTCAGGGCTATCGATTCCTCCACGTGGTCGACCGAGAGGGCGCCAACGGCTTCGTTCAGCCGGGGTGAGAGGCGACGGAGCATTCGCGGGTCGCGCAGGAAGATGTCCACACCGGCGCTGCGCCTGTGGCGATGCCGGCGCATGAGCGCTGAGCCTCCACCGAGGCTCCACACGATGCCCGGCTGTCCGGCGCTCTGCGCCGAATCGACGACGTGCAAGGCGCGCGCGAAGAGGCGCTCCCAATCCTTCATGTGTCCTCGAGCCACGTGCGGGTCCTCCTCCCGGTTCCCAGCGCCTCCGATACCCTGCGCACGTTTTCCACGACCCGCCCCGGCTGCGCCCACCTGCCGACCTCATGCACGAGTCCCTTCAGCACGGCGACGGGCGCCTCCGCGAGCAGCGCGCGCAGGTGGGGGCGGTGCCGCGGGGCGATCTTGCCGGTCAGCAGCACGCGCACGAGCTCCGCCTCGGACAATTTTCCCCGGAAGCTGCCGTTCGCCACCGTACGCGCCATCAGCACATAGTCCGCGCGGCGCCGGTACACCGGGCGCACGTGCAATTCCAGACCGAGCTGATCCAGTATCGCCTGGGCCTTTCTGACGCCGATGTCGGGGAAGAGGCCATTTTCGAGCTGGTTCATCGTCGTTCGCGAGATTCCCGCCGCGCGTGCGACGTCGGCCTGCGTCCGCCCGTGCGCGAGCCTTGCCCTCCTGATCGCATGACCCAGTTCCTGCAGCCGCAAAGCCGCGTATCTCCGGGAGGTTAAATATGTTGAACATTATATGCCTTGCGCACGTCGTTCGGCCATGGTCCCATTGCCGAAAGGAATGGACTCGTGAAGCTCACGTTGCGACGAGTTGCCGGGCGGGTGGTTGAAGGTTGCCGGTGGCGCCACCTCGGTTGATGGTTGAAGGTTGCGTCCGCCTCCCCGTTTTTCCTTCCGGCGAATCGATGAAGAAGCGCAGACTCGTACAGAAACTTCTTGCCGAGCACTTCGGAGACGTTGCGCTCGACGAGCTCCAGGTCCTGCGTGCGCGTTTTCCGCACTGGATGCGGCCGGACGTCGAGCGCGGAGTCGAGCGTGCGCTCGAGGACGCCGGCGAGGTCCGCTCCTACGGGGCCCGGCATCAAAGCGATCGGTATGCCTTCCGCTTCTCCGACCTGCTCGAAGAGGGCAAGCGCGGCATCGTGGTGGGCCCGCCGGTTCACGATGAGCTCGAGATCGGAGAGGCGCAACCTCTGCGTTGCCTGCAGCGCGGCCTGTGGTTGTTTACGCGCGGGGAGGGCCGCTTCGCCCTGTTGCTCGACGTCAACGACTCGATGCGTCGATCCGGTGTGAGGGTCGAAATCGCGGCGGACGCGAACGGGAAGAAAGCGGCCGAGGCGATGCTGGCGACCGTGCGTGCGACTGCGGAGCACGCGGCGACGTACCGGGGCAAGGTGCTCGCGCCCTCGGAGGAGGAATACGCCTTCGATGAAGGGCCGATCACCTTGCGCGTGGTTCGGTGCAAGCCCGTCGAGCGCGAAGAGATCGTGCTCGCGCCCGGAATCCTCGAGCTCATCGAACGCAACACGTTGGGGTTCGCGGCGCGCTGCGAGCAGCTCGCGCGCCTGGGCATGGCGTCACAGAAGGGCGTGCTGCTCCATGGTCCGCCGGGAACGGGCAAGACACTGCTGGTTCGCTACCTGACCGGCGCGCTTGCCCAGCATACGAAGCTCCTGCTTTCGGGCGACAAGCTCGCCTGGCTCGGCGACACGATCGAGGCGGCGAGGCTGCTCGCACCCGCGATGGTCGTGATCGAGGATGTCGACCTCATCGCCGCCCATCGCGACGGACCCTGGCAGCACACACCCACGGCGCTCGATCGACTCCTCAACGAGATGGATGGCGTAGGGGCGGATGCGCAACTGATCTTCCTATTCACCACGAATCGTCCCGAGGTCCTCGAGCCGGCCCTTGCCGCACGCCCCGGGCGCGTGGATCAGGCGATCGAGATCGGGCTTCCCGAGGACCGGGAGCGCCGCGTGCTCCTGCGGCGACATGCACGCGGGTTGGCGATCGGCGAGGAAACGGTGGCGCAGGTGAGCCAGCGAATCGGGAAGGTGAGCCCCGCATTCATCAAGGAGCTCGTGCGGCGCGCCGCCCAGGCGATGATGGAGCGCGGGGGCGAGCGGCTGGAGGATGCGGATTTTGCGCGCGCGTTCGAGGACATGTCGGGCGCGAGCTCGAAGATCACCGCGCGGCTTCTCGGGGCCGAGGGGCTCGGGTTCGTTACGCCGTAAGGCATCGAGGCGGCTGCACTCGAGGAGTTCGACAATGGAAAACGGCAACACTCGAACCTTCATCGTGCGCGGCAAGCGCGTCATCCTGGATTCCGACCTTGCCGAGCTCTACGGGGTGGCGACGAAACGGCTCAACGAGAAGGTTCGTCGCAATCCGCAGCGCTTCCCACGCGACTTCGTCTTCTTGCTCTCGGCGGTGGAGTGGGATTCCTTGAGGTCGCAAGTCGCGGCTTCAAGAAACGGACAGTGCCCGCGCCGCAAGTTCCTGCCGTATGTCTTCACCGAAGCGGGCGCCCTTATGGCCGCCGGCAGGCTCAGCTCGAAGCGCGCCGTCGAGGTCTCGATCTGCCTTGTGCGCGGGCTTTTCGCCATGCACGAAGTTGCCGGGAATGACTTCTTGTTGCCCGGACTCTCAGGCGACTTCCAATAGGGCCTTCGGATTGCGCGAGGCTGCCTGCAGCAATGTACGAGCCGCTCCCGACGGAGACCGACGTCCCTGCTTCCATCCTAAAGCGTTTGCACACAGACACGCCCGAGCAGCTGGGCGAACCACGCCTGCGAAAGCCCCGTCCCTTCCCGTATCTGCGTCACCGAGGGCCG
>CAWIUI010000007.1:0-909337 GCA_963839265.1 uncultured beta proteobacterium
GCTGCCCTTCGCCGCGAGCAATTTCCTCGGGCCGCTCGTCCTCGGGCGATGGTTCGACACGCGCGGGCGGCGCGCGATGATCGCCGGCACCTATCTCCTTTCCGGCGTGCTGCTCGCCCTCACCGCGGTGCTGTTCGTGGAGGGGATCCTCGGAGCCGCCTCGCTCACGCTCGCCTGGACGCTGGTGTTCTTCTTCGCCTCGCCGGCGGCGAGCTCCGCGTACCTCACGGTGAGCGAATGCTTTCCCGTCGAGGTGCGCGCGCTCGCGATCGCGTTCTTCTATGCGCTGGGCACGGGGATCGGCGGGGTGGGCGCGCCCTGGCTTTTCGGCGCGCTCGTCGGCAGCGGCGAACGGGGAGCCGTCGCGATGGGATATGCGCTCGGTGCGGCGATGATGCTCGGCGCCGGAGGCATCGCGCTGTGGCTCGCCGTCGATGCCGAGCGCAAACCGCTCGAATCGGTGGCGCGACCGTTGTCGAGCGCGGAATAAGGAGCGCTGCGCATCGCGGCTGCTGCGGCGCCGCTTGCCAAGCGCGCCGCGGCCCTCTAACGTCGCGCGATTCGAAGATCGAGCGGGGAGGACGGCGTGTCGCAGCGTCATCTTGCGGTGTGGCCGCGCGATGTGCCGCGCGGGCTCACGCTGCCGGACACCAGCGTCTGGGTGAACCTCGAGATCTCCGCGCGGCGCTATCCGGGGAAGGCCGCCTTCATCTGCTACGACAACGCGCTCACCTTCTCGCGCCTGAAGTCGGAGGCGGAGAAGCTGGCGGGCTTCCTGCAACGGCGCTGCGGCGTCGGCAAGGGCGATCGCGTCCTTCTCTTCGCGCAGAACAGCCTGAATTTCGTGATCGCCTACTATGCGATCCTGCGCGCCGATGCGGTGGCGGTCCCGATCAATCCGATGAACCTCACGCGCGAGCTGCGCGGGTACGTGCAGGATTGCGGCGCGAAGACGGCGATCGTCGCGCAGGAGCTGTGGCCGCAGGCGGCGCCGCTTGCCGAGGATGGATCGATCGTCCACGCCATCGTCGCGGCGTACTCCGACTACCTCCAGGGACCGACGGACCTCCAGGTGGCCGATGCGTTCAGGATGCCGCGGCAGCCGGTCGCGGGAGCGAACGTCACGCTCTGGGCCGACGCGATCGCCGCGAATTGCGCGCCGTCCGGGCACACCGCGGGACCGGACGATCTCGCGTGCATGCCCTACACGTCCGGAACGACGGGAGAGCCGAAGGGTTGCCCGCACACCCATCGCTCGGTGATGCACACGCTCATCGCCGGGGGCGAGTGGTTCCGCACCGTGCCCGAGATGGTGTACCTCGGCGTGCTGCCGTACTTCCACGTGACCGGCATGCAGAACAGCATGAACGGCCCGATCTACATGGGGAGCACCGTGGTGATGCTGCCGCGCTGGGATCGCGAGACCGCGGCTGCGCTCATCCCGCGCTACAACGTGACGGCGTGGCCGCTCATCCCGACCATGGTCGTGGACCTGCTCGCGAGCCCGAACGCCGCGCGCTTCGACCTCGGAAGCCTCCGGCGCATGAGCGGCGGCGGCGCGGCCATGCCCGAAGCCGTGGCGACCAGGCTCGACGAGATGCTCGGCATCACGTTCGTCGAGGGCTACGGGCTCACCGAGACGATGGCGCCCTCGCACATCAATCCCCCCGAGCGGCCGAAGAAGCAGTGCCTCGGCGTTCCCATCTTCGATACCGAGTCGATGGTGGTCGATCCCGTCACGCTCGAGGAGCTTGCCGCGGGCGAGGTGGGCGAGATCGTGACGCGCGGCCCGCAGGTGTTCGGCGGCTACTGGGGCAAGCCCAAGGCGACGGCGGACGCGTTCTTCGAGCGCGGCGGCCGCAGCGCTGGTTTCGCACCGGCGACCTCGGACGCGTGGACGACGAGGGCTACTTCTTCCTCGTCGATCGCCTGAAGCGCATGATCAACGCGTCGGGCATGAAGGTGTGGCCCGCCGAGGTGGAGAGCCTCCTCTACGCGCATCCCGACGTGCAGGAGGCGTGCGTGATCGGGACGAGGGACGCGCGCCGCGGCGAAACGGTGAAGGCGCTGGTCGCGCTCCAGGAGCATCGCCGCGGCCGGGTATCGCGGCGACGACATCATCGCGTGGGCGCGCGGGAAGATGGCGGCGTACAAGGTGCCCACGGTCGTCGAGTTCATGGACGCGCTGCCGAAGACCGCGACCGGAAAGATCCAGTGGCGGGCATTGCAGGAGCGGGAGAACGCCGGCGCGGCGGGCGCATCGGGGAAGGAATGACGGCCGTTTCGCGCAGTCGTTCGAGCGCGCCCGGACAGGCCCGGCGAGTATCATGGTTCGTCCTCGAATCTGCGCTGGGACGACCATGGCGGATTCTCGCGGGCGAAGATCGGATGCGATGAGCAACGCGAGACTCGGTTGGGGGATTGCCGCCGCGATCGCCGCGATGGCGGCGTGGTTCGCGCTGCGCCCGGTGCTTCCGGCGCAATGGCGCACGCCCGGAAGCCGCGAGCTGTACCTCACGGGCGTCGCCGGCGCGATGCTGCTGCTGGTGCCGGTGGCCTTCGCGCTGGCGAAGCGCAGCGGCCACGCGCGCGCGCCGCGCTCCTGGTTCGATGCGCACGTCGGGTGCTCGCTTGCGGGCGCGGTGCTCATCGCCGCGCATTCGGCGGGGTCCCTGCGTCATGCCCCGGCGCTGCTCCTCGCGGCGATCGTCGCGCTCGCCGCCCTGGGCGCGTGGGCGCGCGTCGCCGGTGCGCGCCGCATGGCCGCCACCTTCGCCTCGAAGCAGCCATCCTTCGCAAGGCCGGGGCCCGGGAAGCGCGAGCGCCTGAAGGCGCTCATCGAAGAGAAGCGACGCATGCTCGCGACTCTCGATCCCGAGGCGACCGAGGGCACTTTCTCGGTGACGCTCCCGCTTCTGCTGCGCCGGCCGCGGACCGCCCGCGCCTACGCGCGCCTCGCCCGCGAGGAAACGAACCTCATCGGCACCCGTCGTGCCGTGACGCCGGCGCAGGCCTGGTGGCGGCCGCTGCACCTGGCGATCGCGTGGATCTTCGTCGCCGGCGTGCTGATCCACGTCGTCGTGGTCACGTTCTTCGCCGGGTACGCGGCGCACGGCGGCCCCGTCACCTGGTGGCACCTGGGATCATGAGCGAGGCCGCCCAGGCGCGACTCGCGCTCATGATCGATCTCGAGCGCTGCACCGGCTGCCGCAGCTGCGAGGTGGCGTGCAAGCAGGAGCACCGGCTCGGCCCCGGCGAGTTCCGCAACAAGGTGGTGTGGACGGGCGGGACCGACGCGCCCGCGCTCGCCTTCCTCACGCTCGCCTGCCAGCATTGCGAGCGGCCCGCCTGCCTGCGCGCTTGCCCGGTGAACCCCAAGGCGATCGTGAAGGACGCGGGCACGGGCGTCGTGCGCGTCCTCGAGGATCGCTGCACGGGCTGCGGCGAATGCGTGATCGCCTGCCCGTACAGCGCCATGGGCTACGATTCGCACGGACATCACGCGGTCAAGTGCGACCTGTGCGCCGAGCGCCGTGCCGAGGGCGGGACCACGGCCTGCGCGAGCGTTTGCCCCACGCGCGCGATCTCGTTCGGACCTCGGGAGGCGCTCCTCGCGAGCGCGCGCGATGCCGGGCGCGAGCAACGGGACATGGACCATTTCCTGCTCGGACCGGCGATGATCTATCTCGAGCGGCAGCGCACGGAGCCGCAAACGCTCGCGCGGCCCGTATTCATGGAGGCGCGCGCGGCGCAGGCGCGCGTGATGGCGGCGACGACCGCCTTTCCCTACGGCGCGACGCGCGAGGAGGCGGCGCCCGACCGCGTCGTGCCGGGCGGGTGCAACATCTGCTTCAACTGCTGCTCGACGAAGTTCCACTTCCGCGGCGGCGCGCTCGTGAAAGTGACGGGCAACGAGGACGACCCGCTCTTCGCGGGGCGCGTCTGTCCCAAGTCGCAGCTCACGCTGCAGCTCTATCCCAGCGAGCATCGGCTGCGGCATCCGCTCAAGCGCGTGGGCGAGCGCGGCGAGGCGCGGTTCGAACGCGTCTCGTGGGACCAGGCGCTGGACGAGATCGCGGCGAAGCTGGTCCGCGTGCGCGACGAGCACGGGCCCGAGGCGCTCGCGCTCTTCATCGGCGCGCGCACCGGCATGCTCGAGACCCTCGGCTACACGCGGCTCTTCGCGCAGCTCTGGGGAACGCCGAACCACGAGACGACGGATCCCTTCTGCGCGAGCGGCAAGAACGTCGCCTACGAGGTGACGCAGGGGCGCGTCGGCTCCGGCAACAGCTACACGCGCGACGACCTCGGCTCGGCGAGCCTCTACCTTTACATCGGCGACAACCAGGCCGAGACGCGGCCGGTGTACTTCGGCATGATCAACGGCTGGCGGCTCGAGCGCGGCGCCCGCATGGTGGTGGTCGATCCGCGGCTCACCGCCACCGCCTCGAAGGCCGACCGGTGGCTGCCGATTCGCCCCGGGACGGACATGGCGCTCGGGCTCGCCCTCTGTCACCACATCCTCGCCAACGATCTCGGCGACGAGCGCTTCTGCCGCGAGTGGATCGTGGGCTTCGCCGAGTGGCGCGACTTCATCCTCGCGCGCGGCTACTCGCCGGAGTGGGCCGAACCGATCACGGGCATCGCCGCGGGCGACATCCGCGCGCTCGCCGCCGAGATCGCGGCCGCCGACGGCTGCGTGATCTTCGCGAGCCGCGGCATCAACCAGCACACCAACGGCACGCAGACCAACCGCGTGCTCATGTTCCTCGCCGCCATCACCGGAAACTGGGGACGGCGCGGCGGCGCGTACTTCAACATGAGCCATGGCACGCCGATCGCGCCCAACGCGCCGGCCGCGCGGCGCGCGAAGATCTCGCGCCCGCGCGTGCGGCGCAGCCCCACGGGGTGGACCGAGGCGATGACCCACGGGCGCCCCTATCCGATCCGCGCGCTCATCGCGTCCAGCAATCCGATGGCGATGTGGCCCGGGCAGGAGGCGGCGCGCGAAGCGTTCAAGGCGCTGGACCTCGTGGTGCACATCGAGCTCTTCGCCAACGAGACGTCGGCGTTCGCCGACTACGTCCTGCCCGCGGCCACCGGCATCGAGAAGGGCGAGATCGGCCGCGGCAACGACGACCGGCGCATCGTCTGGATCGACCGGATGATCGATCCGCCGGGCGAGGCGAAGGCCGACGGCTGGATCTGGGTCGAGCTCGGCAAGCGGCTCGGCTTCTCCGACGTGCTGAAGGAGTCGTACAAGGAGCCGGCCGTATTCTGGGACGAAGCGTGCATCGACAACGACCTCCTGCGCGGCGTCACGCAGAAGCGCCTGCATTCCGTTCCCTGGCGTTGGGTGCGCCAGCCCGTCGCGAGCGAGACCGCGCCGGAGATCGAGACGCTCTACCTCGAAGGCACGACCGCGCCCGGGGCTCCTCCCGGCCACCGCTTCCCGACGCCCAGCGGCCGCCTCGAGTTCCGCACTCCGGAGCTCGAGGCGAAGTTCGCCGCGCTGGGCCTGTCCGCGCTGCCCGAGTTCTACGCGGAGCGCGAGAGCCTCGCCGACCTTCCGTACGTTCGATTGCTCGACGGCGACGGCGACGAGGGCGTGATCTCGCCCTTCTGCCAGCCGGCGACGGCGAGCGCCCGCGCGTGCATCGTGGAGGCGCACTCCGACGGCCCCGGCGCGAAGCTGCGCGCGCAGGGTTTCGATACCGAGCTCGTGACGGGCCGCCCGCCCGCGGCGCACTTCCACAGCTGGACGCACTATTCGTGGCAGGCGCAGGAGATGTGGCCCGACCTCTATTGCCAGATGCATCCGGAGAAGGCCGCGCACCTCGGCATTTCCGACGGCGAGCGCGTGCGTGTGGAGTCCGCGCACGGCGTGATCGAGGCGGTCGCGTGGGTGCACGCGGGCATCCGGCCGAGCGCGGTGTTCATCCCGATCGGCTGGGGCGAACGCCAGCCCTACAACCCGTGGCGCTCGGTGAATTTCCTCACCGACAAGACACAGCGCGATCCCATCTCCGACCAGACGAACCTCAAGGCGCTGCTCTGCCGCGTTTCGCGCGCAGGCTGAGCGGCGCCGCGTTCGCGCTCGTGGACTACAATCGTCCGCACGACCGGCGATTTCGAAAGACGGAGAGCTCATGAATCGCAGCTTTGTCCATGGCGTGGGCACCACGCCGCTACGGTTCCAGACGATCGGCGAGGCGCTCGACGAGGCGGCCGCCGCCTGGGGCGAGCGCGAGGCGCTGGTGGTGCGCCACCAGGACGTGCGCTGGACCTATGCGGAGCTGAAGCAGCGCGCCGAGGCGCTCGCCGCGGGGCTGCTCTCGCTCGGCCTCGAGCCGGGCGACCGCGTCGGCATCTGGGCGCCGAACTGCTCGGAGTGGACCGCCACGCAATTCGCCACCGCGAAGGCCGGCCTCATCCTCGTCAACATCAATCCCGCCTACCGCGTGACCGAGCTCGAGTTCGCGCTGAACAAGGTGGGCTGCCGGGCGCTCGTCACCGCGGCGAGCTTCAAGACCAGCGACTACCTGGGGATGCTCGCGAGCCTCGCGGGACGCCTGCCGCACCTCGAGTGGAAGATCCGCATGGGCAAGGAGCGCACGCCGGGCTTCCTCAACCTCGAGGAGCTCTACGGCGGGAAGGCGCCGCTTCCCGAGGGCCTGCAGCCCGACGACGCGATCAACATCCAGTTCACGAGCGGCACCACGGGCCTGCCCAAGGGTGCCACGTTGAGCCACTTCAACATCCTCAACAACGGCTACTTCGTGGCGCGCGCGATGCGCCTCACCGAGCGCGACCGCATGTGCATCCCGGTGCCGCTCTACCACTGCTTCGGCATGGTGATGGGCAATCTCGGCTGCCTCACGCACGGCGCCGCGATGGTGTATCCGAACGACGGCTTCGATCCGCGGCTCACGCTCGAGACCGTCGCCCGCGAGCGCTGCACCGCACTCTACGGCGTGCCGACCATGTTCATCGCCGAGCTCGAGCATCCCGAGTTCGCAAGCTTCGATCTCGCGAGCCTGCGCACCGGCATCATGGCGGGCGCCCCCTGCCCGATCGAGGTGATGAAGCGGGTGATCAAGGACATGCACATGGAAGAGGTGACGATCGCGTACGGGATGACCGAGACCAGCCCGGTGAGCTTCCAGAGCTCGGTCGACGACCCGATCGAGCGGCGCGTGTCCACGGTCGGGCGCGTGCATCCGCACCTCCAGGTGAAGATCGTCGACGCACAGGGCCGCGCGGTGCCGCGCGGCACGCAGGGCGAGCTCTGCACGCGTGGCTACTCGGTGATGAAGGGCTACTGGGACGACCCGGAGAAGACGCGCGAGGTGCTCGACGACGCGGGCTGGATGCACACCGGCGACCTGGCGACGATCGACGCGGAGGGCTACTGCAACATCACCGGGCGGCTGAAGGACCTGGTGATCCGCGGCGGCGAGAACGTCTCGCCGCGCGAGGTCGAGGATTTCCTCTACCGCCATCCGAAGGTGCAGGGCGTGCAGGTGTTCGGCGTGCCGGACCCGAAGTACGGCGAGGAGGTCTGCGCCTGGATCCAGCTGCGTCCCGGCGAGTCGGCGACCGAGGAGGAGATCCGCGATTTCTGCCGCGGCCAGATCGCCCACCAGAAGGTGCCGCGCTACGTGCGCTTCGTCGCGGAATTCCCGATGACGGTGACCGGCAAGGCGCAGAAATTCATCATGCGAAAACGCATGATGGAAGAGCTGGGCCTCAGGCAGGAGGCCACGGCATGAGCGCATTCCTCGAAGCGCGCGACTTCCTGCTGGCGAAGCGCGAGGACTACGCGGCCGCATACGCCGGGTTCCAGTGGCCGAAGCTCGACACCTTCAACTGGGCGCTCGACTTCTTCGATGCGCAGGCGCGCGGCAACTCGCGGCCGGCGCTCTGGATCGTGACCGAGGGCGGCGCCGAGGAGAAGCTCTCCTTCGAGGAGATGCGCCAGCGCTCGAACCGGGTGGCGAACTTCCTTCGCGCCCAGGGCGTGAAGCGCGGCGATCGCATCCTCGTCATGCTCTCGAACATCGTGCCGCTCTGGGAGATCACGCTCGCCGTGCTCAAGCTGGGCGCCGTGGCGAGCCCCGCCACGCTGCTGCTCACGAAGGCCGAGCTCGCCGACCGCGTCGAGCGCGGGGAGATCCGCTGCGTGATCACCGATGCCGCCGGGACCGCGAAATGCCAGGACCTGCCGGCGCAGTGCACGCGGATCGTCGTCGGCGAGGCGCCGGGATGGGTTTCCTATGCGAAGGCCGATGCCTGCAGCGATTCGTTCTCGCCCGACGGTCCGACGAAGGCGCGCGATCCGTTCCTTCTGTATTTCACTTCGGGAACGACCGCCAAGCCGAAGATGGTGCTGCACTCGCAGCAGAGCTATCCGGTGGGCCATCTCTCGACCATGTACTGGATCGGCCTGAAGCCCGGCGACGTGCACTGGAACATCAGCTCGCCGGGATGGGCGAAGCACGCGTGGAGCTGCTTCTTCGCGCCGTGGAACGCGGGTGCCACGATCTTCATCTACGAGCAGCCGCGCTTCGACGCGAAACGATCGCTGGAGACCGCGGGACGCTGCGGCGTCACGAGCCTCTGCGCGCCGCCGACCGCGTGGCGCGCCTTCGTGCTGCAGGACCTGAAGTCCTTCGAGGTGCGCTTCCGCGAGCTC
Source organism: uncultured beta proteobacterium (assembly GCA_963839265.1). Lineage (GTDB taxonomy): Bacteria > Pseudomonadota > Gammaproteobacteria > Burkholderiales > Usitatibacteraceae > Usitatibacter. The sequence continues at coordinate 8,696 of CAWIUI010000007.1, forward strand.
GTGAGCGCGGGCGAGCCACTCAATCCGGAAGTGATCGAGAAAGTGCGTGCCGCCTGGGGCATCACGATCCGCGACGGCTACGGCCAGACCGAAACGACCTGCATCGTGGCGAACCCGCCCGGCCAGCCGGTCAAGCCCGGCTCCATGGGACGGCCGATGCCCGGGTACGACGTGAAGCTCCGCGATGCGCAAGGACGGGAAAGCGCCGAGGGCGAAGTGTGCGTCGAGCTCGAGCCGCGGCCGGTCGGCCTCATGGACGGCTACCTCGGCGATGCGGAGCGCACCGCCGCGGCGCTGGGCGGCAGGTACTACGGCACCTCGGACGTCGCCATGCGCGATGCCGAAGGCTATCTCACCTTCGTCGGGCGCACCGACGACGTCTTCAAGAGCTCCGACTACCGCATCAGCCCGTTCGAGCTGGAAAGCGTGCTGATCGAGCACGACGCCGTGGCCGAGGCCGCCGTGGTCCCGAGTCCCGATCCGCGCCGCCTTGCCGTGCCCAAGGCCTTCGTCGTCCTCAAGCCGGGGCACGAGCCGACCGCCGAGACGGCGGCCGCGATCCTGCGTTTCGTCGAGGAGCGCGTCGCGCCCTACAAGCGCATCCGCTGCGTGGAGTTCGCCGAGCTGCCGAAGACGATCTCGGGCAAGATCCGGCGTGTCGAGCTGCGGGCGTTGGAAGCGAGACGGCGCGCGGCGAACGAGGTGGTGGCGAGCGAGTTCTGGGCAAGCCGGCCGGGATAGGGAATCCGGGCGATCCTCCGACTGCTCGACGGCCGCGTCGCGGTCCGCTCGCTCGCCCGAGCCATGTCTCGCGCCGGGACTTCGCGCTCGGGACCGAGAGCTCCAGCCCCGTGGCCGGAATCCCGCCGGCGCGGATTTGACCGGGTGGCCGGGCCGGGGAAAGAATGGCGGCACTATCAATCAGGCGGGCGGTGTTATCCGTGATGATGGATAACACCTGTCGCCCTAATACAAGTTAGCCGGCGATAAATGAGCGGCGTACAATTGTTTGACGTTGTTCAATAGGGTCCATCGTGGGCGCAATCGAGAAATTGGAACTCCTCATCAAAAGCCTCTCCGCCGAGGAACTCGCGCAGTTCCGGGAGTGGTTTGCGGAGTTCGACGCCCAGCTTTGGGATCGTCAAATCGAAGCCGACGCGGCAGCGGGGAAACTTGACCGCCTCATCGAAGAATCGATGGCCGACCACAGGGCGAACAAAACCCGGCCCCTTTGAAGCACACCACGTCGGCTCGGTTTTGGGCGCTCTACGAAGAGCTGCCGAAGTCCGTTCAAGCGGTTGCCGACAAGAACTTCGAACTCCTCAAGTCCGACCCGCGGCATCCGTCGCTTCATTTCAAGCGCCTGGGGAAAGTCTGGTCAGTCCGCGTGGGCGAACACCACCGTGCGCTCGGCCACGACAATCCCGGCGGGGTTCAGTGGTTCTGGATCGGGAGTCACGCTGAATATGACCGAATCGCCGGCTAACAACGCGTTGGAGCGGACCGTGAGGCATAGTGGGCCGCGTCTGGCCGCGGCATCGGCATCGTGGCCGGCCGCTCAACTCGGTCGTTAGCCATCAGTAAGAACGTGGTGCGAGTCGCAATCCGCCGAATTGAGCCATCGGACATCGAGCCGGTCGCGAATTTACTCTCCCAGCTCGCGAGCGCATACATCATTAGCGAGTTCGAACGGTCGGCTCAGGAGCGCTTCCTCGCCAAGAACAACGCAAACGCCATTCGTGAATTCATCGCCAATGGCTATCGTTACCACGTCGCCGAATCAAACGGAGAGCTGGTCGGCTTTGTCGGTGTGCGCGGAAACGCCCACCTGTACCATCTATTCGTTGCCGCACCGCTACAAGGTCAGGGCATTGGTCGCATGCTTTGGGAGTTCGCGAAACGGGAGTGCGAGGTAGCTGGTCACCGTGGCGCCTTTACTGTCAACTCATCAAACAACGCTGTTCCCATTTACGAACGGTGGGGCTTTCGGCGAGCCGGTCCTCCCGAGAATTCGAACGGTATCGTGTACAACCCGATGAAGTTGGAGGCTACTGATGGCTAACAACGCGTTGGAGCGGACCGTGAGGCATGGTGGGCCGCGTCTGGCCGCGGCATCGGCATCGTGGCCGGCCGCTCAACTCGATCGTTAGAGGGCGATGTAACGTGCGTGCCTTTTCAATCATCGCGGCCATAGCGTCGATCGTTTCGTTCACCTCGGTGTCAATCGCGGGAGGGCTCAAAGTGGCGGAGCACGCTGTCGTAGTTCATTTCAACTACGGAATCATGGCATCGGACGGAACCCCTGATCTTGGTCCACTCCGCGCGCTCGAACAGCGACTGGACAACGCTATCAACTCGGCGAAGGTTGGGGAATATGACGGAGACGAAATTGCCGTGAGTGGAAAGGACGGGTTCCTCTATATGTACGGCCCCGACGCGGATCGACTCTTTGAGACGATTCGGCCAATTCTGGAGGAGACTCCGTTCATGAAGGGCGCTTCGGTGAAGAAACGATATGGGGCGGCGGAAGCGGGGGTTAAGGAAAGTGTTGTCCGCATCGCCCCCTAACAACGCGTTGGAGCGGACCGTGAGGCATAGTGGGCCGCGTCTGCCCGCGGCATCGGCATCGTGGCCGGCCGCTCAACTCGGTCGTTAGAACGCAACCCCAATATCGGCCATGAACGGTGTGCGGACAGTTAGCCTTCTACTGGCGGTTCTATCGCTTGTTTTAGCTGCATCGGGCGCATTCGTCATGTGGGGCACAACTCTCGCTCCAACACAGAAAGCGCCGGATCTTGGAGTTTCGAAAATCGCCGAGGGAATTACCGCTTCCTCATCATGCGAGAAGCTGCAGCGGGTTTGCCCCGGGCTCGCCGCTGGTTACGACGCAATGGTCAACGGCTCCCGGTACTTCGACCATCAGTTCACGATGCTTTTCACCCGCTTCACAATTGGGGCCATCGTGTGGGGTCTGGTTTGCGCAGCGGGGTTTCTCTACGTTTTTGTCATGGCGCGAAAGGCATCGGAGGCTTCAAAGTGAGCAGGTTGCGTTCTAACAACGCGTTGGAGCGGACCGTGAGGCATGGTGGGCCGCGTCTGGCCGCGGCATCGGCATCGTGGCCGGCCGCTCAACTCGGTCGTTAGAACGCAACAAAGGCGGGCGCATTCTGATACGTTGGCGCAGTGAAGACGACCCTCTACTTCGAAGCGCTGCGGTCCCGCCCCGACAGAGCTATCATTCGCGAAGAGTGGATCGAACGGGCCATTCGAAGCCCGGTCAAAGAGGTGGTGCAAGCTGATGGCCGCATCCGTCGTTGGATACAGGTGCCCGAGATGGAGAACCGCTATCTGAGAGTGGTGCTTCTGCCGGACGGCGAAACGGTCCACAACGCTTTCTTCGATCGAAGGTTCGTGCCATGAGAATCCGCTACTTCAAAGACACCGATACGCTGCTTATCGAGTTCAAAGAGGCGCCGGTGGCGGAGACGCGCGATCTAGATGAAAACACGCTCCTCGACGTCGACGCGCAGGGAGCCATCTGCTCGATCACCGTCGAGCATGCGTCGAAGCGCACCGGCATCCCGCAGTTCTCGTACGAGCAGGTTGCGGCCTAAACAACGCGTTGGAGCGGACCGTGAGGCATGGTGGGCCGCGTCTGGCCGCGGCAAGGCCATCGTGGTCGGCTGCTCAACTCGATCGTTAGATGGCACCGAAATGGCGCTGAGCGAATTTGAGCAAAAGCGCTGCGAGCGAATCGTCGGCGCATACATTCAGAAGCGCCGACCTCCCGCGCATATCAGGCCAGAGCTGGACATCGGCTATCGCGTCACCGGACAGAGCGTGGAAATATTCGAGATTCGCCCACGATGGAAAGAGCCCAATGAAAAGTTGGAGCACGCCGTGGCAAAGGCTACCTTTGTGAAGACCCAGGCAGCGTGGCGGGTGTATTGGCAGCGTGCCGACCTGAAATGGCACAGCTACGAGCCTGCGCCCCTGGTCAAATCGCTGGAGGCGTTCTTGAAACTTGTGGAAGAAGACAAATACGCGTGCTTCTGGGGATAGCGGTGCCATCTAACAACGCGTTCGAGCGGAGCGCGAGGCAGTGTGGGTCGCGTCTGGCCGCGGCACGTTCATTGTGGCCGGCCGCTGAACCAGTCGTTAGCCAGCCCCGATGATCTTGGAGGCGGCACCTCTGCTCATCAAACCGGGCCAGTCGCGGGCGTTCGAGGCTGCGTTTCGCGAAGCGCAGTCAATCATCTCTGCAATGCCGGGTTATCGCTCACACGAGCTCCAACGGTGTCTCGAGCGCGAAGGCCACTATCTCCTGTTGGTGCGCTGGGACAGTGTTTCCGACCATGAGGAAGGTTTTCGGAAATCGCCTCAGTACCAACAGTGGCGGAAGTTGTTGCATCATTTCTACGACCCATTTCCCACGGTATTGCACTATGAGCCTGTTGCAGTCGGGCTTGGCTGACAACGCGTTGGAGCGGACCGGAATCTTGTCCCGATAAAGCAGGCGCGTTGGGCTAACAACCAGGGGAAATGATGCGCGCCGCCGCGCTGCAATCATCGTCGCCGGCCGATCGACTCCGTCGTTAGGGCTCTGCTATATTCCCTGCCCCACATCCCCAAGGAAATCCCATGGCCGTGATGACCGGGTTCTCGGGCAATGAGATGTTCTGCCTCGGCTTGAAGGGCTTCAGGCCGGGCGACATCGTGATCGGCAACAGCGTCCATTCCCTGGGGTTCATCGGCGGAATCAGCAGCGGTTTCCGCGGTGTGATGGGTGGAGAGGTGGCCGAAGTCACCGGCATCATTCACGCGGGACGGCTCGAAGCGGAGAAGCGCATCGTCGCCGAGGCGGAGAAGAACCAGGCCGCGGGCATCTCGGGGGTCACGAGCGAGCTGCGCCACTTCCAGGGCAACATCGAATTCGTCTCCGTCGGCAGCTGCGTGTACCACGAGGCGGGCAAGCAGCGCACGATCGAGTTTTCCACGAGCGGCGACGGCCAGGAGCTCTATTGCCTGCTCGATGCGGGCTACGTCCCCAAACGGTTCGTGTTCAGCAACGTGGCCTACTCGATCGGGGTGACGGGTGGGCTGCTCGGCGGCTTGAAGAGCATGGCCCGGGGCGAGATCAAGGAATTCAGCGACGTGTTCAATGCGACCCGCCACGTCGCATTGGACCGCATCGTGACCGAGGCGAAGGCCGCGGGAGGCAATTGCGTGCTCGGCATCGTGACGAAGTTGAAGCTCTTCCAGGGATTGCATGAAATGGTCATGATGGGCACGGCCGCGCACCACGACGCCCTCGGCGGCCTCGGGCAGAGCTGCGCCACCAGCGACCTCACCTGCCAGGAAACCTGGAACATGACACGCATGGGCTACGCGCCGATGAGACTCGTCCTGGGCACCGCGGTCTATTCGCTGGGCATGGTAGGGGGCCTCAAGGCAGCGCTCAAATCGTTCACCAGGGGCGAGATATCCGACCTTACGACGCTCATCTACGACGCGCGCGAGCATGCGATCGACATCATTCGCCGCGAAGCCAACTCGATCGGGGCGGACGATGTGGTCGGCATCAAGACGCACATCCACGAGATCGGCAGCCTGGTGGAGTTCATGGCAATCGGCACCGCCGTGAAGCGCGTGCCTGGATTGTCGACCGCCACGGACACGCTGCCGGCGCAGGCGGTCATGCGCGACAAGGAGACCTGGATCAGCGGCGAATACCAGGGCCTGGAGACGAACGATGAATGACGGCGGTCCGCCCGCGTCGACTCGAGCACCGGGCTGAACCAGATGTCGGCACGGGTATCCCTCGGCGCGGTGCTCGCATTGGCGGGGATCGTATGCCTCGCTTTCGGTGCCGCCGCAGCATGGCGCGGAATGCCGTTCTCCGACGACCGGTGGCTCCAGCTGCCGGTGGGCCTCCTGGTCGTGTCTTTTGGCATCTACTTCGTGCTCCCGGACGAAGCGTTGCGCAGCCGCGCGGTGCTGGCCGCACTCGTGGTGACGGGCCTCGCGCTCTGCTTCGACTGGGTCGCCTTCGGCCCCGGCGAGCGCCGCTTTACGGCGGGCGCGTCCGCGTCGGGCGCGGGCGTTCACGCGCCAGTGAGCGCCGGCGTGGGCCGCTTCGCTTTCGGCATCGGAGCCGTGCTGCTCGATGCCGGCGCGGCCTGGTACTGGATCTTTGCGCTCAGAAGTACGCGGCGCGGCTAGCCGCCATGCGCCGATCGCGCGAACTGGGTCGGCCACGCATCCCGGGAAGCCCGCGGAACGGCCCTCCTAGAGCGCCGCGATCACGGCGCGCGTCACGTCCGCCGTCTTGGCGGTTCCGCCCAGATCGGGCGTGAGAACGCCGCTCGCGGTCACCTTCTCCACCGCCTTCATCAAGCGCGCGCCGGCCTTCACCTCGCCGAGGTGCACGAGCATCATCGACGCGGTCCAGAAGGTCGCGACGGGGTTCGCGATGCCCTTGCCGGTGATGTCGAAGGCGCTGCCGTGGATCGGCTCGAACATCGAGGGGAACTTGCGCTCGGGATTGAGGTTCGCGGTGGGCGCGATGCCGAGGCTTCCCGAGAGCGCCGCGGCGAGGTCGGAGAGGATGTCGGCGTGCAGGTTGGTCGCTACCATCACGTCGATGGTCGCGGGCTTCAACACCATGCGCGTCGTCATCGCGTCCACCAGCTCACGGTCCCACTGCACGCCGGGATAGTCCTTCGCGACCTCGAAGAAGATCTCGTCCCACATCACCATGCCGTGGCGTTGCGCGTTCGATTTGGTGACGAGCGTGAGGTGCTTGCGCGGGCGCTTGGCCGCGAGCTCGAAGGCGAAGCGGTGGATGCGCTCGACGCCCACGCGTGTGAAGACCGATACGTCGCTCGCGGCCTCGATCGGCAATCCGCGGTGCACGCGCCCGCCCACGCCGGAGTACTCGCCCTCGGAATTCTCGCGGATCACGACCCAATCGATGTCCTTCGCGTTGGCGAGCGGGCTCTTCACGCCGGGCAGGACGCGCGTGGGCCGCACATTCGCGTACTGGTCGAAGCCCTGGCAGATCGGCAGGCGCAGTCCCCAGAGCGAGACGTGGTCGGCCACCTTCTGGCTTCCCACGGCGCCGAAGAAGATCGCGTCGAAGGCCTTCAGCTTCTCGAGACCGCCTTCGGGAATGTAATGGCCCTCACGCAGGTACAGGTCCGAGCTCCACGGGAAGCGCTCGAAGCGGAAGCTCACTCCACCGTCCGCTTTCGCAAGGGCATTCAGCACCTCGATGCCCGCCTCGATGACTTCCGGCCCGATGCCGTCGCCGCCGATCGCGGCGATGCTGTAGTTCTTCACGTCTTTCTCCAGTGCGGAAAAATGCCGGAAATGGGGTCAGGTTAGTTTTTGGACCTGTCCCCATCATCAGCGCCCGGGAAATGGGGACAGGTCCAAAAACTAACCTGACCCCGTTTTCCCAATGGCTCGTCAGGAAAAGGAATCTGACCCCTTTTTCCTGAGGAAATCGAAATCGACACCCTGGTCGGCCTGTGTGACGCTCTCGAGGAAGAGCTTGAGGTAGCCGCGCTCCGCCGTCGGCTCGCTCACGGGATGCGCGGCACGGCGGCGCGCCATCTCCTCTTCGGCGACCAGCAGCGAGAGCTCGCGCTTCGGGACGTCGAGGCGGATGCGATCTCCGCTTTTCACCCACGCGAGTGGTCCGCCGATCGCGGCCTCGGGCGTGACGTGCAGCACGATCGTGCCCGCGGCCGTGCCGCTCATGCGACCGTCGGAGATCCGCACCATGTCCTTTACCCCGGCGCGCGCGAGCTTCTTCGGGATCGGAAGGTAGCCGGCTTCCGGCATGCCCGGCGCGCCCTTGGGCCCGATGTTCTTCAGCACCAGAATGTCGTCGGCCTTCACGTCGAGGTCCGCCGAATCGATGCGCCGCGCGAGGTCCTCCGCGTTCTCGAAGACCACCGCGCGTCCCTCGTGGCGCATGAGCTTCGGATCCGCGGCCGATTGCTTGATGATCGCCCCGCCCGGCGCGAGGTTGCCGCGCAGCACCGCGATGCCGCCTTCGCGATAGAGCGGGTTCGAGAATGGCCGCACCACGTCCTGGGCGAAGCCCGGGGCGTCGGCTTCGATCCGCTCGCCGAGGGTTTGACCGGTCACCGTGAGCGCTTCGAGATGGAGCAGGGGCTTCAGCTCCCGAAGGATGGTCGCCATGCCGCCCGCTCGATGCAAGTCCTCCATGTAGTGCCGGCCCGACGGCTTGAGGTCCACGAGCACCGGCGTCTCGCGGCCGAGCGCGTCGAGGCGATCGAGCGCGATCTCGATGCCGAGGCGCCCGGCGATCGCCGTGAGGTGGATCACGCCGTTGGTGGAACCCCCGATCGCGAGGAGCACGCGCATGGCATTCTCGAACGCCTCGCGCGTGAGGATGCGATCGGGCGTGAGCTTCTTCTTCGCGATCTCGACCGCGACCGTTCCGGTGCGCTCGGCCACGCGGATGCGATCGGCGGTGACGGCGGGCGGCGAGGCGCAGCCCGCAACCGTGATGCCGAGCGCCTCGGCGACGCACGCCATCGTGCTCGCCGTGCCCATCACCGAGCAGGTGCCGACGCTCGCCACGAGCTGGTCGTTCACGCGCGCGATCTCGGCGGCGTCGATTTCCTCGGCGCGATAGCGGGCCCAGTAGCGCCGGCAGTCGGTGCATGCGCCCACGCGTTCGAAGTCGTGCGAGCCGGTGAGCATCGAGCCGGTGACGAGCTCCACGCACGGCACGCCCGCCGATGCCGCGCCCATCACTTGCGCCGGCACCGTCTTGTCGCAGCCGCCGATCAGCACCACGGCGTCCATCGGCTGCGCGCGGATCATCTCCTCGGTGTCCATGGACATGAGGTTCCTCAGGTACATCGAGGTGGGATGCGCGAAGCTCTCGTGGATCGAGACGGTCGGGAACTCCATCGGAAGGCCGCCCGCGAGCATCACGCCGCGCTTGACCGCTTCGACGAGCTGGGGCGCGTTGCCGTGGCACGGGTTGTAGGCGCTTGCCGTGTTCGCGATGCCCACCACCGGGCGGGCGAGCGCATCGTCGGTGTAGCCCGCGCCCTTGATGAACGCCTTCCTCAGGAAAAGCGAGAACTGGCGGTCGCCGTAGCTCGTGAGGCCCTTCTCGAGGCCCCGGTCCTTCGGATCTTCAGCCATCCCCGAAGCATAGCGAAACCGGGGACAGACCACATTTTCCAAAGCGCGAAAAAGGGGGTCAGATACGTTTTCGCGCGCCGGGAACAAAGGTATCTGACCCCATTTCCGCTTCGATTCGTCGCGCGGGAGCGCGGGGCGAGAAGCGCACTGCACGTATAATCCGCGCCATGAACGCCGCCTCGAAGACGATTCCCGCCACGCTGATTCCCGGCGACGGCATCGGTCCCGAAGTGACCGACGCCACGCTCGAAGTGCTGGAAGCCGTGGCCGCGCCGTTCCGGTGGGAGACCTGCAAGGCGGGGATGGGCGGCGTCGCGGAGTGCGGCGATCCGCTCCCGCCCGAGACGCTCGCGAGCATCCGCAGGAACCGCCTCGCCCTCAAGGGGCCGCTCACCACGCCGATCGGCGGCGGCTTCCGTTCCTCGAACGTGCGGCTGCGCGAGGAGTTCCAGCTCTACGCGAACCTGCGCCCCGCGCGCACGCTGGTGCCCGGCGGGCGCTTCGAGGACATCGACCTGGTGCTGGTGCGCGAGAACCTCGAAGGCCTCTACGTCGGCTTCGAGCACTACATCCCGGTGGGCGACGATCCGCGCGCAGTCGCCGTGGGATCGGGCGTGAACACGCGCGCGGGCTCGCGCCGCATCGCCGAGTTCGCGTTCGACTACGCGGTGAGGAACGGCCGCAAGAAGGTCACGATCGTGCACAAGGCGAACGTGCTGAAGGCGCTCACGGGGCTCTTCCTCGAAGCCGCGCGCGAGGTGGGGAAGCGCTACGAGGGGCGCGTCGCCTTCGACGACCGGATCGTGGACGCCTGCGCGATGCAGCTCGTCATGAATCCCTGGCAGTTCGACGTGATCGTCACCACGAACCTGTTCGGCGACATCCTCTCCGACGAGATCGCGGGCCTCGTGGGAGGGCTGGGCATGGCGCCCGCGGCCAACATCGGCACCGATGCGGCGATCTTCGAGGCGGTGCACGGCTCGGCGCCGGACATCGCCGGCCGCGGCCTCGCGAACCCGCTCGCGCTGATGCTCACCGCCGCGCTGATGCTCGACCACGTCGGCGAGCCGGAGAAGGCCCGGCGCGTGCGCGCGGCGGTCGACGGGGCGCTGCGCGAGGACAAGGTGCGCACGGGCGACCTCGGCGGCAGGGCCACCACGAAGGAGTTCACGAAGGCCGTCGTTGCCCGCCTTTCGTGAGCGCCGACGGCTCGGGCTCGTGCGATGACGGCCGCGCGAATGGTCCTGCCCATCCCCAATTCCGGCGGCACTTCCCGGCCGCGCTTCAAGGCGCCGGCGAACGCGTGCGATTGCCACGCGCACGTCTACGACCCGCGCTTCCCCATGGCGTGGCCCAGCCTGCCCCAGGTGACCGACGCGACCGTTGGCGAATACCGGCTGCTGCAGGAGCGCATCGGAACCGCGCGCGCGGTGATCGTGCAGCCCGCGGCATACGGCACGGACAATCGCGTGACGGTGGATGCGATCGCGCAGCTCGGCCTCGACAAGGCGCGCGGCGTCGCCGTGGCGCTTCCCGCGATCACCGACGCTGAGCTCGCCGCGCTCCACGAGGCCGGCATCCGCGGCCTGCGCTTTTCCATCCACGACCCGCACACCGAGATCGCCGGCGCCGACATGATCGAGCCGCTCGCCGCGCGCATTTGCGGCCTCGGCTGGCACGTGCAGCTGCATGCGCGCCCCGAGCAGCTCGCGGCGCTGGAACCGGTGCTCGCCGCGCTTCCCTGCGCGGTCGTTCTCGATCACTTCGCGCGCATCCCGCACCCCGAGAGCGTGCATCATCCCGCCATGGCGGCCGTGAGGCGCCTGCTCCACAGCGGAAGGACGTGGGTGAAGCTCTGCGCGCCCTACCTGGATTCGCGCACCGGCTCTCCGCGCTACGCGGACATGAAGTCCCTCGCGATGGCCTTCCTGAAGGAGGCGCCCGAGCGCGTGGTGTGGGGAAGCGACTGGCCCCACCCGACCGAGCCGCACACCAAGCCGGACGACGCCGCGCTGCTCGACGTCCTCCAGGAGTGGATCGGCGACGAAGCGACGCGCAAGCGCGTCCTAGTCTCGAACCCGTCGGCGCTGTACGGATTCTGATTACGCCATGGCGCCCGTCCTACAACGGAAAACGCCTTCCTGACACGCCGGCCCCGAGCGGTGCGGTTGTCCAAATCCGCACGCAATCCAATCACGGAGGTCGACATGTCGCTCGGACTCATCCTGCTGATCGTCCTGGTGCTCCTGCTCCTCGGCGCGGTACCCGCCTGGCCCTACAGCCGGGCGTGGGGCTACGGGCCGAGCGGCGGCCTGGGGCTCGTACTGGTGATCGTCGTCGTGCTGTTGTTGATGGGCCGCATCTGAGAGCTGCCACGGCCTCGATCCTGCCTTCAGCGCCCGAGCGGCTCGGTCTGGGACTGGATCACGCGACGGTCGAGCATCGCGCGCTGCGCCGCGTCGAGCTTGGCGGTGAGGACGCTCAGGTCGGACTCGACGCGGGCGGCGGCCTCGGCTTCCTTGCGCCCGTCCTCGGCGAGCTCGCCGAGGAGCGAGAGCGCGGTGGCCGGCGGCTGCTTTTTTTCGCCCAGCTCGACGATCTGCCGGTGGCGCTCCCCTTCCGCCGCGGCCGCCGCGCGCACGTCGCGCTCGAAGACGTTCCAGGCTTGCGCCTGGTCGCCACGCAGCTTCAGGTCGACCTGGAGCGAGATCAGCTCGCGCTCGAGCGAGGAGAAGGGGTCGGCGGCCACCGCGCGGCGCGGCCCGTCGGGCCGGTCGCGGTTGCGCGCTTCCTCGCGCGGGAAGCTGTGGCGCGAGTCCTGCGCGCTGCAGTCGGCGAGCGGGGCGAACATCGCGGCGAGGGCGATGATCGCGAGAACGGGACGGGACATGGGAGGCGATCCGGCGTTGCCGGGATGACGGAGTCGTGCAGCCAATCTACCGCAGCCGTCAGTCGTCCGCTTCCGTGCCCTGGATGAGGAGCTGGACGAAGAGCTGGATGGCGGCCTTCTGTTCCGGGCGCATGGAGGTGAACTCCACGCCGATATGCGTGTTGCCGCCCCTGGGGACCACCTTCACGACGCGGCCGTAGAGGTCGGACATCGGCTCGCCCACCAGCGGCAGCTCGAAGTCGAGCATCATCTCGGAGAAGGCCGAATGCGCGAGCGGCACCTCGGCGAGCACGCCGTGGTAGCCGATGTCGAGGATGCGCCCCTCGCGCGTTTCCGGGATCACCACCTGGTTCACGACCATCCGGTAGCGGAACGGGATCTTCACCTGCACGCGCGCGCTGCGGCGCAGCTCGTGGCGCGGGACGGACTTGCCGAGCGAGGGGATGCCGAGCACTTCGCGCAAAACCACCATCCTGCTCTTGCCCTTCACGAACGCGTCCATGGGATCGCCCGCGCGTACGAAACCATTGCACCGCTCCCAGGTGCTCTCGCTCAGGAGCACCTGCCCGCGCAGGCTGAACGATTCGATCCGCGAGGCGAGGTTCACTTCCTCGCCGATCACGGTGTATTCGGAATAGAGGTCGGAGCCGAGCATCGCCGAGATCACGCGCCCGGTGTTGATGCCGATGCCGAAGTAGAGCTCGGGCAGGTCCTGGCCCCGGCTCACCGCGTTCACGCCTTCCATCGCGAGCTGCATGTCGACGGCGCAGGAGACCGCGCGCAGGGCGCTGTCGTCGCAGTCCTTGTCGGACTCGAAGAGCACCATGATCGCATCGCCCATGAACTTGTCGATGCAGCCCTGGTGGCGGAAGACGATCTCGCTCATCGCGCCGAAGCAGCGGTTGAGGAGGGCGAGGACGGTCGCTCCGGGATAGTTCGCCGAGATGCTCGAGAAGCCGCGCAGGTCCGCGAGGAGGATCGTCACTTCGTGGGCGAGGTCGTCGGGCTTGCGCGCGCCGTTGGGCCGCCCCAGCGCCCCGTGCAGCACGGTCTCGAGCCTCGAGCGCGCAGCGGCGGGTAGCGGCGCCCCGGTCTCCTCGGAGAGGATGTCCTGGATCTGCCGCAGGGCGTCATGGACCAGCGGGTCCTTCAAAACGGCCTCCCTCCCGTTTTTCCACGGGTTCAGCCCTTCGTAATACTCCGGCTGCCGTGGCGATGCAAATTACGACGGCAACGTTGCATTTGCCCTATATTGGTGCGATGCGGTGCGCGCCACTGCTCGCTTTCCTGGCCCTGCTCCTCGTGCCTGCCGGCTACGCCGCCGGGCCGGCGCCGGTGGTCGTGCTCTCGATCGACGGGGCGATCGGGCCGGCCACGGCCGACTACGTGCATCGGGGGCTCGCGCATGCGATGGAAGAGGGTGCGCAGCTGGTGGTGTTGCGGATGGACACCCCCGGCGGCCTCGACCTGTCGATGCGCTCCATCATCAAGGACATCCTCGCTTCGCCGGTTCCCGTCGCGGGATTCGTCGCCCCGCCCGGCGCGCGTGCGGCGAGCGCGGGCACCTATATTCTTTACGCATGCCACGTCGCGGCGATGGCCCCGGGAACGAACCTGGGTGCGGCGACCCCGGTTTCCCTCGGCGGACCCTCGCCGATGCCCTCGGGCGGGGAGAAGGCCGGAAAGGAAACGCCCGCCGCCGATGCGCACGTGCAGAAGGCGGTGCACGACGCCGAAGCGTACATCCGCGGCTTGGCGATCCTGCGCGGGCGCAACGCCGACTGGGCCGAGCGCGCGGTGAGCGAAGCGGTGAGCCTCTCGGCGACCGAGGCGCTCGACCAGAAAGTCGTCGATGTCATCGCGCGCGACGTTCCCGATCTGCTGAAGCGAATCGACGGCCGGCGCGTCAGCGCGGGCGGGACCGAGCGCACGCTCGCCACCGCCGCGGCGCGCATCGAGTCGTGGGCGCCCGACTGGCGTACGAATTTCCTCTCGGCGATCACCGATCCCGCGATCGCCTACGGGCTCGTCGTGATCGGCATCTACGCGATCCTCTTCGAGTTCTCGAACCCCGGGCTGGTGCTGCCGGGGGTGGCCGGCGCGATCTGCATCGTGATCGCGCTCTACGGGCTGCAGATGCTGCCGGTGAATTACGCGGGCCTGCTCCTCATCGTGCTCGGCATCGGTTTCATGGTCGCCGAGGCGTTCCTGCCGGCGTACGGATCGCTCGGCATCGGTGGGCTGGTCGCCTTCGTGGTCGGCTCGGTGATCCTCATCGAGGTGCCCGGCTATCGCGTGCCGTACGCGCTCATCGGCGGCTTCGCCTTCGCGACGGCGGTCTTCCTTGGGCTGGTGATGGGCGTGCTGCTGCGCTCGCGCAGGCGCCCGGTGGTGACCGGGCGCGAGGAGCTCGTGGGCAGCAACGGAGAGGTGCTGGAGGATTTCGACGGCGAGGGCTGGGCGCACCTCCACGGCGAGACCTGGCGCGTGAGGAGCCGCGAGCCGTTGAAGAAGGGCGAGCACGTGAAGGTCACCGCGATGCACGGCCTCACGCTGGATGTGGTTCGCCATTCCCGCGAAGGCGGCAATCCAATCGGTCCCCGCCTTCGCGAGGACGACGGACGGAAGGAAGGCACATGATCATCGATTTCGGCGCAGGTGCGGTCATCCTCGTCATCGTGCTCATCGCGTGGTCGGTGCGCGTGCTGCGCGAATACCAGCGCGCGGTGGTGTTCCAGCTCGGCCGCTACGCGGGCGTGAAGGGGCCGGGGCTCTTCTTCCTGGTGCCCGTCATCCAGCAGATGGTGCGCGTGGACCTGCGCACGGTCGTGCTCGATGTCCCGCCGCAGGACGTGATCACTCGCGACAACGTCTCGGTGAAGGTGAACGCGGTGGTGTACTTCCGCGTGGTGGACCCGGCGAAGGCGACCATCCAGGTGGTGGACTTCCTCGCCGCCACGTCGCAGCTCGGGCAGACCACGCTTCGCGCGGTGCTCGGCCGCCACGAGCTCGATACGCTCCTCGCCGAGCGCGACAAGCTCAACGTGGACATCCAGCACGCGCTCGACATGCAGACCGATGCGTGGGGCATCAAGGTCTCGATCGTGGAGATCAAGCACGTGGACCTCAACGAATCGATGGTGCGCGCGATCGCCCGGCAGGCCGAGGCCGAGCGCGAGCGGCGCGCGAAGGTGATCCACGCCGAGGGCGAGCTGCAGGCCTCGGCGAAGCTCCTGCAGGCGGCGGAAACGCTCTCGCACCGTTCGGAGGCGATGCAGCTGCGCTACCTGCAGACGCTCACGCAGATCGCGGGCGACAAGGCCTCGACGATCGTGTTTCCCGTGCCCGTGGATCTTTTCGCGAAGCTCGCGAAGTGAAGCGCCCATCTCGAGCGCAACGAGGCGCCGGCGAGGAGAGGCCCCTCTAGCCTTTTCCGCGATTCCACGCGCCGAGACTCCGGCCGCGAGGGGCGGTAGCCAAAGGCGCCAAAGGGGAATATCTTCTGCGCGTCGGGGCTCGGGCCCGGCGCAAGATCGGGACGATCGTCCGGCCAGCAAAGGAGCAAACAGCAAACAAATCAAGGGAGGAGCGCGCAATGAGCACCACGACACAAGATGCGTGGAACGAGGGCGGCTCGGATCCGAAGCCGACGACGGGGGGGTGGAAGGATCTCTACCTCAAGGAGGACTGGTGGGCGATCTGGCTCGGCCTCGGCCTGATGGTGATGGCGATCGTGTTCTTCGAGTCCGGTCGCAGCAGCGTGCTGAAGGCCCTCGCGATCAACCCCGGCGGCCTCAAGTGGAGCACCTTCGACCAGCTTGCCGCGCACTTCTCGGCGAACGCCAACCTGTACCTCTATCAGTTTGTCTTCTGGCTCGTGGTCTTCGGCGTCACCACCCGCATCATGGGAGTGTCGCTCGCGAAGTTCATCCCGTCGTTCCTGTTCCTGTACGTTCTTTCGGTGGTCATGTTCGCGATCGCCGGCTGGGCGAACGCGGCGAAGTTCAACATGGAGGCGCCGCTCGTCGCGCTGATCCTGGGTCTCGTGATCGCGAACGTCCTCCCGCTGCCGAAGTGGATGGATAGCGGGTTCCGGGTCGAGTATTTCATCAAGGTGAGCATCGTGCTGCTGGGCGCCACCTTCCCGATCACGCTGGTGCTCACCGCGGGGCCGGTCGCGATCGCGCAGGCGACCGTCATCTCGCTCGTAACCTGCCTCGTGATCTACTTCCTCGGCACGCGCGTCTTCGGGCTCGACCGGCGCCTCGCCGCGGTGCTGGGCGTGGGCGGCGCGGTCTGCGGGGTCTCGGCCTCGATGGCGATCGCCGCCTCGGTGAACGCGAAGAAGGAGCACCTCTACACGTCGGTCACGCTGGTCGTGGTGTGGGCGCTCGTGATGATCCTCGTGCTGCCGTTCGTTTCGCGGGCGCTGGGATTGTCCGCGGGGGTCGCCGGCGCCTGGATCGGTACATCCGAGTTCGCCGACGCGGCGGGATTCGCGGCCGCGACCACGTACGGGCACATGGTCGGCAACGAGGATGCGGCGATCAAGGGCTTCACGTTGATGAAGGTGATCGGGCGCGACCTCTGGATCGGCATCTGGTCGATCGTCTGGGCGGCCATCGCGACCATCGTGTGGGAGAAGAAGGCGGGCAAGGGCCCGGATGCGCGCGAGATCTGGTGGCGCTTCCCGAAGTTCGTGATCGGCTTCTTCGTCGCCTCGATGCTGATGACGCTGTTTACCGGCTCGTTCAGCACGGCGGACTTCAGCAAATCGGTCCGGCCCGACCTGTGCTGCCGCTCGCCTCGCTTCGCACCTGGACGTTCATCTTCTGCTTCCTGAGCATCGGGCTCACCACGCGCTTCCGCGAGCTGCACGTGATCGGGTGGAAGTCGTTCTGGCCGTTCACCATCGGCGTCGCGGTGAACGTCGTGCTGGGCTACATCCTCTCCGTGGTCGTCTTCGGCAGCTACTGGAGCGCCTTGTGAGGGGATTCGCCCCGTGAGCGACGCGCAACGGCGCTGCGGCGCGTGCCGGTTCCTGATCGGCTCGCCCGCGGCGCTGGAGCGCGCGATTCCCGGGCTGAACATCCTCAGCTCGGCCTATGGATCGGTGCGCGCGGACACGGGCCTGTGCTCGCGGCATGACCGATTCGTGACCTCCCGGACGCCGGCCTGCCCGGAGTTTTCCCCGCCCGACTCCGCCGAGGACCGCTGAGGTCCTCCGCTCCGCGGCTCAGCCCTTCGCCGCCTCGCGGCCGGGGAAGAGCTTGTCCCCGTCGTACGCGCGCAGCGCCGCGAAGTAGAGGTATTCGCGCAGGTCCCAGCGCCAGGAGCGCACGCGTCTTCATCCGCCTCGTCTGGCATGCAGCCGGCTGCGTGAAAACCGTCCTTCCGGCGCCGGTGATAGATTGGCGTTCCCTTCCCTTCGAGGCAGAGCCATGGACAAGGCGTTCTTCGATGCCTGGACCCCGCGCGCGCAGGGCCTTTTGCGGATCGTCGTGGGCTACCTGTACATCCAGCACGGCACGGCGAAGCTCTTCCACGTGCCGCACCAGGCGATGTTCGACCACCTGCAGCTGATGTCGCTGATCGGCCTCGCGGGAGTCCTCGAGCTTGCGGGCGGCGCGCTGATGATCGTGGGATTGTGCACGCGCCTTGTCGCGTTCATCCTCTCCGGCGAGATGGCCTTCGCCTACTTCATGGGGCATTTCGGCGCCAAGGGAAATTTCCTCATGCCGCAGCTCAACGGCGGCGAGCTCGCCGTGCTCTACTGCTTCGTGTTCCTGTTCTTCGCCGCGGCCGGGGCGGGCTGCTGGAGCATCGATGCGGCGCGTGCGAAATCGCCCTCGCTTCCGTGAGAACCCGCAGGGAGGGCTGAGCGGGTGACGCGCCGCGCTCCGCTCTTCCATCTCGCGGTCATCGTCCTCGCCGAGCTCTTCGGCACCTCGCTCTGGTTCAGCGCGAACGCGGCGTTCGACGACCTCGCTCGCGCGTGGCACCTCGCGCCGGCGGATGTCAGCACGCTCACGATCGCGGTGCAATCCGGCTTCATCGCCGGCACGATGCTCTTCGGGCTCACGGGGTTCGCGGATCGCTTCCCGGCGAGCCGGCTGTTCGCGGCGTGCTCCCTGATCGGCGCGGCCGCCAACGCCGCCTTCGCCTTCGTCGCGAACGGGCTCGTCGAGGCCTGCGTCCTTCGCTTCGTGGTCGGCTTCTCGCTCGCGGGCGTGTATCCGGTCGGGATGAAGCTCGTCGTGAGCTGGGAGCCGGAGCGCGCGAGCGAGGCGCTGGCGTGGCTCGTGGGCATGCTCACGTTCGGGACCGCACTGCCTCACGCGATCCGCGCGGCCGGTGTCGGCTGGCCGTGGCAATGGGTCGCGGGCGCATCGTCGCTGCTCGCCGTGATCGCCGCGATCGCGATCGCCTCTCTCGGGGATGGGCCCCATCTTCCGAAGGGACGCGGGCGAGCGCGGCTGGGGGCGGTGCTCGGCTTGTGGCGCATCCCTGCGTTCCGCTCCTCCGCCCTCGCGTACTTCGGCCACATGTGGGAGCTCTACGCGATGTGGACGATCATCCCGTTCCTCGTCGCGATGGTGCTCGCGCCCGACGCGAAGGCGAGTGCGGGGCGGCTCGCGGCGTGGTCGTTCGCCGTGATCGGCATCGGCGGGCTGGGATGCATCGCGGGCGGATTCCTCAGCCGGCGTTGCGGGGCCGCCGCGGTCGCCGCGGCGGGCCTCGCCGGATCGCTCGCCTGCGGGCTCGCGTTTCCGTTCGCAGCGCCCCACATGGGGATCGCGCTGGCGCTACTGCTCGCGTGGGGAGTGACCATCGTGATGGACTCGCCGCAATTCTCGGCGATCTCGGCGCGCGCCTGTCCGCCGGAGCTCGTCGGAAGCGGCCTCGCGATCCAGAACAGCATCGGCTTCGCGATCACGATCGTCTCGATCGACCTTGCGGCAAGCTGGCTAACGTCGTGGGGACCCTGGATCGCATGGCTCCTTGTGCCCGGACCACTGCTGGGACTGATGGCCATCGCACCGCTGCTGCCGAGGCGCCCGGTCTGCGTCGCCGGAGGGCGGGCGGAATAGCGCCCTCGCTCTGCCCGGGCGATCCACGGAGTGACGCACTGCCTCGCAGCGGCCGGCGAGAGGGTCGCGTTTGACCCTCATCAACTGTTGGCTCCCGTCGGAGCGTAGCTTCATCCGGAAAGGATGAGACTCCCATGTACGACACCCCGGTTGAAAGAATCATGCGCCGCGACGTCCTCGTCACGACGCCCGGCGCTTCCGTGAGCGAGGCGTCGAAGCTCATGTCCGCGCGCAAGGTCGGCGCGATCCTCGTCGCGGACGAGAACGGCCTCGCCGGAATCTTCACCGAGCGCGACCTCCTGTGCCGCGTCGTGGCGCGCGAGCTCGACCCGGCGAAGACGAAGGTCGCGGACGTGATGACGCCGGATCCCCAGACGATCCATATGCAGGTGCCCTTCGGCCAGGCGCTCGTGGTGATGCAGGAGAACGGCTTCCGGCATCTGCCCGTGATCGAGGAGGGAAAGCCGGTCGGCATGATCTCGGCGCGCAACGCCATGGATCCCGACCTCGAGGAGTTCCGCTCCGAAACGCTGCGCCGCGAATTCTGGAGGAAGGCCGCGCGCGCGAAGCTCTGAGGGGCTGCGCGAGGTAGCCGGTCCAGCGCCGGGCGCTTGGAGCGTTCCCCGAGCCTGCGCTACCATGGGCCCGCATCGCCCGCCGGTCGACGCACGAGGCCCATGGATCCGGGCCATCGGCGGCGTGGACCTGCGGACGAACCCCAAAGGAGATGGCCGATGGCGACGGCAGAGTTGGACGCACCGGCGATCGCGCGTCGTTCTTCCGCCGCGTTCTACACGTGGGGCGCGGTCGCCGCGGTGCTCGTGGTGCTTGCAGGCTTCACGCGGACGTTCTATCTCAATCCGTACCTGGCGAAGTTCCCGCTGACGGGGCTCCAGGAGCTCCACGGCGCGATCATGACGACGTGGTTCGCGACCTTCGCGGTGCAGGCGCGCCTCGTCGCCTCGGGGCGCACGCGCATCCACCGCCGCGTCGGTGTGTTCGGCGCGGTGGTCGCGGCCCTCGTGCTGATCGTGGGAACGACCACGGCGATCGTCGGCGCGCGGTTGGGACACGCCCCGCCGGGCGCGCCGCCGCCGCTCGTGTTCCTCGTCGTCCCCCTCGGCGACATGGTCGTGTTCGCCGGACTGGTCGGAGCGGCGCTGCTGCTTCGCCGCAAGCCGGAGACCCACAAGCGCCTGATGCTCCTCGGGACGCTCGGCATCCTCACCGCGGCGATCGCGCGCATCCCGATCCAGCAGCTGCAGGCTGCGGGTTTGCCGGCGTTCTTCGCGGTGACCGACGTGCTGGTGCTCGGCTTCGCCGCGTGGGACACGATCCGCAATCGCAGGCTCCATCCGGCGTTCGGCTGGGGGGCGGCGTACATCGTGCTCTCGCAAGTGGTGCGCTTCGCGATCGCCGGAACGCCGCAGTGGCGTTCGTTCGCCGAATGGCTGACCGGTTGAGGCTCATGCAGTTTCCCGAATCGTCGAACGCCGGTCTGGAACGGGGGGCGGGTACGAGTTACCATCGTCCCGGGTAGCTCACCGCGCGAGCTTCCCGCTCCGTAGCCTGAACGCTTTCTTCGATGAGGAACGCTTCGGGAAACCGGGGCGAAAGGCGCGATGGACATGGGAGCTCTCGCCGCTGTCGTCCCCGAGTCGCCGGGCAGCCAGCGCAAGCCGACGAGAATGGACCGCACCGAACGGTTCTACAAGATCGACCAGATGCTCCAGTCGCGCGGCCGGGTGAAGGTGCGCGAGTTCCTGGACGAGCTCGGCGTCTCGCTCGCCACCTTCAAGCGCGACCTCGAGTACATGCGAAGCCGCCTCAACGCGCCCATCGTGTGGGACCGCGACCAGGAGTCCTATCGCTTCGACGAGGGCCGCGCCGGCAAGGGGCCGAAGTACGAGCTGCCGGGCCTGTGGTTCAGCCCGAGCGAGGCGCAAGCGCTCCTCACTCTCGAGCACCTCGTCGAGAGCCTCGAGCCCGCGCTCCTCGGCGCGCACGTGAAGCCGCTCAAGGCCCGGCTCGCCGCGCTCCTCTCCACGGGCGACCATTCGCTCGACGAGGTGCGCAAGCGGATCCGCGTGATTCCCTTCGGAGCGCGCCGCCACGAGCCGAAGCACTTCGAGCTCATCGCCTCCGCGGTGCTCGGCCGGCATCGGCTGAAGCTCACCTATTGGAACCGGACCAAGGACGAGGTCACCGAGCGCGAGGTTTCGCCGCAGCGGCTCGTGCACTACCGGAACAACTGGTACCTCGATGCGTACGACCATCTGCGCAACGACCTGCGCACGTTCGCGCTCGATGCGGTGCGTGGCGTCGAGATGGTGCCCGGGAAGGTGCGCGACGTCACTGACGCGGAGCTCGATGCGGTGCTCGCGAGCGGGTACGGGATCTTCTCGGGGAAGAAGGTGCAATGGGCAATGCTCAGGTTCACGCCTGCGGCTGCGCGGTATGTGTCCATGGAGCAGTGGCATCCGAAGCAGCGCGCCCGCCTGGAGAAGGACGGGAGCTACGTCCTCGAGGTGCCGTTCAGCTCGGAGAAGGAGCTTGCGATGGACATCCTCAAGTTCGGGCCCGATGTCGAGGTGCTGAAGCCGGACTTGCTCCGGTCTGAAATTCATCGGCGCGCGAGCCAGATGTCGCGCAGTCACGCCACGCGCGATCCGGCGTAAAGAAGCTGGTTCGATCACGCTTTCCAGATCGGGGCAGACATGGCCACTCGGAGCGCTGCAAGGCCTTTTACAAAGGCTGTAAAGCTTTGCAAAAAAACTCATGATTTCTTTCAATGCGGTTAAGCATTGAAAGCCGCCTTCATTGGAGTGCAGGTGAAGCCCGAGGAGTTTGCAAATCCCGTTGCCGGCCGCGTAGTGCGTACGCCCCAGGGCTACCACGCGTTCGTGCCCGCTCCCCTGCCGCCCCGGCTGGAGTGGAACACCTCGATGGTCGCCCTCCTGTCGCGAGCCGACGCCGCGCTTTCGGAGCTCTCGGGCGTGGCGCGCCTGCTGCCGAACCCCCATCTGCTGATCGCACCGTATGTTCGCCGGGAGGCTGTCCTTTCATCGCGAATCGAGCTCGCATTCGCCGGCCGGGACTGGGCGCCGGGGCCCGCAAGCCTCCATCGAGGGCCGGCTGCCCATAAACTAGCGCCATGCCCCGCAACTACACGATGGGCGGAAGGGCGCCACCCGGCCCGCCCCCGCGCAACGGCGCGAGCCACGCGGCTGCCGGACCCGGCCCGCAGTCCATGCGGGAGCGCATCGGAGCGCTGAAGAACGTCCTGCCGTTCCTGAAGCTGGTCTGGCGGACGAGCCCCTCGATCACGGTCTCGCTCGGCGTGCTGCGCCTTGCGCGGGCGCTGCTGCCGGTAGCGACGCTCTACGTGGGCGCGCTCATCATCGACGCGGTGGTGCGCATCGCGAAGGCGCCGCCCGCCGGCAGCACGCTCTCGGAGTGGATCGGCAGCGGACGCATCCATCCGGTCATCGCCCTCCTCGCCCTCGAATTCGCGCTCGCGGTGGTCTCCGACGTGCTGGGACGCGCGGTGTCGCTGCTCGACTCCCTGCTGTCCGAGCGCTTCAGCATCGCGACGAGCGTGCGCCTCATGGAACATGCGGCCACGCTCGACCTCGAGGACTTCGAGGACAGCGAGCTGCAGGACCGGCTCGAGCGCGCACGCCGGCAAGCCGCGGGCCGCATGGGGCTCATGGGGCAGCTCTTCAACCAGGCGCAGGACGTGGTCACCATCGTGAGCTTCGGCGCGGGGCTCTTCTGGTATGCGCCGTGGCTGCTGGTGCTGATGGCGATCGCGCTCGTCCCCGCGTTCATCGGCGAGGCGCACTTCAACGCGCAGAGCTACTGGCTCAACTACCGGCGCGCCCCCGAGCAGCGCGAGCTCGACTACGTGCGCCAGACGGCCGCGAGCGTGGAGAGCGCCAAGGAGGTGAAGATCTTCGGGCTGAGCGCCTTCCTCGTCGAGCGCTATCGGGCGATCGCCACGGGCTTTTTCGCGGCCAACCGGCAGATCGCGCTCCACCGCGCGGGCTGGGGCGCGTTCCTCACCGCCGTCGGGACCAGCGCCTATTACGTGGCCTACGCGTACATCGTCTGGCGCACGCTGCATGGCGAGTTCTCGATCGGCGCGCTCACCTTCCTCGCGGGCTCGTTCCGCCGGCTGCGCACGCTGCTCGAGAACTTCCTCATGGGCTTCTCGAGCGTGGCGGGCCAGGCGCTCTACCTGGACGACCTCTTCTCGTTCTTCGAGATCGAGCCGCACATCGTCTCGCCGCCCGACGCGCGCCCCTTTCCCAATCCGATCCGCGAGGGCTTCACGTTCGAGGACGTGGGCTTCCGCTATCCGGGCGCCGAGCATTGGGCGGTGCGGCACCTCACGTTCACCCTTCGCGCGGGCGAGGTGCTCGCGCTCGTGGGCGAGAACGGGGCCGGGAAGACCACGCTCGTGAAGCTGCTCGCGCGCCTCTACGAGCCGAACGAGGGCCGCATCCTCCTCGACGGCCGCGACCTGCGCGAGTACGACCTCTTCGAAACGCGCGCCAACATCGGCGTGATCTTCCAGGACTTCGTGCGCTTCCACCTGACCGCCGCGGAGAACATCGCGGTGGGGCGGATCGACGCGGCGCGGGATCGCGAGCGCATCGTGCGCGCGGCCGAGCGCAGCGGCGCGGACGACGTGATCGCGAAGCTCCCGGCGGGGTACGACCAGGTGATCGGCAAGCGCTTCCAGAGCGGCCTCGACCTTTCCGGCGGCGAATGGCAGAAGATCGCCATCGCGCGGGCGTACATGCGCGACGCGCAACTGCTGATCCTCGACGAGCCCACGGCGGCGCTCGACGCGAGAAGCGAGTTCGAGGTCTTCCAGCACTTCAAGGAGATGAGCGCCGGCAAGACCGCGGTGCTCATCTCGCACCGCTTCTCGAGCGTGCGCATGGCCGACCGCATCGTGGTGCTGGGCGAAGGGCTGCTCGAGGCCATCGGCACGCACGAGGAGCTCCTGGTGCGCAGCCGGCGGTATGCGGAGCTATTCGAGTTGCAGGCGGCGGGGTACCGGTAGCTGCTACTCCTGCATGCGAAGCAGCCGTGCCGCCTCCTCGCGCTCCGCATCCCCGATCTCCCGCACCACGCCTTCCAGATCCACCGCGCTCTCGTCCCGCTTGAAGAGCCCCGTGAGCGGCGTCGCAGGCGTGAGCGCGCCGGCCTGATAGAACGCCCAGATCTCATCGCCATAATTCGTGGCGAGGATCTCCGGCGCCCATCGTCCGAAGAAATTGCGCAGGTTCGCGACGTCGCGCTCGAGCATCGCGCCGGCGTGGTTGTTCCCCGCGGCATCCACGGCCTGCGGCAGATCGATGATCACCGGACCGTCCGCGCCTGCGAGCACATTGAACTCGCTCAGGTCGCCGTGGATCACGCCCGCGCAGAGCATGCGCACGACCTCGGCGATGAGGCGCTGGTGGAAGTCGCGCGCTTCCTCCGCGGAGAATTCGATGTCGTTCAGCCGGGGCGCGGCGTTGCCTTCCGCGTCGGCGACGAGCTCCATGATGAGCACGCCCTCGTGGAAGTTGTACGGCACGGGCACGCGCACGCCGGCGGCGGCCAGGCGATGCAGCGCATCCACCTCGGCGCTTCGCCACGCGAGCTCCTGCGCCGCGCGCCCGAAGCGCGTGCGCTTGGCCATCGCGCGCGCCTGGCGGGAATTCTTGGTCTTGCGGTTCTCGGTGTAGTCGACGGCCTGGCGGAAGCTTCGCTGGTCGGCTTCCTTGTACACCTTGGCGCAGCGCGTCTCGCCGCCCGCGCGCACGACGAACACCATCGCTTCCTTGCCGCTCATGAGCTGGCGCACGACGCCGTCGATGACGCCTTCTTCGAGCAGTGGCTGGAGACGCTTCGGAACCTGCATGGGGCTTCGCCTCGAGGGAAACGAAAAGGCCCGGTCGCCCGGGCCTTTCTTAGCGCACGGCGATCGCGCCGATCACTCCACGATGCGGATTCGCGTCGCGGACGGGCCCTTGGGGCCGTCGCGCGTCTCGAATTCCACCTTCTGGTTCTCCTTGAGGGACTTGTAGCCGTCCATCTGGATCTCGGTGTGGTGCGCGAAGATGTCCTTGCCGCCGCCTTCCGGGGTGATGAAGCCGAAGCCCTTGGCGTCGCTGAAAAACTTGACGGTACCGTTAGCCATGTTCAATTGCCTTCCAATGATTTGCCAGGGCGAAGCCCGACCCCGGCGACGGGTCACGATGATCAAGGGGAGGGAATTGACTGCCACTACGACGCCGCGAGCGCGGCACGGGATGGGAGACTGAGACTTCACTACTGCTTGACGATCCTGCACACGAATAGTACCACGAAGACCGTGGCTTACCGGACCACCGGGCATCTCGCGTTCGCCTGTCGATTTCCAGCCTCCCCGTTCGACTCCTTGCCGAAGGCCGGAGTGCCGGCCTTTCATTCCTTCCACTCCAAGGAGCCATCATGGCCACGACCCAACCCGTTCCCGAAGGTTTCCACACCGTCACCCCGCACCTCGTCGTCGCCGGAGCCGCGCAGGCGATCGAGTTCTACAAGAAGGCCTTCGGCGCCGTCGAGGAGGCGCGCCTGCCCGGGCCGAACGGCAAGGTGATGCACGCGCGCATCCGCATCGGCGATTCCCCGATCATGCTGATGGACGAGGCGCTCGACTGCCGCGCCGTCGGCCCGCAAACCCTCAAGGGGACGCCCGTCACGATCCACCTCTATGTGCGCGACGCCGATGCGGTCGCGGCGAGCGCGCAGAAGGCGGGCGCGAAGGTGCTGATGCCGGTGTCCGAACAGTTCTGGGGCGACCGCTACGGCGTCGTCGAGGATCCGTACGGCCACCAATGGGCGCTCGCGACGCACGTGCGCGAGGTGGGAGCGCAGGAGATGCGCGAAGCGATGAAGAGGATGGCGCAGCCCGCGTAGGCTCAGTCCCAGGCTGCGGGATCGACGCGGTACAGGCTCCGCAGCTCGGCGTAGAGCGCGGGATGCAGCGCCGCCATCTCGCGCGCCCGCTCGAAGAACACCTCGGAGGCGACCGCGAAGAATTCCGCGGGGCTGGTCGTGCCGTAGAAGTGCAGCAGCGCCGGCTCGCCGTTCACCGCCTGCTGCCGAAGCTGCGCGTATTCCCGGTGCATCACGGCGGACCAGCGTGGATAGCGATCGCGCCGCCCGAGCCAGGGCGCGCCGTTCGCGTAGCCCTTCCACTGGTCGAGCTGATGGGCGAACTCGTGGATCACCACGTTCGCGCCGTCGTCGGGGTTCGCCGCGCCCGCGAGGGCGTCGTCCCAGGAGATCACCACCTGGCCGTGCGTCCACGATTCGCCGCTTCGCGTCGTGCGGCTCTCGTGCAGGAGGCCGGGAATCGCGCCGCCCTCGATGCGCTCGACCGCGAACGGGCCGGGATACACGAGGATGTCGCGCACCTTCGGGAAGGGCTCCCCGCGCCGGCCGAGCAGGAGCAGGCAAGCCTGCGCGGCGATCACCAGGCGCACTTCGTCGGTCACTTCGAGTCCCGCGCAGCCGAGGAACTGCTTCTCCGCGACGAAGACCCGGACGTGTCCTTCGAGCTCGCGGCGCAGCTGCGGCGGCAGGCGGCGCAGGAGCGGAATGCGGCGATCCAGGATGGCGCGCCATGCGGGGGGAAAGGGCTTCGCGCGCAGGCGCTTGCGTCGCCGCTCCTGGAGATAAGGCCCGCTCGCCACCCAGGCGACGAAGAGCGCGGCCAGGGCGGCGGCGAGGAGGAGGGCCATGGCGCGCAAATGGGTCCGTGCCCCGGCG
The DNA here is from genome assembly GCA_963839265.1 of uncultured beta proteobacterium. Taxonomy (GTDB): domain Bacteria; phylum Pseudomonadota; class Gammaproteobacteria; order Burkholderiales; family Usitatibacteraceae; genus Usitatibacter. Next base: position 35,684 of record CAWIUI010000007.1, read on the forward strand.
TTTCAACCCCGCACTGTGGGAATGCGCCTACAGTCGCCGTTTCCGCGCCGGCCTATAGTGAATGTTTGCCCGGAGTGGGGGACGACAGTGGGGACAACGGCAACGGCGGTGGGAACGACGATAGCCAGACGCGCGGCGAAGCGCACCCCCACGGGAATCCCCGGCCTGGACGACGTTCTTTGCGGGGGCCTCGGCTCCAACCGGATGTACCTGGTCGACGGCAATCCCGGCGTCGGCAAGACCACGCTCGCGATGCAGTTCCTCCTCGAGGGGATCCGGCGCGGCGAGCGTTGCCTGTACGTCGCCCTTTCGGAAACCCGCGAGGAGCTCGAGGGAGTCGCGCATTCGCACGGCTGGAGCCTCGAGGGGCTGGACGTCGTCGAGCTCATGCAGGTGGAGAACGTCTTCTCGATCCAATCGCAGAACACGCTCTTCCAGTCCGCGGACGTGGAGCTCAACGGGCTGAGCGATCTCCTCACCGCGGAATTCGACCGCGTGCGCCCGTCGCGCATGGTGCTCGATTCGCTCTCCGAGATGCGCCTCATGGCGCAGAGCCCGCTGCGCTACCGGCGCCAGATCCTCGCGTTCAAGCACCACTTCGCAACCGGCGAGTGCACCGTGCTCCTCCTCGACGACCGCAGCGCGACGGCGCAGGACGCGCAGGTGCAGAGCATCGTGCACGGCATGATCTCGATGCAGCTCGTGCCGCTCAAGTTCGGAATCAACCGCCGCTTCCTCTCGGTCGCCAAGATGCGCGGGTCGATCTTCCGCGAGGGCAACCACGACTACGTGATCAAGCGCGGCGGCATCACGGTGTTCCCGCGCCTCGTCGCCTCCGAGCACCTGTCGGTCCCGCGCCACGAGCTGTTCCGCAGCGGAAACGCGGAGCTCGACGAGCTCACGGGCGGCGGACTGCACGGCGGCACGGGCACGCTGCTCATGGGACCCGCGGGCAGCGGCAAGTCGACCATCGCGTGCATGTTCGCGGCCCAGGCGGCTGCGCGCGGCGAGCGCGTGCTCTATTTCGCGTTCGACGAGATCACGGCCATCCTCGTGGCCCGGGCCGAGGAGATGGGGCTCGGCTTCTTGCGCGGGATCGAGTCGAACATGCTCTCCATCCGCCAGGTCGACCCGGCCGAGATCGCGCCCGGGGAGCTCGCGAACGAGATCGTCGAAGGCGTCGGCTCGGGCAACGTGCGCATGGTGGTGCTCGACAGCCTCAACGGCTACGTGAACGCGATGCCGCAGGAGGACTACCTGCACCTGCACCTGCACGAGCTCCTGAGCTACCTCAACACGAAGGGGGTCGTGACCATCATGGTCCTCGCGCAGCACGGGCTCGTGGGACCCATGGGCGCTCCGGTGGACGTGAGCTACCTCGCCGACACGGTGCTCGTCACGCGCTTCTTCGAGGCGCGCGGGGCGATCAAGAAGGCGGTATCGACCATCAAGAAGCGCAGCGGCTCCCACGAGAACACGATCCGCGAGCTGTCCATGACGGCGCGCGGCATCGTCGTCGGGCAGCCGCTCCACGATTTCGAGGGCGTGATGACCGGCGTCCCGCGCTTCATCGGCAACCAGGCCAATGTCTCCGGCGAGCCACGCTGACCCGCGCACCGCGGGCATGAAGGTCGTCGTGGTGAGCCCGAACGAGGCGGACTGCCGGCTCGCGCTGCGCTTCCTCGAAGCGCAGGGCGTGGAAGCCGTGGCGTGCGCGAGCCTCGATTCGATCGGCGGCCTCGCGTATGCCGGGGTCGGCTGCATGGTGCTCGTCGAGGAGGCGCTCGTCGAGCCCGACATGGAGGCCTTCCAGGCGAGCCTGGAGGCGCAGCCCGCCTGGTCGGATCTTCCGCTGGTGCTGATGGCCGCGCGCGAAGGGGCGCTCGCCGAGTTCGCCGGGGGCGTCTTTTCGCGGTCGGGCAACGTCACCGTGTTGCAAAGGCCGCTGCATCCCGTGACGTTCATCTCGGCGGTGAACGTGGCCCTGCGCGCGCGCGCGCGCCAGATCGAGGTGCGCGACCTGCTCGCGCTGCGCGATCGCGGGATGAGGCAGCGCGACGAGTTCCTCGCCATGCTCGCCCACGAGCTGCGCAACCCGCTCGCGCCCGTGCGCAATGCCGTCTATCTCCTGGGCGAGATCCGCTGCGACGATCCCGTGTTCCTGCGCTGCCGCGGGATGATCGAGAAGCAGGTACGCCATATGACACGGCTGGTGGACGACTTGCTCGATGTCTCGCGCCTGGAGCTCGGCAAGGTCGAGCTGCGGCTGCGGCCCGTGGACCTCAACGAAGCGCTCGTTGCGGCCGTCGAGGCGTGCGCGCCATTGACGCTCGCGCGGCGCCATGCGGTGACCGTGAAGCCCTGGATCGATCCGCTTCCGATCCGCGCCGACCCCGTGCGCCTCGAGCAGGTGATCGGCAACCTCGTGGTGAACGCCGCCAAGTTCACGCCCAATGGCGGCAGGATCGAGGTGGAAGCGAGGCTCGAGGGGGCCGAAGCCGTGCTCTGCGTGACCGACAACGGCGCGGGCATCAAGCCCGGGATGCTGGAGGCGATCTTCGAGCTTTTCGCCCAGGATTGCATGACTTCGGCGCGCACCGAGGGCGGGCTCGGCATCGGCCTCACCCTCGTGAAGCGGCTCGTGGAGCTGCACGGCGGAACCGTGCGCGCCACGAGCGCGGGCCCGGGCGCCGGGGCCCGGTTCGAGGCGCGATTCCCGGTCGATGCGGGCTGCGCGCAGTCCGAGCCGCAGGCGCTTCGGCCGGCGTTCGCCCCCGCCCCGCGGCGCGTCCTCATCGTGGAGGACGTCGCGGACACGCGCGAGTCGCTCGGCATGATCGTCGCGGCGTGGAACCACGATGTGATCCTCGCGGCCGACGGCACCGAGGGGCTGGTCCGCGCGCGTGAAGACCGGCCCGATATCGCCCTCATCGACATCGGCCTTCCGGGACTGGACGGCTACCAGGTCGCGCGCGAGATCCGCGGCGAGGGCTCGTCGTGGGCGCGGCGCGTGCGCCTCATCGCGCTCACGGGCTACGGGCAGGAGGCGGATCGCGCCAAGGCGCTCGGCGCGGGCTTCGACCTGCACTTGCTCAAGCCCGTGGATCCCGTGCGCCTCAAGGAACTCCTCGTGGGCGCATAGCCTCGGGCGGCGCCGGCGATCTAGTGCGCCCCGGCCGCTGCCGCGCTCGCGCCGCGGCTATGCACCGGCCGCGTGAGCCATACGACGAAGATCAGCCCGGCGAAGAGGTACGCCGAGGCGCGGAAGATGTCGGTGGCCGACATGAGCGAGGCCTGCTGGTTGATCATGTAGTTGAGGAAGCCGAGGCTCTGCTCGTGCGTCATCCCGCTCGCCTGCATCGCCTGGAGCGCCTGCAAGCCGGTGGGATCGAACGCGGTGATGTGCTCGGCGAGCTGCGCGTGGTGCAGCGTCGCGCGATGGTCCCACAAGGTGGTCGAGATCGAGGTGCCGAAGGAGCCCAGCGTGATGCGCACGAAGTTGTTAAGCCCGCTCGCCGCCGGGATCTCGCGCGGGGCGAGGCCCGCCAGCGTGATCGTCACGAGCGGGATGAAGAAGCACGACACCGCCGCGCCCTGGATGATGGTGGGGATCAGGATCGTCCGGAAGTCCGCCTGCGTGGTGAACTCGCCGCGCATGTACATCACCACGGCGAAGATCGCGAAGGAGATGCTCGCGAGGATGCGGGGATCCACGCGATGGATGTTGCGCCCCACGATCGGTGTGAGCAGGATCGCCAGCGCACCCACCGGCGCGAGCGCGAGCCCGGCGAGGGTCGCGGTATAGCCCATGTTCTGCTGCAGCCACAGGGGCAGCAGCACGACGCTTCCGAAATACGCGCCGAAGCCGAGCCCCAGCGCGAGCGTGCCCATCGCGAAGTTGCGGTTCTTGAAGAGGCGCAGGTCCACCACCGGGTGCTCCTCGGTGATCTCCCACGCGAGGAAGAGCGCGAAGCCGAGCGCCGCCGTGACGGCGAAGGCGACGATCATCGGCGAGTTGAACCAGTCGAGGTCCTTGCCCTTGTCGAGCATGACCTGCAGCGATCCGACCCAGAGCACGAGGAGCCCGAGGCCCACCGCGTCGATCGGGAGCTTGCGGGTCGAGGTCTCGCGCTCGCGGTAGATCGACCACGTCGCCGCCGCGGCGACGAGGCCTACGGGGATGTTGATGTAGAAGATCCACGGCCACGAGATGTTGTCCGTGATCCACCCGCCGAGGAGCGGGCCCACCACCGGGGCGACCAGCGTCGTGATCGACCAGAATCCGAGCGCCGTGCCCGCCTTCTCCGGGGGATAGCTCGAAAGGAGCAACGCCTGCGACAGCGGGATCATCGGGCCCGCCACCGCGCCCTGGATCACGCGGAAGAAGATGAGGAGCTCGAGCGAAGGCGCGAGCCCGCACGCGAGCGAGGCGAGCGCGAAGAGCATGATTGACGCGGTGAAGAGGCGCACCTGCCCGTAGCGCTGGGTGAGCCAGCCGGTGAGCGGCAGCGAGATCGCGTTCGCCACGCCGAACGAGGTGATCACCCAAGTCCCCTGCTCGGGCGAGACGCCGAGGTCGCCCGCGATCGCGGTGAGCGACACGTTCGCGATCGACGTGTCGAGCACGTTCATGAAAGTCGCGAGGGAGACCGCGATCGTCCCGAGGACTAGGGTGCTCCCCTTGAGCGGCGCGCCCATCGCTTTCCTAGCGCGCGGGAGCGGCGGCGTAGGCGACGCTGTGGGCGGAGGGGCCCGCCGCCTTGCCTTCGTTCGCCGCGATGACCGCCTGCACGCGCGCGTCGGCCTGCGTGGCCAGCGTGTCGAATACCGCGCTCACGTCCGCCGTCTTCACCGGGGTCACGCGCGGCAGGCGCGCGCCGCTGCGATCGTCCGTATCCACCTTCACCTGCATCGAGAGCCCGATCTGCAGCGGATGCTTCGCGACCTCCTGCGGCTCGAGCGCGATGCGCACCGGCACGCGCTGCACGATCTTGATCCAGTTGCCGCTGGCGTTCTGCGCCGGAAGGAGCGCGAACGCGCCGCCGGTGCCCGCGCCGAAGCCCGCGACCTTGCCGTGATAATCGAGCTTGCCGCCGTAGAGGTCCGCCGTGAGCGTCACGGGCTGGCCGACCCGCATGTCGCGCAGCTGCGCTTCCTTGAAGTTCGCGTCGACCCACACGTCGTCGAGCGGCACCACCGCCATGAGCGGCGTGCCGGGGGCGATGCGCTGCCCGAGCTGCACGGTGCGCTTGGCGATGTAGCCGGAGACGGGCGCGGGAAGCGTGGTGCGGGCGTAGGCGAGATAGGCCTCGCGCACGCGCGCCGCGGCGTTCTGCACGTCGGGGTGGTCGCCGACGGTCGTGCGGTCCACGAGCGCGTGCTGGGCCGCGCGCTGCCGCTGCGCGGCTCCGAGCGCCGCTTGCGCCGCGGACACCTGGTCGCGCGCATGCTGGATCTCCTCGCCCGATACCGCGCCGGTGGATGCCGAGCTTCTCGCGGCGCCTGAGGTCGTCGCGCGCCTTCGCGAGCTCCGTCTCGCGCTGGCGCACCGCCTCCTGCAGCTGCCCCGAGGTCTCGAAGAGGTTGCGCACCTGGCGCACGGTCTTCGCGAGCGAGGCTTCCGCCTGCTCGAGCGCCACCTTCGCGTCCGCGGTGTCGAGCTGCACGAGCGGCGTCCCGGCCTTCACGAAGTCGGTGTCGTTCGCGGCGATCTTCACCACGGTGCCCGGTACCTGCGAGGTGATCTGGACGACGTCGCCGTTCACATAGGCATCGTCGGTGGACTCCTGATGGCGCAGCACCAGCGCCCAGTACGCGACCCACGCGATCGCGCCCACCAGGAACACGCCGAGGATGCCGGCGATGAGCTTGCGCCGCTTCCCGTTGCCCTGTGCGCCGCCGCCGTCCGAGCTGCCGTTCTCGTTATCGCTCATTTTCGATCCTTCAGTCCGTTTCGTAGCCGCCGCCCAGCGCGCGCGTGAGGCTCACGCTCGCATCGAGCTCGCGGGCGGCGAGCGCCGCCTGCAGGTTCTTCTGCGCGAGCACCTGCGTTTCGGCGTTCAGCACCTGCACGTAGTTCCCCAGGCCTTCGCGATAGCGCAGCATCGCGAGCTCGTAGCCGTCCTGCGCGAGGCGCACGCCGTCGGCCGCCTGCGCGCGCTGCCGGTCGATCGAGCGCATCGCGGCGAGCTGGTCGGCCACTTCGCGCAGCGCGTCGGCGAGCCCCTGGTTGTACTGCTCCACCGCGATGTCGTAGTCGGCGTCCTTGCCCGCGAGGTTCGCGCGGAGCCTCCCGCCGTCGAAGATCGGAAGCCGCAGCGCCGGGCCCGCGTTCACGTTGAGGCTTCCCGCCCTGAGGAGGTCGGAGACGCCGAGGCTCTGCAGGCCGACGAGCGCGGCGAGGTTCACGTCGGGGTAGAACGCGGCCTTCGCCGAATCGACGTGGCGGCGCGCGGCCTCGATCCGCCAGCGCTGCGCGACGATGTCGGGCCGCCGCCCGATGAGATCCGCCGGCACGCGGGTGGGAAGCACCGCAGCGCCGAACGCCTTCATCCGCGGGCGCGCGATCGCGAGCGCGCGGTCGGGGCCCTCGCCGAGGAGCGCCGCGATCTGGTCGCGCGTGAGATCGATGGTCTCGTCGAGCTGGGCGATCCGCTCCCGGGCTTCGGGAATGGCGGCCTGCGCCTGGCGCAGCTCCACGTCGGAATCGAGGCCCGCCGCCTTGCGCTGCTCGACCAGCTTCACGAGGTTGTCGCGCTCGGCGAGCTGGGCCGTCGCGACGTCGAGCTGGTCGTACGCGCCCTGGAGCTGCACGTACGCGCGGACGATCGACGTGGAAAGGAGGAGCCGCGCGGCCTGGCGGTCGACTTCGGCCGCGTGCGCCTCGTCGAGCGCTCCCTCGTAGGCCGAGCGCAGGCGGCCGAAGAGATCGAGGTCGAAGCTGAAATTCGCGTCGAGGTCCGCGGGCGTGTTCCAGCTTCCGCCGAACGGGGGCGGGTAGATGTAGTGCTCGGAGAAGCGCTGGCGCGAGACGTCCGCGGCGGCGTTGAGCTGGAGCTTGCGCGCGGAGCCGGCGATCCCGGCGGCCGCGAGCGCCTTCCTCACGCGCGCGTCGGCCGCACGCAGCGAGGGGCTCGCGTGCAGCGCCTCGTCCACGAGCGAGTCGAGCTGCGCGTCGCCGTAGCGCTTCCACCAGTCGGCGGCGGGCCACGCGGCGTCGGAAAGCGGCGCCGACGAAAGCGACCGGCTCGCGGCGAGCGCATTCGCGTCGGCGCGCGCGGCGAGCGGCTTTTCGCCGCCGGTGCTCGCACACGCGGCGAGGAAGAGGGAGGCGATCGCGGCAACGAGGAGGCGCCTCACCGCCGCCCCTCCTTCGCAAGCCGGGCGTTGTCCATCGCCGCGGCGTTGGCGAGGATGCGCTTCAACAGCTCCTCGAGCTGGCGCACCTCGGCCTTGGTGAAGCCGTGCAGCAGCTCGTTCGCGCGCTCGACCGCGGCGGCGAGAACCTTGGGATAGAGCTTCTTTCCTTCCGCGGTGAGCTCGAGCTTGATGGCGCGCCGGTCCTCGGCGCTCCTCACGCGGCGAACCAGGCCGCGCGCCTCGAGCGCGTCGATCTTGCGCGTCATGGCGCCGGGATCGTGCGCGAGTACCGAGCAGACCGAGGAGGCGGTGTCCGCCATGTCGTTGGCGAGCAGCACCAGCACGATGTAGTCGGCCGACTTGATGCCGAACGACGCGAGCCGCTCGTCGAGCGCGTCGATGAACGCGGTGCGGGTGAGCCCGACCAGCGCGGGCACCGAGTTGCGCACGTCGTAATGGTCCGGGTCGTAGATGCTCATTGGCGGGTTCCTCGGGTACGAGGGCGCAGTATGATTGCCGAGGCAATCATTGTCAAGGCCAAGTTTGACGAGGCAATGATGTATCGCGCAATGAAATCTCCCCGCGGCGGGGAGGGTCTTGCCGGGTCGCGGCCCGCGTCGCGCCGGCCGCGTTCGACGCGGCGCGGCCGCCTCCGGGGCGGGCGGCCGCGCCGGCGCACGGTGCTATGCTTCGGCCGGCCTTCGGAATCGGCGCGAGGGCGGGGAGGGCGGCGCGTGCGCAGCGATCGCGGGGCGGGCGGGATGCCGAAGGCGCGGCTCGAGGCCTTCAGCGACGGCGTCATCGCCGTGATCATCACGATCATGGTGCTCGAGATGAAGGTGCCGCGGGGCGCGGACCTCGAGTCGCTGCTGCCGCTCTGGCCGGTGTTCCTCGCCTACGTGCTGAGCTACGTGTACGTCGGCATCTACTGGAACAACCACCATCACCTGATGCATGCGGTGCAGCGCATCAACGGCTCGATCCTCTGGTCGAACCTGCACCTGCTCTTCTGGCTCTCGCTGATCCCGTTCGTCACCGGGTGGATGAGCGAGAACCACTTCGCGCCGCTGCCGGTCGCGCTCTACGGGATGGTGCTGCTGCTCGCCGCGCTCGCCTTCGTGCTGCTCACGCAGTGCCTGGTGACGATCCACGGGGAGAAGTCGGAGATCGCGCGCTCGCTGCACGGCGACCTCAAGGGCAGGCTTTCCGTCCTCACCTACGCGGTCGCGATCCCGCTCGCCTTCGTGCGCTGGTGGATCGCCGTCGCGCTCTACGCGCTGGTCGCCGCGAGCTGGTTCGTGCCGGACCCGCGCATCGAGCGGCGCTGAGGGCTACTCCGCGAGCTTCACGATGTACCCGCCGGACTTCTCGTCGCGCTCCAGGTCGAGGAAATGGCGGTTGCGCGCGTCCTCGAGGAGCTGGTTGAAGGAACGGAAGCCGTAGAAGGTCTCGTTGAACCCCGGCTTGCGGCGCTTGAGCGTCTGCTTCACCATCGAGCCCCAGATGGTCTCGTCTTCGCCGCGCTCGTCGACGAGCGCCTCCACGGTCTCCACGACGAGATCGACCGCCTCCTGCGCCTTGTCGGATTCGCCTTCCGCGCGGCCCTCTCCCGCGGGCGCTGCGGCCGCCTTGCCCTCCGCCGGGCCGGGAGCGCCTTTCGCCGCCTTCCTGCGCGCCGGCCGCCTCGCCTTCTCGCCGCGCACCAGGTCGTCGTAGTAGATGAACTCGTCGCACGCGGAGACGAGGAGGTCCGAGGTGGACTTCTTCACGCCGACGCCGATCACGGTCTTGTCGTTCTCGCGCAGCTTGCTCACGAGCGGGGAGAAATCGGAATCGCCGCTCACGATCACGAACGTGTCCACGTGCGACTTCGTGTAGCAGAGGTCGAGGGCGTCGACCACCATGCGGATGTCGGCGGAGTTCTTGCCCGACTGGCGCACGTGCGGGATCTCGATCAGCTCGAAGGACGCGGTGTGCATCGGCGCCTTGAATTCCTTGTAGCGCTCCCAGTCGCAATAGGCCTTCTTGACTACGATGCTGCCCTTCAGGAGCAGGCGCTCGAGGACCTTGCCGATGTCGAACTTCTCGTACTTCGCCTCGCGCACCCCGAGGGCGACGTTCTCGAAGTCGCAGAAGACGGCCATGCTCTTCGTGTCGGGTGTGGCGGCCATGCTTTCCTCCTTTCCGGTCCGAAGTTACCACATCGACCCCAGGAACCTCGTGCCGGGGCCGCCGTCACACCCGGTCCAAGCAAGGAGGAAGCGATGAACCAGGAACAGGTAAAGGAGCTGCTGCTGCAGTCCCTCGAGCACGAGAAGTGCGGGGTCGAGGTCTACCAGACGGCGCTGCAATGCGTCCGCAACGACGACCTCAAGGAGGAGTTCCGGAAGTACCACGAACAGACCCGCAGCCACGTCCAGATCCTCACGGACCTGTGCATCCGCATGGAGATCGACCCGGACACGACGTCCCCGGGCCGCGAGGTGGTGCGCATGCTCGGCGATTCGCTCGTCCAGGCGATGCGCAAGGCGGGGCAGGCGGGTAAGCCGGAGGCCGCCGAGATCGTCGCGTGCGAGTGCGTGACGCTCGCGGAGGTGAAGGACCACCTCGACTGGGAGCTCATCGGTCAGGTGGCGAAGAACGCCGAGGGTGATTCGATGCAGGCCCTCAAGGACGCCTGCGAGGAGGTCGAGGACCAGGAGGACGAGCACCTCTACCACTCGCGCGGCTGGGCGCGTGAGCTGCACATCCGGGCGCTGGGGCTGCGGGCCGTGCTGCCGCCCCCGGAAGAGCGCCGGCACGTGAAGTCGGCGATCGACGCGGCACGCGCGCAGAAGAGCGCCGGGCACTGAGCGCGCGTCAGGGGATGCGCACGGTGTAGAGCAGCGGGGTGTTGTTCGCGCGGTGCGTCACCTGGATGCCCGCGCGCACCGCCCACGGAATGACCTGGCGGTGCAGGGGGATCACGGGAACCTCGCGTTTCAGGATCTCCACCGCCTGCCGGATCATCTCCAGGCGCCTGGCCGGATCCATCTCCGACTCGATGCGGTCGGTGAGCGCGTCGAGCTCGGGAATGCGGAAGTCGCCGAAGTTCGAATCGCCGGCGCCGTCGGGGGTCCGCGAGTGCAGGATGGGCTTGAGCGTGAAGATGGGATCGGTCGCGGCGCCGCCCCATCCGACCAGGTACGCCGAGACGTCGAGCCGCTCGCAGCGCTGGAAGAAGAGCGTCTTGGGGCTCGCGTCCACGCTCACGCGCAGTCCCGCCTTCGCCCACATGCCGGCGAGCGCCACGCAGATCTTCTCGTCGTTCACGTAGCGGTCGTTCGGGCAATGCAGGGTGAATCCGAAGCCGTTCGGGTAGCCGGCCTGCGCGAGCAGCTTCCTCGCGGCATGCAGGTCGTACGGATAGCGCTCGTCCTTCACGCCGGGCAGGCCCGCGAGCGATGGCAGCGCGATGCCGGTGGGCGTGGCGAGCCCGCGCATCACGCTGCGCCTGAGCGTCTCGATGTCGATCGCCTGGTAGAGCGCGAGGCGCACGCGCCGGTCCTTGAAGGGATTGCGGCCCTTCACGTCGGAGTAGAGGAGCTGGTCGCGGAACTCGTCCAGGCCGATGAAGATCACGCGGTTCTCGTCGCCGCTCAGCACTTTCACCGCCGGATCCCGCATGAGGCGCGGCACGTCCTGCACCGGGGGATCGAGCACGAAGTCGATCTCGCCCGACTCGAGCGCCGCCATGCGCGTGGGCGGGCTCGTGATCGGCCGGTACTCGACGCGGTCGGCGTTTCCGGTGAACAGGCCCGCGCGGATTCCCCACCAGTCCGGGTTCCTCTCGTAGACGGATTTCACGCCCGGCTCGTAGAAGACGAGCTTGTAGGCTCCGGTGCCCATCGCATGGCGCGCGGAATACGTCTCCTCGTTGTGCGCGTAATCCTGCGGCTTCATGGTGTTGTGCTTCCCGCACCACGCGCGGCTCATGATCTGGATGTTGGTGACGGTCGCGGGCTCCACGGGGTTGGGCGCGTCGTTCGTGAATTCCACGGTGTAGTCGTCGATCCTGCGCGGCTTCCCGGCCTGCTTCGCGTAGAGCTTGTAGGTGGATCCGGAGGCGGAGGCGCGCTCGTACGAGAAGACGACGTCGTCCGCCGTGAACGGCGTGCCGTCGGTGAAGCGGACGCCGCGGCGCAGCGTGAAGATCCAGGTGCGCGGGCCGGTCGACTTCCACTCGGTCGCGAGCGAAGGCGCGAGCTTCAGGTGCTCGTCGTAGCGCACGAGGCTTTCGTACACCTGCGTGTTCGCGATCTGCGTGAAGAGCTCGGCCTCCGCGTGCGGATCCTGGGTGGAGGCATCGCCGGTGGCCGACCAGCGCAGCGTCTTCGCGGGAAGCGGCGCGGCGGAGAAGGCGACGAGGGCGGCGGCGAGGACGATGCAAGGCGCTCTTCCTACCATCGGCAGGTTCCCTCCCCGAATTGGTTGGCGATGAGCGGCACCACGGCGGCGAGGCCGAGTCCCTGGTATGCGGTGCGGCAATCGGGCTTGCGTGCGTTCTCGATCGCCTGCTCGAGCTTCGATTTGCGCGGCGGCACGGGCGGCATGGGGAAGGCGAGGATCGCGGCCTGTCCGGAGCCCTCGCGCGTGATCTCGCCCACGCGATCGCGAATCGTGTCCAGGTCGAGCGGCGGCTTCGTTGCGCGCGGAGGCTCCTCGCCCCCGCGCCTGAAGAGCGAGGGCGCTTCTTCGGGCGGTGAAGGGGCGGGCGCGGGCGGCGCGGGTGCAGGAGGCGCGGTCGTTGCCGGCGCGGGCGCCGCGGGAGCCGCCGGCTCGATCGTCGTCGCCGCGGGCGGCTCGATCGTCGCCGGCGCGGCCTGCGGCGGCACGACGGGCGTGGGAATTTCCGAGGGCTTGAGCGTCTGCTCCGCCTGCGGCGGCTTCTCGGGCGCCTTCGCGACCGGAGGCGCCGCCGACACGTCGGGAACCGGCAGCGTGCTCGTCGGCAGGGGCGTCTCCTGCACCGGAGGCGTCGCAATCACCTCGGGTTCGGGAAGCGCCGGCGTCTCGATCGGGGAGGCCTGTGCCGGCGCGGCAGGGACGGGCGCCGCCTCCACCGGAGGAGGCGAGGCCGGCGCCTGCTCGACGGCGGGCGCAGGCACGGGCGCTTCCTCCACCGGGGCGGGCGCGACGGGAGTGGGCGCGGGAGCCGGCGGCAGCGCCTCGAGCGGCGTGGGCGTCTGCTCCTCGGTCGGCGGCGGGACCTCGAGGGGTGGCGGCGATTGCGCATCGGGCGCCTCGATGCGATCGAGGAGCGGCGGCACCACCGGCGGCTTCGATACCGGCGCTTCGACAGGCGGCGGGCTTTCCGGCGCGGCGGGCACGGGTGCGGGCTTCGGCGGTCCGAGGGCGCGCCGCGGTCGCGCCTGCGGGCGCGGCCTCGCGACGGGCGCGAGCTGCGGGATCGTCCGATCGATCTTCAGGGTCGGCGTCTCCTCGGGCGCGGCGCCGCGCAGCACGACCGTGAGCGATCCCCACATCGCGTGTCCCTGGCGGCTTCCGCCGCTCGGCGCGCCGAAGAGCGCGATGGCGAGCGCGTGCAGCAGCATCGAGAGCAGCACGAACTCCCAGAGCGGTGGCCGCGCGAGCGCGCGCCGATTCCAGCCGGGCGGCGGCGATAGCGGGCTGGGGTAGCGCGTGCGGCGATAATCGACGTAGGGCAAGACCGGGTCCGCCGTTGCTTCGGAAGGCGCCCCATTCTGCACCGGGGCGGCAGGCCCGCGATAGCTGGCGCTCACGTGCGCTGCGCGCGCGAAAGCGCGACGCGCTCCTTCCTCGAGCGCGCTGCGCCAACGTGAAGCGGAACGTCGCGCCCGGGCCCGGAATCCCGCTCAGGCGAGGCGGTTGCGGAAGTACGCTTCCAGGCGCGCCGGATCCGCGGCGGCATCGGCGAGCGCCACGTAGCCGTCGGGGCGCACGAGATACGAGGCGTCGCGCCCGAACCCCGCGCGCTCCGCGCGATCGCTCCATGGAAACACGTTCGCCGCGATGCCGAGTCCGTGACAGGCGTCGAGCAGCGGGCGCTCGGCGCGCCCGTAGACGTGGACCTGCCAATCGAGCGAGGCGAGCGGCGCGAAGTTGTCCCCCGCCCACGGCAGGCGATCGCCGCCGGCCACGGAGCCGGCGCGGCCCGCGCTGAGGGCGCTCTGCGGATAGCGGATCGTCGTCTGCGAGACCGTTCGGAAGACGAAGCGGCGCGCCGCCTCGAAGGACATCAGTTCGGGAAGCACGTACGGCACGACGTGCAGGCGGACGAAGCGCGCGAGGGCGCCGTCGCTCGAGACGAACGTGAAGCCGCGGTCGGTGCTCGCCACCAGCCGCCTCGCGAACGCGATGCGCTCGGTCTCGAAGGTGTCGAGGATGCGCGCCGAAGCCCTGCCGCGCGTCACCATTGCGAGCTTCCATGCGAGGTTCACCGCGTCGCCGATGCCGGTGTTCATGCCCTGGCCGCCGACGGGACTGTGGACGTGCGCCGCATCTCCGAGCACGAAGGCGCGTCCGGAGCGGAAGCGCTCCGTCACGCGATGGTGCACGTGGTAGGTGGAGAACCAGTTCACCTGCTCGACCCGGAGTCCCAGGCGCTGCAGGATGCCGCGGCTCACGTCGTCCCAGCCGAGGCTTCGATCGGCATGCTCGGCATCGGCGCGGATCGTGCCGATGAGGCGCACGTTGCCTTCGCCGGGAAGCGGGAACACCGCGAGGAGATCGGCTTCGTCGAGCGCGACGTTGAGCTCGCCGTTCACGGCCGCGCCGCGCGCGCGCACGTCGGCCACGTAGAAGAGGTGCCGGTAGGTCGCGCCGGGAAAGCCCAGGTCGAGCACGTGGCGCACCGTCGAGCGTGCGCCGTCGCAACCGGCGAGCCAGGCGCATTCGCAGCGCGCCTCGCTCCCGTCTGCGCGGCGCAGCCGCGCGACCACGCGTTGCTCGTCCTGCTCGAATCCGGTGAGCTCGGTGTCGCGCTCCACCTCGACGCCGAGCGCGGCGAGGTGCTCGACCAGCAGCCGCTCGTGGCGGTCCTGGGCGAGGATCAGCATGTACGGGTAGGGGCTCAGGTCGGTGCCGATGTCGCCGAGCGCGATGCGCCCCGCCTTCGCGCCGCGCGCCCACAGGTTCACCGCGGCGAATTCCAGCCCGTTGGCGATCGCCTCCTGCGCGAACCCGGCCTGCGCGTAGAGCTCGAGCGTCCGCGCATGCACGACGAGCGCGCGCGACTCCTGCGCCGGCGCGGGATTGCGATCGACGATGCGGAAGCGCGCGCCGAGCTTGTGCAGCCAGAGCGCGAGGGCGAGGCCCGTGGGGCCGGCGCCCGCGACGAGGATGTCGGTGTCCATGGCGGATTCGACTCGGTGCGCCGCGGGCCGTTCCGGCGCTACACTGGCGCGATCGGATGGAGCTCGCGCGCTCCCTCGCCGCCATGCCCATGACATGAACCCGCCATGCGATCCTGCGACCTTCGAGGCGATCGTCGACCAGGCGCCCGTCTCGATCATCCTCGCCGACCGCGAGGGACTCATCCGCGCGTGGAACCGCGCCTCGGAGGCGCTCTTCGGATTCACGGCGGCGGAGGTGCTCGGCCGCAGCCTCGACGTGATCGTCCCCGAGCACCTGCGCAAGGCGCACTGGGAGGGGTACGACCGCTCGCTCGCGAGCGGCGCGACGAAGTACTCGGGCCGCGTGATGACGACGCGCGCCGTGCACAAGGACGGCCGCAAGCTCTACGTCGACTTCAGCTTCGCGATGCTGAGGGACCCTTCGGGCGCGGTGGTCGGCGCGATGGCGACCGGACGCGATGCGACGCAGCGCTACCTGGCGGAGCGCGCCGGCCGCGCCTCGCCCTGATCGTCATTCCCCGGCGAAGGCGGCAATCCGTCAAGCCCGCCTGCGCCGGTGACGATCATCCGTGGCGACGATGGTGCACTTCGCCGTAGCGGCGGTGCACTTCGCCGTAGCGGCGTTGCACCTCGCGCCCGCGATACTCGGAGCCGTAATTGCGATATCCGTAGCCATATCGCGGGTACGGGCGGTAGGCCGCCCGAGGCTGGTAGTACGCGGGACCGTAGTACGGGGAGCCGTAATACGCGCGACCATAGTAGGTCGGCGCCGGCCGGTAGTACGCGACCGGCGGGGGCCCGTAGTACGCGGAGGGCGGCGGCGCGTAGTAGCGCGGACCATAATGCCCGGGGTAGTAGCAGGGACCGCCCGAGCTGATCGCGCCGCCGATGATCGCGCCCACCGCCGCGCCGGGTGCGTTGCCGATCGCCGCGCCGATGCCGCCGCCGATCACCATGCCGGGGACCGGGTCGCATTGCGCAGCCGCTTGCGTCGAGTACGCGCCTGCACCGAGCGCGAGAACCGCCGCCGTGACGGCGAGGGATCGTTTGAGCATCGAGGCCTCCTTGGAAGTTGCACTCCCATTGTGGCGCGTTTCACGGGCGAATGGGAGGCCCCGTGCGGTGCGCAACCTTGCCGCCCGGCGAAGCGCGTCAGGGCGCGCTTCGCGCCAGCCTCCCTCGCGGGGCGAGGTCGAGCCCCAACGAGAGCGCCACGATCACGATGCCGAACGAGCCCGCCGGCACGAATGCGCTCCACGGCACGCCGGTCGTGTCCCACGCGAGGCCGCCCAGCACCGGCGTCACCACCGCGCAGAGATACCCGATCGCGAACACCGCGGCGGAAACGCTGTGCACGTGCGAGGCCTCGACCAGCATCGGCGGCAGCGCCAGCGTGAGGATGAGGACGAACGCGGTGCAGAAACCGATGATGCCGGCCCAGAACACGATCCACCCGCCGGCGCTGGTCGTCATTCCCACCATGGCGATCGTGGCGAGCACGCCCGTGGCGACGAGCGGCCAGCGCCGCCGCATGAGGCGCCCGGAGAGCGCGAGCAGCAGGAACGACGCCGGGATCTGCACCCAGTTGAGCGCCGAGAGCGCGGCGCCGATGAGGTCGGTGCGGCCGAGGTGGCGCAGGTAGTCGGGAAGGAACGCGTTGGTCGCGAAGTAGAGGCTGGAGCATCCGCCGGCGATGAATCCGAGGCGCCAGGTGAGCGCGGAGCGCCAGTCGGGCCACCATACGCCGCCTTTCGCGCGCGGCTCTTCCCTGCGCCGCTCGTGGCCGCGGGCGTGCGCGTACGTGATGGCGGCGATCACCAGCACCGGCACCGACCATACCGCGAGGCTCGCACGCCAGTCGCCTCCCACCATCGGCAGCACGAGCGGGATGGTGAGCGAGGCGCTGATCGCTTCCCCCACGAGGAGCCCGTTGGAATACACGGCGGTCGCGAGGCCCACGCGCTCCGGGATCCACTCGCGCACGATCGAGGGGAACGCCGGCTGCATCACCGCGATGCCGATCCCCATCGCGAACGTGGTGGCGAAGAGCATGGCCGCGTCGTACGAGACGCCGCGCAACGCGCCCGCGATGCCCGCGAGCACGATGCCGCCGACGAGCACGCGAGCCGCGCCGAAGCGGGCGATCAGGAACGATCCCGGGATCGCCGCGAAGGAGAGAAGCAGCACGGGCAGGCTCGCGAGCGCGCCGATCTCGGCCTGCGAGAGCGCGAGGCTCTCGTGCAGCATCGGGATCACCGGCGGGATCGCGAGCACGGTGAGCCGCAGGCACAGGCCCGCGAGCCACAGCACGACGAGGGTTCTCAGGAAATCCCCCTCGAGAGGAGCCTCTGCGCCTGCGCCACCATCGAGTCGACGACGCTCGCCGCGGTCGGACGGTCGCGCACCAGGCCCACCGCTTCGCCCGCGACGGTGACCACCATGGAGAGGTCGCCGCGGTTGCGCGCGTCCGCGTAGTCGCCCGCGAAGCTTCCGAATTCCCGCGCCGCCTGCTCCTCGCGATCGGCCCAGGCGTCGGTGAGCTCGTTCGCGAGCACGCGGAAGGAGAATTCCGGCGGCCACGCGACGCCGCGCAGCGCATCGATCGCGGTGGTGCGCACCGTGTCGTCGCCGGTCGCGCCGATCGCGCGCTCGACCATCGCGGGCGGCGTGAGCGCCTCGAGCGTCGACCAGAAGCGCGTGCCGACCACGGCGCCCTCGGCTCCGAGCATCAATGCGGCGGCGAGGCCGCGCCCGTCCGCGATGCCGCCGGCGGCAAGCAGGATCGTTTCGGGCGAGCGGCGCGCGAGGTAATCCGCGACTTCCGGCACGAAGGGGAGCGTCGAGCGCCTCGCGCCGTGTCCTCCGGCCTCGGTGCCCTGCGCCACGATCGCCGCCGCGCCCGCCTCGAGCGCCTCGTCGACGTGCGCGAGCGATTGCACCTGGCAGACGAGCTTCACGCCCGCGCGCTGGACCTTCGCGGCGAAGGGGCGGGGATCGCCGAACGAGAGGAAGAGGCATGCCGGAGACAAGCCGAGCGCGACGTCGAGCATGTGCGGCGCCTTCGCGAGCGCCCAGGTGATGAACCCGATGCCGATGCGCTCGGCGCCCGCGATGGCCGCTTCGGCCGCGAGCTCCGGCTCCCCACCGACGGTTCCCGCATATCCGCCGCCGAGCACGCCCAGCCCGCCCGCCTTCGATACCGCCGCGGCGAGCCGGCCGCCCGTCACGTACGCCATCGGCGCGCACACGATCGGGTGCTTCACGCCGAAGCCTTCAGTGAATCGCGTTCGCATGGCGTGATTCTAGAGAACTTCGAAAACCGGGGTCAGAAAACCGGGGTCAGACCACATTTTCCATTCCGCGCAACACTTTGTTTCCCGCTTTGGAAAATGTGGTCTGTCCCCGGTTTCTTCGCTGCTATCATGCCCGCCATGTTCCGATCCAAATACCTCGACTACGCCGAGCTCATGCACCAGGTGCGCGAGTGGGCCGAGCGGCATCCCGAATTCGTGCGCCTCACCTCGATCGGCACCACGGCCGAGGGCCGTGAGATCCCGATGCTCGCCATCGGCCGCGCGCCCGACGACATCCGGCCCGCCGTGTGGGTGGACGGCAACATGCACGCCTCGGAGATCTGCGGATCGAGCGCCGCGCTCGCGATCGCCGAGGACGTGATCGGCCTGCACCTCGGCAAGGCCTTGCCCGCGATTCCCGCGCACATGGCCGCGGCGCTGAAGGAGGTCCTCTTCTACGTCGTGCCGCGCATCTCTCCCGACGGAGCGGAGGCGGTGATGAAGACCGGCCGCTACGTGCGATCGAGCCCGGTCGACGAGCGCCGCGCGAGGGGCCACGCGTACTGGGAGGCGCACGACTTCGACGGCGACGGGCGCATGGGCTACATGCGCGTCGCGAGCGACGACGGCGAGATGGTGGAGCTCGCCGACTTCCCCGGCGTGATGGTGCCGCGCATGCCGGAGGATCCGCCGCCGTACTACAAGCTCTATCCCGAGGGGCGCATCGCGAACTTCGACGGTCGCCGCATCCCCGATCCGTACTTCCTCTCGGACAACCAGTACGACTTCAACCGCAACTTCCCCTATCAATGGGCGCCGGAGCCGGAGCAGGCGGGCGCGGGCGACTATCCGGGAAGCGCGATCGAGACGCGCGCGATCCTCGACTTCACCGGCGCGCATCCCGAGATCTTCGCGTGGATCAACTTCCACACTTTCGGCGGCGTGTTCATCCGGCCCCTGGGCGACAAGCCCGACCACAAGATGGACCAGGGCGACCTCGCGGTCTTCCGGCAGGTGGAGGAGTGGGCGAAGGAGTTCACCGGCTATCCCACGGTGAGCGGGTTCCACGAGTTCCTGTACGAGCCCGAGACGCCGTTGCGCGGCGACCTCACCGACTACGCGTACCACCAGCGCGGCGCGATCGCGTATGCCGTGGAGCTGTGGGACATCTTCCGGCAGATCGGCATGGAGACGAAGAAGCCGTTCGTCGACCACTACACGCACATGGAGCGCAAGGACTTCGTCGCGCTCGCGAAATGGGACCGCGAGGTGAACGAGGGGCGCGTGTTCCGCAAGTGGCGCAAGGTGAGGCATCCGCAGCTGGGCGACGTGGAAGTCGGCGGCCTCGATCTCCTCGTCGGGATCTCCAACCCGCCGTTCGAGAAGCTGGGCGAGGTGTGCGCGCAGCAAAGCGCTGCGTTCCTGCGCGTGGCTGCGCTCGCGCCGCGCGTCGCGGTCGAGGTGGTGAAGCGCGACCTGCTCGGGCCGAACCTCACGCGCATCGAGCTGCGCGTGGTGAATCGCGGCTATCTCGGCACGTACGGCCCGAGCTCTGCCAAGAAGCTTCCGCACGTCGAGCCGCTGCGCCTCACCGCGGAGTGCCAGGGCGACGTGCAGCTCGGCGCGCCTACCGCCATGCCGATCGAGCTCGGCCACCTCGACGGATGGGGGCGCGGCCTCTACAGCGGCAGCAGCATCTTCGCGCCCTGGACGCGGGGCAACGTGCACGAGAAATTCGTCACGCTGGTCGCGGAAGGCAAGGGCAGGCTCACGGTGAAGGTCGGAAGCGTGCGCATCGGCTACCGCAAGCTCGCGATCGAGCTGTGAAAACCGGGGACAGACCACATTTTCCATAGCGCGCAACGCGTTGTTTCCGCCTTTGGAAAACGTGGTCTGTCCCCGGTTTTCTACCCCTTCCCGTGCATCAGGTGTTTGATCCCCCGCGTGAGGAGAAGCAGCACCACGCCCGCAGCGAACGAGGTCGCGACCAGGAACCAGTAGAGGGGGATCGAGGTGCCCTTGAGCAGCGCCTCGAGGATGCCGGCGAAGTAATCCGCCACGGCGTTCGCGACGAACCAGATGCCCATCATGAGGGCCGCGACGCGCGCCGGGGCGAGCTTGGTCACCATCGAAAGCCCCACCGGCGAAAGGCACAGCTCGCCGATCGTGTGCAGCACGTAGACGAAGAAGAGCCACTGCGGGCCCACCTTGCCGACCAGGTCCGCGCGTCCCTGCGCGGCCGCCATCACCACGAAGCCGAGCCCGAGGAAGAAGAGCCCGAGCGCCATCTTCGCGGGCGTGGAAAGGGCGAAGCGCGACTGGTCCACGCGCACCCAGATCGCGGCGATCCCCGGGCCCATCACGAAGATGCCGAGCGGGTTGATCGCCTGGAAGTACGAGGCCGGGATCACCCAGCCGAAGAAGCTGCGCTGCGTCTGCTGGTCGGCGAACAGGTTCATCGTTCCGCCCGCCTGCTCGAAGCCCATCCAGAAGAAGACGACGAAGAAGCCGAGCACGAAGATCGCGGCGATGCGCTCCCACTCCTCGCGCGTGAGCGGCTGCGGGGCCGCGGACTTGCTTCCCGTGAGGTGGTTCGCCCCGAACCAGAGCGCGCCGATGACGATCGCAGCGGCGGCGAACTGTCCCAGGCCGGGCAACGAACGCCACGCCGGGCCGGCGATCGCCCACGCGCCCATCACGCCGTAGACGATCGGGATCATCGACGCGCCGATGAGGATGACGTGCATCCAGTCGGAGCGGTCGAGCCGTGTCTTCCCCTTGGGCAGGCCGTGGCTTCCCAGCCGGTCGCGGCCGAGCACGAACTGCGCGAGCCCGAGGCACATGCCGACGCCGGCGGAGGCGAACCCGTAGTGCCAGCCGACCTTCTCGCCCAGCGTCCCCGCGACGAGCGGCGAGAAGAACGCGCCGAGGTTGATGCCCATGTAGAAGAGGGTGAATCCCGGATCGCGACGCGGATCGTGCTCGCGGTAGTACGTGCCGAGGAGCGTCGTGATGTTGGGCTTGAAGAACCCGTTGCCCGCGACGAGGAGCCCGAGCGCGACGTGCAGCAGCGGCGGGAACGCCATGGCGAAGTGCCCCATCGCCATCGTGATGCCGCCGATGAGGATCGCCTTGCGCGGCCCGAGATAGCGGTCCGCGAGGTAGCCGCCGAGGATCGGCGTGATGTACACGAGCGCGGTGTACGTCGCATAGAGCTGGAGCGCGTCCTCGCGCCGGTAGCCGAGCGCGTGCACGAGATAGAGCACGAGGAGGGCGCGCATCCCGTAGTAGCTGAAGCGCTCCCACATCTCGGTGAAGAACAGCGTCGCGAGCGCGCGCGGCTGTCGTTCGCGCGCGACGCCCGCCGCGCCGTGCGTGGTGCCGGCCGCCATGAAGGTTTCCCGTCAGGAAAGTGCCGCGAGTATATGCGAGGCGATGGCCCGGTTGGGATGCCGGAGCGAACCGCGCGCTCGCGGAAGCGTCAATGGCTCAACGAAGCCCTCGAGGAGCCGCAACCATGACCACCTACCAGATGCGCTATCACCCCGCCGCCTCCACGCCGGCCGGCCGCTGGCTGATCGCCGGTTTCCTGTGCGGCGCGATCTCCGTGCTGATCTTCCACCAGGGCGTGTTCGCGCTGATGGACCTCGCGCACTTCACGCACGCGCCGCTTTACTCCCTCACGTCCACGGCGCCGTGGGGCGTGCCGACCATCGCGTCGCAGGTGTTCTGGGGCGGGGTGTGGGGCGCGATCTTCGCCGCGTTCTTCATGCCGCTCTGGGGCGGCGCCCTGCTCGTCGCCGGGACGCTCTTCGGCGCGTTCGCGCTCTCCGTCGTCGCATGGTTCGTCGTGGCGCCCATCAAGGGGCAGGGCATCGCGGCCGGTGCGGTGCCCATGATGATGGCCGCGGGCTTCCTCGCGAACGGCGCGTGGGGCTTCGGCATGTCGCTCGGCCTCGCGCTCTTCGGTCGCCCGAAGGGGGACGGCTGGGACGCAAGCTGACGAAACCGGAACGCGAAACCGGGGACGGACCACATTTTCCTTAGCGTGAAACCGGCAGCCCGATCCGTTTCACGCTAAGGAAAATGTGGTCCGTCCCCGGTTATCTTCAGTGCAGCGACTGGGAGTGCTCGCCGCCGGGCTGGGAGATGGCGGCGACCGCCTTTCCCGCGGTGTTCGGCTTCGCCCGGCGCGACAGGTCGCCGATCGAGACGATGCCCACCAGCCGCTTCTCGCGGTCGAGCACGGGCAGGCGGCGCACCTGCTGCTCGCCCATGTTCTGCGCGACGTGGTCGATGGACTCGTCTTCGAAGCAATAGAGCACCTGCTTCGTCATCACCTCGCCCACCGGCGTCTCCGGGCCCCGGTTTTCGGCCACCGCGCGAATCGCGATGTCCCGGTCGGTGACGACACCCACGAGCCGGTCGTCCTCGCCGACCGGCAGCGCGCCGGCGTCGCACTCCGCCATCATCCTCGCTGCCTCGCAGATGGATTGCTCCGGCGAGACCAGCTTCACGTCGCGCGTCATCACTTCGCTCACTTTCATGGTCGTCTCCTTTTCCTGCGAGCGGCTTCATCGCCTCCGCGGTACGACTGGCATCCCCGTGCAATGTTCGCGGCCATGCGCCGATCGCGGCATGAGAGCGGTGTAGGACGGTGCCGACACGCAAACCGCAGCGCCGCCGATACAGGGAGCCGAAGGATCCGGGCAAGAATCGGGGACCGGCCGCTCGCGCCGGGAAAGGAGGCGGCTTCATGGTGCCCGCGGTGCAGCCCGACGCGGCGGAGATCGGCGTCGCAGTAGCGGACCTCGACGGCCGCTGCCTGCACGCGAGCCGCAAGGTCGCCGATCTCCTCGGCCGCTCGCTCGAAGACCTGCGCGGCGTGCACCTGCAGGACCTCGTGCACCGCGACGACGCCGAACGCACGCTCGAAGGACTGCACCGCGTCGTCGCGGGCGAGATCCCCGAGCTCGTGAGCGAGAATCGCTTCCGGCGCAAGAACGGGACCACCTTCTGGGGCCGCGCGACGTTCGTGGCGCTGGACGACGCCGTGGGCAGGCCGTGGCGCCTGCTCGGCTTGCTGGAGGATCTCACCGCGCGGCAGGAGGCGGAATCGGAGCGCGGGCGGCTCATGAGCGTGCTCGAGAAGAGCCTCAACGAGATCTACATGTTCGACACGGCGAGCCTGCGCTTCCAGTACGTGAACCAGGGAGCGCTGCGCAACGTCGGCTATACGATGGAGCAGATGCGCCGCATGACGCCGCTCGACATCAAGCCCGAGTTGACCGACGCGGCGTTCCGCGCGATGGTGCGCCCGCTCCTGGAGGGCACCCAGGAGACGCAGGTCTTCTACACGGTCCATCGCCGCAGCGACGCGTCGCTCTATCCGGTCGAGGTGCACCTGCAATGCATCGCGCATGCGGGAAAGCGCATCTTCGTGGCGATCATCCTCGACGTCACGCAGCGCCGCAAGTCGGAGGAGGCGCTCGCCGAGAGCCGCGAGAAGCTCGAGGGGGCGCTCGCCGACGCGAAGCGCGCGAACCGGCTGAAGGACGAGTTCCTCGCGACGCTCTCCCACGAGCTGCGCACTCCGCTGGGCGCGATCCTCGGCTGGACGCAGATCCTGCGCCGCGGCGGACGCGGCGATTCCGAGCTCGCCAAGGGCCTCGACATCATCGAGCGCAACGCGCGCGTGCAGACGAAGCTCATCGAGGACCTGCTCGACATGAGCCGCATCACTTCGGGCAAGCTCCGCCTCGAGGTGCAGGCGGTGGAGCCGGTCGCGTCCGTCGAGGCGGCGCTCGAGACGGTGCGTCCGGCGGCCGAGGCGAAGGGCATCCGCGTCGACAGGGCGCTCGATCCGCTCGCGGGGCCGGTGGGGGGCGATCCCGCGCGCCTGCAGCAGGTCGTGTGGAACCTCCTCTCGAACGCGATCAAGTTCACGCCGACCGGAGGGCGCATCGCGGTCGCGCTGCGGCGCATCGGCGCGCGCGTGGAGATAAGCGTCTCCGATACCGGCGTGGGCATCGATCCGCGCTTCCTCTCCGAGGTGTTCGAGCGCTTCAGCCAGGCCGATTCGTCCACCACGCGCCCCTACGGCGGTTTGGGCCTGGGCCTGTCGATCGTGAAGCACCTGGTGGAGCTGCACGGCGGGACGGTTCATGCGGACAGCGGCGGCAAGGGGCTCGGCGCCACGTTCAAGATCGAGCTTCCGCTCGCCACCCGGATCGATCCCGCGACGCGGATCGCGGGCGCCGACAGCCTCCCGATGGACCTGCCGCCGGTAGACCTCGAGGCGCTCGACCTCTCCGGCGTGCGCGTGCTCGTGGTGGACGACCAGCCCGACGCGCGGGAGGTCACCGAGCGCCTGCTCGTCGAATGCGGCGCGCGGGTGTGGAGCGCGAGCTCCGCGCGGGAGGCCCTCGACACGATGGGCCGCGCGCGTCCGCACGTGCTCGTGAGCGACATCGGCATGCCGGGCATGGACGGCTTCGAGCTGCTGCGGCGCATCCGCGCGCTGGGCGATGAGGGCGGCGGCTGCGTTCCCGCGGTCGCGCTCACGGCCTTCGCGCGGCCCGAGGACCGCGCGAGCGCGCTGGGCGCGGGATTCGAGATGCATCTCACGAAGCCCGCGGACGCCTCGCGGCTCATCGCCGCGGTGGCGAGCCTCGCGTCGCGCGCGGTGCCCCGGGCCGGCGAGCGAAAGGCTACACTTCCGGCGGCTTGATCCCTTTCCGTCCGCCGCGATGAGCCCACCGTCCGGTCGTCCGCGCCATTTCTCGATGCTCCGCGAGTTCCACCTCGCGGATTTCTTCACGCTCGCGAACGCCGCATGCGGCGTCGCGGGCGTGTTCCTCGCGATGCTCTACGTCGGGGAGAAATCGGCCGCCCTCTTCCTGCTCGCGGCCGCGATGGCGCCCGCCGCGTTCGCGTTCGACGTCCTCGACGGGCGCATCGCGCGCATGCGTCACCAGCACTCGGTGCTCGGCCGCGAGCTCGATTCCCTCGCCGACGTGATTTCGTTCGGCATGGCGCCCGCGGCGCTCGGCTTCGCCGCGGGGCTCGACGGCGGGTGGGACTGGGTGGTGCTCACCTACTTCGTGTGCTGCGGCGTGAGCCGGCTCGCGCGCTACAACGTCACGGCGGATACGCTCGCCGAGGGCGGGGACAAGGTGAAGTACTTCGAGGGCACGCCGATCCCGACGAGCGTGGTGCTCACCGCGATCCTCGCGCTCGCCGCATGGCGCGGCCGCCTCGGCGATGCGATCTACTGGGGTGAATGGAGCGTCGGTCCGTGGACGCTCCACCCGCTCGTGCTGCTGTTCGCGCTCTCCGGGACGCTCATGATCAGCAAGACGCTGCGCATCCCGAAGCTCTGAGGAGCGCGATCAGCCGCCGCCCGAGTCCGCCGGGCCGCTGCCGCGGCGCGGATCGGGCTGGTTGCCGTGCCACTGCTGCCCCGTCTTCGACTCGACGCGCCCCTGCTGCCGCGCCGCCTGCTCGCGCGAGACGCCCGGCTTCGGGTTCTCGTGGCCCGCCGGCACGCGGTTGGGCGAGGTCTCGCGCTGCATCAGGCGATCCGATTGCTGCTGGCGCTGCACGTAGTCCCGCGGCGTGTAGCGGTAGTTGCGTTGCTGCTCCTGGCGCTGGCGCTCCGCGTTCGGATAGCGGTTGCCCGAGTACTGGCGCTGGTAGCTCGGCAGGGGCGCACGTTGCGGCGCGCTGCGGCGGTCCCAACGGTTCCAGTCGCGATGCTTTTCCTCCCACGAGCGGCCCCAGTGCTGGTTCCAGCGCGGCGGCTCGTTGAGCGCCCAGCCGCGGAAATACGCGGGACGATGGCGGTAATAGCGCACCGGCACGCGCAGCACGTAGAGCGGCACGTAGTCGGGCGCGACCATCGTCCATGGCCCGTTGTACCACTGGCTCTCGTACCAGTTGTCGTCGTAGTAGAGCCAGTAGTAGCCGTCGTAGAAGAAGTAGTTCTGGTTCAGGTTCGGCGCGTAGTACACCGGATATCCGGGAACCGGCACGAGGCGCGGATACACCGGGATGTTGATCCCGAGATGCACCCCGCCCGACGAGATGCCGAAGCTCATCTGCGCCGAGGCCGGGGCCGCAGCGACGCCGGCGAGCGCCATGAAGACCGCGATCACTAGTTTACGCATGGTTGGTTTACCTCCGGAGGGTGAGACTATCCCTCTGGCCGGGAAGTTGCTTGATCCTGGCCAAACCGCGGCGAGTTCCTACGTCACGATGAGCGTCCCGTTCATGCTTTCGTGGCCCTCGCCGCAGAAAACGTCGCACAGGAACGTGAAGCGGCCGGCCTTGTCCGGCGTGACCGGCAGCCGCATCGCCTTTCCGGGCACGATGTCGGTGCGCACGTGGAAATCGGGCAGGTTGAAGCCCATGAACACGTCCTCGGTGGTGAGCTCGAAGGTGACGGGCTCGCCGCTGCGGACCGTGATCTCGTTGGGCGTGAAGACGAAGCGGCGCGCGCTCACCTTGACGACCCGCGGGGCGGGCTGCGCGAGCACGCCGCCGCGGCCGGCGGCGAAGAGCGCGGCGGCGAGGAGGAAGCTTCGGCGATCGCCCATGGCTCAGGCCCTTTCCACCGGCAGCTCCTCGATCGAGAGCCTGGCGCCGTCGTCCTGCGCCTCCACTTCGCGGAACCCGAGGCCGCGATAGGGATGCGCGGGATCCCACGGCACGGGCTCGCGCTTCGGCTGCGAGAGGGGCGCCGGAAGCGGGAACATCAGCGACTTCGCGGAGTGGTGCGCGATGTGTCCGGTCCTGTGGTGGTTTTCCTGGTGGATGTGGCCGTAGAACACCGTGACGTTCGGGAAGGGCATGAGCAGCTCGACCGCGCTCGCGCCGTCGCGCGTGGCCCAGTCCCACTGCGGCGCGAGGTCGAAGAGCGGACGGTGCGTGAAGACCACGATGCGCGCCTCCTTCGGCTGCTTCGCGAGGTCCGCCGCGAGCCATCCGAGCTGCTCCGCCCCGATGCGCGCGGCGGGATCGGAGACGTTGTCGAGCACGATGAAGTGCACGTCCTTGTGGTCGAAGGTGTAGTGCGTCGGCCCGAAGAGCTCGATGAAGGCTTTGCCGTGGTCGAGCGAGGCGTCGTGCTCGCCGGGCATGAAGCGGATGTCGCGCACCTCGAGGCGCGCGACGATGTCGCGGAACTCGGACATGCGCTTGCGCCGCTCGAGCGGGTCGTCGGTGGTGTGCGTGAGGTCCCCCGTGAAGACGATGAAGTCGGGTTTCACGGCGAGCGCGTTCACGGCGGCCACCGCCTTCGGGAGGGTGCCCCGCGCGTCGGGATTCACCTTCGGTCCCTGGAAGCCCCAGTGCGCATCGGAGAGCTGCACGAAGTAGAAGTCGTCGCCTTCGCCTGCGCCGCCGAGGCTGGCGCATCCGGAAAGGCTCGAGGCGAAGACGGCGCCGCCGCCGAGCGTGGCGAGCTTCAGGAAACTGCGTCGGTCGAAGGACATGGGGGGCTCCTCTGGCTGGCGGACGCGGTATTGCGTCGCGCTTCTTCCCTGCAGTACCCGCGGGCCCTCGCGGATATTCCCTTCGAAGGCGGGAATAAAATGGCCTCGGCCACGGTAGACGCCGTTGGGAGGAAGACGATTGAGCCGGCTTTCGCGGTTCGAGCAGCTGGTCCTGCCGCACCTGGATGCCGCCTACAACCTGGCGCGCTGGATCACGAGGAACGACCACGACGCCGAGGACGTCGCGCAGGAGGCGTTCCTGCGCGCGATGCGCTATTTCGAGGGATTGAAGGGAAGCGAGGCGCGCCCCTGGCTCCTCGCGATCGTGCGCAACACCTGCTACACCTGGCTCGAGAAGAACCGTCCGGCGGACCTGGTGGGGCTCGACGATGCCGGTCCCCTCGCGGCCGAGGGCATCGCGCCGGGCCAGGCGATCCCCGAGGACAACCCCGAGGTGGTCCTGCTGCAGAGCGCCAACCGCAAGCTCGTGAACCAGGCGCTCGAGGAGCTGCCGGTGGGCTTGCGCGAGGTGATCGTGATGCGCGAGATCGAGGACCTGAGCTACAAGGAGATCGCTTCCATCGCCGGCATCCCCATCGGCACCGTGATGTCGCGGTTGTCGCGCGGGCGCGAGATGCTCAGGCGCGAGATCGAGAGCCGCATGAGGAGGGCTTCCTGAGATGGGCGTGAAGAACGAGCCCGAGGACGAGCCGCTGATCGCGCGCGACGCGACGTACCACCGCGCGCCGGAGGCGCTGCGCGCGCGCGTGCGCGCCTCGGTGCGGGCGCAGGCGCGCGCGCAGTCGCGGCCGATGCTGTGGCGCTGGGGCGGCATGGCGGCGGCCTTCGCGGCGACGATCGCGGTCACCTGGAACCTCGCCCTGCTGCAGGCCCGCGGCGGCGAGGCCGACCGGATCGCGCGCGAGGTGGAGGGCGCGCACGTGCGCTCGCTGATGGTCGAGGGACACCTCAACGACGTAGCCTCGACGGACGAGCACACCGTGAAGCCGTGGTTCGAAGGCAAGCTCGATTTTGCCCCGCGCGTCGAGGACCTCGCGCCCTCCGGCTTCGCGCTGATCGGCGGGCGGCTCGACTACGTCGACGGGCGCCCGGTCGCCGCGCTCACCTACCGGCACCGCCTGCACGTCGTGAATCTCTTCGAGTGGCCGGCCGCGAGGGCGGGCGACACGGAGCCATCCGCGATCTCGCGCAAGGGCTACGTGCTCGCGCACTGGCGCGAAGGTGGGCTCGAGTACTGGGCCGTTTCCGACATCGGGCGCAACGACCTGCTGCAGTTCGCCCGCGCGCTCGGGGCACGCTAGCCGCTCGCGCCCCGGACGAGCGCCCGTCCGCGGCCCGCAGGCGCTAGAATGCGCGCACTGCACCGCGGAGACGTGCCATGTACAAGCGCATCCTGCTGGCGTACGACGGCTCGGAGGCCGGCCAGAAGGCCCTCCTCGATTGCGACGAGATCGCGCAATGGTCGAAGGCGCAGCTGCACCTCGTCGCCGCGATGCCGCCGCCCGCGGCGTTGATCGGCGGCGAGGGCTTCGTCTACGACGCGCGCGGCGAGGAAGACGAGCGCAAGCGCTACGAAACGGTGCTCGCCGACGGCCTGCGCCGGCTCGGGGAATCGGGACACCGCGCGAAAGGCGAGGTGGTGATGGGCGACGCGGTGGACGAGATCACGCGCTACGCGACGCAAATGGAGGCCGACCTCATCGTGGTCGGCCACAAGCACCTGGACAGCTGGGCGGCACGCTGGTGGCGCGGCTCGGTCTCGAAGACGCTGATCGAGCACGCGCCGTGCAGCGTGCTGGTGGTCATAACCCGATAGCCCGGACGGACCTCAGCGGTGGCCGTGCCACTCGCGGCGCTCATGCCCGCGCCACTCGCGGCGCTCGTGCCCGCCCCAGCGATGGCCGTAGTAGGGGCCCGATTCGTAGACGACGCCCGGACCGTAGTACACCGGCGCCGGATCGTAGTACGTCACGGGCGGCGGCGGCGCGTAGTAGGCGGGCGCCGGTGCGTAGTATCCGGGGCCGTCGTAGCCCGCTCCGTAGTAGCCGGGGCCGTAGTAATACGGGCCCGAATCCGCCGCGATGCTCGAGCCCACGATGGCGCCCAGCAAGCCGCCCACGGCCGCTCCGTGGTGGCCGCCGGCGCTGTGACCGATGGCCGCGCCGATGCCGCCGCCGATCAGCGCGCCCGCGAGCGGGTCCGCGGACGCCTGGGTGGAAAGGGTGGCTGCGCCGAGCGCCGCCGCCGTCATCGCGATCCGCAGGGGTTTCTTCAGCATTTCGGTTCTCCTTAGCATTGGCATTCATTTGTCCGACAGCCCGCCGTGAGCCGAGTGCCCGGCAGACTGTAACCGTTCTAACGCCTTCGCCCGGGGATGGTGGTCATGAAAAACAATTCGTTACACAGCCGCGCCCCTGTTGCAGCCGTCGCCGCGTGGCGACGCGGGACGGCTCGCGCATGACGCTCCTCGTCGACAACGCCGCGGTCGCGCGCGTGCTCACGATGCGCGACACGATCGAGGCGCTCGAGGCCTCGTACCGCGAGCTCGCCGAAGGGCGCGGCGTGTGCCGCCCGCGCATCGACATCCGCATCCCGACGCAGGACGCGGCGAAGACCTATCGCTGGGGGACGATGGAAGGCGGCGGCATGTCGGGCTACTTCGCGATCCGCGTGAAGTCGGACGTCGTGTACCAGGAGCGTTCCGGCGATCGCGTGTCCGAGGAGAAGTACTGCGTGCGGCCGGGCCTCTTCTGCGGCCTCGTGCTGCTCTTCTCGATCGACAACGGCGAGCCGCTCGCGATCCTGAACGACGGCGTCCTGCAGCACATGCGGGTGGGCGCGGACGGCGCGATCGGCGCGAAGCACATGGCGAAGCGGGATGCGCGCGTGCTCGGCATGCTCGGCTCCGGCGGCATGGCGCGCGCGCACGTCGAGGCGCTCCTGTGCGTGCGGCCGATCGAGCGGCTGCAGGCCTACAGCCCGACGCGCGCGCATCGCGAGGCGTTCGCGCGCGAGATGGCGGCGTTGCACGGCATCGAGGCGGTCGCGTGCGAGCGGCCCGAGGAGGTCTATCGCGGCGCCGACATCGTCGCCGCCGTCACCGATTCCGCGGTTCCGGTGCTCGACGGCAAGCGCCTCGAGCCCGGCACGCACGTGATCAACGTGGGCGGCGGCGGCAAGCTCGACGAGGCGAGCCTCGAGCGCATCGACGTGTACCTGCGCTTCGGCAACGCGCCGGCGCCCGCGGGCCGGCCGGAGCTCGCGGTGGACGACGAATACCTCACCTGGAGCGCGGGGCCGCCCGCGAAGCGCGCGAGGGCGCATGGCGTGGCGCTCCCCGGCAAGGTGGTGTATCTCGCCGAGCTCCTCGATGGAAAGAAGAAGGGCCGCGCTTCGGCGGCCCAGGTGACGTGGAGCGAGCGCGGAAACCTGCAGGGCGCCCAGTTCCACGCCGTCGCGGCGCGCGCTTACGAGGCGGCCCGCGCGGCGGGGCTGGGACGCGAGATCCCGACCGAATGGCTGTTGCAGGAAATCCGCGACTAGCCTCGCGCGGCTAGCGCATGCTGGTCTGACCACATTTTTCGTTCCGCGAAACCTCGAATGCTCGAAGCGTTTCTCGCTATGAAAAATGTGGTCTGTCCCCCGGTTTCAGGTCTTTCCCAATGGCGTTCGAGAGCTTCTGCGCTTCTTCGGGGGTGGGAAGCTGCGGGCGGTCGCGGTCGGCGTCGACGAGGCAGAGGAAGCCCAGGGGCGAGTCGGGCGCCGCGCGAAACTGGTGCCAGGTCATGGGCGGGACGCTCACCAGGTCGTTCTGCGCGATGTCGCAGGCGCGATCGCCGACCAGGCACCGGCCCCTGCCGCGGATCACCATCACCGAGTGGACGTGCTGGTGGCGCTCGAGCGTGGTCCAGCCTCCGGGCGCGACCTCGAAGTAGCGCAGCTGCACCGGCAGGCCGCCGCCCTCGAAGAGCACCTGGCGCGTCACGTCCTTGAAGGGCGCTGCGCCCTCGTCCTTGTAGCGCAGCACTTCCACGCCGTCCCAGTGGTAGTCGCCGCGATGCCGCCGCACGAGCGGCTTGGTTTCCTCGTCCATCGGGGAATTCTACCGCCGCACCGCCGCGACGAATTCCTTCGCGCGTTCGAGCAGCCGCTCGCGCGCGACGAGGAGCCCGCCGCCGATGAGGAGCATGGCGTCCGAACCGTAGCCCTCGAGCATCTCCGGCACGCGCTCGACCGTCATGCCGCCGGCGGGAACCGGGAGCGCGGCCTTCACCTCGGCCCACGGCCGGCGCGCGGCATCGGCGATCTCCATGCAGGTCGCGCGGCTGTAGCTGAAGCGCCCGCCGTGGTTGGGGAAGATCGTGGCATCGGCGCCGAAGAGGCGAAAGAGCGTGCCGAGGAGGACGTGCGGCGCGATGCGCGCGGCGCCGCCGAACGCCGGGTGCGCCATCACCGGGAGGTCGAGCTGCGCCTGCATCTCGACGAACGCGGGCACGCCGAGGAGCATGGGTGCGGCGAGCGCCATCTTCACGCCGCACTCGCGCGCGATGCGCGCCTGCGCCTGCAGCGCGCGCGGGCTGCCCGAGAAGGTCGGCGCGTAGATGGTCGCGCCGCCGGTGGCGCGATTGGCTTCGTCGATCGCGCCCTGCACGGCGGGCACGCGCTCGGCGAAGGGCTGCGCGGCCTGGTTCGCGAGCCCGTGGTCGTCCTTGATCACGTCGATTCCCGCGCGCGCGAAGGTTCCCGCGAGCTGCGCCAGGTGCGAGACGCTCGAGCCCTGCGGCTTCAACGCGGTGCAGGTGAGCGCGCGGCCGCGGGCGCACGCGATCTCGCGGATGCCGTCGATGCCGAAGCGCGGCCCCCGGAACGCGCGTTCGTAGCCGGGCGGGAACGAGACGTCGACGAGCTCCACCTCGGGCTGCAGCGAACAGTTGCCGAACAGCATGTTGAGGAGCTGCGAGGGTTCGTCGCCCGTCGTCGAGGCCGCGATGCCGAGCACGACCTCGAAGCGGCCCTCGCGCGGGCGGATCGATTCCACGCGCGCGGCGATTTCCTCGAGCACGCGGCGCTCCGCGATCGCTTCCAGCGGCATCTCCACGCTTTGCTCCACCGCGAGAGAGCGCGCGCGCGCCTCGATCGCCGCCTCGGGGACGTCGACGAGGTAGGTGGCGCGGATGCGGTCCATCGGCGCGGTCATGCGGCCCTCAGCGCGTCGACGATCTCGAGGCGCGCGGCGCGTACGCTCGGGAGGAACCCGCCCACGAGGCCCATGGCGACCGAGAAGACGAGCGCGTCGACGACGATGCGCGCGGTGAGGTCGAACCCGAAGGCGAGCTGGCTGAAGGACTGGAAGTTCATCGTGGTGACGGTGAAGGCCTGCAGGAAAGAGGCGAGGACGAGCCCGGCCACGCCGCCCGCGGCCGAGAGGAAGACCGACTCGAGGAGGAAGGCCGCGAGGATCGCCGCGCGGCGGAAGCCGAGCGCGCGCAGCGTCCCGATCTCCGCGGTCCGGTTCGACACCGCCGCGTACATCGTGATCATGGCGCCGATCGTCGCGCCGATCGAGAAGATGATCGAGAGCGTGATGCCGAGCACGCGGATGAACTGCGAGAGCGACTTCGACTGCTCCGCATAGAACTCGGGCTCGCGCTTCACGTCGAGCGTGAGGCGCTGGTCGGTGGCGATGCGGTGGGCGAACGCATCGAAGTCCGAGGCCGAGTTCAGCTCCACGATCATGGAGGAATACACCGTGCGCCGGAAGGCCTGCATCATCTGGTCCACGTCGCCCCAGATCTCCGAGTCGAACCCCGACTTCCCCGCGTCGAACCTTCCCACCACGGTCCACTCGCGCCCGGCGAAGCGCAGGTGCTCACCGATGCCCACGCCGCCGTAGCTGTCGGCGATGCCGCGGCCCACGACGATCTCGGAGGAGCCGGGACGGAACGTGCGCCCGTCGACGATGTGCACCTGGGGCCTCAGCTGGAAGCCCAGCAGCGGCAGTCCCCGCACCGTCACGTTCGAGGGCTTGTCGGTGCCGCGCTTCGCGAGCGCGATGAGGACCACCGTCTCCTTCGAGACGAGCGGCTCGCCCGAGGCCGAGCGCGCGATCTCCGGAAGCGTCTCCACGAGCGACGCCTGGTCGCGGTAGACCCCGCTCTGGATCTCGGTCTGCGACGACTGCCGCAGCAGGATCGCGTTCTGCGCGCTGCCCGTCGCGACGAGCGTGCGGCGCAGCCCCGCGTCGAGCATCAGCACCGCCGCGAAGACGAACACGACGAGCGCCATGCCGCCCGCGGTGAGGAGGGTCGTGAGCCGCCGCGTCCACAGGTTGCGCAGGATATAGGAGAGCGGGACCTTCATCCGATGTACCGCAACCCTTCCACGATGCGCACGCGCGCGGCGCGGATCGAGGGCAGGATTCCCGCCGCGAGCCCCACGCCGAGCGCCGCGAGCAGCTGCAGCCCGACCGTCCCGGGGGCCACGTTGAAGACCGGGAACACGGCGGAAAGAAGCGACTTGAACGCCGCGGCCACCGGGAAGGTGAGCGCGATGCCGAGGAGCCCGCCCACCATCGTGAGGGCCACCGATTCGCCGACGATGAGCGCGGCCACGAACGCCGGGTCGAAGCCGAGCGCCTTGAGCGTCGCGTATTCCGGGAGCCGCTCGCGCGCGGTCATCGCCATCGTGTTCGCCACCACGGCGAAGATGATGAGGATCACCACGAAGGAGACCACGCGCACCGCCATGACGATGGTCTCGGTCTGCGCGACGAAGCCCAGCTGGAACGCCTTCTCCGTCTCCGTGAGCGTCTCCGCGACGGAGTTCCTGAATTCCCCGTCGATCGCCTGGCCGATCTCGGCCGCGCGCCCGGGATCGGCGATCTGCACCACGTAGAGGCCCGCCTGCTCGGCGCGCCGCGGCGCGAGCTTCTTCATCTGCTCGTTGAGGTAGTCCCAGTGGAAGTACATCTGGCGCGTGATGGTGGTGTCGTCCCGCGGCTCGAAGATCCCGTCGACGTGGAACTCCCAGACGCCCGGGAAGATCGTGCCCTTGATCGGGATGGTATCGCCCACCTTGAAGCCGTGCTCGTCGGCGAGCTGGCGGCCGATCATCGCGCCCCGCTGGTCCTTCTTCCAGGCGAGAAGCTCCTGCGGGCGGGTGCGGAACTCGGGGAAGAGGTCGAACCAGACCTCGTCGTCGACCGCGAACTGCGGGAAGAAGTTGCCGTAGGACTGGTCCTTGTAGATGCCGCCGAACCAGTTCGACACGGCGACCGCCGTCACCCCGTCGATCGCCTTGATGCGCTCGCGGTAGTAGATCGGCAGCGGGAAGACGAGCGAGGTGGCGTTCCTCGTGATGAGGCGCGAGGCCGAGGACATGTCGGCCCCCGCGTACCACGCGCGCACCACGGTCTGCAGCAGCCCGAAGGCGAGGATCGCGACGACGAGGCCCGCCACGGTGAGCGCGCTCCTCAGCCGGTGGCGGAAGAGGTTCTTCAGGACGAGCTTGAGGTAGTGCATGTGTCAAAAGATGCGTGCGCGAACTCGGGACAGACCCTGCGCCGGCGATTCGCGAGCGTTCGTGCAACGGAGGGTCTGTCCCCGTTTCATTGCGCGACCAGCTCGCCCTTGTCCAGGTGCGTCACGCGCCCGGCCGATTGCACCGCGTGCGGATCGTGGGACACCATGATGACGGTCTTGCCCATCTCGGCGTTGAGGCGCCGGAGCAGGCCCAGCACTTCCTCGGCGCTCTTGCGGTCGAGGTCGCCGGTGGGCTCGTCCGCGACGATGATCGTGGGATCGGTGATGATCGCGCGCGCGATCGCCACCCGCTGCTGCTGCCCGCCGGAGAGCTCGTTCGGATAGTGCTCCATGCGGTCGGAAAGTCCCACCAGCGCGAGCGCCGTCTCCACCCGCGTGCGCCGCTCCCGGCGCGAGAGCGAGGTGAGCATCAGCGGCAGCTCCACGTTCTCGAAGGCGTCGAGCACCGGCATCAGGTTGTAGAACTGGAAGACGAAGCCGACGTTCGCCGCGCGCCAGTCCGCGAGCTCGGCTTCGGAGAAGCGCGTGATGTCCTCGCCGTCCACCAGCAGCGTTCCCGAATCGGGCTTGTCGATCCCGGCGATGAGGTTCAAGAGCGTCGACTTCCCCGAGCCGGAAGGCCCCATCAGCGCGATGAACTCGCCGCGCGCGATGTCGAGCGTGATGTCGCGCAGCACCGGCACGTCCTGGCCGCCGCGGCGGTAGCCCTTGGAGAGGTGCGCGATGGAGACGATCGGCCGCTCGGCCATGGCGCTACTTCTTCGCTTCGGCGACGCGTGCTCCGTCGGCGAGCTTCGCGGGGGGCTTGAGGGCCACCTTGTCGCCCGGCTTCACGCCGGAGACCTCCACCAGGTCGCCGAGCTTGACCGGCTTGCCGACCGCGACCTCGTGCGCGACGTCCTTCGCGTCGATCGCGAAGACCACGCTCCTGCCGTTGCGCTCGACCACGGCCTCGGGCCTCACGGCCACCACCGGCAGGCGCTCCTGCGGCTTCGCCTCGCGCTCGAGGAAGGCCACCTTCGCGCTCATGTCCGGCAGCACGCGCGGGTCCTTGTCGACGAACGACACCTTCACGAGGAGCGTGTCCTTGGTGCGGTCGACCGTCGGCACGATGCGCGACACCTTGCCGCGCAGGCGCAGGTCCGGATAGGCATCGAGCTGGATCTCGGCCGGCATGCCGTCGCGGATCTTCGCGATGGAGCCCTCGGAGACGTCGGCCTCGACCTCGAGCGTCGCCATGTCCGCCATGTCGACCACCGCGCCTTTCGATTCGGTGGCCGAGGAGAAGGGCGTGAGGATGTCGCCCATGTTCGCGTTCTTGGTGAGGACGATGCCGTCGAAGGGCGCGCGGATCAGCGTCTGCTCGACCGCCACCTGCGCCTGGCGCGCGTTCGCCTCCGCGACGCCGATCGC
This sequence comes from uncultured beta proteobacterium, assembly GCA_963839265.1. Taxonomy (GTDB): domain Bacteria; phylum Pseudomonadota; class Gammaproteobacteria; order Burkholderiales; family Usitatibacteraceae; genus Usitatibacter. Next base: position 72,181 of record CAWIUI010000007.1, read on the forward strand.
CGCCTGCTGCGCGGCGATCGCGGCCTTCGCCTTCTCGGCGCGCGCGATCGCGGTGTCGAGCGCGGCCTCCGAGACGAACTTCTTGTCGAAGAGGTCGCGCGTGCGCTTGAGGTTGAGGCCCGCGTCGCGCATCTCCGCCTCGCCCTGGCCGAGGTTCGCCTTCGCCGCCGCCACGTTCGCCACCGCCGAATCGCGGGCGGCCGCGACGTCCGCGTTCTCGAGGCGCGCGATGATGTCGCCCTGCTTCACGCGCGAGCCTTCCTGCACGCCGAGCCATTCGAGGCGCCCGGTGGCCTTGGTGGAGACCGCGGCCTTGCGCCATGCGACGACGCGTCCCGTCGCGTTGAGGAGCGTGATCGCTTGCGTGGGATAGGCGGTCGTGACCGTCGCGGTTTCCACGGTGACGGGCGCGGTGGCGACGCGCCACGCGACGACGACGCCGATCAGCACGGCGACGAGCGCGCCGAGGGTCCACTTGCCGCCGAAGCGGCGGCGCCTTCCCGCACGCGCCTTCGCGGTGCGGTCGATGGAGAGCTGCGAGAGGTCGGGCGTATCCATCGGCGGGCCTCAGAAGAAGGCGAGCGCCGCATCGTGCAGCGGCTGCCCGCGTTCGGCCAGCGCGTCGACGATCGCGAAGTGGTGCATGCCGGGAAGCAGCATCAGGGGACGCGACTGCGGATGCCATGCCTCGGCGATCACGCGCGACTGGCGCCGGAATTCCGAGCTCTCGTTCGCCCCCGCCGCCACCACCAGCGGCGCCTCGATGCTGCGCCGCCTGGCCGCCAGGTCGAGGCGCGCGACCGCGGCCGGATCGAGCCTGAATTCCGCGTTGAACGAGAAGTGGCGCAGCGGCTCGAACTCGTAGACCCCGCTCACCGCGATGCCGCCCGCGATGCGCGCCGGATCGAAGCGCAGCCGCGCGCCCGGCGCGGCGAAGACCGACGCGGCGAGGTGCGCCCCGGCCGACCATCCCGAGAGCACCACGCGATCGGCGCAAAGCCCGTGCGCCGCGCCGCTCTCGAAGACCCAGTTCACCGCGTCGATGGCGTCCTCGGCCGCGTCCTCGATGGAGGCGGCGGGGACGAAGCGGTAGCGCGGCAGCACCACCCCGATGCCCGCGGCGACGAAGGGCGCCGCGATCCACGAGAAGAGATCCTTGTCGAGCGAGCGCCAGTAGCCGCCGTGGATGAAAGACGAGCGTGCCGCGGCTTCCCGGCGCGGGAAAGACGTCCAGCCGCTGGCGCGGATCGGGGCCGTAGGCGAGGTCGAGCTGCCCCGCGAGCGTGGCGCGCACGTAGCCCGAATCGCGTTCCCAGCGCTCGAAGAAGCGCGCATGCTCCGGGACGAGCGCCCGGTTGTTGTACTCGCGTTCGACGAAGTCCCGGTCCATGCTCCGATGCTACACTGCCCCGACCCCATGGACGCCTCCCCGCCATCGCGTGCGGCGCTCGGGCGCGCGCTCCTCGACCGCGCCGCCGAGCTCGCGCGCCACAGCGACTCGCCGGACCACTACACGCGCACCTATCTCACCCCCGCGCACCGGGCGGCGGCGCGCGAGATCGCGCGCTGGATGGAGGAAGCGGGCATGCGCGTGCGCGTCGACGCCGTCGGAAGCGTGATCGGACGCTACGAGGCGGCGAATCCCGGCGCGTCCAGCGTTCTCCTGGGCTCGCACTTCGATTCGGTGAGGAACGGCGGACGCTACGACGGCGTGCTCGGCATCCTCGTGCCGATCGCCTGCGTCGCCGAGCTCCATGCGCGCGGCGAGCGCGTCGCGCACGCGATCGAGGTGGCCGCGTTCGCCGACGAGGAGGGCGCGCGCTTCCGCACCAGCTTCCTCGCGAGCCGCGCGATGCTGGGCCGATTCGATCCCGCGCTGCTCGATCGCCGCGACGCGGACGGCATCGCGCTCCGCGACGCCATGCTCGCGGCCGGCCTCGATCCGGCGCGCATCGGCGAGGCCGCCATCGACACCGGCCGCATCGGCGCGTACGTCGAGGTGCACATCGAGCAGGGGCCGGTGCTGCTCGCCGAAGGAAGCGCGCTGGGCGTCGTCACGAGCATCGCCGGCGGAACGCGCCATGCGCTCACCGTGCGCGGAGCCGCGGGCCACGCCGGAACGGTGCCGATGCCGCTGCGGCGCGACGCGCTCGCCGCGGCCGCGGAGATGGTGCTCGCCATCGAGAAGCGCTGCTCGGCGGGAGGCTCCCTGGTGGGCACGGTGGGCATGCTGGAGGTGAAGGACGGCACCGGGAACGTCATCCCGGGCATCGTCGAATTCACCGTCGACCTTCGCGCCGCGGACGACGCGACGCGCGAAGCGGCCGAGGAGGAAGCCTTCGCCGCGTGCGAGGCGATCGCGAAGCGGCGCGGCGTCGCGCTCGAGCGCGCGCGCACCCACTTCGTGCGCGCCGCGCCCTGCGCCGACTGGCTGCAGCACGCGCTTGCGCGCGCCGTGGAAGCCGTGGATGCGCCGCGTACCCGCGCGCGGGGTCCGCCGCCTTCCCAGCGGCGCGGGTCACGACGCGATGATCCTCGCCGAAGCGATGGACGTCGGCATGCTGTTCGTGCGCTGCGGCGCGGGGGGCGTGAGCCACAATCCCGCCGAGACGGTGGATGCGGAGGACGCGGGCGCGGCGGTGCAGGCGCTGCTCGCGTTCCTTCGAGCGCTGCGCTTTCCCCCGGAAAGGAAGTCGCGCGTCAGCGGCGGCAATGCCGGGCGATGAGCGTGGCCTCGGCCGCCAGGGCCGGCGCCGCGCGCGCGATTTCCTTGATGTACGGCCTGGGGTCGAAATCCATGCGCCATTGTCTCCGGAACGCAAGGGCGGAGACGGCGCGTTCGTCAAATCCGATGCCGAAAATGCCGCAGAACGCCCCTCCCGGGGTCGTGGTATCTTGCCTCGCTGGTCCCCAAGGAGGCCCACATGGCGAAAAAGGATACGAACAACCGCGGCACCCACGACGGCGAGCTCTCCGAGCAGCAACTGGACCGCGTTTCCGGCGGCCAGGAAGTGCGCAAGATGGGCACCATCGTGGTCACCGCCAAGCGTCCCGCGGAGCAGTCGAAGGTCGTGAAGATGGAGACCATCGTCGTCACCGCGCAGCGCGAGAAGCCCGATCTCGCGGGCACCCAGCTCGCGGCCGCCGATCCTCCCAAGACCAAGTAGCGCTCAGGCGACCTGCCGCGCGAGGAGCGCCGCGAAGGGCCCCTCGGCCGCGGCGAGCTCGCGGAACGTTCCCTGCTGGACGATCCGCCCGCGCTCGAGCACCACGATCCGGTCGGCCCCGCGCACCGTGTCCAGGCGGTGCGCGATCGCCACGCGCGTGGCGCCGAGCGCGGCGAGCGTCGCCAGCACCGCGGCCTGCGACGCGTTGTCGAGCGCGCTCGTCGCCTCGTCGAGGAGCACGATCCGCGGGCGCCCGACCAGCGCGCGGGCGATGAGGACGCGCTGTCGCTGGCCGCCGGAGAGCGTGCTCAGCCCCTCGCCCACCACCGTGTACATTCCCATGGGCATCGCCTCGATGTCGGGTCCGAGGCCCGCACGCCGCGCGGCGTCCCACGCCTCGTCGAGGCTCGCGCTGGTCGCGCCGGCGATGTTGGTATAGAGGTCGCCGGGCCAGAGCTTGCCGCCTTGCAGCACCGTCCCCATGCGCCGGCGCAGCCACGGCGCGTCGAGCGTCGCGAGGTCGAGCCCGTCGTAGCGCACGGTTCCCGAGAGCGGCTTCTCGAAGCCGAGGAGCAGGCGCAGGAGCGTGGATTTGCCGGAGCCGCTCGGGCCCACGATGGCCAGGAACTCTCCGGCCCGGATCTGCAGGTCGATGCCGGCGAGCACCTCCGGACCGCCGGGGTAGGCGAAGCGCACGCCGTCGAGCGCGATCGCGCCGCCCGGATCGTGGCGCGCGGCCTGCGACGATGCGCCCTCGGGAAGCGCCTCCACGATCGGCCGTGCGCGGTCCCACGCCGGCTTGAGGGTCGCCACCTCGAGCGCCGCAGCCACGAGCGACTGCACGGCTCCCAACAGCGCGAAAAGCGCGGCGTGGAACGCGATGAACTCGCCCGGGGTGAGGCCACGCGGCCCGCCGGACAGGCGCCAGGCGAGGAAGAGCGCGAGCGCGGTGGCGAAGGGGGGCACCAGGCTCATCCACACCGTCTCGCGGTTGGCGATGCGCGCGCCTTCCATGTCGGCCGCGCGGAACTCGGCATAGCGCCGGTGCCAGCGCTCGAACGCGCGGTCCTCGGCCGCGCTCGCGCGGAGCTTCGAAATGCCCGCGAAGAGCTCGTAGGTGAAGGCCGCGAGCCGTCCGTCGAGCGCCTCGATGCGCGCGCCGATGCGCATGCGCGCGAGCCCGAGCGCGGCCGAGGCGGCGATGGCGAGCGCCACGACGGCGAGCGCGCCCGCGCTCAACGCCGCGCTGTAATGGACCATCAGCGCGGCGTTCGCGACGAGGAACGCGCCGGTCACGATCGCGGAAAGCGCCGATGCGGTGAGCGTGCGCTGCACGGTGTTGACCGATCCCATGCGCAGGGCGAGGTCGCCGCTCGAGAACGCGCGGAAGAACGCCGCGGGTGCGGAGACCACGCGGTCGACGATCGCCGCCTGCACCGCGACCCCGGAGCGCGCCTCGAAGCGCAGCATCGCCATCGTGCGAAGCGCGTCCAGCATCGCGAGCGCGATGCCCGCCGCGGCGAGGCCGGCGACCACCGCGACGATCGGCCGGGACGCTCCCGCCGGGATCGCGCGGTCGACGAGCCATCCGGTCGCGACGGGCGCGAGGAGGCCGAGGAGGGCCGCCGCGAGCGCCGCGAGGAGAAGCGGGGCGAGGTCCGGGCCCGCCTCGCGCAGGGCGAAGCGCGCGATGTCCGTCGCGCCGATCGCACGGTGCGCGAAGCGGCGATGGAACGTGAACGCATACGGCGAGAGGCGCTCCGCCACCTGCGCGTCCACTTTCCATTCCACCGCCGCGCCGTCTTCGGCGAGCGCCCGCATGCGATAGCCGCCGCGCCCGGCGATGAGCGCGACCCAGCCGGTTCCCGCCGCCGCGGAGGGACTCGCGGCGGACGCCGGGTCGCGCGGCGCGCGGCGCCGCTCGGCCACGCGCGCGAGCATCGGTCCGGCGGGCTCCCGCCACCATGCGGGATCGAGGATCACGCGGCGCGAGCGCAGTCCCGCGGGAAGCGCGAGCGCCTCGACCGCGTCGGCCGCCTCGGCGGGAAGCTCGCGGTGCCCGGCGAACGAAACGCCGAGCGCTGGCGCGAGGAGTGCCAGCGCCGCTTCGAGCGTGGTCGAATGGAGCGAGAGGCCGGGATCGCGGCCGTTCATCCCGCGCCTTCGGTCGCGACGAGCGCCGCATAGCGCCCGCGCATCGCCAACAGCTCCGCGTGCGTGCCGCGCTCGACGACGCGCCCGGCCTCGAGGACGAGGATCTCGTCGGCGTCGCGCACCGTCGAGAGGCGGTGCGCGATCACGAGCGCGCTCACCCGGCGGCGGCGCAGGTTCGACTCCACCCGCGCCTCCGTCGCCGAGTCGAGCGAGCTCGTGGCCTCGTCGAGGACGAGGATGGCCGGCCCGCCGGCCAGGGCGCGCGCGATCTCCAGGCGCTGGCGTTGCCCGCCGCTGAGATTGCGCGCCCCTTCCTCGAGCTGCGCCTCGAGGCCGCCCGCGCGCGCGCCGATCTCCTCTTCGAGCGCGGCGTCGCGAAGGGCCGAGCGCAAGCCCTCGTCGCCGGCGGCGCTCCAGAGCGTGAGGTTCTCGCGCACGGTGCCTTCGAACAGCACGATGTCCTGGTCCACGTACGCGAGGGCCGCGGCGAGATGGGCGCGGTCGTGCACCTCGCGCGGCGCGCCGTCGAAGAGGATCTCGCCGCTCCACGGCGCGTAGAGTCCCGCGGCGAGGCGCGCCACCGTCGACTTGCCGCATCCGGAGGCGCCCACCAGCGCGACGCGGCCGCCGGGGCGAAGCACGAACGAGAGGTCCTCGACGAGCGCGGGCGCGTTGCGGTCGTAGCCGAAGGTGACGCCGCGGAACTCGAGCTGCCCCGCCAGGCGCGGCGCCGGGGCGCGCGTCGGCTCGCGCGCGACGGCCGGATCGGGCGCGTGGCGCAGCACGTCCTCGATGCGCGCGAGGTCGCCGCGCAGCGTCTGCAGCTGCCGCGTGCGGGCGAACAGCGCGTGCATCGGCGCCTCGAAGCCGGCGAGCAGCACCTGGAACGCGACCAGGTCGCCCACGCTGAACGCACCCTGCATGATGCGCGCGGCCCCGATCCCGAGCACCGCGAGCTGCGCGGCGAGCCCGAGGAGCGCAGGCGCCTGGCCCAGCGCCAGCATGAGTCGCTGCGCGCGCGTGGCCGCGTTCACGAAGCGCACCTGCAGCCCGATCCATTTGAGGAAGAGCGCGCCTTCCTGCCCGCCGGCCTTGAGCGTCTCGATGTCCGCGAGGCCTCCGGTCGCGATGCCGGCGAGCTTTCCCGCCTGCACCGAGAGCTCCTGCGACATCTGCCCGGTGCGTGCGGCGAGCGCGCGCCACGCGACGATCTCGAGCGCGAGGCAGGCGAGCGCCACCACCGTGAGCGTCGCCTCCATTCGCGCCATCAGCACGAGGAAGAAGCTTGCCGTGAGCGCGTCCAGTACCAGCGGCGCGACGTCGGAGGCGACCGCCTGCGCGGCACGCTCGTTCAATTCCACCCGCGCCGCCAGCTCGCCTGCCGAGCGCTGGGCGTAGAAGGTCATCGGGAGCCGCAGCGCATGCGCCACGAAGCGCCGCGCCGCATCGTTCGCCGCGCGGTTGAAGGTGCCCGTCACGAGCCGCGCCTGCAGCGCGAGGAGCGCGGAGCGCGCGAGCGCGGCGAGGATGAGGCCCGCGAGGAGCGCGAGCGCGGCGTCGTTCGAGCGCGCGACGAGCACCTCGTCCACGAAGCGCCCGAGGATGCGCGGCAGCACCAGCCCCGGGATCACCAGCGCGAGCCCCACGAAGAACGCGAGCGCCACGGCGCCGCGGTGGCCCGCGAGGAAGCGCCGCAGCGAGCGCAGCGCCGAGGGCGGCTCGCCTCCGGGGCGGAAGTCGGGCCCGCGCTCGAACGTGAGCACGACCCCGGTGAACGCCTGGTCGAACGCCTCCGCGTCGAGCGCGCGCCGGCCGCGGGCCGGGTCGTTCAGCCACACGCGCCCGCGCTCGAAGCCCTCGAGCACGACGAAGTGGTTGAAGTTCACGAACACGATCGCGGGAAGCGGCAGCTGCGCGAGCTCGCCCGGCTCCTTGCGGTAGCCGCGCGCCTCCATGCCCCGCGCGCGCGCCGCACGCAGCAGCCCGCCCGCCTTGCTGCCGTCGCGCGTCACGCCGCACTCGACGCGCATCTGCTCGAGCGGCACGTGCAGCCCGTGGTGCGCGAGCACCATCGCGAGCGCCGCCGCGCCGCATTCGACCGCCTCGAGCTGCAGGATGGTCGGGGTTCGAGCGAGGCCCGTGTCGGGAAGGGGCGCGCGCGCGGCGGGCGCGCCCCCGGAGTCTTCCCGCTCCTCGCTCAGGGGCGCGACAGCAGCCATGCGGCGAAGGCGGCGACGGCCGCGAGGGCGGCGAGGAGCCCGGCGAGGAGCGTGCGCGGGAGCGCGGCGACCTCGAGGCGCTCGTCGAGGCGCTCCGGCGACGCGAGGCGCTCGAGCGCGGCCTTGCGGAAGATCTGCGAGTCCTCGACCGGCACGTCGGTCAGCCGGCGAGGCGCTTGAGCATGCGCTCGAAGCGCGCGCCCGCGAGATGCACGTTGTCGAGCAGCTCCTCGTTCAGCTCGCCGCGCGAGCGCGCTTCCTCGGGGCCGCTCCCGTAGCCCAGGCGCTGCGTGGTGTTCCTCACGCGGTCGGCGAGGAAGACGCACAGCGCCCGGTAGAAGCGCGCGGCGAAGGCGAGGTCGGAAGCGAGCTTCTCGCGCACGCGGGAGTTCGCGATGCGCAGCAGCGTCGACTCCGTCACCGCTTCCACGGTCACCACCGTGGGCGCCGGGTCCACCAGCGACATCTCGCCCACGATCTCGCCCGATTCGAGCGTCGCCACGGCCGCGCCCGACGCGGCGCGGATCGCGAGGCGCCCCTCGAGCACGAAATAGATGTGGTCGATGCGCACGCCGCGCTCGATGACCTGCGCGCCCGCCTCGACGTGCAGGCGCTCGCCGGCCTGTGCGAGCCACTCGACGTCGGCGTCGGAAAGCACGCTGAAGATGAACAGGACTTTGCGCACCGACGGTCTCCCCGTTCCGTGATGTGGGACGAAGTGTAGCGCGTCGGATCGCTTGTTAGAATCGGCCGATCGCTCGCAAGGGGAGGGTCCTCGAAATGGAACGCAAGGCATTTGCGGCCGCGCTGGTGGCGATCCTCGCCGCATCGGCCGGCCTCGCGCGGGCGGCCTCGATCGCCGAGCTTGCCCTCGATACGAGCCCGGACCGCGCCCAACGCGTGCTCGAGGGAGCGCGCAAGGAAGGCGTGGTGGACGTCTATACCTCGCTCACCGCGAACAGCGCCGTGAAGGTGAAGGCGGACTTCGAGCGGCGCTACGGGGTGAAGGTGAACCTGTGGCGCGCGAGCTCGGAGAACATCGTCCAGCGCGTGGCGAACGAGGGAAGGGCGGGACATCCCGGGTTCGACATCGTGGAGACCAACGGCCCCGAGATGGAGGAGATCCAGCACGAGGGGCTGCTGCAGCGCGTGGAATCGCCGCTCTTCGCCGACCTCATCCCGCAGGCGCTCTTTCCGCATCGCGAGTGGGTCGCGACGCGGCTCAACGTCTTCGTGCAGTGCTACAACACGAGCCTGGTGAAGCCGGACGAGGTGCCGCGCTCGTTCGAGGAGCTGCTCGACCCGCGCTGGAAGGGGCGGCTCGGCATCGAGGCGAACGACGCCGACTGGTTCCAGTCGGTGGTGGGCGAGATGGGAGAAGAGAAGGGGCTCGCGTACTTCCGCAAGCTCGTCGCGACCAACGGCCTCTCGGTGAGGAAGGGACACGCCCTTCTCGCGCAGCTGGTCGAGTCCGGCGACGTGGCGTTGAGCCTCACCTGCTACAGCTTCAAGATCGACCAGGACCGGCGCAAGGGAGCGCCGGTGGACTGGACCTCCATCGGCCCGCTTCTCGCGCGCCCGAACGGCGAAGGGATCTCGCGCAAGGCCGCCCACCCGTACGCGGCGATGCTCTTCTACGAGTACATGATCGGGGAGGCGCAGCCGCTGCTCGCGAAGCTGCACCTCGCGCCCGTGAATCGCAAGGTGAAGAGCAACCTGCGCGGCAAGGACGTGCGCTTCATCGACCCGGCGGCGGTCCTGCGCGAGTCGAAGAAGTGGGAGGACCTCTACCAGGAGATCATCGTCGAGCGCCGCTGAAGGGCCGCGCTACGGGTGCACGTTCTCCGTGAACCAGTCGTCGGGAAGCTCGTGCCCGGCGCCGGCGCCCTTCGCGCGCTCGAGCACCAGCGCGCCGGCCGCGGCGAACTGCAGCCCGAGGCCCACGTTGTTCACGAAGAGCGTCGACTGGTCGTCGCGCGTGCGCCCGGGCGCGAGGGCCGCGACCAGCTTGCCGAGGTCGGGATACGACGCCGTCGAGCGCTCGGGCGAGTTCCACCAGCCCTTCCGGTGCTCCTCGGTCACGTTCGGTGTGCCGGCGAGGACGTTGTCCATCTGCTTCGCCTGCTGCGCCGTGTGCACGACGACGACGTCGGCGCGGTCGAGCACCTCGGCGTCCACTTCCTGCGACTTGATGCAGCTCGCGTGCACGCCGGGCTTGAGCCACGCCGGCTCGAGCACGCGAACCATCGACGAGGTGGCCGCCATGATGGCGTCGGCGCCCTCGACGCACTCGGCGGTGGAGGCGACGGCCTCGATGCGCACGCCCGGGTACCGCGCGCGCGCCTCGTCGACGAAGCTCCTGCGGCTCGCCTCGCGCGGGCTGTAGACGCGCACCTCCTCGAACCTGCGCACCGCGAGCGCCGCCATCAGCTGCGCGCCCGCCTGCCAACCGGTGCCGATCAACGCGAGGCGCCGGCAGTCCGCACGCGCCAGGCGCTTCATGGCGATGCCGTTCGCCGAGCCCACGCGCAGGCGCTGCATCACGCCGTCGGGGAACATGGCGAGGAGCTTTCCGTTCACGGTGGAAAAGAGCATCACGAGGCCCACCCAGCGACCGTCGGCGAGCGGCTTCTTCTCGCGCCGCGGCTTCCCGGCGACGATCGGGTGGGTGACGATGTCCGAGTTGATGCGCAGCGCCTGGATGCCGCGCGCGGGCCAGGTGCCGCCCATGTGCTTGAAGGCGTAGTAGGCGCCCTCGTGCGAGGTGGGCGCCACGTTGTCGACGCGCGGCGAGAGCAGCGCCTTTCCGTTCGCGAAGTCGGCGTACATCGGCTCGAGGGCCGCGATGCAGTCGGCCATGGGAAGCAGTCGTTCGATGTCTTCGTTGCCGAGGACCAGCATGGATTCTCCGGTGGCATTCGTGATGGTGCCGGGAGAGGGAATCGAACCCTCATGGTGTCGCCACCGCGGGATTTTGAGTCCCGTGCGTCTACCAATTCCGCCATCCCGGCAAAGGGACATTTGTCTGACGGTGTCGAGCGGCGCAGGCGTCGCCCGGACCGTCCTGCTCGCCGGTGTCGAGCGGCGCGACTTCTGCGTCCGCTCCAACACCGTTCGTGATGTCAGCCGTTTCCTTACGCTCCCGAAATTATAATCGGTCAATGCGCATCGAAGACTTCGACTACGACCTCCCCCCCGAATTGATCGCCCAGCATCCCGCTCGCGAGCGCTCGGCGAGCCGCCTCCTGCACCTCGACGGCCGCACGGGCGAGATGCACGACGGCACCTTCCGCGACATCGTCGACCGGGTCGACGCGAAGGACGTCCTGGTGTTCAACGACACGAAGGTGATCAAGGCGCGGCTGCGCGGGCGCAAGGACACCGGCGGCGAGGTGGAGATCCTCGTCGAGCGCATCCTCGACGCATCGCGCGCGCTCGCGCACGTGCGCGCAAGCAAGCCGCCGCGCGCCGGGCGCCAGATCCGCCTCGCGCGGGGCGGCGTGGTCGAGGTGCTCGGGCGGCAGGGCGAGCTCTTCGAGCTGCTCTTCCCCGACGGGCCGGTGCTCGACGTGCTCGACGCATGGGGCGAGGTGCCGCTGCCGCCCTACATCGAGCACGCCCCCGAGGCCGAGGACGAGAAGCGCTACCAGACCGTGTACGCGCGCGCCCCGGGCGCCGTCGCCGCGCCCACCGCGGGACTGCATTTCGATGCCGCGATCCTCGATGCGCTGCGAGCGAAGGGCGTCGCGCTCGCGAGCCTCACGCTGCACGTGGGCGCGGGCACCTTCCAGCCGGTGCGCGTCGAGGACGTCTCGCGTCACGTGATGCACTCGGAGTGGTACAGCGTGCCGCAGGAAACGGTCGACGCGATCGCGGCGGCGAAAGGGCGCGGCGGAAGGGTGGTGGGAGTAGGGACGACCACGTTGCGCGCGCTCGAATCGGCGGCGGCCGCGGGCGAGCTCGCGGCCGGGACCGCGCAGACGCAGCTCTTCATCGTCCCCGGCTACCGCTTCCGCGTGGTCGAGCGCCTGCTCACCAACTTCCACCTGCCGCGCTCGACGCTGCTCATGCTGGTCTCGGCCTTCGCCGGCACGCAGAACATCCGCCGTGCCTACGCGCACGCCGTGAAGGAGCGCTACCGCTTCTTCAGCTACGGCGACGCGATGCTGATCGAGCGCGCGTAGCGGAAAGGGGACGGGTTCCCTTTCCTCAGTAGTAGCGGACGAAGATCTGGTGGCGGCGCTCGCGGATGCGCTCGTCCGCATCCTCGGAGGGCTTCCGGGGCTCGAGCGCGCGGGACGGCATCGCCGGCCGCTCCAGCCGCTCGGCGAAGCGCTGTACCGCGGCGGCCAAGCCGCGCACCAGCCGCGAGGTCCCATCCTGGACGATGGTGGCCATCGCGCCTCCTACGCCGCCTCGAGCGCCGCGCGGATCGCGATGCGCGTGGGTTCGAGCGCCTGCACGAGGGTGCGCCCGGGCCGCAGCACCACCAGCGTCTCGCCGGCGGCGACGATATGGTCCTCGCGATCCCCTTCCTGGGTGATCCACACCTGCCCCCGCTGCGGAAGGATGCGGGTGCCTTCCGCGTCCACCAGCGTCACCATCTGTCCCGCGGTGAGCTCGAGCACCGGGGTATCCACGAGCATCTCCATGACCGTCTCCTTGATGGATGAAGTTTTCGCATGCACAATGCATCGCATGGGGAGGCAGTTTCCCTCTACAGGGTTCGGGGCACAAACGAAATCGGCGCATGGCTTGCATGAGCAATAGGAATGGATAAGCCCGGCCGCGACCTGCCGCCGCTCGACCTGCTGCGCGGCTTCGAATCGGCCGCGCGGCACCTGAGCTTCACGCGCGCCGCCGCCGAGCTCTTCCTCACGCAGTCGGCGGTGAGCCGGCAGATCCTCGCGCTCGAGGAATTCCTCGGCGTGAAGCTCTTCGAGCGGCGCCACAAGGCCCTCGCGCTCAGCACGGAAGGGCGCGCCTACCTTCGGGCGATCGGGCCGGCGCTCGCCGACGTGCGCGAGGCGACGCGGGCGCTGCGCGAATCGCGCAACGGCCACGTGCTCACCGTGACGACCACCGTGTCCTTCGCCTCCATCTGGCTCGTGCCGCGCCTCGCCCGCTGGCGCAAGGCCCATCCCGGCATCGACGTGCGCATCACCGCGACGCACGAGGTCGTGGACATGGAGCGCGCCGGCATCGACGTCGCGATCCGCGATTGCGCGCTCGACCGCGTGCCGCCCGGCGCGACGCACCTCGCGAGCGAGCGGGTCGCGGCGGTGTGCAGCCCCGCGTACGCCAAGGAGTCGCGCAAGGCGCGCCTCGCGCTGCGCAATCCCGCGGACCTGCGCCGGCACGTGCTGCTCGGCTTCCACGACCCCGCCGGCCGTTTTCCGTGGCTTTCGTGGTCTGCGTGGCTCGAGGCGATGGGCGTCGAGGAGCTTTCCCCGGAGACCGCGCTCTCCTTCGACCAGTACGACCAGGTGCTGCAGGCGGCGCTCCTGGGACAGGGCGTGGCGCTCGGCCGCCTCACGCTCGCCGAGCAGTACATCCGCGAAGGCAGGCTCGTCGCGCTCTTCGGCGCGCCCACTTCACCGGGGCGCGGGTTCCACGCGATCTTCTCCTCGCGGGCGCGCGACAAGGCCGAGGCGCGCGACTTCGTCGATTGGCTGCGTATCGAGATCGGCCGTGACGTGGCGCGCGAGCCGGCCATCGCGGGCTCGGGCGCACGCAAGCCGCGCGGGCGCAATCCGCGCCCCTCCTGAGCGACGCCAGCGCGCCGCCCGGGACCCGATGGCGAAGCCCACCGACGACGGCGCGATCATCGCCCGCGACGTCGACCCTGCGCAGTAAACGCTCGGAATGGTGCCGGGGTATGGCATACTTTCCGGGTTCGACTCGCCGATGCTCCGTGACTTGTCGTCGAGCATTACGCAGGACGCTGGCGGCAGGGAGGTAGTTCGCCGCCGGAAGAAGAGCGGTCTCCATCGCCAGCATGACGCAAGCGTTTCCCCCACCCAACTCCGGCTCCGATCCCGCGCCAGATTCCGTCGCTTCCGGCGGCACCGTCACGGCGCCCAAGCGCTGGGAGCGCCTCGGCGCCCTGGGCGCGGCATTGCGCGTGGGCCTCGATCCGATGGTGCCGATGCTGGTGATCGCCGCGGTGGTCGGCGTGGCGAGCGCGCTCGCCGTCGAGGGCTTCCGCCAGGCGATGTACGCGGTGATGCGCCTCTATACCGACCAGCAGCATCTCGTCGCCGCCGCGTCCGAGCTGCCGCTTTGGCAACGCGCGCTGATCCCGCCGCTCGCCGCGGCGATCGGCGGGCTGGTGATGTGGGCGGGCCACCGCTGGATCCGGCGTCCGCGCGGGCCGGAATACATGGAGGCCGTGCGCGTGGGCGACGGGCGCCTCCCGCTCGCGCCGAACCTGCTGCGCACCGTGTCGTCGCTCATCGCGGTGAGCGGCGGCATCACCATCGGCCGCGAGGGCACGATGATCCAGTTCGGGGCCCTCATCGCGTCGATCATCGGGCGCATCGGGCGCGCCGATCGCGCGCACCGGCGACTGGTGGTCGCGTGCGGCGCCGCGGCCGGTTTCGCCGCCGCCTATCACGCGCCGATCGCGGGGACGCTCTTCGTCGCGGAAATCATCCTGGGCGGCCTGGAGCTGCGCGAGATCGCCGCGGTCCTCGTCGCCGCGGTGATCGGCGAGCTCACCACGCAGAGCTTTGCCACCGGCGCGCTCTACCTCGCCCTCCCGGTTCCCGCGGTGAGCTTCGGCGACCTCCTCGACGCGAGCCTGCTGGGCCTCCTCGCCGGGCTCGTGGGCCCGATGTTCCTGTGGCTGCTCGACGTCTCGCGCCGCGCGTACATGGCGCGTGTCACGTGGCTGCCCTTGCGCATGGGTTTCGCGGGATTGGTGATCGGGCTCCTCTCGCTGGTGCTCCCGGAAGTCTGGGGCAACGGCTACAGCGTCGTGCAATCGTTCCTCGTCGACCACTGGACGCTGTCGGCCGTCGCGCTGGTGTGCGCGCTGCGAATCGTCGCGGTGACCGCGGCGAGCGCCGCCGGCATCCCGGGCGGCGTGCTCACCCCAACCCTCGCGCTGGGCGGGGCGATGGGCCTCATGGTCTCGCATCTTTTCCTGATTCCGGAGGCGAGCCATTCGCAGGCGCTGTGGACCCTCGTCGGCATGGGAAGCCTCCTCGCGGCGACCACGCACGCGCCGGCGATGTCGGCGATCATGGTCTTCGAGATCACGCGCAACTACAACGTGGTGATGGCCGCGATGCCGGCCTGCGTGCTCGCTTCGGTGATCGGCAGCCTCCTGCGCCACCGCTCGGTGTACTTCGAGGCGTTGGGCCTGCGCGAGGACCAGGAGCAGGAGCTGGAGGCTCCGGCGCCATCGCCCGCCGCCGCTCCGCCGCCGGGCGGTTGAGCCCGCGTCGGGCCGATGCGCGCTTCAGTTGACGGGGGATTTGTGCGCCGCCGGCGCGCGCCGCGTGTTGATGCGCGAGTTGGCCGACACGTGCTGGCGCAGGAACTCCATCTGGTCGGCGAGGATGCGGCGGTTGGCGAGGATCAGGAATTCGGCGCGGTTCGGCACGTAGGGCGCGTAGAGCAATTGCATGTGCGCCTCTTCCGGCGTGCGGTTGCCCTTCTTCTGGTTGCACGCGCGGCACGCGGTCACCACGTTCATCCAGGTGTCCCGGCCGCCGCGCGACATCGGCATGATGTGGTCGCACGTGAGCCGGTAGGGCGAGAAGTCGCCGCCGCAGAACGCGCACAGGAAATGGTCGCGGTTGAAGAGCTCGCGGTTGTTGAGCGGCGGGACCTGGTGGAAGCCCTTGATCGCGAGCGCCTTGCCGCGGATCGCGATGATGGAATTCGCGGTGATGCTCGAGCGCTCGCCGGTGCGATGCGAGCATCCGCCGTAGATGGTGAACGCCTCGCGCCCCAGCTCCCACGCCACGCGCTCCTTGGCGTAGTACCAGACCGCCTGTTGCCACGTGACCCAGCGATGCGGGACGCCGTGCTGGTCCAGCGTGAGGATGAGGGGAAGGCTGCGGTTCATGGATAATCGAGCCCGAGACCTGCACCAATTTACCAAAAATCCGCCGCTAGTGGCTGAATCGAAGGAAGAAGCATGAGCCTCAACCGCGTCGATGCGGGGCGCGACCTCGCCTCCGACTTCAACGTGATCGTCGAGATCCCGATGCACTCGGACCCGATCAAGTACGAGGTGGACAAGGAGACCGGCGCGCTCTTCGTGGACCGCTTCGTGTCCACCTCGATGCACTACCCGTGCAACTACGGCTACATCCCGCAGACCCTCTCCGAGGACGGCGATCCGGTGGACGTCCTCGTGATCACGCCCTTCGCGCTCGTGCCGGGCGTGGTGGTGCGCTGCCGGCCGATCGGGCTCCTCGAGATGACCGATGAGGCCGGGCGCGACGCGAAGCTCCTCGCGGTGCCGATCGACAAGCTCACGCCGCTCTACCGCCAGGTGGACAGCGTGCGCGACCTTCCCGAGGTGACGCTTTCGCAGGTCGAGCACTTCTTCGCGCACTACAAGGACCTGGAGCCCGGCAAGTGGGTGAAGGTCGAGGGATGGGGAACGCCCGAGGACGCGCGGCGCGAGATCGTGGAGGGGGTGAAGCGCTTTCGCTCCGCTGCGGGAAAGGCGGGAACCACAGATGAACACGGATGAACACAGATGAGTGAGGAAAGGGAATCGCATCGTGGCCATGGTCGCGCTGCAATTCCATTTGCCGGCCTATCTGTGTTCATCTGTGTTCATCTGTGGTTCCGACCTGCTTGAGTGAGGAGCGGCGCAGGCCGATCCAGCCCAGCAGCCCGAGCGCGACGCCGATCGCGATCATCCCGGCGAGCTCGAGCGGCTCGGGGCGCTCGCCCAATTGCAGCGCGGAGGCGAGCACCGCGATGACCGGGATGCCGAGCGAGCTCAGGCCCGCGATTCCGGCGCTGCTGTTCGCGAGCACGTAGGTCCAGAGCCACCATCCGCCCGCGGTCGCGAACGCCGCGGAGAGGAAGATCACGAGCACGAACTCGCGCGTCCATTGGACCGGCGGGTGCGGATGCAGCCATGCGAGCGCCGTGAGCCACAGGGTGCCGAAGAGCAGCTGCCACGCCGTGAAGGTGAGCGTGTCGGCGTGCGTCGGCCACTTCTTCGAAAGCACCGCGGAGATCGCCCAAACGGCCCCCGCTCCGATCGCGAGCGCGCTCCCGGCGAAGCTCGTGAGCCGCCACGGTGCGACGATCAGCATGAGCCCGAAGAACGCGAGGATGACGGCGATCCACTGCGCCCCGCGCATGCGCTCGCCCAGGATCGCGTGCGCGAACATGATCATCCAGAACGGCATCGTGTAGGTGAGGACCGAAGTCTTCCCGGGACCGGCGAAGAGGAGCGCCGTCTGCGTGAGGGCCATGAAGAGTGCCACCTGCAGCGACCCCAGCAGGAACGCCATCCGGTAGCCCGGCAGCCGGAACCCGCGCCCCTGGATCGCGATCAGCGCGAAGAGCAGCACGGCGGCGATGCCCGCGCGCAGCGCCACGAAATCGAACGGGTGCGCGTAGCGCAGCCCGATCTTCATCAGGATCCACGAGTAGCCCCAGACCAGCACCATGGCGGCGAGGGCCACCAGCGGGGCGGAGCTCTTCTTCTTCACCGGGGCGCGGAACTGGAATGGCTGCGCAAGGACGGACTCGACGCGACGATCGGCAGGTCGTGGCGGCTCGCGCGGCGCGGCTACTCGCGCCCGGCCGGCTCCGCCATCTCGCGCTCGTAGGGCCGCGCGCGTACCTCAAGCCGCGGGCCTTCCGGCGAGCGCCAACGCAGCTCGCCGCCGCCGAGGCTCTCGAGCTGCCCGACCACCAGCGCGTCGTAACCGCCGCCGGGCGCGGGCGCGGCGTTCACGATCGTCCCCGCCGCCTGGTCGCCGAACGCGGCGCCGTACACGCTTTCGCCCGCCGCGGGACGCGCGTCGCCCGCGAGGTGTACCCGCGCCATGCGACGCTTGAGGATGCCGCGATACTGGGTGCGTGCGACGATCTCCTGCCCCGGATAGCAGCCCTTGCGGAAGCTCACGCCCCCCACGAGGTCGAAGTTCGCCATCTGCGGCACGAACGCCTCCTGCGTGGCCGCCGTCACGACCGGAATCCCGGCCTGGATGAGCGACCACGTCCATGCGTCGGGCCCCGCGGGCGTCGCGTTCTCCGCGAGCTTCTCCCACAGCGCGGGCGCCTTCTCCATCGGCGCGAGGATCACGAAGCGCTCGTGGTCGAGCGCGATGCAGGTGGCGCCGTCCTTCTCCACCGAGCGCATCGGGTCCGGCGTGAAGCCGAACTCGCGGGCGACGATCACGCCGGCGGTCTTGCCGGCGAACGCGAGCCGCGCGGTGCTATCGCTCGCGTCCGCGATCTTCACCTTCGAGCGCAGCACGAACATCGAGAGGCGCTTCGCGAATGCGCCCGCGATCTCGGAGGGAAGCATAAGCAGGTAGCCGTCCGCGCGGCGCACCAGCAGGAAGGTGGCGAGGAGCCGCCCCTTCGGCGAGCACCAGCCGCTCCATTGCGCGGCGCCCTCCGGGAGCGACTGCACGTCGTTGGTGAACTGCGCGTGCAGGAACGCCGTCGCGTCGTCCCCCGTCACGGCGAGGAGCGCGTTATGGGAGAGGTCGACCAGCACGGCGTGGTCGCGCGCGGCCGCGAGCTCCGCCGCGGGATCGCCGAAGTCCATCACGCCGGCGGCGTCGAGGCGCGCGCCGCGGCTGGCTAGGAAGGAGAACCAGGACGACATGGGGGGCGAGGAGGCTACCGTGGTTTGCCGCTTCCAGTATAGCGGCAGGCCCGTGGCGCTGGTCGCCGGGCTCGCGCTCGCGACGCTCGCCGTGGTCGCGCTCACGCCGGCGCCGGCCATCGCGCGCATCCTCGCGTGCACCTGGACGCTGTGCGCCGCGCTCGCCGCCGCGAGCCGCATCCCGTTTTTGCCTGGCGCATCGGGTCCGCGCGCGCTCGCGATCCGCGTCTCGGGCGAGGTGGCGGTCCAGTCGGCGTCGGGCGGATGGCGAAGCGGCGAGCTGCGCGACGGCGGCTTCGTCGCCGCGTGGCTGGTGGTCGTGCGCTGGCGCCCGCAGGGGGCGCGGTTCGACCGGACGATCCTCATCCTCCCGGGCATGGCGCGGGCGCAGACATTGCGGAAAATTCGGGTGATCCTGCGCTGGCGATAGGAGTATCTTGGCGGCGCAAGCCCCGCACACCCGACAGGGAGGAAACAATGACGAAAAAGTCCTGGCTGCTCGCGGCCGCCCTGGTTTCGGCCTGCGCCTGTGTCCCTCCGGTCCCGTCGATGCAGGCGATCGGCGGAAAGGACGTGCAGGTCCAGAGGCTCAACACCCGCAAAGCCGACTACTGCGGCGCATCCAGGTGCACGGTCGTGGTGTCCGTCGACTCGAGCTGCGCAGTGACGGTCGAGCCCTACGCGCTCGTGCTGGGCGGCGACGCCCGACACGAAGTCGAGGTCACCTGGAAGATCGACGGCGACGCCCAGTTCGCCAAGGACGGCATCGTCTTCAAGGAGAGCGAGGGACGCAACGTCTTCACCCTCAAGCAGGCGGGCCGGGACAAGTTCGTCTTCCACGACTCCGGTGATAACGGCATCTACCACTACGGCGTGAAGGTGGTGCAGGGCGGGCACGCTTGCCCAGCCCTCGACCCGACGGGTATCAACGACATGTAGCGGCGGGCACCGTCGGGCGCCCGGCGAGCCAACGCAGGGCTTCGGCGGCCGCTTCGGCCTCGCCGAGCGCACGGCCCTCGGCTTCGCCGGCGGCGAATGCGCAGGCGCCGAGACGGCTCCGGCTTCGTTCCACGAGCGGGGCCAGGAATGCGGCATCCGCGGGATCGCGCCGCAGGCCGCTCTTCTGCGCCTGGGCTTCCGCGGCGCCGTAGAACCGTGCGGCAGCGCGATCGTCGGCGAGCTTCGCCGCGAGCCCCGAGGCGGTTTCCAAGGCGCTCTTGAGCAACGGCAGCGAGCGATGCGATTGCGCCGCTTCCAGCGCTTCGCGCACGCACGTCGCGGCGAAGGCGCCCTCTTCGCGGTCCATGGAAACCATGGCCAGATTGAGCGCGCCCACGGCGGCCATCTCGCGGTCCCCCTGCGCTCGGGAGATGCGGATCGTCTCCTCGAAGAGCGTGGCCGCCTCGTGCGGCGCCCCCTCCAGCCGATGCAGCTGGCCGAGGACGTTCGCGGCGCGGGCGATGTCGCGCGCATCGTCCAGGGAGCGCGCGAGCTCGAGCGCTTCGCGCAAACACGTCCCGGCGAGCTCGTGGTCGCCCTCGCCGAGCGCGGCCATGCCGAGCGGCTGCAGGACCGCTCCGATCTTCTTCGGGCTGCCGAGCGCCCGTGCGATGGCGAGGCTTTCTCCGAGATCGCGGCGCGCCTCCCGGTACCGCCCCATGAAATAGCGCAGCTGCCCCCCGTCGAAGAGGGCACGGCATCGGTCCTCGTCGGGCTCGCGCGCTCCGGGCCGCTCGAGCGCTTCCTGCGTGACGCGCTCGCCGAGCTCCAGCAAGCCGCGCTCGATCCAGTAGCGCTTCATGCAGCTCGCGAGCCGAAGGCCGCGTCGCGCGTCGACCGCTCCGTGCTGCGCCCAGGCGTGGGCCGCCAGGATGTTCTCGCGCTCCGCATCGAGGATCGCGAGCCAGCGTGCGCGCTCCTCGCCGACGAGGCCCGCGGGTGCCAGCTCGGCGAGAGCGAGATAGAAATCGAAATGCCGGCGCATCAGCGCGCTGCCCTCGTTCGCGATCTCCATGCGCTCGAGCGCGTACTGGCGGACGGTCTCCAGCATCCGGTAACGCGGCGGATCGTCGTCGAGCAGCACGAGCGACTTGTCCACCAGCTGCTCGAGCACGGGGAGCACTTCGTTGCCCGCCGGCAGCTCGCAGACCGCCTCCGCCGCCTCCAGCGTGCATCCCGACTGGAACGCCGCGAACTGGCGGAACAGCGCCCGCTCCTCCTCGGAGAGCAGGTCGTGGCTCCAGTCGATCAACGCGCGCAGCGTGCGCTGGCGTGGAAGCGCGGTCGGGTCGCGCGACGTGACGAGTCCGAAGCGGTCACGCACGCGCGCGGCGATCTCACCCACCGGGAGCGAGCGCACGCGCGCGGCCGCGAGCTCGATCGCGAGCGGGATGCCGTCGAGGTCGCGGCAGATGGTAGCGAGCGAAGCGGCGTTCGCGGCGGTGAGCGAGAACCCCGGCCGCGCGGCCGCGGCACGGTCGAGGAAGAGGCGGACGGCTTCCGAGTCGCTCAACGACTCTCCGGTTCCGACCTCGGGGAGCGACATGCCGCCGATCGCATAGGCCACTTCGCCGGGGATGCGAAGCGGCTCGCGGCTGGTCGCGAGCACGGACGCCGAGGCGCCCGCGGAAAGCAGGCGCCGCGCAAGCTCGGCGCTCGTCTCGACCACGTGCTCGCAGTTATCGAGGATCACGAGCAGGTGCCGATCGCGCACATGCCGCTCGAGGGCCTCGATCACCGGGCGCCCGGGCTCCTCCTTCACGCCCATGGCGAAGGCGGCCGCCTGCGCGACGCGGCGCGGGTCGTGCACGACGGCGAGCTCGATGATCCAGACCCCGTCCGGATACGCATCCACCGCTTCGGCGGCCGCCTGCAGCGCGAGGCGCGTCTTGCCGAGGCCGCCCATGCCGGTGATCGTGAGGAGGCGCGTGCGCCCGAGCAGCCCGAGGACCTCGGCGAGCTCGCGCTCGCGCCCGATGAACGTGCTCGGGACATGCGGCAGGTTGTTCGGCGTGCCCTCGAGCGATCGCAGGGCGGGAAACCCGGAACGCAGCTGCGGATGCACAAGCTGGTAGATGCGCTCGGGATTCGCGAGATCGCGCAGGCGCGCAATGCCCAGGTCGCGCAAGGCGATGCTTCCGGGCAGGCGTCCTTCCAGGCGCTGGGCGACGGCCTTCGAAAGCAGCACCTGCCCGCCGTGCGCGGCCGCCATGATGCGGGCCGCGCGATTCACGGCGGTGCCGTAGTAGTCCCGGTCGCGGCGTTCGAACGCTCCCAGGTGCATTCCGCACCTCGCGTGGAGCTCGAATCCCGATTCCTGCGCGAGGCGCGCGAGCACGAGCTGGATGTCGACCGCGGCGAGGAGCGCATCGAGCGGATCGTGGAACGCCGCATGCAGGCCGTCGCCCGTCTTCTTCACCAGTTCGCCCGCGTGCGCCTCCACCGCCTCGCGCGCGAGCGCGTCGTGGCGCGCCATCGCGGGACGCATGCGCTCCGGCTCCCGCTCCCAGAGGCGGGTGCTTCCCTCGATGTCGGTGAAAAGGAATGTCGCGACGGCGGCGGTGTCGTCCAATGGGCCCCTCGGCGCGGTGAAAGGCCGGTCCATACTCTAACTCGCAGGGGCGCCGCCTGCGAGGGGGCCCGGATCGGATTAGACTTCGCGCTCAAAGCGTTCTCCGGCCAGCACGACGAAGAGGAGGGAGCATGGACGCGAAAACGACGTTGCTGGGCATCTGCGCCGCCGCCACGGTCGCCCTGGGGGGCTGCAGGCACATGGGGCAGACGGCGCAGTCGGCCGATGCCGCCCGGCAGCGGGTGGTCGTCCAGGTGAGCGAAGCCGATCCCGGAAGGTGGAACCTCGCGCTCAACAACGCGCACAACATCCAGAAGGACATGGGTGCCGGGCGGGTGGACGTCGAAGTGGTGGCGTTCGGGCCGGGCATCGACATGCTGAAGAAGGACTCTTCCGTGGCGCAGCGCATCGACGCGGCCACCCTGTCGGGCGTGAAGGTCATGGCGTGCGAGAACACCATGCACGCGCGCAAGCTTGCCAAGGCGGACATGCTCGACGGCATCGGCTACGTGCCCTCGGGCGTCGTCGAGATCATGAGGCGCGAGCGGGAGGGCTGGTCGTACCTGCGTCCGTAACGCCGCGCGAACAAGGGGGGCACGATGAAAATCGAGATCCAGTACCTGGCGTACGCGACGGTGCTCACGGGCTTGATGTGGGTCCCGTACGTGCTCGATCGCTTCGTGAAGCGGGGCATCGCGGATACCGTCGGCTACCCTGCGCAGCCGAAGCCGCAATCGCCGTGGGCGGAGCGCCTGATGAAGGCCCACCGCAACGCCGTCGAGAACCTCGTCGTGTTCGCCGCGCTGGTGCTCGCGGCGCAGGCGGCCGGCGTGGGCAACTCGGCCACCGAAGGAGCGGCGATCCTCTACCTCTGGGCGCGCCTCGTGCATGCGCTCGCGTACACCTTCGCGGTGCCCTGGCTTCGCACGCTGGGCTTCCTGGGGGGCTTCGCCGCGCAGGCGATCCTCGCCTGGCAGATCCTCGCGAGGTGATCCCGGGCCTGTTCGATTTCGCGGACGGTCTGCGCGGTGAGCCGCGCGCTCGCTCGCTACCGCGGACGCGTTGGTGACGGCCTGGCGCGGGGAAGCGAGCGACCCGTGAGAATTCCTGCGCCATCGCATCAAAACAACTCGTTTGTTGCGCCGCAGCAAAACCGCTATCCTGAGGGCGAGAGAGAGGAGCGACCCCGCGACTCTCGCGAACTTCCCAAAAGGAGGCCCCACGTGGTCGACAACGAACGTCACACCGAGCTGCTCCCGGTCGAGGAGCGCATCCGCCGCATGGGCGGCGAGCGTAGCTACGCCATCGGCATCGCCATCGGGGAGGCCGTGCTCGGGCTCTGCCGCGGCATCTCCTCGCGCCTTCCGCGCCACGGCGGGAAAGGCCGCACGTCCGCGCTCGGCGAGCGCGTTGCCGCAGGCGATTGAGGCGCGCGGCCCGCTCGGGCCGCCCTCGCCGGGGGGATTTTCCGGTCCGGTATAATTCCTCCATGTATCCGCAAGATGCGCCGCTGCAGCAGGTCCTGACGCTGCCCGGCGCGGTTGCGCTCTCCGCCTTCCGCATCGCGAAGCTCGCGGGTTCCCTGCCCGAAACCCTCTCGCGATCCATCCGCCTCGACGCCCGCTTCGTCCACTTCGCGGCCCTTCATGCGCCGCTCGAGGTGGCGGAACGCCAGGTGCTCGAGCGCCTGCTCACCTACGGTGTGCCGCCGCGCGGCGAGCCGGAGGGGACGCTGCTCCTCGTCCTTCCCCGCTTCGGCACCGAGTCGCCGTGGTCGTCGAAGGCGACCGACATCGCCCACAATTGCGGCCTCGCGAAGGTGGCGCGGATCGAGCGCGGCGTCGCGTACTACGTTCACGCGGCGCGTGCGCCTTCCGCGGACGACCTCGCGGCGATCGCGCGCGTGATCCACGACCGCATGACCGAGGCCGTCGTCGCGAACTTCGAGGACGCGGCGGGACTCTTCCGCCATGCGGCGCCGCAGCCGCTCGCGACGGTGGACCTCCTCGGCGGCGGGCGCGCGGCGCTGGAGCGGGCGAACGCCGCGATGGGCCTCGCCCTGGCGCCCGACGAGATCGACTACCTCGTCGAGAATTTCGCGAAGCTCGGCCGCAATCCCACCGACGTCGAGCTCATGATGTTCGCGCAGGCGAACTCCGAGCATTGCCGCCACAAGATCTTCAACGCGTCCTGGACGATCGACGGCCGGCGCGAGGAGCAATCGCTCTTCGCGATGATCCGCAACACGCACCGCCGGAGCCCGCGCGGGACGATCGTCGCGTATTCGGACAACGCCGCGGTCATGAAGGGCACGGAAGTGGAGCGCTTCGAGCCCGACGGCTCGGGCACCTGGGCCCATCGCCTCGACACCACGCACATCCTCATGAAGGTCGAGACGCACAACCACCCGACCGCCATCGCGCCGCATCCGGGCGCGGCGACGGGCGCGGGCGGCGAGATCCGCGACGAGGGCGCGACGGGGCGCGGCGCGAAGCCCAAGGCGGGCCTCACCGGGTTCTCGGTCTCGAACCTCGAGATCCCGGGTGCGATCGAGCCCTGGGAGGCGCGTTATGGCCGCCCCGGAAGGATCGCCTCGGCGCTTTCCATCATGATCGAAGGCCCGATCGGAGGCGCCGCGTTCAACAACGAGTTCGGCCGCCCGAACCTCGCGGGCTACTTCCGGGCCTTCGAGCTCGCGGCCGGCGGCGAGGTGCGCGGCTACCACAAGCCGATCATGCTCGCGGGCGGCGTCGGCAACATCGCCGCGGAGCAGACGCAGAAGAAGCCGCTCGCGGCCGGAGCGCTCTTCGTCCAGCTCGGCGGCCCGGGATTCCTCATCGGGCTGGGCGGCGGCGCGGCCTCGTCGATGGCCTCTGGCACCAACATCGAGTCGCTCGACTTCGATTCGGTGCAGCGGGCGAACGCGGAGATGGAGCGCCGTTGCCAGGAGGTGATCGACGCCTGCTGGCGGATGGGCGAGCGCAACCCCATCCTCTCGATCCACGATGTGGGCGCGGGCGGGCTGTCCAACGCGCTGCCCGAGCTCGCGCATTCCGGCGGAGTGGGCGCCACCTTCGACCTGCGCAAGGTTCCCATCGAGGAGCCGGGCATGACGCCGATGCAGGTCTGGTCGAACGAGGCGCAGGAACGCTACGTCCTCGCCATCCCGCCCGCGCGCCTCGGGGAGTTCCGACGCATCTGCGAGCGCGAGCGCTGTCCCTTCGCGGTGGTGGGCGAGGCGCGCGCCGACCAGGAGCTGGTCGTCGACGATCCGCTGTTCCGGAACCGTCCCGTGGACATGCCGCTCGAGGTGCTGCTCGGCAAGCCTCCCCGCATGGAGCGCGAGGCGAGCCGCGTGCGCCGCGAGCCGCGCTCGTTCGACCTGAGCGAGGTCTCGCTCGACGAAGCGGCCGAGCGCGTGCTGCGCCTTCCCGGGGTTGCCGACAAGACGTTCCTCGTCTCCATCGGCGACCGCACCGTGGGCGGCCTCACCGCGCGCGACCAGATGGTGGGGCCGTGGCAGGTTCCCGTCGCCGATTGCGCCGTCACGACCTTCGGATACAAGACCTACCAGGGCGAGGCGATGGCGATCGGCGAGCGCACACCGCTGGCACTCCTCGACGCGCCGGCCTCGGGCCGCATGGCGGTCGGCGAAGCCATCACCAACATCGCCGCGGCGCCCATCCAGTACCTGGGCGACGTGAAGCTCTCGGCGAACTGGATGTGCGCCGCGGGCCATCCCGGCGAGGACGCCGCGCTCTTCGACACGGTGAAGGCGGTGGGCCTCGAGTTCTGTCCCGCGCTCGGCATCTCGATTCCCGTCGGCAAGGACTCGATGTCGATGCGCACGACGTGGCGCGATCCCGCGAGCGGCGAGGAGAAGGCGGTCATCGCGCCGCTCTCGCTCATCGTCTCGGCCTTCGCGCCCGTGAGCGACGCGCGCCGCACGCTCACGCCCGAGCTGCGCATGGAGGCGGGCGAGACCGAGCTCGTGCTGGTCGACCTCGGCGGCGGGAAGAACCGCCTCGGCGGCTCCGCGCTCGCGCAGGTGTTCGGCGAGCTCGGCGATCGCGCGCCCGACTGCGAGGATCCCGCGAAGCTCGCGGCTTTCTTCGGCGCCGTGCAGAAGCTCAACGCCGCGGGCCGCATCCTCGCCTACCACGACCGCTCGGACGGCGGGCTCTTCGCGACGCTCTGCGAGATGGCGTTCGCCTCGCGCGCGGGCGTCACGGTGTACCTCGACAACTTCGCGCTCGACGCATCCGGCCTCGACGTCGACGGCAACGAGCGCGAGATCCTCGGCCTTCCCGCACGCCTGCGCGAGCGCGTCCTCGGCGCGCTCTTCAACGAGGAGCTGGGCGCCGTGCTGCAGATCCGGCGCTCCGAGCGCGAGGCGGTGATGAGGCTGCTGCGCGATGCGGGGCTCTCCATGGAGTCGCACGTCATCGGGCATCCGAACGAGGCGGGCGAGATCCGCATCGTGGTGAACGCGCGGCCGGTCTTCGCGCGCAAGCGCTCGGAGCTGCACCGCGCGTGGTCCTCGGTCACGCACCACATCCAGCGCCTTCGCGACAATCCCGATTGCGCCGACCAGGAATACGACCGGCTCCTCGACGAGGGCGACCCGGGGCTCGACGCGCGCCTCACCTTCGATCCGGCGGACGACGTCGCCGCGCCGCTCATCGCGCGCGGCGAGCGGCCGCGCATCGCGGTGCTGCGCGAGCAGGGCGTGAACGGCCAGATGGAGATGGCGGCCGCGTTCGACCGCGCGGGCTTCATGGCGGTGGACGTGCACATGAGCGACATCATCGCGGGCCGCGTGTCGCTCTCGGACTTCAAGGGGTTCGCCGCCTGCGGCGGCTTCAGCTACGGCGACGTGCTGGGCGCGGGCGAGGGCTGGGCGAAGTCGATCCTCTTCAACGACCGCGCGCGCGACGAGTTCGAGCACTTCTTCGACCGGCCGGATTCCTTCGCCCTCGGCGCCTGCAACGGCTGCCAGATGATGTCGAACCTGAAGGAGATCATCCCCGGCGCGGAGAACTGGCCGCATTTCGAGAGGAATCTCTCGGAACAATACGAGGCGCGCCTCGCCTTGGTCGCGATCCAGCCCTCGCCCTCGATCTTCTTCGCCGGGATGGAGGCGAGCCGCATCCCGATCGCCACCGCCCACGGCGAGGGCCGGGCGGTATTCCGCGATGGCGCGCAGATGGACGCGTGCCGGCAGCTCGTCGCGATGCGCTACGTGGACAACCGCGGCGACGCGACGCAGGCGTATCCGTACAACCCCAACGGCTCCCCCGAAGGGATCGCCGCCGTCACGACGCCCGACGGGCGCTTCACCATCCTCATGCCGCACCCCGAGCGCGTGTTCCGCACGGTCGCTCTATCCTGGCATCCCGATTCCTGGGGCGAGGACTCCGCCTGGATGCGGATCTTCCGCAACGCGCGGTCCTGGGTGGGCTGAACGCGGGGTTTCGCAGCGTACGAAAAACGAAGGGCGGCCGAAGCCGCCCCCGTTCAGGCCCGAGGAGCGCGGTCAGCGCTCTTCGACCTTGGCCTTCTGGCGCAGCTCCGCGACCAGCTTCTGGATCTGCTGCTGCTGCGCGCGCTGGCGGAACTGGGCTTTCATCTCGTCGAACGTCGGCACCTTGAGCGGGCGGATGTCCTCGACCTGGATCACGTGGTAGCCGAAGTCGGTCTTCACCGGCGTCTTGGTGTATTCGCCCTTCTTGAGGGAAGTCACCGCGTCGGCGAACGGCTTCACGTAGCGGCCCGGGGGACCCCAGTCGAGGTCGCCGCCGTTGTCCTTGGAGCCGGGGTCCTTCGACTTCTCCTTCGCGAGCTTCGCGAAATCGGCGCCCTTGTTGAGCTGGTCGATGATCGCCTTCGCCTCGTCTTCCTTGTCGACCAGGATGTGGCGGACCTTGTACTCGTTCGTGCCCATCGACGCCTTGAACTGGTCGTACTGCTTCTGCAGGTCGGCATCGGTGATCGGATGCGCCTTGACCTCGCTCTCGAAGAGCGCGCGCACGAGGACCGCCTGGCGGGCCATGTCCATCTCGGCCTCCACGGTCGGATTCTTGTCGAGGCCGCGCTTGCGCGCCGCCTGCGCGAGGACCTCGCGATTGACCAGCTCTTCCTTGATCGCCTTGTCGCGCTCGGCGCTCGCGGGGTGGCCCTGCGCGTCGAGCTCCTTCGCCATCACCGTGAAGCGCGACGGCGGGATCGTGACGCCGTTCACGACCACCTTGGGCGCCGCCACGGGCGCCTTCGCGGCCTTGTCCTGCGCGGCCTTGTCCTGCGCCGCCGCGCCGAGCGCGAAGCTGCCGGCGACGAGGGCGACGGCGAGGTTCCTGAGGGTACGTTGCATGAAGGTTTCCTTTAACTCGGAGTGGTGAATCAAGTCTGCTCGGGCGCGGAGGCCTCGATCTTCAGGGCGTGGATCTCCCCCTTCATGAGGTCGCCCAAGGCCTCATAAACCATTCGGTGCCTCGCCACCGCACCCTTGCCGCGAAAGGCGTCGGAGACGATGGTGAGCTGCCAGTGCGTGCCGCCCGACGGGCGCGATCCCGCGTGGCCCGCATGCTGCCCGCTTTCGTCGCGCAAATCCAGCTCGAGCGGCGCGAGCGCGGCGAGGCGCTCGCGCATCGCCCGCTCCACCGGGTGCACCGCGCGCGGCTCGCTCACGGCAGCACCCTGCGGAAGGGCTTCACGGTGACCCGGGCATACACGCCGGCCGTGCAATACGGATCCTCGGCCGCCCAGGCGATCGCCGCCTCGCGGGTCGCGAACTCGGCGACCACGAGCGAGCCGGAGAATCCCGCGGGGCCGGGATCGCCGGAATCGATCGCCGGATGCGGCCCCGCGAGCACCAGCCGCCCGGCCTCCTGGAGCGCCTTCAATCGCTCGAGGTGCGCGCCGCGCGCATCGAGCCGCCGCGCGAGGCTTCCGGGCACGTCCTCGGAGATGATGGCGTAGAGCATTCAGGCTTCCGGGGGAGGGTTCGCGTTCGCGGCGACCGGGGCCTTGCGCTCCTCGTCGGGAAGGTAGCGCGCGATCCAGAACGACTGCGCGACGACGAACGCGGCGATCAGCGCGAGACTGCCGAACACCTTGAAGTTCACCCAGACCGCGGTGGGGAAATTGTAGGCGACGTAGAGGTTCAGCGCGCCGGCGAGGAGGAAGAAGACGCCCCAGGCGATCGACAGACGCCGCCACACGGGCTCGGGAAGCTCGATCTCCGCGCCCATGATGGACTTGATGAGGTTGCGTCCGAAGGCGAGGCTCGCGAGGAACGCGCCGCCCCCCGCCCAGTAGAGCACGGTCGGCTTCCATTTGATGAACGTCTCGTCGTGCAGCAGCAGCGTGGCGCCGCCGAAGACGACGATGATCACGAGGCTCGTCCACTGCATCGCCGCGACCTTGCGCCGGCGCGCGAGCGACCAGCCGATCTGCGCGATCGTCGCGGCGATGGCGACCGCGGTCGCGACGAAGATGCCCGCGAACTTGAAGGCGGCGAAGAAGAGGATCAGCGGAAGGAAATCGAAAAGGAATTTCACGAAATGCGCCGGGACGGCATTCAACCGGCAATTATGACACGCCAACGCCTAGCGCGGCGCCGAGCGGCGATGCCGCTCCTCGATGCGATCGCGCACCGCCGGCGCGACGCCCGGCGCGAGGGCGAGTGCGAGCGCCTCGCCGTAGAAGGTCCCGCGCTCGTCGGGGAGCGCGGCGTCGAGCGCGTCGAACGCCGCATCGAGGAGCGCCGGATCCTCGCTGCGGATCGCGGTGATCGCGAGGTTCGCATGCAGGATGCGCCATGGGCGCTCGGGGTTGGAGCGCTCGAGGTCCGCGCCGAGCCGGTCGCGGACGTTCTCGATCACGGCTTGCATGAGGCTGAACACCGCGGCGAGCTCGCGCCGGTCCTTCGCCCGGTTGGAGCGCTCCGCGAGGGCATTGACCACCGGCTCCACGGCCGCGATCTCGACGCGATGGCGCAGCGCCCACAGCGCGACGGCGATCACGAGCTCGGCCTCGCCCAGGGGCGCGATCGCGGCGAGGATCGAGGCGACCAGCGTTTCGGTTCCCTCCAGCTCGATCGGCGCCGCGCCGCCGTACTGGCGGTCGAGGCCTTCGAGCGCGGCGAGGTTGCGCCGCAACGCCTCGGCCTGCGCCGGATCGCGGTCCGGCCCGCGAGAGGCGGCGAGGGCCTCGTAGCGGCGCACCATCTCGCGCGAGGCCGCCTGGCCCTCGTCGCTCGGAACGAAGTGGATACGCTGTTCGGTCATGGCGGTAAGGGTCTCATTTTGATATAATTTCGGTTGTTTCCCCCTGGGCTGCGCTTGGAAAATTTCGACCTGCACAACCATTCGACCGCGTCGGATGGCCTGCTGTCGCCCACCCAGCTGATCGAGCTCGCCGCCCGCACCGGGGTGGATGCGATTGCGCTCACGGACCACGACACGACCGCCGGCCTCGAGGAGGCCGGCTGCGCCGCGCGCGAGGCCGGCATCGCGTTCGTGCCCGGCGTGGAGATCTCGGTGAGCTGGGGCGGCACGACGCTGCACGTGGTGGGCCTGCATGTGGACCCCGCCTCGGCGGCGCTCGCGCAGGGCCTGGATTCGATCCGCGAGGGCCGCTTCGGCCGCGCGCAGCGCATCGCCGCGGAGCTCGAGCGGATCGGCATCCCCGGCGCCCTGCAAGGAGCCCTCGGGCTCGCCGGGAACGAGGCGAAGCTCAGCCGGTCCCATTTCGCCCGGCACCTGGTGCGCGAGGGACGCGTGCGGGATGCGCAGGCCGCGTTCGACAAGTACCTGGGGCAGGGCAAGCCCGCCTATGTTGCGCATCGCTGGGCAACCCTCGAAAATGCGGTTTCGTGGATCCGCGCCGCCGGCGGAACCGCGGTGCTGGCGCATCCCGGGCGCTACGACCTGAAGCCCATGATGCGCCATGAGATGTTGCGGGAGTTCCGCGCGTTCGGCGGCGAAGCGATCGAAGTGGTGACGGGCAGCCATCGCCCCGAGGAATATGCGACGTGGCAGCGGGTGGCGCTGGAGCACGGGTTCTTCGCCAGCCGCGGGGCCGATTACCACGGGCCGGGAGAGAGCGCATGCGAGCCGGGAAAGCTTCCGCCGCTGCATGCGTCGCTCACGCCCGTGTGGTCCCAGTGGGCGCACTAGCAGCCGCCCGTTGAATGGCCGCCGGCGCGAACGCCGCGCGGCCGAAGAGAAACAAAAGAAGGCAGCCTGACTGCGGCGCCCCAGGGGCCGCTCCATCGACGAATGGCGCAATATTTCTCGGTCCATCCGGAAAACCCGCAGCCGCGGCTCGTTCGCCAGGCGGTGGACATCATCCGCGCGGGCGGCGTGATCGCCTATCCCACGGACTCGTGCTATGCGCTCGGCTGCCACATCGGCGACAAGGCGGCGATGGAGCGCATCCGCCGCATCCGCGACGTGGACGAGCGCCACCACCTCACGCTCGTGTGCAGCGACCTCGCGGAAGTGGGCCAGTTCGCGAAGGTGGACAACCTGCAGTTCCGCCTGATCCGCGCGAACACCCCCGGGCACTACACGTTCATCCTGCGCGCCACGCGCGACGTGCCGCGCCGCCTGCTGCACCCGCGCCACACGATCGGCGTGCGCATCCCCGATCACCCCGTGGTGCGCGCGCTCCTCGAGGTATTGCGCGAGCCGCTGCTCTCGGCGACGCTCATCCTGCCGGACCACGGCGTGGCCCTGAACGACGCGGCCGAGATCCGGCGCCACCTCGAGCACCAGCTGGACCTCGTGATCGACGCGGGCGCCTGCGACGGCCAGGTGACGACGGTGATCGACCTCTCGGGCGAAGCGCCCGTGCTGCTGCGCGAAGGCAAGGGCGACATCCGCCCCTTCGGCTTCGTGAAGGCGGCCCTCCACTGAAGACTGCGAACGGATGGATCCCTACAATCTCATCGTCAAGATCTGCGTCAACGCCATCCCGCTGATCCTCGCGATCACGCTGCACGAGGCGGCCCATGGCTACGTGGCGCGCATCTTCGGGGACAACACGGCCTACATGCTGGGACGAGTCACGCTCAACCCCGCGAAGCACATCGACCCCGTGGGCACCATCGCCTTCCCGCTGCTTTCGATGTTGCTCGGCGGCTTCTTCTTCGGCTGGGCGCGCCCGGTGCCGGTGAATTTCAACAACCTGCGCCGCCCCAAGCAGGACATGCTGTGGGTGGCGGCAGCGGGACCCGCGTCGAACGCCGTGCAGGCGCTCGCCTGGGGCGCGGTCGCGAAGGCCGTCGACCTGCTCGCATCGCCCACCTCGGGCCTCGTCGCGCAGTTCTGGTTCGCCGTGGCGATCGCAGGCATCGGCTGGAACGTCGCGATCGCGATCTTCAACCTCTTTCCGATCCTGCCGCTGGACGGCGGGCGCATCGTGACGAGCCTCCTGCCGAACCGCCTGGCCTATTCGTACTCGCGCCTCGAGCCCTACGGGCTCCCGATCCTGATCGGCCTCATCCTGCTCATGAACGTCTACCAGCCGCTCGGCATGGCGCTCTTCGGCCTCATGAATGCGGGCGACCGCTTCTTCCTGAGCCTGTTCGGGCTGCAATAGCGCACGACAAGACCGAGAAATGTTCCAGGACCGCGTACTTTCCGGAATGCGCCCCACGGGGGCGATGCACCTCGGCCATTACCACGGCGCGCTGAAGAACTGGGTGAAGCTGCAGAACGAGTTTCCGTGCCTGTTCTTCGCCGCCGACTGGCACGCGCTCACCACGCACTACGAGGACCCGTCCGTCATCGAGCAGACCGTGTGGGACATGTTCGTGGACTGGCTCGCCTGCGGGATCGATCCCGCCAAGGCGACGCTGTTCATCCAGTCGCGGGTGCCGCAGCATGCGGAGCTCACCCAGCTTCTGTCGTTCTTCGTGCCGCTCGCGTGGCTCGAGCGCGTACCGACGTACAAGGATCTCGTCGAGCGCCACGCCGAGCAGGGCCGCGACGTCCTCACCTACGGCTTCCTCGGCTACCCGCTGATGCAGGCCGCCGACATCCTGATCTACCGCGCGAACCGGGTGCCGGTGGGCGAGGACCAGGTGTCGCACATCGAGCTCACGCGCGAGATCGCGCGCCGCTTCAACCACCTCTTCGGGCGCGAGAAGGGCTTCGAGGCGAAGGCGGAAGCCGCGGTGAAGAAGATGGGGCCGAAGAAGGCGAAGCTGTACCGGACGCTGCGCACGCGATTCCAGGAGCAGGGCGACCACGAGGCTCTGGTGCAGGCGCAGGAGCTGGTGAACGACGTGCAGAACCTCTCGCTCGGCGACAAGGAGCGGCTCTACGGCTACATCGAGGGCGGCGGGCGGATGATCCTCGCCGAGCCGGATGCCCTGCTCACCGAGACGCCGAAGATCCTCGGCCTCGACGGGCAGAAGATGTCGAAGAGCGCGGACAACGCGATCATGCTGCGCGAGAGCCCGGAAAGCGTGACCCGGAAGATCCGCACGATGCAGACGGATCCCGCCCGCGTGCGCCGCTCCGATCCGGGCAATCCCGACAAGTGCCCGGTATGGAACTTGCACCTGGTGTATTCGGACGCCGGCACGAAGGATTGGGTGTGGCAGGGCTGCACGACGGCCGGAATCGGCTGCCTCGAGTGCAAGCAGCCGGTGATCGACGCGATCAACGCGGAGCTGAAGCCGATCCGCGAGCGCGCCGCCGAGTTCGAGGGGGATCCGATGCTGGTGCGCAACATCATCCAGGACGGCTGCGAGAAGGCCTCCGACCTCGCGAACGACACCATGCGCGACATCCGCGAGGCGATGGGATTGAACTACAGCTGAGGGTGACGCGAGCGAAAGGCCTTGAATCGGCGGATAAGCGCCGACGAAACGGGAAGGGCGGGAAATGGTCTGGCGAGCAAAGGGATTTCGATGACGACGCACGCGGCGGGCGATCCGCTCCAGGCCGGCCCGCAGCCGGTGCTGGACCTCGCGCTGCCGATCGCGAAGATCCGCGGCGAGCCGCTCACGGAGCTGCCGCAGGATCTCTACATCCCGCCCGAGGCGCTGTCGATATTCCTCGAGGCGTTCGAGGGGCCGCTCGACCTGCTGCTCTACCTCATCCGCAGGCATTCCCTCGACGTCCTCGACATCCCCATGGCGGATCTCACGCGCCAGTACATGGAGTACGTCGAGATGATGCGCTCGACCCAGCTCGAGCTCGCCGCCGAGTACCTGCTGATGGCCGCGCTCCTCATCGAGATCAAGTCGCGCATGCTGCTGCCGCGGCCGAAGCGCGAGGACGAGGGCGAGCCCGAGGACCCGCGCGCCGAGCTCGTGCGGCGGCTGCTCGAGTACGAGCGCATGAAGAAGGCGGCGCACGAGCTGGGCGAGGCGCCGGTGGCGGGCCGCGATTTCTCGCTGGTCGAGGTCTACATCGAGCAGGTGGCCGAGCGCCTGCCCGAGGTGCACGTGGCCGACCTTTCGAACGCCTGGCGCTCGATCCTCGCCCGCGCGCGCATGAACAAGCACCACCGGATCACGCGCGAGGAGCTGTCGGTGCGCGCGCACATGAGCCGCATCATGCGCACGCTCGCCCCCGGCACGTTCGTCGAGTTCTCGCGGCTCTTCGAGCCCGAGCGCGGCGTGCCGCTGCTCGTCGTGAGCTTTCTCGCCTGCCTGGAGCTCGCGCGCGAGTCGCTCATCGTGATCTCGCAGCAGAGTCCCTTCGAACCCATCTACGTGAAGCTCAAGAGCGAGCGCACGACCCTCACGATCGCGTGAAGACATGAACGAACAGACGAACCCCGACCTCGAGCCCGAGGAGCCGCCCGCCGAGGAGCCGCCCGCCGAGGGGCCGCCCGCCGAGGGGCCGGCGGCCGACGCGCCCGCGCCTGTCGACATGGCGCACGTGAAGCGCGTGCTGGAGGCGGCGTTGCTCTCCTCCCCCGAGCCGCTCACGGTGCCGCAGCTCCGGCGCCTGTTCGCCGGCGAAGTCGACTCCGACAACCTGCGCAAGGTGCTCGACGAGCTCAAGGACGAATGGTCCGAGCGCTCGATCGAGCTCACCGCGGTCGCCTCCGGCTGGCGCTTCCGCGTGAAGCCCGACTACCAGAGATTCCTCGACCGCATCTCCAACGAGAAGCCGCCGCGTTATTCGCGCGCGGTGCTGGAGACGCTCGCCATCGTCGCGTACCGGCAGCCGGTCACGCGCGGCGACATCGAGGAGATCCGCGGCGTGGCGGTCTCGCCGCCGACCCTCAAGGCGCTCGAGGAGCGCGGCTGGATCGAGGCGATCGGCCATCGCGAGACGCCCGGGCGCCCGGCCATCTTCGCCACCACGAAAAGATTCCTCGACGACCTGAACCTCCGGTCGCTCGAGGAGCTTCCGCCGCTCGAGGAGCTGCAAGCCTCCCTCGCAGCGGCCCCTGCCGCGCTCGTCGAGAACGCGCCTCCCCCGGCGCCCGAGCAGCAAGCCCTGCTCGACGATGCCCAACCCGAAGAAACGCAAACCGAAGACTCCACGGAGCCAGAAGCCCATGCGGGATAGACCCCACCCCAACCATCGCCTGGAATGGCCGGGCGGAATCGTGCCGGAATGGGCACGCCCTCAACAGAACGGCAACAAGCGCCGCGGCAAGGGCGGCGGGCCGGGCGCCGGGAAGCGCGAGCGCCTGCAGAAGGTGATGGCGCAGTCGGGCCACGGCTCGCGGCGCAACATCGAGATCCTCATCGCCCAGGGCCACATCACGATCAACGGGCAGGTGGCGAAGCTCGGCGATAGCGTCGGGCCCGGGGACAAGGTGAAGCTCGACGGGGCGCTCATCCGTCTTCGCTTCGGCGAGCCGATGCCGCGCGTGCTGATGTACCACAAGCCCGAGGGCGAGATCGTGACGCGCGACGACCCCGAAGGCCGCGCGACCGTCTTCGAGAAGCTGCCCAAGGTGAACGGCGGGCGCTGGGTCTCGATCGGGCGCCTCGACCTCAATACCGGCGGGCTGCTGATCTTCACCACCAACGGCGAGCTCGCCAACCGCATGACGCATCCGCGCTTCGAGGTGGAGCGCGAGTACGCGGTGCGCCTCCTCGGCGAGCTCACGGAGGAGCAGAACCGCCTCCTGCTCGCGGGCGTCGACATCGAGGGCGAATCGTGCAAGTTCGATTCGATCGAGGACCGCGGCGGCGAGGGATCGAACCACTGGTACCACGTCGTGCTGCGCGAAGGAAAGAACCGCGAGGTCCGGAAGATGTGCGAGGCCGTGGGCCTCACCGTGAGCCGTCTCATGCGGGTGCGCTTCGGGCCGGTGGAGCTTCCCTCGTTCCTCAAGCGCGGCCAGATGAAGGAGATGGAGGAGACGCAGGTCCAGGAGCTCATGAACTTCGCCGGCATGAACGAGCCGCTCGAGGGGCCGAAGGGCGCCTCGGAGGACGAAGAGGACGAGCACGACAACATCGGCAACCGCGCCGACTACCACGCCAACCGGGAGCCGCGCCCGCCGCGCGAGGTGGACGGCAACCGCGATGGCAGCGGCAACCGCGTGGACGCGCAGCCGCGCGAAGTGGACGGCAATCGCGGCAGCTATGCCGTCGAGGCTCAGGCGCCGCTCGGCCCGAAGCCGGCCGGGCGCCGGGGACCGAAGCCGTTCGGCGTGAAGAAGCGCGGCGGCGGGCAGGGCCACGCCCAAGGCCAGGGCCAGGGCCACGGCCAGGCCCAAGGCCAGGGCGGCCAGCAG
The DNA here is from genome assembly GCA_963839265.1 of uncultured beta proteobacterium. Taxonomy (GTDB): domain Bacteria; phylum Pseudomonadota; class Gammaproteobacteria; order Burkholderiales; family Usitatibacteraceae; genus Usitatibacter. The sequence continues at coordinate 108,838 of CAWIUI010000007.1, forward strand.
CATCGCAAGCACGGGCAGGGCAAGGGCCACCCGCCTCCGGCCACGGGCACGGCGGGCGAGGGCCAGCAGCGCGGGCCGCAGGCGGGCGGCGGCGGCAACGGGGCCGGCAATCCGCACAACCCGGGCAAGCCCGGCCGCAATCGCCGCAACAAGAACCGCCACCGCAACCGCAGCGCCGGCAGTGCGCACGGCGAGGCGCAGCCGGTGTCGAACGGCAATCGGGATCCGTTCAACCGCTGAACCCGCGCGAACCCGGAGGGAGGGCGCAATGCAGCAGGGCAAGGGCCTCGCCGTCGCGAGGGGAGTCACGTTGGCCGCGGCGGTCTTCGCGATCGTCCTGCTGGCCGCCTCCGGCCCGGGAACACGCGGCGGCGCGTGGCCGTGGCAGATCGGCCTGCTGCTCTTCGTCCTGGCCGGCTGGATCGGCATCGTGGTCGCGTTCGCTTCCGTCGTCCTCCTCGCGATGTCGATGGTGCCGCGCTGGAGGCGTCATCCCTGGATGCCGATCGTCGCCCTCTGCCTCGCGCTCGCGGCGGTGACGCCGCCGCTCATCTTCCGTGCGCAGGCCCGGCACGTTCCGCCCATCCACGACGTCACCACCGATCCGGCGGATCCGCCGCAGTTCGTCGCGCTGCGCGCCGCGCGCGAGAAGAGCCCGAACGGCTTCGAGTACGGCGGCCCCCAGGTGGCTGCGCAGCAGCGCGCGGCCTACCCCGACATCAAGCCGCTCCTGGTCCCTGACGCGCCGCGCGAGGAGATGCAGCGCGCGATCGACGCGGCGCGCGCGATGGGGTGGGAAGTCGTGGCGAGCGACGCGCAATCGGGGCGCATCGAGGCGACCGCGCGCACGCGCTGGTTCGGTTTCGCCGACGACATCGTGGTGCGCATCCGCCCGCAAGGCACGGGAAGCCGCGTCGACGTGCGCAGCGTCTCGCGCGTGGGCACGAGCGACGTGGGCGCGAATGCGGCCCGCATCCGCGAGTACCTCGGCAAGCTCGCGTAGAATTGCGGGCGGCGCGCAAGGCGCCGATCCGTTTTTTTTTTCCCCCGCGGGAATCGATTCCATGAGCCGAGACCGAGAGATCGTCGAGACGTTTTCGCGCGTGACGACCGCGACCCTCACCACGCTCCTGCTGAAAAAGGGCCTGCGCAACGTGTGGATGCGCGGCACGCGGCCGCTCGATCCCGGCCAGCCGCGCCTCGTCGGCAAGGCGTTCACGCTGCGCTTCGTGCCCGCGCGCGAGGATCTCGCCACGCCGGAGTCCTGGTCGAAGCCGGTCTCCACGCGGGCGGCGATCGAGGCCATGCCCGAGGGTTGCATCTGCGTCGCCGATGCGAGGGGCGTCACCGATGCGGGCATCTTCGGCGACATCCTGTGCGCGCGCATGAAGAAGCGGGGCGTGGCGGCGCTCGTCACCGACGGCGTGCTGCGCGACGTGGCGGGCGTGCGCGCCACCGGGCTTCCCGTTTGGTGCCGTGGCGCCGCGGCGCCGCCTTCCGTCGCGGGCCTCACCTTCGTCGCCTGGAACGAGCCGATCGGCTGCGGCGGCGTCGCGGTGTTTCCCGACGACTGGGTGGTCGTGGACGACGACGGCGCGGTGCTGATCCCCGCCGCGTTCGTCGAGGAATTGCTCGGCGCCGCGCCCGAGCAGGAGCGCCTCGAGGCGTGGATCATGCAGGAGGTCGAGAAGGGCGCCTCGCTGCCGGGGCTCTACCCACCCAACGCCGAGAACAAGGCGCGCTACGAGAAGAGCAAGAAATAACCCCGTGTTCATCCGTGTTCATCTGTGGTTCCTTCCCGAACGGACATGAAGCTCACCAGCGAAGCGCAAGGCGTCTACGTCATCGCCCCGACGCCGTTCCACCCCGACGGCCGCATCGACGAGTCGTCGATCGACCGCATGACCGATTTCTTCGTCCGGGCCGGCGTCACCGGCATCACCGTGCTCGGGCAGCTGGGCGAAGCGCCGAAGATGGAGCATTCGGAATCGGTCTCCATCGTGAAGCGCGTGATCGGCCGCGTGAAGGTGCCGGTGGTGGTCGGCGTCTCGGCGCCGGGATTCGCGCCGATGCGCGCGCTCACCCGCGACGTGATGGACCTCGGCGCCGCGGGCGTGATGATCGCGCCGCCCAATACGTTGCGCACCGACGACTCCATCGTCCAGTACTACCGGCAGGCGTCCGAAGCGATCGGCACGGACGTCCCGTTCGTGATCCAGGACTACCCGCTCACGTTTTCGGTGCAGATGGCGCCCGCGGTGATCCGACGCATCGTGACGGAGAACGCATCGTGCGCAATGCTCAAGCACGAGGACTGGCCGGGACTGGAGAAGATCTCGACGCTGCGCGGCTACGAGCGCGACGGCTCCATGCGCCACATCTCGATCCTCACCGGCAACAACGCGCTCTTCCTCGACTTCGAGATGGAGCGCGGCGCGGACGGCGCGAATACGGGTTACTGCTTCCCCGACATGCTGGTCGACGTGGTGCGGCTTTCGCAGGAAGGCAAGCGCGACGAGGCGCACGACCTCTTCGACGCGCACCTGCCGCTGATCCGCTACGAGCAGCAGCCGGGGCCCGGGCTCGCGGTGCGCAAGCACGTCCTCATGCGGCGCGGCATCATCGCCTCCGATGCGTTGAGGAAGCCCGGGGCGCAGCTCGGCGCGGCCGCGCGCGCGGAAGTCGACTACCTGCTCGCGCGGTTGGCGCGCCGGGATCCGCGCGCGAAGGTGTGAGCGGGGCCGCGCGCTAGAGCGGCTGGCGGATGACGGCCTTGGCGGCGCTCTTGCCGTCCACGGTGTAGCGGATGACCGCCGCGTCCGGGCCATCGAAGGTGAGGTCGACCTCGCCGCGGGTGTCCACGCTCACTTTGGACGGATCGAAGGGCACGCCCGCCGCAGGACCCATCGGACCGCTCGCCGAGTAGAGGGCGCCGGTGCACCCGTCGCCTCCCGCCTTCACGATGCAGCTCGGCGCCACCAGCCACTCGGGGTCGCCCGCGTCGTCATAGACGAACCACACGAGGAACATGACGTCGCCTTCGTGGGCGATGCCCAGTCCCCAACCCGGCTCCGTCGGGTTGTACCAGAGGTCCGTGTAGTTCGTGCCGGCGACGGGCCCGGTGCGGAAGATCTGCCGCTCGATGCTTCCGGAGACCGCCTGGCCGTTCACCGAGGCGGCGTAGGTTGCATGGTCCGCGTCCTGGAATCGAAGCTGCAGCGTGCCCGCGGCGACCGTCCGCTGCGTTCGCGGGTCGAACGCGCCCGGGAAGAACGACGGGCCGTGCACCTCGAAGAGCTCGGAGGAGCAATTCGCATCCGGCGCGTCCGTCGGGACGACGGAGGCGTCGCACTGCGGTGCGGCATACCACTTCGGGTTTCCGTCCTCGTCATAGGTGAACCACACGGCGAAGATCGCTCCGCGGTGCTGGGCGAGCTGCATGCCCCACCCCGGCTGCGCGGGATTCCACCAGAGGCCCGTCAATGCGTCGGGCAGGTAACCGGGCGGATCGGAGAGGTTGCCGATGAACTGGCCCCCGGCGACGGCGGTGCCGATGGATCGCGGCGATCCGGCCGTCCAGTCCGCCATCCGAATCGGCGTCGCCGCATCGGGCCCGGGAAGGGCACCCGAACCGCTCACGACGTACGCTTGCCCTCCGTCCGGCGACATTCCCACGCCCTGCACGGGCGCCGGAAAGCCGAACGACCGCGCGACGGACCGGCGGGAGACGTCGATCATCTCCACTTCGGATCCGGTTTCCGCGACCACCAGCGGCGAGCCCGAGGGATGCAGGGCGAGCGAGAGCGGATTGGCGGACGTCGGAACCCGCCAGAGGATCGAGTCCCTCGACGTATCGATCGCGGTCACGCTGTCCTGGCTCGCGGCGTACAGGCGGCCGTTCGCCTCGTCGAGCGCGAGCCCGGCGCCGAAGATCGCCGGCCCGATGTCGATGCGCGCGAGGATGCCGCCGGTGGATGCATGGACCACGTCCACTTCCGCGCCCGCGCTTCGCACGTAGACCCGCGAATGCGAGGTGTCCGCGACCATGTCGGTGGGAACCACGCCCGGCAGCGCGACGCGCTTCACGAGCTGCCTCGATGCCGTGTCGAGAATGCCGAAGAATGCGGCCGCGGAGCAGGGGTCGGTGGGATCGGTCCCGACGATGTAGAGGCGCGTGGAATCGGACGACGCCCGCAGCAATGCGGGCGTGAGGGGCAGGTTGATCCTCGCGACCACCTTTCGCGAGGAAGAGTCGACGACCGAAACGTAAGGCGGGGCCGACGCGGGGACGGACCCTCCGGCGCCACCTCCGGGCGGGGGAGCCACGCATGTGCCAGGCGACCCGAGATTGCCTACGAAGACGGAGTGTCCGACGGGCGCCGCGGCGACGCTCACGGGCTTGCCGCCGACGACGATGCTCTCGAGGACCTGATTGGTCGCCACGTCGATCGGCGTCACCGATCCGAGGGCCTGGTCGACGAAGTAGGCGAATGGCGCGGCGCGGCACGCGGCGCTCGAAGCGAGGAGCACGGCCGCGAATGCGCACTTCCAAACGAGGCGTTTCATCACTTGCCCTCCCTTCGCTGTCCGCTTCACTTCACGGCCGAAAGCCCCTTCACCCCGTTGCGCTCGATCGAGCGCGCCACGAATCCGGACGCGTTGATCTCCTTCACGAATGCCGCCAGGTAGCCCGCGGCGGCGCTGCGCTCGCGCGGGGTTCCGAGGCCGTGATTCACCGCGGTGAAGCGGCCTTCGAGCAGGCGCGCCCCGGGGATCTTTCCCGCGGATTCGAGCAACACCGGCTTCAATCCCGCCAATGCGTCCGCCCCCCGCTGGTTGAAGAGGTCGATCGCGGCCTGGTGGCCGTTGGTGCGAAGAAGCGTGGCGTTCTGCAGCGTTCGCGTGAGGTAGAGCTCGTAGCCGGCCTTCGCCGGCGCGGCGATGCGGATTCCCGCTCGATCGGCTTGCGCGGCCGAGCGCAGGGGCGAGTCCTCGTGCACCGCGTAGGTCGCCTCGATCTCGGTCATCGCCGGGGAGAACGCGATCTTCTTCGCGCGCGCCTCCTCGATCGCGAGGATCGCGACGTCCCAGGCCCCCTGGTCCACCGCGTCCGCCACCTCTCCCGGCGTGGCGTACAGGACGAATTCCAGCGGCACGCCCAGGCGCGAGGCGAGCTCGCGCATCAGGTCCACGCTCACGCCGCGCAGCTCGCCGCTCGCGGGGTCCTTCTTCGTGAAGAGGGCGTTACCGAGGTTCATTCCGGCACGAAGCCTGCCGTTCGGGGCGAGCTCGGCGCGGGCGGGATCGGACGGGGTCATCAGGCGGCCTCCATGTGCGCGCGCACGCGCTCTGCGAGCACTCGTACGCGCTCGTCGCGGATGCCGTGCTCGGCGAGCGCGGCCTCGGTACGGAACAGGTAGTCCGCGCAGGGGCCGAACTTGCCCCGCGCCGTGGCGATGGTCTGCACCATGGTCTCGAGCGGAAGCTTTCCCGCATACCCGGTGCAGCGCCGATTGACGACGAAGGCGAGCGCCTCGAACGTATCGCTTCCCGAGCGGAACTCGAGCCAGCGCGGTCGGTAGGAGCCCATCGACATCTCGCGGCGCCACAGGCGCGAGAGCTCGTCGCGGTCGCGCCCCTTGGCGAGGCGATACGCGAGCCCGCGGCAGCTCCCGCCCTGCTCGAGCGTGAGCACCAGGCCGGGGCTCTCCGGCGTGCCGCGGTTGATGCGCGACCAGAGGCAGAAGCTGCGGTGGTAGCCGTATACCGTCGCGACCTTCTTGGTGTCCCACTCGAACTCCGGGTTCCACATCAGCGACCCGTAGCCGAACACCCAGATGTCGTTGCCCTGCGCGTGCTCGGCGAGCATCTGCTCGAGGGAGCGCTCGAGCGCTTCCCCGGTGAGGCGCTCGGCCTCCAGGCGCCTCGTGTCGAAGGGCGTGGGGCGGGTCATGGGGCGAGGCGCGCGATCTCCCAGCCGCCTTCGCGCCGCCGGTAGACGATGCGATCGTGGAGCCGGCTCATGCGTCCCTGCCAGAGCTCGACGTAGTCCGGGACCAACCGGTAGCCGCCCCAGTGCGGCGGGCGCGGCGGCTTCTCGCCGAACCGTTCCGTGAACTGGGTCCAGCGCGTCTCCAGCCAGTCGCGGCTCTCGATCGCCTGGCTCTGCGGCGAGGCCCACGCGCCGATGCGCGAGCCGAGCGGGCGCGTCTCGTAGTACGCGCCGGACTCCTCCGGCGTCACCTTCTCCACCCGGCCCTCGATGCGCACCTGGCGCTCGAGCTCCTTCCAGAGGAACGTGATCGCCGCGGCCGGATTCTGCGCGAGCTCGCGTCCCTTGCGGCTCTCGTAGTTGGTGTAGAACACGAAGCCCTTCGGATCGACGCCCTTCAGGAGCACGATGCGTGCCGAGGGCCGGCCCTCGCCGTCGGCCGTGGCGAGCGTCAGGGCGGTGGGTTCGGGCACCTGCGCGTGGATCGCCTCCACCATCCACACGCCGAACTGCTTCATGGGGTCGCGGTCGACCTCCTTTTCATCGAGCGTCTTGAGCGCGTAGTCCTTGCGCAGGTGCGCGATCTCGGGCGCGATGGCGGCGGGGCCGGGGGCGCTCATGGCGATGGCGCGGCCGGGGCGGCGGAGTAGTTGGAGACTTCCACGAGGTTCCCGTCGGGGTCGCGGAAGTAGACGGACATCATCGCACCGAGCGCGCCGGTCTTCTGCACCGGCCCCTCGGCGATCGCCACGCCGCATCCCTTCAGGTGCTGGACGACCTCCTCGAGGGGCGTCTCGGTCGCGAAGCAGATGTCGATCGCGCCGGGCGCAGGATTCATCGCCTTGGGCTCGAACTCGCGGCCCGCCTGGTGGAGGTTCAACTTCTGCCGGCCGAAGGCGAGGCCGCGCCGTCCGCCGGCGAAGGCGATAGGCTCCATGCCCAGCACGCGCCGGTAGAATTCGAGCGTGCGGTCGATATCGAACACCGTCAGGACGAGGTGGTCGATGCGGTCGACGGCAATGGCCATGGGGGTAATATTATTTCATGCACGCCGAACCTGCACTGATCCGTTCCGTGAAAGGCCAGGTCGCCGCCGAGGAGTGGGCGGTGCGGGTGGACCTCGCCGCGGCCTACCGCGCCGTCGCGATGTACGGCTGGGACGACCTCGTCTTCACGCACATCTCGGCGCGCGTCCCCGGTCCGGGGCATCATTTCCTCATCAATCCCTACGGCATGATGTTCGACGAGATCACCGCCTCGAGCCTGGTGAAGGTGGATCTCGAGGGCCGCAAGGTGATGGACTCGCCCTTCGACATCAATCCCGCGGGCTTCACCATCCACGGCGCGGTGCACGGGGCGCGGCCCGACGCGCAGTGCGTGATGCACCTGCACACCGTCGAGGGCGTCGCGGTGTCGTGCCAGAAGGCGGGGCTGCTCGCGATCTCGCAGCAGTCCCTGTTCCCGCTGTCCAGCCTTTCGTACCACGACTACGAGGGCGTGGCGCTGAATCCCGGGGAAAAGGCTCGGCTCGTGCGCGACCTGGGCGTGGTCGACAATCTCATCCTGCGCAACCACGGACTGCTCACGTGCGGGGAGAACGTGGCGGAGGCGTTCCTCGCGATGTACATCCTGCAGAAGGCCTGCGAGGTCCAGGTGCGCGCGCAGGCGGGCGGCGGCGAGCTGGTCCCGGTCCCGGGACCGATCCTCGAGGGCATCCGCAAGGCCGCGAAGGCCGTGACGCGCCAGGCGGGCGGCATGATCGCGTGGCCCGGCATCCTGCGGAAGCTCGATCGCATCGACCCTTCCTGGCGGGACTAGGTTTGCGCGTCCCCTGGGAGAAAGCCGGGGAGAGGGTTGCGGCGGCGACGCGGGGGTTCGCTTCTTCAGGTCCCGGCAACCGCAAGCGTGATCCGTCCGGGCGTCTCATCGGAAAATCCGGGCCAATACGGCGCGCCCGAATTTTCCGACGGGCCGGTCCGGATCGCGGTCGCAGGGACCTGAAGAAGCGAACCCCCGCGTCGCCGCGCAGTCCGACGCTTTACTCGGCCGGTCCGCTACAATGGACCCGACACGAGGAGACGCACCGTGCAAGAACAACAGCGCGAGGCCGATGCGGTAGAGGAGTGCGACGTCGTCGTGATCGGCGGCGGCCCCGGGGGATCGACCGCCGCGACGCTCCTCGCGCAACGCGGCCACCGCGTCGTCCTGCTGGAAAAGAATTCCCATCCGCGCTTCCACATCGGCGAGTCGCTGCTGCCCGCCAACGTGCCGCTCTTCGAGAAGCTCGGCGTCGCGCGCGAGATGGAAGCGATCGGCATGGACAAGTGGGGCGCGGTCTTCGTCTCCCCCTGGCACGACTTCACCTCGGGCTTCGAGTTCGCCGACGCGATGGATCCGTCGATGCCGAAGGCCTACCAGGTGCGCCGCTCGGAATTCGACGAGATCCTCTTCCGTCGCGCCGCCGCGGCCGGCGTGCAAGCCCACGAGAACTGCCGCGTGCGCGAGTTCGACCTCGGCGGTCGCGATTCCCCGCCCTGGGTGCGCGGCACGATGGCCGACGCGACGGTGCGCGAATGGCGCGCGAAGTTCCTGGTCGACGCGACCGGCCGCGACACGCTCTTCGCGAACCGGCTCGGGATCAAGCGCCGCAACCCGAAGCACAACAGCTCCGCGCTCTTCGGCCACTTCCGCGCCGCCAGGCGCGACGAGGGACGTGCCGCGGGCAACATCATCCTCTACTGGTTCGACCACGGCTGGTTCTGGTTCATTCCGCTCAAGGACGGCGTGACGAGCGTGGGCGCGGTGGTGTGGCCGTACTACATGAAGAGCCGCAGGAAGCCGGTGCGCGAGTTCCTGCTCGACACGATCGCGCTCTGCCCGCCGCTCGCTGCGCGCCTCGAGGGCGCCGAGCTCGTCGCCGAGCCCGAGGCCACCGGCAACTACTCCTACCAGTGCGACCGCTGCCAGGGCGAGAACTACGTCATGGTCGGCGACGCCTACGCGTTCATCGATCCGGTGTTCTCCTCCGGCGTCATGCTCGCGATGAACAGCGCCTTCGCCGCGGCCGACGTGGTGCACGCGCGCCTCGCGGAGACTTCGCGCGAGGCGGCGGCGCGCCGGCGCTTCGAGCACATGATGCGCGTGGGGCCGAAGCAGTTCTCCTGGTTCATCTACAGGGTGACGAACCCCACGATGCGCGACCTCTTCATGTCGCCGAGCGACCGGCTGGACATGAAGAAGTCGCTCCTGTCCGTGCTCGCGGGCGACATCTTCGGCGACACGCCGATCCGCCGGGGGCTCCTGGCGTTCCGCGCCGTCTACTACGCGTTCTCGCTCGTGCATTTGCCGCGCTCGCTGCGGGCGTGGCGCCGCCGCGCGCTCAACATCCGGGACGATACCGAGATCCCCGCAGCGGCGGGTCCCAGGTGAGGCGCGCGGCGTTCCTCTTCGCCGCCGCCCTCGTGGCCGCCAACGCGAGGCCGTCCGCTGCGGCCGACGAGCCCCTCTGGGAAGCGGGCGCCGGCCTCACGGTGCTCGATTTCCCCGACTACCGCGGCTCCTCGCAGTCGCGCGCATACGTGCTGCCGTTTCCGTATCTCATCTATCGCGGCAAGTTCCTGCGCCAGGACCGCAACGGCCTGCGCGGGGTCTTCTATCGCAGCGAGAAGCTGAACCTCAACATGAGCGTGGGGGCGTCGCTCCCGGTGGATAGCTCCAGGAACAGCGCGCGCGAGGGCATGCCGAACCTCAGCGCGAGCGTGGAGTTCGGGCCGTCGGTCGACGTGCGCCTGTGGGAGGCCGCGAACCACGACGCGCGCCTGGAGCTGCGCCTGCCGCTGCGCGCCGCGGTGACGGTCGAATCGCACCCGCGCTTCATCGGCGCCGAGTTCTCCCCCAACGTGAGCCTCGACGTCGCCGATCCGTTCGGCCGGCGCGGCTGGAACCTCGGCATGCTCGCCGGGCCGGTCTTCACGGACAGGCGCTACAACCGGTACTTCTACGAGGTGCAGGACGCGTACGCAACGCCGCAGCGTCCCGCCTATTCGACCGGCGGCGGCTACGGGGGAATGGAATTCATCGTCGCGTTGTCGAAGCGCTATCGGAAATTCTGGGTCGGAGGTTTCGCGCGCTATGACACGCTCTCGGGGGCGGTGTTCGGGTCGAGCCCACTCGTCACCTCGAAGCGCTATGCCGCTGCCGGCATCGGCGTCGCCTGGATCCTGGGCGAATCGAGGGAGCGCGTCCCGGTGAACGCGCTGGGAGAGCGGCGCCGATGACCGTCCCGGTCCGATCGGCCACGCACCTCGTGCTGATCCCGAGCTACAACCCGGGGCCGATGGTGTTCGAGACGGTGGCCGCCGCGCGGCGCTTCTGGTCGCCGGTCTGGGTCGTCGTGGACGGCAGCACCGACGCAACCCCGCAGCGGCTGCAGGCGATGGCGAGCCAGGATGCGGGCCTGCGGGTCGTCGTGCTGCCGTACAACCAGGGCAAGGGCGCGGCCGTGCTCCATGGCGCGGAGCTCGCGGCGGCCGAGGGATACACCCATGTCCTCACGATGGACTCCGACGGGCAGCATCCGGCATGGTGCATTCCGGAGTTCATGGCGCGCTCGGCTGCCGAGCCCGGCGCGCTCGTCCTCGGCGACCCGGTGTTCGACGCGAGCGCGCCGTTGATCCGGCTGCGCGGCCGCAAGATCTCGAACTGGTGGGCGAACGTCGAGACGCTGTGGGCCGGCATCGGCGACTCGCTCTTCGGCTTCCGCGTGTATCCGATCGCCGACCTCGTGCCCGTGATGCGCGCGAGCCGATGGATGCGGCGCTTCGACTTCGACCCGGAGGCGGCGGTGCGCCTGGTGTGGCGCGGCGTGCGCCCCGTGAACGTGCCCGCACCGGTGCGCTACCTCACGCGCGAGCAGGGCGGCGTCTCGCACTTCAACTACTGGCGCGACAACGTGCTGCTTTCGTGGATGCATGCGCGGCTCGTGTTCGGCTTCGTCGCGCGGCTGCCGGTGCTGGTCTGGCGCAAGCTCGCGCAACCCTCCGAGCCGCGGGTGGGATGAACTCTCCCTCTCCCGAGTCTCACGCCATCCCGCCGTTGATGCCGATCACCTGGCCGGTGATGTAGCCCGCGGCATCGGAGGCGAGGAAGGCGACGAGCTCGGCGACCTCCTCGGGGCGTCCGGCACGCTGCATCGGCACCAGGCGCTCGATGGCCGCGCGATCGAAGGTACCCTCGGTCATGGGCGTGGCGATGAGGCCCGGGGCGACCGCGTTCACGGTGACGCCGCGGTTCGCGAGCTCGAGCGCGAGCGATTTCGTCGCGGAGTGGATCGCGCCCTTCGCCGCCGCGTAGTTCGCCTGGCCGCGATTGCCGATCTGGGCGGTGACCGAGGTGATGCTCACGATGCGTCCCCAGCGCGCGCTCACCATCGGCATCACCAGCGGGCGCGTCACGTTGTAGAAGCCGTTCAGCGAGACGTCGATCACGCCTTGCCACTGCTCGCGGCGCATTCCCGGGAACGGCGCGTCGGAGTGCATGCCCGCGTTGTTCACCAGCACGTCGATCGGCGCCGACTCGAGCAGCGATTCGAGCGCCGCCTCGCACTGCGCGCCGTCGGTGACGTCGAAGGCGAGCGCCTGCGCCTTGCCGCCCGCCGCGACGATTTCCTCGGCGACGACGCGGGCGTTCTCCGGGTTGCGATGGGCGTGCACGATCAGATCGAGGCCCGAGGCGGCGAGGCGGCGGCAGATCGCTGCGCCGATCGCGCCGCTTCCGCCGGTCACCAGGGCGCGCCGCGTCACGGTGCGGCCGCGATCGAGGCGTCGAGCAGGATCGTCACCCGCCCCCGCGCCAGCGTGCGTCCCGCGGCGCATACGCGGAACGCGTAGAGCACGCCGCCCGCGCCTTCGCCGGTGCGCTCGACCTCGATGTCGAGGTCTTCCGCGATGTCGTCGAGACGCGAGGCCTGGAACTCGACGCCGCGGATCGCGACGAGGTAGCCCGCGGCCGGCGGCGTCGCCTCCGCCCACAGCAAGGCGCCGTGCGCCGCCGCGGCCTGCGCGCCGTATTCGATGGCGCAGGCGATCGGCAGCCGTCCGCCGCGCCGCAGCGGATGGCCGGGCGAGCGGTGCCCGCGCGCTCGCGCGTGCAGGCGCTCCGCGTCCCACTCGACCACCTCGTCGAGGAGGCTCATGCGGCCGCGATGGGGCAGGTGCGAGGCGAGCCACTCGCGGCCGCGCGCGCTCAAGGCGACATCTCCACGCGCAGCGCGAGGCCGTCGAAGTACTCGAGCGCCGCCGCGCCGCGCCCGCCGCGCGCGAGGATCTCGAGCAACGGCAGCGCGCGGGCCGCGGGAATCTCGCGCCGCAAGCGCTCGAGCTGCGGGTCGCGCATCGAATGCGCCGCCGCGCGCGTGAGATGGGCGGCGAGCGAAGGGCCCCCGCGATCGCGCGCGCAGGAGAGCACCATCGCCACCGCGAACGCGTCGGGCACCGGCCGCGCCCCGTAGAGCGGCTCCGGATACGGCGCGTCGTACGCCACGAGCACCACCGGCGTGGCGGGGTCGGTGGCGAGGCGCCCGAGCGCTTCGAGGAGGCCAGCGCTGAAGCTCGCGTCGAAGGCGGCGATCGAATCGACGCTCGCCGTTGCGCCCGTGGCGATGCTCCAGTATCCGCCGGGCGCGTTGTGCACCGAATTGTGGAAGCGCGTGGGCGAGATCTGCCGGTCGTCGGAGGCGAGCACCTCGCAGATCGCGTGGCAGTTCTCGCCGTCGCCCGTCGAGGACGCGAAGACCGCCGCGAGCCCGGCCGCATCGCGCCCGGCCTCGGCTACCGCCTGCAGCCCCGCGGCGAGCGCGAGCTTCACGGATTGTCCCGCGCGCCGCCGCTCCGTCGCCGGCAGCGCCTGCGGCGCCGGCACGACGGTCGCGGCGCGCGCATACGCCGCGCGCCCTGCGAGCGCCTCGCGCGCCGCGCTCCAGCTCGACCATCCCGGCCCCACGAGGCCGATACCTTCGACGCGCGCGGCGAGGGTCACGAGGCGTGCTCCGCGCGGCCGAAGACGAGGCTGCAGTTGCTGCCGCCGAATCCGAACGAGTTGCTCATCACGCGCTCGACGCGCGCGCTGCCGCCGGCGATCTCGTAGCGCGCGCGCAGCGCCGGATCGATGCGCCGCGTGCCGACGCCGGGCGGGATGAACGCATCGCGGATCGCGAGCAACGCGACGATCGCCTCGACCCCGCCCGCCGCGCCCAGCGCGTGTCCCGTCATGCCCTTCGTGGAGTTGCACGGCACGCGCTCGCCGAACACCGCCGTCACGGCGCGGTCCTCGGAGGCGTCGTTGCTCTGGGTGCCGGTGCCGTGCAGGTTGACGTAGTCGATCGCATCCGGATCGAGCGCGGCCGAGCGCAGCGCCGCTTCCATCGCCATGCGCGCGCCGCGGCCCTCGGGGTGCGGCGCGGACATGTGATGCGCGTCGGACGATTCGCCCGTGCCGAGGAGCGCCACGCCTTCCTCCGGCTTCGCGGGGAGGCGCTCGAGCACGAAGAAGGCGGCCGCCTCGCCGATCGAGATGCCGTCGCGCTCGGCGTCGTAAGGGCGGCAGGGCGATGGCGAGAGGAGGTCGAGGGAGCCGAAGCCGTAGAGCGTGGTGAGGCACAGCGTGTCGACCCCGCCCACCACGGCCGCATCGACCACGCCCGACTCGATGAGCCGCGCCGCGGAGGCGAACGACTTCGCGCTCGACGAGCACGCGGTGGAGATCGCGGCGCAGGGCCCCGCGAGACCGAGGCGGGCGCGCACGTATTCCGCGACCGAGAACGCGTTGTGCGTGCGCCGGTAATCGAAGTCCGCGGGGAGAGAGCCGTCGCCCGGGTCGCGGCGCCGGTAGGCGAGCTCGGTCTGCAGGATTCCGGCCGTGCTCGTGCCGAGGAAGACCCCGATGCGATCTGCGCCATGGCGCTCGACCGCCGCGCGCACCGCGTCCTCGAAGCCGTCGTGCCGAAGGCCCAGCTCCGCCGCGCGATTGTTGCGGCAATCCCAGGCCGCGAGCGAATCGGGAAGCCGCGTCTCGTCCACCCCGGCGATCTCGCCCACCCAGGTGTCGAGCGCCGCCGTCTCGAAACGGCACGGCGCGAGGCCGCTTGCGCCGCGGGACAGGGCATGGCGGGTCGCGTCGAGCCCGAGGCCGAGCGAGCTCGCGAGGGTGGCGGCGGAAAGGAGCAGGGGACGCACGACGCTCGAAACTACAGGATCGGGACGGGTGCGGGCAAGGCTTCAGCCGCGCCGGGCGACGAGCAGCACGTTGGCGAACGGCGTTCCGACGCTCATCGGGCGCGGCTCCACGGCGAAGCCCAGGCCCTCGAGGCGCGCGATCCATTCGGCGAGCGGGCGGCAATGGTAGCGGCCCGGGCGACGACCGCGCAGCCAAAGCGAGAGCCGGTCGACCGCGATGGTCGCGCGGAACCGGAGCGAGGGCCGCGCATCGGCCACGCGCAGGAGCACCACTCCGCCCGGCGCCACGGCATCGCGCAGGCGCTCGAGCACCGCTTCCTGGGCCGGGCGATCGACGTAGTGCAGGACGTCGAGGATCACGATGGCGTCCGCGGCGCCGAAGGCGGCGGTGCGGATGTCCGCTCGGACGATGCTCGCCCGTGCGCCGGCCGCGGCGCTCGCGCGCCGTGCGGCGTGCGCGTCGAGCTCGATGCCCCGGACCGTGCGCGGCGCAGGAAGGGGCGCCCACTCGCGCGGCCAGCCCGAGGCGTGCTCGGCCGCGGCGGCGAGCAGCGCTTCGAGTATGCCCTGGCCGCATCCGAGGTCGAGCAGCCGCTCCCGGCCGGCGAGCAATCCGCCCTCGAGCAGGTGGCGGAAGATCGGGTCGCCGGTGAGCTTGAAGTACGCGAAGTGGCGCGCGAAGCGATCGGAGCCGTAGCGCGACGCGGCGCGGCGGGCGAGCGCGCGGAACGACTCCGCGCTCACGGTTGCACGGCGTGGCGCAGGGTGACCGGGCGAAGCCCGAGGCGCCGGGCGTCGTCGAGGATGCGGGGAAGCGCTTCGAGCAGGACGGGCACGCCGCGCCCGGTGCGCGCCGCGTGCCCGTCGTGCAGGAGGAGGATGTCGCCGGCGGCGAAGTTGCGCGTGAGGCGCGCGGCGACGGTCCGCGGATCGCGTTGCTTGGTGTCGAAGCTGCGCCGCGTCCACGCGGCGAGCGTGAGGCCCGCCTCGTGCAGCACCGGATCGAGCAGCGGGTTGCGGAATCCCATCGGCGCGCGGAAGAAGCGCGGCTCGCTGCCGGCGATGCGCGCGATCGCGGCCTGCGCCTCGCGCACCTCGCGCCGGTAGCCGCCGATCGTCTGCAGCGCGAAGGCGGCCGTGTGGGTCATCGAATGGTTCTCGACCGCGTGACCGCGGCACGCGATCTCGCGGCACAGGTCGGAATGCGCGAGGGCGCGGCTGCCGATGCAGAAAAAGGTCGCGACGCACGCGTGCTCGTCGAGGAGGTCGAGCAGGCGCGGCGTCACTTCCGGGTCCGGCCCGTCGTCCACGGTGATCGCGATCTCGCGGCGCGCGCGTGCCGGTTCCGGAAGGCGCGTCATGTTGCGGCCGATGCAGTGCGTGCGCGGCAGGAGCCCGCATGCGCCGAGCAATAGCTGGTTCGCGGCCATGGTACCGAGCGCCCAGGGCCACGCCGACGGCACGACGAAGAGCGAGGCCGCGGCGAGGCCCTGCACGCCGATGGATGCGGCCAGCGCCGGCGTCGGGCGCCATGGACGCGGGCGAGCGCGCGCGTCGAGCGTCGTGCTCACGGCCGGTTGCGCTCCAGGAAATCGCTCCACATGCCTCGCCAGTCCTTCCACTCGTGTCCGCCCGCCACCTCGTGCACCGAGGATGGCGCGAGCAGCCGCGCCATGCTCCTTTGTCCCTGCGCGAAGCGGTCTCCCGAGGCGAACCAGCAGTCGATCCGCTCGGCGCCGGCGCCGTGCTCGCGCAGCCAGCGCCACGCCTCGCGCTCCGGGTCGAGTGGCTTCGCGTCGGACTTCCAGTGCTCGGCTCCCCCGGACGCGGCGATCTCGCGGAGCAGCTCGCGCGTTCCCGGATAGGGCGAGAAGAGCGCCATGCGCTCCACCTCGTCGCCATGGCGTGCAGCGTAGCAGAGACACGCGAGGCCCCCCAGCGAGATCCCGGCGAGCCACACGCGCGACAGTCCCTCGCCCCGTGCGCGTTCGACCACCGACTCGCGGATGCGTTGCACGACGCTCCCGTCCGAGAAGTACGCCGCCCGCACTTCGCCCATCGCGACCCATGCGTCGAAACCGCGCCGCTCGAGGCCCTCGAGGAATCCCTCGCGCACGAAATCCTCCGCCGTGCTGTAGGAGCCGGTGAGGAGGCCGAGCGCGATCGCGGGGCGTCCTCCGGTGGCGCGAATCAGCGTTCGCATCGCCTCGCCTCAGCGCGCGGAACTGTCGCCCGGCGCACGCGCGAGCGCCGCGGCGAAGACCAGCGTCGCGAAGGCACCCGCGGCGACCGTGGAGCCGATCGCATGCAGGACCGGGATCGACGAGAGCGCGAGCAGCCCGAAGCTTGCGACCGTGGTCGCGTTGGCGAGCGCGAGCGAGGCGAGCGTGCGCGGCGCGGCGGCGTCGGGGGCGAGCGCGAGGCGGTCGAAGAAGAGCGCGTAGTTCGACCCGACGGCGACCACGAGGAGCAGTCCCACGAGGTGCAGGATCGAAAGCCGCGTGCCGGCGAGCACGTGCGCGGCGGCGACGACGGCCACGCCCGCGGCGAGCGGCGCCATCACGCCGAGCACGCGCGAGGCGCTCCTCAGCGCGAGGAAGAGCAGCGCGACGATCGCTGCGAGGCCGAGGGCCGACATCGCCAGCGCGCGGTGCAGGTATCCCGAGTACAGCCGGTCGAGCTCGCCCTTGAGGTCGAGGAACGAGGCGCCGCGCATGCCCGCGCTCGCGAGGGCGCCGCGCACCGCATCGGCGTCGATCGCGGCCCCCGGCTTCGCCGGCGTAAGGCCCAACACGGCGGTCCAGCCTCCCTCCGCATCCTGGAACAGCATGCCGTCGAGCGCGGCCGCGAAGGCGGTCCGGGCGAGCGACTCGCGCGTGACGGGTGGCGCGTCCTTCGCGCGCGCCACGTCCTCGACGAACGGCTCGAGGCGCTCGGGGCGAAGCGGAAGCCCGGAGAGGGCGGGCGCGAGGCGCGCGCGCAGCGTATCGGCGTCGGGGAGGCTCGCAAGGCGCGCACGCTGCGTCGCGAGGCTGGGGAGGAAGCGCGCGGGCGAATCGTAGGTGCCGAGCTTCCCCTGGTCGACGAGCGGGTCGAGCGCACGCCCCGCGCGCTCGGCCGCTTCGAGCGCGCCCTCTTCGTCGGCGGCGCGCACGACGACCATCGAGCGCGCGTCCGAGGCGCCGAGCGCGGCGCGAAGCTCGGCGTCGAGCGCGCGCTCGGCGGCCGGAACCGGGTTGAGGCTCGCGAGCC
The DNA here is from genome assembly GCA_963839265.1 of uncultured beta proteobacterium. Lineage (GTDB taxonomy): Bacteria > Pseudomonadota > Gammaproteobacteria > Burkholderiales > Usitatibacteraceae > Usitatibacter. Next base: position 126,313 of record CAWIUI010000007.1, read on the forward strand.
CGGCATCCCAGACTTCGCGGTGCTTCACGGCGATCACCGCGATCGAGGCCGCGGCGAGGAGCACGACCGCGAGGCGCAGCCGCGTCGCGCGGCGCGCGGCCGACTGCAGCGCCCGGCCCAACGCCGAAAGGTCGCGGATGCGCAAGCGCGACGGCAGGAGCCGCGGGAGCACGAAGCGCGTGGCGAGCGCCGCGGCGGCGAGGCCCGCGATCGAGTAGAGGCCGAGCTGCGCGAGGCCGGGAAGACCCGAGAAGAGCAGCGCCGAGAATCCGGCGATGGAGGTGAGGACTCCCAGGCGGATCGTGGGCCAGAAGCCCGCGAGCCACGCCGGGTCGCCCGCGCGCTCGCCGCGGCCCGCCTGCACGAAGAGATAGATCGAGTAATCGACCGCCTCGCCGATCAGCGTGGTGCCGAAGCCGAGCGTAATGCCGTGCACGAGCCCGAAGCCGAGCGAGACCGCGGCGACTCCGACGAGCGCGCCCGTGAGAACCGGCACGAGCCCGAGGACGAGTGCCAGCGGCGAACGGTAGACGGCGAGGAGGAGGATCGCAACGATCGCCAGGCCGAGCGCCGAGAAGCGCTCCACGTCGTGCTTCACCAGCGCGCGCGAGCGCACCGAGAAGACGCCCGCGCCCGTCATGAGGAGGCGCGCCCCGCTCACGCCGGCGCCCGCCTTGCGGAGCGCCGCATCGAACGCGCCCTGCACGTCGCGCATCGCGCGTTCCTGCCCGTCGATGTCGGAACCGCTCGCCCGGGTGCGCGCGAGGAGGAGCGAGCGCCGGCCGTCGGGCGAGGCCCACACGCCGTCCACCGTGCGCGGGCCACCCGCGGGCCGCAGGCTCTCGAGGAGCGCCAGCGTCTCGCCCGTCGGGTCGCGCAGCACGAGCGGCTTCACCAGCGCGCCCGCGGGCGAGGCGAGGAGCGAGATCGTGTCGGAGATCGCCGCGCGAAGTCCGGCCTCGCCGAAACGCTGCGGGCTTACCTCGGGGCTCAGCGCGTAGCGATGGTCGAACAGGAACTCCTTCTCGTGCGCGAAGCCTTCCACCGCGCCGTTCGCCACCGAGGAGAAACGTGGATCGGCGCCGAGCCGCGCGGCGAGGGAACGTGAGAGGCGCGCGCGCGCGGCGGCATCGGATCCCTCGATCGCGAGGAGCATCACGCGCGAGAATGCGCCCTCGCGAAGCTCGTCGACGAGCAGGCGCTGCTCGGCCGTGGGCGCCGCGGGAAGGAACGAGGAGAGGTCCGTGACGAAGCGCGTGCGCGCCACCTGCACGGCGCACAACGCGACGACGACGAGCCAGAGCGCCACCGGGAGCGCGCGGCGCACGCTTACTTCTCCGGGCGGATCTGCATCAGCGAATGGTCGCCGTCGGCCTGGTCGATCGCCACGCGCTGCACCTTCGCCTCCGAGCCTTCGATCGAGACGCGGGCGACAAGCGACTGCAGCGCCGGATCCCGCGGCACGAGGACGAGCCGCCACGATTTCTCGTCGCCCGCGAGGGAAAGCCGGTAGATGCGCTCGAGCGAGGCGCGGTCTCCGGCGAGCGTGCCGCGGATGCTCTCGATCAGCACGCCGATCTCGGGATGCTCGCGGAAGTCGACCACCTGCCGGCGCCCACCGCGCTCGACCACGAGCTTGTCGCCCTCGGCCACCACGCTCTCGTCGCCGGGGCTCGTCACGCGCCTCTCCAGGCGATCGGGCGGCGTGAACACGAGCTCGCCGGAGGTCTCGAGCGGGCGCTCGAGGATCGAGACGGTCTTGGTCTCGTCGAAATGCGCGCGGCCCGGCGGGTTCGCGTGGAGCAGCGCCATCAACGCGTCGAGGTTCCACGCGGCCCGCGCGCCGGGGGAAACGAGCAGGGCGAGCGCGAGGCCGACGCTCGCCGCGAAGGACGCGCGCGCGTGCGGCGGCCTCATCGCCAGAAGCGGTGGAAGTTGAAGAAGTTGTCCGGCGCCATGCGGCAATGGCGCTCGAGGCACGCCACGTAGCGCTCGACCGCCTCGTTCACGCGCGCCTCGCGCTCGGCGCGCGCGGCTCCTTCCAGGTCCGCGAAGTCGGCGAGGGGCTCGAAGCGGATCTCGTAGCGGTTGCCGCCGCGGTAGAGGCCGGTCATGAATACGACGCGCGCGCGCAGAGCCGCGGCCATGCGCATCGGGCCGGTGGGGAACGGCGCCGGCGCGCCGAGGAACGGGATGTCGATCACCGGCTCGTCGCCGAGCGTGCGGTCGGCGAGCACCCCCACCAGCGCGCCGGACTCGAGGCGCTCCTGCAGGCGCAGCATCGAGTCGATGCGCCCCAGCGCGATCACGTCCTTCGCGAGCTCCGGAGCGATCGCGGCGAGCGCCGATTGCACCTTGCGCGCATTGTCCTCGTACATCGCCATCACGACCGGACGGAGCGTCCGGCCGCACGCGCGCGCCGCCTCGAAGCTTCCGAGATGCGCGCCCATGAGGATCGCGCCGCTTTCGTCGAAGAGCTCGGCGCCATGCACCTCCATCTCGAAGAGGTCGAAGCGGCCCTCGAGGAAGAAGACCCGGTCGTGGACCGTGGAGCCGAAGCAGAAGAGCAGGCGCAATTGCTCGGCGAGCGTCGGCTCGCGGCCCAGGCAGCGGCGCAGGAACTCGCGCGAAGCCCGGCGCGCGGCGCCCGCGGTGACGAAGAAATAGGCGACGGCGACGCGCAACAGCACACGTGCGGGCACGCGCCCCGCGCGCCGCGAGAACCAGACGATGAAGCGGATGAGGAAGGGGCTGCCACGCTCGGCGCGGCGCGTCCATTCGGCCGCGCCGCCCGCGCGCCGCGGCGAGGGCGCGGCGCTCACCGCGGCGCCGCGCGCGCGAGCGCGCCGCTCGCGACGAGCCGGTCCCCGGCGCGGATCTCGAAGCGCACGCGGCCGGCCGCGTCCTCGCGATGGGCGAGCGCTAGGCGCGTGCCGGGCGCGACGGGACTCGCGAACTTGGCGCTCTCGAGCGTCCAGTCGCGCGCCTCGGTGCCGGTCGCGCGTTCGAGCGCATCCATGGCCTCGGCGAGGAGCACGACGGCGGGCAGCACCGGATGGCCGGGAAAGTGGCCGTCGAACGCGGGATCGTCCCGCCCCGCCTCGAACGCGAGGGCGAGCTCGAGCGGCATCAGGAGGCCTTCGGCGCGCGGCGCCCGCCGCGTGGCGAGCGCACGAAGCTCGGCGCGCGGCAGCTTGCCCGTGAGCTGGCGCGGCAGCTTCTCGACCATCACGAGCGGCCGCGGAAGGAACGCCGGGTCGATGCGCTCGCGCAGCGCCGCGAGCACCTGCGCCCGCGTCAGCCGCGGCGCGACCACGAAGGCCGTGAGGCGCGTCACCGCATCGGCCTCGCGCTCCTCGGGCACGAAGAACACGCCGTCCTCCACGCCCGCGATCGAGGTGAGCTGGTGGTTGAGGTAGGCGAGGGAGTTGCGCTTGCCCGCGATGTTCACCATGTCGCTGAAGCGGCCATGGAGCGCGAAGTGGATGCCGTCGGCGCGCGCCTCGATCACGTCCTGCAGCGCGATCGGCGCCGCGATGTGCGCGCCGGAGACCAGCGCGCGCCCTTCGTGCTCGTGCATGCGGATGCCGGGATAGAGCTCCCAGTCGCTCGCAGCGGTCGGGCGGCGCGTGGCGATCTGGCCCGCCTCGGTGCATCCGTAGATCTCGTGGAGCACGGCGCCCGTGCGTCGCTCTGCATCGGCGGCGAGCTCGATCGAGAGCGGCGCCGTGGCCGAGACGATCGCTTCGACCTGGGCGGGATCGTCGGCGCCGAGCCATGCGCGCAGGTGGAAGGGCGTGGTGAAGAGCATGCGCGGCGCAGGAAGCGCCTCGATCGCGCGGTCGATGTCGCCGGGATAGTACGGACGCTCGGCAGAGAGCGCTGCGCCAGCGGCGAGCGGCAGGAGCACCGTCGATTCGAACCCGTACATGTGCTGCGCGGGAATGGTGCCGAGGATCGCATGTCCCGGCCCGATTCCGAGCCGAGCCGCCTCGTTCTTCGCGTCGTGCACCATCGCGCCCCAGCTCTTGAAGCTCGGCTGCGGCTCGCCGGTCGAGCCGGAAGTGAAGAGGCACGCGATCGGGCGGTCGGCGGGGATGAGCGGCGCGGCGCTCCACGCCTGCGCGGGGGCGGATCCGGGAACGTCGAAGCGCGGCAGGTCCACCGCGACCGACGGATCGTCGGCCACGAAGTACGCGTCGGGCGCGATGCGGCGCATCGAGCGGATCACGTGCGGCGTGGTGGCGGGCGGAAGCAGCGTGAGCTGGCCGCGCACCACGGCGGCGAGCAGCATCACCGAAAAACGGTAGCGATCGGAGCACAGGTTGAGGACGTGCGTCGCCTCCGGCAACGCGGCGGCCGCATGCGCGACGTCGCGCAGCAGCTCGCCCGCGGTGATCGGCCGTCCCGCCTGCCAGGCCGCGATCGCTTCGGCGCGATCGTGCCCGATCAGCGGCAGGAGGCCGCTCGGGGACCGCAGGCGCGCACCCAGGGAAGACATGGCGGCTCCTTCAGCGGCTCTGCGCGGGCGAGGCCGCGAAATGGCGCGAGAACGCGCGGATGCCGGCGAGGAGGCCGACGCGTTCGACGCCGGGCAGCGCATGCAGGCGCACCGCGTATTCCACCGCGAACATCAGCGCGACCAGCACCGGGCTCACGATCGTCGCGAACAGCGACCATGCCTCGAGCCATCCGCCGAAGTAGAGCGCGGTGGAAAGCGCGGCGAGCGCCGAGAAGAAGAGCGTCCACGCCGCGGTCACCCGCCGGGTGTACTCGTCCACCCGCGGCGGCAGCACGCCGCCGTGCACGATGCGCGCGAAGCGCGTGCAGAGCGGCTCGCGCCGCGGCGCGAGCGTGCGCCCGAAGACCAGGGCGAGAACGAGGTTGCCGCCGGCGTGCTCGAGGTAGAAGACGCTCGCGAAGTGGCGCTCGAGGCTGCTCCAGCCGGCCCACAAGGCGAGTGCTGCGAGCGCGATCGCCGCGATGGCCCATTCCCGGTGCCGGGAGCGGCGCGCGGCCCATGCGGCGAGGAGCGCCGCGGGCGCGAGCGAGAGCGCGGCCCCGAGCGCGGGCGTGAAGCGTCCGACGATGGCGAAATGGGCGAGGACGGCACCGCAGACGCAGAGGAAGACCAGCACCGCCCGCCACGGGACAGCGCGCCGGCCGCCGGTCACTTCGTTCTCCGCTCCGCGACGTGGGAGGCGAGGCTGCGCAGCGACGCGAAGATGCGCAGGTTGTCGCGGTCGTCCTCGCGCAGCTTGAAGCCGTAGCGCCGCGACACCACCAGCGCTACCTCGAGGATGTCGATGGAATCGAGCCCGAGGCCCTCTTTGTAGAGCGGCGCGTCCGCATCGATCTGCGCGGCCGCGATCTCGAGGTTGAGCGCCGAGACGACCAGATCGGCCACCTCCTCGAGCAGCCGATCGTCCACCGGAGCCCCGCCGAGCGGGACGTTGTCAATCGAGTTGGGCATCGGTCTTGCGATCCTCGGTTGGGACCGTTCGTCTCTTGTTTTGGGCGAGAGTTCTGCCGGGAATCATAGCATGCGTCCCCGCGCGCGCCGGAGGAGGTTTTCGCGCCGGATTGCGAAGACGTAGCCCCTTCCGGCGCTCGTCCGCGGCCACTCGAAGGCGAGGTCCGGAAAGGACTTCCCGAGGGCCTTGCGGTTGTGGCCGATTTCGACCACCAGCAGGCCGCGGGCGCGGAGGTGATCGCGGGCTCCGGCGAGGATCGCGCGCGTGTGGTCGAGGCCGTCGGCGCCGCTCGCGAGCGCGAGGCGCGGCTCCCTGCGGTACTCGTCGGGGAGCGTACGCATGGAGGCCGCCTTCACGTAGGGGGGATTGGAAAGGATCAGGTCGTAGGTCCTCGCGCCGAGCGCCGAGAAGAGGTCCGACTTCACGAGCCGGACGCGCGGCCCGAGCCCATAGTCGGCGACGTTGCGCCGCGCCACCTCCAGCGCGTCCCCGGAGAGGTCCGCGGCATCGACGTGCGCGTCCGGGTAGCGCAACGCGGCGAGGATCGCGAGGCATCCCGAGCCCGTGCATAGGTCGAGGATCGAAAAAGGGGACGCACCCTTCTTTCCGCCCCGCGGGAAAAGAGGCCCGTCCCCTTTTTCCAGCAGCAGCTCGGCGATGAAGGAGCGCGGCACGATCACGCGCTCGTCGACGTAGAAGCGGTGCCGGCCCAGCCACGCCTCATTCAGCAGGTACGCCGCGGGCTTGCGGGTGGCGACGCGCCTTTCGAGCAGCGCCTTCGCCGTGGCGTACTTCGCCGCGGCGAGCGGCGTATCGAGGTGGCGGTCGATCTCCTGGGGAGGAAAGCCCAGCGAGGAGAGGATGAGCCAGGCGGCCTCGTCGAGCGCGTTGGCGGTGCCGTGGCCGTAGGAGATGCGCGACTTCTCGAACAGCGCGACTCCGTAATCGAGCAGGTTGCGGACGGTACGCCGGGGCTTCACGGATGCATGGGCCATCTTCGTTCATCCGCGTTCGTCAGCGGTTCCACCGAGGATTCCCGCCCGGCGCGGGAATGACGATCACCCCGCGAGAAGCCGCTCGATCGTCTCGCGATAGATCCTCCCGAGCGGTTCGATCTCCTCCAGCGCGACCGCCTCGTTCACCTTGTGGATCGAGCGGTTCACCGGGCCGAACTCCGCCACTTCGGGGCAGATCTCGAAGATGAAGCGCCCGTCGGAGGTGCCGCCCGTGCAGCTCACCTCGGGGCTCACGCCGGTCACGCTCTTCACGACGGCGGAAAGCGTTTCCACGAGCTTGCCGCGCGGCGTGAGGAAGGGCTTTCCTCCGAGCGTCCAGTCGATGGAATACTCCAGGCCGTGGCGCTCGAGGATCCCGCGTACGCGCGCCTGGAGCGATTCCGGCGTGCTCTCGGTGGAGAAGCGGAAGTTGAAGTCCACCTGCAGCATTCCCGGGATCACGTTCTGCGCGCCGGTCCCCGCGTGGAGGTTCGAGACCTGCCACGTGGTCGGCGGAAAGTACTGGTTGCCGCGATCCCACTCGGTCGCCGCCAGCTCGGCGAGCGCCGGCGCCGCGAGGTGCACCGGGTTCTTCCCGAGCTGCGGATAAGCGACGTGTCCCTGCACGCCGCGCACCCAGAGGCGGCCGGTGAGGGAGCCGCGCCGGCCGTTCTTGATCGTGTCGCCGAAGCGCTCGGCCGAGGACGGCTCGCCGACGATGCAGTAGTCGATCTTCTCGCCGCGGCGCTTGAGCGCTTCGACCACGCGCGCGGTGCCGTCGACGGAGGGCCCCTCCTCGTCGGAGGTGATGAGCAGTGCCACCGTGCCGCGATGGTTCGGGTTCGCGCGCACGAGCTCCTCCACGGCGGTGACGAACGCCGCGACCGAGGTCTTCATGTCCGCCGCGCCGCGCCCGTAGAGGCGTCCGTCGCGCACGTCCGGCACGAAGGGGTCGCTCTTCCATTGGTCGAGCGGTCCCGCGGGGACGACATCGGTGTGGCCGGCGAGCACCACGACGGGGCTGCCTTCGCCGTGGCGGATCCAGAGGTTCGCGACCTCTCCGAAGGCCATCGGTTCGGCACGGAAGCCGAGCGGGGCGAGGCGATCGACGATGAGCTTCTGGCAGCCCTCGTCGGCCGGCGTCACGGACTTGCGGGCGATGAGCGCCTTGGCGAGCTCGAGGGTCTCGTTCTTCAACGCGGGCCCTTCAGGATCGGAGGGTTCCCGCGCCCGGGCGGGCGCGGCGGGCCACGACCGGGCCCACGCGCTCCTCGATCGCCGCGCGCAGCGCGGGCCGCGCGCCGAGCAGGAAGTAGATCTCCGCGCAGACGAAGAGGGGTCCCACGAGGAGCTGGCGCACGTCGTCGAAGAACGCGGGCTTCATCCCCTCGAACCGGTGGCCGAGGAACTGCAGCGCCCAGCCGGCCACGAAGAGTGCCAGCGCCGCGCCCAGGCCGCCGGCCGTGCCCAGTCGCGCGAGCGTCTCGCTCGCCGCCGCGCAGGCGAGGAAGAGGGCGACCGCCATCGTCACGCCGAAGATGAAGTCCAGGCGGAAGTAGTAGACGCACGCCGCCGCCGAGGCGATCGCGGCGAGGGTGAAATCCACGGGGCCCGCGGGAATCGAGACGCTCGCCCCGGCGATCACGATCGCGATCACGATCATCGGGATGCCGGCGAAATGCGTCGCGATGTTGCGGCGGTCGCGGTGGCACGCGGCGTACCGCGTGAGGTTTTCCTCGAGCGTCTTCACTCGATCAGCCGAACTTCTCTTCCGATTCCTCGTTGATCGTGAATTCGCCGAACGAGGGCCCGCCCGCGGAGCCCGGCCGCATCGGCCCCGGCTGCTTGGCCCGCTCCGACATCGCCGGCATGATCCCCGAGTTGCCGAGGAGGAGTCCCAGGTTCGTGGCGGAATCGGCGTTGGCGAGCGCCTCGTCGGTGGAGATCTTGCCCTGGCGCACGAGGCGGAAGAGGTCCTGCTCGAAGGTCTGCGAGCCGGGCGACATGCTCTTCTCCATCGCCTCCTTGATCTCGGTGATCTCGCCCTTCTCGATGAGCTCCTGGATGTTGCGCGTGTTGAGGAGCACCTCGACCGCGGGCGTGCGCTTGCCGTCCACCGTCTTCACCAGGCGCTGCGAGATCACGGCCTTGAGGGACACGGAGAGGTCCTGCAGCAGCATGGGGCGCACTTCGAGCGGGAAGAAGCTGATCACGCGGTTCATCGCCTGGTAGGCGTTGTTCGCGTGGAGCGTGGCGAGGCACAGGTGCCCCGAGAGCGCGTAGGTGAGGGCCATGCGCATGGTCTCGAGGTCGCGGATCTCGCCGATCAGGATGCAGTCCGGCGCCTGGCGCATCGCGTTCCTCAGCGCGTCGTGGAAGGACCGCGTGTCGTTGCCCACCTCGCGCTGGTTGAAGATCGATTTCTTCGGCGCGAAGACGTACTCGACCGGGTCCTCGATGGTGAGGATGTGCCCCGCCTGCACGGAGTTGCGGTAGTCGAGCATCGAGGCGAGCGTCGTGGACTTGCCCGAGCCGGTCGCGCCCACGACGAGGATGAGCCCCCGCTTCTCCATCACGAGGCTCGAGAGCACCTGCGGCAGGCTGAGGTCGGCGATCTTCGGGATGTCCGAGGTGATGAAGCGGATCACGGTCGAGACCGCGCCCTTCTGCCAGAACATGTTGACGCGGAAGTTGCCCAGGCCCGGCATGGGCTTCGAGAAGTTGAGCTCGAGGTCGCGCTCGAACGCCTCGATCTGCTGCGGCGTGAGCATCTCGTAGGCGATCCTCTTGCAGGCCTCCGCGTCCATCGACTGGGGGTTGACCGGCATGATGTTGCCCTGGATCTTGATGCTGATCGGCGAGCCCGCGGAGACGAAGATATCCGAGGCCTTCTTCTCCGCCATGAGCTGCAGGAGCTTCTCGATGAACATTGCGTGCGTCCCCTAGGTTGGCCCTCTCCCCGGCCCTCTCCCAAGGGAGAGGGAGAACCCCGGTGCCTCAGGCGTGGAGGGCGGACTTCAGTCGCCCCTCAGCAGCTCGTTGATGCCCGTCTTCGCGCGGGTCTTCGCATCCACCTGCTTAATGATCACGGCGCAGTAGAGACTATACCGGCCATCCCCCCCGGGCAAGCTGCCGGAGACCACCACGCTGCCGGGCGGGACCGAGCCGTACGACACCTCGCCGGTGGCGCGGTCGTAGATCTTGGTGCTCTGCCCGATGTAGACGCCCATCGAGATCACCGAGCCCTCGCCGACGATGACGCCCTCGACGATCTCGCTCCTCGCGCCGATGAAGCAGTTGTCCTCGATGATGGTCGGATTCGCCTGCACGGGCTCCAGCACGCCGCCGATGCCGACTCCGCCCGACAGGTGCACGTTCTTCCCGATCTGCGCGCACGAGCCCACCGTGGCCCACGTGTCGATCATGGCGCCTTCGTCCACGTACGCGCCGATGTTCACGTACGAGGGCATGAGCACGGCGTTCTTCGCGATGAAGGCGCCGTGCCGCGCGGCGGCCGGAGGCACCACGCGGTAGCCGCCCGCCTGGAAGTCCGCCTGCGTGTAGCGCGCGAACTTGGAGTCGACCTTGTCGAAGTAATGGGTGTAGCCGCCCTGCATGATCTCGTTGTCGCGCAGGCGGAAGGAAAGGAGCACCGCCTTCTTGATCCACTGGTGCGTGATCCACTTTCCGTCGCGCTTCTCGGCGACGCGGATGCGGCCGCAATCGAGCGCTTCGAGCGTCTTCGCCACGGCGTCCTTCACGCCGTCCGGCGCGGAAGAGGGCGAGATTTCGGAGCGGCGCTCGAAGGCCGATTCGATGGCGGCTTGCAGTGCGGGAGAGGCGATCTCGTTCATGCGCGCGCGGCCCCGGCTGCGGCCGGCGCCCTCTGGTCGATGAATCGGCGGATGCGGGAGGCGGCCTCGAGCGTTTCCTCGGCGGTGGCGACGAGCGCCATGCGCACGTAGCCGCGGCCGGGATTGCCGGCCGGAGTGTCGCGCGCGATGTAGCTTCCCGGAAGCACCGTCACGTGCGTCGCGCGGAAGAGATCGCGCGTGAAGGCGAGGTCGTCCGCGGCCTGCGGTTCGCCCGGGCGCGGCCCGGCCACTTCGGTCCAGAAATAGAAGCCGGCTTCCGGCATCGCCAGCGTGAGCACCGGATTCACGCGCTCGTAGAACGAGGCGAACTTCTCGCGGTAGAGCCGGCGGTTCTCGACCACGTGCGCCTCGTCGTTCCACGCGGCGACGGAGGCGAGCTGCACCATGTTGCTCATCTGCGAGCCGTGGTAGGTGCGATAGAGGACGAAGCGCTCGAGGATCGCGCGGTCTCCCGCCGCGAAGCCGGAACGCAATCCCGGCGCATTCGAGCGCTTGGAAAGGGAGCCCATCACGACGAGCCGCGGCCAGCCCTCGCGCCCCAGCATGCGCGCGGCGGCGAGCGCGCCGAGCGGCGGCTTCGCCTCGTCGAAGTAGAGCTCGCCGTAGCACTCGTCGGAGACGATCACGAAGCCGTGGCGGTCGGAGAGCTCGAAGAGCCGCTTCCATTCCTCGAGCTTCATCACGCGGCCGCTGGGGTTGCCCGGCGAGCAGGCATAGACGAGGCGCGTGCGGGCCCATGCGGAAGCGGGGACCGCATCCCAGTCGGGCGCCTGGCTGCCGCGCGCGTTCACGAAGTGCGGCTGCGCGCCTGCGAGGAGCGCCGCGCCTTCGTAGATCTGGTAGAACGGGTTGGGCGAAAGGACCAGCGCCCCGGCCTCGGAAGGATCGAGCACCGCCTGTGCGATCGCGAAGAGCGCCTCGCGCGTGCCGAGCACGGGGATCACTTCCTTGTCGGGGTCGATCGCGACGCCGTGGCGGCGCCCGAGCCAGCCCGCGATCGCGCGGCGCAGCTCCGGAAGGCCGAGCGTGAGCGGATAGCGCGCGAGGCCGCCCAGGTTCGCGGCCAGCGCTTCCCGGAGGAGCGCGGGCGTCGGATGCTGCGGCTCGCCCAGGGAGAGCGCGACGGGCGAAACGCCTTGCGGCGGCGCTACCCCCGCGAGGAGCTGGCGCAGTTTCTCGAACGGGTAGGGCTGCAGCAGGTCGAGGCGCGGATTCATGCCCCGATTATACGGGGAGGTCGCCGGCTACTTGAGCACGCCCAGGCGCACCAGCGGCAGCTTGAGCCACCAGCGCCAGCCGTGCCGCCTCGCGACCTCGCGGTTGCATTCGCTGAGCTGCAGGCCGCGCGCGAGGAGCTGCGCGTCGCGCTGCGCGAGCTCGCGCTGCAGCGCCTGCGCGCGGTGCGAGGCATCCACGAAGCCGCGGTACACCTTCTCGTAGTCGCGGTACAGCCAGTCGTCGCGATCGGCGAGCACGGAGAGCGCGGGCGCGACGCGCTCGAGCGCGGCGGGCTCGCGGCTCGCGACGAGCAGGAAGTACAGCGGCTGCGAGAGGCGAGGCCCGGCTGCGGCGGGATGCGCTTCGTCGACTTCCACCAGTTGTCCCCCCTCGCCCTGCGGCGTCTCGGGAGCGATCACCGAATAGAACGTCGGGCGCTGACCGTACCACCCGCACTGGGGGAAGCGTTCGCCGACCAGGGCGGCGAGCTCGTCGCGGTAGAGCTCGCGCACGTGGAACTCGTTCGCGTAGTCGCGCTTGTCGCTGTACTCGACCTTGTTGGGGCAGGAGAGCACGAGCACGCCGTCGGGCCGCAGCACGCGCGCGAGCTCGTCGAGGAACTCGCCCTGCCCCTCGATGTGCTCGAGCGTCTCGAAGGAGACGGCGAGATCGGTCGAGGCGTCCGCGAGCGGCAGGCGCGTGCACGAGGCGCGCACGAATTCGAGGTTGCCGGCCGAGCCGTATGTCCGGCGCGCATGCTCGACGGCCTCGCCCGAGACGTCGACGCCGGTCACGCGCGCGGCCACCTTCGCCAAGAGCGCCGAGCCGTAGCCCTCGCCGCAGGCGACGTCGAGCACCGACCGGCCCGCGGCCCACCGGGCGGCGAAGTGGTAGCGGTGCCAGTGCTCCATCCAGATCCCGCCCTTCGCGCCGGGCACGAAGCGCTCTCCGGTAAAAGGCAGGGCGTCGTCGGTGGCGGCCATCGGGACATTATAGGTGGCGGCCGAAACGGACCGAAACGGACCGAAAACACGCGGCACGGGCGCCCATTGCTACAACGGAAATGCGGATCGTGATGGCGGTCACATCGCAGCGTTGCGTGCGAGCCGGAAAATGCTCTGGTTCGTTTCCGAGAGTCCGGTATGGCTTCGAGAAGGGCAGTCGCTGCGGCGTGGGAGCCGGGTGCGCAGGCGCAGATCCGGCCGCTGCGGCGCCAGGATTCGATCGAGGAGCTCACCACGGTCCTGCACCGCTCGTATGCGGCGCTCGCGCGGATGGGCCTGAATTACACCGCCGCCGACCAGGCGCCCGACACCACCCGAAGGCGCGTGGCGCTCGGGCAGTGCTTCGTCGCCATGGAAGACACGAAGCTCGTGGGCACCATCCTCGTGAACCCGGTGGTCCCGAACCCGCTGGGGGATTGCTTCGGCAGGCCCGAGGTCGCGAGCATCCACCAGTTCGCGGTGGCGCCGGAGTTCCAGGGGCGCGGCCTCGGGTCGCTTCTGCTCGCGCACGCCGAGGGCTGGGTGAAGAAGCAGGGATTCACCGAGGTAGCGCTCGATGCGGCGCAATCCGCTCCGCAGCTGGTCGCCTTCTACGTGCGGCGCGGCTACCGATCGGTCGGGCGCATCCAGTGGAGCGGGAAGAGCTACCGAAGCATCATCATGAGCAAGGAATTGCCGCGCGGCGCATGACCGCATCACGGCGCGGCTCGCCGGGACCGCCCTTCAGCGCAGCAGCCGGCGCCTGCGGAACCACTCCTTGGCCGGCCGCCGCCATGCAGCGAGCCGCGCGAAGAGCGGACGCGCGCGCACCAGCCGGCGCAGATCCCCGCGCGTGACCATCACCACCGTCTCGGTGCGCACGTAGGCGTCGGCCATCTCCGAGATCTCGCGCGGGGAGAAGGTGACGCGCATCTTGCGCTGGCGCTCGAGCGCGTCCGCGTACGCGCGATCGAGCAGCGCCTGGCGCTCGGCGCGGACGAAGACATCGGCCGGAACGCGGTACTTCGAGGTCGTCTTCTCCACCAGCACGAAATCGTCCTCCAGCGTGTAGCGCGTCCACAGGTTCCAGTCCTCGAGCTGGTCCAGGTCCTCGTCGAAGCCGCCGTGGCGCTCGTAGAGGCGCCGATGGAACAGCACCGCCTGGATCGGCAGGTAATTGTGGTGCCAGAGGACGAGGCGGTCGAAGGGCTGGCGGTGGCGCGTCACGTGCATCACTTCGTCGCACCTCTCGCCGCCGCCTTCGACGTGCGTCTCCCACGCGAGCGCGTACGCTCCCGCCACGCCTTGGCGCAGCACCGCGTCCACCAGCACCTCCACGTGGTCCGCGAACAGCACGTCGTCGTCGTCCAGGAAGTTGAGCCACTCGCCGCTCGCGTGGGCGAGCGCGCGGTTGCCGGCCCGCGCGCGGCCCGAGTTGCTGCCCGTCGCGTGGTAGCGGATGTCGAGCCGGCCACGGAATTCGTCCACCACCGCGCGCGAGCGCTCGGGGCCGTCCTCGACCACGACCACCTCGAGGTTCGGATAGGTCTGGTTCGCGCACGAGGCGAGCGCCTGGCGAAGGCTCGCGGGCCGGTCCACCGTGCGGATCAGGATCGAGACTTTCGGCAGTACGCGCGACGCATCCTCGCGCCGCGAGGCGAAGCGATGGAACGCACCGTCGCGCCGCGTCTCGTATCCCCATCCCGAGAACTGGGGGCGGAAGCGCCCGTTGGGCCGCACACGGGTCGCGGCGAACGCGGGCCAGCGCAGCGGGAACTGCAGCCCGGCGCGCACCAGCCCGCGGCGGCGGCCGGGGAAGGAGCCCGGAGCCGAGACCTCCGCGGCGAGCATGGCGAGGCCCTGCAGCGTGCGCAGCATCCCGCCGTAGCGCGCGCGCAGGCACAGGTTCGTCAGCACTCCGCCGAGGACCTGCAGCGGCTTCACCTCGCCCGCCTCGCGATAGGTCTCGTGCACCGCAGCGAGCTTCGGCTGGTAGAGCAGGCGCCATCCCGCCGCGCGCAGCCGCCACGAGAGGTCCACGTCCTCGCCGTACATGAAGATGCGCGGATCGAACCCGTGCACCGCCTCGAAGGCCGCGCGGCGCACGAGGAACGCGGCGCCGCTCACCCACGGCGTCTCGAGCGTGACCGGATCGTAGGACTTCGGATGCTCGTAGGGGATCTGGCGAAGCTCCCACGCGGCGACGTCGGGCGGGCACGCGTCGGCCGAGTCGAGCAGCGCCTCGAGAACGCCGGGCTCGAGCACGCAATCCTGGTTGAGCACGAGCGCGAAGGGCGCGCTCCCGCGCGCGAAGGCCTCGTTGTGCGCGCGCCCGTACCCGACGTTCCCCGCCGAGCGGTGCACCTCGATGCGGCCGAAGGCGCGGCCCACGCTCGCCCGCGCGAATTCCTCGATCTCGCGCGTGGTCGCGGGATCCTCGCCGTTGTCCTGGATGAAGAGGCTGCGCTCGAACGGCACGCGCGCGGGCTCCGCGAGGCTCGCGAGGAGCCGGCCCAGCAGCGCGAAATCCGGGCGATACGCGACGATGCCGACGTCAACCCCGCGCATCGCGGATCTTCTTGAGCAGGATGCGGCGCAGCAGCGAGGGAAGGAGCTCGAGCGCCTCCTTGCTTTCGCGCATCTGCCGGTTCTCCTCGGCGAAGGCGCGCCGCGACTGCACCTCGCGAGCGAGCTCGGCCTGCAGCGCGGCGACGTCGCCCTCGAGCTTCGCGATCCAGGCCTTCGCGTTCTCCCGCTCCGTCGCGAGCCCATCGCGAAGCTGCGCCACCTCGTCGGCGAGGCGTGCGACCTCCTCGCGGAACAGGGCGCCGTCGAGGTTCGTCGCGAGGAGCGACTGGATCGCCGGCGCCTCCACGTCGACGGGCGGCGCGGGATCGATGGCGAAGCGGGCGTAGAGGGCGTCGAGGGAACGCGTCATGGAATCGAGTCGTGGCACGCGATCGTCGTCGCGCGCGAGTCGCGATTCTACCTGCGCGAGCTCCGCGGCATGGTCGGGATCGAGCCGTTCCCGCAGCCGATCGGCGATCTCGGCCGCGCCCGCGCCCGCCGGAAGGATCCATCCGCCGCCATGACGCCGCACGCGCTCGCCGAGCGCTCCGTCGGCGGGCACCAGCACCGGCAGGCCCGCGTCCCAGAGGTCGGAGAGCGCGTAGCTGAAGCTCTCCGGCACGCGATTGGGGAAGAGCGCGAGGCGCGCGCGATAGGCGCGCAGGAGCGCCGGGACCTCGTCGTCCTGGTACGCGCCGTGGACGAAGAGGCTCTCGCCGCGCCAGCCCGCGGACACCTGCGCATCGAGGTAGCCGATCACGACGATCGCGATGCCGCTTCCGGCGAGGTGGCGATCGAGTTCGTCGAGCACCGCGCTTCCCTTGTGCGGGCCGATCGCCCCCAGCACCGCGGCGACGTGGCGCGGCCGGCGCGCGGCGAAGGTCGCGCGCGGCTCGAGCGTGCGCGTCTCGCGGCGTCGCGGCGCGGATCCGTTGGGGACCACCTGCACCTCGAGGCCCGGGATGTGGCGCCGGGCGAGGTCGGCCACGTACCCGGAGGGCGCAACCACGGCCGCGGCCTCGCGAAGGAAGCTCGAGGTCTGCGCGAGCCATGCCGGGTCCGGATTGGCGCCCGCCCCGGGCTCGAAGGCTTCGGCGTGCAGGAAGAGGATGTCGTGCAGCGTTGCCACCACGGGAAGCGAAAGGCGCTGCGCGAGGGATCGCGCGCGGCTGCGCACCGCCTGCGCCACCGAGTGCGTGTGGATGAGGCCGACCCGCTCGCGCCGCAGCAACCGATCGAGCGTCACCGGCTCACGCTCGAGCGCCGCGGCGTCGAGCGGCAGGCAGCGGCCCTCGCGCACGAGCTCCAGCACCTCCGCGCGCGGCGAGGCGTGCCACACGAGCTGCGGCCGCGCGACGTTGCGCACGATGTCGCGCACGTGGCGGTCGACGCCGCCGCCATGCAGCGATGCGATGTGCAACACTGCGGACGGTTCCATCGCCCGATCTTACCGTGAAGCTTCCGGCATCCGCGCCGACCTGGGCGCTGCTCTTCGGCGCGTCGCTCTGGGGCGTCGTCTGGTATCCCTACCGCCTGCTCGCCGGGGCCGGCCTCGACGGCATCTGGTCCACCGTCGCCACCTACGGCATCGCGCTCGTCGCGGGCATCGCGATGTTTCCGCGCGAGGCGGCGCGGCTGCGCCACGCGCCCCCGCTCGCGATCGTGATGGCGCTCGCGATCGGCTGGAGCAACCTCGCCTACGTGCTGGGCGTGCTGCAGGGCGAGGTGATGCGCGTGCTGCTGCTCTTCTACCTCGCGCCGCTGTGGACCGTGCCGCTCGCTCGCCTCGTCCTCGACGAGCGGCTCGATGCGGCCGGCGTCTTCGTGATGGCGCTCGCGCTCGTGGGCGCGATGGCGATGCTGTGGAAGCCCGAGCTCGGCATCCCGTGGCCCACGGCGCGCGCGGAATGGCTGGGCCTCGTGGCGGGTTTCCTCTTCGCGTTGGGCAACGTCCTCATCCGGCGGCTCTCCACGATGACGGATGCGGGCAAGTCGATCGCGATCTGGGCGGGCGTGACGCTCGCCGCGCTCGCCTACCTGCCGATGAGCCGCGTGCCGGCGAGCGCGGCATGGGCCGCGATCGCCTCGGAGCCGGTCCTCATCTGCGGTGTCGGCCTCGCGCTGGTGGCGATGAGCCTTTCGCTGCAATACGGCCTCGCCCGCATGCCCGCCACGCGCGCGATCGTGATCCTGCTCTTCGAGCTGGTGGTGGCCGCGATCGCCGCGCGGTTCCTGGCGGGCGAAGTGCTGCGCGCCCGCGATTGGATCGGCGGTGCGCTCATCGTCTCCGCGAGCTTGGCGAGCGGCTGGTTCGAATCGAGAAAACCGGGGTCAGACCACCATTTTCATACGGCGAAATCGAAAGCCCTCGCGAAGCATTTCACCCAATAGAAACGGTGGTCTGACCCCGGTTTCGTTCGGTACTTCGCGCCGACCCGGTCGAGGGCCGCCTTCATGCGCGTGCCGTGCTCGCGAGGTCATCGTGTGCCCGATTCGGGCGGGAAGTGCTCCATCCGGACTTCGGGCGCGGGCTTCCAGCCCTTCTTGCGGTGCTCGGCGACGACCGTCGTGAAGATGCCGCCGCGCACGAAGAACTTCGCGGTGAGGCGCATGAAGCGGGGCTTGGTCGCTCGCACCAGCTGGTCGAGGATGCGGTTGGTGACGTCCTCGTGGAAATGGCCTTCGTCGCGGAAGGACCAGATGTAGAGCTTGAGGCTCTTGAGCTCCACGCAGGTGCGGTCGGGGACGTAGTCGAGGAAGAGCGTAGCGAAGTCCGGCTGGCCCGTCTTCGGGCAGAGGCACGTGAACTCCGGGATCTGCATGCGGATCGCGTAATCGCGGCCCGGCGCGGGGTTCGGGAAAGTCTCGAGCGCTTTCGGTGCGGAAGCCATTGGCGTGCGGTTTCGTTCCGGTAAAATCGGCATTCTACTGAAGGCGCGACGTAGATGGCGCCTCGAAAACAAGCACTTACTCGAGCGTTTCCCCTTTGCGACTCACTTCCGTCAAGCTTTCCGGCTTCAAGTCCTTCGTCGATCCGACCGCCATCGCCGTGCCCGGGCAGCTCGTGGGCGTGGTCGGCCCCAACGGATGCGGCAAATCGAACGTCATCGACGCCGTGCGCTGGGTGCTCGGCGAATCCTCCGCGAAGCAGCTGCGCGGCGAGCACATGCACGACGTGATCTTCAACGGGTCCACGGACAGGAAGCCCGTCGGCCGCGCCTCTGTCGAGCTCGTGTTCGACAATTCGCTCGGGCGCATCGGCGGCCCCTGGGCGGGCTACTCCGAGATCAGCGTGAAGCGCGTGCTCACGCGCGAGGGCGATTCGAACTACTACGTGAACGGCCAGCACGTGCGCCGTCGCGACGTGCAGGACATCTTCCTCGGCACGGGCCTGGGACCGCGCGCCTACTCGATCATCGAGCAGGGCATGATCTCGCGCGTCATCACCTCCAAGCCCGAGGAGCTGCGCGTCTTCCTCGAGGAGGCCGCCGGCGTCTCGAAGTACCGCGAGCGGCGGCGCGAGACCGAGTCGAGGCTCGAGGACTCGCGCGAGAACCTCGCCCGCGTGGGCGATATCCAGGCCGAGCTCGGCACGCAGATCGAGCACTTGGCGCAGCAGGCGGAGGTGGCGGCGAAGTATCGGGAGCTGCAGGCGCAGCTCGCGTTGAACCACAACCTCCTGTCCTTCACGCGGCTGCGCGAGGCCGAGCAGGCGCGGAACCGCTGCGCGAACGACGTGCAGAAGGCCACCGTCGCGCTGGAAGCGGAGATGGCGAAGCTGCGCGAGAACGAGCGCGCGCTCGAGGAGCTGCGCAACTCGCACTACGAAGGCACCGACAAGCTGCAGGAGCTGCAGGGCGCGCTCTACGCGGCGAATGCGCAGGTGCAGTCGCTCGAGCAGGAGATCGGCTTCCTCGGCGAGAACCGGCGCCGCATGTCGGCGCAGATCGAGTCGATCCGCTCCGAGGCGGCGGAAGTCGAGCAGCGCATCGCCCAGGCGCAGGCCGAGGCCGAGCGCTCGGAATCGGGGATCGAGGGCGCGCGCGAGACGATCGCCGAGCGCGAGTCGGATCTCGCCCGCGCCCGCGAGGCGCTGCCCGCCGCGGAGGCGCACGCCGCGCGCGCGGTCTCCGAGGTCCGCGCCGCCGAATCGGAGATGAACGCCGCGGAGCAGGCGCAGAGCGTCGAGGAGACGCGCGAGTCGCACGCCCTGCGCCTCCTCTCGCAGATCGAGGCGCGCAAGAACCGGCTGAAGACCGAGAACATGTCGCTCGTCTTCCCGGAGCCGGAGAAGCTCGCCGCGCTGGAAGCGGAGCGCTCGGCGCTCGCGGCGAGGGCGGCCGGGATCGAGGCGGCGCTGAAAGAGGCCGAGGCGCGCGTGCCTGCGCTCGAGGGCGAGCGGGCCGAAGCCACGCGGCGCCTGCACGAGGCGACGCGCGAGCTCGCGAGCCTGGAGGCGGCGCTCGGCGCGCTCGAGGCGCAGCAGGCGAAGCTCGATACCGACGCGAAGCTCAAGGAATGGATCGAGTCCCATCGCCTCGACCGGGCGGAGCGCCTGTGGCAGGCGCTCCGCGTGGAGCCGGGCTGGGACGACGCCGTGGAAGCGGCGCTCGGCGTGCGCCTGAACGCCGCGCGCCTCGCCGACGATTCCGAGGTGGCCGAGCTGCTGCGCGACCCGCCGCCGGGCAACTTCGCGGTGTTCCTCGAGCGCGGCGCGGCCGAGGCGGGCGCCGCCTCCGGGCATCTCGTCGCCCTGTCGTCGGTGGTCCGAAGCGATCGGCCGGGCGTGGGCTCCTACCTGCGCGACGCGCTCGCGAACGTCTTCATCCTTCCGGAGGGCGAGGACGGCACCGCGCTCGCTCGCGTGCTCGCTCCGGGGGCGCTGCTGGTGGATCGCCGCGGCCACCTGTTCGGCCGGCAGGGCATCGTCTTCCACGGTCCGCAGTCGGAGCTGCACGGCGTGCTCGCCCGCCAGCGCGAGATCGAGGAGCTGCGCGGCCGCATGCCGGAACGCGCCCGCGCGCGCGGCGACGAGGAGTCCGCGCTCGCACGCCTGGAGCAGGACCTTCGCGCTGCGCAGGAGGAAGCGCGCCGCCTCGCCGACGAGGCGAAGGGCGCGCGCGAGCGCGACCACGCGCTCGAGGTGGAGTACCTCAAGCTCGCGCAGAGCTCGCAGCAGGCCGAGCACCGCCGCGAAGCGATCCGGGCGGAGCTGGTACAGATCGACGAGGAAGAGGGCCGCGAGCGCCTCGAGATGCAGGGGGCTCAGCACGCGATGGAGCAGGGTGCGCGCCGGATCGAGGAGATCGTGCAGCGTCTGCAGGCCCTCGAGGAGGGCGCGAAGTCGGCGCAGGCCGCGCTGGAGGCCGCCCGCGCGGCGGTCGCGAACGCGGAGCGCGCGCTTTCCGAGGCGCGCTACCAGGAAAGGAGCGCGCGCGACAAGGCGCAGGCGCAATCGCAGCTCGTGGTGACGTTGGGCGAGCGCCTCGCCGCGCTCGCCGCCAACCGCGAGGCCGCCGCCGGCGAGCTCGCGAAGCTCGGCGAGGGCGACGTCCGCGAGCGACTGCAGCACGCGCTCGAGGTGAAGGCCGAGCGCGAGCGCGTGCTCGCCGATGCGCGCATCGGCCTGGAGCACGTCACGGAGAAGCTGCGCGAGATCGAGGAATCGCGCCTCGCCGTGGAGCAGGGACTGAATCCTCTGCGCGAGCGGATCACGGAGCTGCGCGTCCGGGAGCAGGAAGCCGCGACCCACGCCGAGCAGTACGCGCAGCAGCTCCAGGAAGCGGGCGTCACGCGCGAGGAGATGGCCGAGCAGATCGAGAAGCGCGTGCGCTCCTCGGGAATGCAGGCCGAGATCAACCGCCTCACCGAGGAGATCGCCGCGCTGGGCGCGGTGAACCTCGCCGCGCTCTCCGAGCTCGAGGCCGCGCGCGAGCGCAAGAGCTTCCTCGACGCGCAGGCGACGGACCTCCTGCAGGCCGTGGAGACGCTGGAAGCGGCGATCAAGCGCATCGACCGCGAGACGCGCGAGCTGCTCCAGGACACCTTCGAGACGGTCAACCGCAACTTCCAGGAGATGTTCCCCGCGCTCTTCGGCGGCGGGCAGGCGAGCCTCAAGCTCACCGGCGAGGAGATCCTCGACGCGGGCCTGCAGGTGCTCGCGCAGCCGCCGGGGAAGAAGAACCAGTCGATCCAGCTCCTTTCCGGCGGCGAGAAGGCGCTCACCGCGATCGCGCTCGTCTTCTCGCTCTTCAAGCTCAACCCCGCGCCCTTCTGCCTGCTCGACGAGGTGGATGCGCCCCTCGACGACCCGAACACAGAGCGCTTCTGCGAGCTCGTGCGCCAGATGTCGGCGCAGACGCAGTTCCTCTTCATCACCCACAACAAGATCACGATGGAGCTCGCGAACCAGCTGATCGGCGTGACGATGCCCGAGCCGGGCGTCTCGAAGATCGTCGAGGTGGACGTGGAAGCCGCGATGGAGCTCGCGCGCAAGCAAGCTGCCTGAAGCGAGAGGAACCACAGATGAACACAGATGAGCACAGATGAGGCGCGAGAACGTGAATCGATCGGAGTGTGGCTGGGGCCGTCGCCTTTCGCGCAATGGCCCCGCGAGCCACGGTCATCTGTGTTCATCTGTGTTCATCTGTGGTTGCGTCGATTTAACTAGGCTGTCCGAAAGGACACCGTGAGCCGCCTCCAGTCGGGACTCATCGTCGTTGGCGCGATCGTCATCGTCGCCGTGATCCTCTACAACCTGTGGCAGGAGCGGCGCGCGCGGCGGCGGGCGGAGAAGGCGTTCGGCGGCGGGGCGGGCGACGCGCTCTTCGAGGAAGCGGCGCCCGGCGAGCGCCGCGAACCCACGCTCGGCCGGCTTCCGGCGCGAGGCGACGAGGACGATACGGTCCTCGCGCGCACCGAGGCGCGGCCGCTTCCGGCGGCCGAGGAGCTCGCGGCGGCCGGCGGGCCCGACGCCGAGATCTCCGCGCGCGTCGACACCGTCGCGGTGATCCTCGCCGACGATCCGGTCTCGCGCGAGCAGGTCGAGCCGCTCGAGTCCGCCCTTTCCGGCCACACCGCGCCGGTCCATGTCGAGGGCATCGTGGACGAGCAGTGGCATCCGATCGCCACCTCGCCGCGCGCAAGCTGGCGCGAGCTTCGCGTCGGGCTGCAGCTCGCGAGCCGCAAGGGCCCCGTTCCCGAGGAGGAGATCGAGGCGTTCAACTCGGCGATCGCGGATTTCGCGGCGAAGGTGGGCGCGGTGTCGCAGCGCGAGGCCCCGGCGACCGCCGCCGCGCGCGCGCGCGAGCTCGACACCTTCTGCGCCGACGCCGACATCGAGGTCGCCGTGAACGTGGTCGGGCAGTTCGGCGCCACGTTCTCGCTCGCGCGCGTGAAGGAGCTCGCGCTCGAAGCGGGGCTTGCGGAGGCGGCGTCGGGCGAGCTCGTGCGCTACGCCGCGGACGGCACGCCCGCCTATGAGATCCGGCGCTTCGAAGAGGCGAACGCGCGGCACTCGAACGTCTACGTGGGCGGCCTCACCTTCGCCCTCGACGTCCCGCAGGTGACCGACGCGCCGGCCATGCTGGGCGAGATGTTCGAGCTCGCCGCCGGCTTCGCGGGGACGCTGGGCGGGCAGCTCGTCGACGACAAGCGCCGGCCGCTCAGCGAAGCGGGCCTCGCATCCATCCGCCGCTCGCTCGAGGCCGTCGTGGGCGAGATGGAGGCGCACGGGATCGCGGCCGGCAGCCCGCTCGCGCGGCGGCTCTTCTCCTGACCGGCGGGGCGAGCGCGGTGGATCGGCACATGCCGCGCGACGTGCAGGCGAAGGCCGAGAGGTTGCGCCGCGAGATCGAGCGGCACAACCGGCTCTACTACGTCGAGGACGCGCCCGCCGTCTCCGACGCCGAGTTCGACCGCCTCTTCGGGCAGCTCGTGGACCTGGAGGCGCAATATCCGACGCTCCGCACGCCCGATTCGCCCACCCAGCGCGTGGGGGCGGAGCCGAGCGCCGAGTTCGCGGAAGTCGCGCATCGCCTGCCGATGCTCTCGATCAACAACGCCTTCAGCGGCGAGGACGTAGAGGCTTTCGACCGGCGCTGCCGCGAGGCCCTCGGCGTCGAGAAGGTGGAATACAGCTGCGAGCTCAAGTTCGACGGCCTCGCCGTGAACCTCGCCTACGAGGACGGCGTCTTCGTGCAGGGCGCCACGCGCGGCGACGGGATGAAGGGCGAGGACGTGACGCCGAACCTTCGCACCGTGCGCTCCATCCCGCTGCGGCTCGAGCCGAAGCACCCGCCGAAGCTCCTCGAGGTGCGCGGCGAGGTGATCATGCTGCGGCGCGACTTCGAGGAAGTGAACCGGCGCGCCGTGGAGCGCGGCGAGCGAACCTTCGTCAACCCGCGCAACGCCGCCGCCGGCGGATTGCGCCAGCTCGACCCGAAGCTCACGGCGAAGCGCAAGCTCTCGTTCTTCGCCTATGGCATCGGCGCGGCCGACGGCTTCGAGGTGCCGCCGACGCACTCGAAGCTCCTCGAGCGCCTCGGCGAGCTCGGCTTCCCGGTCGCCCGCGACCGGCGCGTCGCGCACGGCGCGGGCGAGCTCCTCGAGTTCTTCCGCGAGGTGGGCGCCAGGCGCCCGAAGCTCGCCTACGACATCGACGGCGTCGTCTACAAGGTGAACCGCTTCTCCGAGCAGGAGCAGCTGGGCTTCGTCTCGCGCGCGCCGCGCTGGGCGCTCGCGCACAAGTTCCCGGCCGAGGAGCAGGCGACCGAGCTCCTCGACATCGACGTGCAGGTGGGACGCACGGGCGCGCTCACCCCGGTCGCGCGCCTGAAGCCGGTGTTCGTGGGCGGCACCACGGTGGAGAACGCGACGCTGCACAACGAGGGCGAGATCCGCAGGAAGGACGTGTGGCGCCGCGACACCGTGATCGTCCGGCGCGCGGGCGACGTCATTCCCGAGGTCGCCGGCGTGGCGAGGAAGGGACCGCGCGAGAAGCGCGACTGGTTCGAGATGCCGGCGAAATGCCCGGAGTGCGGCTCCGCCGTCGTGCGCCTGGACGGCGAGGCGGTGGCGCGCTGCACCGGGGGGCTCGTCTGCCCCGCGCAGCGCAAGCAGTCGCTGCTGCACTTCGCGCAGCGCCGTGCGATGGACATCGAGGGGCTCGGCGACAAGCTCGTGGACCAGCTGGTCGACGAGGGGATCGTGCGCACGCCCGCCGACCTCTACCGCCTCGGCGTCGCGCGGCTCGCCGCGCTCGACAGGATGGGGGAGAAGTCGGCGGCCAACCTGGTGGCCGCGATCGGGAAGAGCAGGCAGACGACGCTCGCGCGCTTCGTCTACGCGCTCGGCATCCGCAACGTGGGCGAGGTCACCGCGCGCGACCTCGCGCGGCATTTCGGGACGCTCGACGCGATCATCGACGCGAGCGTCGAGGAGCTGCAGGAGGCGCCGGACATCGGGCCGGTGGTGGCGGAGTCGATCGCCACCTTCATGAACGAGCGCCACAACCGCGAGGGCATCGGCGAGCTGCGCGCGGTCGGCGTGCGCTGGGCCGAGGGCGAGCCGCAGCGCGCGACGCGGCGCGGTCCCTTCGCGGGTAAGATTGTGGTCCTCACCGGGACGCTCACGGCGATGACGCGCGACGAAGCGAAGGAGCGCATCGAGGCGGCGGGCGCCAGGGTGACGGGCTCGGTCTCGAAGAAGACCGACTACGTGGTCGCGGGCACCGAAGCCGGGTCGAAGCTCGACCGGGCGCAGGAACTCGGCGTGCGCGTGCTGGACGAAGAAGAGTTCCTCAAACTGCTCGGCGCATAGCCCGTCTGCCAACTCCATGCACAAGATCACCAAGGCCGTGTTCCCGGTGGCGGGGCTCGGAACCCGCTTCCTCCCCGCGACCAAGGCGTCTCCCAAGGAGATGCTGCCGATCGTCGACAAGCCCCTCATCCAGTACGCGGTCGAGGAGGCGGTCGCCGCCGGCATCACCGAGCTCATCTTCATCACCGGTCGCGGCAAGCGCGCGATCGAGGACCACTTCGACAAGGCCTACGAGCTCGAGGCGGAGCTGCAGGCGCACGGCAAGAACAAGCTCCTGAAGGAAGTGCGCGGCCTCCTGCCCGAGGGCGTGAGCTGCACCTACATCCGCCAGTCGGAAGCGCTGGGCCTCGGCCATGCGGTGCTGCGCGCGCGCCACCTCGTGGGCGACCAGCCCTTCGCCGTGATCCTCGCCGATGACCTCATCGACGCGCCGCTCCCGGTGATGCGGCAGATGGCGCAGGCGCACGCGCGCCACGGCGGCAGCGTGATCGCGGTGCAGCAGGTGGCGCGCGAGGACACCGCCTCCTACGGCATCGTTTCCGCGGACCGCATCGGGCCCTCGGTCTCGCGCATCACGACGATCGTCGAGAAGCCCAAGCCCGAGGAGGCGCCTTCCACCCTCGGCGTGGTGGGCCGCTACATCCTGTCGCCCCGCATCTTCCATTTCCTCGAGAACCTGCGCCCCGGCGCGGGCCGCGAGATCCAGCTCACCGACGCCATCGGCCGGCTGCTGCGCGAGGAGCCGGTGTTCGCCTACGAGTTCGACGGGCGGCGCTACGATTGCGGCTCGAAGATCGGCTACCTCGAAGCGACCGTGAACTACGCGCTCAAGCACCCGGAGGTCGCCGCGCCGTTCCGCGCGTTCCTCAACGAGACGGTGGCGGCCCTCGCGCAGGCGAAACGCTCGTGAACCGCGGCGATGCCGAGCGCCTGCTCGACGAGGCGGACCTGCTTTGCGGCGCGGACGAGGTGAACCGCGCCGTCGAGCGCATGGCGCTCGAGATCTCGGCCAGGCTGCGCGACGAATTCCCGGTGGTGCTTTCGGTGATGGGCGGCGCGGCGGTCTTCACCGGGCGGCTCCTCCCGCTCCTCGCTTTCCCGCTCGAGTTCGGCGCGATCGAGGTCACGCGCTACAACAACGAGACGCAGGGTCGCGACATCGCCTGGCGCCTGCCCCCGCGCGACAACGTGCGCGACCGTACGGTGCTGGTGGTGGACGATATCCTCGACGAGGGCATCACGCTGGCGGCGATCCGCGCGAAGCTCGGCCAGATGGGCGCACGCAAGGTCTACGCCGCGGTCTTCGCCGACAAGGACATCGGCCGCGAGAAGCCCGCGCACGCGGACTTCGTCGGCGTGACGGTCCCCAACCGCTACGTCTTCGGCTTCGGCATGGATGCCTACGGCCTGTGGCGCAATTTGCCCGCCATTTACGCTTTGAAGGACCCAGGCGGGGAACGCAGATGAACGCAGAGGAAACGCAGATGAACGCAGGAGGAGGGGCGAGAGTGGTCTCGGGAATGATTCCGCACGCATCGTGCCCGGCACGATTCACGTCTCCGGTCCTTTCCGCGTTCACCTGCGTTCGCCCTTCCTGCGTTCATCCGCGTTTCCAGGCCTTTCGCCCGCATCATTGCCGGCGGCAAGCATGATCGCCATCATCGGAGGCAGCGGCCTCACGCGCCTCGCAAACCTCGAGATCACGCATCGCCAGATCGTGCGCACGCCCTACGGCGAGCCCTCGGGCCCGCTCACGTTCGGGCGCATCGGCCACGCGGAGGCGGTGTTCCTCGCGCGCCACGGCTACGCGCACACGCTCGCCCCCCACGAGGTCAACTACCGGGCGAACCTGTGGGCGCTGCAGGCCAAGGGCGTGACCAACGTGATCGCGGTGTGCACCGTGGGCGGCATCGCGGCGCACCTGACGGCCGGCACCATCGCCGTGCCGGACCAGATCATCGATTACACTTCGGGCAGGCCTTCGACGTACTTCGAGGGGGCCGAGCAGCCGGTGACGCACATCGACTTCACGCAGCCGTATACGCAGGAGCTGCGCGCGGCGGCGATCGAGGCGGCGAGGGCGGCCGACATTCCCGTCTTCGACGGCGGCACGTACGCGGCAGTGCAGGGGCCGCGGCTCGAGACCAAGGCGGAGATCGACCGGATCGAGCGCGACGGGGGAACGATGGTGGGAATGACGGGAATGCCCGAGGCGGCGCTCGCGCGCGAGCTGGGGCTCGGCTATGCGGCGCTCGCCGTGGTGGTGAACGCCGCTGCCGGGCGCGGCGCGAGCGAGCGCGAGATCGCGCTCGGCGCGATCGGCGCGGTGATCGAGGAGAGCATGGCGAAGGTGAGGATGATCGTCGCGAAGTTGGTGGAGCGCCATGGCCGTTCGTGAGGTGCTGCGCATGGGCCACCCGGTGCTTCGCGAGCGCGCGAAGCCGGTCGAGAGCCTCGGCACGCCCGAGCTCCTCGGGTTGGTGGCCGACATGAAGGACACGATGGCCGCGAAGAACGGCGCCGGGCTCGCGGCACCGCAGATCGGCGTGGGCCGGCGCGTCCTGGTCTTCGGCGTGGCGCAGAACCCGCGCTACCCCGACGCCGAGGAGGTGCCGTTCACGGTGCTGGTGAACCCGAAGATCGTGCTCCTCACGCGCGAGGTCGAGGAGGGCTGGGAGGGCT
Organism: uncultured beta proteobacterium; assembly: GCA_963839265.1. Taxonomy (GTDB): domain Bacteria; phylum Pseudomonadota; class Gammaproteobacteria; order Burkholderiales; family Usitatibacteraceae; genus Usitatibacter. The sequence continues at coordinate 153,927 of CAWIUI010000007.1, forward strand.
GCCTCTCGGTACCCGGCATGCGCGGCATCGTCCCGCGCTACACGAAGCTGCGCTATTCCGGCTTCGACGAGCACGGCAACCCGATCGAGCGCGAGGCCGAGGGCTTCCATGCGCGCGTCGTGCAGCACGAGTGCGACCACCTCGACGGCATCCTCTATCCGCAGCGCATGACGGACCTCACCCGGTTCGGATTCATCGAGGAGCTCTTTCCAGGGGAGGATCTCACGGATGACTGATACCGCCGCGCCCACCGGCCCCTCCGCGGGGACCGCGCAGGTGCTCTACGTCCTGCATCTGCTCGCCCCGTTCACCGCGTGGCTGCTCGCGATCGTGGCGATCGTGATCGGCATGGCCACCCGCGACGGCGTGCGCGGCACCTGGCTGGATTCCCACTACTCGTGGCTGTCCCGCACGTTCTGGTGGGGCATCCTCTGGGTGGCGATCTGCGGGATCATCACGGCGATCCTGTTCGCCACGCTCGTGGGCATCCTCATCTGGTGGCTGCCCTGGACGATCCTCTTCGTCTGGTACCTCTACCGCGTGATCCGGGGCTGGATCCTGCTGAACGACCGCAAGCCCGCCCCGTTTTAGGCGGCGACGGTCTCGCGCAGCTCCGCGGCGATCGCTTCACGCCGCGCCGCATCTTCCAGCTCCGGCCCGTTCACCACGAAGATGTCCTCGGCGCGCAGGCCCAGCGTGGTCACGCGCGCGTCGACGAGGTTGAGGTTGTGCCTGAGGAGCTCGCGCGCGATCGAGGAAAGGAGCCCGGGCCGGTCGGCGCAGCTCACGGAGACCTGCCAGCGCCCCGGCCAGCGCCGCTCGGGAACGACCTCCACGCGCGGCTCGAAGGGGAAGTGCTTCACCCAGCGCGAGATGCGTCCCGACGGCGCGGGCTCGAGCGGCGCGCCGGGAATCACGCGCCCGGCGAGCCCCGATTCGACCGTCTGGATGAGCTCGCGGTAGTGCTCGTTGCCGCGCATGCGCGTGAGCACCTGGAAGCTGTCGAGCGCGAAGCCGTGCTGCGTGGTGTAGATCCTGGCCGCCGCGACGTCGAGCTGCATGCGCTCGAAGAAGCCGGTGATGCGCGCGAAGAGACCTGGCTGGTCCGGCGCGTAGATGAGCACCTGCAGCCCCTCGCCCACGGGCGAGAGGCGCGCGCGCACGATGGGCTTGTCGGGCGTGGCGCGCGACCAGAGCGTGCGGGTGTGCCAGCCGATCTCGGTCGCCTCGAAGCGCTGGAAGTAGTGGTCGTCGAGGTGCGACCAGAGCGGCGCTTCCCTGCCCGGCTGCGGGACGTACTGGCGGAAGATGCGCAGCGCCTCTTCCTTCTTCGCCGCGATCGAGGAGGCCGCGTAGTCCATCTCGCCGCGCAGCACGCGCCGCGTGAGCATGAAGAGGTCCTCGAGGAGCTTCCCCTTCCACGCATTCCAGACGACCGGGCTCGTGCCGCGGATGTCGGCGACGGTGAGGATGTAGAGCGCGGTGAGCGAGCGCTCGTCGCGCACCAGCGTCGCGAAGGCGGAGATCACCTCGGAATCGGTGAGGTCCTGCTTCTGCGCGGTCGCCGACATCGCGAGGTGGTTCTCGACCAGCCAGGCGACGAGCCCGGCGTCGGCCTTCGCCATGCCGTGCGCGCGGCAGAAGCGCAGCGCGTCGTGCGCCCCCAGGTGCGAGTGGTCCCCGCCGCGCCCCTTCGCGATGTCGTGGAAGAGCGCGGCGAGGTAGAGCACCTCGACGCGGTCGAACTCCTGCATGAGCTGCGAGGGGAACGGGAACTCGTGCTCGAAGCGCTGCAGCCTCAGGCGGCGGAGGTTGCGGATCACCATCAGGATGTGCTCGTCCACGGTGTAGACGTGGAAGAGGTCGTGCTGCATCTGGCCCACGATGCGGCCGAACGCCGGGATGTAGCGCCCGAGCACGCCGTAGCGGCTCATGCGTCGGAGGGTCCACGTGAGCCGGTCGCCCCGGATCACGTCCATGAAGCGCCGCCGGTTCTCGCGGCTGTCGCGGAAGGCGCGATCGACGAGCGGCAGCGCGCGCGAGAGCGAGCGCAGCGCCGTGGCACCGAGGCCCACGATGCCGCGGTTGTCCTGCAGCCGGATGAACGCCTCGAGGATCATGCCCGGGCGCCTCTCGAAGAGGCGCTCGTCGCGCGGCTCGAGCGTGCGGTTGTCGACCACGAAGTCCTCGTCGAGCTTGCGCACCTTGCGCTCGGAGTCGGGCGTGATGCGCGCGAAGAGGTTGGACAGGACGATCTGGTTGAAGCGCCAGATCGCCTTGGCCGCGAGGTAGTAGCGGCGCATGAGCAGGTCCGAGGGCGCCATGGCGCCGCGCCCCTCGAGCCGGAGCTGGCGCGCGATCTCGATCTGGTGGTCGAACACCAGCCGGTCCTCGCGGCGGCCGGCGAGGTAATGCAGGCGGATGCGCAGGTCCTGCAGCACGCGCTCGTTCGCCTGGATGAGGGCCGCTTCGCGCCCCGTGATGACCTCCTGCTCCGCGAGCGCTTTCCAGGAAGTGCCGAGCCCCGCGGCGCGCGCGAGCCAAAGCACCATCTGCAGGTCGCGCAGCCCGCCCGGGCTCTCCTTGATGTTCGGCTCGAGGTTGTAGGCCGCCTCCTGGAAGCGCTCGTGGCGCGCCTTCTGCTCCTGGAACTTCGCCTCGAAGAACTCGCGCACGTTGCGCCGCTCGTGCAGGCGCGACTCGAGCGCATGGAGCAATCGCGCGTCGCCCGCGACGAGCCGCGCCTCGAGGAGGCTCGTGTCCACGCTCACGTCCTTGGCTGCTTCGTCCACGCACTCGGAGATGGTGCGCACGCTGTGCCCGGGCTCCAGGCCCGTGTCCCAGAGCGAGCCGATGAAGCGCTCCACCGCCTCGTCGGGCGCGCGACCGTCCGGAAGAAGCACCAGCACATCGACGTCCGAACGTGGGAAGAGCGCCCCGCGCCCGTAGCCTCCGACCGCGACCAGGGCGAGGCCGGAATCGCCCACGTGCCGTGTCCAGAGCCGCTGCAGCAGCTCGTCGACCGCCTTCGAGTTGGCGGCGAGGTTCGCGGGCGGATCCGGTCGGCGCAGGTAGCGTGCGCGCAGCCCTTCCTGGCGCGCACGGATCCAGGCGCGGGTGCCCGGGGCTGGTGCCGTTGCCGCAGGGGCGGGCAGGACGGTCTCGGTCATACCCCGGCTTTCGGCTTCAGGCTGGGTGGCGCTCGCGGTCGGCGATGAATACGGGGGGAACGGGCATGCCCTTCGAGGCCGTGAGGACCTCGTAGCCGCCCTCGGTCACGAGGATCGTGTGCTCCCATTGCGCGGAGAGCGAATGGTCGGCCGTCACGATGGTCCAGCCGTCGGCGAGCTGGCGGATGTCGCGCTTGCCCGCGTTGATCATGGGCTCGACCGTGAACGTCATTCCCGGCACGAGCTCGAGCCCCTGGCCGGGGCGGCCGTAATGGAGGATCTGCGGCTCCTCGTGGAAGCGCCGGCCGATGCCGTGCCCGCAGAACTCGCGCACGACGCTGTAGCCGTGCTCCTCGGCGTGGCGCTGCACCGCGTGGCCGATGTCGCCCAGCGTCGCGCCGGGACGCACCGCGTCGATGCCCTTCCACATGGCCTCGTAGGTGACGTCGCACAGGCGCCTCGCCTGCACCGGCGGCTCGCCCGCGTAGAACATGCGGCTGGTGTCGCCGTGCCAGCCGTCCTTGATGACCGTGACGTCGATGTTCACGATGTCGCCGTGGCGCAGCACCTTCTCGCCGGGAATGCCGTGGCAGACCTGGTGGTTCACGGAGGTGCAGACCGATTTCGGGTACGGACGGTGGCCGGGCGGGGCGTAGTTGAGCGGCGCGGGGACGGTGCGCTGCACCTCGACCATGTAGTCGTGGCACAGCTTGTCGAGATGACCCGTGCTCACGCCCGGCTTCACGTAGGGCGCGATGAAGTCGAGCACCTCGGCGGCGAGCTTGCCCGCGACGCGCATGCCCTCGACGTCGTCGGCCGTCTTCACCCGGTTTGCGGCGCTCGCGCCGCGGCCTTCCATCATCATCATCCTTCCGATTATACCGTTAGGTCCCGGGCGCCCGCCCGGGTTCCTCGGCTTGCCGATTCGCGCGGGAAATGTTTGATCGGCCGGGCCTTTTCGCGCTATAATGCAGCGTTTCCTCGCGATAAATCCACACCCCGTCGAAGGCTAAGGTGCCGCTTCGCGTCCCGCGAGGGACGCAGGCGGTTCGCCGACGGGGGAGGCCAACCTTAACCACAGGAGTTTTCGAGATGTCCGTCACCATGCGCCAGATGCTGGAGGCCGGCGTGCACTTCGGCCACCAGACGCGCTACTGGAACCCCAAGATGTCGCCGTACATCTTCGGGGCGCGCAACAAGATCCACATCATCAACCTCGAGAAGTCGCTTCCGATGTACCAGGAAGCGCTCAAGTTCGTGCGCCAGCTCACCGCCAACAAGGGGCAGATCCTCTTCGTGGGCACCAAGCGGCAGGCGCGCGAGATCGTGAAGGAAGAGGCCCAGCGCGCCAGCGCCCCGTACGTGGACTACCGCTGGCTGGGCGGCATGCTCACCAACTTCAAGACCGTCAAGGGATCGATCAAGCGGCTGAAGGACATGGACCAGATGGCCGCCGACGGCACGCTCGAGAAGCTCTCGAAGAAGGAGCAGCTGCAGTTCAACCGCGAGCGCGAGAAGCTCGAGCGCTCGCTGGGCGGCATCAAGGACATGGGCGGAATCCCCGACGCGCTCTTCGTGATCGACGTGGGCTTCCACAAGATCGCGGTCACCGAGGCGCGTGCGCTCGGCATCCCGATCGTGGGCGTCGTGGACTCGAACAACTCGCTGGACGGCATCGACTACGTGATCCCGGGCAACGACGACTCGACGCGCGCGATCCGTCTCTACGCCCGCGGCGTGGCCGATGCGATTCTCGAGGGCCGCAGCCAGGTCATCAGCGAGATGGTGGCGCAGCCGAGCGAGGAGTTCGTCGAGGTCGAGGACGCCGAGAAGCAGTAGCGCGCGAGGCCCTGCACGCAAAAAGGGGCGCTTCATGGCCCTTTTTTTGCAGGTTCAACTTCGTCATTCCCGCGGTGGCGGGAATCCGGGTGGGTCCCCGCCTTCGCGGGGATGACGCGATGGAGAGAATGGCAATGGCGGAAATCACCGCAGGCATGGTCAAGGAGCTGCGCGAGCTCACCGGGCTCGGCATGATGGAATGCAAGAAGGCGCTCGAGGAAGCGGGCGGCGACATGAAGAAGGCCGAGGAGCTGCTGCGCATCAAGAGCGGCGCCAAGGCTTCCAAGGCCGCCTCGCGCATCGCGGCCGAGGGCGCGATCGGCGCGAACGTGTCGTCCGACGGCAAGACGGCGGCGATGGTCGAGGTGAACTGCGAGACGGACTTCGTCGCGAAGAACCCGGAGTTCGCCTCGTTCGTGAAGAGCCTCGCGGAGCGCGTCGCGAAGGACAACCCGCGTGACGTGGCGGCGCTCAACGGGCTCGCCCTGGGCGGCGAGACGGTGGAATCCGCGCGCCAGAAGCTGGTGCAGAAGATCGGCGAGAACATCGCCGTGCGCCGCTTCGAGCGCATCCAGACCGCCGCAAAGCTCGCCCAATACATCCACGGCGTGAAGATCGGCGTGACGGTCGAGTACGAGGGCGACGACGCGGTGGCGAAGGACGTCGCGATGCACATCGCGTTCGCCAAGCCGCGCTACCTCTCGCGCGACCAGTTCCCGCAGGAGGAGCTCGCCGCCGAGCGCCGGATCCTCGAGGCGCGCGCGCAGGAATCGGGCAAGCCGCCGGAGATCGTGGCGAAGATGGTGGAGGGCGGCGTCAACAAGTTCCTCGCCGAGAACACGCTCCTCGGCCAGCCGTTCGTGAAGGACGACAAGCAGACGGTCGAGAAGATGCTCGCCGCGAGCAAGACGAAGGTCCTCTCCTACCGGTTCCTGGTGGTGGGCGAGGGGATCGAAAAAAAAGGCAGTGACTTCTCCTCCGAAGTCGCCGCGATGACCCGTAACGCCGCGTGAGGTCCGCGTGAGCGCCGAGACCGGAACGGCCACCGGCACGACCGAGCCCAACCCGCCGGCGACTCCCGCCTATTCGCGCATCCTCCTCAAGCTTTCCGGGGAGGCGCTGATGGGCAACGATTCCTTCGGCATCAACCGCGAGACGGTCGACCGCATCGTGGGCGAGGTGAAGGAGGTCTCGGACCTCGGCGTGCAGGTGGGCGTCGTGATCGGCGGCGGGAACATCTTCCGCGGCGTCTCGCAGGGCGCGGCGGGCATGGACCGCGCCACCGCCGACTACATGGGCATGCTCGCCACCGTGATCAACGCGCTCGCCCTGGGCGACGCGATGAACCGGGGAGGGCTCGTCGCGCGCGTGCAATCGGCCCTGTCCATCGAGCCCGTGGTGGAGCCCTACATTCGAGGCAAGGCGATCCGCTACCTCGAGGAAGGCAAGATCGTGATCTTCGCCGCGGGCACCGGCAACCCGTTCTTCACCACCGACACGGCGGCGGCGCTGCGCGGGCGCGAGGTCGAGGCGAAGATCGTCCTCAAGGCGACCAAGGTGGACGGCGTCTACACGGCCGATCCCATGAAGGACAAGACCGCGACGCGCTACCAGAGGATCACCTTCGACGAGGCGTTCGTGAGGAACCTGAAGGTGATGGACGCGACGGCGCTCGCCCTGTGCCGCGACCAGAAGCTGCCCATCAACGTGTTCAGCATCTTCAAGGTCGGGGCCTTGAAACGGGTGGTGATGGGCGAAGACGAAGGGACTCTGGTTCATAACTGATGGCACTCCTGGGTTCATAATTGGCAGCGGGAACCGTGTTGGAGCGGACGCACGGCGCCGCTCAACACGACCGGGCAAGGGAGATTCGCTTTGATGAACATCGCCGACATCAAGAAGCAGGCGGCCGAGAAGATGGCGAAGTCGATCGAGACGCTGAGGCACGACCTCGCCAAGATCCGCACCGGCCGCGCGCATACCGGCCTCATCGACCACATCCGTGTCGACTACTACGGCTCGGAGGTGCCGATGAGCCAGGTCGCCAACGTGACGCTCGCCGACGCGCGCACCATCGCCGTCCAGCCCTTCGAGAAGAAGATGGTCCAGGTGGTCGAGAAGGCGATCCGCGACTCGGACCTGGGCGTGAATCCCGCCACCTCGGGCGACGTGGTGCGCGTGCCGATGCCGGCCCTCACCGAGGAGCGCCGGCGCGAGCTCACGAAGATCGTGAAGCACGAGGGCGAGAACGCGAAGGTCGCGGTGCGCAACATCCGCCGCGACGCGATCAACCACCTCAAGGAGCTCCTCAAGAACGGCGAGGTGGGCGAGGACCAGGAGAAGCGTTCGCAGGACGAGGTCCAGAAGATGACCGACAAGTCCATCGCCGACATCGACAAGCTGGTCGCCGAGAAGGAAAAGGACGTGATGTCCGTTTGAGCGGCGCGAAGACGGGCCGACGAAAGGCAGTTCCGAAACGATGACCGATTTCACCAGCTCCACGCAGTCCGTCCCCGAGGCCGCGGAAGTCCCGCGCCACGTCGCGATCATCATGGACGGCAACGGCCGCTGGGCGAAGCGCCGGTTCCTGCCGCGGGTCGCCGGCCACAAGCGCGGCGTGGAGACGGTGCGCGAGGTGGTGAAGGCGTGCATCGAGCGCGGCATCGAGTACCTCACGCTCTTCGCGTTCTCCAGCGAGAACTGGCGCCGCCCGCCCGAGGAGGTGAGCTTCCTCATGCAGCTCTTCCTGCGCGCGCTCGAGCAGGAGGTGGAGAAGCTCAACGCCAACGGCATCCGCTTCCGCGTCGTGGGCGACCTTTCCCCCTTCGACCCGCGCATCCGCGAGCACGTCCGCCGCGGCGAGGAGCTCACCGCCCAGCACACGCGCCTCACCCTCACCGTCGCGGCGAACTACGGCGGCCGCTGGGACATCCTGCAGGCGGCCGAGCGCTGCCGCGCCGAGGATCCGGCCGCGCCGATCGCCGAGGAGCGCCTCGCGCGCTTCCTCTCGATGAGCCACGCGCCCGAGCCGGACCTCTTCATCCGCACCGGCGGCGAGAAGCGCGTCTCGAACTTCCTCCTCTGGCAGCTCGCCTATACCGAGCTCTACTTCACCGACGCGCTGTGGCCCGACTTCGGCGCCAAGGCGCTCGACGAGGCGATCGCCTCCTATCGCCGCCGCGAGCGCCGCTTCGGGCGCACCAGCGAGCAGCTCGCGCAGGCCGAGCCCGTCGTACAGGCCGGCTGAAGGTCGCGCGATGCTGGCCGCACGGGTGATGACCGCGGTCGTGGCCCTCGTCGTGGTGGTCGCGATGGTGTTCCTCGCGCCGCGCACGCTCTGGTCGCTGTTCATGCTCGCGGTCGCGCTCGTGTGCTGCTGGGAATGGTCGCGGCTCTGCGGGCTGGGCGAGGGCGCGCGCACGGCGTACCTCGCGCTCTCGGCCGCGGTCGGCGCCGCGCTGTGGCTCTCGGGGACCCTGGCATCGCCCCCCGCCTTCACGCGGCTGTCGATCGCGCTCTTCGCGATCGCCGCGCTCTTCTGGGTCGGCGTCGCGCCGATCTGGATCGGCGGCCACTGGAAGCCCGCCCCGGCGCTGCGCGCGCTCGCCGGCTGGATCGTCGTATGGCCCACCTGGGCCGCGGCCGTGGTGCTGCGCGAGGCGGGCCCGTGGATCCTCCTCGCGGTCGCGGCGCTCGTGTGGGTCGCCGACATCGCGGCGTACTTCAGCGGCCGGCGCTTCGGCAGGCGCAAGCTCGCGCCCGCGGTGAGCCCCGGCAAGACGGTGGAGGGGCTGATCGGCGCGCTGGTGGGCGTAGTCCTCTACGGGATCGTGCTGGCCGCGATCGCGCATGCTCAGGCGATGCCCTTCACCGACGTCTTCCGGATGGACGCGGGCGTTCCGGCGATCGTCGCGATGGTCGCGCTCGCGTTGCTGAGCGTGGTGGGCGACCTGTTCGAATCGTGGATGAAGCGCGGCGCGGGGCGCAAGGATTCGAGCGCGCTGCTGCCGGGTCACGGCGGCATGCTCGACCGCATCGACGCGCTCACCCCGACGCTGCCCGTCGCGGCGCTGGTGCTCACGCTGATGGCGCTGCTCCCGTGAGGAGGCTCGCGATCCTCGGCTCCACCGGCTCGATCGGCGCGAGCACGCTCGACGTGGTGAAGCGCCATCCCGAGCGCTTCGAGGTCGTCGCGCTGGCCGCGGGGCGCAACGACGAGCGGCTTCTCGCGCAATGCCTGGCGCATCGCCCGCGCCACGCCGTGCTCGCCGATGCGGCCGCGGCCGAGCGGCTCGAGACGGCGATCCGCAGGAACGGCCTCGCGACGCAGGTGCGGCAGGGACCGGCGGCGCTCGAGGAGGTCGCGGCGGGCGAGGGGGTGGACGTGGTGATGGCGGCGATCGTGGGCGCGGCGGGGTTGCCCGCCACCATCGCCGCGGCGCGCGCGGGCAAGACCGTGCTTCTCGCGAACAAGGAAGCGGTCGTGATGTCGGGCGCGCTCTTCATCCGCGCCGCGGCCGAAGGCGGCGCGACGCTCCTTCCCATCGACAGCGAGCACTCCGCGGTCTTCCAGTCCCTGCCCCGCGGCTTCGTGTGCGGGCGCGCGGGCGAGTTCGAGCGCTCGGGCGCGCGCCGCATCCTCCTCACCGCCTCGGGCGGCCCGTTCCGCACCACGCCGCTCGAGCGCCTCGCGAAGGTCACGCCCGATGAGGCGTGCGCGCATCCCAACTGGGTGATGGGCCGCAAGATCTCGGTGGATTCCGCCACGATGATGAACAAGGGTCTCGAGGTGATCGAGGCGCACTGGCTCTTCGGCGCGCCGCTCGAGGCGATCGAGGTGGTCGTGCACCCGCAGAGCGTGGTCCACTCGATGGTGGAATTCCACGACGGCTCGGTGATCGCGCAGCTCGGGGCGCCCGACATGCGCACCCCGATCGCGTGCGCCCTCGCGTGGCCCGACCGCATCGCCTCCGGCGTGGGCCCGCTCGAGCTCGCGAGCCTCGGCAAGCTCGAGTTCGAGCGCGCCGATCCCTCGCGCTTCCCGTGCCTGAGGCTCGCCGCCGAGGCGATCCGCCTCGGGGGGACCGCGCCCGCCGCGCTCAACGCCGCGAACGAGGTGGCCGTCGAGGCGTTCCTCGGCCGCCGCCTGCCGTTCCCCGCGATCGCCGAGGTGATCGAGGACGTGCTGGGCGAGATGCATTCCGAGCCCCTCGCCTCCCTCGAGCAGGTTTATGCTGTCGATGTCGAGGCGCGCGCGCTGGCCGCCCGCCTCGTCTCGCGCCACTCCACCGCCTCCCGCGACGCCACGGCACGCCGAATTCACCCATGAACCTCCTCGTCACCGTCGTCTCGTTCCTCGTCACCGTCGGCGTGCTGGTCGTGGTGCACGAGTTCGGCCATTACGCGGCCGCGCGCATGATGGATGTGAAGATCCTGCGGTTCAACGTGGGATTCGGCCGCGCGATCAAGGTGTGGACGCGCGGGCGCGACCGGACCGAATGGGCCATCGCCGCGGTCCCGCTCGGCGGCTACGTGAAGATGCTCGACGAGCGCGAGGGCGAGGTCGCCGCCGCCGAGCGCCACCGCGCGTTCAACCGCAAGAGCGTGTGGGCGCGCATCTTCATCGTGCTCGCCGGCCCCATCGCGAACCTGCTCCTCGCGACGCTGCTCTACTGGGCGCTCTTCGTCGCCGGTATGCCGGGCGTGAAGCCGGTGCTCGGCGACATCGTGGCGGGGACGCCCGCCGCGGCGGCCGGGCTCGCGAACGGCGACACGGTGCGCGCGATCGACGGGGAGCCCGTCTACACCTGGAGCGACGTGCGCTGGCTCCTGCTCAAGGATGCGGTGAAGCGCGATTCCGCGAGCCTCGAGGTGCAGGCGCCGGGCGGCGCGCGGGAGACGCGGCGCCTCGATCTCGCACGCCTGTCCAAGGAAGACCTGGACCGCGATTTCCTCGGCAAGCTCGGCTTGCGGCCCTTCCGGCCGAAGGCGCCCGCGCGCCTGGGCCGCGTGCTCCCCGGCAGCGCCGCGGAGCGCGCGGGATTGCAGCCGGGGGACCTGGTGCGCTCGATCTCCGGCAAGCCGGTCGCGAGCTGGTACGACTTCACCGCGACGGTCGCCGCGAGCCCCGGCAAGCCGCTCGAGATCGACATCGATCGCGCGGGGCATCCGCTGCAGCTTCGCGCGATACCCGATTCGATCGGCGAGGGCGACGCGAGGTTCGGACGCCTCGGCGTGGAGGCGCCGGACGAGCTCAAGCGCGCGTTCGATCGCATGACGACCACCGTGCGCTACGACCCGTTCACCGCCTTCGGCAAGGCCGTGCAGAAGGTGGTCGACCTCTCCTCGTTCAGCCTGAAGATGCTCGGGCGCATGGCGATCGGCGAGGTGTCGTGGCGCAACCTTTCCGGCCCCCTCACGATCGCCGACTACGCGGGCCAGTCCGCGCAGCTGGGCTGGGTCGCGTGGCTCGGCTTCCTCGCGCTCGTGAGCGTGAGCCTCGGCGTGCTGAATCTGCTGCCGATTCCCCTGCTGGATGGGGGTCACCTGGTGTATTATTTCGCCGAAATCGTGAAGGGCAGCCCGGTGTCGGAACGAGCGATGGAGATCGGGCAACGCTTCGGCCTCGCGCTTCTCGTGGGGCTCACGGTCTTCGCGTTCTACAACGACATCAACCGCCTCTTCACTGGCTGACCCTTGACGCGTCTCCGCAACTTCCGCCTTCGCCTCCTCATGGCATGCGCGGCCGCCATCGCCGTACCTGCGCTCGCCTTCGAGCCGTTCGTCATCAAGGACATCCGCGTGGAGGGCGTGCAGCGCACGGAAGCGGGCACCATCTTCACCTACCTTCCGGTGAAGGTCGGCGAGACGATCGACGACGACAAGGCCGCGCAGGCGATCCGGGCGCTCTACGCGACCGGCTTCTACTCGGACGTGCGCCTGGAGGCCGACGGCAACGTGCTCATCGTCTCGGTGCACGAGCGTCCCGCGATCGCCTCGATCGAGATCAACGGCGCCAAGGAATTCAGCAAGGACGACCTCAAGAACGGCCTCAAGCAGGCCGGCATCGCCGAGTCGCGCATCTACGACAAGTCGCTGGTGGACCGCGCAGAAAAAGAGCTCAAGCGCCAGTACACGGGCCGCGGCTACTACGGCGCGGTGGTGCGCACGACGGTCACCCCGCTCGAGAGGAACCGCGTCGCGCTGCGCTTCGACATCACCGAGGGCGACGTCACCAAGATCGCGGACATCAACATCATCGGCGCGCACGACTTCAGCGAGAAGGAGCTGCTGAAGCAGATCAAGCTCACCACGCCGGGCTGGTTCACCTGGTTCACCAAGAACGACCAGTACTCGAAGCAGCAGCTCACGGCCGACCTGGAAACCCTGCGCTCCTTCTACCTCAACCGCGGCTACCTCGAGTTCAACATCGAGTCGACCCAGGTCTCGATCACGCCCGACCGCGAGAAGATCTACATCGCGATCGCGATCAGCGAAGGCCCGGTCTACCACGTGAGCGACGTCAAGTTCAGCGGCGACCTCATCGTGCCCGAGCCGGAGCTGCGCAAGCTGGTCGCGGTGAAGGCCGGGGACGTCTTCTCGCGCGAGAAGATCATCGACGCGACGAAGAAGATCCAGGACCGCCTCGGCAACGACGGCTATTCCTTCGCAAACGTGAACCCGGTGCCTACCCTCGACCGCGCGAAGCGCATCGCCGGATTCACGTTCTACGTGGACCCGGGCCGCCGCGTGTACGTGCGCCGCATCAACGTGATCGGCAACACGAAGACGCAGGACGAGGTGGTGCGCCGCGAGCTTCGCCAGCTCGAGGGCTCGTGGTACTCGCTGGGGAAGATCGCGCGCTCCAAGGAGCGCCTGCAGCGCACCGGATACTTCTCCGACGTGAGCATCGAGACGCCGGCCGTTCCCGGGACCTCCGACCAGGTCGACGTGAACGTCACGGTGACGGAGAAGAACACCGGCGCGCTCACGTTCGGCGTGGGCTACTCCGCCGCCGAGAAGCTCACCGTGCAGGCCTCGCTCTCGCAGTCCAACGTGCTCGGCACCGGGAACATGTTCTCGATCCAGTTGAGCAACGGCTCGGTGGACAAGGTCTATTCGTTCAACTACGTGAACCCGTACTGGACGCCGGACGGGGTCTCGCGCGGCTTCGAGGTCTTCCGGCGCGACGTCGACACCGCCTCGCTCACCGGCATCGCGGCCTACCACACGTACAGCACCGGCGCCGGCGTCACGTTCGGCCTCCCGGTGACCGAGTACGACACGCTGAACCTGGGCGCGACGGTGGAGCGCACCAGCCTCGCCGTCGACCCGGCCACGGCGCCGCAGCGCTACATCGACTTCATCGGCCAGTTCGGCGAGAAGACGAACACGCTGCGCTCCAACGTCTCCTTCGCGCACGACACGCGCGACAGCCTCACGTGGCCCACGAGGGGCTCGTACAACACCGCGGGCGCCGAGGTGGGCGTGCCGCCGGGCGACCTCACCTACTATCGCCTCAACTACCAGAGCGAGTGGTTCTATACGCCGCAGAACGCGTTTTCCTGGCTCACGCTGATGGCGAACGGGCAGCTCGGCTATGCCGCCGGCTACCGCGGCCACGCGCTGCCGTTCTTCAAGAATTTCTACGCGGGCGGCGTCGATTCGGTGCGCGGCTTCTCCACCGCGACCCTCGGCCCGCGCGACACCAACGGCGACGTGCTCGGCGGCAACCGCATGATCGTCGGCAACTTCGAGGCGCTCTTCCCGCCGCCCGGTTACAAGGAGAAGAACGTGCGGCTCTCCACGTTCCTCGACTTCGGCAACGTGTGGGGCGAAGGCGAGAAGATCCTCGGCGCCGACGTCCGGGTATCGGCGGGCCTTGCGGTGAGCTGGGACTCGCCGGTCGGGCCGCTCAAGTTCTCCTTCGCAGTGCCGATCCGGCACAAGCCCCAGGACCAGGTCGAGCGCTTCCAGTTCCAGCTGGGCCGGATTTTCTGACCAAGATGAGGTCGGCCATGAAGATGATCCTGGCGACGATGCTCGCGGCGGCGGCGCTCACGGCGCACGCCGCGGAGCTCAAGATCGGCTTCGTCAACACCGAGCGCGTGTTCCGCGAGGCGGCGCCCGCGAAGCGCGCGCAACAGAAGCTCGAGCGCGAGTTCGCGACAAGGAACGCGGAGCTCTCGAAGCTCGAGAAGCAGGGGCGCGACCTGCAGACCGAGCTCGAGCGCGACAACGTGACGATGCTGGCGGCGGCGCGGCGCGAGAAGGAGCGCCAGCTCGCCGACATCAGCCGCGACTTCCAGAGGAAGCAGCGCGAGATCCGCGAGGACCTGAACCTGCGCCGCAACGAGGAGCTCGCGAGCGTCCAGGAGCGCGCGACCCGGGTGATCAACCAGATCGCCGAGCAGGAGCACTACGACCTCATCGTGCAGGAGGCGGTGTTCGCGAGCTCGCGCATCGACATCACCGACAGGGTCATCAAGGCGCTCGCGGACAAGTGAGCGAGCGCGATGGCCGCATTCACTCTGCGCGAAATCGTCGCGCGCCTCGGGGGTGAGGCGGTCGGGGAGGCGACGGCGCCGCTCACCGGCGTGGCGACCCTCGATTCGGCCGGACCCTCCGACATCGCGTTCCTCGCCAACCCGCGCTACCGGTCGAGGCTCGCCGCCACGCGGGCGGGCGCGGCGATCGTGGGGCGCGGCGACCGCGACGCGGCGAGCCTGCCGCGCATCGTCTGCGACAATCCCTATGCTTATTACGCGCGCACGGTGGCGCTCTTCCATCCGGAGCCGGAGGTGGTGCCCGGCGTGCACCCGAGCGCGCAGGTCGATCCCTCCGCCCGCGTCGATCCCGGCGCGCAAGTGGGCGCGTACGCCGTGGTCGGGGCGCGCACGGTCGTCGGCCGCGGTGCTTGCCTCGGCGCGCACGCGTCGGTCGGCGCCGATGCGGCGATCGGCGAGTCGACGCGCCTGCACCCGGGCGTCGTGGTCTACGACCGCTGCCGCATCGGCGCGCGCTGCATCGTGCATTCGGGCGCGGTGATCGGCGCCGACGGCTTCGGCATGGCGCGCGACGCGGGACGCTGGATCAAGATCCCGCAGGTGGGCGCGGTGAGGATCGGCGACGACGTGGAGATCGGCGCCAACACCACGATCGACCGCGGCGCGCTCGACGACACCGTGATCGAGGAAGGCGTCAAGCTCGACAACCAGATCCAGGTCGCGCACAACTGCGTGATCGGCGCGCATACCGTGATCGCCGGATGCACGGGCATCTCGGGAAGCGTCACCATCGGCAGGAACTGCATGATCGGCGGCGGCGTGGGGATCGTCGGCCACCTCTCGATCTGCGACCACGTGACCATTTCCGGCATGACGCTGGTCGCCAAGTCCATCACCCGGCCCGGGACGTACACTTCGGGCCTGCCGATGATGCCGCACGCCCAATGGCTGAGGAACGCCGCGCTGCTGCGCCGGCTGGACCGCATCGCAGGGCGCGGCGCGCGCCCCCTTCCGGGAGAGGACCTTGAGCCACACGATGACGATTGAGGAGATCCAGGAATATCTCCCGCACCGCTACCCGTTCCTGCTGATCGACCGCGTGGTCGAGTACGAGAAGGACAAGCGCCTCGTCGCGATCAAGAACGTCACCGCGAACGAGCCTTTCTTCCCCGGGCACTTCCCGCACTACATGGTGATGCCCGGCGTGCTGATCGTGGAGGCGATGGCGCAGGCGGCCGCGGTGCTCTCTCTGCGCAGCCTCGGCCACAAGAACGACGGAAGATGGGTCTACTACTTCGTCGGCATCGACGGCGCACGCTTCAAGAAGCCGGTGGTGCCGGGCGATAGCCTGCGCATCGAGGTCACTCCCGCGCGGCAGGGCAGGAGCCTCGGCAAATACCACACCGTCGCGAAGGTCGGCGACACGGTGGTGTGCGAGGCCGAGCTCCTCTGCGCCCTGCGCGAGCTGACGGGGAATGATGCGGGCGAAAAGCGGTAAACAAGGCCTTTTGCTTCCATGAGCATGATCCATCCCACCGCCGTCGTCGATCCGGGAGCGAAGCTCGCGGAGGACGTCGCCGTCGGGCCGTACACGGTGATCGACGGCGAGGTCGAGGTGGGCGAGGGCACGGCCATCGGTTCGCACAACGTGATCACCGGCCGCACCCGGATCGGCCGGGCGAACCGCATCTTCCATTTCTGCTCCATCGGCGAGGCGAACCAGGACAAGAAGTACAAGGGCGAGCCCACGGGCCTCGAGATCGGCGACGGCAACACCATCCGCGAGTTCGCCACCATCAACCGCGGCACGGTGCAGGACGCGGGCGTGACGCGCCTGGGCTCGGACAACTGGATCATGGCCTACGTCCACATCGCCCACGATTGCCAGGTGGGAAGCCACACGGTGTTCGCGAACCTCACCACGCTCGGCGGGCACGTGCACGTCGGCGACTACGCGGTGTTGGGCGGCCACTCGGCGTTCCACCAGTTCGTGAAAGTCGGCGCGCACGCCATGGTGGGCGGCGGCAGCATCGTGCTGCAGGACGTCGCGCCCTACGTGACGGTGGGCGGCAGCCCGATCGCGACGCACGGCATCAACGCCGAGGGCCTCAAGCGCCGCGGCTTCACGCCGGAGGCGATCGCCGGCCTGAAGCGCGCATACCGGACGCTCTTCAAGTCGGGACTCACGCTGGCCGACGCGCGCGCCGAGCTCGCCCGGCAGGCCGGGACCTCCCCCGAGGTGAAGGCGCTGCTCGATTTCCTCGACACGTCGACGCGGGGCCTCCTGCGGTGAGAGTCGCCATCGTCGCCGGCGAGGCTTCCGGAGATCTCCTCGGAGCGGCGCTGATCCGCGCGTTGAAGGCGCGCTGGCCCGCGCTCGAGTTCGAGGGCATCGCCGGCCCCAGGATGATGGCCGAGGGCGCACGCACGCTGTATCCCATGGAGAAGCTCGCCGTGCGCGGCTATGTCGAGGTGCTGAGGAACCTGCGCGAGATCCTCGCGATCCGCCGCGGCCTCGCGCGCGAGCTCCTCGCGAATCCTCCCGCGCTCTACATCGGCGTGGACGCCCCGGACTTCAACCTCGCCCTCGAGGCGAAGCTCAAGGCCGCGGGAATCCCGACCGTGCACTACGTGAGCCCGTCGCTCTGGGCCTGGCGCGCCGAGCGCATCCACACCATCGGCGGCTGCGTCGATCGCATGCTCGTGATGTTTCCGTTCGAGGAGGAGATCTACCGTAAGGCGGGGATCGCCGTGGACTACGTAGGGCATCCGCTCGCCGACGCCATGCCCCTCGATCCGGCGAAGGGCGAGGCGCGGACGCAGCTGAGGCTCGCGGGGGACGCGACGCCGGTCGCCCTGCTTCCCGGAAGCCGCCAGAGCGAGCTCGAGCTCCACGCCGACCTCGTGATCGAGACGGCGCGCAGGCTGCACGCCCGGCGCCCGGCGTTGCGCTTCTTCGTGCCGCTCGCCACGCGCGAGACGCGGGACTACTTCGAGCGCCGCCTCTACGAGCTCGAGGCGGGCGAGCTTCCGGTCACGATCCTCTTCGGCCACGCGCGCCTCGCGCTGCAGGCGGCGGAAGTGGCGCTGGTCGCGAGCGGCACGGCGACCCTCGAGGCGGCGCTCGCGCGCTGTCCCATGGTGGTGACGTATCGCGTGAAGCCGCTCACCCACTGGCTGGTGAAGAGGAAGGCGCTGCTGCCCTGGTTCAGCCTGCCCAACATCCTCTCGGGCGAGTTCATCGTGCCCGAGCTGCTGCAGGACGACGCGACGCCCGAGAACCTCGCGCAGGCCCTGCTCAACTGGCTCGACAACCGCGTCGCCTGCGAGCGCGTGAAGCGGCGCTTCGAGGCGCTGCATCGCAGCCTCGCCGCCGGCCACGAAGAGCGTGTGGTCCGGGCGCTGATGCCGTATCTTTCCGCGTGTGAAGCCTACGACCCTCCCTCCGGCACCGGGCTCCGCGCGGCTGTGCGGGGTTGACGAGGCGGGCCGCGGGCCGCTCGCCGGCAGCGTCTTCGCGGCCGCGGTGGTCCTCGATCCCGCCCGTCCCATCGAGGGGCTGGCCGATTCCAAGCAGCTCACGGCGGCGGCGCGCGAGCGCCTCGCCGATGCGATCCGCGCCCAGGCGGCCGCGTGGGCCGTCGCTTCGGCGAGCGTCACGGAGATCGACCGCATCAACATCCTCGGCGCGAGCCTCCTCGCGATGGCGCGCGCCGTGGAATCGCTCGCGGTGGCGCCCGACGAGGTGTGGGTGGACGGGCTGCACGCCCCGCGCGTGGCCTATCCCTGCCACACCCTCGTGAACGGGGATCGCCTCGTCGCCGCGATCTCCGCCGCCTCGATCCTCGCGAAGACCGCGCGCGACGCCGAGATGCGTGCGCTCGATGCGCGCTATCCCGGCTATGGCTTCGCCGACCACAAGGGCTACTCGACGCCCGATCATCTCGCGGCGCTGAAGCGCCAGGGACCGTGCGAGATCCACCGGCTGAGCTTCGAGCCGGTGCGCGTGCTCCTGCAGGGCGAGCTTCCATTCTGAGATGAAAGCCATCGCCTCCCGCGACAATCCCGTGTTCAAGGCGATGGCGCGCCTGGGCGCGAGCGCTTCGGAGCGGCGCAAGCGCGGCGCATCGGTCCTCGACGGCGCGCACCTCCTCGCCGCGTTCCTCGATTCCGGGCGCACGCCCGAGGAGGTGATCGTGAGCCGATCGGGGCTCGCGGACCCGGAGATCGCGCGGCTGGTGGAAAGGAGCGCGCCCGCCCCGGTGGCGCTGGTCTCCGACGCGCTCTTCGCAGCGCTCTCCACGGTCGCGTCGCCCACCGGCGTGATCGCCGCGGCGAAGACGCCGGCCGGAGCCGAGGTGCCGCGCGACGCGCCGCTCGTGCTGGCACTCGAGGACATCCAGGATCCCGGGAACGTGGGCACACTCCTTCGCAGCGCGGCCGCGGCGGGCGCGGGGCATGCCGTGCTTTCCGCGCGCTGCGCCTTCGCCTGGTCGCCGAAAGTGCTGCGCGCGGCGATGGGCGCGCACTTCGTGCTCAACATCGTCGAGGGCGCGGACCTCGCGGCATTCCTCGCGCGCTACGGGGGGACCTCCGTGGCGCTCGCGGCGGCGGGCGGGCCCTCGCTCTACGAGCTGGACCTTCGCGGTCCCGTTGCGCTCGTGGTCGGGAACGAAGGCGCCGGTTTGAGCGATCCAATCCTCGCGGCGGCGAAGACGCGGGCGCGGATCCCGCTCGCCGGCCCCGTGGAATCGCTCAATGCCGGCACCGCCGGATCGATCGCGCTGTTCGAGGCGGTGCGGCAGAGGATGTCCCGGGCGGCTCCCGGATCTGCGCCAAGACGTCGACCATGACGACGCACGCCGCGCGTACCTACAAGTACTACGACCTCGTCATGGTGGCGTTCGTCGTGGTGCTCGTCTGCTCGAACCTGATCGGGCCGGCCAAGATCGCGCAGGTGCAGGTGCCCGTCCTGGGCGCGATCACCTTCGGCGCGGGCGTGCTGTTCTTCCCCATCTCCTACGTCTTCGGCGACGTGCTCACCGAGGTGTACGGCTATGCGCGCAGCCGGCGCGTGATCTGGGCGGGTTTCGGGGGCCTCGCCTTCGCTTCGGTCATGGCGTGGGTGGTCGTGAAGCTGCCGCCGGCGCCCTTCTGGCACAACCAGGAGGCGTACGAGACCGCGTTCGGCTCCGCGTGGCGCATCGCGCTCGCCTCGATGACCGCCTACTTCTGCGGCGAGTTCGTGAACTCCTTCGTGCTCGCGAAGATGAAGATCCTCACCGCGGGACGCTGGCTCTGGACGCGCACCATCGGCTCGACGATCTTCGGCGAGGGCGTCGATTCGCTGATCTTCTACCCGCTCGCCTTCTACGGCACCGGCATCATCCCGGACGACAAGCTGCCGGTGGTGATGCTCGCGCAGTTCGTGGCCAAGGTCGGCGTGGAAGTGGTTTTCACCCCGGTGACCTACTGGATCGTGGGCGCGCTCAAGCGCACCGAGCACGAGGACTACTACGATCGCCACACGCGCTTCACGCCGTTCTCGCTCCGCGTGTAAGGCGGGGCTCTGCCTACCGTTCGAGGCCCGCGCCGCAGGACCAGCAGAGGTCGAAGGAGGAGGGGTTCTCCTCGCCGCAGGCCGGGCACTTTCGCGCCGGCCCGCTGCCGGAGCGAAGGAAGGCGTCGATCAGCTCCCGCGCCCGGTTGGCATCGCCCGCGTCGTCGACCCACACCTGGGGAAGCGATGCGTCGATGGGCAGCTCGCCGGCGAGGCTCGACGCGTTGGCGTTGAAGACGCGCGCCCGGATGCCGCGGTGGGCGAGGAGGTGCAGGAGCAGGTGCGCCTCGGGCAGGTTGGCGGCGGTGTGCACGCGTTTCATGCAGGCATTATCCGCTCGCTCGCGGGACGCATGGGCAGGGCGGGCAGGGCGGGCGGGACGGGCGAGGAGGAAGCGATGGCGGCGGAACGGGTGAAGGCGTGGCAGTGCATCGGTTGCGGCAGGATCGAGGCGCCGCAGGAATGCGTCGGCGTGTGCGAGTTCAAGCGCCTCGAGATGGTCTACGCGTTCGAGCACGAGCGCTCGCTCGAGGCGGAGCGCGGCCGCTCGGCCCGGCTGGAGTCGCTGGTGCGGCACCTCGCCCGCATCACGCCGCGCGAGGGCGAATGGGAGCGCTCGTGGAAGGCGCTGCAGGCCGACGCCCGGCGCGCGCTCGCCGAGCTCGATGCGGCAGGGGCCGACGCCCCCGCCGTATCGTGAGGCGTCAGAAGCGGTACGAGAGCACGCCGCTGCACCCGTCTTCCTTGATCCCGGAGCGGTTCGAGACGTTGTAGTAGGCGAGGCTGAGGCCCACGTGGTCGCCGAAATGGCCGTTCACGCCGAGCGAGGCGGTGACGGAATCGCGGTCGGGCGCGTAGGCGGGGATGTCGTAGGCGTTCCCGGTCGCGGTGAAGGAGATCGGCATCGCGGTCACGAAGCGCGCGCCGCCGCGGTTGTCGTGGTCGGCGGTCACGCGCAGCCACGGAGTCCAGCGGTCGAGCGCGAGGGAGGCGCGCGCGCCGACGCTCCACACTTCCGAGCGGCGCGACTGCTGCGCGACGTGCAGGTCCGCGGAGCCGGCGCCGCTCTCGTCGAACGCGTTCACCGTCACGTTCTGCCAGGTGGCCGAGACGAGCGGGCCGACGGCGAGGCGCCCGAGCTGGAAGTCGTAGCCCGCCGAGAGGTACGCCGAGCCGTTGGAGCCGTCGGTGCTGGCACTCGCCTGGCGCACGACCGGACCGAGCGCGATGTTGCGGCGCAGGTCGCGGAAGTCGATGTTGGAGACGGAGAAGACGCCGGTGCCGTAGAAGCCGCCGGAGCGCAGCGACCCGAACAGCGAGAACGTGTTCTCGCGCGTGTTGTAGCCGCCGGCATCCTGGCCGAAGCTGCCGTCGGCGCGGTCGTTGCCGTAGGCGAGCCCGAGGATCATCGCTTCCGACGCGCGCACGGTGACGCCCGCGGCGAACGACGAGAGGTCGTTGCTCGCGCCCGGGTTGCCCACCGAGGAATCGATGTCGTAGCTGCCGCCGCTTCCCGAGACGAAGACGTTCAGCTTGCCGACCGGCGCCTCGCGGCCCGCGAGGAGCCCGTCGTTCAACATGCGGATATGGGCGTTGCGCGTGGCGAGCGGCGCTTCGGCGAGGAGCGAGTATTGCACCGGGCCCACGATCAGCGACTCGACGAACTGCGCGATGATCGCCTGCGACGCGGTGGTCGGATGCACGCTGTCGGCGTACAGGTAGGTCTGCGCGGCATCGGGCGCCACCAGGTTGGTGGGGCCGCAGAACTGCGCGCTCACCGTGGAGGCGGTGGTGATCGGCGGGAACGCCCCGCACGCGAGCGACGTGGTGTTGGTGAAACCGTAGGCCGACGGATCGGCCGCGATCTCGCTGCCCAGCGCGAACGTGTCCACCGGGATCACGCGCAGGCCCGCGGAAGCGAGCCCGGAGAAGAGCGTCGTGTTGTAGCCGGCGGAGAGCTGCGTCACCGCGGCCGCGGTGGAGCCGGTCCCGGCGAAGGCGGGCGTGGTGCCGATGTTGGGCAACCCGAAGACGAGCACGTAGCGCGCGCCCGCCGCCTGGAGCCTGCCGACCTGCTGGACCTCCGCGGCGGCGGCGCCCAGCACGTTCGTCTGCAGCGCCGTCTGGTCGATCGCCCCGGCCTGCAGCGCGGCGAGGTTCTGGAAGATGTCGTTCGCGCCGATCCACATCCCGTAGAGCGCGTTCGGATCCGCGTGCCCGCCGCTCGCCGCGAGGTACTCGTCGATCTGCGTGCTCACCGGGCGCTGCGCCGAGCCCGGCGGCGTGGAGGCGGAGGGAAGCGCCACGCGCGCGCCGCCCTGGGCGTAGATCGACCCGCCGGCGTTGCTCGGGCCGGGCGTGATGCCGTAGAACTGCGACACGCTCTCGGACCACACGGGGCCGGGGTTGGTCGTGAAGCGCCCGAGCGTCGCCACCACTTGCGGAGGCAGTCCCAGGCCTGCGAGGAACGGCCGGTAGTAGCCGGCATCCGAGAGGCTGTCGCCGAAGACCACGACGTTGTCGAACTGCTGCGCCTGCGCCGCGGGGGCGGCGATGCCGGCGGCGCCGGCGAAAAGCGACAGGAGCAGGGCGGGAAGCAGGCGCTTGCGGGACGGCATGGTTCCTCCTGGAGAGGTCTTGTGGGTCCGCGCCAATGCTACCCTCTCAATAAACCCTTCGCACGAGATGCGCCTCGTGCAGCATGTGGGTCGCGATCTCCTCGATCGATTTGGTGGTGGAGTCGAGGTACGGGATCTGCGCCTGGCGCATCAGCCGCTCGGCCGCGGAGACCTCGTAGCGGCAATTGTCGAGCGCGGCGTAGCGCGAGTCGGGACGCCGCTCGCTGCGGATGTGGTGCAGGCGCTCGGGCGAGATGGACAGGCCCCACACCTTGTTCCGGAGCGGCAGCAGGGAGGGCGGCAGGCGGTTCGCCTCGAGGTCCTCGGGGATGAGCGGATAGTTCGCCGCCTTGATGCCGAACTGCATCGCCATGTAGAGGCAGGTCGGCGTCTTGCCGCTGCGCGAGACGCCCACCAGCACGATGTCGGCGTCCTCGAGGCCGCGGTGCGTGACGCCGTCGTCGTGCGCGAGCGTGTAGTTGATGGCTTCGATGCGGTGGTTGTAGTCCTTGGCGTTGCCCACGCTGTGGGTGCGGCCCACGGCATGCATGGACTTCACGCCCAGCTCCTGCTCGAGGGGCACGATGAAGCGTTCGAACACGTCGAGCACGCAGCCGTCGGCCTTGTTGATCTCGGCGCGCACCTGGTCGTCCACGATGGAGGAGAAGACGAGCGGCCGGTCGCCCAGCTCGCGGTGCGTCTGGTTCACCTGCGCGACCGCGTCGCGCGCCTTCTCGATGGAATCGATGAAAGGCATGGTGACCCGCACGAAGTCCACCTCGGCGAACTGGGAGAGGAGCGAGGAGCCGAGGCCCTCGACGGTGATGCCGGTACGGTCGGAGACGAAAAAGACGCGCTTGGGGTGGGGCATGATCTGGGCGGAGGGGAAGGGCCGGGGATGATGCGGCGCAACATTGTCATATCGCGTTGGCTATAATTGCAAGCTCCGACGGCCGTTGCCCCGAACAAAGACACCGCCATGGCGAACCGCTACGTCCTTCCCCTGCAGTCCCTGCGCATGGCCGACGTCGCTACGGTCGGCGGCAAGAACGCTTCGCTCGGGGAGCTGATCAGCCAGCTCGCCGCGAGCGGGGTTCGCGTGCCCGGCGGCTTCGCGACGACCGCGGCCGCGTTCCAGGAATTCCTCGCCCACAACCGGCTCGCCGACCCGATCGAGGCAGCGCTCGCGGGCGTGAACGTGGAGGACGTGAACGCGCTCGCACGCGCCGGCGCCGCGATCCGCAAGCGGGTCGCGGAAGGGACGCTGCAGCCCGACCTCGAGCGCGCGATC
Organism: uncultured beta proteobacterium; assembly: GCA_963839265.1. Taxonomy (GTDB): domain Bacteria; phylum Pseudomonadota; class Gammaproteobacteria; order Burkholderiales; family Usitatibacteraceae; genus Usitatibacter. The sequence continues at coordinate 177,911 of CAWIUI010000007.1, forward strand.
CGCGCCGGGTACGAGCAGGCTGCGAGCGGCGTCCCGGGCGCGAGCTTCGCCGTGCGCTCCTCGGCCACCGCGGAGGATCTGCCGGACGCGTCCTTCGCCGGCCAGCAGGAGACCTTCCTCAACATCCGCGGCATCGAGAGCGTGCTCGATGCCGTGAAGCGCGTCTTCGCCTCGCTCTACAACGATCGCGCCATCGCCTACCGCGTGCACAAGGGGTTCAAGCACTCGGACGTGTCCATCTCCGCGGGCGTGCAGCGCATGGTGCGCAGCGACCTCGCCACGGCGGGCGTGATGTTCACGATGGACACCGAGTCGGGCTTCCGCGACGTGGTGTTCATCACTTCGGCCTACGGGCTGGGCGAGATGGTGGTGCAGGGCGCGGTGAATCCGGACGAGTTCTACGTCTCCAAGCTGTGCCTCGCGGCGGGCAAGCCCGCGATCCTGCGCCGCTCGCTCGGCACCAAGGCGATCCGGATGGTGTTCGACGCCGAGGCGAAGGCCGGCCGCTCCGTGAAGGAGGTCGAGGTCCCGGCTGCCGAGCGCGACGTCTTCTCGCTCTCCGACGCGGACGTCGAGGAGCTCTCGCGCTACGCGCTCGCGATCGAGAAGCATTACGAGCGCCCGATGGACATCGAGTGGGGCAAGGACGGCGAGGATGGCAAGCTCTACATCCTGCAGGCGCGCCCCGAGACCGTGAAGAGCCAGGAGAAGCGCAGGGACACGCTCACGCGCTACCGCATCGGCAAGCGCGGCGAGGTGCTCGCCTCGGGGCGGGCCATCGGATCGAAGATCGGCCAGGGGCGCGTGCGCGTGATCGTGAACGTCTCGGAAATCGCGCGCGTGCAGGAAGGCGACGTGCTCGTCACCGACATGACCGACCCCAACTGGGAGCCGGTGATGAAGAGGGCCTCGGCCATCGTCACCAACCGCGGCGGGCGCACCTGTCACGCCGCGATCATCGCGCGCGAGCTGGGCGTGCCCGCGGTCGTGGGCTGCGAGAACGCGACGCAGGTGCTGAAGGAGGGCGCGGAAGTCACGGTCTCCTGCGCCGAGGGCGACACGGGCTACATCTACGCCGGCAAGATGGATTTCGAGGCGGTGGAGGTGAAGCTCGACCGCATGCCGGAGATCCCCGTGAAGCTCGCGATGAACGTCGGCAACCCGCAGCTCGCGTTCGACTTCTGCCAGCTTCCCAACGACGGCGTGGGCCTCGCGCGCCTCGAGTTCATCATCTCCAACACCATCGGCATCCACCCGAAAGCGTGCCTCGAGTTCCAGAAGCTCCCCGCGGAGCTCAAGGCGCAGGTAGCCCGGCAAGCGCGCGGCTACGAGAACCCGGTGCGCTTCTACGTGGAGAAGATCGTCGAAGGCGTCTCCACCATCGCCGCGGCGTTCTGGCCGAAGAAGGTGATCGTGCGGCTCTCCGACTTCAAGAGCAACGAGTACAGGAACCTCATCGGCGGCGCGCGCTACGAGCCGCACGAGGAGAACCCGATGCTCGGCTTTCGCGGCGCCTCGCGCTACATCGCCGAGTCGTTCCGCGACTGCTTCGAGCTCGAGTGCGAGGCGATGCGCAAGGTGCGCGACGCGATGGGCCTCACCAACGTCGAGATCATGATCCCGTTCGTGCGCACGGTCGCCGAAGCCGAGAAGGTGCTGTCACTTCTCAAGGAGAACGGCCTGGAGCGCGGCAGGAACGGCCTGAGGGTCGTGATGATGTGCGAGATCCCGTCCAACGCGATCCTCGCCGACGAGTTCCTGCGCCACTTCGACGGCTTCTCCATCGGCTCCAACGACATGACGCAGATGACGCTCGCGCTCGACCGCGACTCGGGCCTCGTGATGGAGGCCTTCGACGAGCGCGACGCCGCGGTGAAGCGCATGCTGCACCTCGCGATCCAGGCGTGCCGCAAGGCCAACAAGTACGTCGGGATCTGCGGCCAGGGCCCCAGCGACTACCCCGATCTCGCCGAGTGGCTGATGGAGGAGGGCATCGAATCGATGTCGCTCAACCCGGACACCGTGGTGGAGACGTGGCTGCACCTGGCGAAGGCGGCGTCGCCGGCCGAGGCTGCGAGCCGCTAGGTGCCGTCGTCCCACATGTCACCCCCGGGCGCCTTGGTCGGGGGAAGGGGCCCCATCCCATGATCGAGTGGCGCTGCGCCCGCTTCGAGGACCTCTCGCCGCGCGAGATCCATGAGCTCTACCGGGTGCGTGCGGCCGTTTTCGTGGTCGAGCAGGAATGCGCATTCCAGGACCTCGATGGCGCCGACCTCGAGAGCTGGCATCTCCTCGGCTTCGCTCCCTCCGCCTCGAAAGAGGGCCACGGCGAGGGCGAGGGGGAGCTGGTCGCCTACTGCCGCCTCGTCGCGCCGGGCGTGAAGTACGAGGAACCCTCCATCGGGCGCGTCGTGACGACGCAGGGCGCGCGCCGCACCGGGCGCGGGCGGGAGCTCATGCGCGAGGCGCTCGCTCGCGCCGGGAAGCTCTGGCCGGGCCGCGCGATCCGCATCGGCGCGCAGCAGCGGCTCGAGCGCTTCTACGAGGAGTTCGGCTTCGTCACGGCCTCCGCGCCCTACGACGAGGACGGCATCGCGCACGTCGAGATGGTGCGGCCTGCAGCCCGCGCGGCGGAGCCGCGGGGCGAGACGATCGGTCGATAGCGCCGTTCGGCGGCGCCACACGGAGGAAGAGATGGCGAATCAGCTTTCCGGCAAGTCGGCGGTCATCACCGGTTCCACCAGCGGCATCGGCCGCGGCATCGCGGAGGGTTTCGCGCGTGCGGGCGCCAACGTGCTCCTGAACGGCCTGGGCGACGCGGCCGGGATCGAGCGGCTGCGCGCGAGCCTCGCGAAGGAGTTCGGCGTGAAGGCGCTCTACCACGGCGCCGACATGACGAAGCCCGCGGAGATCGCGGCCATGGTGCAGGAGGCCGAGAAGGCCTTCGGCCGCGTCGACATCCTCGTGAACAATGCCGGCATCCAGCACGTCGCGCCCGTGGACGAATTCCCCGTCGAGAAGTGGGACGCCATCATCGCGATCAACCTCTCGTCGGCCTTCCACGCGACGCGCGCCGCGCTTCCGGGAATGAAGAAGGCGAAGTGGGGACGCATCGTCAACATCGCCTCCGCGCACGGGCTCGTCGCCTCTCCCTACAAGAGTGCGTACGTGGCGGCGAAGCACGGCATCGTCGGCTTCACGAAGAGCGTCGCGCTCGAGGTGGCCGAGCTGGGCATCACCTCGAACGCCATCTGCCCGGGCTACGTGATGACGCCCATCGTGGAGAAGCAGATCGACGACCAGGCGCGCGTGCACGGCATCCCGAGGGAGAACGTGATCCGCGACGTGATCCTCGCGCCGCAGCCCACCAAGCAGTTCGTGCGCATCGAGGACGTCGCTTCCCTCGCGCTCTACCTCGCCTCGGACGCCGCGGCGCAGATCAACGGCACGTCGCTCTCCATCGACGGCGGCTGGACCGCGCGCTAGAGGGATGACGATGCTGCGCAGGCGTCGCAAGGCGCCCAAGGGGCCGGCCCCGCGCGAGGTGGCGCACGGCGCTCCCGGCTCGCACCGCCGTCCGCGTCCCGGCGCGCAGGTTCCTCCCGAGCTGGTTCTCGCGCCCGAAGCGCGCGAGCGCGCGCGCAAGGCTGAAAAAAATGGAAGAAACGGGGGCGGAGAGCGTCGTGCTGGTCACGGGCTTCGAGCCCTTCGGCGGCGATACCCGCAATCCGTCGTGGGAAGTCTGCGAGCGCCTGCCCGGGACGATCGGCGGGATGCGCATCGAGGTGTGCCGCGTGCCGTGCGCGTTCCGCCACGCGATCGAGGTGGTGGCCGCGGCGATCGAGCGCCATCGGCCGTCGCTCGTGGTCTCGCTGGGCCTCGCCGCGGGACGCACGCACATCGGCGTGGAGCGCGTGGCGATCAACGTGGACGACGCGCGCATCGCGGACAACACCGGCGGGCAACCGGTCGACGAGCCCATCGCTGCGGACGGGCCGCCCGCCTATTTCTCGACGCTGCCGGTGAAGGCCATGGTCGCGGCGATGCGGCGCGCAGGCGTTCCCGCGGAGGTGTCGAACTCCGCGGGGACCTTCGTCTGCAATCACCTCATGTACGGCGTGCTGCACTTCCTCGCGGCGAGCGGCAAGCGCTCGCGGGCCGGCTTTATCCACCTGCCCTCGAGCGAGGAGATGGTGCTCGAGAAGCGCGGCGCGCCGTCGATGTCGGTCGCGACGATGGTGCGCGGCATCGAGGCGGCGATCGGTGCGGCGCTCGGCCATGCGCGCGACGCGAAGATCGCCGAGGGAACGCTGGACTAGCGATTGGTATGATCTCGGCTTCCCGCCGAGCCGAACGATCATGAGCGACGAGCCCCTCTGGAGTCCTCCCCCCGAACGCATTGCGCGAGCGAACCTCACGGCGTTCATGAAGCTCGTGAACCAGCGCCACGGGCTTTCGCTCGGCGACTACGCCTCGCTGCACGCGTGGTCGGTCGAGCATCTCCAGGACTTCTGGCGCGCCGTGTGGGACTACGGCGGCGTGATCGGCGAGCGCGGCGAGCGCGTGCTGGTGGACGGCGACAAGATGCCCGGCGCCCGCTTCTTCCCCGACGCGACGGTCAATTTCGCCGAGAACCTGCTGCGCCATCGCCGCCAGTCGGACGCGCTGGTCTTCTGGGGCGAGGACAAGGTGCGCCGCCGCATGAGCTGGGGCGACCTGCACGACGAGGTCTCGCGCATGCAGCAGGCCTTCGCCGCCGCGGGGGTGGTGGCGGGCGACCGGGTGGCCGCGTTCATGCCCAACATGCCCGAGACGGTGGTCGCGATGCTCGCCGCCGCAAGCCTCGGCGCCACCTTCACGTCGTGCTCGCCGGATTTCGGCGTGCAGGGCGTGCTCGACCGCTTCGGCCAGGTCGAGCCCAAGGTGCTCGTTTGCTGCGACGGCTACTACTACAACGGGAAGGCGGTGGAGACGCTCCCGCGCATCGGCGAGATCGTGAAGCAGCTGCCGACGGTGAAGCGGGTCGTGGTGGTGCCCTATGTTTCGGAGAAACCTCGCGCGGAGTCGGTGCCGCGCGGCGTGGCGCTCGAGGCATTCCTCGCCCCGCACGCCGCCGGTCCGATCGCCTTCCGGCGCATGCCGTTCAACCATCCGCTCTACATCCTCTACTCGAGCGGCACCACCGGCGTCCCCAAATGCATCGTCCACGGCGCGGGCGGCGTGCTCCTCATGCACTTGAAGGAGCACCTGCTGCACGGCGACCTGAAGCACGGCGACCGCCTGTTCTATTTCACCACCTGCGGCTGGATGATGTGGAACTGGCTGGTCTCGGGGCTCGCCGCCGGCGCGACGCTGCTGCTCTACGACGGCTCGCCCTTCGCCGCGCGCGGGAACATCCTCTTCGACTACGCGGCGGCCGAGGACATGACGCACTTCGGGACCTCCGCCAAGTTCCTCGATTCGGCGGCGAAGGTGGGGCTCGACCCGATGCGCACGCACCAGCTTGCCGAGCTGCGCACGATGTTCTCCACCGGCTCGCCGCTCGCGCCCGAGGGCTTCGACTACGTGTACGCGCACGTGAAGAAGGACCTGTGCCTCTCCTCGATCAGCGGCGGCACCGACCTCGTCGCCTGCTTCGCGGGCGGCTGCCCGATCCTTCCCGTGTGGCGCGGCGAGCTCCAGTGCCGGATGCTCGCGATGGCGGTCGAGGTGTTCGACGACCAGGGCCGCGCGCTCCCGCCGGGCGAGAAGGGCGAGCTCGTCTGCACCCGGCCCTTCCCGACGATGCCGCTCGGTTTCTGGAACGATCCCGACGGCGCGAAGTACCGGGCCGCGTACTTCGAGAAGTACCCGGGCGTCTGGCGCCACGGCGACTGGTGCGAGCTCACCGCGCACGGCGGCATGGTGATCTACGGGCGCTCCGACGCGGTGCTCAATCCCGGGGGCGTGCGCATCGGCACGGCCGAGATCTACCGCCAGGTCGAGAAGCTCGACGAGGTGGTCGAATCGATCGTCATCGGCCAGGACTGGGAGAAGGACGTCCGCGTCGTGCTCTTCGTGCGGCTGCGGGAGGGCCTCGCGCTGGACGAGGCGCTCGCCAAGAAGATCAAGGAGGCGATCCGCGACAACACCACGCCGCGCCACGTCCCGGCGGTGATCCTGCAGGTGCCCGATATCCCGCGCACCAAGAGCAACAAGATCGTGGAGCTCGCCGTGCGCGCGGTGGTTCACGGCCAACCGGTGAAGAACGTGGAGGCGCTGGCGAACCCCGAGGCCCTCGAGCACTTCCGCGCCCGCAAGGAGCTCGCCTAGGCTTCAGTCGTGGCCGTGCGCCTCGAGGCCGAAGGAGGGCGTGGGCTGGGCGATGCGTTCCTCGACCAGGCGGCCGAGGAAATCGGCGTCGTAGACCTGGAGGAGGTGCGGCTGGTGGCGCGGCAGCCAGTAGCCGAGCTGCGAGCGCACGTCCGGCATGGCGGAGAGGACGGCCCAGTCGCGCTCGTCCCACTGGAAGCGCAGGCCCAGCTCCCGGAAGGCGCGGTTGATGGATTGGCGGTCGGCGGTCATGGATCCAGCGTAGTGCCCGGGCCGGTTAAATAAAAGTAAAATCGAATTACCGAATCGTTAAGCGATCGTTTAATGATGAAGAACGCCACGCTGCGCCAGCTACGCGTCTTCGAGAGCGCCGCGCGCCACCTCTCCCTCACCCGCGCCGCCGAGGAGCTGCACCTCACGCCGCCGGCGATCTCGATCCAGATCCGCCAGCTCGAGGGCCACGCGAAGGCCGAGCTCTTCGAGCGCGTGGGGCGCCGCCTCCAGCTCACGCAGGCGGGCGAGGAGGTGCTGGGCCACGCGCGCGAGATCCTGGGCCACATCCGCGCCTCCGAGGAGGCGATCGCCGGCCTCGCCTCGCTCGAGCAGGGCCTCCTCGACGTCGCGGTGATCAACGCGGGCGACTACTTCCTGCCCTGGCTCATCGCCGCGTTCCGCGCGCGCCATCCGCGCATCCGGGCCCGCATCACGGTCGGCAACCGCGACCTCCTCCTCGAGCGCCTCGCCGCCCACGAGATCGACCTCGCCGTGATGAGCCATGCGCCCACGCAGCCGGCGTTCGCCGCGCTGCCCTTCGCCCCGCATCCGCACGTCGTGGTCGCCGCTCCGGGCCACCCCCTCGCGCGCAAGCGCAGCATCGCCCTCGAGGACGTGGCGCGCGAGCCCCTCATCTCGCGCGAGCCCGGATCCGCCACGCGCCTCGCCATGGACCAGGCGTTCTCCGAATCGGGCGCCATGCCGCGCATCGAGATGGAGATCGCGAGCAACGAGACCATCAAGCAGGCGGTGGCGGCCGGCTTCGGGCTAGGATTCCTCTCCGGTCACGCGGTCCAGCAGGAGCTCACCCTCGGGCGGCTCGCGATCGTCCCTGTGAAAGGCTTTCCCTTCATGCGCCAGTGGTACGTCGTGCATCGCCGCGAGAGGACGCTGCCGCGCATCGCGGAGGCTTTCGAGCGCTTCGTAGTGGAGGAGGGCGCACGTCTCATCCGCGGCCTGCAGTCCGCGCCGGGGAAACGCCGGTGAGCGCGCGCAACCCGCAGTTCTACGCCTGGGTCTCGCTCGCCACCTCGATCGTCACGATCGTCCTCAAGTTCCTCGCGTATTACCTCACCGGCTCGGTGAGCCTCCTCTCGGATGCCGTGGAGGCGGTGGTGAACATCGTCGCGGCGCTGGTGGCGCTCGGCGTGCTCACGTATGCCGCGGCGGGCCCGGATCGCGAGCACAACTTCGGGCACGAGAAGGCGCAGTACTTCTCGAGCGGGATCGAGGGCGCGCTCATCTTCGTCGCGGCGGGCGGCATCGTCTGGACCGCGATCCCGCGGCTCCTGCACCCGCAGCCCATCGAGCAGGTGGGCGCCGGCCTCGCGCTCTCGGTGCTCGCCGCGCTCGCCAACGTGTGGTGCGCACGGTTGATGCTGCGCGCGGCGCGTGCACATCGCTCGATCACGCTCGAGGCGGATGCGAAGCACCTCCTCACCGACGTATGGACCACCGCTGGCGTCTTCGCCGGCGTGCTGCTCGTGCAGTGGACCGGGTGGTTGAGGCTCGATCCGCTCGTCGCGCTGGCGGTCGCGGTGCAGATCCTCTGGACCGGCTGGCACCTCATGAGGCGCTCCTTCGAGGGCCTCATGGATCGCGCCGTGCCCGAGGAAGACCGCGCGGCGATCGTCGGCGTGCTCGACGAGCTGCGCCGCCAGGGAGCCGACTATCATGCGCTGCGTACCCGGATGGCCGGCGCGAAGAGCTTCGTGGACGTCCACGTGCTGCTTCCCGGGCGCATGACGATCCAGGAGGGCCACGACCTCGTCGAGCACCTCGAGAACGAGATCCGCGCGCGGCTCCCGCACGTGGAGGTGCTCACCCACCTCGAGCCGCTCGAGGACCCGAAGAGCTGGGACGATCCGCAGCGGCCGCTCGCCGGGAACTGATCCCCGCGGGCTTCCGAAAAGGAATCCGACCCCTTTTCGGCGACCCCTTTTCGGCGTGGGCTTTTCCGCCATAATCCGTTCCATGGCTAGCGTTTCCACCGGTTCCCGCGTCGACCGCAGGCTGCACCTGCGGGAGGTGCTCGACTGGATGGTCGAGGACGGGCTCGTCGCCGCCGAGGTGGCGGGGAAGCTGCACCAGGGCGCGCGCACGATGCGCGGGGGAAGCCGCCACCCGGTAGTCGTGATCTCGGAAGCGCGCTGGCGCTCCCTCAAGGCGCCGTACCCGATCCTCACCGCCGACGCCATCACCGAGTGGCTCGCCGGGAAGCTGCGCATGCCCTTCTACCACATCGACCCGCTGAAGATCGACCTCAAGGCGGTGACGGCGGTGATGTCCTCCGAGTATGCGCAGCGCCGCGGCATCCTGCCGGTGGAGGTGAGCGGCCGCGAGGTGACCATCGCCACCAGCGAGCCGCTCATGGCGAGCTGGGAGGCCGAGCTCTCGGGGATGCTGCGCCTCAAGATCCAGCGCGTCTTCGCGAACCCGATCGACATCGAGCGCTACCAGGGCGAGTTCTTCAACCTCGCGAAGAGCATGAAGCGCGCGGAGGCCTCGGGCGTCTCGCAGAGCGCGAACCTCAGCAACTTCGAGCAGCTGGTCGAGCTCGGCAAGGCCGGGCGACAGCTCGACGCGAACGACCACCACATCGTCCACCTCGTCGACTGGCTGTGGCAGTACGCGTTCGACCAGCGCGCGAGCGACATCCACCTCGAGCCGCGGCGCGACATCGGAGTGCTGCGCTTCCGCATCGACGGCGTGCTGCACGAGATCTACCAGGTGCCCTACCCGGTGATGGTCGCGATGGTCGCGCGCATCAAGATCCTCGCGCGCATGGACGTGGTGGAGAAGCGCCGCCCGCAGGACGGGCGCATCAAGACGCGCATGCCCGACGGCGAGGAGATCGAGCTGCGGCTCTCGTCGCTCCCGACCGCCCACGGCGAGAAGCTCGTGATGCGCATCTTCGATCCCGAGGTGCTGATGCGCGACTTCAAGGACCTCGGCTTCAGCCAGGAGGAGCACGAGGTTTGGCAGAAGCTGATCCGCGAGCCGGGCGGTGTCCTCCTCGTGACGGGTCCCACCGGATCGGGCAAGACCACCACGCTCTACACCACGCTCAAGCAACTCGCCACGACCGAGGTGAACGTCTGCACCATCGAGGACCCGATCGAGATGATCGATCCGCGCCTGAACCAGATGCAGGTGCAGCCGGAGCTCGACGTGACCTTCGCGGCCGGCGTTCGCGCGCTGATGCGCCAGGACCCGGACATCATCATGGTGGGCGAGATCCGCGACCACGAGACGGCCGACATGGCGGTGCAGGCGGCGCTCACCGGCCACCTCGTGCTCTCGACGCTGCACACCAACGACGCGCCGACCTCGATCACGCGCCTCCTCGACCTCGGCGTTCCCGCCTACCTCCTCAACTCCTCGCTTCTCGGCGTCATGGCGCAGCGCCTGGTGCGCACGCTCTGCCCGCACTGCAAGGAGAAGGTGTCGTTCCAGCGCGAAGAGGAGCACCGCGTGTGGAACGCGATCTGCTCGCCGTTCAAGGCGAGCCCGCCGGACCATGTCCATCGGCCGGTGGGATGTCTCGAGTGCCGCAACACCGGCTACATCGGGCGCGTCGGGCTCTACGAGATCATGCAGGTCACGCGCGAGATCCGCCAGCTCATCACCGAGCGCACCGACATCGTGGCGCTCACCCAGGCCGCGTACAAGGCGGGCATGCGGCCGCTGCGCGTCTCGGGCGCGGCGAAGATCGCGCAAGGCGTCACGACGGTCGAGGAAGTGCTCAAGACCGCTCCGCTCCCCTGAAGAACCGGGGACAGACCACGTTTTTCTTTGGGTGGAACGATCTGACACCGCTTCAATTCGTTTCATCCAAAGAAAAACGTGGTCTGTCCCCGGTTTTCGCCAGGTGAAGCTCGGGCTGCGCATCCTGCTCGCGCTGGCGCTGCTCGTCGCGCTCGCCTTCGTCGGCGCGTGGGCGTGGCTCGAGCGCTCGCTCCCGCAGCTCGACGGCACGGTCTCCGCGCACGGGCTCGCCGCGCCGGTGCGCATCGTGCGCGACAAGGAGGGCGTGCCGCACATCTTCGCGAAGAGCGAGCGCGACGGCTGGTTCGCGATGGGTTACGCGCACGCGCAGGACCGGCTCTGGCAGATGGAGTTCCAGCGCCGCATCGCCGCAGGCCGGCTCTCGGAAATCCTCGGCGAGCGCGCCTACCGCGTGGACCTCCTCATGCGCACGCTCGGCATCGCACGCATGGCCGAGCGCATCGTCGAGCACCTCGATTCCGGCACGCGCGCGAACCTCGAGGCCTATGCCGCGGGCGTGAACGCATTCCTCGCGTCGAAGCCGGCGCTTCCGGTCGGCTTCCAGGTGTTCCGCATCGAGCCCGAGCCGTGGAAGCCGGCCGATACCATGGGCTGGCTCCTGGTGATGGCGTGGGACCTCTCGGGCAACTGGCGCCTCGAGCTCGCGCGCCTGCGCTTCGCCGCGAAGCTGGGGCCCGAGCGCGCGGCCGAGTTCCTGCCGCCGTATCCCGGCGACCATCCGCCGCCGCTGCCCGACCTCAGCCGGCTCTACGCCTCGGTCGCGCCGCAGGCGAATGCGCTCCTCGCCGCGTGGCCGGAGCCCAGCCAATCGATCGGCTCGAACAGCTGGGTGGTCGCAGGCAGCCGTACCGAGACCGGCAAGCCGCTCCTCGCGAACGATCCGCACCTGGACCTGCAGGCGCCCTCGCTCTGGTACCTGGCGCACGTCTCGACGCCCGCGGGCGACGTGGTGGGCGCGACGCTTCCGGGCGTCCCGTTCGTGGTGCTCGGCCACAACGACGATCTCGCCTGGTCCATGACGACCACCAACAGCGACACCGAGGACCTCTTCGTCGAGAAGGTGGTGCCGGGCGATCCTTCGCGCTACGTGACGCCCACGGGAACGGAGAAGTTCGAGGTGCGCGACGAGGTGATCCGCGTGGGCGGCGAGGAGCGCCACGTGAAGATCCGCTCCACGCGCCACGGGCCGGTGATCTCCGACGCGGTGGAGTCGGCCGCGCAGGCGGCGCCCGCGGGTCACGTGATCGCGCTCGCCTGGGCCGCGCTCACCGAGGACAACGCCGTGGCGCGCGCCGGCTTCCGCATGAATCGCGCGCGCAACGAATCCGAGTTCATCGACGCGCTGCGCGATTTCACGGCGCCGCACCAGAACGTGGTGTTCGCCGATCGCGAGGGACACATCGGCCTCGTCGCCGCCGCCCGCGTGCCCGTGCGCCGCGCCGACAACGAGGCGATGGGGCGCGTGCCGGTGCCGGGCTGGGACGCGAAGTACGACTGGCAGGGCTTCCTCCCCTTCGACGAGATGCCGCGCGTGCTCGATCCCCCTTCCGGCGAGATCGTCACCGCGAACGACAAGATCACGCCGCCGGGCTACAAGCCGTTCCTCACTTTCGACTGGTTCCCGCCGTACCGCTCGGACCGCATCCGCGCGCTTCTCGCGAGGAAGCCCAGGCACTCGCTCGCATCGTTCGAGGCGATCCAGGCGGACACCGTCTCGCGCCTCGCGCGCGAGCTCCTTCCCGTGGCCCTCGCCGCGCATCCCGCGACCGAGGAGGGGCGCAAGGCGCATGCGCTCCTCGAGGGATGGAACGGCAACATGCGCGCCGACGAGCGCGCGCCGCTCGCTTTCGCGGCGTGGTATCGCGAGCTCACGCGGCTCGTCTACTCCGACGAGCTCGGCGCCCTCTTCCCCGGATCGTGGGACCTGCGCGCGACCTTCATGATCGCGGTGATGAAGAACGAGGAGGGCGAGGCGCGCTGGTGCGACGACGTGACGACGCCCGAGCGCGAAACCTGCGCCGAGATGGCCTCGCGGGCGTTCGACCGCGCCGCCGAGGACTTGCAGCGGCGCTACGGCGGCATCGAGCGCTGGGGAAAGGTCCACTACGCCGCGGGCGACGAGCGGCCCTTCGGCTTCTTCCCGGTAGTGAAGCGCCTCTTCAACATCACGCCCGAGACGCCCGGCGATACCTATTCGGTGGACGTCGGCCACTACGTGATCCGCGACGAGCGGCACCCGTTCGCGAACGTCCATGCGCCGAGCCTGCGCGCGATCTACGACCTCGCCGACCTCGACCGCTCGCGCTTCATCGAGTCGACCGGGGAGTCGGGCAACTTCCTCTCGCCCTGGTACGCGAATTTCGCCCATCGCTGGGCGAAGGTGCGATACATAACAATTCCCACGCGCCCCGCGTCGATCGCGGCGGCGCACACGTTCACGCTCGTGCCGCGTTAGCCGTCCTTCCCGCGCGATCCGTCATTTCCGCGCGCGCGAGAATCCACGGGTTCCCCCAGCAACTCCCTGACCATCGCCGACTCGCGCGCGTAGAAGCCTTCGGTGTGGAAGGTTTCGGCGAGCCGGTAGAGCTCGTAGTCGAGGTGATGGCAGATCTCGTGCACGAGCGTGCGCAGGAACGTGCGGAACTTGACGACCTGCACGCGCTGTGCGGTGCGCATCCAGACGGAGATGCGCGCCACGCCGCCCGTCACCTCGTCGGGATCGTAGAGGCCATGCAGCTCGCCGCCGGAATCCGCCGGGCGGCGCTCGAGGACGCGCACGTGCACGCGCGGCGTGGCGAGCTGCGCGTTGATCGCGTCGACGAGCGCCTGGCATGCGCGCTCCACCGCGGCGCGCGATTCGCCGGCGAGCGCAGGCTCGATCGCGCGCGCGAGGGGAAGGAGCGCCGCGGCATCGGGGAGCGCCACGCGGCGGATCTCGTCGCTCTCGCGGTACGTGCGCTTGCTCGGCGCGGAAAGCCGGTCGTAGTAGGCGAAGGGCATGGGTCGGGCGGGAAGCATGGGCGCACGCGTAGGATAGCGTGCGCTTCCGCCCTTCGCCCGGGGCGAGACGCTGCGCCTGCCGTGCTTCTGGTTCGCGGAGCGCCACGGGGTGCTCCCCGCGTTCGGCGCATTCACGGGAAGCGCGGTGGTCCATCCGGGGCGGGAAGACCGCGTGTTCGTGATCGGAGGACGAGGTCGTGCGAGTAGGCGGCAGCCGATGAATCGGAGTTTCGCCGGAGGATAGGGCGATGCGCATCGCAAGCGTCGGTCACGCGGTCTTCGCGGCGACGATGATCGGCCTCGGAATCCTGGGCCTGGTCCATGGCGATTTCACACCGGTATGGCAGCCGATACCCAAGTGGGTGCCGGCACGCGAGCAGCTGGCCTATCTTTGCGCCTTCGTCTTCCTCGCCTCTGGCGCAGGCTTGCTCCGGCAGCGCGCAGCGGCCCTGGCCGCCGGTGTGCTCCTTGCCTGTCTCCTGCTCGGGTTGGCGCTGTTCCGGGTGCCCGAGATTCTCCTCGCGCCAAAAGCCCAGGATGCCTGGTCGGGTTGCGGCGAGGCCGCGGTGTATGTGGCGGGCGCCTGGGTACTCTTCGCCCGGTTCGCCGCGGATCGGGACCGGCAGCGCCTCGCTTTCGCCGTGGGCGACCGCGGCGTGCGCCTCGCGAGGGTGCTTTACGGGCTCGCCTTGATTCCCTTCGGCGTCGCGCATTTCACCTATGTCGAGGAGACCGCGCGGCTGGTACCGGCCTGGCTGCCGTCGCACCTGGTGTGGGCCTATTTCACCGGCTGCACTTTCATCGCTGCGGGGGTGGCCGTGCTCGCCGGTGTGCACGCTCGGCCGGCAGCCGCGTTGTCGGCCTTGCAGATGGGCCTGTTTACCCTCCTGGTGTGGGCGCCCATCGTGGCCGCAGGTCCCGACGCCTTCCAATGGAGCGAGTTCGTCGTCTCCTGGACCCTGACGGCCGGCGCTTGGGTAGTGGCGGACTCGTACCGCGGCAAGCCGAGCGCCTTCGCTAATATGCCGGGTAGCCGGCAAAGCGGCGGATCCCGAGGAGATCGATGACACACCGAGACGAAGCCGCGCCGCCCCGCATCCCCGGGGAGCGCTTGTTGCATTCGCCGGGGCCGACGCACATTCCGGCCGAAGTGCTGAACGCGATGCACCGCCAGCCTATGGATCACGCCGATCCGAGGCTCGATGCCGTCATCGCCAACTGCGAATCGGGGCTGCGGCGGTTGCTGCGGACCTCGCAGGCGGAGCTCTTCCTCTACGTCGCGAACGGCCACGGCGTGTGGGAGGCGGCTTCCGAGAACCTCCTCGCGCCGGGCGAAGCGGCGCTCGTTCCGGCGACCGGCCACTTCTCCGAGCAGTGGGCGCGCCAGCTCGAGGCGACGGGCCGGCGCGCGATCCGCACCGAGTATCGCGCCGGCTATCCCATCGATCCCGCGTCGGTCGAAGAGGCTTTGCGCGCCGACAGGAAGCGTGAGATCGCCGCGGTCTTCGTCGTGCACACCGACACGGCGAGCGGCATCACGCACGATGTCGCGGCGATACGCGCGGCGATCGACGCGGCGAATCACCCTGCGCTGCTGGTCGTCGACGTCGTCGCCTCGCTCGCGGCGGCGCCTTTCGCGATGGACGAGCTCGGCGTGAACGTCGCGGTGGGCGCTTCGCAGAAGGGACTCATGTCGCCGCCCGGCCTCGGGTTCCTCGCGGTGGACGGGCGCGCCGCGGCGGTCGCGAACCGCAACACCGCGCCGCGCTGCTACTGGGACTGGAACCGGCGGCGCGGAACGCAGAGCTACCAGAAGTTCTGCGGCACGCCGCCGCAGAACCTGCTCTTCGGCATCGAGGCGGCGCTGGGGCTCATCGAGCGCGAAGGGCTCGAGGCGATCTGGGCGCGCCATGCGCTGCTCGCGCGCGCGGTGCAGGCCGCGGTCGAGCGCTGGGAGAGCGAGGGAGCGCTGCGGCTGCATTGCCGCGTGCCGGAAGCGCGATCGGCCTCGGTGACGACGATCGAGGTGCGCGAGGGAATCGACGTCGAGGCGCTGCGCAGCGTCGCGCGCGAACGTTTCCAGGTCGCTTTCGCGGGCGGCCTGGGGCCGTTCCAGGGACGGGCGTTGCGCATCGGGCATCTGGGCGACCTCAACGCCGCGATGATCCTCGGCTGCCTCGCGGGCGTCGAAGCGGCGCTCACCGCGCAGGGCATTCCCTTCGGCCGCGACGGCGTGGCGCGCGCGGTCGCGTGCCTTGCCGAGCCTTCGAGCGGCCGCGCCGCATCGAGCCGCGATCGGCGCACGACGGCCGACCTTCGCTCCTAGCGAAGGGGTGCGCGCAGGTCGCCGAAGTGCGGCACGAAGCGGCCGCGCGCGCGATCCTCGAGGAAGTGCTCGAGCGTGCGGCGCACCACCGTGAACGCGAGCTCGTGCCACGGGATCTCCTCCGCGGTGACGAGCTTCACCTCGAGGCTCTCGATCCCCGCGCGGAAATCATCGTTCAGCAGCCGGCCGCGGAACATCATGTGGACCTGGCTGATGTGCGGCACCGAGAAGACGGTGTAGAGCTCCTCGAGCTCCACCTTCGCGTGCGCTTCCTCCATCGCCTCGCGCATCGCGCCTTCGGCCGCGGTTTCCCCGTTCTCCATGAATCCCGCGGGCAACGTCCACAGGCCGTAGCGCGGCTCGATCGCGCGCTTGCACAGCAGGATGCGATCGCCGTGCACCGGGACGCTTCCCACGACGATCTTCGGGTTCTCGTACTGGATCGCGCCGCACGCGTCGCACACGGCGCGGTGCAGGGTATCGCCCTCGGGAATGCGATGAGTGACGGCCGCGCCGCAGGAATTGCAGAACTTGATCAAGGACTTCTGGAGGTCTTCGGAGGCCGGCGCGCGACGCGCCGCGACGATTTCCCATGGTAACATAAGGCCCTGAAATTCAAGTAAAAACCGAGCCAACGAGCCGGTTCCGGATGCGCGCACCGCCCGGGACCCCGCATTCTTCCGATGATCCTTCGCGTCCTCGCCTTCCTCGGCTTCGCCTGCACGTCGTTCGCCACCTTCGCCGCGCCGATGCCCTCGCGGCCCGCGCTGCCCGCCGCTCCCCTCGTCGCTCCGGAGCTGCGCGCGCCGCGCCTTGCGCCCATCGACGTGGTCTCCCTCCGGGCTGCGCTGCAGAAGTCCGAGCCGGTCGCGCCGCAGCACGGCCCGCGCCGCGTGGGCTCGGTGCACGAGCTTTCGCAGCCGGTCCCGATTTCCGCATGGACGCCGATCGACGGCGGCTATGTCGCAAAGGTGCGCGTGACCGCCGAGCAGGCGGTGGGCATTCGCGCGCGCCTCGAGCTCGGCCGAGCTCGAGGCGCCGGTGGAAATCCGCGCGCAGGGCCGCGACGCAAGCATCCAGACGCAGCTCGTGGATGCGGCGAGCGGGAGCGAGGTGTGGGGACCGTGGACCGACGGGCAGAGCCAGGTGCTCGAGCTCTTCACGCGCGAGCGTCCCGCGCCCGGCGCGATTCGCATCGGCGCGCTGCTTCCCTTCGACGCGCCCATCGTCCCGAAGGCGGCGGGGACCTGCACGCTCGAGACGATGTGCGCGGCCGACGATCCCGCGCTCGGCCCCGGCATGGCGGACGCGATCGAGCAGCGCGAGAAGTCGGTGATCCGCATCCAGTTCATGGACCACGGCAGCGGCTTCGTGTGCTCGGCGACCCTCATCGACACCGAGAAATATCCGGCTCCCTATGTGTTGACGGCGAACCACTGCATCGACAACCAGGCGGCGGCGAGCAGCATCAGCGCACGGTGGTTCTATGAATCCTCGGCGGCATGCCCGGATCGCGGTTTCGCCCCCGGGTACGTGCAGACCAACGGAGGCATGCAACTCGTCTTCACCAACTACAACGTCGATTCGACGCTGCTCCTCATGAACGCCCCGCCGCCCGACGGCGCGCTCTACGCGGGCTGGAATCCGGCGCACCTTGCGGCGAACGACCCGATCGTGAGCGTCAGCCATCCGCTGGGGGACACCGCGCGCTACGCGATCGGCAACTACGACCAGCTCTTCCGGCTGAGCGACTGGCCCCAGGAGTTCTACGGCGTGCACTATTCGCGCGGCATCATCCAGGAAGGGTCGAGCGGCTCGGGCCTGTTCACCGTGGCGAGCGACGGAAGCCTGGAGCTGCGCGGCATCCTCACCGGCACCACCGTGAACGGCAGCGCCGGGGGCCTGAGCTGCACCGACCTGAGCGAGGACGGGCTCTACAGCCGCTTCGAGATCTTCGGGCCGGAGATCGAGCCGTACATCACGCGCTCGCCTGTTCCGCCCGACGATGCGCCCAATCGCTTCCAGGATTTCGCCGGCGTGCCGCTCGATCCCTCGGGCGCCGACATCCTCGACACGCGGACTGCGCCGTACGCGCTCGACAATCTCCACATCGACTATGCCGGCGACCTCGACGTCTTCCGCTTCCGCCTGCAGAAAGCCGCCTGGGTGAGCGCGTGGTCCGAGGGACCGAACGGCGCGAACCTCGACACCGTCGGCACGCTGCTCGATTCCAACGGCGTCGAGGTCGCCTTCAACGACGACGCGCAGACCGGCAGCAACCACTTCGGCATCACGCAGAAGCTGAAGGGCGGGACGTACTACCTGCAGGTCGCGCATTGGGATGCGAGCGGGACCGGCGCGTACGACGTCCGGATGCGCGCGGACCTGCTGGACAACAACTATACGGACCTGTGGTGGAACCCGAGCGAGTCGGGCTGGGGAATCAACCTGAACCATCAGGACAACACCGTCTTCGCGACGCTCTTCACCTACGACCGCGACGGCTCGCCGATGTGGCTCGTGATGCCGAGCGGGCCGAAGCAGGCGGACGGGACGTACTCAGGCGCGTTGTACCGCACGACCGGCCCGGCCTTCGATGCGCAGCCTTTCGGCTCGATCGCCGATACGCAGGTGGGCAACATGAAGCTCGCCTTCGCCGACGCGAATACGGCCACCCTCACGTATACGTACAACGGCACCACCGTCACCAAGAGCATCACACGCGAGGCTTTCGCGGCGACGGCGCCCACGTCGTGCCAATGGTCCGCGTTCGATCGCAGCTTCTCGACCAACTACCAGGATCTCTGGTTCAACCCGAACGAGCCGGGCTGGGGCGTGAACGTGGCGCAGCAGGGCAGCACGATCTTCGCCACCCTCTTCACCTACGACCGCAGCGGCAAGGGGCTGTGGCTGGTGCTGCCCGACGGCAAGGAGACGACGCCGGGGACTTTCAGCGGCACGATCTATACGACGAGGGGGCCGTCCTTCGATGCTTCGCCCTGGAGCACGATCTCGAACACGCCGGTGGGCACCATGACGTTTACCTTCACCAACGGCAACGCGGCAACGCTCACGTACACGCTCGACGGCGTGACGGTCACCAAGAGCATCCAGCGCGAGGTCTTCGGCGCGATGCGCACGGATTGCGGGTCCTAGCGGCTTGAGCGAAGCGGTCATCGAATCCCTGGACCACGAAGGGGTCGGCGTCGCGCACGTCGACGGAAAGGTGGTGTTCATCGACGGGGGCGTGACCGGCGAGCGCGTCGAGTTCGTGCGCCGGCGAAGCCGCGGCAACTTCGACCTGGGCTCGGTCACCCAGGTGCTGCGCGCGAGCCCGCAGCGGGTCGAGCCGCGCTGCCGCTACTTCGGCATCTGCGGCGGTTGCGCGATGCAGCACGTGGAGCCGGCCGCGCAGGTCGCGGCGAAGCAGCGCGTGCTCGAGGACAACCTCGCCCGGATCGGCAAGGTGAGCCCCGAGACGATCCTGCCCCCCGTGATCGGGCCCGCATGGGGATACCGCAACCGGGCGCGGCTCTCGGTTCACTACGTCGCGAAGAAGGGCGGCGTGCTGGTGGGATTCCACGAGCGGCGCTCGAGCTTCGTCGCGGACACGCTCTCCTGCGAGGTGCTGCCGCCGGCGGTCTCGGCGCTCATCCCCGGGCTGCGCGAGATGTTCACGTCGATGCGGCTGCGCGAACGCATCCCGCAGCTCGAGCTCGCGGTGGGCGCATCGGTCACCGTATTCGTGGTGCGGCACCTGGAGCCCATCCCCGAGGAGGACGCGCAGAAGCTTCGCGCGTTCGCCGATCGCCACGGGATCCAGTGGTGGCTGCAACCCAAGGGCCCCGACACCGCGCACCCCTGGTACCCGCTCGAGGCGCCGGCGCTCGACTACCGGCTTCCGGAATTCGACCTCACGCTGGGCTTCGGGCCCACCGAGTTCACGCAGGTGAACGCCGGGATGAACCGCGTGCTCGTGAAGCGGGCCGTGGACCTTCTCGATCCGCGGCCGGGCGAGCGCGTGGGCGACCTCTTCTGCGGGCTCGGCAACTTCTCGCTCGCGCTCGCGACGCGCGGGGCGGATGTCGTCGGGATCGAGGGATCCGCGACGCTGGTCGCACGGGCCGAGGCGAATGCGCGCGCCAACGGCCTCGACGACCGCGCGAGCTTCTTCGCGCACGACCTCTATACCGACGCGCCCGGCGCCCTCGCGCGCCTGGGCCGGGTGGACAAGCTCCTCATCGATCCGCCGCGCGATGGGGCCGTCGAGATCTGCAAGGAGCTCGCCGACGACGGGCCGCGTCGCATCGTGTACGTCTCCTGCAGCCCCGCGACCCTCGCGCGCGACGCGGGCGTGCTGGTGAGCGTGAAGGGCTACCGGCTGCGTGCAGCGGGCGTGATCAACATGTTCCCGCACACCGGGCACGTCGAATCGATCGCGCTCTTCGACCGCTCGAGCCGGAAAAGGGGTCAGATTACCTTTCCGCGACGTGCGACGATTGGCCACGACGCCCCCAAGAGGTGTCCGAATTCTTCTTGCAAAGAAAAAGGGCGGCCGGAGCCGCCCTTCGTCACTTCGATACGACGCCTGCGTCAGTTGTTGCGGCCGCCGGCGATGCCGAGCAGCGCGAGCAGGTTCACGAAGACGTTGTAGAGGTCGAGGTAGAGCATCAGCGTCGCGGTGATGTAGTTCGTCTGGCCGCCCGTCACGATGCGGTTCACGTCGACCATCATGAACGCCGAGAAGATGGCGATCGCGATCACGGAGTAGGCGACCATCAACGCCGGGATCTGCAGGAAGATGTTCGCGAAGCCGGCGATGACGAGCAGGATCGCCCCGATGAACAGGAACTTGGAGAGGCCCGACAGGTCGCGCTTCACCACGGTTCCGAGCGTGGCCATCGCCGCGAAGATCGCGCCGGTGCCGCCGAAGGCGAGCGCGATGAGGCTCGCGCCGTTGGCGAGCCCCAGCACCATGCCCAGCATGCGCGAGAGCACGAGCCCCATGAAGAACGTGAACGCGAGGAGCACGCCGATTCCCGCGACGGAGTTCTTGGTCTTCTCGATCGCGAACATGAAGCCGAACGCGATCAGGAGGAAGAGCATCGCGCCGATCGCGGGATGGGCGCCGCCGAGAAGGCTGAAGTTGAGCTGAAGCCCGAGCCAGGCGCCAAGCACCGTCGGGATCATCGAGATCGCGAGCAGCAGATAGGTGTTGCGCAGGACGCGGTTGCGGCCGAGGGCCGGCGCCGCGATCGTCCTGGGCTGGGCCATCAGCGGGTTCTGGGGTTCCATCGTGGGAGATCTCCTAGGTCAATGCGGGCCGCAATCCGGGCCCACTCGGAACATCGGGGCTCTTCCCGGCTTTTTCAAGTCGGGCCGGGTAAAATCCCCTCGGGAATCATACCCGTTCCCGAACGCAGTGTTGGACCCGGCATTTTCGCGGCGGTTGCCTGCGTTCTCGACGGGTATGTTGGCCGAGCAGGCTTAAGCGCAGCTTAGCTTGTGCATTCGTCGGAAGGTTGGCCGAGCGGTTTAAGGCACCGGCAGAGCTTTGGTTCGACGGAAGGTTGGCCGAGCGGTTTAAGGCACCGGTCTTGAAAACCGGCAGGGGTTCACGCCCCTCGTGAGTTCGAATCTCACACCTTCCGCCACCCCCGCGGCCCCGGTCACTCTGCGTCGACCAGGTCGTACCTCCTCCCGTACTGCGCCGCGAGCCAGCGGATGAAGCTCACGCAGTTGTGCTCGCAGTGCATCGAGACCGGCAGCGTCCAGTTCGCCGCTTCGTGGCTCGGCCGGGGCGCGTACACGGGAAGCGGCATCTCGCAGGAACGGCATTGCATCGGCCGGATCCGGTTGAAGGCGCCCGCGAGGAGCCAATGCAGCTCCTGGGCGGAAATTTCGGGCCTGTGCTCGGGCATCGCGAACTCCAGCTGTTGGTTGTTCAGATTCTGGTTCGCCGCAAGCCCCGACTCCTGTGAGGCAATTCACGATCCCCGGTTTCGCATGCAACGATCCGGGAACGGGCGGCGGCGGCGGGCCGACAAACGGCGGCGCGCGCCCATTGCGCGCCGGCTCTGCGCTGGATCAAGACGGCCACGGTGGCCATCCGCAACCATGGGGATGTCGCAATCGGAGGGTGGCACCGTGATCGTTCCCATGGCGAAGATGCGCGTGCTGTCGCAGGCCGCGCGGCTCACGATCGGCGAGGAGGACCTGGTGCGCGGCTTCGTGGACGCCGAATGCGCGTCGCAGATCGAGCTTCGCAGC
Organism: uncultured beta proteobacterium; assembly: GCA_963839265.1. GTDB lineage: Bacteria > Pseudomonadota > Gammaproteobacteria > Burkholderiales > Usitatibacteraceae > Usitatibacter. Next base: position 199,881 of record CAWIUI010000007.1, read on the forward strand.
AACGCGCGCTGCCGCATCGCCTTCCGCCCGACCGCCAGCTGGTTCAACTGCGTCCACATCTACGGTTTTCCGCGCTCGATCGACTTCGGCGGCGATGGCGGCGGCTTCGTGCGCCCGCTGGAGCGCCAGCGCTCCTCGACGTACCGGCTGAGCTACCGCTTCGAGCTGCGCCGCGACACCCTTCCCGGCACCTATCGCTGGCCGCTCGCGATCGGGCTCGAGAGCGGATTCGAGGAGCCGGCGCGAGGTCGACGCCGCTTGCGGATCGTCGCGAACATCGCGCCGATGAGGGTGCGCGCGCGAGCGCCCGCGGCCGTGCGGAGAGCAACGCTGCCCGTGGTGTAGGGCCCGCAATCATCGCGTCGACCACGCGGCGCGTGGTACCTTACGCGAAAAAGTTCGCGCGCGACAAAGGCGGGGAGAGCGGCAATGCGGTGGTTGCGATTCGTTGCGGCGACGGTCGCGGGGCTGGCGATGGCGGCGAGCGCGTTCGCGCAGGATTCCGAGGCGTGGCTGGAGTCCAGGGGGCTCGAGGCCTCGGACACGAAGCCGTACGAGGAATATGTCGCCGTGGTCGCGCACGTGAAGGGCGCGGCCGACGCGAAGGCCGCCGAGGAGCGCGTGGTGGTCTTCCGGCAGGGCAAGCCGGTGCTGGAGACGAGCGAGAAGGACGCGCCGCCCGGCTCGCGCTGGACCATCCGCTCGATCGGGCGTGACCTCGACGGCGACGGCAAGCCCGACCTGCACCTCTCGAGCTTCACCGGCGGCGGCAACTGCTGCACCACGCACTACGTGTACCGCCTCAAGCCTCAATTGAGGCGGACCGCGGTGTATCCGGCGGGAGCGATGGGCGGCGGCGACTTCATCGACGTCGCGGGGCGCAAGCAGCCCATCATGATCTCGGCCGACGATTCCTCCGCCGGCGCGTTCGCGCCCTACGCCAATTCGTACTTCCCAATGGTGGTGCTCGAGATCGGCAGTCGCGGCCGCTTCGAGCTCGCACGCGACCTCATGCAGTCGCGGCTTCCGGGCATGCCGCCGCCCGTGTGCCAGCTTCCCGTGGCGGGCGCGAACCTGTGGCTCAAGGAGCGCTGCGGCGAGTACACGACGCCGCGGCGCCAGGAGCGCACCGCCGAGGTGAAGAAGAAGCTTTCGGCGATCAAGTCCGGGCGCTCGGTCGAGAAGCTCGGGTGGTCGGACTACTTCGGCAACGGACTCCTCGGCGCCGTCGCGGCGGAGATGAACCGCTACACCTACACCGGTCACGGCGATGCCGGCTACAGCTGGCTCGAGACGGTGTGGCCCGGCAACGACGAGGTGAAGGTGAAGTTCATCGGGATGCTGCGCGAGACGCAGGCGAAGAGCGCCTTTGCCGAGGACTTGAAGCGCCTCGCCGCCCCGGGCGGATAAAAACCGGGGTCAGACCACATTTTTCCTTCCGCGAATTCCTCGAAGAAGGAATTTCGCACTATGAAAAATGTGGTCTGACCCCGGTTTATGGGCGCTCAAGCGGGCTCGAGCGCGGTGCGAAGGAGGCGACCCGCGGAGGCGGCGTCCATGGGGCGCGCGAGCAGGAAGCCCTGCGCGCGGTGGCACTCGAGGCGGCGCAGCGCCTCGAGCTGCGCCTGCGTCTCCACGCCCTCGGCCACCACGTCCACGCCCAGGCTCGCCGCCATGGCGACGATCGCCGTGACGATCGCCGCGTCGTCCGGATCGACGGTGAGGTCGCGCACGAAGGACTGGTCGATCTTCACCGTATCGATCGGCAGCCGCTTGAGGTAGGTGAGGCCCGAGTAGCCGGTCCCGAAATCGTCGATGGCGATGCCGACCCCGAGCGCGGCGATGTGGTCGAGCGCCTCGCGCGCCTCTCCCGCGCCCTCGACGATCACGCCCTCCGTCACTTCGAGCTCGAGGAGCCCCGGGTCGAACTGCGTCTCCTCCAGGAGCGCGCTCAGGCGCTCGACGAAGCTCGCGCGCGCGAGCTGGTTCGCCGACACGTTCACCGAGAGCATCACGGCGCGTCCCGTCGACTGCCAGGACCTGGCCTGCGCGAGGGCCTCCTGCAGCACCCAGTCGCCGATCGGGACGATGAGGCCCGATTCCTCCGCGGCGGCGATGAATTGCCCAGGCGAGACCAGCTCGCCGTCGGGAGAGCGCCAGCGCAGCAGCGCCTCGAACCCGGTGATGGAGCGGTCGCGCAGGTCGAAGAGCGGCTGGTAGTGCAGCTCGAACTCGCGGTTCTCCAGCGCGCGGCGCAGCGCGTTGTCGAGGGCGAGGCGGCGCTGCGCCGCGACGTTCATGTGCTGCGTGAAGAACTGGAGCTTGCCGCGCCCCGAGTCCTTCGCGTGGTACATCGCGGTGTCGGCGTTCCTCATCAGCGTCTCGGCATCCGCGCCGTCGGAAGGATAGAGGCTGATGCCGATGGATCCGGAGACGTGGAGGTCGTTGCCGTTCAGGTGGAACGCGCTCGCCAGGACCTCGAGGATCTTCGCGCCGACCGCGGAGGCGTCCGCCGCGGAATCGACTCCGGGAATCGCGATCACGAACTCGTCGCCGCCCACGCGCGCGACGGTGTCCCCCTCGCGCACGCACACGAGGATGCGGCTCGCGACCGATTGCAGCAGGCGATCGCCGAGCTGATGGCCGAGGGAGTCGTTGATCGTCTTGAAGCGGTCGAGGTCGAGGAAGAGCACCGCGAGCTGCGTGCCGTCGCGGTGCGCGTGCGCGATCGCGTGCTGGATGCGGTCGCGCAGCAGCACCCGGTTCGGCAGCCCGGTGAGCGCGTCGTGGTGCGCCATGTGCGCGATGCGCTGCTCGGCGAGCTTGCGGTCCGTGATGTCCATCGACACGCCGATCACGCGCTGCGCGCGGCCGTCGGTCCCGCGGTGGATCTGGCCGCGGTTGGTGAGCCAGTGCGTCGAGCCGTCGGGCCACACCACGCGGTAGTCGATCTGGAAATCGGCGCCGCGGCGGATCGCGTGGCGCAGCGTCGCATCGAGGAGCTCGCGGTCCTCCGGATGCAGCCGCTCGTGGAAGACGCGGTAATGGTTGAGGGGATCGGCCGCGCGGCCGCCGAAGAGCACGCTCAGGCCCTCCGAGTGCAGGAAGCGGTCGGTCTCGATCTCCCAGTACCAGATGCCCATCTGCGCCGCATCCATCGCCAGGCGCAGCTGCTCCTCGCTTTCGCGCAGCGCCTGCTCGGCGATCTTGCGCCGCGAGATATCGGCGAGGGTCACCATCGTGCCGATCGCCTCGTTGTGCTCGCCGTAGACGGGCGAGATCGAGAGCGACACGTCGACCTCGGAGCCGTCGCGGTGCAGCCGCCGCGTCTCCTCGACCCAGATCACCTCGCCCGCCTGGGCGCGCCGCCGGAACTCGCGCGCCTCGGGCAGCAGCCGCTCGGGCACGATCTGCGTGTTCGTCTCCAGCACCTCCTCCTCGGTCCAGCCGAAGAGGCGCTCGGCCGCCGGGTTCCACATGCGGATCACGCCGTCCAGGTCGCGCGCGATGATCGCGATCGGCGCGGCGTGGATCACGGTGCGCAGCCGCTCGTGGCTCGCGCGCGTCTGCGCCTCGCGGGCCTTGCGCTTCGTGATGTCGGCGAGCACGCCCACCGTCCCGGAGAATTCGCCCGACGGAGCGCGGAACGAGGCCTCGTTCACCAGCACGTCGCGGCGCGTGCCGTCGCGCACGTCGGTGAACGTCGCCTCGTAGTCGCGCGCTTCGGGGTCGGGGGGCGCGGCGGCGCCCTTCTCGAGCTCGGCGGCCGGAGTGTGGTCGGCGGTGCGTCCGAGGAGATCGGTGCGTGCGGCGCCGATGTACTCCTCGAAGGCGCGGTTCACGACGAGGTAGCGGCCCTGCGCATCCTTGAGGAACACCGGGCTCGGCATGGCCTCGAGGAGCTGCCGCGTGAACGCGAGCTGCGCGCAGAGCGCCTGCGAGCGGCGCGCCGCGGCGCGCCAGCGAGCGAGCGCCCATAGCAGCCCCGCGAGCAGGCCGCTGCCTACGGCGAGCGCGATTGCGAGCTCCGAGAGGGTCGGGGGGCGCAGGAGGCTCATGGGGCGGCCAACGGTAGTCGTCCTCACTATAGACGAATTGGCAGGCTAGAATGGCGACTTTTGCCTGCCGGTTTTCCCCCGTGTCCCTGATCGTCCAGAAGTACGGCGGCACCTCCATGGGCAGCCCCGAGCGCATCCGCGAAGTCGCGCGGCGCGTCCAGCGATTCGTGAACGAGGGCCACCGGCTCGTGGTCGTCCCGTCCGCGATGTCGGGCGAGACCAACCGCCTCCTCGCGCTCGCGAAGGAGGTCAATCCCGAGGCCGATCCGCGCGAGCTCGACGTCATCGCCGCCACCGGGGAGCAGGTCTCGATCGGCCTCCTGTCCATCGCGCTGCACAAGCTCGGCGTGAAGGCGAAGAGCTACACGGGCTGGCAGGTCCCCATCCTCACCGACGCGGCATACAGCAAGGCGCGCATCCTCGCCATCGAGGAGCGCAACGTCCGCGAGGACCTGGACGCCGGCCGCGTGGTGATCGTCGCGGGCTTCCAGGGCATCGACGACGACAACAACATCACGACGCTCGGGCGCGGCGGCTCCGACACGACGGGCGTCGCGCTCGCCGCCGCCCTCAAGGCCGACGAGTGCCAGATCTACACCGACGTGGACGGCGTCTACACCACCGATCCGCGCATCGTGCCCGAGGCGCGCCGCCTCGACACGATCACCTTCGAGGAGATGCTCGAGCTCGCCTCGCTGGGCTCGAAGGTGCTGCAGATCCGGTCCGTGGAGTTCGCCGGCAAGTACAAGGTGAAGGTCCGGGTGCTCTCGTCGTTCACCGACGTGAGCTCGACCGACATGGGCACCCTCATCACGTTCGAGGAAGAAGAGAACATGGAACAGGCCATCATCTCGGGCATCGCGTTCAACCGCGACGAAGCCAAGATCACCGTGCTCGGCGTCCCGGACCGTCCCGGCATCGCCTACGCGATCCTGGGACCCATCGCCGAGGCCAACATCGACGTGGACATGATCATCCAGAACGCGTCCACCGAGGGCATGACCGACTTCTCGTTCACGGTGCACAGGAACGAGTACAGGCACGCGATGCAGCTCCTCGAATCGAAGGTGAAGGGCGAGATCAAGGCGAAGGGGATCGTCGGCGACGACCGCATCGCGAAGGTGTCGCTGGTGGGCATCGGCATGCGCACGCATGCAGGCATCGCGTCGCGGATGTTCGGATGCCTCGCGCGCGAGGGCATCAACATCCAGATGATCTCCACTTCCGAGATCAAGACATCGGTGGTCGTCGACGAGAAGTACATGGAGCTCGCGGTGCGCGTGCTGCACAAGGAGTTCGAGCTCGACAAGGCGCCCGACCAAGAGAAGATGCGATAGTGAGGCGCGGCTTCGCGCTCGCGATCGCGGCTGCCGCGATGACCGTGACCGTTTCCCACGCCGCCCCCGCGCCGCCGGATGACCCGTACCTCTGGCTCGAGGACGTCGAGGGCGCGAAGGCGCTCGACTGGGTGAGGGAGCAGGACGCCGAGAGCCGCAACGAGCTCGAGTCGAAGCCCGCGTACCGCGCGATCCACGACCGCTTCCTCGAGATCTACAACTCGGGCCGGCGCATTCCCTACGTCCAGAAGCGCGGCAAATGGCTCTACAACTTCTGGCAGGACGAGGAGGCGCCGCGCGGCGTGTGGCGCCGCACCACGCTCGAGGAGTACCGCAAGCCGAGTCCCAAGTGGGAGGTGCTGGTCGACCTCGACAAGCTCTCGGCGGACGAGAACGTGAAATGGGTGTGGAAGGGCGTGACCTGCCTGCGGCCGGAGCATCGCCACTGCCTCGTCGAACTCTCGCGCGGCGGCGCGGACGCGGTGGAAGTGCGCGAATACGACACCGTCGGGAAGCGCTGGGTGAAGCACGGATTCTTTTCGCCGGAATCGAAGCAGGACGTCGCCTGGCGCGACGCGAGCTCGATCTACATCTCGCGCGACTACGGCCCCGGCACGATGACGCGCTCGGGCTATCCGCGCATCGTGAAGGAATGGAAGCGCGGCACGCCGCTCGCCGCGGCGAAGACCGTCTTCGAGGGCGAGGAGAGCGACGTGGGCTCGAGCGCGTGGGTGGTGCACGAGCCGGGCCGCACGTACGAAGGGTTGCGGCGCAGCATCACGTTCTTCGAGGGCGAGGACTACCTGCGCGAAGGCGGGCACTGGATCCGGCTCGAGACGCCGCGCGACTCGGGCGTGTCGGTCGCGATGGGATGGCTCTTCGTGCGGCTGCGCTCCGGCTGGAAGCCCGCGGAGCGCGAATTCCGCGCGGGCTCGCTCCTCGCGATCGACCTCGACCGCTTCCTCTCGGGCGCGCGCGACTTCCGGGCGATCTTCGAGCCCTCGGCGCACGTATCGCTGCAGGATTACAGCGCCACGCGCCACAAGCTGCTGCTCGACCTCCTCGACAACGTGAACGGCCGCGTGGTCGAGCTCACGCCTCCCCCGCGCTCGGGGAAGGGCCGGGAAGCGGGCCAGTGGACGAGCCGCGAAATTCCCGTCCCCGCCAACTCCTCCATCGGCGTCGCGCCCTTCGACCGCGACACGAGCGACGATTATTGGCTCACGGTCACCGGCTTCCTCGACCCAACCACGCTCTACCTCGATCACGCGAAAGGCGCGCGCGAGGAGCTCAAGGCGCTGCCGGCCTTCTTCGACGCGAAGGGACTCACGGTCACGCAATACGAGGCGACCTCGAAGGACGGCACGAAGATCCCGTACTTCGCCGTGATGCGTGCCGACGCGAAGCGCGACGGCTCCACGCCCACCGTCCTCTACGGCTACGGCGGCTTCGAGATCTCGATGACGCCTTCGTACAGCGGCACGCTCGGCGCCGGATGGCTCGAGCACGGCGGCGCGTACCTGCTCGCGAACATCCGCGGCGGCGGCGAGTTCGGGCCCGCCTGGCACAGCGCCGCGCAGCGCGAGCACCACCAACGCTCGTTCGACGACTTCATCGCGGTGGCGCAGGACGCGATCGGCCGCGGCATCACCTCGCCCGCGCACCTGGGCATCATGGGCGGAAGCAACGGCGGCCTTCTCGTCGCCGCCACGTTCATCGAGCGCCCCGAGCTCTTCAAGGCCGTGGTCTGCCAGGTGCCGCTCCTCGACATGAAGCGCTACAGCCACCTTCTCGCCGGGGACTCCTGGGTCGCGGAGTACGGCGATCCCGACAACCCGGCCGACTGGGCATACATCTCGAAGTACTCGCCCTACCAGAACGTGAAGAAGGGCGTGAAGTATCCGCGGGTCTTCTTCTACACCACGACGCGCGACGACCGGGTGCATCCCGGCCACGCGCGCAAGATGGTCGCGAAGATGAAGGCCCAGGGCCACGACGTCCTCTACTTCGAGAATACCGAGGGCGGGCACGGCGCGGGCTCCACACCGGCGCAGCAGGCCTACATGTGGGCCCTGACCTATACCTTCCTGCTGAACGAACTGAAGTAGAGAAAACCGGGGTCAGACCACATTTTTCATTCGGGGCGCTCGTCGTAGGGAGGCGCCATCATCCTACCGATGGCTCGGCTATAATTCGACCTTCGCCGGAGAGATGCCCGAGAGGCCGAAGGGGGCGCCCTGCTAAGGCGTTATATGGGCTTAAACCCGTATCGAGGGTTCGAATCCCTCTCTCTCCGCCACCCTTCACGCAAGCCCGTTCGGGCAGCTCCACAATTCCAGCGCCGGCCTGTTGCATAGGCCCGCGCCATCGGCGAACATCGGCCGTATCGCAACAGCGCCATGTTCGGCTGAAACGGATCCTTGGAGCCTGTCCACGAGTCGCTCGAGCGGAAGATGGGGCCTTTCGCCCTGCTCATCACGGCCCTCGGCATAGCCCAGATCGTTTCGTGGGGAACGCTGTTCTACGCGATCGCCGTCCTCGGCCCCGCGATCCGCAAGGACATCGACGTCACCAGTGTATTTCTGTACGGCGCGTTCACCGCGGGACTCGTCGTTTCCGGCGTGGCGTCGCCCTGGGTCGGACGCCTGATCGATCGAAAAGGCGGGCGCTTCGCCCTTTCGATCGGCTCGATCGTCGCGGCCTTGGCCATGGTCGTGCTGGCGATCAGCCGGAGCGCATCGATGTTGGCGGCGGGCTGGATCCTCTGCGGCGTCGCGATCGCGTTCTGCCTGTACGATCCGGCCTTCGCCACACTCTCCCAGCATGCCGGCGCGCGGTATCGGCAAGCGGTCACGGTGCTCACCCTGTTCGGGGGATTCGCGAGCACCATTTTCTGGTTGCTTTCGTACACCTTCATGCAGGCCTGGGGATGGAGGGGGGCCTTCGCCATCTTCGCGGGCATACACCTGCTCGTATGCCTCCCGCTTCACCTGTACGCGATTCCCCGGCGACCGGGGAGCCATCGAGCCGCACGAAGCGACAAGGCCGTGGACGCGGGCCCATCGCCTGCACTGGGTACGCCACGACTCGCCTGGCTCACGACCGGACTTGCGCTGGGTACTTTCGTCTACTCGGTCATCGCGGTTCACATCATCGAGCTTCTTACGTCGGCGGGCCTGGCTGCCGGACAGGCGGTGTCGATTTCCCTCCTCGTGGGTCCCATGCAGGTTCTCGGCCGGATCGCGGAGCTCGGGTTCGGCCGCACGATCCGCTCGGTTACGGTGGGCGCGGTTGCGTTCGCATTGATGTTCGTTTCGCTCTTCGCGCTGTGGCGGGTTCACGGTCCCGGCGCGGCCGCGATCCTGTTCGTCGTCGCCTATGGTTGCGGCAACGGGTTGCTCACGATCGCCAGGGGGACGGTGGCCGGAGAATTGTTCGGCCTGCGCGGACTCGGGGCGATTCTCGGCCGAATCTCGGGCGCGAGCCTGTACGCGCGTGCCGTGGCTCCCGCCTCCCTGCCCGCATTGGTCGCCCTCGGCTGCAGCGGGGGCGGCTCGCTGCTCGCCCTCGCATTCCTGGCGGCGATGGGTCTCGGCAGCTACGGGGTCGCGGCGTTGCGCCAGGATGCGATGAAGGCGGACGCCACTCGCTAGTGACGAGCGCTCTCGGGATCCCGAATGGTCCTGTCGAGATCGCGCAGGCGTCCGTCCTCGAGCGAGGTCGGCTTCAGTCGCCCGCCGCGCCGAATTGACGCTCGGCGTCGAGCATCAGCGCAGGCAGACCCAGGGCCGCGGCCGCGGCGGGTCGGGTGGCCGCGTTCTGCCGGCCCAGAGTGGCGAGGAGCGTCATGGGCCCGGAGCGGATCGCGCCGGTGGGGCAGATTTCCTCGCAGGCGCGCGGCATGTCGAGCGGACGCGCGCGTCCGGGCGTCTGGCAGAAGTTGCACTTCTCCATCTTGCCTGCGGTGGCCGAAAGCTGGGGTGCACCGAACGGGCAAGCCCAGGCGCAGAAGCCGCAGCCGATGCACTTGTTCTGGTCGACGGTGACGATGCCGTTCTCGGCGCTCTTGCTGATGGCCGACACCGGGCAGGCGGCGCGGCAGGGAGCATCACCGCAGTGCATGCACGCCATGGAGACGTTCATCGCCTTGACGGCGGGGAAGCTGCCGGTCTCGATCTTCACCACTTCGCGCCAACGCGGCCCGATCTCCACCTCGTTCCACGTCTTGCACGCGATCTCGCATGCGTGGCATTTGACGCACCGCTCGTGATCGAAGTAGAAGCCGTATTGCACGTTGCCTCCCGTCAAGTCCGCGAAACGTCCGCCGTGGGCATCAATCGGCGGGCCGCACGCGCACCTTGCACTCGTTGTAGCAGTTCGCACCCGTGATCGGGTTGGTGTACGTGTCCATCAGGTTGTTGGAGTGCGCTCCCTTGCCCTTCGCGACCGAGCCCATCGCCCAGTGCCCGAAGCCGTGGCCATGGCGGACGCTGATGCATCCCGGCACCAGGCCTTCCACGACCTTCGCCTTGATGCGGATATGGTCCTTCGGCGATTCCACGATCGCGTATTGGCCGTCGCGAATTCCGTACTTCTCCGCGTCGACGCGGTTGATCTCCATCCAGTTCTCGCCGCAGATCTCCATGAGATAGGGGTTGTTCTGCGTGACGATGTTGCAGTGCATGCTGAGCTTCGAATGAGTCAGCTGCAGCGGGAACTGCGCGTCGGGGATGACGCTGCGCTCGGTATAGACGGGATAGGGGTCGAAGCCCGCGTCCGCATATGCCTGCGAGCGGATCTCGACCTTGCCCGACGGCGTGGCAAGGCCGTTCGGCACCCGGTTGTATCGAACGGGCCCCGCCCAGAAGCCCTTGAGCTTGAGCTCCTCGAGCGACATGGGGATGTCCTTCATCATCAGCTCCCCCCAGTCCTCCCATTTCTCGTAGGGGAAGTACTGCCCCCAGCCCATCTTGGCGGCGATTCCCTTCACGATCTCGTAGAGCGGCTTCGCCTCCCCCACCGGAGGCACGGCGGGCTGGCACAGCACCACCTCCGGCCCGAGCCACATGCCGTTGCGGATCTCCGCGTGCTCGTAGAAGGAAGTCTCGGGCAGGACGATGTCGCATTCGAGCGCGGTCTCGCTCATGAACAGCTCGATCGCCACGCCGAGCTCGAGGTGGCGGAACATCTGCTGGACGCGGTCCCGGTTCGGATCGCTCATCACCGGATTCGTGGACTGGACGAAAAGCGCCTTCACCGGATAGGGCTTCCCGTCGATCACCGCGTCGGGCAATCGCGAATTGGGAAGATCGGGCGCGAGGGGATAACCCATCGCGATGTGCAGCGGGGGCTTCGACGGTTTCGCCTTCGCGCCGTCGGGAATGATCACGGGCGCGGCGAGCGGCGCCCAGTCCTTCAGGTTCAGGTTGCCCGGCTTGTCCACTTCGCCGCAGAGCGCGTCCAGGATGTAGCAGGCACGCGCCGCGTCCGCGCCGTTGGTGTAATAGCCCGAGCCCTTGAAGATCGCCGACATCGAGGGCTTCGTGGTGGCGAACTCCCGCGCGAGTCGCGTGATGGTCTCGGCCTTGATGCCACAGATCGCCTCGGCCCATTCCGGCGTGTAGTCCCTGGCCCGAAGATGATCGCGGAATCCGTCGAATCCCTCGCAATAGCGGGAAACGAACTCGCGGTCGTACAGGCTTTCGTCGATGATCACCCGGCACATCGCCAGGGCCATCGCACCGTCCGTGCCCGGGCGAATCGGGATCCACTCGTTCGCCTTCTGCGCGGTCTCGGTGAAATTGGGATCCACCACGACGAGTCGCGCCCCTTTCTTCTTCGCCTCGATCAATGCACGGCTTTCCCACAGGCCCTGGTTGGCGCCGAGGTTGTTCATTCCCCACAGCATGACGTATCGCGAGTTGGCGAAGTCGTGCATCGGGAAGACGTGGCCGAAGAGCGTGAGGCAGGCGGCACGGCGATCCTGCTCGCAACCCGAGGTGTGCGTGTAATTGTTCGGGGAGCCGTACAGGTCGCCGAGGAGGTGGCGGAAGAAGACGGTGTTCGGATCGTGGTGGCACGTGTAGGCCACCGCCTCCGGACCCCACTGGTCGCGGATCGCCTTCAGCTTGTCGGCGATGAAGGTGAACGCTTCGTCCCAGGTGATGCGCTTGAACCGGCCCGGCTGACCCTTCGGGTTCGTCCGGAGCATCGGGAATTTCAGCCGGTCCGGATCCTGCGGAAGGTAGGAGCTCGCCATGCCTTTCGCGCAGCGTGCCCCGATGTTGTTCGGCGACTCCGGGTTGCCCTTGTGGTAGACCACCTTGCCGTCCCGCACCAGGACCTCGGTCGGGCATTGCCACGGACAGGTGTAGCAGAAGCTCTTGATCAGCTTGGCGCCCTTGACCTGCGCCAGTCGAGCGCCCAGGTCATCGACTTTCGCGTTCATCGGTCCTCGCTCCATCGCGCGGGCTCGCGCCTATTTTGAATGCCGCGATCCATTATGGGTGGATCGTCGAAAGGGGCAGTATGCGTTTGCTGCAACCCCCCTTTGCGGTAATCGCCGCACGCCGGTCAGGACTGCCGGAGCGGTCGGCGGCGTTTCGCGGTGCCGGTGGTCGTCTTCGGAATCGGGCCCAGCGCCTTCTCGATCTCGTCGACCGAGGGCTTGCCGCCCTTCGGGCCGGCGGCCAACGCTTCCGCCATCGCACGAACGTGGACGGCGGTCGTGCCGCAGCATCCGCCGATGATTCGAGCGCCGGCGTCACGGGCCAGGCGGGCGTACGCCGCCATGACTTGAGGCGTCCCGTCGTAGCGCACTCGCATGTCGTCGCCCATGACCGGCAATCCGCAGTTGCTCTTGGCGACGATGATGTCGCCGGGCTCCGCGCCCTGGGCGAGTCCCGATACCGAATCGAGCAGTTGTGCGGGGCCGATGCCGCAATTCGCCCCGAACGCGATCGGCTTCGCAGGCAGGGTCTTGGACATCCGGATCGCCTCGGAGGGCCGGATTCCCATCATCGTGTGTCCGCCCGTATCGAAAGTCATGGTCGCGACGAAGGGCAGCCCCGCGAGCTGCGCACCGCGCACGGCGGCGGCGAGCTCGGTTTCCGCGAACATGGTCTCGATCCAGGCGACGTCCGCACCGCCCTCGCGGAGCGCCTCGGCCTGCTCGTGGAACGCTTCCTCCGCTTCAGCGCGCGTTCTTGGTCCGAGCGGCTCGAGGACATCGCCCGTCGGACCCATCGACCCGGCCACGATCACCGGCCTTCGTGCCTTGTCGGCGATGCTCCTCGCCAGCGCCGCCCCTGCGCGGTTCAGCTCCCGCACCCGGCCCTGCAGCTTGTGGAGCGCGAAGCGATAGCGATTCGCGCCGAAGGTGTTCGTGAGGATGATGTCCGAGCCCGCATCGACGAAGGCCTGGTGGACCGAGAGCACGTCGTCCGGCCGCTCCACGTTCCACAGCTCGCCCGGGGCTCCGTTGGCGAGCCCGAGCGCGAACAGGTTCGTTCCGGTGGCGCCATCGGCGAGGAGATATTCGCGGTCCTCGAGCAAGCGGGTGATGGGATCGCTCATCTCGGTCTTTCAACGCGTTTTGCGGTTGGACGCAAACATATCACGCGGCGACAAAGATGCCATCGTCGCGGATCTCGACCGGGTGCGCGGCCGCGGATTGGTAACCTTCGCAGTGGCCGGTCAGCGGGTCGTATTCCCGTCCATGCCAGGGGCAGACGAGAAGACCGCCCTCGATGCTGCCTTGGGAGAGTGGACCGCCTGCATGTGGACAACGATCTTCCAGCGCGCCGTACCGGTTTCCGAGGCGGCAGAGCGCCAGCGCGACACTTCCCGCCGTGAACGGTTTGATCTGGCCGTCGGCCATTTCATCGAGCTCGGCGGCCTTGTGCCACGTAACGGGTGTCGTCAAAGCTGCCTCTCGGGGACGTGCAGTATCAGGCCGTCGAGTGCGTCGCTCATGGTGAGCTGACAGGCGAGCCTGCTTTCGGGTTTCGGATCCCAGACGAATGCCAGCAATCCGGCTTCGGCCTCGCTGCGGGGCGGCAATCGGCCCAGCCATTCGACGTCCACGTAGCAGTGGCAGGTCGAGCATGAGCAGTCGCCTCCGCACTGCGCGACGATCCCGCGGACATCGCTTTCCCGCGCAGCCTCCATGGCGCTCCTTCCCTTTGCGGCCTCGACGCTCACTCGACTCCCGTCGGGCTGGACGAACGTGATCCGCGGCATGAAGGTGCGAGATTTTTCCGGGGCGAGCGCGCGGCGGCAGCGGCGCACCGCAAGAACGGCGGGAAGCGTGTATCAGGCCCAGCTGAACGAAAGATTGCAGGCGTGGAAATCGTTTGCCTCGTCGCTCGACGACGAGATCACCGAGAAGCCGTGGCCGGAAGCGGCCTTGCGGTCCACGAGTGTCCGGTTCGCAATCCAATGATCGCCGTATCGGTGTCCGACGAGCACGAAGGACACCCCCGCGTCGAGGTCCACGCCGTCTTCGGGTCCGAGGCGAGTATTCATCGGCCGCGGCGTTTTCCATTCCTGGACGACCTTTGCGCTTGCCGGGTCCAGGGAATCGAGCACGAGTGCCCGCTGGATTTCCCAAGCCCAGGACCTGCCGGTCAGTCGCACGCCATTGGGCGGCGTAAGGCACATGACCGCGTGCGTGTACGGACCCGTGAGCTTGAAGCGATCGAGAAGGGCCCGATCCGCCACTACCGGATAGCAGCCAAAGGCCTTCGGATCCCCGGCTGCGGCCGCCGAGATCAGCCGCTCCTGTTCCGCCTTCGACAGGGGCCTGGGCGAGTTCCACTCCAGGTTCTTGTACTGGTCACGATCGAACTGGGGAATGGGAAAGCGCTTGCTCATGGGTCCTCCTCGATCTTCCGCGGGAAGCTGAAGCGAATTTAGCAGAACGCCGCGACGTGGGGCCCTTCGGGAGGCATGCCTCTCGGTCGGGGGAGGCATGCACTTTTGGCGGGTCCAATAACCCCACGATTCGTGGGGGAAGGGTGAGAATCACCGTGCCGTTGGGGCCGGAGATCTGAATTGCCAGACTCGGGCGATTCCCGCGGTTCGGCGCTCGAGGGATTGCGGTGTCGGCACTGCGAAAGCGGCGACTTCGATGAGACCCGTCCTGTGGAAATGGGCGCGTCCGATGTCGCCCATGAGCACCAGCGTCCCGGCCGCGGCCAGCGAACGCAGCCACGAAGTCGTCCTTCCTGCGAGGAACCGCTCGTACCACATGTCCCCCGCCAAGACGACATCCCATCCGCTCTCGCCGCAGACGTCGCGGTCCAGGACTTCGAGGCGCACGTCGTTCAGCCTGGCGTTTGCGGCGATCGCGAGACGCGAGTACGGATCGATGTCTGCGGCATGCACCTTTCGCGCGCCGCACTTCGCCGCCGCGATCGCGCAGATTCCGGAGCCGGATCCGAAATCGAGCACGACCCGATCGCGCAGGAGCGCCGCATGGTCGAGAACGTATCGTGCCACGGCGGCGCCGCCGGGCCAGACGACTCCCCAGTATGGCGGCGCAGCCGATCCTGCGAGCCCGAGCCATTCCTCATGGGCGCGCCAGAGGGACTCGAGGTTACCGGTGGCGCGAACGGCCAATTCGGGGCACAGAGCGTGCGACGTGACGTTCGTCGCCCGTTCGAGGAATTCAACGAAGCGACGGTCCGGCCATGGGTCGCGTTCAGGCTTCGGAAATATCATGAAGGGAGCGAGTTAGATGAGTATCGCAGGCGATGGCTTGGTGATCATCGGGGAGAATTTCAACGCGACGCGCAAGATCAAGATCACGAGCCCGAGGGTGGTGCAGCAGGACGGGAAGGTGGGGATCGGCTACACCGACCTGGACGGCAACAAGCGGGTTCTGGACGTGACGCGGATCGTGCCGGAGGAGCCGAACAAGCGCCAGGGGTTCAACATTCCGCACATTGCGGAGGCGTGCCGGCAGAAGGACATGAGCTACATCCGCTGGGCGATCAAGAACCAGGAGCTGCACGGGGCGCACATCATCGACCTGTGTGTGGACGAGATGAGCGTCTATCCGGAGGAGCGCTTCGAGTGGATGCGCTGGCTGGTCAAGGCCGCGCAGGAGATCAGCGATTCGGTCATGGCGATCGACTCCTCGGATCCGGCGACGATCCATGCGGGGCTGGAGGCGCACGACGGGGGCAAGAGCCGCCCGGCGATCAACTCGGTGAACCTGGAGCCGGGGCGCCAGGCGCTGGTGGACATGGCGAAGGAGCGCAAGGCGATTCTTTTTGCGAACGCGAGCGGCTCGAGCGGGATGCCGCAGAACGCCGAGGAGCGGGTGGCGAATCTCGAGGGGTGCATGGCGCTGATGGACAAGGGGGGCATCCCGATGGAGGACCGGTACCTGGATCCGCTGGTGTTTCCGATCGGGGCGGGGCCGATGTTCGGGAGGCACTACCTGGATGCGGTGGCCACGATCCGGGAGCGCTACCCCGAGGTGCACATCTTCGGGGGGCACAGCAACGTGTCGTTCGGGCTGCCGGAGAGGAGGACGCTCAACTTTGCTTTCGTGGCGCTGTCGGTGCTGTCGGGCTGCGACACGCTGATGATCGACCCGGTGATGAACCCGTCGCGGGAGTTCAACGATTTCATGTTCGCGGCCAACGCCCTCACGGGCAAGGACGAGTACTCGGTGAAGTACCTGAAGTACACCCGCGCCAATCTCGCCGCCGCCAAGAAAGCGGCCGCGGCGGCGCCTGCGAAGCGTGCCGTGAATGCGTAGCCCGTTGGGGCCATGTCGCATCCGCATACCCCGTATGACACGCGGGCATTGCGAAATGCGAAGAACGCTTCCAAAAACGAAGGTCACGCAGCGTATGCTGCGAAAAAAATAAGAAGAGCCGATTCGAGGAGCCCGAAGGCCGGACGAACACGGCCGGGACACAAAAGGCTGGTCCAAGGAGGACGAATTGCTTAGCCAGCAAATCACCAGCGGTTTGGCGACGGGCAGCCTTTATGCGCTCACTGCCATCGCCGTGGTCGTGGTGTTCCGGAACACGCGGACCATCAACGTCGCCCAGGGCGATTTTTCGATGATCGCCGCGTTCCTGGCGGTGGTCTTCATCAAGTCCGGCCTCGGCTACTACACCGCGGTGGCACTCACGGTCGCATGCACGATCCTCCTCGGAATCGCCGTGGAGCGACTCGTGATGCGCCCGATCGCGGATTCGGACTGGCTCACGCTCTTCACCGCAACGCTCGGCGTCTACTACATTCTCCACGGCGTCGCCGGATGGGTCTGGGGACGGGACACCAAGGCATTCCCCGTCACGTTCGATCCGACGCCGGTCAACATCTTCGGAACCGTCGTCAGCCAGGGCCACCTGGTGAACCTCATGTGGGCGGGCGCCATCGGCACCGTGCTCTTCGTCTTTTTCCGCTTCACCAAGCAAGGCATCGCGATGCGGGCGGTCACGGATGACCCGTACACCGCGAGCCTGATGGGAATCCCGGTCCGGTTCGTGGTGATGCTCACCTGGGGAATGGCGGGGTTCCTTGGCGCCTTCGCGGGAATCCTCATCGCGCCGATCCTTTACGTGTCCCCGCAGATGATGGACGAGGTTCTGATCAAGGGATACGTCGCCGCGGTCTTCGGAGGGCTCTATTCGATCCCGGGCGCCGTCGTCGGTGCGCTCATGATCGGAGTTACGGAGAACCTCGCGGGCGGCTATCTCGGCGCCCAATACAAGACCGCCACGGCTTTCGTGATGATCGTCGCCCTGCTTGCGCTGCGTCCGCAGGGCCTTTTCGGTATCCAGCGGCGGCGGGAAATCTGATATGCCGAGCGAGGAACGCATGCCGGCCGTCAATGCATCTGCAGTCGCGGCGCTGAAGAGACGATTCGCGGGACAGAACGCCGCACTCGTGATCCTGCTGTTCGTCGCCTTGCTCGTCATGCCGCTCATCCCGGGCTTCCAGGGCTGGATGGCAGGCCAGGCCTCGCTGGTGATCATCTACGTGCTCGCCGCCCAGGGGGTGAGCATCCTCACCGGCTACACCGGCCTCGTCTCCGTAGGCCACGGCGGGTTCCTGGCGATCGGCGCGTACGCCGCGGCGCTGCTGGTCAAGTACTACGGAGTCGACATCATCACCTGCATCATCGCGGGCGGTGCGGCCGCGGGGTTCGTCGGCATGCTTCTGGGTCTCGTGTTCCTGCGCCTCGCCGGTCCTTTCATGGCGATCGGAACCCTCGGCTTCGCTTTTTTCGTCGGGGCCGTCGTCAACAACATGGACATATTCCAGGGGCGGACCGGGATATCGCTCCCGCCGAACAAGGTGTTGGGCTTCCAGATCGGCGACACGGGCTTCTATTACGTGTCGGTCGTGGTGCTCGCGCTCGTCACCCTCTTCATCTTCAGCCTCGTGCGCTCGAGCGTCGGACGCGCATTCAAGGCGCTTCGCGATTCGGAGAAGGCCGCGCAGAGCTGCGGAGTCAATCGCCTGTTCTATCGAACGCTCGCGTTCACGATCAGCGCGGCGATCACGGGAATGGCGGGCGCCCTCAACGGCCTCATCAGCCAGTACGTCTCCTCCGAGGTCTATTCCGACATCTGGTACTCGGTGGACATTCTGGTCGCCACCGTCGTGGGCGGGTCGGCCTCGCTCATGGGTCCGCTGGTCGGCGGCACCTTCGTGGCCATGCTGCCGTTCTTCCTCGAGACGCTCGCCGATTTCTCGTTCATCTTGAAAGGCGTCGTCCTCATCGCCGTACTGATGTTCGCTCCCGCGGGCGTGTGCGAGCTGGTTTCCCGCCCCTTCAGGGCATATCGCCGCCGTCGCATCGAGCAGGCGGCACACGGAGCCGTGCCCCCGGCGCGATCGGAAGTCCGCGCGGACGTTGCGTTGGCCGGAAAGGCGAATCCGTAAATGGCAAGCCATCTTCGCTGCGAAGACATCGTCGTGCGCTTCGGCGGAGTGGTCGCGTGCGACAAGGTGAGCATCGACGTCGAGGAGGGAAAGATCGTCGGCCTCATCGGACCGAACGGGGCGGGAAAGACGACCTTGTTCAACGTCCTCACCCGCTTCCAGGACCATGACTTCGGCCACGTCTACTACCGGGGCGAGGTCATCGACCGAAAGCGGCCGTTCGAGATGGTATCGCTGGGCATGGCGAGAACCTTCCAGAACATCAACCTTTTCGGCGAGCAGTCGACGCTCGACAACATCCTCATCGGCGCGCACCGGCTCACGGGGGCGGCGTTGCCGAACATCTACTCGCTGCCGTGGGCGCGACGACGCGAGCGCGAGCTCGCGCGCCGCGCGGGCGAAATCGCCGAGATGCTCAGGATCTCCGATGTCCTGGACGATCCCGTGAAGAGCTTGCCGTATGGGTTCCAGAAGCGTGTCGAAATCGCAAGGGCCCTCGCCTCGGACCCCAGGCTGGTCCTGCTCGACGAGCCCGTTGCCGGCTGCAACGACGAGGAGACCGCGGAGCTCCGCGCGGTCGTTCACCGGATCAACCGGGAGCTCGGAGTGACGATCCTCATGGTCGAGCACGACATGTCCATGGTGATGAACTGCTGCCAGTACATCTACGTGATGAACTTCGGCGCGAATCTCGCACAGGGAACGCCGGCCGAAGTGCGGTCGAACCCGGGCGTGATCGGCGCGTACCTCGGCGAGGAAGCCGCCGCATGAGCCTGCTGAGCCTCCAATCGCTTCATGCAGGCTACGGAGCGGTTCGAGCGCTCCAGGGCGTTTCCTTCGACGTCCCGGAAGGGGCCATGGTCGCGCTCCTCGGCGTGAACGGCGCCGGCAAGTCGACCACCCTCAAGGTGATCTCGGGCATGGTCCGTCCTTCGGCGGGAACCATGCGCTTCCAGGGAGAGACCATCGTCGCCAGGAGCCCGAACCAGATGGTTCGGATGGGTGTCGCGCACGTCCCCGAAGGTCGAAAGATCTTCAAGGACCTCACCGTCCACGAGAACCTGCGAATGGGCGGCTATACGCGCCGCGATGTCGCTGGAATCCGCAAGGACCTGGACATGACGTGGGAGCTTTTTCCGCGGCTTCGCGAGCGCTCGAAGCAGCTTGGCGGCAATCTTTCGGGTGGCGAGCAGCAGATGCTCGCCATCGGGCGCGGGCTCATGGCACGGCCGAAACTGCTCCTGCTCGACGAGCCGTCGCTGGGAATCGCGCCGAACCTCGTGGCGGACATCTTCGCTGCGCTGCGGAAGATCAATCAGGAGCTGAAGATGACGATGCTGATCGTCGAGCAGAACGCGCACGTGGCGCTCAAGAACACGGCGTACGGGTACGTCCTGCAAGTGGGCAGGGTTGCGGTTTCCGGTGAGTCGGAGCAACTGCGGCGGAAAAGGGAAGTCGTCGAGTCGTACATGGGGGGCCAGGGCTGACCGCCTGCCGCCCCTATCCATCACACAAGGAGGAGAAACATGAAGTCAATGATGAAGTGGATGTCGACGGCCGCCGCCATGCTGCTCGCGGCCGGCGGTCTCGCATACGGCGCGGACGGTCCGGGCGTCACGAAGAATCACGTGCTCGTGTGCGCGTACCAGCCGATGACCGGCACGGAGTCGAGCTATTTCCGGATGGGCAAGGGCGCGGACGCGTGGTTCAAGTACGTGAACGCGCATGGCGGCGTAGACGGCCGCAAGATCGAATACCGGATGGTCGACGACAAATACGAGCCGGCTCGTACGGCGCAGATCGTCAAGCGCTTCATCGAGCGGGACAAGTGCTTCGCGCTCGTCGCACCGCTCGGCTCGGCGCCGACGGTGGCGGTGATCGATTACGTCACCTCGCAGAACATGCCCATCATCGGCCCGGGCACCGGGGCCGACAAGGTCGTGACCTATCCGAGCAAGTGGGTGTTCCCGCTCTACCCCAGCTATGTCTCCGAGGGCAAGGACCTGGTGCGGTTCGCGAAGGAGGTCTTCCACGCCAAGAAGATCGCGCTCCTGTACCAGAACGATCCTTCGGGGAAATCGCACCTCGAGGGAATCAAGTCGGTGCTCGGCCAGTACGGCATGCAGCTCGTCGCGGCGGAGGGCTACCAGACGAGTGAGATCGACGTGAGCTCCCAGGTCCTCGCGATGAAAAACGCGAATCCCGATGCCGTCATCTGCTCCTGCGCGCCGGAGCACGCGGCGAAGTTCTACACGGAGCGCAAGAAGCTCAGCTGGAACGTCCCCGTGGTGAACGTCTTCTTCGGCAAGAGCCCGAAGGTGATCGAGCTGGCGGGCAAGGATGCGGTCGAGGGCGTGTACTTCTCCACGATCTTCCGCGATTTCAATTCGACCTCGCCGCAGATCCAGCAGGCGCTGCAGATCCTCAAGACGTATTACCCGCAGGAGCAGCCGGACGCGATCCACCTCTGGGGATTCACGGGCGCCCAGGTGTTCACCGAAGCGCTGAAGCGCATGAAGGGCGAGCCCATCACGCGCGACAACCTGGTGAAGGCGCTGGAGACGATCAAGGACTGGAAGGGCAGCGTCGTGCCCGACATCACGATCGACCACGGCAATGCGCCCGAGCATTTCCTCGTGCGCAACATGTCGTACGTGGTGGTGCACGACGGGCAGTTCCAGGAATTCACTCCTCCTTGGGTCAAGTAGGGCGACCCCTTGGGAATCGGCCCCTCGCGAGGGGCCGATTCCGTCTTTTCACTCCGTGAAATTCGTACCCATGCTCTTTTTGCATGGGGCACTTGCGGCAATGGTTCGCGTTTCCTCCTCTGAAGCGCGGTAAATTGACCGCTGTCGGCTCCGGCGGCATTTGCATGGCTGCATGGTTCCCGGCGGGGCGTGCCGGCATCGATCATGAGAGGCGAGAATGGCTGCGATCATCGGCAAGGCAATTCCTCCGCAGAGAAAGCGCGTATACGACGCGTTGAATCTTCGCGAGCCCGACCGCGTACCGATCGGCTTGTGGGGGACGGCGGAGGGCTACCAGAACCTCCGCAAGCATCTCGGAATGGATTACAAGGCCGATCCGCGCGACTACCGTACGGGGTCCACGACATGGACCACCGATGTGGGCTTCGAGATCGAGGTCGCCGAGAAGCTGGACATCGATTTCCTGCGGATTTCCATGGGCCCGCCCGGCGGCTCGCCCGGATTCCGGCCGATCCGATTCGAGGAGGTTCCGTTCGACATGGGCATCTCGCCGCCCAATGCCGAGATCAACGTCGACGAGTGGGGAGTGATCCGCAAGTGGACGCCCCACGAGCGCGGCGGCTACTACGAGATGATCGGCTACCCGCTGTTCCACGCGACCAGCGCGCCGCTCGAGGAAGGCCTGAAGATTCTCGAAGGGTATCCCTGGCCCGACCCGCGAGATCCGGCGATGTGGACGGATTCGCCGATTCCCGGATTGACGTTGCGCGAATACTGCAAGCACGTCCGTGAGGACACGCCGTTCGCCCTCATGGGGCAGGCGGGTCGTGGAGGGCTGTACGAGCAGGCGAAGTACATGGTGGGTTATGCGAAGATCTTCTCCGACTTCATCGAGTCGCCGCAATTCCTGGACGCGCTCCTCACCAAGCTCGTGGACCTCGAAATCGAGTTCAACAAGGCGATGATCGACGAGTGCGGCGAATACCTGGACTGGCTGCGGGTGAGTCCCGAGGACCTCGCGAGCGAGAAGACGAGCTTCCAGTCGCTGGCGATGTTCAACGCCCAGCTGAAGCCACACTACATGCGGTCGATCCAGGCGACCAAGGCCTACTACCTCGAGAAAAACCCCAACGGCAAGATCCAGTTCCACAGCTGCGGCGCGCTCGCCGAGCCGTTCATGCGCGGACTGATGGACTGCGGAGTCGACGGCTCCGACAGCCTGCCGCCGAAGGTCGCGCGTCACTCCAACCCGGCGGCGAAGAAGCGCCTGCTGGGTCGCGAGATGTTCTTCTACGGCGGGATCGACGTGCAGGAGACGTTGCCGTGGGGAAGCATGGACCAGGTGAGGGCGGAGGTGCGCGCCCGGATCTGGGAGATGGGCCACGGAGGCGGCTATCTGCTCAGCAGCTCCCACCGTCTCGAGCACGACGTGCCGACCGAGAACGTCCTCGCGATGATCGACGAGGTGCACGAGTACGGCGTGTATCCGCTTCCGAAGGATCCGCCGCCCGGTGCGGACACGGGCGAGGGCTACGAGCCGTGGTCGGAGAAGAAGCCGAAGCGGCGCAGGAGTGAAGAGGCGGCATAGCGACGCGCATGCGCGTCCGGTAATCCGAATTTCAGAGAACACTGACAGGAAAGCGGCTCATGGCCCTGGTAATCGACACCGATAAGGAGCAGGACCTCGAGGACCTCCAGTACGACATCGAGGACTCGCGCCAGACCGTCCGGTGGAGCGATGCGCCACCGGACATCAAGGATCTTTTCCACGAGCTGGAGTGGAACATCATCGACGGCGAGCACAACGACACGACGGGGTTCATCCACACCGCGCTCGGAAAGCAGGTGTCGCCGCGAACGCTCATCGCGGGGCCGATGGCGTCAGGCATCGCGGAGGTCGGTCGTCGCTTCAAGATGGACGAGTACTTCCTGCCGGAAGTCATGATGTCGGCGAAGTGCATGCAGGCGGCGCTCGCCGTGCTCAAGCCGCTCATCGTCGCGGAGAAGACGGAGGAAATCGGGACCGTCGTGGTCGGAACGGTGCAGGGCGACCTTCACGACATCGGCAAGAAGATCGTGGCCATGATGATGGAGGCGGCGGGCTTCACCGTGATCGACCTCGGCGTGTCGGTTCCGCCGGAGGATTTCATCGCGGCGATCCGCAAGCACAAGCCCGTGATCGTCGGCTTCTCGGCGCTCCTCACGACCACGATGAACATGCAGTGGGAGACGCTCAAGCTGATCAAGTCCGAGGGCCTGCGCGAGATCGTGAAGGTCTTCGTCGGCGGCGCTCCGATCAGCCAGGCGTGGTGCGACAAGATCGGCGCCGACGCGTACGCAGCGGACGCGCTGATCGCCGTGGACAAGGCTCGGGCGTGCATCCACAAGTACAAGGGGATCAGCGGCGGGGATCCGGCGCTGCACGCGAACATGCTGGCCATCGACGCCGAGCGCGAAGCCATGAAGGCGAAAGCGGCCGTCGCCTGAACGGACGGCGGCAGGGAGGCGGGGATTGGGTATCGCTCCGGCAGAAAAGAAGCGCAGCCTGGCTCTCCCGGCGCTCGTCGGATCGGCCGCGGGGCTCCTTCTCGCCGGCCTCTTCGGGCTCCTCACCGTCGCCTGGGGATACGCGTTCTTCACCGCGGCGGTGTTGCTTCTCGCCGGGGGGGCGACGTTCTTCGCCATCCTTGCGCTCACCCGTTTCGGCAATACCGGCTTCCTCGAGCACGGCGCGGGATGGCTGCTCGGCCTCGGCGGCGCGTGCTACGTGCTCGCCCTCTCGTCCTTCGCGGGCTTCTTCACGAGCGAAACGCTGCACGGCCGGATGGAAATGCGATGGATCGTGTTCGGCCCGATCGTCCTCGCATCCTTGATCGTCCTCGACAAGGGGGTCTATCGGAAGCTGGTCGGGAACAACCTTCCCACCTGGCGACGCTACCGCAGGTACATCTCGCGAGAGCAGAGCGAGCCCGAGGCGATGCGCAGGACGCTCGTGGACGACGTGGTGGTGCACCGCAATCTTTTCGCGGTGAGCAAGTTGCGCTGGCTTCGCCATACGTTGATCTACTGGGGTTTCGCGGCGATGGTCCTTTTGGAGCTCTTCGCCGTGTTCCTTCGCGAAGGACTGCCGGCGTTCGGGTTCCGGGACGTGTGGAGGGAACCGGGAAACCCCTTGCGGCTGCTTTTCGATTTCGCGTTCGATTTCACCGGGTTGATGGTCCTCGTCGGCTGCCTGCTTGCGCTTGCCTGGCGGATCCGCGTGAACAACCGGCCCGAGCGCAAGTACAGCGATACGCCCACGACCGTATTCCTGCTCCTGGTGATCGCGAGCGGCTTCGTCGTCGAGGGACTGCGGCTCGAGATGTCTCCTGGCGAGCCTTACCAAGCCGCCTCGTTCGTCGGCGTCATTTTTGGACATGCGCTTCGGCGCGTGAGCTTCGTGCAGCCTTCCTGGTACGAGCCTCTCTGGCTGGGCCACGTCATCGCGGCCTGCGGCTTCATCGCGTATATCCCCGTGAAGAGGTTGATCCACACGTGTGCCACTCCGATGGGCCGACTCATGAACTCGCAGAAGGCCCTCCTCGCCGCCAGGAAGAAGGGAGTCCTCGGTGGCATGCTGCTCAATCGGCGCATCACCGTGGCGCAGCCCGAATCGCCGGTGGTCGATGCCACGGGCCGCTGAAAACCGCTACGAAGATCGTGTTGGAGGAGAAATGAACATCATCGCGTTGTATGGAAGGACCTGTTCCCTGAAGACGGAAGTGGCCGAGGAGCTTTCGCGGATCACGGGATTCAAGGTGACCAACCGGGGGAGAAGGCGACGACGCAGGCCAAGTACACGCGCACGCCGACGGCGGGAACGCTTCCCGAATCGTTCCATCGCGATCTCGACGCCGAGACGCTGCGGATGGCCGACTGGAAGGAAGAGGTGATGATTTTCGAGAGCGCCTTCATGGATGCCGTCCTGGGCGGCCGCGGGAACGTCTTCCTCGTGCACTTGAAGGCGGACGACGAGGTACGAAACAAGCGCTGGACGACCCGCAAGGAAGAAGGGGGCGGCCGCACGCGGCAGCTCGGCGAGAGTGTCGCGGCACGCGACGAGGAGGATACGCAGCTCCGGCGCAAGCTCTACGGGTCCAGGGACGCCTCGGCCAAGCCGGTGCTGGACCTCGACACCACCAACAGGACCGCGGTGGAAGTCGCGCTTCAGATCTGGGAGGCGTACGAGGCGGAGTCGGGGATTCAGGTCATCACCGACAAGCCGGCCATGGACAAGGGCTCTGCACGTGGAATCTTCCCCGGGCCCGCGACCGGCACCGTAACCCGGTACAACCCGAAGCGCACGCCCTTCGGCGGGTACATCAAGGACGACCGGAGCGGCCGGGAGATCTACGTCCACCGGTCTGCGGTCACGGAGGGCGACCTGGAGGCGGGCCGGAAGGTGGACTTCGAGATCGTGGCGGACAGCTTCGGCGGGTTCAAGGCGACCAAGGTCCGGTCCGCGTAATTCCTGCCGATCGGGCCGAGCTTGTGACATCATTAGTTCGAGACTGGGAAACGGCACGTGCGGCACCTGCTTCCATGAGCAAGCGCCTGAAGATCGTCGATTGGGACCGTCTTCGGATCTTCTTCGCCGTCGTAGAGGCGGGAAGCTTCACTCAGGCCGGCCGAAGGCTCCAATTGAGCCAATCCGCCGTGAGCCGCCAGATCTGCTCGCTCGAGGAGTCGCTCACCGTCCCCCTGTTCTACCGGCACGCGCGCGGGCTGGTGCTGACGGAGCAGGGCGAGGGATTCTTCCGCTCCGTGCAGGAAATGGAGAGCCAGCTCGCCCAGGGCATCGCGCGGATCACCGAGAGCCGGGCGCAGGCCGAGGGGCCCCTCAAGATCACGACGTCGGTCACTTTCGGCTCCGCCTGGCTCACGTCGCGCATCACGCGCTTCCATCAGCAATACCCGCACATCTCGGTGTCGCTGATCCTGGTCGATTCCACCGAGATCGACCTCTTCTCGAGGCAGGCGGACGTGGCGATCCGCTTCTACGAGCAGACGAATTCCAAGCTCATCCAGCGCAAGCTGATGACGATCCGATACGAGCTGTTCGCGAGCCGCGAGTACCTGAAGGAGCACGGCACGCCGACGAAGATCGAGGACCTCGACCGGCACGAGCTGATCGTGTACGGCGACGAGTTCAACTCCACCTTCAAGAACCTGGACTGGGTGCTCGAGCTCGGCTGCGAGCCGGGCAAGCGGCGGACGCCCGCGTTGAAGGTGAACAGCGTCTATGGAATCTACCGGGCGGTGAAGAGCGGACTGGGGATCGCGGCGCTGCCCTACTACATCATCGACGAGTCGCCGGAGCTCGTGCGGGTGCTGCCCGACGTGCGCGGACCCAGCATGGACGCCTATTTCGTCTATCCGGAGGAGCTGCGATGGTCGAAACGCATTGCGGTGATCCGCGACTTCCTCCTCGAGCAGGTGAAGGAAGACCAAGCCAACCGGCCCAGTCCGGCGCCCGCGGAGTCCGCCGCCTGAGCGGCGTCCGACCCGGCCCCGTCACGACGCGATGAGCGAAGCGGATGATCGTCCAGAGGCCGGGATGGACGGGCTGCCCAGGGCGGCCCAGGACGGGCCTTATGCAGTGCGGGTGGAAGAGGGCAGGCTGTACCGCTGGTGCAGCTGTGGCTTGAGCCGTACCCAGCCGTGGTGCGACGATTCCCATGAAGGAACGCGATTCCTGCCGATCGAATTCGTGGCTCCGATCAGCGAGACTTTCTACATGTGCGGATGCAAAGCCACGGAGAACCCTCCCTACTGCTTCGGAACGTGCCGCGGCCATCGCCGAACGCGCGGCGACGGTCCCGCAATCTGAGCCTTGATGGGCCCATGGGCGACGTCTATGTCGTGGTGGTGGAAAAGAATGTCGTGACCGCGATCGAGCGGAGCACCGACCTCCCGGCGCAACGCATTGCGCTCACGCCCCTGGAGGTGAGCACGCAGCTCGCCAACAACAATCGCGTGAACGGTTGCATCGACGGGCGCTATCACTTCGACGATCCCAGGCGCGCTCGCATCTTCGCGGAGCTGTGCCTGGAGTACACGCGCGCTTTGGTCGAGAAGCGCCTGGGCGCCATCCACAGGCTGCCCGTCGGATTCTCCGGGTACCGCGCCGATGAAGATGCGGCCGCGCCACCTGATTCCACTCCCTCCTAGCATCCGCCCACGAGTGCAGGCACGGCGAGCCATGAGCGACGCGCGCTGGCTTGGATGGTTGTGCGCAAGCCGGATGAGCTTCGGCTTCATCTTCATGGCGTTTACCGGAGCCGTGCCGGTGCTGCTGCGCGAGTGGCGGATGAGCGCCGGCGAGGCCGGGCTCGTCCTCACGGGCTGGCACTTCGGGTACCTGGTTTCGCTGTTCGCAGCCGGGTTCCTGGCCGATCGGATCGGCGCAAAGCGAACCTTCCTCTCGATGAGTTGCGCAGCGGTCGTGAGCGCGATCGGGTTCGCCGTCCTTGCCGGGGGTTTCCCAAGCGCGCTCCTCTTGTACACCGTAGCGGGGCTGTGCTCCGGCGGCTCGTATACCCCGGGCCTTGCGCTCATTTCGCAGAGATTTCCGCAGGAGCGCCGCGGCGCCGCGATGGGCTGGTACCTGGCTGCATCGACGATGGGATACGCTCTTTCCCTGCTGATGGGCGGCGTGCTCCTCGCGCGGTTCGGCTGGCGCGTCTCTTTTGTCGCCGCTTCGCTCGGCCCGATCGTCGGGTTGTCGATTGCGGCCGGCGTCCTGCGAAGCACGCCGAACGTCATCGGCTTCCGGGAAATGGAGCCCGGAGGGCTGAGCGTCTTGTCCGCCCTGCTGCGCAACAGGGCCGCCATGCTCGCCATCTGGGGCTACGCATTCCACGCCTGGGAGCTGCTGGGCCTGTGGGCGTGGCTGCCGGCGTATCTCACGGCGGCCGCAGGCCGCTCCCATGATGCAGCCGTGGCGGCGGCGATGGGATCGATCCTCGCCGCGTTGAGCTTCGCCACGAATGCCATCGGAAGCGTGGCGGCCGGCCGTTTCTCCGATCGCATCGGGCGCGTTCAAGTGATGCTCGCGCTGACCCTCCTGAGCGTCGCTTGCTCGCTCACGTTCGGGTGGCTGATCGGGCTCCCGCTCTGGGCGCTCACCATGGTCGCGGTCGTTTACAACCTGGCGGCGCTTGGCGATTCGTCGGTCTATTCGACGGCCTTGACCGAGCTCGTTGCGCCGCAGCACCTCGGCATCGCGTACTCGCTGCGAGCGGCGATAGGTTTCGGCCTGGGCGGTATCAGCCCGGTCGTGTTCGGGCTGGTGCTGGATGCCTTCACGAGCCGGTCGCAAGGTCGTGGCGTCCTGGCGTGGGGAATGGCGTGGGCGGTTCTCGGCGTGGGCGCCCTTCCGGGGCTGATCGCAGTCCTCAGGCTGAGGAGGCTCTCGCCGCCCCGTTTCCGCAAGGATCGCGCGCGAGAGACGGGCGCGGCCGAGGAGCCGGCGGGCTGATCTGCGCTACCAGGGCGCGGAGCCGACGTCCTGGGTCGATCGAAGCACGCGAATGACCTCCACGTTGCTGCCACGGACCCGATAGAAGATCACGTAATTGCGGAAAGTCGAACTACGCATTCCAAACTGGAGCTCGCCCCGGTCTACGCCGACTTCCGGGTTCGCGCCGAGCACACTCGCAATGCCTGACGAAGCCGGACGCGAAGGCCTGGCCCGCCGCGAGGTTGTCGGATGCGGTAAGGCCCCACGGATCCTTGGACATCGCGATGCCGTCCCAGATGCTCTTCAGGTCGGCGCATGCAAGAAAGGTGAATCGCATTTCGTTGGGCGCGTTCATTTGTCGATCACGTTCGCCTGGTCGAGGAGGTGTGCAAAAACCTCCTCGCTGGGAACGAGCTGCCGATTGTCCGCCTGGGAAATGCCGTTCGCGAGCTCGCCGAGGAGGCGCTCGCGGCGAAGGCCGCGCAGCTGATCGCGTTCCTCGAGCAGGAGGAGGGCTTCCGCGACGACCTGCGAGGCCGAGTCGTAGAGACCGGACTTCACCTTTTGGCGGATCAGCTCTTCGAGCTCCGCGGAGACGGAGAAGGTCATGGGAACCTCGTCACCTTTGCGCTCGATCCCATTCTACCGGGGAGCGATCTCCCCGCGTCGGGACTCGGCGATGTTCGTGCCCTGGCGCACCCGGGCAGCGGGGGAAGCAATCCGTGCGTGACCCGATCCGGCGTCCTGCATGAGTGCGGCCGTCGGCTACGCGTTGCTCAGCCTGCTGATGGCCGGCGTGAGCGACGTCGTGTTCAAGCGCCACTCGACGGGCGATCGCTCCCGCGGAATGTACCTCGTAGGCATGGGGCTCGTCTGGACGGTGCTGCAGGCCGGCATCGTCGTGCTCGGCACGGCGGCGCCGCGATTCGACGCGAATACCGTGATGTTCGGGCTCGCGGCCGGCGCCGTGGTGGCCCTGTCGAATGCGCTTCTTGTGGAAAGCCTGCGCCGAATCGACGTCGGACTGGCGTCCACGGTGTATCGGCTGAACACGATCGGAGTGGTGATCCTGGCGGTCCTGTTGCTGCATGAAGTCATGACTCCCGCCAAAACGCTTGGCGTTCTGCTCGGGGTCGCATCCGTCGCGCTGCTCTTCGAGCCTCGCAAGGCGGCAGCGTCTCGAGACGGCTTCATGCCCTTCTTCGCATTGGTGGTCGCCGCATCATTTTTGCGCGCCTGCTTCGGGGTGCTGTCGAAGGCGGCGGCGCTTCGCGGCGTCGATCTGCAGGTGATGCTGCTTCTGACGCCTCCTCTTTGGATCGTCGTAGGCAGCCTGTATGCAGTGGCGCAGGAAGGGCGACTCAGCTGGCCGACGCCAGGCGGCATGGGGTATGCGTTGGTGTCCGGGATCCTGGTCTGCGCCATCGCGAACTTCCTGATGCTCGCCGTCGCCCGCGGCGACGCGAGCGTGGTGCTGCCTCTCGCGAACATGGGTTTCGTGGTTGCCGTGCTGCTTTCGGCCATCCTCGGAATGGAGCGAATCACGCGGCGCAAGGTCGCGGCGCTGGTACTGGCTTGCGCGGCGATCATCGCGTTGGCTCACTAGTGATCGACGATCGGGAGCAGGCTTCCAGGCCGCTTGGTCCGCGCCGGAACGCGGCTTCCTCGGTCACGATGTAATCCAGGGCGATGTCCCACGTTTCCGGATGGATCGTATCCAGGCGCCCGATCTCGAACGCGATCCCGATGGTCCTGGGAGCTGGCCGCATCGTCGCGAGCGTTCGATCGAAG
Source organism: uncultured beta proteobacterium (assembly GCA_963839265.1). GTDB lineage: Bacteria > Pseudomonadota > Gammaproteobacteria > Burkholderiales > Usitatibacteraceae > Usitatibacter. Next base: position 230,191 of record CAWIUI010000007.1, read on the forward strand.
AACCCGCCGCCATAACCAAGCCGGAAGCCGTTCCGATCGAAACCATTTGCGGGAAGCAACACGATGTCCGGAAGCAGGACCGCAGTGCCTCGGGGGATCGGGATCCCGTATGCGCCTGGCTCCATCGGCACCGCCTCGTCCCACCGCCTGAATTCCAACGCCGAGTCGGCGCCGACCACGACGGGGAGTGCCGCCGACCTTCCTTCGAGCAGCATGCGCCTCACGAACGGTGTGGGATCGAACTCCCGCTTGTAGGGCCAATAGAAGCCGAGGACCTCCACCCGGTCGAGACGGGCGAGGAGGCTCGCGAGGTTCGTCTCGATCGCGTCGCTCCATTGCGCGTGGAACCCGGCGGTAATCGCCGAGCGGCGCGCGATGAGCTCCTTGCGCGTGCGAGCTTTCCATTCCGAGGCGGAAGAGACGTGGGCGCCGGTGGCTGCCTCTTCCGACACCGGTCAAGCGACTTTCCGCGAGTGCTTCATGGCGGCAAGCCGCTCGGACTTCCAGTACGTTTCCGCGGCTCGCGCTCGCCGATTGATCGCGCGCCCGAGCACGAACAGGACGTCCGAAAGGCGATTGACGTAACGAAGGGCGGGCTTGCCTACGGTTTCCGATCTGCCCAGATGGACCAGGTGCCGTTCCGCACGCCTGCAGACGGCTCGAGCGAGGTGCGCAAGGGTGGCGGCTCGAGTGCCGCCCGGAAGGATGAATTCCTTGAGAGGCGGCAGGTCGCGGTTGAGCTCCTCGAGCAACGCGTCCAGTCGAGCGACGCGTTCTTCACCGAAGCTCGCACGTCCGGGCAGGCAAAGCTCGCTGCCGAGATCGAAAAGATCGTTCTGCAGGGACAGGACGGGCGAACGCAGGCCGGCATGCAGACGCTCCGAAAGCAGCACGCCCAACACGCTGTTCAGCTCGTCGATATCGCCCATCGCTTCGATGCGATGGCAATCCTTGTCGACTCTCGTCCCATCTCCCAGGCCCGTCGTGCCTTTGTCGCCGGTACGAGTGGCGATCTTTGTCAAGCGGTGCCCCATCGTCGCCTCCTAGGCTTCGCGCCCGTTGTCGTTGCCGCTCGCCTCGGCCGCGGAACGTGCAAGCAGCGAACCGGCCACGAATCGGTATACGCCGCCTCCGATCAACGCCCCGACGACGGGCGCGAGGATGTACACCGTGAACCATCCGCCTCTCGGACCGGGGAAGGCGATGCGTCCCCAACCCATGAGCCACGATACGACCCGGGGCCCGAAGTCGCGTGCGGGATTGAGCCCGGCCTGGGTGAGCGGAGCGATGATCGAGATGATGGCGGCCACGCCGAGTCCGATCATGAGCGCCTGGCCGGCCGGCGGCGGCTTCGACCCGTTGCGCGGATGCGTCACGGCCGAAACGAGGAACGCAAGAAAGGCGGTGCCCACCATCTCGCCGAGGAACGCCGACGGAAGGCTCACCACCCGCCAGGCGTCCTGCGCGGTACCGAACACGGCCGGATTCGGAAAGTACTCCCCGAACACCATTGCGCTCAGCTCGCTTCCCGGTCCCCCGCGCAGCAGGCCGTGGCGCCTCTCGAACTCGAGGATCGCCTCGGAAAAGAGCCCGTAGAGGAGCAGCGACGCCGTCATGGCGCCGAGCACCTGCGCCACGACATACAGCAGGGCGCGGCGAATCGGGAACCGGTCGTACACGACGGCGACCACGGTGATGGCCGGGTTGATGTGCGCACCCGACAAGGACGCCGAGGTGTAGATGCCGAGCGTCACTCCGATGGCCCATACCACCGCGACCTGCCAGAGCCCGGCCTGGGAGCCGGTGATGACGGCGGCGTTGACGACACCCACGCCGAAGAAGACGAGGACGAAGGTGCCGAGGTATTCGCCGACAAAGGCGGCGGTGGCCGCCGTCGCGAATTTCGCTCGAAGGTATGCGTGCGTGCGCCCGAGTGCGCCCTGGCCTGCCTTGGGGACAGATACCGACTCTTGCGCCGCGGATGCCGCCTCACCGTTCGCCATCGCTCGCGCTCCCGAGGGCCGTAGGAAGATGCGTCACGTCGTTCATGAGCGCCGCTCGCGCGCTCGCCTTCTCCACCCGTGCGCCCGTCATGTCCGTCTGATTCAAGTTGGTCCCATCGAGCACCGCGCGGGACAGGTCCGCCCCCGAGAGATTGGCGCCCTCGAGTTGCGCTCGCACGAGATTCGCGCCGGCGAGCTTCGTATCCCGTAGATCGGTCCCATATGCCTTCAGCCATCCCATCGAGCAGCCCGAGAAGTCGGCGCGGGCCGCCCGGCTCCACGAAAGGTCGGCGTTCGCGAAGTCCGCACCGATAAAGCGCCCGCCCTCGAGCCGCGACTCGCGCAGGTTCACGCTGATGAAATTCGCGGCGCCGAAATCGCCGCCTCGAAGGTCGGCGCCTGCCATGACGGCAGGCGAGGGCGCCTGCTGGCCCGACTGCTGCGCACCGAAGATGGCGTGCGTGGCAATCGCGTCGACCAGGACCGACTGCGTGAGATCGGCGCCGGAGAGCACGGCGTCCTGCAGGTTTGCGCGAGACAGATCGGCTTGGATCAGCGTCGCTCCCGGAAGGAACGCATGCTTCATGCTCGCGCCCGCGAGGCTTGCATTCGATAACCGTGCCCGACTCAGGTCCGCGCCGTCGAGGCGTGCGCCGCCCAGGTCCGCAAGCGTCATGTCGGCCGCCGCCAGCAGCGCGCCGCTGAAGTCGGCGTTGCGCGCCCTCGCCCCGCGAAGATACGCCTCGCGCAAATCGGCTCCGCGCAAGCTCGCGCCGGAAAGGTCCGCGCCGACGAGATCCGCACCGGTCAGGATGTAGCCATCGAGCTTCGCGCCGGCGAGCGATGCCCCTCGAAGCTGGGCGCCGGCCATGTTCCTGCTTTCCAGCCGGACGGGCGGATGGCTGCCGCCGAAGAAGGCGGTGGCGGTGGCCGTCGCCGAGGCGGCGACCAACAGCAAGATCCGTCCATCGAGGCGTCTCATGTCACGAGGCCACGTTCATGGGCGCGAGAGTCACGTTCTCGAGCTCCTTCGGCATCGGCCCGATGCGGCGCACATCGGCCCAGACTCCCTTGTAGTACGGGATCGTCGTGCTCGGGTCGACGTGATCGGATACGAGGTCCCCGGCCGCGCCACGGGGCTGGCCGAACAGCATGAAGGTGTGCCCTTCTTTCACCGACGTGCTCACGTAGGCCATCGCTTGCACCGATCCCATATCGTTGGCCACTTCCACGAGGTCGCCCGACGCGATGCCCAGGCCTGCGGCGTCGTGCGCATGCATCTCCAGATACGGAATCGGGAAACGGCTCTGGTAGAACGGGATGTAGCGCTGGTGGTAGAGCGTCTGCCAGATGTGGTTCGAGCGCCCGTTGTTGATCCAGAACCGGTAGTTTTTCCGTTGCCGCGCGACTTGGGCCGCATACCCGGGCCACGGCCTCGGCGCGGGAACGAAACGAGCCTTGCCTGTAGGCGTGCCGAAGCGTCCGTCCTCGTGCATGCGGACCGTACCCACGGGGGTACCGTGCACGACGCGCACCGGAGTCTGGATTCCGTTGTTGCCGAGCTTGCGCAGGAGATCGTAGGTGATGCCGGCGTAGCCCTCCATGGGATCGCTGCCATCCCCCTTGAACTGATAGCGCGCGTGGATGAACACATCCTCTTCCGTTCGCCAATCGAAATCGAGGAAGCGGTTCGCCATCAGCGGGTTCGCGTCCTCCTCGTAGAGCTGATGCAACTTTCGAGCGAAGCGAGCGAGGATGGCCCAATCGGGTATCGACTCCCCCGGCGGGTCCATGAACTTCGGGTAAAGGCGAAGCCGGCGCTCTCCGTTGATGGACGTGAGATTGATCTCGCCCCATTGCGCCGCCGGCAATACGAGATGCGCATAACGCGTGGTCGCGGTCGGATAGATATCCTGCACGATGAGGAACATGCCTCCGTTCTTCATCGCCTCGACGATCGCCGTGACGCGCTCACCGATCGGCCTTCCCGCCGTTCGCGCCAGGGCCTGCGTCACGGGCGCGCCCCGGTCGCGCAGCGCCGCCTCCAGCGCTCCGGCCCGAAGCGTCGTGAGCACGGGATTGCACCCCCCGACCCAGAAGCACTTCATCTCGCCGCGGCGCAGCGCTTCATCGATGTTCAGCGCGGGACGCCCGCCGGGATAGGGCGGCCGGACATATCCCTCCTGGTGCCCGCCGAGGCGGCTGCAGCCCGTTCCCGGCTTGCCGATGTTCCCCGTGAGCAGTGCGAGATCGACGATCGCGGCCACGTTCTCGTAGTTCTTGAGCCCCCAGATCAGCCCCTTTTCGTAATGCAGCAACGTCCGCTTGCGCGCACCGCCCGGCTTCGGCGCAGCGATCCATTCGGCCGCCTTTTCGATCTGCGCGCGATCCAATCCCGCAATGCGCGCCGCCTCCTCGACGAACTCGTCGATCGGGGTGTCGACGTCGAGCGAGGAGCGCTGGTACGCCTCGAACGTCTGCCACTCCGCGCGCTCGCGAATGAATCCGACGTCGTGCCAACGGCGCTCAAGCACGATCCGCGCGATCGCATTGAGCAGCGCGATGTCCGTGCCCGGCTCGATCTGCAGGTGCAGCACCCGCTCGGCGCCGCCGGCGGCCTCCGCCGTTGCTACGCTCATCGTTCGCCGCGGATCGACGATGATGATGCGCCCTGCTTCGACGGGCTCGCCGGGAAAGGCGGATCGCTTCTGCTCCGTGGTCGACCCCTGCAGGTTGGGGACCAGGTGGGCCAGGAAATAGTTGGTCTGCGTCTCGTACGGATTGCCGCCCACGACCAGGATGGTGTCCGCCAATTCCGCGTCGGCGTACGAATGCGTGAGAGCCGCCACGCCCGCGTCGCCCGCGGCATGCACCTCGCTGTTGTAGGCGGGGCGATTGTGGACGGAGGCCGACCGGGTGCCGATTCCGGAAAAGAAGAACCGGCCGACGGCCCAGTTGTTCTCGAAGCCGCCGCCTGCGCCACCGTGGTCGAAGAACTTCATGCCCACCGCATCCGCGCCCCATCGGTCCAGGACGGCCTTCACGACCCGTGCCCCGAGCTCCACCGCATCCTCCCAGCTCGCGCGCGTCTGGCCATGACCTTCGTCCAGCAACGGCGCGGTGAGCCGTGCGCGGGTTGCGCGGTCCGGCGCGTACAGGGTCTGCGCGAGTCCGGCGCCGCGGACGGACGCCATCCCCTGGTTCACCTCGCAGGAGCGGTCGGGAATGATCGCGATGTGGTGGCGGCTGCCGTCACGATCCGTGACGACGGTATGCATGTTCGGCGAGATCCAGGTGCCGAACGCCGGCTGCGGCTTCCTGAAATCCAGGCCCAGGGCGTTGTCCTCGGGTGCGGGTCCTCCGCGCCGCAATTGCGGCCATTTGTAGACCCGGTAGCCGCAGCCGACGATGCAGAACTGGCAAACCGTGTCGTAGCGTTCGGCGTTCTTGGGGGAAGGGGAACGCGCGTCATCGCTAGAGAATGTTCACCTGGCGGCCGTAGATCAGGCCTTCCACGCCGATCGCCTGCACCGCATCGCCGTCGGTGCGAAGGATGATCCGCGGGAGGGCCTGGCTCCCCTGTCCGATCACCATCTCTCCGTCCTTCGCCGGATCGAAGCTGCTCCAGTGGCAAGGGCAGATCAGCAACTTGCGTTCCGGGCGGTAGCTCACCGGGCATCCCTTGTGCGTGCAGAGGATCGAGTAGGCGACGATGCTGTTTCCCGGACCGACGCCACCCGATGCGGGACCGGGAAGGCGCACGGCGATGGCGGGCGAGCTGTCATCCGGATAGGTGAACTGCACCGGTTCGTTGATCTTCATCGCCGAGATCCGCGCGACCACCCGAGCCGGGTACGCATCCCCGCCCGGCTTCGCGGGCGCGGCCGCCATCGCGGGGAGGAAGCCCGACGCAATCGATCCGGAAACCGTCGCGCCCCCCAACTTCACGAACTCGCGCCGTGTGATGCGAACGATCGACGGATCGTTCTTGTCCTCGGGCTTGCTCATCGTGTCGACCTTCCAAATTGCGGCGAATCGGCGCGCCGCCGGATGAAGTGGGGGTAGAAGAGGGAAAGCGCGGGAGGCTCGTCCGCACGCCTCGTTACCAGTGCGGACCGCGTCGCGCGGCCCGCGCGTGCGGCCGTCAGGCCGCCATCGACACGCTGAACCCGCCTGCGTCCAGGTCGAAGCGGCCGTCGCAGACCGCATAGGACCATTCGGCCGATTTCTTGAGCCCGCCGAGCGGGTACATGTGCACGCGTTCGATGCCGCACGACGCATCGCTCGCGCGATAGGCGGCGAGCTCGGCCACCAGTCGATCGGGCGCCGAGACCGTGAGCAGCTTCGCCACGTTCATCGCCTGGCGCGAGATGAATCGCATCGACGGACCGATTCCGCATGCTTTCGCGTAGGCCACGAGCGTCTTGATGGTGGCGAGGCCGGGCACTCCGATGTGGATCGGAAGGCGGTTTCCCTCTGCCTGGATGTGCTGGTCCCACTTGATGATCGGCGCCGCCTCGAAGCAGAACTGCGTCACGATATACATCTCGGCGCCGGTTCGCTGGGCGAAGTCGTTCTTCCACCGCAAAGCCTGCTTGACGGCTTCTTCGGGAATGTCGGGACTTCCCTCCGGATGACCCGCAACCCCGATCTTGCGAATGCCGTACTTGTCGAACAATCCCGTCGCAAGCAACTGCATCGAGTCGGCGAACTCGCCGACCGGCGCAGGGACCCCGCCGCCGATGATGAGCGCCTGCGTAACCCCGGCTTCCCCACTCAGTCGCTGGAGGCTCTCTTCCAGCATCGCCTTGCTCGCGATGCTGCGCGAAGCGAAATGGGGTACGGGATTGAGGCCTTCCTTGCGAAGGCGGACGGCGACGGCGATCGTGTCGTTGAAATCCGCACCCGGCAGGAACGTGATGTACATCGCCGTGCCGGGCCGAACGTGTTCGCGGAAGTCGTCGACCTTCGCCGCGGAGCCGGGAGAGGTCTCGAGCGAGAAATTCGCCATGAGGTTCGCGATTTCCCGGCGTGGGTCGTTCCCGATAGCGAGAACCGCACTCTTCAATTTCATTTCTCCCAGCACGTTTGCGATGCGCCAACGTATCAGCGTTGGAATCGATCGTAACTGATTGAAATGAAAAGAAGATATGTGTTCTCGTCATACCGGCCCCGCGTCCGGCAAGTAGCTCCCTCGAGCGTTGATCCGCGTGCATGGAGGGTCTGCGTGCAGCGAATGAATCAGGCTTCGAGCGACATCGCGGGCCAGCCCTTCCAGCCGCTCGCGATGTCGAGACGATAGTTGCGACTGTGGCTTGGCACGTCCCAACGCAGGTAGAGATCTCCCATGAAGAAATAGAGCTTGCGATTCGAGTGGGCCGGGCTTCGGCTCGGCCAGTCCACGTAGAGGCCCGACCTCGGGGCGAGCACCAATCCGTCCTTCCAGTCGGGTTCGATCCTGCGCGGGAATCCTTCGTCTTCCTTCCCGGGGAACGAGGAATGCACGGCCCACCGCGTGTATTCCGCGCCGCTGAATGCGTACACCACGTCTTCATGCCCGGGCGTTTTCGCAAGTACCGGAGTGAAGTCGCCTTGCGTGAGGCGGCTGGGAAGGAGGTCCTGGATGGGCATGGTGCTGACGACGAGCTTCGTCTTCATGTCCCACGCGAACGCGCGCCGGTCGCCTTCGAAGAGAAAGAAGACGATCGGGCCCCACGCCGCGACGTGCAGAGCGCCGCGAAGGCGCTTGCCCGGCGCGGCTTCGAGCAGGCCCGGCCAATCGAGCGAGATCTTGCGCGGGTATCCCTCGACGATCGCATCGCGCGTGACGTCCCAGCAGAAGTAGTGGTCCGCCTTGAAGAAGAGGAGCGTCACGCCCGTTTTCCCCGCATCGGAGTCGCCGGTGTCGAGCGATAGCGCTGCGTCCGGTGCCATCGGCGTCCTCGCCATGCTCAGGCTCCGCCGATCTGGTGCGCGGGTACGTACAGCACCAATCCGTCCAACGCGTCCGTGATGACGAATTGGCAGGACAGGCGGCTCTCGGCCCGGGGCTCCCAGACGAAATCGATCAGGTCCGCTTCCTGGGCCTGCCTTGGCGCAAGCCGGGACACCCACTGCGCATCGACGTAGCAATGGCATGTGGAGCAGAGACATTCGCCCCCGCACTCGCCACGAAGACCGTGGACCCCGTGGTGCCGCGCAGCGTCCATGCCCGTGCTTCCCGTGGCTGCCTTGACCACCTGCCTTCGCCCGTCGGGATGCACGAACGTGATCCGCGGCATCGGCTCAGCCGACCGCCTGACGGCCGGAAGCTCTCGGCGCATCGAGGGCGTCGTTCCGGAGCTTCTTCTCGAGCTGCCGCCGAACGGACATGTACTCGCCGGGCATGTTGACGGCATCGCAAGCGATGGTCTCGCCTTCGCGCCGATAGAGGAGCGCGAACGCTCCTTCATCGCGGTTGCCGCGCTCCTGCGTCTCGTCGAATGTCTCGGGTATGCCTGCGGACTGGAGGCGGAAATCGAACTGATGCGACCAAAACCACGGCACGCTGGAGTACGGCACATCCTCGCCGCACAGGTTCCGCGCCGCGACGGTGGCCTGGTCGACCGCGTTCTGGACGGACTCCAGCCGCACTCGCCTGCCGACCAGTGCGCTTGGATGGCGCGTGCAATCGCCCGCGGCGAATATGCGGGGATCCGACGTGCGGCATCGATCGTCCACGACGATGCCGCCCTCGCAAGCGAGGCCCGCATCGCGGGCCAATTCGACGTTCGGCTCGGCGCCGACCGCGATGAGCACCAGATCGGTCGATTGGACCGCGCGCTCCGCCTCGCACACCACGCCGGAAACCCGATCGTCGCCGTGCAGCGCGCAGATCGGCGCTCCACATCGGATCTCGACGCCTCGCTCGAGGTGGATCCGGCGGAAAAACTCGGAGATCGGCGCAGTCGTCACCCGCGACATCACGCGGTCGGCGACTTCGTAGACGACGACCCGGGCGCCGGCCGCACTCGCGGTCGCCGCCACCTCGAGCCCGATGTATCCGCCACCGATGATGGCGATACGGACGCCCGGGCGCAGAGCCGCGCGCAACCGCAACGCATCGTCCAGGTTGCGCAAGTAGCAGACGCCGGGAAGACGAGCGCCAGGCAGCTCGATCGGCCGAGGCCGCGAGCCCGTGGCGAGGAGGAGCTTGTCGTAGGGAATGTGCTGCCCGGTCGACAGGCGGACCCGCGCCGCATCGCGGTCGATTCCTTCCACCCGCGTGGCGACGCGGAGGTCGATTTCGGCCCCCTCGTAATAGGCGGACGGATGAAGGAAGAGTCGCTCCTGGACGAACTGTCCCCGGAGCGCCTTCTTCGAAAGCGGCGGCCGCATGTAGGGAACGTGCGGCTCCTCCCCGATCATCAGGATGCGGCCCTTGAAGCCGCGATGACGCATCGTGCTTGCCGCCTGCACGCCGGCCTGCCCGGCGCCGACGATCACGAACGTCTCGCCGGCGCTGCCCGGCCTTCGCAACGAAACCGGATCGGCCATGGTGCACGGGCGCTCCCATCGCCCGGCATGCAAAGAATATATCGGCCTAATCTAGCAGCAAGGCGGTCGTCCGTTGCCATCCTCAGGCATGTCCTGGAAGCAGGGCACGTATGCAAACGGCTCCGACCTCGCCGCGGCGCGAAAGGGGACAATCGCTCGCATCGGCAAACGTACCGAGATGCGAGGAGCGGCGATGGCTACGTACCAGGTCACCTACTGGCAGGAAATCCCCTCCCAGGTCGATGCGCGCGAGGAGGGCGGGAAGGCGCACAAGGAGATGTTAAGCAAGCGTTTCCAGGAGCTTATCGACATCATCGCCGTGCGCAGGAAGCTCGATTCCTCCGATGACTACATCGATCAGTGGAACAAGGGGGAGAAGACCGTGCGCGAGGGCTCGGCGAGCAGCGTCGCGAAGGCCGTCGCGGCTGAGCTCGAGAGCCAATACGACGCCTTCCGGGCCAGCGCGTTACAGCGCTAGCGGGCCTGCAGAAAACGCATAACGCGTTCGTATATCGCCAATATATTATGCGGCGATGCATGTGGCGACCTCTCCGGACCTGCCGGCAGCTCCCCTGACCCGCGCGGCCGAATTCGGGCGGGCGGGTCGCTTCACGCTCGCCCGATTTCAGCCGTCTTCGCCTTCGGCTTCGAGCGAACGCATCCTGCGCATCCAGGGCTACTCCGACCTCACCCGAGTCCGGCCCGCGATTCGCCGAGCGGCCGAAGAAGTCGCGGAGCTCGCGATGCAGCTGAGCGAGCCGTCGGTGGCGTATCGACATGTGCGCATCCGCGCCATGTTCGGCGAGACCGTCGTCCTCGATCGCGGGCAGAGGCTGAACTGCGCGGTGTTCCCGCGCGTGCTGAGGGAATGCGAGGAAGTCGTCCCCTTCGTGCTTACCGTGGGCGCTCCCATCAGCCGGCGCGTGATCGAGCTGGCCGACGCCGGCGACCTGCTCGAGGCGGTCCTCCTCGAGACCGCCGGATGGCTCTGCATCGAGGACGCGACCCGGCAGTTCAAGGGATATCTTCGCGGCGCGTGCCTCGAGATCGGAAGCAGGATCACGTCGCGGCTGGGCCCCGGATACAGCTACAAGGTCGACGGCGAGATGTGCATGTGGGGACTCGAAGAGCAGGTCCGCATCTTCCGGCTGCTCGGCAAGCCGGACCAGCTTCCGGTTTCGCTCCTCTCCAGCTGCGCGATGCTGCCGAAGCTTTCCCGCTCGGGCATGTACGGCGTCGGGCCGTCCGACGCGACCGGTTACGACTCGACCGACGTTCGAATTCAATCAGAGGAGCAGCTTGAATGAGTATCGCAGGCGATGGCTTGGTGATCATCGGGGAGAATTTCAACGCGACGCGCAAGATCAAGATCACGAGCCCGAGGGTGGTGCAGCAGGACGGGAAGGTGGGGATCGGCTACACCGACCTGGACGGCAACAAGCGGGTTCTGGACGTGACGCGGATCGTGCCGGAGGAGCCGAACAAGCGCCAGGGGTTCAACATTCCGCACATTGCGGAGGCGTGCCGGCAGAAGGACATGAGCTACATCCGCTGGGCGATCAAGAACCAGGAGCTGCACGGGGCGCACATCATCGACCTGTGTGTGGACGAGATGAGCGTCTATCCGGAGGAGCGCTTCGAGTGGATGCGCTGGCTGGTCAAGGCCGCGCAGGAGATCAGCGATTCGGTCATGGCGATCGACTCCTCGGATCCGGCGACGATCCATGCGGGGCTGGAGGCGCACGACGGGGGCAAGAGCCGCCCGGCGATCAACTCGGTGAACCTGGAGCCGGGGCGCCAGGCGCTGGTGGACATGGCGAAGGAGCGCAAGGCGATTCTTTTTGCGAACGCGAGCGGCTCGAGCGGGATGCCGCAGAACGCCGAGGAGCGGGTGGCGAATCTCGAGGGGTGCATGGCGCTGATGGACAAGGGGGGCATCCCGATGGAGGACCGCTACCTGGATCCGCTGGTGTTTCCGATCGGGGCGGGGCCGATGTTCGGGAGGCACTACCTGGATGCGGTGGCCACGATCCGGGAGCGCTACCCCGAGGTGCACATCTTCGGGGGGCACAGCAACGTGTCGTTCGGGCTGCCGGAGAGGAGGACGCTCAACTTTGCTTTCGTGGCGCTGTCGGTGCTGTCGGGCTGCGACACGCTGATGATCGACCCGGTGATGAACCCGTCGCGGGAGTTCAACGATTTCATGTTCGCGGCCAACGCCCTCACGGGCAAGGACGAGTACTCGGTGAAGTACCTGAAGTACACCCGCGCCAATCTCGCCGCCGCCAAGAAGGCGGCCGCGGCCGCGGCTGCAGCCATCGCTGCCGCGTGATCGATACAAACTGGAGGAATCCGTGAAAGAACTTCTGCCCCGCGAAAGGTTCATCCGCACGCTGCGTCGCGAGCCGATCGACCGCGTTTCCACGCTGTACAGAATGAAGGCCGAGGCGAAGCAGAAGATCGCGCGCGTATTCGGCATCGAGAACGCCGCCACCGGACGCAAGCACGATCCGACGCTCGAGCTGCGGCTGGGCAACGATGCCATCATCTACCAGATCGGCATCAACGCCGATTTCTCGCACCGGCACATCGAGATCGGCGAGACGTGGTTCAACCACTTCCACGTGGGCTACGGCAAGAGTGGCCTCGAGGGCCGCACGCCGGAGGAGGAGCAGGAGTTCAAGAAGACCCAGGAGTTCTGGGGGCCGGCGAAAGTGGTACCCGAGAACTTCCCCAAAATCCATCCCATCAAGTCGCTGGAGGACCTGAAGAGCTACAAGTGGCCCGATCCGGCCGATCCGGCGATGATCGAGCCGATCAAGGAGCTGTGCGCCAAGTACCAGAAGGATTACTTCATCATCGTCGACCTCTCCTCGACGCTCATCGAGGCGGCCTACGCGCACCTGGTCGGGACGCAGAACTTCTTCCTCTACATGCACGACGAGCCGGAGCTCATCAACGGCGTGCTCGATGGCCTCACCGAGTACTACACCGAGCTCGGCAAGAATGCGATCAAGGCCGGCGCCGACATGATCCGGGTGGGCGACGACATCGGCGCCCAGCAGTCGATGATGCTCTCGCCGAAGTCGTGGCGCGAGCACGCGAAGCCGCGCTTCAAGTACATGTTCGCCGAGTTCAAGAAGACGAATCCGGACATCTTCTTCAAGTTCCACTCGTGCGGCGACTATTCGCCGATCCTTCCCGACGAGATCGAGCTGGGGGCGAACCTCTCGGGGCTGATGCAGCCCACCGGCGGCCTCAAGGACCAGGCGTCCATCAAGCAGAAGTACGGCAAGGACATCTGCCTCGCGGGCGGCTTCGACGTGCAGCGCATCCTGCCGAGGGGGCAGGTCGAGGACGTGCGCAAGGGTGTCTTCGAGGTCATGAAGAACCTCGGCCCCGGCGGCGGCTTCATCTTCTCGCCATCGCACTACATCATGGCCGACGTCCCGATCCAGAACATCATGGCGATGTTCGAGGCGCAGAAGGACTTCGGGGTGTACGGCAAGTACCCGCTGAACTGAACCGGGCCGAAATCACATCCAGGAGAAATGGAATGTCCGACATCGAAGAGCCGGTGCTGAAGACTCCCGCCAACTGGGAATCGCGCGCGCCGGCCGGGTGGGAGTGGCAGTCGCTGTGGGTCGCGGTGGAAGAGGGCGACAACAAGTACACCGACAAGCGCACCCGGGAGGCGATCGAGACGGGAATCAATCCCCGGGTGATCCTGGACGATGGCCTGTTCCCGGGGTTCAACCTGCAGGGCGACCGCTTCACCGCGCAGCTGATCTTCATCCCCGAGATGCTGCTCACGGCAAGAGCGATGAAGGCCGGGCTCGCGCTGATCCGCCCGCTCCTCGCCGCGAACAAGGAGAAGCCGGTCGGCACCTTCGTGATGGGAACGGTCCTCGGCGACATGCACGACATCGGGCAGTCGATCGTCACGATCATGCTCGAGAACGCGGGCTTCAACGTGATCAACCTGGGCACCGACGTCCATCCCGATCGCTTCATCTCGACGGCCCTGGAGAACAAGGCGGACCTCGTGGGGTTCTCCGCTCTGCTGTCGACGACCGTGTATTACCAGAAGGTCACCATCGAGGAATTCCAGAAGGCCGGCCACCGCAACAAGGTGAAGATCCTGATCGGCGGGGCCCCGACGTCGCAGGAGTGGGCCGACAGCTGCGGCGCGGACGGATGGGGTAAGGACGCGGTGGAGGCGGTGAGGCTCGCGCTCAGGCTCGTGCAGGAGCGCCGGGAAGCGTGGGCCTGATCCCGTGGCGACGCCTCGTTCGGTGAAGTTCGTGACGGTGGCCGGGGAGACCCGGTCGGTCACGCCTCCCGCCGACGCGAATCTCCTCGATGCCGCACGCCTCGCGGGCATCGAGGTCGATGCGACGTGCGGCGGCCGGGGACGTTGCCGCAGCTGCCGGGTGAAGGTGATCGCGGGAGAAATTCCGCCTCCGACCGTCCAGGACACCTTCCAGCTCGGGCACGACGAGGTTCACGAGCGCTTCCGGCTCGCTTGCCAGACGAAAGTCATCTCCGATTGCACCGTGACGCCGATGCCGCCGAAGGCGGAGTCGGGCTATCAGATCCTGTCGGGCCAGGTCGACGTCGCAACGGATTCCCGGTTGCGGCTGGATTCCGGTGTCGTGAAGCACGTCATCACCGCGAAGGCCCCGCAGGGAGAGCACCACCAGACGTCGGACGTGGACGAGATCCTCGCCTGCCTGCCGCCGGATACCCGCAGGGCGCTTCCCCTCGAGGTCCTCCGAAAGATTCCCGCAACGTTGCGAAAGGAGAAGGGGCGCCTTACGGTAACGACGTTCAACTCGGGGATCATCGACGTGGAGGCGGGCGATACGGCAGCGCACGCGTACGGGATGGCCTTCGACATCGGGACCACGAGCGTCGTCGGGACGCTGATGGATCTGGCGACCGGCGAACAGCTCGCATCGGTCGGCGGATTGAATCCGCAGGCGCAGTTCGGCGGCGATCTCATGTCGCGGATCGCGTACGCGCAGTTCGACGAATCCAAGCTCGTCACGCTTCGCGCCAAGATCCTCACGGGCGTGAACGACTTCATCAAGGAGGCCTGCGCCAAGGCGGGCGTGAGCTCCGAGAACATCTACAAGATCGTGGTGGTCGGCAATACCTGCATGCACCACATCTTTCTCGGCGTGGACGTGACCTACGTCGGCCTCGCACCCTACGCGCCGGCAGTTCGGGACCTGCTCGTGTACCCCGCGCGGGAGCTGCCTCTCAAGGGCGCGCCGAACGCGGTGGTCTGCATGCTCCCGATCGTCGCCGGCTTCGTCGGCGCGGACACGATGGCGTGCGTCCTCGCGACGCGCATCTACGAAAGCGAGGAGATCCGTGCGCTCGTCGATATCGGGACGAATGGCGAAGTGGTCATGGGATCCAGGCGCAAGCTCTTCGCCTGTTCCGCCCCGGCCGGCCCCGCGCTCGAAGGCGCGCAGATCCGGCATGGGATGCGCGGCGCCGTCGGCGCGATCGAAAGGGTCGAGATCGGGGACGACGTCGAGTGCCGGGTGATCGGGGATGCGCCGGCGGTGGGAATTTGCGGCTCGGGCCTGATCGACGCGTGCGCCAAAATGCTCGATGCCCGGGTCATGGATTCCTCGGGACTCATGCGGCGCGAGTCCAGCCCGCCGCTGCGTGAGTCGATCCAGAGCCGGATCGTCGATGGGGAGGGCGGACGGCAATTCGTCCTCGTGCGCAAGGAGGTCGCGGGCCGCGACTACGACATCACGGTCACCCAGGCGGACGTCCGGCAGCTGCAGCTTGCCAAGAGCGCCATTTACTCCGGCATCGCCATGCTGCGCGAGGTGATGGACGTGCCCACGGAGCAGATCCGGGAACTGATGCTGTGCGGCGGCTTCGGCAACTACATCAGCATCGAAAGCTCCGTGAAGATCCGCCTCCTGCCCGAGCTCGCGCTGGAGCGGATCACGTACATGGGCAACGCCGCGGCCATCGGCGCCCAGATGGCGCTGCTCTCCGAGACCGAGCGCACGCGGGCGTTCGAGCTCGCGCAGCAGATCGAGCATGTAGCGCTCGCGGCGCGGCCCGAGTTCCAGGCGATCTTCGTGGACGGCATGAACTTCTCGGGAACGCCGTTTTCCGCTGAAGAGAAGGGCCGGGGCAAGCGCCCTGCGCGACCCGCCGTGGACGCTCGAAGTACCGGATAGGCCTCGACGCGAATGCGGGTCAACCTTCTCTTCGGGTTCCTCGGGTCGGGCAAGACGACGCTTGCCAAGCACCTCCTCGCCGAGCGCGGCCGCGCCATGAAGACGGCGGTCATCGTCAACGAGTTCGGGGAGGTAGGCGTCGACGGCGACATCCTGCGGGGAAACAACATCGACGTGGTGGAGCTCAATTCCGGCTGCCTCTGCTGCACGCTGCGCGGCTCGCTCATGCTGGCGGTGGAGGAACTGCGGGAAAAGGCGAAGGTCGAGAGGGTGATTGTCGAGGCTACGGGCGTCGCACAGCCGGGCGAGCTCGTCGAAACCCTTGCGGGCACGGTGGGCGGCGGCGAATACGAAATCGGGCCATTGGTCACGGTGGTCGACGCGGCGAAGTTCCCGAAGCTCGTCGCGATGCTCGGCGACTTCTATGTCGACCAGATCGAGAACGCCGACATCGTGCTCGTGAACAAGATCGACCTCGTCGACGCCGACCAGCTTTCCTCCACCACCAGGCAGCTTCGCGAGATCAATCCGGATGCCGAGATCCTGTTCTCGGAGCAGGGCAAGGTGGTGCCGGAACGCCTGTTCCAGCCGCGCGACCGCGGTCTCCTCGAACGCGCGCTGGAAGAGCTCGGCTACGCCCGGCGCGAAGACGATGGCGATCACGGCGATCGCCACGACCAGGATCATGACCACGACCACGACCGCGACCACCACCACGACCACCACCACCACCACCACCACCACGACCACGACCATCACCCTCCGCACGACAAGACGCCGGAATCCTTCGTCGTGAACGCCTCGGGCCGCGAGACCCGAAGCGGCGTAGAGCGTTTCTTCAGCGCCCTTCCGGACAGCGTCTGGAGGGCGAAGGGTTTCCTGCAGATCGATGGGAAGCCGTCTCTCGTCCAATATTCGATCGGACAGCTCGAAATCACGCCGGCCGATCCTCATGCGACGCCCGCCGTCGTGTTCATCGGACGGGGAATGGACCGGTCCCGTATCGAAGCCGATTTCGCGCTGCGCACGGCCCAATGACCGCCATCGCCCGAAGAGCGGAAAGCAGGGCTTCCCGGCGATCGGCGCGCAGCGAGCCGCAGGACAACCAGCCGCGCTCCCTCGCCGAGCGCGCCTACGAGCTGCTGGTGCACAAGATCACGCGCCTCGAATTGCCGCCGGGCTCGGTGCTTGTCGAGCGCACCCTGATGGAGGAGCTCGGGATCGGCCGCACCCCCATCCGGGAGGCGATGCAGCGGCTCGCGATCGAACGGCTGGTGGATCACTCGCCCAATCGCGGCATGTTCGTGGCGGAGATCACCGCGACCGACGTGCAGCAGATCTACGAATTTCGCGCGGCGCTGGATGGACATGCCGCCGCGCTGGCGGCCGCTCGTGCCACCGAGGATCACATCAAGCAGCTTTCCCTGCTGCACAGGAAGCTGCTGCGCGCGACCGAGGACGACGACATCGACGAGTACGTGAGGCTCGATCGCCAGTTCTATCGGCTGTTCGGTGAAGCGGCCCACAACGCCCTGGTGGCCGACTCGATCCCGCGGATCTTCAACCTCCACCTTCGCCTGTGGTTCTTCATCTCCAACCGGCTGGGTGGCTGGCATTCCATCGCCGCGTCCCACCAGGAGATGACGCGCGACCTCGTCGCCTCGCTGCGGCAACGCGATCCGCAAAGAGCCCGCTTGGCGGTGGAGAGCTACATCGCGCGGCGCCAGCAAGACCTCAAGAGCATCCTCTGAGTTTGATCGGACGCGGCAAGGCGTGCTGCAGGCGCAGCATGCAAGCTGAGCGTTCGGCGCATGCCTCGCCGCAGCCATTCGCTGTAATATCGGTCTCGCTTCTGGTGCGCGACCCGCGCTGCGGGTCGTGTTAAACGGGAAACAGGAACCGGACCTCCGGCAAACCTGTGCTGCCCCCGCAACGGTAAGCGTGTGTGGGTTGGTTCATCGGTGCTTTCCTCAGGGCACCGGGCCACTGCGGATGTATCGCGGGAAGGTCGAGCCAGCCAGGACACGCCAGCCCGGATACCGGCCCGAAGCGTGGTGAAGCGGTCGCGGGTGGTGACTGTTCGTGCGCGGGCCGATGACGCGCGCAAGTGATCTTCTCCCTCGACGCTTCAATTCTCGTCGCTAGCCTGCGGGGACGCCGGCTATAGGGAGGGCGCGCTCATGAGGTCGATCGGCTTTGTTTCGTTTTGCATCGCATGTTCGGGAATCGGCCAGCTCTCGTTCGCGCAGCAGCCACCGCTTTTCGAGGGCAGCGAGACAGTCGTCACGGCCGGGCGCGTTGCGCAGCCGCTGTCCGACACGCTGCGCAGCGTCACGGTCATCACTGCGCGAGAGATCGAGGAAAGCGGACAGCTCACGCTCGCCGAGGTGCTCCAGGTCTACGGCGGCGTGGAAATCACGAGCAACGGCGGTCCGGGCAGCGCCTCGAGCGTGTTCATTCGAGGATCCAATAGCGCCCACACCCTCGTGCTCCTCGATGGAATGAGGCTTCAGTCGGCCACGACCGGGACCACCGCGTTCGAGAACATTCCGCTGTCGCAAATCGACCGCATCGAGATCGTGCCCGGTCCCGTGAGCGGGCTCTATGGCTCCGATGCGATCGGCGGCGTGATCCAGATCTTCACCAAGAGCGGCCGGTATTCCCCGGGGGCGAGCGTCGCGGCATCCGTCGGCAGCTACGGGACGCAGGCGGCCAACGGTTCGCTCAGCGCGAGCACCGGCGACACGAGCTACACGCTTGCGGCGGGCCGGACCGAGACCCGCGGCTTCAGCGCGACGAAGCCGAGCGTGCCGTTCGATCAATACAATCCCGATGCCGACGGGTATCGGAGCTCGAGCGCGTCCGCTCGACTGGACCATCGCTTCCGGCCCGGACAGGATCTCGGCGCCTCGCTCTTCTACAGCCGGGGCGACACCCGCTTCGACAACGGGCCGGACACCAATCCGCACACCGCGCAGAGTCTTTCCGCGTATTCCCTCCACAGCCGCAACCGGCTCGGCGACTCGTGGGAGAGCTTGCTGCGCGTCGGCTCGACCCGGGACGACAGCTCGACTCTCGACGCGGGTTATCCGGGCCAATTCCGTACCGATCAGGACCAGGCCCTCTGGCAGAACACGTTCCGGTTCGACTCGACGTCCGTGATCGCGGGCTTGGAGTACCTGCGGCAGGATGTCGCGTCGTCGACCGAATACCCGGTGACGCTGCGGACGATTCGATCCGCGTTCGCGGGAATCACGGGCGACTACGGGCCGCACGGCATCCAGCTGAACGTACGCCGCGACGACAATTCGCAGTTCGGCGAGCCCACCAGCGGCTCCGCCGGCTACGGCTACCGGATCACGCCGGAAACGAAGCTGCGCATCGCGTACGGCAAGGCATTCCATGCGCCGTCGTTCAACGATCTCTACTATCCCGGGTTCGGAAATCCGGACCTGCAGCCGGAGCAGGGGCGAAACCGGGAAGTGGGCTTCGATTACACGTCGAAGAGCCAGCGTTTCGCGGCGACGTATTTCGACAACCGGATCTCGGAGCTGATCGTGTTCGTTTTCGATCCTGCGTCGGGCTCGGTGCTGCCGGTCAACGTCGCGAAGGCGAGGATTCGCGGGTTGGAGCTTTCATACAACGGTCACTGGGCGGGCACGCGCGTGAAAGCGCTTCTGACGCTGCAGGACCCCAGGTCGCAGGACACGGGCCTCCTGCTGCAGAGGCGGGCGAAGGAACACGGCAGCGTCGTGCTCGAGCGCGACTTCGGTCCCTGGACGACCGGGGCCGAGCTGGTCGCAAGCAGCGCCCGATTCGACTCATCCGACGAATCGCCCGACTCGCGCCTTCATGGATACGGGGTCGTCAACCTCGACGTGGTACGCCGAATGGGTCCCGACTGGGCGGTGGAGCTGCGCTGGAACAACGTCACCGGAACCGGCTATGAGCTCGCCCGCGGCTACAACACCCCGGGAAGCAATGTCCTTCTCACCGTGAGATGGACGCCGACATGAGGCAGGACCGCAATGCGTAGCGGCCGCGGAGGCTAGGCGCAATTGGCCGCCCTGCGTCCCGCGGACGGGCTGCTTCATCGGGCGCTCCCGAACCCGGCACGTCCGAAGGCCCTCTTTGGCCGTGCGCGTCGGCTGCCGGCGCAAGCGCTCCGGGAAGCGGCTGCTCTTCATGGAGTCGTGCGCAGCCGGGGTCCAGGCGCATCGCGAAGGCCGGCACGTTGGGCGTTCCTGGTTTCCGCAGTGCTTCACGCGGTAGCCCTGGTGGCCATCGGGGCAATCGAGAGCCGCAAGCAGGAAGCGGAACACGTGCCGCGGGATCCGGCCCCCCTCGAGGTGCGCCTGCTTCCCTCGACAACGGCAAATGCTCCATCTGCGGTTCCCGGCGTCGAACCGGAAAAGAGGCGGGTCCTGCACAAGGCCTCCGCAGCCCGGAGCATCCCGCGCGAGACGAGAGCGAGCCGGCATCGCACCTTGGAGCGGCGCGATGAGGCCCTCGTGTCCCGGGCGGCGGAGCCGATGCCCTTCCTTGATTCCAACGCCAAGGTCTCCGCGCCGCAGGCGCAGACCGTAGGCGAAGCGCCATCGCCGGCGCCTGTCGCGGCCCCCCAACGCGTCGCGGGGGCTGCGGCTCCCGGCACCGCGGCTGCGACGCCTGCGGCCTATCTCCGATCCCCCGCGCCCGTCTATCCGGAGTCGGCTCGTGAGGACGGCGAGGAGGGCGTCGTCGTCCTGAGGGTGCGAATCTCCACCGAGGGCCTGCCAGCGCAAGTACTCGTCCGCCGATCGTCCGGCGTCGATTCTCTCGACCGCGCCGCGCTCGGGACGGTGAAGCATTGGAAGTTCGCTCCGGCCACCATCGCGCGCAGGCCCATCGAGTCGTGGATGGACGTACCCATTCGATTCCGACTGAAGTGAACATGAGCTCGACTTCGCTCAGCAAACGGTCCGCAGGATCCCGGCAAGCGATTCTCCCGCCGGGCGATCGGCCCGGAGCTCGCGCTTTGCGTATCGGATCGGCCCTCGCGTGCATCGCGATCGCGAGCGTCGTCCTCGCGATCTCCGTAGGCAGCAGCGGGATGGGCCTGTCGCGGTCGCTCGCCGTCCTGTTTCGACCGGACGCGGGCCTCGACTCCCAGGTCATCCACCAGCTCCGCCTTCCTCGCGCGCTGGCCGCATTCGCCGTGGGCGGCTTGCTCGCATACTCGGGGGCGCTGATGCAGGTGCTGCTCAGGAATCCGCTTGCGGACCCCTACATCCTGGGACTTTCGGGGGGTTCCTCCGTCGGGGCGCTCGGCGCGATGCTTCTCGGGCTCGGAGCATTCTTCGTGGATCTCGGAGCTTTCCTCGGGGCACTGGGGACGATCGTCCTCGTGTTCGCGCTTTCGGGGCGCGAGATGGCACGTGCGAGGGAACCTGCGCTCGACGCAACTCCCCGAGTGCTCCTCACCGGCGTCATGCTCGGCGCCGGATGGTCGGCGATCGTGACCATAATCCTTCTGGTCGCACCCGAGGCGAAGCTGCGGGGAATGCTGTTCTGGCTGATGGGCGACCTGGCGGGAGCGCAGTCCTTCGTGCCGCCGCTCGTGGCGTTGTGCCTGCTGGTCGCCTTCACGTTTCCGCTCGGCCGTCATCTCAACGCGATGTCGAGGGGGCCGGAGATCGCGTACGCGCTCGGCGTACCGGTCCAGGGAATCCGGCGGGTGACGTTCGTCGCGGCCTCGCTTGCCGCCGCGATCGCCGTGACCACCGCGGGGGCGATCGGGTTCGTCGGCCTCGTCATGCCGCACGCGTTGCGGCTCGTCATCGGCAACGATCAACGCCTCCTGCTTCCTGCATGCGCGCTGGCGGGCGGTTCGGTGCTGGTCGCCGCCGATACGCTCGCGAGGACGGCTTTCGCCCCGGAGCAGCTTCCGGTGGGAGTGATCATGGCGGTCCTGGGCGTGCCGGTATTCATATTGCTGCTCCTGCGGGGGCGCCGGTGATGCCTGCCACCGGCGCGCTCCTCGAGATCGATCGGCTCGAGCTGCGAGCCGGCCGACGTACATTCGCCCGCGCTCTCTCGATGCAGGTGAGGGCGGGAGAAATCTGGTGCGTCCTGGGAGCCAACGGCGCCGGAAAGACGACGTTCCTGGAATCGGTCGTCGGCCTACGCGCTCCGGCCGGCGGCTCGATCCGCCTCGCCGGCAGGGCGTTGAACGAATGGACGGCGCACGAAGCCGCGCTCAGGCGCGCCTTTCTTCCCCAGACGATTCGCGACAGTTTCGGTGCGAGCGTGATGGAGGTGGTGCTGCTGGGGAGGCATCCCCACACGAGCCGATGGGGATGGGAAGGCGAGGCCGATCGGAAGATCGCGCGCTGCGCTTTGAGGGAGGTCGGATTGTCCGACATGGCCGAACGCGACGTCGGCACGCTGTCCGGCGGCGAAAGGCAGCGAGTTGCGATCGCGGCGCTGATCGCCCAGGAAGCGCCTCTCCTGATCCTCGACGAGCCCGTGGCCCACGTGGACCTGCATCACCAGCACGCGATCCTCGATCGGCTGCGCAACATGGCGAGAACGCGCAATCATGCCGTCGTGATGTCGATGCACGACGCCAATCTCGCCATGCAGTATGCGACCCACGCGATGGTCTTCCACGGCAACGGCCCTGTGGACTGCGGCGAAACTTCGGAGGTCCTGAACGCGGAGACGCTTTCCGCGGCTCTCAAGTGCCGCATCCTGCGGGTCGATCTCGGAACTCGCAGCGTGTTCCTCTCCGCCTGAGAGCCGGCGTATGCGACCGCGAATCGAGGAACGGAGAAGCTGCCCTGCGTTGTTCGTGGCCGCTCTTGCGTCGGGCCAGGGGAAGACGTCCATCACCGCCGCCATCGCGCGATACCACGCGCGTCGCGGAATGCGCGTGCGGGTGTTCAAGACGGGGCCGGACTTCCTCGATCCGCAGATTCTCGAGAGGGCGAGCGGCGCCGCGGTTTTCAACGTCGATTGCTGGATGGTGGGGCTGGAGGAATCGCGAGCGCTGCTCGCCGAGGCGGCGCGGGAGGCGCAGCTGATCCTCATCGAAGGAGCCATGGGAATTTACGACGGATCTCCCTCGGCGGCCGATCTCGCGCAGGCTCTTCGCATGCCGGTGGCGGTCGTGATCGATGCCGGCGCGATGGCGCAGACGTTCGGCGCCATCGCGCACGGGCTGCGAACGTACAAGGAGATTCCGTTCGCCGGGGTGATCGCGAACCGCGTCGCCGGACAGGCGCACGCGCGCATGCTGGTCGAAAGCCTTCATTCGGACGTATCGATGCTCGGCGTGTTTCCGCCGCTCCGCCGGCCGTTGAGCGAGCGCCACCTCGGGTTGCTCCAGGCCTGCGAACAAGCCGATCTCGAGGCCGCGCTCGAGGCCCTGGCGGACGCCGTGGAGGGTTCCGGGCTGGGCGTGCTGCCGCGCGAAGTGGAATTCGAACAATCGCCCAGGCAGACGGTTCCGCAAGCCCTCCGCGGGCGCAAGATCGGCGTGGCGCGCGACCTTGCATTCTCGTTTCTTTACCCGGCCAACCTCGCGTGCCTCCAGGCGATGGGCGCGGAGCTGCACTTCTTTTCCCCGCTCGCCGACGAGCCGGTGCCTGCGGCCGACGCGTTGTACCTCCCGGGCGGATACCCGGAGCTGCACGCCGAGCGCCTGTCACGGAACGCGAGATGGAGACGATCCGTGCGCGAATTCGCCGCGCACGCTCGCCCGATCGTTGCCGAGTGCGGCGGGCTCATGGCCCTCGCCGAAAGGCTGGTGACGCGCGACGGCCACGAATATGAAATGGCCGGTCTCCTGCCCGGCCATGTCCGAATGGGGGACTCCCTCGCCGCGATCGGGCTGCAGGCGTTGGATCTGCCCCAGGGAGAATTGCGCGGCCACACGTTCCATTACTCGGAGTTCGTCACGCCCCTCGAACCGGCAGCCCAGTGCCGCCCATACGGGCATGGCCGCGGCGAGTCGTGCTATCGCGTCGGGTCGCTTTGGGCTTCGTACCTGCACGGCTATTTCCCCTCGAATCCCCCGGCGACCTCCGCGATCTTCGGAGCCGTCGCGTGAGCCCACGGAGCCGCATTCGCGCCGCCATCGTGCCTCTCCTTGCGGCGCTCCTCTGCAGCCTTCACGCGTTGGGCGATCCCATCGTCGTGGTCGACGACGAAGGCCTGCAAGTGCGATTGCCTCAGGCCGCACGCCGGATCGTGAGCCTTGCGCCGCACGTCACCGAAACCCTGTTCGACGTCGGGGCCGGCTCGTTCATTGTGGGAACCGTGGATGCCTCCGACTACCCGGAGGCCGCGAAGCGCATCCCGCGCATCGGAGACTACAGCGCGCTCGATCTCGAGAGGATCGCGGCATTGAAGCCGGACCTCATCGTGTCGTGGCTGCATGGGAACTCCGAAAGGCAATTGGCGCAGATCCAGGCGCTCGGAATTCCGGTCTATCACAGCGAGCCGAGGACCCTGGCTGCGATTTCGAAGTCCTTGCTGGACATGGGACGATTGGCCGGTACCGGGCGGGTCGCCCGACGGGCAGCGGCCGCGTACGAAGCGCGACTGGCCGGGCTTCGGGCGAAATACGCGCACCGCAGCGTGGTTTCGGTCTTCTACCAGGCGTGGAGAAATCCACTCATGACGGTCAACGGGCGGCAGATCATCAGCGACGCGATTCGCCTTTGCGGCGGCAGGAATGTCTTCGCGAATGCGAGCGAACTGGTTCCGAGCGTCGACCCGGAGGCGGTGGTGGCGGTCGATCCGGATGCGATCGTCACCGCGGCTCCCGAGGAGGATCGCGGCGTGTTGGAGGATTGGCGCAGATTCCCGAGCCTTCGGGCAGTGCGCGACGCAAACCTGTTGGTGGTGAATACGGAAACGCTGGCAAGGCAGTCGCCTCGCATCCTCGATGGCGCGGAGATGCTTTGCGAGCGGCTGGATCGAGCCCGGGCGAGGCGCCGATGAGACAGGAGCGAGCCGGGCCGCGACCCCCGGGGCTTCGCGGAACCCTGATGGTCCAGGGCACGACCTCGGATGCGGGAAAGAGCACTTTCGTAACCGCGCTTTGCCGGTTGCTCAGAAGGGAAGGTGTCCTCGTGGCGCCGTTCAAGCCGCAGAACATGGCCTTGAACAGTGCCGTCACCGTCGACGGTGGGGAAATCGGGCGCGCGCAGGCGTTGCAGGCGCAGGCGGCAGGAGTCGAGCCGCATTCGGACATGAATCCGGTTCTCCTCAAGCCGGCATCGGACACGGACGCTCAGGTGATCGTCCAGGGCAAGGCGCACGCCAACATGAGCGCGCGCGAGTTCCACGCGTACAAGGCGCAGGCGCTCGGGCCGGTGATGGAATCGTACCGGCGACTCGCCGGGAGCCACGACGTCGTGGTGGTGGAAGGCGCGGGAAGCCCGGCCGAGATCAACCTGCGCGACAACGACATCGCGAACATGGGTTTCGCGCTCGCGGCGGATTGCCAGGTCCTCATCGTGGCCGATATCGATCGGGGCGGCGTGTTCGCACAGCTCCTGGGTACGCTCGAATGCCTTACGCCGGCAGAACGGGACCACGTTGCGGGATTCGTCATCAACCGGTTTCGCGGAGACGTTTCCCTGCTCCAGCCGGGCATCGATTGGCTGCAGGAGCGATGCGGGAAGCCCGTGTTCGGCGTCGTGCCGTATCTTCAGGGCTTGAATCTCGATGCCGAGGATGCGATCGATTCGGTCCAGGTCCTGGGCAACGCAGAGGCGCGCCTGAAGGTCGCGGTTCCCGTCCTCCCGAGGATCAGCAACCACACGGACTTCGATCCGCTCAGGGCTCATCCCCAGGTCGATCTCACGTTCGTCGGGCCCGGCATGAAACCGCCGCACGCGGATCTCATCATCCTTCCGGGCAGCAAGAGCGTGCAGGCGGACCTCCGCTGGCTTCGCGAGCAGGGATGGGAGGAAGCCATCCGGCGGCATCTGCGCTACGGAGGAAAGCTGATCGGCATCTGCGCCGGGATGCAGATGATCGGCCGCGCTTTGCACGATCCCCTGGGAATCGAAGGCCCCCCCGGAAGTTGCGGCGGGCTCGGGCTGCTCGATCTCGAAACCACCCTCGGGCCGGAAAAGAGGCTGGAGCGGGTGTCCGGCACATTGACGCTGCCGGGAAGCGCCGACTTCATCGGCTACGAAATCCACATGGGCACGACCCAGGGGCCGGCGCTGCAGCGTCCACTGGCGAAACTCGGCTCGCGCGTCGACGGCGCTCTCTCCGAAGACGGGCAGGTCCTCGTCACCTATGTCCACGGCATCTTCGAAGCGCCGGGTGCCTGCTCTGCGCTGCTCGCATGGGCGGGAGTCGATATGCCCGACAGGATCGACTACCGTGCGCTGCGCGAGCGTAGCATCGACCGCCTGGCCGATTGCGTCGCGGGCAGCGTCGACCTGGGGGCTCTCTTCGGGCGGATGCTTTCGCCCGGCCGGCGCCCGAAGGCGACAAGATAGACATTGCGGCTCGGGAGGATGCGATGGACCTGGTCGGCGCACCGAATCCGCCGGGATTGGGTGAGGAGAGGACCCGGCACCGGGAAACGCTGCACGTGGCGGCGGATCATCGCATCCATCGCAGCGGCCGTTTTCTCGTGACCGAGCTTTTGGGCGACCACGCGGTCCTCAGCACGTCCGTGCGAAACGGCGGCTACTCGGAGTCCCTTCGCCATTTGCTCAATCACCAGAGCTGCGAGGCATCCGCGCACACGGAGCGGCATGGCCTTCTTCACAAATCCGGCCTGGCCGACTATCACGACCTCGCTTGCGGGGAGGCGGGCCTGGATCCGGAGCGGGTCGCTCTCATGGGCACCGCCGCGAACATGAGCTGCGCGAGCATCGTGGAAGCGCAATTCGAAGGCACGCGGGTTACGGCGGTGGTGACGGCCGGCGTGGGCGGCAACGCCGCTTGCGCCGCGGATCCGACTTCCTGGGCGGAAGGCGACGCGGGCTTCCGGCAGGTATCGAGATACGACGGGACCATCAACACGAAGGTGCTCATCAACCGCTCGCTGGCCCCGGGCGCATTGATGGCGACGGCCATGGTCATGACCGAAGCCAAGGCGGCCGCCCTGCAGCGCCTCGCGGTGCGCAGCAGGTACTCGCAGGAATTCGCGACGGGTACGAATACCGACCAGTTCTGCATCGCATGCCCACGCGATCGCCGGCCCGTGATGACGAGCATGAGCACGGGAGTACGGCTCGGGGAATTGGTCGGCCGCGCCGTACGCGACGCCACGCTCGAGGCGCTGCGATGGCAGAACGGCCTGGAGCCCAGTTATGCCCGAAACCTCTTCCACGCGCTGGCTCGATTCGGGTTGGACGAGGAGACGTTCCTGGCCGACATGGCGGGACGATTGAGCGAATCGCAATCGGCGCTTCTGAAGGCGAATCGCAAGGCGGTAGCGTACGAGCCGATGGTCGCCGCGGCCGCTTTTGCGATGGCGGCCGTGCTCGATCGCGTGAGACACGGGATCCTTCCCGCCAACGCTGCGCGCGGAGCGTTGAGGCAGCAAGCCGCGTCCATGGCGGCAAGCCTGGCCGCGCGTCCCGAGCGATGGCACGAGTTCTATCGCTCGTTCGTCGCCGTGGACCTGGACCGACCCGCATCCCTGGTGCTCCAGGCGATCGCCATGGGCTGGGCGGCGAAGTGGAGCTAGGCGTCCTCGCCCCGAACGCGGCGTTGCTCGCCGCAGGGGTCGCGCTCGATCTCGCGTTGGGCGACCCGCAGTACGCTTGGCACCCGATTCGCCTCGTCGGACACACCGCAGCCTGGCTCGAGCGCGGTCTGCGCCGGGTCGGACTGGACGGATATGCCGGCGGAGCGATCCTCGGCTTGTCGGCGGCGTCGATATGGGTTGCGCTGGCCGCGTCGTTGCTGTTGCTTGCGAACCGATGGAGCCACGGCGCGATGCTCGCGCTGCACGCGATGATGATCTACTGGCTCCTGGCGCTTCGCAACCTGCTCGATCACGCGTGGGCGGTCGAGGTCGCGGCGTCCCGAAGCGATGTTGCGGCGGCGCGGTTTGCGACCGGCCGGTTCGTGGCTCGCGACACCCGGCCCCTGGACCTCGCCGCATGCCGGCGGGCATCGATCGAGAGCCTGAGCGAGAACCTCACGGACGGGTTCGTGAGCCCTTTGATCTGGTATGCGATCGGCGGAATCCCGGGACTCGTCGTGTTCAAGGTGTTCAGCACGCTCGACTCGATGGTTGGGAACAGGAGCCCGCGCTACGTTCGCTTCGGCTGGTTCAGCGCGAGGACGGACGATGTGTTGAACTGGGTCCCCGCGCGCCTCACCTGGCTGCTGATCGCCGTGGTCGCGATGGTGATTCCGGGTTGCTCCGCGCGTCGGGCCCTCGCGGTAGGGTGGCGGCAACACGCGATCGTCCCGGGGCCCAACTCGGGGTGGAGCGAAGCCGCTACCGCCGGCGCGATCCAGAGACGGCTCGTGGGCCCGATCGTCGTTGGCGGGCAGGTCCTGACCGAGCTTTGGGTCGGCGACGGGCGCATGCCGCCCGCGGGCGACGATCCCCGCGACTTGCGCATGGCGATGGCCCTGACCGCGATCGCGGGTCTGCTCGCCGCGGCCGTTTGCATTGCCGGGATCGCCGTCGTTCGTTGAGGCGGCCTCGCGCATGGGCGAGCCGTGAGCTCGACCCATGCGGCAAACGCAGGCTGGGGTCGCGATTTCGTCACGCCGCGGATCACGATGGCATGACATTATCGGAAGCATGAAAATGTCGGATGCCGTGGCGGTTCTCGATGCGCTCGCACAGGAGGTCCGCCTGCGAATCTTCCGTTACCTGATCCAGGCCGGCCCGGCCGGGGTGAGCGCGGGCAGCATCGCGGATCATTTCCAGATGCATGCCGCGACGCTCTCGTTCCACCTCAACACCCTGCGGCATGCGGGCCTCGTCACCTCGCGGCGCGAGAGCCGCTCGATCATCTACAGCGCGAACTACCCGCGGATGGACGGCTTGATGGCGTACCTGATGGAGAACTGCTGCCACGGCGAGCCGAAGGCTGCGGGCGCCGCTCGCGTCGAAAGTCACGCGTCTTGACGCCCATGCGGACGAATTCCACTTTCACCAAGGAGGCGAACCATGAACAACGTTGACGTCTACGATCCCGCCCAGTGTTGCGCCACCGGCGCTTGCAGCCCGGATGCCGACGACGAGCTGGCGCAATTCGCGTCTTCCCTCGAGTGGCTGAAGCAGCAGGGCGTGTCGGTTTCCCGGTACAACCTCGGGCACCAGCCGGGGGCCTTCGTGCAGAACGCCACCGTAAAAGGGGCGATCGACAACGACGGCATCGGATGCCTGCCGATGGTGATCGCCGACGGCAGGATCCTCAGCAAGGGCCGTTACCCGACCCGTGGCGAGCTCGGCGAGAAACTCGGCCTCGCCGAGAAGGTGGAAGCGACCGTTGCCGCAGGCGCGTGCTGCGCGCCCAAGAGCTCCGGCGGCAAGTGCTGCGGTTAGGACGACGCGATGAAATTCCTGGAGCATCCGACCCGAAACCTGTTCTTCACGGGCAAGGGAGGCGTCGGAAAGACGTCCACGTCCTGCGCCGTAGCGGTCGCCCTCGCGGACAGGGGGAAGTCGGTGCTCCTCGTGAGCACCGATCCGGCATCGAACCTGGATGAAGTGTTCGACACCTCGCTCCGTGACGGCCCGGTAGCGATCGCGGCCGTGCCCCGCCTGCACGCGATGAACGTGGATCCCGAAGCTGCCGCGGCGGCCTATCGCGAGCGCGTCGTCGGCCCGTACAGGAACCTCCTCCCCGCCGATGCGGTCGCGAGCATCGAGGAGCAGCTCGCGGGCGCGTGCACGGTGGAAATCGCCGCCTTCGACGAGTTCGCGAAGCTCATCGGAGACGAGGAAGTCGCCGCGCGCTACGACCACATCGTTTTCGATACCGCACCGACCGGACATACGTTGCGCCTGCTCTCCCTGCCCGCGGCATGGACCGGTTTCTTCGGCAACAGCGTGGCGGGTACCTCCTGCGTGGGGCCGCTCGAGGGCATGGCCGCCCAACGGGAGATCTATTCGACGGCCGTCGCGACGCTTTCCGATCCGGCAGTGACGACGATGACCCTGGTGAGCCGGCCGGAGCGCTCGGCATTGCAGGAGGCCGAGCGGACGAGCGCCGAGCTGGCCGATCTGGGCGTAAGGAACCAGGTATTGCTCCTGAACGGGGTGTTCGAGGCGAAGGGCCGATCGGATTCGATCGCTGCGGCCATGCAACGCATCCAGGCGTCCGCCATCGCCCGGATGCCGTCGGCCATCGCCTCGCTCGAGCGGACGGTTGTTCCCCTCAAGCCGCGCCAGGTCGTCGGTGTCGAGGCGCTTCGCAGCTTCTTCGCGCCGTTCGACGGCATCCAGATGCCGGCCGCGCGTGCGGCACGCCGAACCGACCTTCCCGGCCTGGATCGACTCATCGAGCAACTGGGCTCCGGTGGACGAGGGCTCATCATGACGATGGGCAAAGGCGGGGTTGGCAAGACGACGGTCGCGGCCCGCATCGCGATGGAGCTCGCTCGCAAGGGCTTCCCGGTCCACCTCACCACGACGGATCCCGCCTCGCACGTGACGGGCGCAGTCGGCGAGGTTCCGGCGAACCTCACGATCGGGGAGATCAATCCGAAGCGCGAGGTCGAGCGTTACCGTGCCGAAGTGATGGCGACGACAGGCGCGAAGCTCGATGCGAACGGCCGAGCGCTCCTGCAGGAAGACCTGAGCTCGCCCTGCACGGAGGAGATCGCGGTATTCCAGGCGTTCGCGAGGGCGGTCGAGCAGGCGATGGATCGATTCGTGGTCGTGGATACGGCTCCCACCGGGCACACCATCCTGCTGCTCGACGCCGCGCAGGCATACCATCGCGAGGTCATGCGGCAGGCGAAGAACGTCGCGGAGTCGGTCCGCAAGCTGCTGCCGCGCCTGCGCGACTCCCAGTTCACCCGCATCCTGCTTTGCACCCTTCCCGAGGCGACACCCGTACACGAGGCGGCCGCCCTGCAATCGGACCTCCGCCGTGCCGGCATCGATCCCTATGCATGGGTGATCAACCAGAGCCTCAGCCCGCTGGAGATCTCCGATCCTCTCCTGCTCACGCGTTGCAGCCAGGAGGGAAGGTACATCGACGAGGTGATCTCGAAGCACTCGGCCCGCACGTTCATCGTCCCGTGGGACGCGGGCGTGGCGGCGGCCACCGAGGCTCGCCCGGCTGCCCGGGTGCAGGCGGCCTAGGTCGTTTCCCATGTGTTGCTCGCATGGCCGCCATGCTGCAAGCCGTGTTGACTGGGCCGATGGCGGCGCTATGGTTCTGACTACGCCAGGGCAGTACCCTGGTGAAGGGAGACCAAGTGAGCGTCGCAAAGCCCGCGGTCCGGGCCACAGCCGACGTCATCGACGGCAAGCGGGTTGCAGCGCAGCTGCGATCGGAGATCGCCGAAGCCGTTCGGAAGCTCCAGAGTGATCACGCCATAACGCCCGGGCTCGCCGTGGTGCTCGTCGGCGAGGATCCCGCAAGCCAGGTGTACGTTCGCAACAAGGGGCAGCAGGCCGGCGAGGCCGGGATGAATTCCTTCATTCATCGGCTTGCCGCGAGCGCCACACGGGAACAGCTCCTGGCCCTCCTTCGCGGGCTGAACGAAGACCCTTCCGTGAACGGCATCCTGGTCCAGCTGCCGCTTCCTGCGCATATCGACGAGGATGCGATCCTGAAGGCGATCGACCCGGCCAAGGACGTGGATGGTTTCCATCCCTCGAATGTCGGCGCTCTCGTGAGCGGCCAGGATTGCCTGGTGCCATGCACGCCGCTGGGTTGCGTCGCATTGCTCAAGGGACACCTGGGCAACCTCGCAGGCCTGCGTGCCCTCGTCATCGGACGATCGAACATCGTCGGCAAGCCCGTGGCCCATCTGCTTCTGCGGGAGGATTGCACGGTCACGATCGCGCATTCCCGTACGCGCGAGCTCGAGGAGGATTGCCGGCGTGCGGACATCGTCGTGGCCGCCGTGGGACGGGCGCGGATGGTGGAGGGCGACTGGATCAAGCCCGGCGCAACCGTGATCGACGTCGGAATCAACCGGGTAATTGGCCCGGACGGCAAGCCGCACCTCGTCGGGGATGTGGACTACGAGGCGGCCTCGAAGGTCGCCGGGGCGATCACGCCCGTGCCCGGCGGCGTGGGCCCGATGACCATCGCCTGTCTTCTCAAGAACACGCTCGACGCTACGCGCCGGCAGCGCGGAATCGCCTAGCCATGGCGTGCACCGCGGCCACCCGGCAGAGCCATCCCGCCGCCCTTCGTCGTCGCCGTTATCGGCGATGACATCCGCCCGTTTCGAGCCGCGTCCGTTGGCGGACGCCCAGGCCGTGCCCGGTCTTCCCGTGACGATCATCATCCGGGAGCTGGCCGTGACGACGGTCATCGGGGTCCCTGAACAAGAGCGCCGCGAGGCGCAGACCTTGCTCATGGACCTCGACATCGAGCTCTTCGCGAGTCGCGCGGGCAGCACGGACCATATCGAAGACACCGTGGATTACGCGGCGGTCGTCGATCTCGTTCGAACGCATCTAGCGGCGAACCGGTACTACCTCCTCGAGCGGGCGGCGGAGGTCGTGGCCGACCGGATCCTGGACGAGTTCGGTGCACGTCGTGTGCGCGTGCACGTCTCCAAGGTCGGCATCCTCGAGGGCGTGGGCCGGGTGGGCGTCGAAATCTGCCGCAACCAGTCGCGGGAAGCAGCGGCCGAGCGCAATTGCGTCTTCCCCGTCCACCCTGGGGGGCGCTGAAGAGCCCCCGAAAAGGAACCCATGCAATCCGACATCGAAATCGCCCAGAAAGCGAAGCTCCAGCGAATCTCCAAGGTTGCGAAGGAGAAACTCGGAATCGACGACGAGCACCTGGAGCCCTATGGGCATTACAAGGCGAAGCTCTCGCTCGATTACGTCGACGGCCTGCGCGATCGCAAGGATGGCAAGCTCGTCCTCGTGACGGCGATCAGTCCCACTCCGGCGGGGGAAGGAAAGACGACGACTACCGTGGGCCTGGGCGACGCCCTCAACCGGATCGGGAAGAAGGCCGTCATCTGCCTGCGCGAGCCGTCCCTCGGTCCCGTGTTCGGCATGAAGGGCGGTGCGGCCGGCGGCGGATTCGCGCAGGTCGTGCCGATGGAGGACATCAACCTCCACTTCACCGGCGACTTCAACGCGATCCAGCTCGCCAACAACCTGCTCGCCGCGCTGATCGACAACCACGTGTTCCACGGCAACGCCCTCGGGATCGACACCCGCAGGATCGCGTGGAAGCGCGTGCTCGACATGAACGATCGCGCGCTGCGGGAAATCACCGTCGGTCTCGGCGGCCCCGGCAACGGCTACCCGCGCGAGGACGGTTTCGACATCGTGGTGGCATCCGAGGTCATGGCGATCTTCTGCCTGGCCACTTCCCTGGAGGATCTCAAGAACCGCCTCGGCAATATCGTGGTCGCGTACACGCGCGAGCAGAAGCCGATCCTCGCGAGGCAACTGAACGCGCATGGGGCGATGACGGTGTTGCTGAAGGATGCGCTGAAACCCAATCTGGTCCAGACCCTCGAGAACAATCCCGCCTTCATCCACGGAGGACCGTTCGCGAACATCGCCCATGGATGCAACTCCGTCATCGCGACCCAGACCGCCCTCAAGCTCGCCGATTACGTCGTCACCGAAGCGGGTTTCGGGGCGGACCTGGGTGCGGAAAAGTTCATCGACATCAAGTGCCGCAAGTCCGGGCTTCGCCCCTCGGCCGTGGTGATCGTCGCCACGATTCGAGCACTGAAGTATCACGGCGGCGCCGATCTCAAGGAGCTCAACAAGGAGGACCTCGCGGCTCTCGAGAAGGGGATCGCGAACCTCGAGCGTCACGTGAACAACGTGCGCAACCACTACGGCCTTCCGTGCGTGGTGTCGATCAACCAGTTCACGTTCGATACGCCGGCGGAGGTGGAGCTCCTGAAGCGGAAGATGTCCCACCACGACGCGCCGGTGCTGCTCGCTCGCCACTGGGCCGAGGGCGGAAAAGGGGCCGAGGACGTGGCCAAGGCGGTCGTGGACGTGATCGAGAAGAAGGCGGCGAACTTCAAGTTCGTGTACGAGGAGTCGACGCCGCTGTGGGAAAAGATCGGAGCGATCGCGACCCGGATCTATGGAGCTTCGGAGGTGACTGCGGACGCGAAGATCCGCGGCCAGATCAGGAAGCTGCAGGAGGATGGATACGGGCACTACCCGGTTTGCGTCGCGAAGACCCAGTACTCGTTCTCGACCGATCCGCAGCTTCGCGGCGCGCCCAGCGGGCACGTCATCAACGTCCGGGAGGTGCGGCTGGCGGCCGGAGCCGAATTCATCGTGATGGTGTGCGGGGATATCATGACCATGCCGGGGCTTCCGAGGGTGCCCTCGGCGGAAAAGATCGACCTCGATCCCGACGGCAAGGTGGTCGGACTCTTCTAGCAGGCTGAATGACGGCGAAGATCATCGACGGCCGCGCCGTCGCGAAGGACATCCGGTCGAAGCTCACGCTGCGCGTGCGTGAGCTCGCCTCGCGGGGCGTCACGCCGGGGCTGGCCGTCGTCGTGGTGGGCGACGATCCGGCCTCGAAGGTCTACGTCCGCAACAAGGCCAATGCGTGCCGGGACATCGGCATGCATTCCGAGGTCCATTCCTTCAACGCCGCTTGCGACCAGAGCGAGGTCCTGAGCCGCATCCACTCGCTCAACTCGGACCGGCACATCCACGGCGTCATCGTGCAGCTGCCGCTGCCCGGCCACTTCGACCTTCGACGCGTCCTCGAATCGGTGTCCCAGGAAAAGGACGTCGACGGCTTCCATCTCTACAACGTCGGCAGCCTCGTGATCGGCCAGACCATCTTTCCGCCGTGCACGCCGTTCGGGGTCCAGTTCCTGCTCGAGCACGAGGGCATCCGGGTGGAGGGCCAGAACGTGGTCGTCGTCGGCGCGAGCAACGTCGTGGGGAAGCCCATGGCCATGATGCTGCTGAAGAACGAAGCGACAGTGTCGATCTGCCACCTGAAGACCCGCGACCTCGCGCAGTACACGATCCTCGCCGACATCCTGGTCGTCGCGGCGGGCCGGCCGAACCTCATCCTTGCGCAGATGGTGAAGACCGGTGCGGTAGTGATCGACGTGGGCATCAACCGCATGCCGGACGGCAGGCTCGTCGGAGACGTCGATTTCGAGGGGGTCCGGAAGAAGGCCTCGTACATCACGCCGGTGCCCGGGGGAGTCGGACCGATGACCGTCACCATGCTGCTGTACAACACGGTGCAGGCGGCCGAGCGGCAGGCCGCAAACGTCATGGCCGGAGCGGCGGCCCTCTGAGCGGCGGGCGTGGATTTCGTCCAATTCATCGGCTCGGGCGATTCGTTCGGCAGCGGCGGCCGCTTCCAGACGTGCATCCTCGCGTCCCTTGGAGGCAAGCGCTTCCTGATCGACTGCGGCGCCTCGTCGCTCATTGCCATGCGCGCACAGGGGATCGATCCGAACACGATCGACGCGATCCTGCTCACGCACATGCACGGCGACCATTGTGCGGGAGTCCCTTTCCTGCTCGTGGACGGCATGCTCGCCGGCAAGAGGCAGAACCCGCTCGTGGTCGCGGGGCCCGCTGGAACCCGCCAAAGCATGGAGGTGCTGCGCGAAGCGCTTTTCCCGGGTAGTCACGCGATGCGCCCCAAGTTCGCATACGAGTACCTCGAGCTCACCCCCGGCCGGCCCAACGTGGTGGCGGGCGCAATGGTCACGCCGTACCCGGCCCTCCACACCCCGGAGACGAATCCGACGATGCTCCGGGTCGAGTGCGGGGAAAAGATCGTCGCGTACACGGGCGACACGGACTGGACGGAGGCCCTGATTCCATTGGCGGAGGGGGCGGACCTGCTGATCAGCGAGTGCTACTTCTACGAAAAGCGCATCAAGATGCACATGAATTACGCCACGCTCCGCGCGAACCTGCCGAAGCTCGCGGCGAAGTCGATCGTGTTGACCCACATGTCGGAAGACATGCTCGGCCACGGCTCGCAGGTTCCCGAACGGCTGGCGAGCGATGGCCTGGTGATCCCCCTTTAGGGACTTCAGGCGGCGACGGGCGCGCCTGCTTGCGGGGGTTGGTTCGCGCAATGCAACAGCGACGGAACGGTGCTATAACGGGCCGAATGCTGGTTTCCCCAGCAACGATCAACTGCCCGAAGGAGCATCGCAATGTCCGCCATCGAATCGGTCCTGCACGAGTCCCGCGTCTTCCCCCCTCGAAGGCGATGGTCAAGCAGGCGAACATTTCCGGAATGGCCGCCTACGAGGCCCTGTGTCGCGAGGCGGAGCGCGACTTCGAGGGCTTCTGGGCGAAGTACGGGAGAGAGGAGCTCTCCTGGTCCAAGCCCTTCACCAAGGTCCTCGACGAATCCAATGCGCCGTTCTACAAGTGGTTCCACGACGGCGAGCTGAACGCTTCCTACAATTGCCTGGACCGGCACCTGAAGACACAGCCCGACAAGGTTGCGATCGTCTTCGAGGCCGACGACGGAAAGGTGAACGAGGTCACCTATCGCGAGCTGTATCGGCGTGTCTGCCAGTTCGCGAACGGCCTGAAGAAGCTGGGCGTGGCGAAGGGCGAGCGCGTCCTCATCTACATGCCGATGTCGGTGGAGGCGGTGGTCGCGATGCAGGCGTGCGCGCGCATCGGCGCTCCGCATTCCGTCGTCTTCGGCGGGTTCTCCGCGAAAAGCGTCCAGGAGCGCCTGGTCGATCTGGGCGCGACCGCGATCGTCACTGCCGATGGCCAGATGCGCGGCGGCAAGGAGATCCAGCTCAAGCCCGCCATCGACGAAGCGCTCGCGATGGGCGGATGCGAGGCGGTGAAGAACGTCGTCGTCTACAGGCGCACCGGCAGCGCGGTGGGCATGACCTCCGGCCGGGACATCTGGTGGTCGGACGCGGTTGCCGGCGAGCCCTCGGACTGCGAGCCGACGTACGTGAACGCGGAGCATCCGCTCTTCATCCTCTACACGTCGGGATCCACCGGGAAGCCGAAGGGAGTGCAGCACTCGACGGGCGGCTACCTGCTCTGGTGCATCCTCACGATGCGGTGGGTGTTCGACTACAAGCCGAGCGACGTCTTCTGGTGCACCGCGGACGTCGGCTGGATCACGGGTCACAGTTACGGCGCGTACGGGCCGCTCGGCATCGGGGCGACGCAGGTCGTCTTCGAGGGTGTGCCGACCTATCCGGACGCGGGCCGCTTCTGGAAGATGATCCAGGACCACAAGGTGACCGTGTTCTACACCGCGCCCACCGCGATCCGATCCCTCATCAAGGCCGGGCATGACCTGCCGCGCAAGTACGACCTCAAGTCGCTGCGCATCATCGGCACCGTGGGCGAGCCGATCAACCCCGAGGCATGGGTCTGGTACTACGAGACGGTGGGCGACTCGCGCTGCCCGATCGTCGATACGTGGTGGCAGACCGAGACCGGGGGCCACATGATCTCGCCGCTGCCGGGCGCCACGCCGTTGAAGCCCGGGTCGTGCACTTTCCCGCTGCCCGGAATCTTCACCGACATCGTCGACGAGACCGGCGAATCGGTCGGAAGAGGCAAGGGCGGCATTCTCGTGATCACGCGGCCGTGGCCTGGCATGATCCGCACGATCTGGGGCGATCCCGAACGGTTCAAGAAGGGGTACTACCCGGACGAGTTCAAGGGCAAGTACTACGTCGCAGGCGACGGCGCCAGCACCGATGAGGACGGCTACTATCGGATCATCGGTCGCATCGACGACGTGCTGAATGTGTCCGGCCACCGGCTCGGGACGATGGAGATCGAGTCCGCGCTGGTCGCGAACAAGAATCTCGTGGCCGAGGCCGCGGTCGTTTCCCGCCCGGACGAGCTCACGGGC
The DNA here is from genome assembly GCA_963839265.1 of uncultured beta proteobacterium. Classification (GTDB taxonomy): domain Bacteria; phylum Pseudomonadota; class Gammaproteobacteria; order Burkholderiales; family Usitatibacteraceae; genus Usitatibacter. The sequence continues at coordinate 267,949 of CAWIUI010000007.1, forward strand.
GAGGCGGTTTGTGCGTTCGTCGTGCTCAAGGGCCCGCGCCCAAGGGAGCGGAGGCGCACAAGATCGCCGCCGAGCTGCGGGAGTGGGTGGCGAAGGAGATCGGTCCGATCGCCAAGCCGAAGGACATCTGCTTCGGCGATAACCTGCCGAAGACGCGCTCGGGCAAGATCATGCGGCGCCTGCTGCGCTCGATCGCGAAGGGCGAGGAGATCACGCAGGACACCTCGACCCTCGAAAATCCGGGCATCCTGGATCAGTTGCGGGAGAAGCAGTAGGTCGATCGCCGCACGACGCGGCCGGAATCGGCCTCCGGGGATTTTCAGCGCGCTCATTTGACCTCGCGCAACCTGGCGCGATGCGCTTTCTCCTATACTTCAACAATTGTTGTAAAGTTGATCCATGGAAAAGACATCCGCGGCGCGAATCTTCGAATCCCTGTCTTCCGAGGTCCGGCTCGATGTCTATCGCCTGCTGGTGAAGCACGGAACCGGTGGCCGGGTCGCCGGCCAGATCGCCGAGGCGCTCGACGTGCCGCCGACGAATCTCTCCTTCCACCTGAAGGCGATGACCCATGCGGGGCTGCTCACCGTCGAGCAGGAGGGTCGCTTCCAGCGCTACCGTGCCAACCTGACCCTGATGATCTCCCTCATCGGGTACCTCACCGACGAGTGCTGCGCAGGCCACCCCGAGCAATGCGCGCAACTGCCCGCCGCGCGCGGGGCCAGACGCGGCCGCCCGGTCCTGCGGAAGGCGACGCGATAAGGAACCGAATCATGTCCGCGCAATGCGAAACCACCGGCCGGAAGGCCGCCGGCGCCCCCATGGGCGCATTCGAACGCTACCTCACCGTCTGGGTCTTCCTGTGCATCGGGGCCGGCGTCCTGCTGGGCCAGGCGTGGCCGGGGCTCTTCCACGCCGTGGGCGCGATGGAAGTGGCGCACGTGAACCTCCCGGTCGCGGCACTCATCTGGCTGATGATCATCCCGATGCTTCTCAGGATCGAGCTGAAGGAGATCAAGGGCGTGCGCCGGCATTGGCGCGGCGTGGCGGTGACCTTGTTCGTGAACTGGGGCGTCAAGCCGTTTTCCATGGCGCTCCTCGCGTGGCTCTTCGTGGGGCGGGTCTTCCGGCCGTACCTGCCCGCCGACCAGATCGACTCCTACATCGCCGGCCTGATCATCCTCGCGGCCGCGCCGTGCACTGCAATGGTGTTCGTCTGGAGCCACCTCACCCGCGGCGAGCCGCACTTCACGCTGTCGCAGGTGGCGCTCAACGATGCGATCATGATCGTGGCCTTCGCGCCGATCGTGGGGCTGCTGCTCGGGCTCTCGTCCATCGCCGTCCCGTGGGCGACCCTCGTCCTGTCGGTGGCGCTCTACATCGTCGCCCCGCTCATCGTCGCGAGCCTGTGGCGACGCTGGCTCCTCTCGGGTGCGCACGGCGAGCTGCGCATGCAGCGGGTGCTCGGCTTGATGCATCCGGTGTCGCTCGCGGCGTTGCTCGCCACGCTGGTGCTGTTGTTCGGCTTCCAGGGCAGGCAGATCATCGCGCAACCGATGGTGATCGCGCTGCTCGCGGTGCCGATCCTGATCCAGGTGTTCTTCAACTCCGGCCTCGCCTATCTGCTCAACCGCGCCGTGCGCTCGCCCCACTGCGTCGCAGGGCCGTCCGCATTGATCGGCGCCTCCAACTTCTTCGAGCTGGCGGTCGCGACGGCGATCGTGCTGTTCGGCTTCGAGTCGGGCGCGGCGCTCGCGACGGTGGTGGGCGTGCTGATCGAGGTGCCGGTGATGCTCGCGGCGGTCGCGGTGGTGAACCGCACGCGCGCGTGGTACGAACGGCGCGACGGGGTCCAAAGCGACGAGCAGTGCTGTCCGCCAGGCCTGCAGATGCATCAGGCGGACTGAGCATGGTGAGCGGCGACGCCGGCACGAGCGAGCTCCTGTTCGGCTGCGCATTGAAGGCATGGCAGGAGCACCATGCGGAGGTCCGCCGTTACCTGGCACGTCGAGCCTCCGATCCGGATCTGGCCGACGACCTCGTGCAGGAAACGTTCTTCAAGGCGATGCGCCATGGCGCGGGCTTCTGCGCGCTCGAGAATCCGCGTGCGTGGCTCTTCGAGGTGGCGCGCAATGCGTTGGTCGACCATGCCCGGCGCGAGAAGGCGAGCGTTCCTCTGCCCGAGGACCTGGCCGACGAGAAGGAGGCCATGGCGCCCGTGGACGAGCTCGCGGGATGCGTCGAGCGCTCGCTCCTGCGCCTTTCGGAGGAGGATCGCGACGTCCTGCGGCGATGCGATCTCGACGGCATGAAGCTGCAGCAGTACGCCGAGGCGAACCGCCTCACGCTTCCGGCGGTCAAGTCACGTATCCAGCGCGCACGGCGGCGGCTTCGCGAAACCATGGTCGAGAACTGCCAGGTGCGCTTCGACGAGGCCGGGCAGGTGTGCTGCCACGTGCCGCGGCCGGGAACCTGAGGGCGCCAGGACGCGTCGAATTCGTGGCGGGCAACCGGGCTCCGTGACATCCTCGCCTGCACGCAAAGGCGGTCGTCGTGGACCGCGAGCGCGTCCTCGTCGGCTCGATGAATCTCGATCCACGCTCGATGCGATCGAACACCGAGACCGCCCTCCTCATCGAGAGCCCGGCGCTGGGGGGCGAGCTGGGCGCGCTGGCACCGGAGGAGATGCTGTGAACGAGATGGGCAGAGCCACATCCCGCCATGGGAGCTGAATGGAAAGAATCGAAAGGAGAACGCACATGTCGAAACTGGTCCTGCATCTTTTCCACGACGATCCCGGCGCGCTGTCGACGGTGCCCGCACTGGCCGAGCGGATATTCCAGGCCAGGGACGCGGGCGAGAGCGAGCTCGAGGTGTACGTGTTCGGCCCCGCGGAAAGCGTCCTCTCGAATCCGGAGCGCAAGGATTTCAATGCGTCGATGGACAATCTCGTGAAGCTGGGTGCGCGCGTCACCGCTTGCATCGGGCTTGCCCAGAAGCTCGGCTCGGAAGAGGCGTTCCGAAGGCGTGGAATCGCATTGGAGTCCGCGGCGGTCGCGTTCCCTCGCTTCGCGCGCGAGGCAGCGGCGGTGATCAGCTTCTAGGCGCGCTCAGAAATAGTATCTCGCATAGAGCTCGATCCTCCGCGAAGCGAGCTTCTCGCCGAAATCGGTGCCGGCGCCTCCGTGCAGCAGGAACGACCGCAAGCGCAGCTCCAGGTTGTTGAAGCCCGTGTACTGCAGCTCCGGGCGTCACCTGGTAGCTGTGGTCCCGGAGATTCGCCATCGCGGTGAGCGCCGGCGTGAAGTAGACGATGCCCAACGCGTCCTTCTGCTGCGCGCGGAAGTAGAGATAGTCGGTGCCCGGGATTGGGCCTTCCGTAGCTGCCCTGGCTGAGCGAGAGCGCGCGCTGCACGCAATGCACCGTCGCCGGTCTGCTGGAATTGCGAGAATCCCGTGTCGACCAATCGATAGAACTGATGGGCCTCGTCGTCGGAGTAGCCGGTGCCGTTGCGGTAATACTCCGCGATGTAGGTGGTGTCGGCCGCGGTGAGATAGCGCAAGCCGAGGAGATAGCTCGTCGCATCGCCCGTCTGCGGTCGTCACGTGCCCGGCGCTATCCGTGATCGGCTTCGGGAAATCGAGGATCCGCGCCCATTCGCCGTGGATCTCGAAGTTCGTCGATGACGTTGCGCGAGAAATCGAATCCGAATCGCGCGGGCCGGCTCCCCTTGCCCTGCCAGGCGAAGTCGAGGTCCGTATCCCGGTAGAGCAAGTAAAGCTTCGCGGCGGGGTTCAAGTGCCCGCGGCAGGCCGAAATCGCCGTTGATGTCGCTTCTCCACCGGCAGCAGCACGGGCGTGAAGGCGATCGTTTGCAGCGCACCCCCGGGGCTCGCGATCCAGTCGGCATCCGCCATGACGAAGCCCTCGCGCGCGAGCTGGGGATCGTTCGGGTCCTTGGGGCGCTCGACGAACCCGATCGGGTTCCACGCGTAGCCCTTGCCCCACTTGAGGGCGCGCTTGCCGGCCTCGAGCGTGAATCCCGGGTCCGGGCGGATCGAGTAGGCGGCCTCGTAGATGCTGTTGTCGTGGCTGTGGGACGACTCGTCCCGCTGCAGGCTCGAGTTCGTACGGAAATCGAAAGTGCCGATTCCCTGGCGCAGCTTCCCGGCGAGCTGCAACGTCGCGCTCGTGCGGTCGAGGCTCTCCCGCTGCGGCAGGCCCAGGTTGTTGAGCCGGTAGAAGGCCCCGTCACGGTTGAGGTCGAAGCTTTCCTGCTTGAGCTCGACGTACCCGCCCAGCTCGAAGGGCTTCTTCTCGAATGCGGAAGCGTCGAAGACGGGCTCGTCCGCGGCCGCCGGGATCGCGCGCAGCGCGAGCGAGGAAGACGGACAGCCCGAACGCGATCGCCGCCCGCGCGCGATTCATTTGCGCAGCTCTTGGACCCTCGGAAGGTAGTTGAGGGTGAAGATCTCGTCGGGGAAATCGCGCTTCTTGAGGCCCGACCACTGCATGACCGACTTGTAGCCCTTCTGCAGCGGGCTGTCGGTCTCGAGCGTGGCGGGACGCTTGATGCCGCCGCCGAAGTCCTTGATGTCCTTGAAGCGCAGCGTCTTGATGAGCAGGCCGCTCGCCGCGTAGCACTCGATGGTGACGGGCAGCATCGCCTTCCTGTCCACCCACATCTTGAGGCGGTCGTAGGCGACATCGCCGGTTTTCGCCTTGAGGGTGAGCACGTACGCGTCGCCCTGCTCCTCGGCGGACTCGACGGCGTACTCCGCGGTGTAGTCGATGCGCAGGATGTCGGCGTTGTTGAAGACGCTCCCGGTGACCGATTGCAGGCTCGTGATCCGGATGGCGCGCCCCACGTCCGGGATGTAGAGCCACATGTTGTCGCCCAGCCGCAGCGTGACGCGCCCCTTGTCGCTCGCGGGCGCGAGAAACAGCGCCACGATCTTGTCGCGGCCCTTCTTCATCGTGTAGAGCACCGAGACCTTCTTGGTTCCGTCGGGCTGGATATCGGTGAGCTGCCGGTACGATTCGTACGATTCGGGCTCCAGGTTGCGATCCACCTTCTGCAGGATCTGCGCGCCGTCGATGGCGCCGAACGCCGGCAGCGCGACGACGAAGGCGATGAGGCCCAGCAGCTTCTTCATGTTCCCGGCTCCGTCCTAGACGTGGCCCAGGGCGCGGACCGGGTCCATGCGCGAGGCCTTCCATGCGGGTTGGAAGCTCGCGAGCACCGACATGACGATGACCAGCCCGGCGATCGTCGCCACGTCCGCCACGCTCACCGCGGGCGAAAGCGTCACGGGGGAGGACTGCATGCCGAACTTGAACGCGGGCTTCCAGATGTTCAAGGCGTAGATCACGACGAGGCTGATGGCGGTGCCGAGCGCGGTGCCGCCCACGCCGAGCAGCAGGCCCTCGGTGAGGAAGAGCGAGAGGATCCTGCGCGGCGGCGTGCCGATGGCGGAGATGGTCCCGATCTCGCGGATGCGCTCGTAGACCGCCATCATCATCACGTTCATCACGCTGATCAGCACGATGGAGACGAGCATGACCTTGATGAAGACCGCGAGGAGGTCGATCATCCGCACGATGCTCGAGAAGGGCGAGAGATCGGCCCAGGTGTGCACTTCCAGGGCGGGCTTGCCTTCCTTGTTCGTGAAGCCCGCGAATTCCCGGCTCAATTGCGCGTAGACCTTGTCGAGCTGCGCGGGATCCTTCAGACGGACCGCGATCTCGCTCGCCTGGGCGTCCTTCATCCGCAGGAGCGCACGGGCATCGTCGATGTCGATGTAGGCGTCCTTGCCGCTGGGCCCCGTCGCGCTTTGCACGATGCCGCCGACGACGAGCGTCTTGCCGTTGACGGATCCGTCGAGGTTGGTGGCGACGAGGACCACGGTGTCGCCGACCTTCACCTTCAGTCCCCGCGCGATCACTTCCGGCACCAGGATCTCGCCGGGCCGCAGCAGGGGTCCGGACTTCCTTTCGCCGACCAACCGGCCGGGCAGGAGCGGCGTGGTGGCCGCTTCCTTCACCGGGTCCACGCCGTTCACGCGAACGCTCGTAGTCTCGGTGAAATTGCTGAACATGGCGCCGAACTTGACGCGCGGCGACCATGCTTCGACGGCGGGATCGCCTTTCAGCACCTCCTCGACCCTGGCGACCATCGCCGGCGGCATGTTGAGGTTGAGCGGCAGGCTGTCGATCGAGGCGACGTAGCCCTTGCGATGCACCTGGAGGTGGCCCAGCATCGAGTCGGTGAATTGCCCGATCATGATGGACTTGAACGATCCGGTCGTGGCGACGAAGAGCAGAACCGCCACGATCCCCAGCGTGATGAGGGCGGAGGTGAGCAACGTGCGCCGGCCGAAGCGGGCGAGGTTGCGCGCGGCGATCTTCAGGACCTTAAGCATGGAGCGCGACCTTCGGTTGCGTCTTCGGCTGGGCCTGAAGCCTGCCGTCCTCGAGCTGGAAGATCACTTCCGCCTCGCCCATGATCTTGGGATCGTGGGTCGAGAAGATGAACGTGGTTCCGAGATCGTCGCGCATCTTCTTCATGAGCTCGATGATGCGGTACGCGGTATCGTGGTCGAGGTTGGCCGTCGGCTCGTCGGCGAGCACCAGTTGCGCGTTCGTGGCCAGGGCGCGCGCGACCGCGACGCGCTGCTTCTGTCCTCCGGAGATCTGGTCCGGCCGCTTCTTCTCCTGGCCGGACATGCCCACGGCCTCCAGCAGCCGCGCGATCTGCTCGCGCCGCTTCGCCTCCGGCCAGTCCTGGACCATGATCAACGGATACTCGATGTTCTCGTATACGGTGAGGACCGGGATCAGGTTGAAGTCCTGGAACACGAAGCCGATGTGTCGGCCGCGGAAATCGGCGGCCGCGCGCCGGTCGAGCCTGCCCACGTCGGTGTCCATTACCGAAAGCGTGCCGCTCGTGGGGTGGTCGAGGCAGCCGATCATGTTGAGCAGGGTGGTCTTGCCGCTGCCCGAGGGCCCCACGAACGCGACGAACGACTTGGCCTCGATCGTGAAGTCGACGCCTTTCAGCGCACGCACCTCGACTTCTCCGGCCCGGTAGGTCTTGACGAGGCGCTCGGCACGAATCAATGCCATGGCCGCACCATGTCGCACATTCCTTCGCTGGGAAGGTTCATCGGGAAACAAGCTGTGTGGGGTGTCCGGTTCACGGCGACAAAACATCCGATGCGGATCGCTTGACACCCGATTGTCGACCCGCTCGCCCGAGGTGGATTGACGCGCGTCAATGGGCGACGAAGCACGTTCGCCGCTCGCGATCACGCCCTGCGACGCGGAAGCCTGAGCCTCGCCTCGAGCCCGCCTTCGGGCCGGTTGCGCAGCACGAGCTCCCCGCCATGGCTCTGCGCGATGCTGCGCGCGATCGTCAAGCCGAGCCCGGTGCCGCCGGTTTCGCGGCTGCGCGAGCCCTCCAGCCGGTAGTAGGGCTCGAAGACCCGCTCGAGCTCGGCCTGTGGAATGCCGGGACCTTCGTCGCGGATGCGAATCTCGAGGCGCTCCTCGCTGTCGTCGACGGTGGCCGTCGCGGCGCCGCCATACTTGATCGCGTTGTCGAGGAGATTCGACAGGCAGCGCTTGAGCGCCTGGGGGCGGCCGAGGTATGGCGCGATGGGTCCGCTCGCGAGCGCGACCTTGCCGCCCGTCTCGGAGCAATCCGCCTGCAGGCTCTCGAGCAGCGCATTCACGTCGATCGGTTTCACGGGTTCCGCGCTCTCCAGCCCGCGCAGGAAATCCAGCGCCGAGCCGACCATGGATTCCATCTCCGCGAGGTCATTCGTGAATTTCGCCCGGAGCGACGCGTCGTCGAGCAGGTCCGCGCGCAGTCGCAGGCGTGTGATCGGCGTCTTGAGGTCGTGCGACATCGCGGCGAGGACTCGCGTGCGGTCCCCGATGTAGCGCGCCAGACGTGCCTGCATCGTGTTGAAAGCGCGTGCGGCGCGCGTCACTTCGAGCGGCCCGGCTTCCGCGAGAGGCGGGCGGTCGATGTCGCGTCCGAGCTCCTCGGCCGCGTCGGCGAGCGCGTTGAGGGGCCGCGTAGCCCATCGCACCGCGAGCAGCGAGACGGCGATCACTCCCACAAGCAGCACCGCGAGGCTCGCGAGCAATCGATACGGCCAGCCTTCCAATTGCGCGGATTGCCGCGAGTCGAAGGTGACGAGCGTTCCGTCGTGAAGGCGCACCTGGGCGACGAAGGAAAGTGCCGGTTGGGTGAAATAGGGCATGCCGGGGTGGAATGCCATGCGATTCGCCCCGGGTCCCATGGGACCTCCGCGCATGCCGCGGATCGGTGCCGGTGCGGCGCCGTTCTCCGCCACCGCGACATCGACGGGCCACGCGTCACCCAACGCGCGCCACAGGAATGCTCCGAACAGCGCGGCGCGAGCGCTGCGGTTCGCGTCCTGCTCGATCGGCACAAGGGGACGTTGAGCGAGCTTGATCGCCATTGGCGGCGTGCTGAGGACGCCGGCCACCCGCGCGCGTTCCGGCGGCCCGAGCGATTCCAGCAGCTTCACGATATCGGCGATGCGCTGCGCCGACTGCATGCCGCTCGCTTCCATCAGCACCTGGCTGCGCTCGTGCATATGGATCGCGAAGCTCACGAGCTGCGCAGTGACCAGCCCGATCAGCATCACGGCCACCAGCCGGCCGAAGAGCGAGCGCGGCAGGAGCGTCATCGGGCAGAGGCCACGACGTCGGCTGCCAGCACGTAGCCGTGGCCGCGCACGGTCTTGAGGATGGCCGGTTCCCGCGCATCGTCGCCCAGTCGATGCCGCAGCCGGCTCACCTGGACGTCGACCGCGCGGTCGAAGGGACCCGCCTCGCGCGACAACATGAGATCGACCAGCTGGTCCCTCGTGAGGACGCGGTTCGGGTGATCGAGGAAGACCCGCAGCAGCCTGAACTCGGTGCCGCTCAATGCAACGACCACTTCCGCCGGGGAAACGAGGTTGCGGGTGGCGAGGTCGAGCGTCCAGCCGGCGAAGCGAAAGGACGCGACCCGATCCTGGCGCAGGTTCTGCGGCAGCGATCGGGCGCGCCGCAGCACGCTCTTGATCCGGGCGACGAGCTCGCGTGCGCTGAAGGGCTTGGCGACGTAGTCGTCCGCGCCCATTTCGAGCCCCACCACGCGATCGGTCTCGTCGCCGCGCGCCGTGAGCATGATGATTGGCACGCTGGAGCGCGACCGCAATTCGCGGCAGAGCTCGAGCCCATCGTCGCCCGGCAGCATCAGGTCCAGGACGATGAGGTCGGGCAGGGAGGCGGCCGTGGCCGTGCGCATCTCCTTGCCGTTGGCCGCGGTGGTGACGCGATAGTCGTGCTTCTCGAGATTCTCGCGCAACAGGGCGCGAATCTCGGCGTCGTCGTCCACGATGAGGATGTGGTCCTGCTTGTCCATGGCCGATGTATACCCGGGTGGGAGCGTGCCGCAACGCGGAATCGTAACCCCGTGTATCAATCCCGACTATTGCAACGCGGCGCTACCAAAAGGGGATTCCGTGACATCGCGATGTTACGGGCGGCTGGTTCAATGGGCCTTGCACAAACGCAGCAATTCTCGATTCACTGAAAGGACACAGTTCATGAAACGCACGCACAAGATTGCATTGGGAATCGTCGTTGCCTCGGGCGTCGCCCTCTCCGTTTCCGTCGCATACGCGCACCCCGGGATGGGTGGTGGCCTGGGAATGCAGGCAATGGGTGGCATGGGTGGCGCCACGATGGGCCACGGGCCGATGGGTAGCGCCATGGCCGGACAGCAACTCATGACCCCCGAGGAGCGCACTGCCTTGATGGAAAAGATGCGCAGCGCGAAGACTCCCGAGGAGCGTCAGAAGCTGGCCGAGGCGAACCGTTCCGAGATGCAGAAGCGCGCCAGGGAAAAGGGCATCACGCTGCCCGAGCATCGCGGTCCGATGGGCTTCGGGTCGGCATCCAAGTAGTCCATGGGAAAGATCGGGATCGCGGTGGTGGGATCGCTGGGGATCGCGCTCGCGGCAGCCGTCGCGTTCGCGGCTCCCGGCGGGATGGGGCCCGGGATGATGATGCACGGCCCCATGGGCGGCATGATGTCGCACGACGCGGCTTCGGGCGCCGACATGGCAACGGTCCACGAGCTGCTCGTGGACCACGAGGGAATCCGGCGCACGGTCACCAACCTGAGCAATGGAATCAGGACGGTGACCGAGTCCGACGACCCGCGGCTGGCGGGCTTCATCCGGGCACACGTCGCGAGCATGGAGCGGCGACTCGCGGACGGGCGGCCATTCAACATGTTCAGCCCGACGCTGCCGATCCTGTTCGCGAACAAGGACAGGATCGAGACGGCGGTCGAGGCGACGGCCAAGGGATCCGTCGTGACCCAGACTTCAAGTGACCCGAAGGTGGTGGCCGCCCTCCAGGCGCACGCCGGCGAGGTTAGCAAGCTCGCGCGCGACGGAATGGCCGCGATGATGCGCTCGGCGCAGGCGAGCATGGCAGCGACGCCCGGCTCTCCGTCACAGCTGCCCATGCACGACCCGGTGGCCCACGGGCACGCAGCCGGTCCCGGCGGCGACGCACCCGCGGCCGATCGACGCATGGAGGTCGAGTTTCCCCCGGAGCTTCGCGATCACACGCTCGCCAACATGCGCGATCACCTGCGTACGCTGCAGGAAATCCAGGCGACGCTCGCGGCGGGCAAGCTCGACCAGGCGGCCGACATTGCCGAGCGCCGCCTCGGCATGTCCTCGCTCGCCGCGCACGGCGCTCACGAGGTGGCGAAGTACATGCCCGAGGGCATGCAAAACGCGGGCAGCGCCATGCACCGGAGTGCCAGCCGTTTCGCGATTGCGGCGCAGGACGCCTCGGCGACGAGCGACCTGAAGCCCGCGCTCGCCGCGCTCGCCGAGGTTACGGCCAATTGCGTGGCCTGCCACGCCGCTTATCGGTTGAAGTGAGCTTCACGACACGTCACGGTTTAGAGACCTCGGCTTGATCTGAGTCAGCGCTCCAGCCGGCGCGCCTGCGATCATGGCCGCAGGATGGAATTCCACGTCACCGCCCGCCGGATCGATGCGCACGGCAGCCTGGCTTCCTGCAAGGAAGCGTCGATCGCCCTCGACACCGACCTCGCCGGCCGCCGCGACGCATTCAATCCTGCGGAGCTGCTGCTCGCCGCGCTGGGCGCCTGCATGCTGAAGGGCATCGAGCGCGTGATGCCGATCCTCAAGTTCGAGCTGCGCGCGGTCGATATCCGGCTGCACGCCGTCCGCCAGGACACGCCTCCGAGGCTCGAATCCATCGACTATGAAATCGCGGTCGACACCGACGAGTCCGACCGGCGGCTCGAGTTGCTGCACGAGAACGTGAAACGCTACGGCACCGTCTTCAACACCGTGGCGCCCGGCGCGCAGCTCGGCGGTCGCCTCGTGCGCGCCGCGCCACGTTGAAGCCTGGTGCGGGCGAAATGACGTGAAATGCTCGTCGTGCCCGCCGCCGGGTAAATGATGACGCTCGCTTTCTACCTGGTTGCCGCGCCCGTCGTGCTGCTGTTCTCCGGATTGACGGCCATGGCCGGAATCGGCGCCGCGTTCCTGTTCGTTCCGTTCTTCTACTATCTCGGCGTACCGCTCGCCGAGGCCGCTCCGGCCGCACTGCTCCTCAACGCCATCAGCCTTTCGTTCGCCACGATCAACTATTGGCGTGGCCGGCTCATCGACTGGCGCGTCGCATTGCCCGTCGCCGCCATGGCGGTCGTGTTCGCGCCCATCGGCGCTCGCGCCACGCCGCACGTCGACAAGACGATCCTGCTCCTCCTCTTCGCCGTTTTCCTCGCATTCGCCGGCGCGATGATGCTGTTCCATCGATCGCAGGCGCGCGTTCAGGATGCCAGCGCCAAGAAAGTCTGGCTGGTGGGTGCGAGCGTCGGCGGTGCGGCCGGCTTCATCGGGGGTCTTCTGGGGGTGGGAGGAGGAAACGTCATCGTTCCGGCGCTCAACGGGCTCGGCCTCGACGCCAAGCGAGCTTCCGCCACCAGTGCCGTGGCGGTGGTCTTCTCGTCGCTCTCCGGCTTTCTCGGCCACGCCACGTTCGCAAGACTGGACATGACTTTCCTGGGGATCATGGCGCTCATGGCCGCCGGTGGATCGTTCGCCGGATCGCAATGGATGAAGGAGAAGCTCTCCAGCAGCCAGCTCAAGAAGATCATCGGCGTCGTGCTGTGGCTGGTTGCGGCGAAGATGTTCTTCGACGTTTTCAAGTAATGCCTTGCATGAAGGAGAGTCACATGACGACGCAACATATCCCGCCCGAATGGGCCTTCGAATTCCACGGCCACCAATGCCCGTTCATGCCGATCGGCTATCGCATGGGCCGCCTCGCCCTCGAGAAACTGGGCATCGAAAGGGAGAAGGACCACGGATTCTTCGTCTTCGCGGAACTGGGCGAGGCGCATCCGCAGACGTGCATGATGGATGGCATCCAGGCGGCCACCGGTGCCACCTACGGCAAGCTCCTCATCGCCAAGACCTTCTACGGCAAGCTCGCGGCCATCTTCCATCACCCGCAGAAGGGGGCTGTGCGCATTTCGCTCAAGTCCGATGCCGTCGATGCGATGGGCAAGCTCGAGTTCATCGCCACCCGCAAGAAAGGAATCGAGCCGTCCCGGATTCCCGCGGCGGTGAGCGAGGAAGCGATTCGCTGGGTCTACGAACAGACCGACGAAGCGCTTTTTGCCGTGGAGCCGAAACCCGACTTCCAGTTCAAGCCGCCAAAGGGCTCGTTCAACAAGACCAAGTGCAGCGCCTGCGGCGAATACGTGTTCGATCGTTATCTGAGGATGAAGGACGGCAAGCCGGTGTGCATTCCCTGCTCCGCCTATTGAGCGGATCAGCGTGATGGAACACGACGCCCACGATCACGCGCCGGCTCCCGCAGCGTTCAACCGCGCATTCGCCGTGGGCATCGCGCTCAACGTGGGCTTCGTCGCGATCGAGGCGTACTACGGATTGCGCGCAGATTCGCTCGCGTTGCTCGCCGACGCCGGCCATAACCTGAGCGACGTTGCGGGCCTGGCCCTGGCCTGGGTGGCTGCCGTGGCGGGCCGGTTCACGCCCGACCATCGGCATACCTACGGATGGCGCCGCGCCTCGATCATGGCGGCGCTCGCCAACGCCATCCTGCTGCTGGTCGCGATGGGATCGCTCGCCTGGGAGGCGATGGGTCGACTCGGTTCGCCCGTGGCGACCAACGGACTCACCATCGTTGCGGTCGCGGCGATCGGGACCGTGGTGAACGGCGCCACTGCGGCTCTTTTCATGTCGGGCCGCGCGACGGACCTCAACATTCGCGGAGCGTTCATGCACATGGTGGCCGACGCGCTCGTGTCACTGGGCGTTGTCGCTTCCGGCGCTTTGTACCTGTGGACCGGATGGAGCTGGCTCGACCCGGTTGCGAGCCTCGCCATCGCCGTCGTCATCGTCGGCGGGACGTTGGGGCTTTTCCGGCAGTCGCTCCACCTGATGTTCGACGGCGTCCCCGATGCGATCGACCTGCATGCGGTGGAAACCTTCCTGTCGTCGCGGCCCGGGGTCGAGGGAGTGCACGACCTGCACGTCTGGGCCATGAGCACCTCGGAGGTCGCGCTGACCGCCCACCTCGTCATGCCGGAAGGGCACCCCGGCAACGCCTTCCTCGACGCGATCGCGCACTCGCTGCGGGATCGATACGGCATCGGCCACGCGACGATACAGATAGAGCTCGACCGCATGGATCCGGGCTGCGACCGCCGTTCACTTCCGGTTCATCAGGTTCCTTAATAGCGCCACCAGCGCGCCCGCGGTCACGAGCGTCGCTCCGAGGGCCCATGCGAGAACGGCACCCAGCTCGTCGCGGTAGTGCCAGGTCGCGATGCTCGACGCGATGAAGCCGACCTCCGTCGCGCCGAACACCACCGTCAGCCAGAACTGCATGTCGGTCATGCGCTGCTGGTAGCCGGTGGTGAGCGTGAAGCTCACGGTTTCCAGTCGATCCATCAAGGCATCGTAGGCATCGACGATGCCGAGCAGCCGCTCGCCATCCTCCGCCACGGCGTCGCCGAAGCGCGTGCTCGCGAGCGTCGCGCCGTAGTACTCCTCGAGGCCATCGGCGACTTGCCGCTTGAGGTCGAGCAGGCCCTTGATCGTCGTTGGAACGGTCTGCGAAAGTCGATCGTGCAGGTGGAGCAGCACGGCCCGCTCGATCATCAGCAGCTCGAGCGTCACGAGGAAGGGCATCGCGCTTTTCGGGGGCAGCGCGCGATCGGATGCTCCTGCCGCGGCCTCGTCCTCGTTGCCGTGGATGTCGAGCGCGGCCCGGCGCCCGAGCAGCGTGATTCCGCCTTCGCGCGCGCAGTAATCGCGGGCGAGCTCGGCTTCGACCACCTCGCGCTTGAGGGGGCGCGTCGAGCGATCGCGCCAAAGCAGCCGGACGATGTCCCCGGAGTTCCCTTCGGTGAGCGCGGTGAGCGGCCTATCGGGCAGCCGGACCACGCTGCATGGCAGGTATTGGTGGTAGCCGGCCGTCGCCCCGAGCGCACGGTTCATGGGTTCGAGCATTTGCCACGCCTTGGCCGGAAGGCTGTCCGGCGCATCAGCGTCGAGCCATGCGTTCCATCGATCGACGTCGAAGGCCCCTTGCGGTGCGGGCAGCCAAAGCTCCCATAGCGCCACGCCGGCGACGTGCGTGAACAAGTGCACTTCGGCCGCGCGCGGCGTGAGCGAAGGGGCCGGCTCGCCGCCCAGCATCACCCGGCCGATGGGTCGGTGTGCCAGGCGCTGTGCCTCCATGAAGGGCATGCCCAGGACATGGGCATCCGCCTCGTCGCGCAGGCGCTGGTAGGCGGCGAGCTCGGCCGGTGCGAACGGCGTCACATGGGCCGCCAGCGCGGCCCGCATCGCTTCGGAATCGAAATCCGCCCGCCGGGGGTCGCCTTTCAGCGAGACCGAGAAGAGCAGGGCGAAGGCCGGCAGCGTCGACGGTTGCAAGCCGCCGCGGGTCGAGCCGTCCGAGCGCGAGGGGGCTGGGCGGGGCTGCATCGTCCGTTTAGAAGCTCACCAGTTTCTGCGCGGCTCCCAGGTACGGCTCCGCCGCGGCGGCGGTCGCGGCGAGAAAGAACGGCGAGGCGAGCCGCTTGGGCGTGTCCGGTCCGCTGGTCATGATGATCGCGAAGTCGATGGATTGATCGGTCATGTCGGTCCTTCAAGGATTGCGCGCCAATGCGCCAAGGGCTCCATTGTCGAGCCGATCGTCCACGACGCGTTGCGCCTCATCAACCCCGGGAGGGAGGGGAGCACGCCCGCGGGCGCCCCCTTTCTTCAGCCGCAGCACTTCGTCTTCGATGCTCCTCCACCACAGCAACCCGTGGCCCGGGCCGGGGCGACCACGGTCTCGCTCGCGCTCCCGGAAAGCCACTGCTCGATCTTCGCGCGCGGGGGCACCCCGCCCGAGTGGACCACTTTCCCGTCGATCACCACGCCGGGGGTGGAGAGGATGCCGAAGCTCATGATCTGCTGCATGTCCTCGACCTTGGCGAGCGAGACCTCGACGCCCTTGTCGCGTGCGACTTGCTCGAGCAGGGCGTAGGTGGTGCGGCAGTTGCCGCAGCCGGGTCCGAGTACCTTGATGTCCATCGATTTCTCCTTGCGTGGGGTTGGGATGCGCAGCGGCGGTGAACCGCTTCACAGCACTGCGTTGAACAGGTAGCCGACGATGAGGATGCCGGCCGCGACGACGGCGACGAAGGTGGCGATGAGCGGCGGCTTGAGCACCTTGCGCAGGATCACCATCTCGGGCGCGGAGAGCGCGATCACGCTCATCATGAATGCGAGCACCGTGCCCAGCGCCGCGCCCTTCGCGAGCAGCGCCTGCACGATCGGGATGATGCCGGCGGCGTTCGAATACATCGGCACGCCGATCACGACGGCGAGCGGTACCGACCACCATGCATCCTTGCCCATGATGCCGGCCATGAAGTCCTCGGGAACCCAACCGTGGATCGCCGCGCCGATCGCGATGCCCGCCAGCACGTACGGCCAGACCTTCCCGACGATGGTGCGCACGCTGGCGAAGCCGGCATCGATGCGTTCGCTCAGTGCGAGTCCGCCGCCTGCCGCGATGGCCTGGACGCGCGGCATGTCGCGCACCCAGTCCTCGAGGAAGCGCTCCATCCGCAGGCGCCCGATGATCCATCCCGCGACGATCGCCACCGCGAGGCCGAGGCCGACGTAGAGCAGGGCGACCTTCCAGCCGAAGAGGCCGAAGAGCAGTGCGAGCGCCACCTCGTTCACCATCGGTGCCGAGATGAGGAAGGAGAACGTCACGCCGAGCGGCACCCCGGCCTGCAGGAAGCCGATGAAGAGCGGCACGGCGGAGCACGAGCAGAAGGGCGTCACGATGCCGAGTCCCGCGGCCAACACGTTCGAGGCCCCTTCCGTTCGACCGGCAAGCAGGACGCGGGTGCGCTCGGGGGTGAAGTACGAGTTCACCATGCCCATCACGAATACGACCCCTGTCAGCAGCAGCAACACCTTCGGAGTGTCGTAGAAGAAGAACTCGAGGGCTGCGGCCAGACGGCTGTCCGGATCCAGCGGCAGAAATCCCGTGAGGGCATTTGCGGCCGGGGCAAGCGCCAGGTAAAGCCCCAGCCACGCGATGGCCGATAGGGCGAGGAACCCGATTGGGCTGCGGCGTGGAAGATTCAGTACGGAATCCATTGCGGTGACTCTCCTTCCTGGGCGGTTCGGGTATCGCGGCAACAAGAAGACGAAGGAGGATCGAAAAGGATGCAGGAGGCCGGCCCTGATGCCCGTTTACATGTATTCCATGGTTCGAGTATCATGGAAACATGGATCCGCGGATCGCCGTCGTTTCCCTCGCCGCGCTCGCCCAGGAGTCGCGGCTCCACATCTACCGGTTATTGGTTCAGGCCGGGCCGACCGGCCTTTCGGTGGGGGAGATCGGCGCATCGTTGCGCATCGCGCCGGCCACGCTCTCCTTTCACTTGAAGGAGCTCGCCCACAGCGGGCTCGTGAGGGCGCGGCAGGAGGGGCGTTTCATCTACTACTCGGCGAACTTCCAGGAGATGAACGCCCTCATCGCGTACCTCACCGAGAACTGCTGCGCCCAGGACGGCCTGGCATGCGAACCGGGTTGCAGCTCCGGCGCCCGTGGACCCAGGAGCGGCAAGCGCATGAATCGTCGCGTTCGGCGAGACCCTTCCAACGCCTGAAGAGGAGTTATCGAGATGAAGAGATTCCACGTGCACGTCGCCGTCCCCGACCTACGGAAGAGCATCCGGTTCTACTCGACGATGTTCGGCGCCGAGCCTGCAGTCGTCAAAGACGATTACGCCAAGTGGATGCTCGAGGACCCGCGCGTCAACTTCGCGATCTCGCAGCGCGGCGGCGCTTCGGGGGTCAACCACCTGGGCTTCCAGGTCGATCAGCCCTCCGAGCTCGAGGAGATCCATGGCCGCCTGCAGGCCGCGGACGCGGCCGTGGAGGAAGAGAAGGACGTGGCCTGTTGCTACTCGCGCTCGAACAAGTACTGGGTCACCGATCCGGCCGGCGTGGCTTGGGAGTCCTTCGAGAGCCTGGGCACCGTTCCCTTCTATCACGGCGAATCCAGTGAAGCGGGGGAGGACGCGTGCTGCGCGCCGGCCGCCGTCGAAGAGCAGAAGGCAGCGTGCTGCGCATCTTCGCCCGGCGAGCAGCGCAAGACCTGCTGCAGCTAGCCATGGCGACCAAAGTCTATAGAGTTCTTTTTCTCTGTACGGGCAACTCCGCGCGCTCGATCCTCGCCGAGGTGGTCCTGAACCATCTCGGCCGCGGGCGCTTCCAGGCGTTTTCGGCGGGGAGCCAGCCCAACGGCAGGGTGAACCCGTGGACGATCGAGACGCTGCAGTCGGTCGGAATGCAGACGCAAGGATTGCGCAGCAAGAGTTGGGACGAGTTCGCTCGTCCCGACGCACCGCCCATCGACTTCATCATCACGGTGTGCGACAACGCCGCGAAGGAAACCTGCCCGGTCTGGCCGGGTAAGCCCACCACCGCTCACTGGGGCGTGCCCGACCCGGCGGCTGTCGAAGGAACCGAAGAGCAGAAGCGAGCGGCATTTCGCCAGGCGATGACGACTCTTCGCCGCCGGATCGAATTGCTGATCAGCTTGCCGCTGGAGAAGCTGGATCGTCTTTCGATTCAGGAGAACCTGCGGCGAATTGCGCAGACCGAGGCCCGCGGAATCGAATCGGTCTAGCCTTTCCTTGCCGGCGGCGGCGGGGACACCAGCTTCTCCAACGTCCGCCGCAACGCTGCCAGTTCCCCTTGCGGCAAGCCGGTGAGCGCGGGGGGCGGCTGGTCGGTGATCGTCGCGACCACGGCGAGCACGCGCCGGCCGGCGGCGGTCAACGACACCAGCTTCGCGCGGCGGTCCGTCGGGTGCGCTTCGCGCTTCACCAGGCCGCGAGATTCGAGGGCGTTGATCAGCACGGTGGCGGCCGGCGCGTCGGTGCCCATGTCCTGTGCGAGCTCGGTGAGGCTCCGCGGTCCGCGCTCCAGGCGCCACAATGCGCGCGCGCGGCTGAACGGCAAGCCCGTCGCCTCCGAGACCTTCCGACGCCATTCGCCTCGCGTTTCCATGACGAGCTCCACCAGGAGTCGCCACGCCCGCTCCGCCTCGAGCCCCCCGGCGGCGCCGTAGCGTGCCGTGCGCCTCACCGCGGGCCTCCTTGCGGCTCCTCCATCAGGTGCGCGATGCGTCGGGTGCTCGCCCTCGCCCAGGCGCCGGTCGACAGGAATCCCATCGCGAAGATGAGCACGCCCGCGCCGACGAGGATCCACCAGAACGCGTGCGTGGATTGCGTGAAGCCGGCCGCCCAGGCGGCGCTGCCTTCGGCGCCCCCGGCTGCGCCGGCCAGCGCTCCGGCCAATGCCACGCCGACGGAGACTCCGATCTGGCGGCTGGTGGAGGCCACGGCCGAAGCGACGCCGGCTTGCGCGCGCGGCATGCCGGACACCGCGGCGAAAGTCACCGGCGCGTTCACCATGCCGAAGCCGATGCCGAACAGCGCGAACACCGGCAGCAGGACGGCGAGCGGCGTCTGTGGCTGAAGGTGCGTCATCAGCAGCGCGCTAAGCGAGAGCATGCTGCCGCTCACGAGCAGCGAAGGCCGCGCGCCGTGTGCGCCCACGAGCCGCCCGGACAGCGGCGATACGATCATCACCGCGAGCGCCGCCGGAAGGATGCACAGGCCGGCGCGAAACGGCGGGAGTCCGCGCACATCCTGCAAGTACAGCGAGCTGAGGAACAGGAAGCCGCCGAACGCCGCGAACATGCACACCGCGTTGATCGTCGCCGCGCTGAAGGGCACGCTGCGGAAGAAGCGCACGTCCAACAGCGGCTCCTGCCGGCCTCGTTCGTAGGCGACCAGCCCCACGAACGCGAGCACGGCCAATATCCCCGCGGCACCGGCCACCGCGGGACCGCGGCCGCTCTCGATCACCGCGAAGACCAGCGCAGCCAGCCCGACGAGTAGAAGCGACTGGCCCACGGGGTCGGGCCGGCGCGGATGCGGTGCGCGCGATTCCGGCACGAAGCGCGCGGTGAGCCACAGCGCCACGGCGCAGATCGGCACGTTGATCCAGAAGATCGCATGCCATCCCAGGGTCTGGGTGAGCACTCCGCCCGCCAGTGGACCGAGCCCCAGCGATGCCCCCGCGACCGCCCCCCAGATGCCGATGGCCCGCGCCCTTGCCGCCGGCTCGGGGAAGGCATGCACGATGATCGACATCGCCACCGGATTCATCATCGATCCGCCCGTCGCCTGCAGGACCCGCGCCGCGACCAGCCAGCCGATGCTCGGCGCCACGCTGCACAGCAGGGAGCCCAGCGCGAACAAGGCGGTCCCCGCCTGGAAGACGCGGCGGCGACCGTAGCGATCGGCCGTGGATCCGCCGAGCATGAGGAAGCTCGCGAGCACGATGGTGTAGGCGTCGATGACCCATTGCAGCCCCCTCACCGAGGCCTGCAGATCGCGCCGGATGTCGGGCAGTGCCACGTTCACGATGGTCGCGTCCATCGACACCACCAGGAGGCTCAGGCAGCAGGTGGCGAGCACCACTGCCTGCCGCACCGCGGAGGGAGGGCGCCGCGTGGCGGAAAGGGGCAGCATTGTATTCATACAACTATTGTATAAATACAATCAGCTAAAAGTCAACGCCGCCCGGACCCGTTCGAGCGAGAGCCGTGTCCGCCATCACTCGGCGCGAAGCTAGCGCAGGTAGTGCCTGAAGATGAAATAGAGAGCGACCAGCCACCAGATCCAGCTCCAGCCGCCTTTCCCTTTCGCGCGCGGCGCCGCCTTCCCGCGATCGGTCGTGCGTAGCACTTGCGCCTGCTTCATGGCGGTTTCGATCGCGGCCTTGATCGTCGCCGCGGCCCTCGGCACTTCCACCTTCGGCGTTTGCACCCTCGCCTGGGCCTGCGCCTTCGCCTGCGCCTGCGCGTCGCGCGTCGGCTCGAGGCCCACGGCCGTCTTCTTCTCGAGCTCCTCGATGGTGACCATCGGCGCGCGCGATGCGGCAGGGAAGGACGCCTCGGCGCCGTCCTCCATCATGGAGGACTTGTGGCGCGCACGGTCGCGCGCTTCCCATTCGCGCGTTTCCTTGAGGAGCTTGTCGAACTCGGTCTCGTCCTGGGCCATGGCTGTCTCGACGGGTCGAACGCGCAGGGCGGATTATGCCCGCTTCGTGAGACGAAGGGCGCCGACCTCGAGGCCTGAGCTGCGGGCGCGCCTCAGAAGTACCAGCGAGCCTGGGGGTAGGCTGTACGCGCGCACCGTCTCTGTAAGCCGGTTCCTACGTGCGGGCGATCTCTCCGCGAACCGCGGGCGCGGCCGCGCCGGGCCGTTCAGTTTGGTGAACCCTTCGCGCGCCATCCTGTCGCTCCAGCGACAGGAGGAAGCCTCGATGAAGATCGCAGTGATCGTGGGAAGCCTGCGCAAGGGCTCGTACAATCGGGCGATCGCCAAGGCCCTGTGCGCGCTCGCCCCGAGCGGCACGCAGTGCGACATGGTGGAGATCGGCAACCTGCCGCTCTACAACCCGGACCTGGACGAAGGCGCCGTGCCGCCGGCGTGGGAGGAGTTCCGCAAGCGCATCCGCGCCGCCGATGCCGTGCTCTTCGTGACGCCGGAGTACAACCGCTCGGTTCCGGGCGCCTTGAAGAACGCGATCGACGTGGGCTCGCGTCCGTACGGCAAGAGCGTGTGGGCGAAGAAGCCGGCGGCGGTCGCGAGCGCCTCGCCCAGCGCGATCGGGGCGTTCGGCGCCAATCACCACCTGCGCCAGTCTCTCGTCTTCCTCGACATGCCGGCGATGCAGCAGCCTGAGGCCTACCTCGGCGGCGTCGGGGGCCTCGTGGACGACAACGGCGAGGTGACGAAGGAGGATACGCGCGAGTTTTTGCGCAAGTTCATGGAGGCCTTCGCGCGCTGGATCAAGGCGACGCAGTGAGCCGCGCCGCTATTCGGGAGACGGATTGCCGGTGACCGCGTCCGGCTTCCAGAGGAAGAGCCCATCGCCCACGTAGCTGCGCCTCCAATAGGTGCCGCAGATCGCGCATTGGAAGCGCGCGCTGCCGGCACCCGAAGCGGGCGCGCGCGGATCGAGCACGATCTCCCTGTGGCCCTCGATGCCGCTCAGGCCGTGCTTGCACTTGGGGCAGGTCCGGTACGCCATTGTCGTTGGTGGTGATTCGCCACGGCGCGATGGATTGCACGGGAAATATATTCCGGCGCCATCGGTCATGCAAGCCGGCACCCACGAGCGGCGGGAGACGAAGCGGCCGCTACAGGATCGCGGGAAGCGCGCGCTTGCCTTCCGGCGTGAGGCGCAAGGCGCGCGTCTCGCCCAACCGGACCAGCCATCGCTTCGCCATGAAGTGATCGAGGAGCGTGGTGGCGAGGCGTCCGGCCATGTGGTTTCGCCGCTCCGACCAGTCGAGACAGGGATACGCGTAGCGCTCGTCGCGCAGCGAGGCCTTCGCATCGATGCCGAGCGACTGGAGCCAGGAGCGGCCCGCCCGGGTCGTCTCGTAGCCGTGTTCGCCGGCGACCAGCCGCCGTCGCGCGAGGAGGGAGCGCAGCAGCTCCACGCCGAGCTCACCGGCCAGGTGCCGATAGCAGGTGCGTGCGTGCTTGAGCGAATGATAGGGCTCGCGCAGCCATTTCGCATCCGCCGCGCGGCGCTCGGCGACGAGGGCGAGCGCCTCGAGCGCGCGTGCGACGTCGGCGTCGGCCACGCGGAAGTAGCGATGGCGGCCGCGCGGCTCGACCGCGACGAGCCCCTCGTGCACCAGCTTCGCGAGGTGCTCGCTCGCCGTGGAGGCGTTCACCCCCGCGGCGCGCGCGATCTCGCCGGCGGGAAGCGCCTCGCCCGAGAGCAGCGCCGCGAGCATGCGCGCGCGCGTGGGATCGCCGATCGATGCCGCGATGCGCGCGAAGCGCGGCTCGACGGGAGGAATGGAGCGCATGGGATACGATCGTATACCGCCGCGAATCGCGATGTTGCGGCGCGCGCCGAAGCGTCGCGTCGCGCAGCGACGCCTACCCTATGGGGCTGCGCCCGGCGCCGGTGAGCAGCGCTGCGCGAACCCGGTAAACTGGCGCTTTCCTCCACTTTCCATCCACCATGCAACGCGAGCAACGCAGGGAGCGGGTCGCCGAGGCGATGGGCGACGTGAAGCGGCTGGTGCCCAACGGAAGCGAGAGCCGCGAGACGCTCGCGCGCGTGCTGGCGAGGCTGCAGCAGCTCGCGTCGAGGCGCGAGATCTGGGGCGAGGACGATTTCCCCGCGCCCGAGGGCGAGGAGCTGCAGATCCGCTACCTCGTGCAGGAAGATCCGGACCAGTCCTACGCGCTCTACCTCAACGTGATGCGGCCGGGGAAGAGGATCGTCCCGCACAACCACACGACGTGGGCGTGCATCGCGTCGGTCACGGGAACGGAGGAGAACCGCGTCTACCGCAGGCTCGACGCGGGCGGCGTGCCCGGGCCCGCGAAGCTCGAGCAGATCGACACCGTGATGGTCGAGCCGGGACGCGGCATCGCGCTCATGCCCGAGGACATCCACGCGGTGATCATTCCGCCGGGGCAGACCATCCGCCACCTGCACCTCTACGGGCGCGCGCTCGAGACGCTCGATCGACGCACGGGCTACGACCTCGCCAACGACACGTGCTCGATCATGGGGATCGGCGTGAAGACGCGCCGCTGATGCGGGCCGTGACCTCGATCTCGATCTTCATGCGCGGGTCGAGGAGGCCCGCCGAGATCATCGTCGCCGCCGGCCGCACCGCGCCGAAATACCTCTGCAATACCGGCCAGCACGGCTCGAAGTCGGCCGCTTTCGGCAGCACGTAGGTGACGCGCACGACGTCCCCCAGCGCGCAGCCGGCCTCGCGCAGCGCCGCCGCGATGTTCTCCAGGCACTGTTGGCACTGCTCGACCACGTCGTCCGATATGGACATCTTCGCGTAGTCGAAGCCCGTGGTGCCCGACACGAACACCCAATCCCCGTCGACCACCGCGCGCGAATAGCCGATGCGCGCCTCGAACGTCGAGCCCGAAGAGATGAGCCTTCTCGCCATGACCGATCCTCGCCGCCTGCGGCCGATCTTTATACCATCATGACGCGCACCGTCGACGCGAAGGCGCTCAAGCGCTGGCTGGGCGACGGCGCGGAGATCGCGCTCCTCGACGTGCGCGAGCACGGGCAGTACGGCGAGTCGCACCTCTTCTTCGGCGTGCCGCTTCCCTACAGCCGCCTCGAGATCGACGTGGCGCGCCTCGTGCCGAGGCGTTCGGCGCGCGTGGTGGTGTACGACGATGGCGCGCTCGGCGTGGCGCCGCTCGCCGCTCGCCGTCTCGCCGCGATCGGCTATTCCGACGTGCACGTGCTCGAGGATGGCACGCGCGGCTGGGAGCGCGCGGGATACCGCCTCTTCTCGGGCGTGAACGTGCCGAGCAAGACGTTCGGCGAGCTGGTGGAGCATGCGTGCCGTACGCCGCGCATCGGCGCCGCGGAGCTCGCGCGCAGGCAGCGCTCCGGCGAGCCCGTCGCGGTGCTCGACGGCCGGCCGCTCACGGAGTTCCGCAAGATGAGCATCCCCGGCGCGCGCTGCTGCCCGAACGGCGAGCTCGCGTATCGCGTGCGCGCGATGGTTCCCGACGAGCGCACGCCGATCGTCGTGAACTGCGCGGGCCGCACGAGGAGCATCATCGGCGCGCAGACGCTGATCGATCTCGGCATCCCCAATCCCGTGCTCGCGCTGGAGAACGGCACGCAGGGCTGGTGCCTGGCGGATTTCGAGCTGGAGCATGGCGCGACTCGCGGATATCCGGAGATCGCGCCGCGGAGCGACCTTTCCGATGCGCGATCGCGGGCGCGGGCGATGGCCGAGCGCTGCGGCGTGCGCTGGATCGACGACGATGAAGCGTCCGCATGGCTCGCCGATTCCCGGCGCACGACCTTTCTCCTCGACGTGCGCACCGCCGAGGAATTCGCGGCGTCGGCCCTTCCCGGCGCCGTGCACGCGCCGGGCGGCCAGCTCCTCCAGGCGACGGACCAGTGGGTGGGAGTGCGCAACGCGCGAATCCTGGTCTTCGATTCCGAGGACGTGCGCGCGCCGGTGGTCGCGAGCTGGCTCGTGCGCATGGGCCACGATGCGGGCGTGCTGCGCGAAGGAACCGCCTCGCGCGTGCGCCGGGCGACGCCGGCGGCTTCGCTTCCCGGGGTTGCCTCGATCGGCGTGGACGAGGTGAAGTCGTCGCCGGAAGTCGCGATCATCGATCTGCGCCCGAGCATGGCCTATCGCAAGGCGCACATCGCGGGAAGCCAATGGTCGATCCGGCCGCGGCTCGCGGAGCTCGCGCCGAAGCTCCTCGGACGCCGCGCGGTGCTCGTGGCGGACGAGATCGCCATCGCGCACGCCGCCGCGGCCGACCTCGCGGAAGCGGGTGTCGATCGCATCGCGGCCCTCGACGGAGGCTTCGAGGCGTGGCGCAAGCCGGGCGGCGCGATCGAGGCGAGCCCGGACCATCCTGCCGACGCCGACTGCATCGACTACCTCTTCTTCGTGCACGACCGGCACGAGGGCAACAAGGAAGCCGCGCGCCGCTACCTCGCATGGGAGACGCAGCTCCTCTCGCAGCTCGACGAGCAGGAGCTCGGCTCCTACCGGCTGGATGCGGCTAGAAGCTCTGCCGGAACCCGACCGTGATCGATCGCGGAAGGATCGAGACGAAGATCGGCGTCTTGCGACTGTGGTCGTACCAGGCGGTCGCCGCGCCGATGGCCCAGCCCGCCACGATGTCGGTCGGCCAATGGGCGTGGTTCTTCATGCGGGCCGTGCCCACGTAGAGGGGCAGCAGGAGCAGCGCGTACGTCGCGGGCTTGCGGCTCGCGTACTCGAGGACGAACGGCGTGACGAGCGCCGCCGAGAAGGCCGCCTCGCCGCTGGGAAAGCTGTAGTGCGATCCGCCCTGGAACCACAGGCAGGGATCGTTCCCCTGGCTCGGCCGCGCGCGCGTGAAGACGAACTTGCCGGCCTGGGTCGCGACCGCCGAGACCGCCATCGTGTCCGCGCTTTGCCACATCGTGCGGCCGATGCGCGTGTCCGCGCCTTCCCACAGCGCGCCGGCGACGTCGATCGCCGCGAAGGTGTCGGTGATCCCGCGATAGACCTTCGGATTCCACATTCCCGACGCGTTGTACGAGGGCACGTGGTCGACATGCGACCAGAAGCAATCGGCCGATGCGACGGTCGGTACCAGGGCGGCGAATCCGGCGGCGAGGAGCTTGCGCATGTTGGGCATCGTAAGGCGATGTACAACACTCCGCCACCTTCCTGTCCACGGCCTTAAGGCCCGCTTAAGCGTGGCGCGGCAGCCTCGGGCGAGGTTGACCGAGAGCGGGAAACCGATAGCGGATCCGGAGTCCGTGGCGCTCGGCGCGACCCTCGGCGACACGCTCACCAAGGCCCATGCGGAGGGAGGGCTCGCACTGGGACGCATCGATTCCTCGCTCGCGATCGCCGCGGCGATGGTCGTCGGGATCTTCTTCATGACGTGGAGGAACCGGCGCTTCTCAGGTACCGGTATTCGTGCCACGTGAGCACGATCACGACGAGGTCGATGGCGGTGAGCACCAGCAGCCACGGCGAGTGCGAGCCGGTATAGCGGTAGAGCTGGTAGGCGACGAATGCGGCGAACACGGCGATCGCCACGGGATACATCCACAGCATCGTGCGCAGCAGGCCTGCGACGAGCGCAAGCTTCACGATCCCATGCGCCGCGAGGTAGATGCCGATGAAGTGCTGGCTGCCGGCGGAGAGATGGTGCGCGGAATGCCGCAGGAAATTCGCGATCGGGTCGTCCGGGTCCTCGGCGAGCTCGCCGTGCGTCACCGCGGTCACCCAATCGACGATCGCGTCGTGCCCGATGAGGAAGAACAGGGCCCCGCTCGCCAGCTCGCCCAGGGCGAAGGCGCCCTTGAGCCACAACGCGATGCGGAACGCACGGTGCAGGTACCGCTCGGGGATCATCGGCCGGCCTCCTTTGCTACCATCGGAGTTTCGCGAATCGAACGAGGTTCCCCGTTGAAAACCCGCATCCTGCGCGCCGCGCTCGCGGCACCCCTCCTGCTCGCATTCTCCCTCGTCGCCCGCGCCGCCGATTGGCCCACCGGACCGGTCCACATCATCGTCCCGTTCGGGCCGGGTTCGACGCCCGACATCGTCGCGCGCCTGGTCGCGAACAAGCTCTCGCCGAAGATCGGCCAACCCGTGATCGTCGAGAACAAGGCCGGCGCCGCGGGCAACATCGGCACCGGCGCCGTCGCGCACGCGAAGCCCGACGGCGAGACGATCGGGCTTTCCATCGCCGGGCCCCTCGGCGTGAACTCGCTCCTCTTCAGGAACCTTCCCTACGATCCGCGGCGCGACCTGGCCCCCATCACCATCGCCGCGACGCAGCCGAGCGTGCTGGTGGTATCGCCCAAGCTCGGCGTGAAGAATACGCGACAGCTCCTCGCCCTGCTGCGCAAGGAGCCCGGCAAGCTCAATTACGCATCCATGGGCGCCGGCACCATCTCGCACCTCGCGATGGAGGCGCTCGCGGCGCGAAGCGGCACACAGATCGTGCACGTGCCGTATTCGGGTTCGGGCCCCGCGGTGCTCGCGCTCCTCTCGGGCGATGCGCAGGTCGCCTGCCTTCCCGCCGCCGCCGTGATGCCGCAGATCAAGGCGGGAAAGCTCGAGGCGCTGGCGGTCGCGTCCGCGAAGCGCTCCTCGGTCCTTCCCGGCATTCCCACGCTTTCGGAAGCGGGGCTGAAGAACGTGTACGCGGAGGCGTGGATGGGCTTCGTGGTTCCCGCGCAGACGCCGCAGCCGATCGTGAAGCGGCTGCACGAGGAGATCGCGGCGATCCTCAGGGAGCCCGAAGTGCGCAAGAAGCTCGCCGCGCAATCGATGGACGTGGTGGCCGATACGCCCGCCCAGATGCGCGCGACGCTCGACGCCGACATGGCGCGCTGGAAACCGATCATCGAGAAGAACCACATCACGCTGGACTGACGCCTTGGCGAGCGTGATCGAGCCCTCGCGCGAGGTGCCGGTCCTCGCCGAGCACGACGTGGTGGTGCTGGGCGGAGGTCCGGCGGGAATCGCGGCGGCCGCTTCGGCCGCGGCTCACGGCGCGGACGTGCGGCTCGTCGAGCGCTACGGCTTCCTCGGCGGGATGGGGACCGCGGCGGGCGTCACCAACTTCTGCGGCCTGCACGCCAACGTCCACGGTGAGGTCCGCCAGGTGGTGCACGGCGTCGCCGACGAGCTCCTCGAGCGCATGCGCGCCCTCGACGGCCTCTCCGAACCGCACCTCGTCTTCGGGCGCATCCACGCGCAGGCATACGACATGTCGGCGTTCAAGTGCGCGGCCGACCAGCTGCTCCTCTCGCGCGGCGTCTCGATCCTCTTCCATGCGCTCGGCGCGGGCGTGCATCGCGGGGAGGACGGATCCATCGACGCGCTGCTGCTGGAGACGAAATCGGGACGCATGGCGGTGCGCGCGCGCATGTTCGTCGATTGCTCCGGCGACGCGGACCTCGCGCACTGGTCGGGTGTCGCGCTCGAGAAGGGCGACGACGACGGGCGGCTTCTCTATCCGACGTTGATGTTCCGGGTGGGCAACGTCGATGCCGCACGGGCGGGCGAGGCGTGGCGTTCGATTCCCGCGTTGATGGATGCCGCCGAGGCGTCCGGCGAGTTCCGCTTCCCGAGGCGCGGGGCGATCGTGCGTCCGCAGAAGCATGCGTACGAATGGCGCGTGAACGTGACGCAGCTTCGCGATGCCGAGGGCCGCGCGACCGACGGCACCGACGCGCGCTCGCTTTCGAATGCCGAGGTCGAGGGGCGGCGGCAGATCGTCGATTACCTCGCGTTCCTGCGCACGAAGGTGCCGGGCTTCGAGTCGGCGTACGCGCTCGACATCGCGCCCCAGGTCGGCATTCGCGAGACGCGGCGTCTCGTGGGCGAATACATGCTCACGCGCGACGACGTGCTCTCGTGCGCGGATTTCGAGGATTCGATCGGCGTGAACGGCTGGCCGATCGAGAACCATGTCGCGGGCGACGTCAAATGGGAATGGCCGCCGCTCGATTCGCGCGGATACAACGAGCTGCCGTATCGCATGCTCGTTCCGCGGCGCTCCACTTCCAGGGGCGTTTCGAACCTCCTGGTCGCAGGACGCTGCGCGTCGATGACGCACGCCGGCCAATCGGCCGCTCGCGTGAGCGGCGCCTGCTTCGTCATGGGCCAGGCGGCCGGGACTGCGGCCACGCTCGCGCTTCGCGAATCGCAGCGCGTCGCCGATCTCAGCGCCACCGCATTGCAGCTCGCCCTCGAGCGCGACGGCGCCTTCCTCGGCTAGCGAAACCAGTCCAGCAAGATCGCCGTACCACCCCGAAGGCGAACCGCGCGTCAGGAGACGGTCTCGACGCCCTGCAGCTTGCGCCGGCGCAGGCGGTTGCCGACGAGGGGCACGACGCCGATCGCGATGCCGCCGATGCCCAGGAGGTTCGTCGGCAGATCGAAGGTGGGGATGCTGTAGATCGCGATGAAGAAGAGGAATGCCGCGGAAAGCGCGGGCCAGAGCACGTGCGTGATCGCCGAGCCGAAGCTCTCCCGCAGCATCGAGCGGTAATGCCACGCGCAGGCGAACCCGGCGAGCCCGAGGTAGAGCGAGATCTGGAAGCCGATCGCGTTGATGAAGTACTTGAGGATCTGGTTGACGGTCGGGATGTACGAGGAGAGCACGAGCAGCGCCATGCCGAACGCCCAGATGAAGATGATGGCCACGTGCGGCGTCTTCCACTTCTCGTGCAGACGAGCGAAGCGGGGATGGAGCGCGCCTTCCCGGCCTTTGGCGAAGAGGGTGCGGGTGAACTGCAGGATGGAGGTCTCGAGCGTGCCGACCGTGGACAGGAGGACGGCGATGATCGCGGCCAGGCCGAACCGGTTGCCGTAGAGTTTGTCGGCGACCGCATAGATGACGTTGGTGTTGTAGTGCTGCATCTCGGTGTCGGACAGGCCGAGCAGCAGGATCACCATGAACAGGACGAAGAAGAGCAGCAGGTAGCTCATCGCCCAGAAGGCGCCGCGGCCGGGGGTTCGCGACGCGTCCTTGCTCTCCTCGCCCAGGTTCATCACCACGTCCCAGCCCCAGTAGAAGAACATCGCGATGAGCGCCCCGTTGGCGAACAACTGGGGCGTGAAGCGTGCGGGCGAGAACCAGGCCCAGGAGAACGGGTGCTGCGCGGCGTGCGGGAAGACGATGAAGCTCGCCACCACGACCACCGTCACGATCACCAGCTCGATAACCGTCATGACCACCTGCACGTAGCTCGTGAGCTTGATGCCCTTGAGCACCACGAGCGAAATGAGCGTGAGCAGGATGGCGGCGATGATCGTGATCAGGTGGACGTCGTTGATGTGGTCGGGCGCGAAGACGATGAGGAAGGCGTTCGCGGCCGGGATGGTGCCCGAGACCATGAAGAGGCAGGAAGCGACGAGCAGGGACCAGCCGGCGAAGAATCCCCAGGTCGGCCCGAAGATCTGACCGACCCAGGTGAAGGAGGCGCCGGCGTTCGGATTCATCTTGTTGAGATTGATGAACGCGAACGTGATGCCGAACATGATGAGGCCGCAGTAGAGGATGCTGGCTACGGAGAGAACGCCGGCGGCCGCGATGATCGTAGTGGCGGTCACCTCCACGCTGAACGCCGGGGCCGTCCCGGCGATGCCCATGATGATGGACTCCCAGACCCCCAATGCTTCTTTTTGCAGTGATGGCATGGCGCGAGTATATCAACCGCGCAGCGAGCGGCGCATGTTGCGCGATGGGGCAGGGCGCGGGAATGGCGTTAGCGCTCGCGTGTCGCGAATCGCAGGGGCCCGCGACTCGTGGCGCGCGCCGAGGATCGCGCTCGAGGGCGACGGCGCGTTCATCGGTTGAAAGAATGGAAAGCGACAGCTAATCACAAGCAAGACGACGCTTTAGCGAATCCATTTCCTCCACCGCGCAACGGCGCGCGTGATGAGCATGCCGGCTAACGAAACAAGTCAGATTCCCGCAAGCCTTCTTGCTGTACGGTGCACACGCGCTCTCGATCTTGATGGAGGTCAATGTCGAGCAACAACGCGACGTTGCCAAATGCGCACACACAAAGGACTGCAGTTCGTCCAACAAAAGCCGGAGGAGAAGACACAATGAAGCGACCCAGCCCCCGAATCGTCACGCACGCAGTGGTCGCTGCGCTCGGCGCCGGAACCTTCGCCGGCATGGAGCCATGACCTGGCGATATCAGCTCCGGTTCCAGATCGCAGCTTGCGCATCAGAAACGCCGTTCGACTGACAAACAACCGAGCACAGGGGGTCCATCGCATGGAATCGAAACGCAGGTTGGCTATGTTGTTCATCGCCGCAAGCTCGTTCGCCTGGCTCGCCGCCAGTGCGCAGGCGGTCGAGTACCACATCATCAAGACGATCCAGGTCCCCGGGCTGCACACGGTCGACTTCAGCACGATCGACCAGAGCACCGGGATCATGTTCGTGAGCGACCGGACGAACAGGGCGATCGACGTGATCGACACCAACAGCGACAAGCTGCTGCGGCAATACGGTGGATTCAAGGGCGTCTACACTCAGCTCGAGACCTCGGGGCCCAACATCGCGTACCAGGATGGCCACACGATATGGGCCACCGATGCGCCGAGCCAGATCAGGGCCGTCGACGAGCGTTCGGGAAAGATCACGCACACCGTGGATTGCGGTGGAGGCATCTGGCGCGTCGACGGCGCAGCCATGGACTTCAAGGACCACATCTTCATGGGTGAGTCCGCCGATACGCCGATTCCCTATCTGTGCTGGATCGACACCAAGACCGGCAAGCTGATCGAGAAGGGCGGGAAGGACACGCTGATGCACGAGGCGACCGCCGGCCTGGAAGGTTCGGTATGGGATCCGGAGACCGGCATGATCTACCTGGCGCTGCCCGAGGTGCATCACGGGTCCGGCGCGATCTATGTGATCGATCCGCATACCAGGAAGGTGGTCAAGAAATACCGGCAGCCGCCGGGCGACGAGTGCGAGGCCGGCGGCATTTCGCTCAACCTCGAGCAACAGGAGATCCTGATCGGCTGCGACCACAAGCCCCAGACCGACATCCTCGACCTCAAGACCGGCAAGGTCACCATGCTGCCGATCCTCGGGGGCACCGACCAGACCGCGTTCGACCCCGGCATGCATATGTATTTCGTCGCGTCGCGACGCGGCTCGATGGGTCCGGTGCTCGGAGTGATCGATTCGCGCACGCACCAGCTGGTATCGCATCCCAAGACGGCGAAGCTCACCCATGCGGTGGCGGTGAATCACAGCAATCACAAGGTGTACCTGCCGATGATTGGGAATAACGAAGCCTTCGACAACGATTCGGCGAAGGGCCTGTCGTGCCGGCATGGTTGCATCGGCGTGTACGCGCCGGAGTGATGTTCGTCGCACCTGCGCCGGCGTCTGTGCCGGCGCAGGGCCGCGAGATTGCCTGATCGACGATGCGTCCGAAGCGACCTACCAATAACAGAGGAGCGAGGCAATGAGGAACAAGCGCAAGCTGACCGTGCTGGCATTCGCCATGGCATCGGCGGGACTGCTGCAGTTTGCAGTCGTCGCGCCGGCTGCCGCCCAGACCCCGAATCTCAGTGACATGCAGAAGCAGATCCAGATGCTGCAGGAGCAGATCCAGGACCTGCAGCGGCAGATCAACAACGCGCAGGCCTCGGCCGACAACATCGAGAAGACCGGTGCCCCGCTCAACAAGGACCACCCCGGCTACTGGCTGCTGCCCGGCACGCAGACGTGGATGACGATCGCGGGCCACGTCAAGCTCGACGCAATCTACGACGTCAAGCAATCGGTCGGTCCGCAAGACGACTTCGGGGCGATCCCGATGAACGGCGCGCCGGGCACCGATCGCAAGGGGACATGGGCCAACAGCAATGCCAAGCAGTCTTACATGTACTTGGAGACGCACACGGCAACTCCGTACGGCGATCTGATGGCCCACATCTCGTCGGACTTCTACCTGTCGGCCCAGGGCAACCCCAATATCTCGAACTCCTACTCGCCGCGTCTGCGCAATGCTTATGGCGCGCTGGGCGAGTTCATGTTCGGCCAGAACTGGTCGACGTTCCAGGACACCGCTGCCGGGCCGAACAGTCTCGATTTCAACGGGCCGGCGGGGCAGGTGTTCATTCGGCAGCCGCAAGTCCGCTGGACGCACCCCCTCCCGGGGACCAAGGACACGATCATGCTGGCGCTGGAGAATCCGCAGGGCGATTTCTTCAGCCCGGCCGGGTTGTACAACGGCAACAGCACCAACGTCGACCAGGACGGGCAGACGGCCGACGGCGCAGGCTGTACGCTGGGCCGGGTGACGCCGTGCCAAAACGGACCGAGCCAGCTCTCCGGAAAGGTCCCCGACATGGTCGCCCGCTGGCAGCGTGACGACGATTTCGGGCACCTGTCGTTCATGGGGCTGGCCCGCGAGATCAACGTCGACACCGGCACCATCGGCGTTCCACCCGACCAGGTCGTCAAGACACACAAGTGGGGATTCGGACTGGGCATGAATGCGGTCGTCAACATGAACCAGCTCTCGCCGGCGCTCCGCGACGACCAGCTGTTCTTCAGCATGAACGGCGGACCCGGCATCGGGCGTTACCTTCAGGACCTGCTTTTCAACGGGGCGATCCTCAACGACAACACCCACCAACTCGACATGATGACCTCGTTCGCCGCATTCGTCGGTTACGAGCATTTCTTCCCCGGCGACCAGTGGGAGACCAACCTGATCTGCGGCTATGAAAAGACCAACCTCAAGGACGTCGACCAGCTCATCGCCGACGGGGCGCAGCTCACCAAGCAGTCGGAGTCGCTCCACCTCAACCTGATCTGGCACCCGGTCCCGAACACCAGCTTCGGCGTCGAGGGTAGCTGGGGCGAGCGTAAGGTCGGAGGCTTCATCCCGCCCGGACAGGAGGATCACGGAACGATGGAGCGCCTCCAGTTCAGCGCCATCTACAACTACTGAGCAGGCGCCAGAGAAACTTTCACTAACGGCAAGGCCGCCTTGGCGACACGCCGCCCTTCGACCGTGACTCCTCCGCGGTCGATGGGCGGTGTGCGGCGGCCGAGCTGACCCGCGTGGATTCATGTAGCGACAAGGAGCTATTCGACGTGAGCGCAACCGATGTGCAGGAGCTGAGCCGGTACACAGGGCTGAAGAATCGATGGGCGCAGCTCGTCATGGGGATCATCTGCATGGCGATGATCGCCAATCTCCAATACGGCTGGACGCTGTTCGTAAATCCGATGCACGACAAGATGGGGTGGACCAAGGCGGCGATCCAGGTTGCATTCTCGGTGTTCGTGCTGACCGAGACCTGGCTCGTACCGGTCGAAGGCTGGGCGATGGACAAGTTCGGCCCGCGCCCGGTGGTGCTGTTGGGCGGGGTCCTCGTGGCAATTGCCTGGGTGCTCAATTCGATGGCGGCCTCGCTCGGGACGCTCTATTTCGCTGCGATCATCTCCGGCGTCGGCGCCGGATGCGTGTACGGAACCTGCGTCGGAAATGCTTTGAAGCTCTTTCCCGACAAGCGCGGCCTGGCTGCCGGGTTGACGGCCGCGGGATTCGGCGCGGGTGCTGCGTTGACGGTGATCCCGATCTCTTCCATGGTCCACAACGTCGGTTACCAAGAGGCCTTCTTCACGTTCGGCCTGATCCAGGGCGGCGTGATCGTCGTGTTGGCGCTGTTCCTGATCCGCGCGCCCGTGAAGGCCGCGTTCGCCGGGGTGAGCACGCTCGCCAACCCGAAGACCCGGCGCGATTTCACGCCGGGGCAGATGGTCAAGACTCCGGTGTTCTGGCTGCTCTATCTCGTCTTCGTGCTCGTGGCGGCGGGCGGCCTGATGGCCGCGGCCCAGGTCGCACCGATCGCCAAGGACTACGGCGTGGCATCAGTCCCGCTCGCGGTGTTCGGACGCACGATGCCGCTGTTGACCCTCGCCCTCGTGATCGACAATCTCTGCAACGGATTCACGCGGCCGCTCACCGGCTGGGTTTCCGACCAAATTGGTCGCGAGAACACGATGCTGGTCGTGTTCACAGGCGAGGGCCTGGCGATGCTGGGGCTGATGGAGTTCGGTCACACGCCCGGCGGCTTCCTGCTCTTCGCGCCGCTCATATTCCTGTTCTGGGGCGAGATCTTCTCGATCTTCCCGGCGGTATGCGGCGATACCTTCGGGTCGAAATTCGCTGCGGCCAACAACGGTTTCCTCTATACGGCGAAAGGCACGGCATCGCTGCTCGTGCCGATCGCGAGCGTCATCAAAGAATCGACCGGAAGCTGGGTGGCGGTCCTGTGGGTCGCGGCGATCATGTCGATCGTTGCGGCACTGCTTGCCAAGTTCGTCGTGATGCCGATGCGCCGGGGCATGCTCGAGAAAGTGCAGGCGGAACCGGCCGGCAAGGGGATGCAGCCTGCCTGACGTGACCCCTCCGCCATGGTGGAAGACGGGGCGGCGCGAACCGCCCCGTTTTTTGGCCAGGGCGTTGTCCGGATTCCCCAAGGCGATGCAGGTTGCACCACCCGTGCAACGTTGGTGGGAACGTCGCGCCTGACGGGCTTCCGCCGGAGATCTTGATGAGACCGCGAGTTTTGTTCGGAGCGACGATGCTGGCGGCCCTGGCGGGTTGCGCCAGCTACCACCCCGCGCCGCTCGAACTCCATCCGAGCATGCGAGGCGCGGTGGCGCACGTCACCATCGACACCAAGGACATGCCGCTGCCGGAGTTGCGCGCGCATCGGTTCGACCCGAGCCGCGGCTTGGACATGACGGACGTCGCAATCCTGGCCGTGGTCGACAACCCCGACCTCAGGCTTGCTCGCGACGATGCGCACGTTGCCTATGCACAGGCCTTTGCCGCCGGGCTGCTGCCGGATCCGCAGTTTGCCGGCGAAGTCGACCGTCCCGGCCCCAAGGTGCCGGGCAGCGACAATGTCGCGTTCAATTTCGGACTGAGCTTCGACGTCGGCGCGCTGTTGTACAGGCCCGCGAAGCGCAAGTCGGCCGAGGCGGCGGCGCGCCAGACCGATCTCAACCTGCTGTGGCAGGAATGGCAGGTCGTGGCCCAGGCGCGCGTGCTGTTCGCGCAGATCGTCTCGAATGAACGGCTGCTCAAGGTCCTGCACGAGAACCGCGACCTGCTGCAGGCCCGTTACGACCATACGCAGGCGGCGCTGGCCAAGGGCCTCACGACGGCCGACGTGGCGATCGCCGACCTCACGGCGCTGGCGGGCATCGACCAGCAGATCCACGGCACGGAGAGCGATCTGAGCAATGCGCACGCCCAGCTCGCCGCGCTGCTCGACCTCAAGCCCTCGGTCAAGCTCGACCTCGTCGGTCCGTCGCAGCTTCCGCCGCTCGACGACAGAAAGGTGCGGGCGATCATGCCGGATCTTCCGGCGCGACGTCCGGATCTTCTCGCGTTGAAGGCGGGCTATGAGAGCCAGGACCAGACGTACCGGGCGGCGATTCTGCAGCAGTTTCCCGACATCACGATCGGGTTCAACCGGCAGCGCGACACCAGCCGCATCTACAGCACCGGCACGCTCGTCAATTTCAGCATCCCGCTGTTCGACCGCAACCGCGGGAACATCGCGGTCGCCCTGGCGACGCGACAGCGGCTCTACGACGATTTCGAGGCGAGGCTCAACACCGCCTACCGGAACGTCGAGGTGATCCTGCAGAACGAACCGAGATTGCTGCGTCAGCTGGACGAATCGAGGGCCGCCCTCGTCAAGCTCGAGGAGGCCGCAGCCGATGCGGACCGGGCGTACCGGCGCGGGAACCTGGACGAGCTTGGGTACGTGAACCTGCGCTCGGGCGTGCTCGCAAAAGAGACCGAGGTCATCAAGCTCGAGGAGACGATCCTCGAGCAGGACATCGCACTGCAGACAATGGTCGGAAGCGAGCTGCCGACCATGACCGCCAATCATTCCCAGAGGATGAGGTAGTGAACAGAAAATCATTGCTCCCGATCGTGGTGATGCTGGGCATTCACGCGATCCTGACCGGCAGCGCGCTCGCCGACGATGACACCGGTGGCAGAAAGAGCAGTACCGTCCTCGTGCAGACGGCGCCCTTGGCTCGGAAGACTCTGCCGGTGCAGATGACGACCTACGGCACCGTGCAGCCCGATACCGGCAACACCATGCACGTGGTGGTCTCGCGCGCCGGCCAAATCGCAAGGCTGATTGTTGCGCCGGGGCAGGAAGTGCATCGCGGGCAGAAGCTGTTCGAGTTCGCAACGGGCGCGGCGACGCTGCTGGCCTACGACCAGGCGGCATCGGCGGTCAAGTTTGCCGAGGCGGATCTCGCGCGGACGCGCGAGCTGCTCGCGGAGAAGCTCGCCACGAATGCGCAGGTTGCCGCCTCGGAGAAGGCGCTGTCCGACGCGCGGGACGCTCTCAAGGCCCAGGAGAGGGTCGGCGCGGGGACCGCAGCCCAGTGGATCGTCGCGCCGGGCGATGGAGTCGTGACCGAGGTCAACGCGAAGGTGGGCGACAGGCTCGATCGGGGCGGGGCCGTGCTCCAGTTGACCGAGCGTGGCGCCGTCCAGGTGATGCTCGGCGTGGAACCGGAACAGGTAGGCAAGCTGCGCGCCGGGATGCCGGTGACGATCACCTCGGTGTTCGACTCGGCGCACCCGGTGACCGGCCACATCGACAGCGTGCACGGCATGATCGATCCCCAGACCCGCCTCGTCGATGCCGTCGTGCGTTTGGAGGGCAAGCCCGCCGAGGGACTGCTGCCGGGCATGCGCGTTGAGGGCGTGATTACGCTCAGGACCGTCACCGGCTTTGTCGTACCGCGCCAGGCGGTGCTCTCCGACGAAGAGGGTGCGTACGTCTATCAGGTCAAGGATGGCCAAGCGGTTCGCGTCGGCGTCAAGATCCTTCTGGACAACGGCGACGTCTATGCGATCGACGGCAAGCTAGACCCGGCCATCGAACTGGTTACGCTCGGCAACTATGAGCTTTCGGACGGCCAGGCCGTGCGCGAGGAGGGTCCCGCTGGGGCGGGGCAAGGCGCCGGGCAGCGGAAGGCGCAATGAATTTCACCGCCTGGCTGCAGACGCATCGCCGGTCGATCCTCTTCCTGCTGGCGATCCTCGCCATCGGCGGAGTGACGGCCTCGTTCGTCCTTCCGGTGACGCTGTTCCCCGACGTGAGCTTCCCGCGCGTCGCGGTCGAGCTCGATTCCGGGGACCGGACGGCCGACCAGATGGTGACGCTGGTGACGCGGCCGGTCGAGGAGGCGATCCGGCACGTGCCCGGCGTGCTGAACCTGAGCTCCACGACGAGCCGCGGGAGTGCCGAAATCAAGGTCGACTTCGGGTGGGGCCACGACATGGCGGCGGCCACGCTCGAGGTCAATTCCGCCGTTACCCAGATGCTGCCGACGCTGCCTGCCGGGACGACGGTCGAGACCAAGCGGATGGACCCGACCGTCGATCCGGTGATCTCGTACAGCCTCTCTTCGGACACGCAGTCGCTCACACAACTCTACGATCTCGCCGAATACCAACTGCGCCCGCTGCTGTCCTCGGTGAAGGGTGTGTCGAAGATCGGCATCACCGGCGGAACGCCCGAGGAGTACCGCGTGACCGTCGACCCCGCGCGCCTCGCAGCGTACGGCCTGACGCTGACCGACGTGTCGAACGCGCTGGCGCAGGGGAACGTCCAGCAGGCCGTGGGGCACATCGAGGACCACTACCAGCTGTACCTGACGGTATCGGACAGTCGCTACCACACGTTCCGCCAGATCGCCGCGACCGTGCTGCGCACCGGCCCCAACGGGCTGGTCCGCCTCGGTGACGTGGCCAAGGTCGCCGACTCGACCGTGCCGCAGTTCATCCGCGTGACTGCCGACGGCCACGACGCGGTGCTGATGGACGTCTACCAGCAGCCCGACGCCAACAGCGTGCAGATCGCCGACGACATCAAGTCCGTGCTCGGCAACTATCGCTCACTGCTGCCGCCCGGCGTGAAGCTCGCGACCTGGTATGACCAGAGCCTGCTTGTCACCGATTCGGCGAAGAGCGTGCGCGATGCGATCCTCATCGGCATCGTCCTCGCCGCGATCGTCCTGTTCGTGTTCCTGCGCAATTACAAGATCACGATCATCTCGATCGTCGTGGTGCCGACGGTGCTCGCCACCACGGTGACGCTGCTCTCGCTCTTCGGCATGGGTTTCAACATCATGACGCTCGGCGGGATGGCGGCGGCGGTAGGGCTCATCATCGACGACGCAGTCGTCATGATCGAGCATATCGTCCGGCGCCTGCGCGATTCGCCGGGAGCGCATCACGGGCGGGTGATGCTGGCGGCGCGCGAGTTCTTCCAGCCGCTGATCGGGTCCTCGGCGGCGACGATCATCATCTTCTTTCCGCTCGCATTCCTGGGCGGGGTCACGGGCGCGTTCTTCAAGGCGCTGTCGCTGACGATGGGAGGCGCGCTCGTCATCTCGTTCATCATCACCTGGCTCGCCGTCCCGATCCTCGCCGACCACTGGCTCGACGAGAAGGATGCAAGCCACGAGGACGTCGGTCGGCTGACCCGGGCGGTGCACCGCCGCTACGAGTGGCTCATGCGGCACACGCTGAAGCGCCCCGCCCTGATCCTGATCGGCATCGTACCTCTGCTCGCCGTCGGCTATCTCGCCTATAGGGCCGTCGGCTCGGGCTTCATGCCGCACGAGGACGAGGGCGGTTTCGTCCTCGACTACATCTCGCCGCCGGGAACCTCGCTCGCCGAGACCGACCGCATGCTGCGGCAGGTCGAGGGGATCATCCGCGCCAACAAGAACGTGCTCACCTATTCGCGGCGCACCGGGGCGCAGCTGGGCGGCGGTGTGACCGAGGCGAACACCGGGGACTTCTTCATCCGGCTGAAGCCCTTTCCGCGCGACCCGATCGACGACGTGATGCAGCAGGTCACCGACAAGGTCAAGGAGCAGGTGCCTACGCTCGACATCGACACGGCCCAGCTGATGGAGGACCTGATCGGCGACCTGACGGAGGTGCCGCAGCCGATCCAGGTCAAGATCTTCAGCGACGACCAGGCGCAGCTCGTCGACCTGGCACAGAAGGTCACCGACGCGCTCGGCAAGGTCAAGGGCCTGGTCGAGCTCCAGAGCGGCGTGACCCCTGCGGGGGACGCGCTGAACATCGAGATCAATCGCACCAAGGCGGCTGCGCTCGGGTTCAATGTGAACGACCTGACGACGCTGCTCGACGGCTACCTCGAGGGCAGCGTCGCCACCCAGATCCAGAAGGGCCCGAAGACGATCGGAGTTCGAGTATGGGTGCCGCGCGACGTACGCTCGAACATCACGCGACTCGAGAAACTGGTGCTGCGCTCGCCGTCCGGACAGGTGTTCCCGCTGCATGACGTGGCGAATGTCATAGTCGAGAACGGACAGCCGGAGATCACGCGCGAGAACCTGAAGCGCATGGCCTCGGTCACCGGCCGCATCGAGGGCCGCGACCTGGGCTCGACCGCACGCGACGTGAAGACGGTGATGGACCAGCCCGGGATGCTGCCGCCCGGCGTCTACTACACGCTGGGCGGGCTGTACAAGCAGCAGCAGGAGGCGTTCAAGGGGCTCGCGCTGGTCTTCGCCGGCGCGGTCGCGCTGGTCTTTCTGCTGCTGCTGTTCCTCTACGAGCGCTTCCAGATCGCCATTTCCATCATGATCATTCCGCTGATGGCGATGTCGGCGGTTTTCATCGGGCTGTTCCTGACCAGGACCGAGCTCAACATCACGGCGATCATGGGCATGACGATGATCATCGGCATGGTGACCGAAATCGCGATCTTCTATTTCTCCGAATATCGCGAGATCGTGAGCGATATGGATCACACCGAGGCGCTCATCGCGGCGGGTAAGAACCGGATGCGTCCGATCACGATGACGACGCTGGCCGCGATCCTGACGCTGATGCCGCTCGCGCTGGCAATCGGGCGCGGCTCCCAGATGCAGCAGCCGCTGGCGATCGCCATCATCTCCGGACTGATCGTCGCGTTGCCGCTGGTGCTGCTGGTGATGCCGGTGATCTACAACCTGCTCTGCGGTGGGAAGTGGAAATCGCCCCCGCCTGCCGCAGCCGCCGGATCGGGCGACTGATCGCGCATCGAATGTGAACCGGGGCCGCGGCGTCGCAGCCCCGGGCTCGAGTAGGACTTTGCGACCTGAATCGGCGAACGGACGCCTGAAGCGCTCGCCGGCCGACTGCGCTCAGCGCAGCTTGGCGATCAGGTTCTCCAGGGCCTTCTCGCAGGCGGCCTGATCGGGTTTCTTCGCGCCCAGCTTGTCGAGCGTGAAGTCGAGCTGGTTATCGATGGCCTTCCACCGGTTGTAGCTCTTCTTCTTGTTCGAGTCCTCGTGGTTGTCCCATGTGGCCTCGAATTCCTTGAGCCGCTTGTGCGCGCCCGCGATGTCACCCGCCTTGGCGAGCTTCAGCGCGTCCGCGGCGATCGTCCGGTATTCCGACAGATCGCCAAGTGGCGACATAGAGGCCGTGCCGGTCTGCGCCTGCGCGGCGACGAAACCGGGCGCCGCGACGAGCGCGACGCAAAGAAGAGCCCGGGCAATCTGTTCGAGCTTGAACGAGCGTGGCATGACGTGGCCTCCCTGGGTTGGCGGAGTGCGAGGCTCCGCAGTTGAGCATTGTAGGCGATTGAACGACGCAGGCGTCGTTTGGTTGACCAACGGGGGCGACATCGCGCCGGCCCGGCGGACCCGGCAAGCGGGTCATTCGTCCGATGCTCCGAGCCACCCGAATTCGACCGGGATGCACACGTAGAAGATCCGGGTGTTCTCGGCCCGCACGAGCTCGATCAGCCGGTCGGCGCGCTCCTTCTCGGTAGCGAACTCGACCTCGAACGGATGGTCGGCCCCGATCTCGACGAAGTTCTCGCCCTGCTGAACCTTGTCGCGGCCGTAGCCGGCATGTGCACGGAACGTGGTGCCGCCTGCGACCCCGACCTTTGCAGCGCATTCGAGCAGCCAATCGCGCATCGGCAGCCCGTGAAGCTTCCTCTTGCCCAACGTGTAGAAGCGCAGCAAGACCTGTTGCATCGTCACCTCCTTGGGAATGAGCCGGGAGATCCGCGGGAGACTGTGGCGGCGCGAGCGCCAATCGTGCCGGTAGCGCCCGCATCGTCAGCGAGTCGACAGCCCGGGCACGGATCGGCGACAGGGAACGCGCGCAAACTCCCCCTCGATGCCAAAAGGCTGGATGTTGCGATTGGATGCTAGGGGTATTGGAGCGGTTCGGCAACCGCCGGGATAAACAGCTCCACCAGCCGCTGCATCGCAGCGGGGTTGGGTCGATCAAGCGTTGCGAAAGTGCGAGGTCTCGCGTTGGAGGAGGCTCGCTTGACACTGCGAAGTTGACCACATTAGCTTTCCGAGGCCGCTCCGCGCATGGCGTCGGACGCATTCAAAGGACCCCGGACATGAGCTTGCCCTCGACCGTCGTCGCCATCGTATCGCTCGCCGTCCTCTCGGCATGCTCGACGCCGGGGTCATCGGGCGATGGGCAGGCTGCCCCCACCCAGTGGAAGACGGTCACGCGAATCATCAATGGCAATTCGGTGACCTACCAGGTGCCCGTGAACCAGAAGGTTC
Organism: uncultured beta proteobacterium; assembly: GCA_963839265.1. GTDB lineage: Bacteria > Pseudomonadota > Gammaproteobacteria > Burkholderiales > Usitatibacteraceae > Usitatibacter. The sequence continues at coordinate 310,377 of CAWIUI010000007.1, forward strand.
CCAACAACGTGAACACGCGCTCGTTTGTGCCCGACGCCAGGACGTCGTCCAAGGAGCCGCCTTCGGCGGCTGGCGCAGCTGCGCCCCCTGCGCCGCCTGCGCGTACGGAGGAGGTGGCGCAGGCCGGTCCGGCCGCCGGGGTGGAATCGTCCGGCATGAGCCAGGACGCCGATATCGCGCTGCATCGGGCCGAGATCGCCGTGCGCGACGCGCAGAGCCGGTTCGAGACGGCGCGCACGGCCCTCGAGCGGGCCCGGGAGGCCCTATTCGCCGGCGACAGGGCCTCGGCGGTCAAGTTTGCCAACACTGCAGTTTCGATCTCTCGGACCGACCACTGAGTGCCTGCTACCGCGCCTCATCCGTCCGGCGCAGCGGTCGATTCGCCTGAAGTCGTGGTTCTTCGTTGTCGCGTAAGCCGGCTAGATCTTGTAGGCCGTGGTTGCACAACTTGCGGAGGCTCCGGCCTCCGCTTTCTTCTGGTTCTTCCGTGATTTCCCCGGTTTTCCGAGGAGAGGCGACCGGCACGACCGAGCCGCCGCCGGCCGACGCGGCCGTGGATCAGCACTGCATCCAGGACTGCCTCGGCGACGGTGCCGACGCCGCGGTCTGCCACCCGCGCGGGGCGAAGGAGAAACGCGGCGCTTGCCGCTCCTAGCGGAACCAATCGAGCAGCAACGCGTTCACCGCGTCCGCACGCTCGTACTGCGCCCAATGGCCCGCGCCGGGGACGATGCGCCATTCGATGCCCTCGCGCCGGCCGGCGATCGAACGCGCGGCGGTTTCTGGCTGCGTGGTGACGTCGTGCTCGCCCCAGACCAGCAGCACCGGCGCATCGACGCCCTCCAGGATCGGCGCGAGGAGGGACGAGCGCGAGATCGTCTTGCTGCGAAAGCGCGTGGCCGCGCAACACGCGCGATGCACCTCGAGTGCGAGCGCGTCGATGTCGCGCGCCTCGTGGATCATGAGGGCGGCGAGGTTGTTGCGCAGCGCCGACCACAGTGCCGCGGGCTCGCGCGCGAGGCGCCAGTTGCGCATCTCGAGCGTGTAGCGCGACTTGAGGCCGTGGCCCGCGGTGCCGATCAGCGCGAGCTTGCGCACGTGCCCGCGCGAGGCCGCGACGCGCGAAGCGACGAGCCCGCCGAAGGAGAAGCCGCAGAGATCGACCGGCTTCGCCGAGCCGATCAACCGATCGATCGAGTAGGCCGTCGCGTCGATGATCTCCTCGATGCCGCTCGATTCGATGGGATCGGAATCGCCGTAGCCCGGCAAGTCGGGAAGCCACACCGAATGCGCGGCCGAGAGCGCGTCGATGTTGCGGATCCAGTGGAGCCAGCTGCCGTGCCCGCCGTGCACGAGCACGAGCGGGGGCCCTTCGCCGAAGCGCCGCCATGCCATGCGCTTGCCGTCGAGGGGCTGGACGTCGTGGCGCTCGGCCTGCGCATCGAGGGCGATGATGCGCTCGCGCGCGAGCGCGAGCTGCGATTCCTCCGGAACCGCGCTCAATAGGGGAATCCTGGGTCGATGCGGTCGAGCATGCGCAGGGGAAGTCGTTCGGCGTGGGACATGGCTGCCTCCGCGATCGCGGCTCGCGTGCCATGATACGCGCCCATGACGGCGACCGACGAATTCGTGGCGATCCTCGCCCAGGGCCCGCGCGAGCGCACCTGCACCTTCAACCCGTGGCGCGATTGGGACGAGCGCGACCGTGCGCCGCTGCGCGAAGCGCCGAAGCTCCGGCGCGAGAACATGGCGGCCTATCTCGAAGCGCGCGAGCGCTCCGCGCGCTTCCTGCTCCTCGGCGAAGCGCCCAGCCACCGCGGCTGCCGCTTCACCGGGATCGCGTTCTGCTCGGAGATGGAGCTCGTGAAAAAGCCCCATCTCGTCGCGCGCCGGGCGCTCGCGTTGACGAGTCGCGATGCGCAGACAAAGCCGCAGCGCGAGAGAAGCGCCGCCGTGATCTGGGGCGAGATCGAGCGCGCCGGCGCCGCGTTCGACGTGGTGCTCTGGAACGCCTTCCCATGGCATCCGTACCGCGCTCCTGCGCAAGCCGGCGAGGCGACCGTCGGGCCATGCGGCCCCACCAGCAACCGCAAGCCGCGTATCACGGAAGTGGTCGACGGGCGCGCCGCGCTTTCCGCGCTCCTCGCCTGCTTCCGCCACAAGCTCGAGATCTTCGCGGTGGGCAAGGTCGCCGAGGCAGCGCTCGAGCGCTGGCCGGAGTTTGCGTGTTCCGGCTACATGCGCCATCCGGCGCAGGGCGGTGAGGCGAAATTCCGCGAGGCGTTCCGGCGCTCCATCGCGAGTCGTTTATAGTTTTGGCACTGTTTCCCGGTTCCCGCCCCATGACAGAGACCTACGACGCCCTGGAGGCACGCCCCGCGGCGGACGCGCCTGCCGCGCTCGAAACGCCGTCCCTGCTGCTCGATGCGGGCAAGCTCGAGCGCAACTGCGACCGCATGCGCGAGCGCCTCGCGGCGCACCGCGTGGCGCTTCGCCCCCACGTGAAGACCGCCAAGTGCGTGGAGGTCGCGGTGACCGCGATGCGCGCGCCGCAAGGGCCGATCACTGTGTCCACCATCCGCGAGGCCGAGTACTTCGCCGACCACGGCTTCCGCGACATTCTCTACGCGGTGGGCATCGCGGCCGGCAAGGTGCCGCGTCTCGCGCGCCTCGTGCGGAACGGGGCGAAGATCCGCGTGATCGTGGATAGCGTCGAGGGAGCGCGCGCGCTGGCGCAGGCTGCGGCGCGCGAGCGAGTCGAGCTCGAGGCGCTCATCGAAATCGACAGCGACAACCATCGCGCCGGCATCCAGCCCGACGACACGCGGCTCTTCGAGGTGGCGCGGGCGCTCGGTCCGCGGCTGCGCGGCGTGATGACGCACGCCGGCGAGTCTTACAACTGCACGAGCGTGGGCGCGATCGAGGCGATGGCCACGCTCGAGCGCGAGGCGGCCGCCTGCGCCGCGATTGCGCTGCGCGAGCGCGGCTTCGAGGCGCCGGTCGTGAGCGTGGGCTCGACGCCCACCGCCACATTCGGCCGGTCGTTCGACGGCGTGACCGAAGTGCGCGCCGGCGTCTACGTCTTCCAGGACCTCGTGATGGCGGGGCTGGGCGTGTGCTCGGTGAGCGACATCGCGCTCTCGGTGCTCGCGACCGTCATCGGGCACCAGCGCGAGAAGAACTGGCTCATCACCGACGCCGGGTGGATGGCGCTCTCCCGCGACCGCGGGACGGCGAAGCAGAAGGTCGACCAGGGCTACGGCCTGGTGTGCGACACCGCGGGACGGCCGATCGAGCCGATGATCGTCGCCGACGCGAACCAGGAGCACGGCATCGTCGCGCGGCGCGACCGCGGGACGATCGACTTCGCGCGCTTCCCGATCGGCTCGCGCATCCGCGTGCTGCCGAACCACGCCTGCGCCACCGCCGCGCAGTTCGCCGAGTACCAGGTGCTGCGCGAAGGTCGTCCCTCGGAAGTGTGGGAGCGCTTCGGCGGCTGGTGATCGCGGTAACGATTGCCGCGGCGAGGCGCAAGGATTTCCTGACGGAAAAGGGGACAGATCCCGTTTTCCGGGGGGAGGGAAAGGGGGCTCTCCCCTTTTTCGCTGCAGGCGCCGTTCGGTTGCGAGCGCTTCTACATCCTCCGGCACGGCTATTGCACGCCTGCGTGGACCTTGAACTCGGAAGGGAATCGCACATGCCGGACAAATCCACGCTGGAGCGCGCGGCCGCGGATCGCCGCGCGGGCAAGTCGCCCAGCACGCAAGCGGGCGAATTCGTGCGCCAGGAGATGAACCACATTCGCGAAGGCAAGCACGGCGCGAAGAGCGCGAAGCAGGCGATCGCGATCGGGCTATCGGAAGCGCGCCGCGCGGGCGTGCCGCTCAAGCCGCCGAAGAAGGGCAAGGCGAGCGCCAAGACGCGACGCAGCGCGAAGCGGGCGCTGCGGGCGGGCGAACGTCACACGAAGAAGAAGGTTTCCGTGCGCCGGTCCCGGGCGATCAAGGGCGTGCTGCGACGCGAAGGCCACTCGGCCGCATCGCATCGGGCGCTCGCGCGGCAGGCGCATGGCGCCGCGGAAAAGCGCACGCGCAGCAGCCGTTCGGCCGCCGCGCGCAAGGCCGCTCGGACGAAGGGCTTCGAGGAGCGCTCGCTCGCGGCTCGCAAGGCTGCACGCACGCGCGCGGCTCGCCGCGGCGCCTCGCATCGCGCCTGAGCTCCCGAAAAAGGGGTCAGATTCCTTTTCCGCCCGCGCGGCGCAGGAAGGAATCCGACTCCGTCTCCACCGCGCTCGTCCTCGATGAATAGCGCTCGGCCCATGCCACGCGGTGCTCGCGGGTAGGGCGGCGCAAGAGTCGCGATTGGATCGAAAAGCCGTTATAATTCAACTCTTCGCGCCCGTAGCTCAGTTGGATAGAGTACCTGGCTACGAACCAGGGGGTCGTGGGTTCAAATCCTGCCGGGCGCGCCAAATCGCGAAAGCCCTTGTCGACGAGACAAGGGCTTTTGTCTTTGCCGGGCCCGACGGGCGCGTGTAAAGCATAGCGTTACGCGATACAAGGCACCATGATCAAGAGCTTCCGGCACAAGGGGCTTCAACGATTCTTCGAGAGTGGCTCCAAGGCCGGAATCCAGGCTCGGCACGAACGCCGTCTGCGACTGATGCTTTCCCGCCTGGACGACTCGACGAAGCCGGCGGACATGGAGGCACCCGGCTGGAAGCTTCGCTCGCTGAAGGGCGACATGAAGGGCTATTGGTTCGCATGGGTGGATGCGAGCTGGCGGCTTACATTCACGTTCGAGGGAAGCGACGCGATCCTTGTTGACTACGAGGACTATCCCTGAGGAGGGAAGCGCCATGGCTCGAATGCACAATCCCCCGCACCCGGGCGAGGTGCTTCGCGAGTTCCTGCCGGATGACATGACGATCGAGACGGTCGCTCGGCGCCTCGGAGTTTCTCGCGTCCAGGTTTCTCGCATCCTGAATGGACGCTCGTCCATCTCCGCCGATATGGCGATCCGAATTGGCTTGCTGACTCACACGACTCCGGAGTCCTGGCTCGCGGGCCAGACGAAGTGGGATCTCTGGCAGGCGGCCCAAAAGCCTCGGCCCCTTGTCCAGCCGTTCCGGCGCACTGCTTGAAGCCCAAGAGGGGATGTGAACGAAAGGGCGAGTGTCGGCTAGCTTGCACGCGTCGCCTGGAGAAGTGCGACCAGCGCCATGAGTGGTCATTTGCTCAGGTTGGGCGCGGTTGAGTCAAATTGGTAGCAAGCGCTGCAAGTGATTGAAGATTCGCGGAGCTCCAGCAGCACATCGATAACACCGGCGTGGAGGGTCAAGTGAGACTGCTCATGTACTCGTCGCTGTTTCTCCTGGTTGGGTTGAGCGGCGTGGCGGTTGCGCAGGACAAGGTGGCGACTCCTTATCCGGCGATGGCGCCGATCGAGCAATACCGGATGGGCGACTCGCAGGCGGAAGTCGCCTTGGCGCGCAGCGCCGCACCGCCTTCGATCTCGGCCAACGCCGAAGTGCTGGTTCTCGGGAAGGGCGGTTACGAGGTCGCGGTCAAGGGCAAGAACGGCTTCGTCTGCTTCGTCGAGCGGTCGTGGACGGCCGGCTTCGAGGATCCCCAATTCTGGAACCCGAAGCTGCGCGCACCGAATTGCTTCAACCCGCCTGCGGTTCGAAGCGTCCTGCCGCAATACATCGAGCGCACCAAGTGGGTCCTGGCCGGGCTGACCAGGTCGCAGATGGTCGAGAAGGCTCAGGCTGCTTTCGAAAGCCATCGGTTCATTGCTCCGGAGCCGGGGTCCTTTTCCTTCATGCTGTCGAAGGAAGGTTATGTGAGCGACGAGTCCGAGGGTCCGTGGCTTCCCCATGTGATGTTCTTCGTGGCGCATGGGCAGAGCGCGGCGTGGGGCGCCGGGCTTCAAGGTTCGCCGATCTTCGGAGCCGACCTCAGTCCCTTCGAACCCACCGTCCTGTTCGTTCCCGTGCGGCGATGGTCGGACGGATCACCCGGTCCCGCTGCCCCGGATCATCGGCACAACTGATCGTCGGAAGCCCCACTCACGACCCGCGTCCCTGGGGTCGATTTAACGAGCCTGACGGAGCATTCCGCATGCAATAGGCGGCGCGCCTCACCGGGTCATCTGGATCGCGCGGCCATTGAGAGGTTGCGTGGGACGGGCGTTCAAGGGATAGATCTTTCCGAATGCCGCGATCTCGTCGTCCGCGATCTTCACGGGCGTCTTCAACACGAACCACCTTACGTCTTCGCTGCAAGGCGGCGTCGTGAGCGATCCCTGGAAGGTGTAGTAGCCCTTGTCGCCGGGCAGCAGCTTCGACGCATCGACGCTGACGTTCGCGGCGAGGGTCTCCTTCCCCTTCTCCTTCGGCAGGTTCTTCCAGATCGCGTCGATCGTGGGGTTGGCGCCACCCTTGTCGAGCAGCACCGCCACCACAGCGAGCTTGCCCTCGGCGCTCTTGTGCACCAGGTGGACGACCATGTCGTGCGACTTGCCGTCGATCTTCTCTTCGCTGGGCTTGTGGAAGTGGAACTGCTGGAGCTCGTAGCGTGTGCCGCCGACGTCGATCCAGCTGCCCGGCGCGTAGCTCACCTGGATCGAATGGCCGTTGTCGATCACCTTGAGCGGCGAGGGGCGGTAGTCGAACTTGATCGCCGGAAGGTCGGCGGCCTTGGCGCCGCGGATATCGATCGGCGACTGGAGCTTGCCGAGCTTGCACGTGGTGAACGTCTTGTCCAGTTCGGCCCACTCCGCAGGCCCTCCGTGGCCGGTGTAGGCCCAGTGCACCTCCTGCGCTTGCGAAACGCCGAAAAGTGCCGCCGCGACCAAGAGCGCCGGAATTGCCTTCAGGACTTTCATTTCATATCCCTCTTTATCTCGGATGCCGCGGATGGAGGATCGGCGAGCTCACGGCCGGCCGAGGAAAAGGTAGTAGCTCGAGTTGCCGTCGGCGGCGCGTCCATAGCCCAGATAGAGCGCCCCACGGGAGTGTCCATCCCGACGAAGAGCGAACCCGACCTCAGCAGGCCCCCGGGAGCGCCGGGCACGAGCGGATTGCCGACGCGCCCGGCCTCGAGCGAGAAGCCGCCGAACATTCCATCGAGGAGCCTGAAGCGCGCGAGCTTATGGTAGTAGACCAGGCGGCCGAAGGCGAGCGATTCAAATCCTGCCGGGCGCGCCAGACAAATCAAGGGCCCTGTCGAAAGACAGGGCTTTTTCGCAGGCGCGCACATTGCGCAATCCGGACGCTCGATGGGAAGCCCGGCGGGATTCCCGGCGCGTGGATTTGCTTCAGTCCTGGGCGCGATCGAACACCGTTTTCACGATCTGATAGCACGAGCAGGACGTCGCCTTGAGCCCTCTTACGTCCAGGATCCGAATTTTGCCCCGGGTATAGCTGATCAACTTGCGCCGCTTGAGTGCGCTGGCGGCCTCGGTGACGCCCACGCGCCGCAATCCGAGCATATGCGCCAGAAACTCGTGAGTGAGGAGAAATTCGTCCGAGCCCATCCGGTCTCGCGTCATCAGCAGCCAACGGGCGAGACGCGCTTCTGTTTCGTGAAAGCGGTTGCAGGCGGCGGTTTGCGAAATCTGCGCCATCAACGCATAGAGATACCGGAAGAGCGCCTCCTGCAACGGTCTATTGCGGTCGAACTCGATGCGGAAGGGCGCCGAAGCCATGCGCAACGCGTTGCCCTTGCCCTGCACAACGGCATGCACTCCGGAAACGCCCATACCCAGGATGAACGGCATCCCGGCCATGCCTTCGCTGCCGACCATGCCCACCTCGAGCGTGCGCCGTTTGTCGACCGCGGTCAGCAGCGAAATCAGGCAATCGACGGGAAAGTAGACGTGCCGGATCGGCTTTCCGGGGCTGTAGAGTACCTGCCCGAACTTCAATGTGACCGGTTCGAGATTGGCCTGCAGCCGCTTGTATTCCCGTGGAGGGATGGTCGCCAACACCCGATTCGTAACGCGCGTCAGGCCTGCCATTCTGTTCGCCTCCAATCATCCACCGAGCCGCGTCGGAACCATCCGATACTGCGCGGGATCGGGAGTTCTGTATGTTCGGCACCGTACCTATCTCTTTCGAATGAAGAGGCATTTCGCAGCTTCGCTGGGCTTTCGCGAATCACTCCGGACCGATCACGGGATTGGCGCGCGCACTCCTGTGTTTGCTGCCGTACAGACCTGGGCAATGTGTCAGCGTAGCCTGGGACCAGTTGCGCGGATCGCTGATGTCGTGCGTGGCCGGCACGGCGGGATCTGGTTGCCGGCCTTATCGGAGGTGAGTCATGAAATGGGCGGGGATGTATTTTGTCGGCTTCGTCATCCTGATCGGCGGTGTTCTCGCCGCACTCTGGAAACTGGGCGTTCTGCAGCACATCGAGACAACCTGGATAGCGATTGGCGTCGCGATCCTGATGGGCATCGGGATCATGATCTCGGTCGCCAACAGCGGGTCCAAGGAAAATATCCAGATCGACCGGAAATAAGCGACAACGTGTGAGGCGGGCCCGCCGGACAAATCAAGGCCCTGTCGAAAGACAGGGCTTTTTCATTTGCTCAGAGCCCCGGGGAACTCAAGGAAATCATTGCGGGACTCGAGGAGATCAAGGCTTGGAAGCGGGGCGAGAGGAAGCTGCGTGCCACGACCATCGATTTGCCGCGCGCGTCGGACGTGGCGACGATTCGAAAGCACCTCGGACTTTCTCAGGAGCAGTTCGCGAGCTTCATGGGAGTAAGCGTCGCGACGCTTCGCAACTGGGAACAGAGCCGTCGCGAACCGCGTGGGCCCGCTCGTTCTCTGCTCCTGGTGGCGGCCAAACAACCCCGCGCGGTCCGAGAAGCTTTCGAGTCTTTCCTGCCGACGACGAAGGAAGGGCGTCTCAAAAGGGCGGCCTAGCCTGACCGAACAACATGCGGGTTGAACGGGCGCGTGTTGTCCGGAAATCCTGCAAAGCACGCCGGGGCCTGTCGCCGTCGGCGGATCGCAACGGGCAAGTGCCTGCAGCGCTTCGTTGCTTCCGGTCAACTGATTCCCGCGCCGTTCAAGTACCGTCCACCAGACGCATTTCGCGGCGTTTCGGCCCGGTGCCGTCGGGCGAGCGAGTGGCGCCGATATGGCTCGTGGCCGCGGTGGATTCCCGAATCACTTTCCGGAGGGCGACGATGTCGCTGTTGTTTTCGACGACTACGCTGGGATCGCTTACCCTGCAGAATCGCCTGGTGATGTCCCCGATGACGCGCAATCGCGCCATCGGCAATGTCCCCAACGATCTCATGGCCCGGTATTACGCTCAGCGCGCTTGCGCGGGACTGATAATCACCGAGGGAACCTCGCCTTCTCCCAATGGGTTGGGCTACGCACGCATACCCGGGAGCTTTTCCGCGGCGCAGGTCGCAGGCTGGAGGCGCATCACCGAGGCGGTTCACCCCGGGGGCGCGAAGATGTTCATGCAGCTGATGCACTGCGGGCGAATCGCTCATGCGCTCAACCTGCCTTCCGGCGCTCGAGTGTTGGCGCCGTCGGCGGTGGCAGCCGCCGGCGAGATGTACACCGATTCCGAGGGTATGAAACCCAATGCCACGCCGGAGGCGATGACCGAGGCCGACATCAAGGCCGCGATCGAAGAGTTTGCCCAGGCGGCGAAGAACGCAGTGGCGGCGGGATTCGACGGTATAGAACTGCACGGGGCGAACGGTTATCTGCTCGAGCAATTCATCCGCCCCAACTCGAATCAGCGCACGGATCGGTACGGCGGCTCCATCGAGAACCGGGCGCGCTTTGTGCTCGAGGTCGCCGGTGCGGTGATCGATGCCATCGGCAAGGACAAGGTCGGCATCCGTCTATCCCCGTTCGGGGTATTCAATGACATGCCCGCGTACCCGATGATGGAACCGGATTACGCCTATCTCGCGCACCAGCTCGATGCCGCCGGATTGGTCTACATCCACCTGGTCGATCACTCGTCGATGGGCGCGCCGCCGGTGCCCGAGTCGATGAAAGAGACATTTCGCAGCGTATTCGAGCGCACGCTGATCCTGTCCGGCGGCTATGACGCCGCGCGCGCTGAAAGCGATCTTGTCGCCGGCAAGTGCGATCTGGTGGCAGTCGGCAGACCGATTCTCGCCAATCCGGATCTCGTTGCGCGGTGGAAGTCCGGCGCCGCGGAGAACGCGCCCGACGTGAGCACGTTCTATACGCCGGGACCGAAAGGCTATACCGATTACCCCGCGCTTGGCGGATAGCGGCAAGTCCTCCCTTCAGGTTCTTCATCGTTTCGCCAAGCCTTGATATAGTCGGTTACCCAAAGAGGAGAGAACGCCATGTCAAGCGTTGGCTACCATGAGCCGATTACCGAGCTCTCGGATGACACCAGGGACATGCATCGAGCGATCGTCTCGCTCATGGAGGAGCTGGAGGCCATCGACTGGTACAACCAGCGAGCCGATGCGTGCAAGGATGCGGAGTTGAAGGCGATACTGATGCACAATCGAGACGAGGAGAAGGAGCATGCCTCGATGGTGCTGGAGTGGATTCGCCGCAAAGATCCAACCTTTTCCAAAGAGATGAAAGATTATCTCTTCACGGAAAAGCCCATTGCGCACAAGTGAAGAGGTCGCCAGCGGGTCGAGCAATCCGGCTGCGCAAGGTCCGCAATGGACCAGTCACCCGCTCGGCAACTGCGCGCAGATCGTCTCAGCCCCGTAAGCATCGCGGCAGGCCTCGATGAACGATTGCGCTTTCCTCGTGCCGCCTATTGCTCGATCGTGAGGAGCGCGTCCGTCCCGAAGCTCAGGCTGCAACTGTCGTTACCTTCGGCGCCGTTGTCCTCGAGCTTCCCGCGCACCACGAACCCCTGGTTCGGGATCTTGCCGCTTACCCACGCCTGCACGATGCTCGTCACGTCGATCGTGGCCGATCCGGCGGCGAAATGAACGGGAGCCGGCCAATTGAAGTCGCCGTCGTCGGGATAGGGCCCACTGAACCTCTGCGTCGTGCCCTTCACGACATGCGTTCTGGTGAGAACCGCCCTCCCCAGGCCGCCGTAACAGGCCGGGTCACCGCCGTCGACCTTTAGAGTCACTATCGCCTTCGTGACTTTCAGGCCTTTGAAAGCGGCGGGGTCGTAGCCCCAGAACGCCCGGTCGTAGGTATTCCAGTGGAAGAGCCACAGGAAAGAACCATCGAGGATATGGTCCCAGCCGATGCACAGGTCCGGGCAGGCTGCCGACCCGCGCTCGGGAATGAATGACGAGAAGGGGCCGACCGTCTTGTATTCATACTCGCGCAACGCAAACCATTGCGGGTGCAGCTTGACCGGTTTCTGAATACTCGTAACGGGAGCCGGCAGCACAGCCGGATTGAATTTGCAGGCTACGGAGTACGGGGCGGCATTCGAGTACAGGTCAGGCTGACCGCCGGAGATGTTCCCCACCCGGATTTCCATGTAATCGGTGGTCGACTTCGTGACCGAGATCGGGAACTGGATGGGGAGCGAGCCGGAGGCTGGCATCGTCTCCACGAAGTCGCCGCTGAATTCCGTGCCTCCGAGCCAGACGAAGGTGGCCCAGAATGTCGTCCCCGGCTTTCCGGTGATCACGCCGCTGAAGGAAACGTCCGTCGGACAGTAGCCGGCGAAGGACGGCGGGCTCGCGGAGACGGTTGCGCCCGTGATCTGCGCGTTCGCGGGGTGCGTGACGCCCAAAGCGACGATCGCTGCCGCAATGCAGGGAACCGATTTGGCGATCCGCCACAGCGTCATGGCTGGCCTCCTCTCCCGTGGCCGGCGCAATGACCCGACCCGTGGCCAAAGCGCCATGCTACCCGCCTCGCGCGGAGCTGGCCACAGCGAATGTCCTGTTGTTGTCGACAGGCGACGGCGTTGCGAGCTGCGCGCGCCGGAATCGAAAGGCCTGTCGATGAGACAGGCTTTTTTCATTGCCGGCGCTTGACAAGCAAGAGATCGCTTGCCTATCATTCATGCAAGCAACACCTTGCCTATAGCCACCATGCCCGGGCGCCGCGATGACACCGATCTCCTGTTCAAGGCCCTTGCCGATCCCAGCCGGCGCAGGCTCCTGGACCTGCTGCACGCGCACGACGGGCGCACGCTCAACGAGCTGTGCGAGCACCTGGACATGACGCGGCAGGGCGTGACGCAGCACCTGGACCTGCTGGAGGCGGCGAACCTGGTCGCCACCGTGCGGCGAGGGCGCGAGAAGCTGCACTTCCTCAACCCCGTGCCGCTGCAGCAAATCTACGACCGCTGGATCGCCAAGTTCGAAAAGCCGCGCCTCAAGGCGCTCGCCGACCTGAAACGACGACTGGAGAAAGCCGATGGCTAAATCGACGTTCGTGTATGTGAGCTACATCCGCACCACCCCCGAAAAGCTGTGGTCGGCGCTGACGGACCCGGAGCTCATGAGGCAGTACTGGTTCGGCATGCACTGCGAAAGCCGGTGGACGGCAGGATCCCCCTGGAAGCTGGTGTCCGGCGGGGGCGAGATCTTCGACGCCGGCGAGATCGTCGAAGCGCAGCCGCCGCGGCGCCTCGTGATCCGCTGGCAGCACCAGAACAAGGCCGACCTCAAAGCCGAAGGCGCGTCGTTGTGCACCATGGAGCTGGAACCCGACGGCAGGGCGGTCAAGCTCACCATCACGCACACCATCGATCGCGAGCCGTCGAAGCTCATCGGCGCGGTGTCGGGCGGCTGGCCGAAGGTCATTTCCAACCTGAAGTCGCTGCTGGAGACGGGCTCCATCGCGCTGGAGGAGGCGTACCCTGCCGAAACCGCCCAGGCTCGAAAGGCGTAGTGCTCGAAAGGTGTAGCCATGAGGCTTCTCCTGCTTTCCGTTCTCGTCGCCGTCGCGGGCTGCGCGACGGACGACGCCGCGGTCCATCGCGCCGCGGTCCCGGCGGATCTCGCGCTCGTCGGCTGCAAGGTCTATGCGTCGCCGAGCGAGGAGCCGCTGACCGATGCGACCGTGCTCGTGCGGGGAAGCCGGATCGCCGAGGTCGGAGCGCGCAGCCGCGTGCCGGTACCGCCCGGAACACGGACGATCGATTGCGGCGACGGCGTCGTGACGGCGGGCTACTGGAACAGCCATGTCCACATCATGACGCCGCCCCTCATGAACGCCGACCGCCAGCCGCCGGAGCGCATCGCGGGCGAGCTCGAGGCGATGCTCACGAAGTGGGGCTTCACGACGGTGTTCGACATCGCCTCCGTGCTGCGCAACACCGAGGCGGTCCGCCGGCGCATCGCGAGCGGCGAGGTCTTGGGGCCGCGCATCCTCACCGTGGGCGATCCCTTCTTTCCGCAAGGCGGCACCCCGGTCTACGTTCGCGACTTCTTCAGGAAGTACCGGCTTCCCTCGGACGAAGTGAGCGACGCCAAAGAGGCCGCGGAGCGCGCGCGGCGCGAGCTTCGGGAGGGCGCCGATGGCGTGAAAATCTTCTCGGCCTCGTTCGCGGTGCGCCGGATCGTGCCGATGCCGCTCGAGATCGCGCGCGCCGTGGTGAAGGAAGCGCACCGCGCCGGCAAGCCCGCGTTCGCGCACCCGTCGAACCTCCAGGGCATCGAAATCGCGCTCGATAGCGGCGTCGACGTCCTCGCGCATCCCGCGCCGTTGAGCGGGCAGTGGGGACCGCAGCTCATCGGGCGGATGAAGGCGGCGCACATGGCGCTCACGCCCACGTTGACGCTTTTCGACGTGGATGCGCGCAGGGAAGGCATTCCGCCCGAGGCCGCGCGCCGGCTGATGGACGAGGCGGTCGCGCAGGTGCGCGCGTTCTCGTCGGCGGGCGGCGAGATCCTCTTCGGAACGGATGTGGGCTACACGGACGCCTACGATACCGAGGAGGAGTATCGCCTCATGTCGCGCGCCGGGCTGGACTACCGCGCGATCCTCGCCTCCCTCACGACCAATCCCGCGCGGCGCTTCGGCGATTCCGGGCGCCGCGGGAAGGTCGCCCCCGGGGAAGAGGCGGACCTGGTCGTCCTCGACGGCGATCCCGCTTCGGACGTCACCGCGTTCTCGCGCGTTCGCTTCACCATTCGCGCCGGAAAGGTGATCTACCCGCGGATCGCCGCGCCCGTGAAGAAGGCCGCGAGCTGAGGTCTGCATCGCAGAACGTGGTTAACGTCGATGAATGGCGCGTCGCACGTGTCGTTCGGCCAGCGAGGCAGCATCGCTCGTTGACACCGCGGATCGCGGGGGTTACGTTCGCGGTAGCGCTCGTGTAGTTCCGCATCGACTCCTCTCATCCCTTCCGGCGCGCTCGTGCATCGACGAGCGCCACGGGAGCGGCATGGGCTCGGGACGACTGGATGAGTTGTATGAAGGTCCACGCTGCGGGACGGAACACGAACCGGATGGGAGCGAAACGGCCCGTAATACGACAACAATGACGCCGCGATCCCGGATCGCTGCGAGCGAGGAGACGAAAATGACGGATCGTACGGAAGTGAAACCCGGCGAAGCGTCGGCCGATGCCGCGGACGACGAGAGCTTCGAGGCCGGGCGGCGGCGGTTCATCCAGGCGACGAGCCTGCTCGGTATCTCGGCCGGGATCGCGGGGCTTCCCCTCGATTCCGTCTGGGCCGCGGACGGGAAGTCGGCCGGTGCTCCGAGGAAAGGCGGCACGCTCGTGATGGTCGTGCAACCCGAGCCGCCCACGCTCGCGTCGTACAACAACACCTCGGGGCCGATCGGGCAGGTGGCGCCGAAGGTGTACGACGGCTTGCTCGAATACGACATGGAGCTGAATCCGATCCCCAGCCTCGCCAAGTCGTGGAGCGCGAGCCCCGACGGAAAGACCGTCACCTTCAAGCTCGAGGAAGGCGTCCGCTTCCACGACGGCAAGCCCTTCACGAGCGCCGACGTGCAGTACTCGATCATGGAGGTGCTGAAGAAGGTGCACCCGCGGGGACCGACGAGTTTCCAGGAGGTCGAGGCGGTCGATACCCCCGACGCACATACGGCGATCTTCCGGCTGAAGAACCCGGCCCCGTACCTGATGAAGGCGCTCTCGGCCTACGAATCGCCGATGGTGCCGAAGCACCTGTTCGCGGGAACCGACCTGCACAACAATCCCTACGCCAACAAGCCGATCGGTACCGGCCCCTTCAAGTTCGTCGAGTGGCAGCGCGGGCAGTACATGCGCTTCGACCGCAATCCGGACTACTGGCGCAAGGGCAAGCCCTATTTCGATCGCGTGGTCGCGCGCTTCATCGGCGAAGCGCAGACGCGCACCGCCGCGGTGGAGCGCGGCGAGGTCGCCTACGCCGCCTACAACGCGTTGCCCAACGTCGACGCGAAGCGCTTGAGCAAGTCGCCCAACCTGGTCGTGACCACGAAGGGCTACGAGATGGACGCGCCGATCGTGGAGCTCGAGTTCAACACGAAGCGCAAGCCCTTCGACAACCGGAAGGTGCGCCAGGCGATCGCCTACGCGATCGACCGCAAGTTCGTGATCGACAACATCTGGTTCGGCTACGGGAAGCCGGCGACCGGGCCGATCAGCTCGAACTTCCGGGGCACCGGCCTCTACACGGATGACGTGCTCCGGTTCGACGTGCCGAACCGGATGGAGATCGCGAACAAGCTGCTCGACGAGGCGGGCTATCCGCGCAAGGGCGACGGGACGCGCTTCGAGATGGTCCACGACATCACGCCCTACGGCGAGGAGTGGCGGCGCTTCGGCGAGTACGTCCAGCAGGTGCTGCAGCAGCTGGGCATCAAGGCGACGCTTCGCTACGAGGACGTGGCGACGTGGATCCGCCGCATCTACACCAACTACGACTACGACATGACTTCGGACTGGCTCAAGACCTTCGCCGATCCGGTCATCGGCGTGCAGCGCCAGTACTGGTCGAAGGCGATCCGGCCGGGGACGCCGTGGGTCAACGGCACGCGCTGGACCTCGCCCAAGGTCGACGAGCTGCTCGAGGCCGCCGCCGTCGAGGCCGATCCCAAGAAGCGCAACGAGCTCTATCACGAGTTCCAGAAGATCGTGGTCGAGGCCTCGCAGATCGTCTGGGTGATGGAGCTCGAGTTCACGACGGTCTACAGCCGCAAGCTGCAGAACGCGGTCGTGAGCCCGCTGGGCGTCAACACCTCGTTCGACGGCGCCTGGATGAAGGCCTGAGGGCGGGGCGCGGCGCGTGTCGGGGCGACTCACGGGGCGGTCGCGATGGCCGCTCTTCGTCCTGCGCCGCCTGCTCCAGGCGGTGCCGACGCTGCTGGTCATCGCGGTGCTCAACTTCGGCATCATCCAGCTCGCGCCGGGCGATGCGGCCGACGTGCTCGCGGGGGAATCGGGAGGCGCGACCCCGGAGTACATGATCCAGATCCGCCACCAGTTCGGGCTGGACCAGCCGAAGTACGTGCAGCTCGCGAAGTACGTGGAGAACCTGTTCCGCTTCGACCTCGGCTACTCCTTCCGGGACGGCATGTCCGTGCGCGACCTCATCCTGCAGCGGCTCGGCCCGACGCTCCTGCTGATGGGCATCACGATCGTGGTTTCCATCGGCCTGGGCGTGCTCCTCGGGCTCGTCGCCGCGGCGTACGTGGGGACGTGGCGCGACAGCCTGCTCACCGTGGTCTCGCTCCTTTCCTACGCCACGCCGCTCTTCTGGGTGGGGCTCATGCTGATCGAGGTCTTCTCGCTCAAGCTGGGGTGGTTCCCGACCAGCGGCATGCAGACGGTCGCGGCGTTCTACGAGGGCTGGGATCGCGTCGTGGACATCGCGCACCATCTCGTGCTGCCCGCGGTCACGCTTTCGCTCTTCTACATGGCGCTCTACACGCGCCTCATGCGTGCCGCGATGCTGGAGCAGTGGGGCATGGACTACGTGACGACGGCGCGCGCGAAAGGGCTCACGGAGCGGCGCATCGCATTCCGGCACGTGCTGCGCAACGCCGTGCTGCCGGTGGTCACCATGGCGGGCGTGCAGATCGGCGCGCTGCTCGGAGGCTCCGTGGTGGTGGAAACGGTGTTCGGCTGGCCCGGCATGGGGCTCCTTGCGTTCCAGTCGCTCTTCGCGCGCGACGTGAACCTGCTGCTCGGCATCTTCTTCGTCTCCGCGTGCCTGGTGGTCGTGGTGAACCTCCTGGTCGACCTCCTTTATTTCGTCCTCGATCCCAGGATCGAGGTCCGGTGATGCGCGCGATGGCGATCGCATGAAGGCGTTCTGGAAAAGGTTCTCGCGCAGCCGGGCCGCGGTCGCGGGGCTGGCGTTCTTCGCGAGCGTGGTGCTGGTCGCGCTCGTCGGCCCGCACTTCTTCCCCGGGGGCCCCTTCCAGCTCGTGGCGAAGCCGTTCCTTGCGCCCGGGCACGGCTACCTCTTCGGCACGGACATGCTGGGGCGCGACGTGACGGCCGGCCTCGTGTACGGGGCGCGCACCTCGCTCGTGATCGGGCTCACTTCCACGGCGATCGCGATCCTGATCGGCGCGCTCGTCGGCGGCGTCGCCGGCTACTACGGCCGCTGGGTGGACGAGGCGCTGATGCGCGGGACGGAGATCTTCCAGACGATCCCGTTCTTCCTCTTCGCGATCCTCCTCGTGGCGGTGCTCGCGCCGTCGGTGAAGAGCGTCATCTTCGCGATCGCCGTCGTGTCGTGGCCGCCGATGTCGCGGCTGGTGCGCGGCGAGTTCATGGCGATGCGGGGCCGCGAGTTCGTCGAGGCGTGCATCGGCATGGGGATGAGCGATGCCCGCGTGATCTTCGTGCACATCCTGCCGAACTGCCTCTCCCCGGTGATCGTCACCGGCTCGCTCATGGTCGCCACGGCGATCCTCACCGAGTCGGCGCTCTCGTTCCTGGGCCTGAGCGACCCGAACCTCATGAGCTGGGGATTCATGGTCGGAGCCGGGCGCGAGTTCCTGCAGCGCGCGCCGTGGCTGTGCGCGATTCCGGGCGCGGCGATCCTGCTCACGGTCCTCGCCATCAACCTGATCGGCGAGGGACTGAGCGATGCGCTCAATCCGCGCCTGAGGCAGCTTTGACCGTGAGCGAGGCGGTCCTCCAGATCCGCAACCTCACGGTCGACCTTCCCGAGGGGGCGGACCGGCGCCACGCCGTCGGCGACGTGAGCCTGGAGCTGCACCGCAACGAGATCCTCTGCCTCGTCGGCGAGTCGGGCTCCGGGAAGTCGGTCACGTCGCGCGCGGTCATGGGCCTCCTGGCCCGCGGGGTGCGCGCGAGCGCGGGCGAGATCCTCTTTCGCGGCGAGGACCTGCTGCGGGCGACCCCGAAGCGCATGCGCGAGCTGCGCGGCAGCCGGATCTCGATGATCTTCCAGGAGCCGATGACCGCCCTGAATCCGCTCAAGCGCGTGGGCGACCAGGTGGACGAGGTGATCGCGGTCCACACGCAGCTGCGGAAGGCGAAGCGGATCGAGCGCATCGTCGAGCTCTTCGACGCGGTGCAGCTTCCCGAGCCGCGCCGGCTCCTGCGCCGCTATCCGCACCAGCTTTCGGGCGGCCAGCGCCAGCGCGCCATGATCGCGATGGCGCTGGCACTCGAGCCCGCGGTCCTCATCGCCGACGAGCCCACCACGGCGCTCGACGTCACCACGCAGGCGCAGATCCTCGCGTTGATCAAGCGCATCCAGTCGCAGCGGCACATGGGGGTGCTCTTCGTCACCCACGACTTCGGCGTCGTCTCGGAGATCGCCGACCGCGTCGCGGTCATGCAGAACGGAAAGATCGTGGAGACCGGGGATGCGCGGCAGGTGCTTTGCGCTCCGCGCCACCCGTACACGCGATCGCTCATCGCCGCGATCCCGAGCCTGGTTCCGAACGAAAGGAAGCGCGCGCCCGATGCGCCGCCGCTGCTTTCCGTGGTCGCGCTCGAGAAATCGTATCGCTCCGGCGGGTCGTTCCTGTCCGGCCAGGACCGCATCGTGCATGCCGCCAGGCAGCTCGATCTCACGATCCATCGCGGCGAGACGCTGGGCCTCGTCGGGGAGTCGGGATCGGGCAAGTCGACGGTGGCGCGGTGCGTCGCGCGACTCGCCGAGGCCGACGGCGGGCGCATCCTGCTGGGCGACGTCGACCTGCGGCCGCTCTCGCGCAGGCAGCTGCGTCCCTACCGGCGGCGCATCCAGATGGTGTTCCAGGATCCGTACGGATCGCTCAATCCCCGTCGCACGATCGGCCAGCTGATCGCGGAAGGACCGATGGTGCACGGCATGCCGGGGCGCGAGGCGATGGCGAAGGCCGCGGCGCTGCTGGAGATGGTCGGCATCGAGCCGCGCGCCGTGAGCCGTTATCCGCACGAGTTCTCCGGCGGCCAGCGCCAGCGCATCGGCATCGCGCGCGCGCTCGCGCTCGAGCCCGAGGTGCTCGTCGCCGACGAGCCCGTCTCCGCGCTCGACGTCTCGATCCAGGCCCAGGTGCTCGAGCTCCTCGCGGACATCCGCGATCGCCTGCACCTCACCATGCTCTTCATCACGCACGACCTGCGGGTGGCGGCCCAGGTCTGCGACACCATCGCCGTCATGCGCTACGGAGAGATCGTGGAATACGGAACCACTGCGGAAGTCTTTCGAAACCCGCAACACGCCTACACGCGCGAGCTGCTCGCGGCGGTGCCGGGCAAGGAGCTGGGGATGGCGCCGCGAATCGATCGCGGCGACGTGGGGGCATCGGCATGAAGAGCCTGCCCGCGGATCCGCTGGACGCAATCACCCTGGAGGAATTCGGGCGCCGGCTTCGCGCCGGAACCGTCACCTCGGAGGCGGCCACTCGCGCCTACCTGGAGAGGATCGCGCTGCTCGATGCGAAAATCTCCGCGTTCGTCCACGTCGCCGGCGAGCGGGCGCTGGAGCAGGCGCGCGCGATCGACCGGCTGCTCGCGTCGGGCACCGACCTCGGGCCGCTCATGGGGGTGCCGGTCGCCGTCAAGGACCTGCTCACCGTGGACGGCATGCCGCGGCCGCGCTGCGGGTCCAACCTCGACATCTCCGATCTCGTCGAGCCCGAGGGCGAGTTCGTCCATCGATTGAAGCGCGCCGGCTGCGTGATCCTCGGCAAGACGCGCATGACGGAGTTCGCGTTCGGCCTGGTGAACGTCGACCATCCCACGCCGTGGAACCCGGTCGATGCGAAGGTCCACCGGATGCCGGGCGGATCGAGCAGCGGCTCGGCGGCGGCGCTCGCGGCGGGGATGTGCGCGTTCTCGATCGGTTCCGACACCGGCGGCTCGGTGCGCCATCCGGCCGCGATGTGCGCGCTCTTCGGCTACAAGAGCACCTACGGGATGTGGCCCACCGACGGCGTGGTCCCGCTCTCGACGACGCTCGACAGCATCGGCACGTTCACGCGTTCGGCCGCGGATGCCGCGCTCGCCTACGCCGTGCTTTCGGCGCGGCCCGTCCCTGCGCGCCGCGGGTTGAAGGGCCTGCGACTCGGACGGCCGGACCGGCACTACTTCGAGGAGCTCGCGCCCGACGTGTCGCGGGCGACCGAGCAGGCGTTGCGCGCGCTCGTCGATGCCGGCGTGGAGATCGTGCCCGTGGACGTTCCGGAAACGGCGGAGATCGATACGGTCTTCGGGCCCATGGTCTCGGTCGAGCTGCTCGCGTTCCTCGGGCGCGAGCGCTTCGTCGGCGCGAAGGGGATCCTCGATCCCATCGTGTGGAATCGCGCCGAGCCGCTGCTCGACTATCGTGCGACCGATTACCTGCGGGCGCGCCGCCGCCAGCAGGAGCTTTGCCGGATCGCGCGCGAAAGGATGCACGGCCTCGACGGCTGGGTCACGGCCACCACGCCCGATACGCCGGTGCCCCTCGAAGAGCATCGCACCGCGCAGAAGGCCGCCGCCTGGATTCGCCGCGGCACGCGCAACACGCGTCCCGGCAACATGTTCGGCCAGTGCGGCGTGTCGCTGCCCATCGCCGGCGCCGACCTTCCGGTGGGGCTGCAGATCGTGTGCGCGCCCGGCGAGGACGAGCGGCTGCTTTCGATCTCGCGCGGCGTGGAAGAACGGCTCGGGCTTCCCGCGCGAGCCGACATGTCGCGGTTCCTGTGACGCACGCGCCGCCGGGGGCAGCGAAGACCACGATCTTCCCCGCGCGCAAGATCCTCACGATGAATCCGGCGCAGCCGGAGGCGTCCTGCGTCGCGGTGCGCGATGGGCGCATCCTCGCCGTCGGGAGCGCGGAGGAGGTCGCGGGCTGGGGTGCGCACGACACCGATTCGCGCTTCGCGGACAAGGTGCTCATGCCCGGGCTCGTCGAGGGCCACTCGCACCTCATGGAAGGCGGCTTCTGGAAATACGCCTACCTCGGCTATCACGACCGGCGCGGTCCCGACGGGCGCCTCTGGAAGGGCCTGCGTTCCTTCGACGAGGTGGTGCAGCGCCTCTCGGAGTTCGAGCGCGAGATGGCCGAGCCGGCCGAGCCGCTCCTCGCGTGGGGCTTCGATCCGATCTACTTCGGCGGGGAGCGCATGACGACGCGCGAGCTCGACCGCGTCTCCGGCACGAGGCCGATCGCGGTGCTGCACGCGAGCATCCATCTGCTCAACGTCAACACGGCGATGCTGCGCAAGGCGGCGATCGAGACGCATACGCCGGTGGAAGGCATCGCGCGCTATCCGGACGGTTCCCCGTCCGGCGAGCTGCGGGAATTCGCGGCGATGTTCCCGGTGATGCGGGCGATCGGCAACGCCTTCGCCAGGGGCGGCATGACCGAGGAGGGATTGTGGCGCTTCGGCCGCATCGCCCAGCTCGCGGGCGTGACCACCGCGACGGACATGCTGAGCGACTGGAAGGAAGAGCCGGTCGAGAACCTCGCGCGCGTCACGGGCCACGAGGATTTTCCGGTGCGGATCGTCTCCGCGTACCGCAATCTCGATGCGCCGTCGGAGACCGAGAACGGGCTGCGCCGGCTGGGCGAGCTGCGGCGTCTCAACACCGACAAGCTGCGCTTCACCCTGGTGAAGCTGGTGGTCGACGGGTCCATCCAGGGGTTCACCGCGCGCCTGCGGTGGCCCGGCTACTACAACGGCCGGCCGAACGGCATCTGGATCGTCGCGCCCGGCGAGCTCGCGGCCGCGGTGGACCGCCTTCATGCGGCCGGCGCGCAGCTCCACATCCATACCAACGGCGACGAGGCGACCGAGGTGGCGCTCGACGCGCTCGAGGGCGCGCTCACGCGCCATCCGCGAGCCGACCATCGCCATACGCTGCAGCATTGCCAGATGGCCGACGCCGCGCAGTTCCGGCGCATGGCGCGGCTCGGCGTGTGCGTGAACCTCTTCGCGAACCACGTGTTCTACTGGGGCGACGTCCATTATGCGCAGACGATGGGACCCGATCGCGCGAACCGGATGGACGCGTGCGGGAGCGCGCAGCGCTATGGCGTTCCTTTCGCGATCCACTCCGACGCGCCGATCACTCCGCTCGGGCCGCTCTTCACCGCGTGGTGCGCCGTGAACCGGCGAACGTCGTCCGGCCGCGTCCTCGGCCCCGCCGAGAGGATCGAAGTGCCGCAGGCGCTTGCGGCGATCACGCTGGGAGCGGCGTACACCCTCAGGATGGACCACGAGGTCGGCTCCATCGAGATCGGCAAGCGTGCGGACTTCTGCGTGCTCGAGGACGATCCGCTCGCGCTGGCGCCGGAGCGCCTGAAGGACGCGCGCGTCTGGGGCACGGTCCTCGGGGGCAAGGTCTTCGAAGCGCCGCATCATGCCTGAGAGGGCTCGCGCATCGGGACGAATCCCGCTCACGGTCGTGGGCGGATTCCTGGGGTCCGGAAAGACCACGCTCGTCAATCGCATCCTCGCGGGCGTCGCGGGAATCCGTGCGGCCGTTCTCGTGAACGATTTCGGATCGGTCAATATCGATGCGGAGCTGGTCGCCGGTCACGAGGGGGAGACGATCTCGCTCGCGAACGGCTGCGTCTGCTGCTCGATCGGCGGCGATCTCGCCGACGCGCTCTTCGACGTGATGTCCCGCATGCCCGCGCCGCAATGGATCGTGATCGAGGCGAGCGGCGTCGCGGACCCCTGGCGAATCGCGCAGGTGGGCCTCGCCGATCCCGGGCTCGAGCTCGACGGCGTGGTGGTCCTGGTCGATTCGGCCGCGGCTCCCGCGCAACTGGGCGACACGCTGCTGCAGGACACGCTGGCGAGGCAGATCGGGTCGGCGGACGTGGTGGTGCTGAACAAGCGCGACCTCGTCGGCGAGGTGGAGCTTCGCGAGCTGCGCGCACGGATCGCGCAGATGGCTCCCGGCGTTCCGGTGCTCGAAGCGGTCCATTCCGAAGTGCCCCTCGAGGCGCTCACCAGCCTCGCGCCGCCCGCCGCGGCCCGCGCCTTCCGCGATCGGAATCGCCGCACGGAGGTCGACCACGCATCGCGATTCCAATCGGTGAGTCTCGCGTGCAAGGGCCGATTCCGCGCCGTGCGACTTCGTGAGCTGCTGGCGGCGATGCCCGAAGGCGTGCTTCGCGCGAAGGGCATCGTGCGCACGGACGAGGCGGATGCCGAGGTGCTGCAGTTCTGCGGCCGGCACGGGAGCCTGCGTCGGCTCGAAGGCGGCGCGGCGGGCGAGGCGGGCGAGGCGGGAAGGATCGTGGCCATCGGGCTTCGCGGCCGATTGCCCGTGGCGCCGCTTCGCCGTGCGCTGGCGGATGCGCTGTTGCGCGCGGAGGAATGAGAATGGCGAGCACGGCTTCGCGAAGTCCGTACGACCCATCCTACGACCCGCTCGTCTCCCGCACGCCGGGGCAGGGACAGGACTATCCGCCGACGTATTGGGCGGCGAGCGCCGGACCGCAGCCCGAAGACGATGGGCCGGTCGATCGCGACCTCGACGTGGATGTGGCGATCGTCGGCGCAGGCTTCACCGGCCTTGCCTGCGCGCTGTTCCTCGCGCGCGAGCACGGCATTCGAGCCACCGTGCTCGAAGCGAACCGCGTCGCCTGGGGCTGCAGCGGCCGCAACGGCGGCCAGGGGCAGCTCGCGAGCGGCAGGCTGAAGCGCTCGCAATGGATCGCGCACTGGGGCAAGGACGTCGCGCTTCGCCTGCATGCGGAGATCGCCGAAGGCTTCGAGACCTTTCGCGGCCTGGTGGACGAGGTCGATTGCGATCCTCAACCCGGCGGCCACCTCTACGTCGCGCACCGGCCGAACAAGATGGAATACCTGAGGTCGGAGGCGCGGATCTGGAAGGACGTGTTCGGCTACGAGACCGAGATCCTCGGCCGCGCGGAAGTGCATCGCCGGTACGTCCGCGACGAAGACGCCGCCGGGGCCATGCACGAGCCGACGGGCATCAGCGTGCATCCGCTCAAGCTCGCCTACGGGTACCTGCGCCTCGCACGCGGCGGCGGCGCGAAGGTGCGGCCCGCGAGCCCGGTGATCGATTGGGAGCTGCGCGGAGGCGTTCATCACCTGCGCACGCCCGGCGGAACCGTGCGCGCACGGGCGGTCGCGGTCGCCACGGGAGGCTATACGGGCCCGGGCCTTCATTCGTCGCTGCGCGCGAGGATCATGCCGATCCTCTCCAACTCGCTCGTGACCCGGCCGATGACGGCCGCCGAGAAGGATGCGTGCAATTTCCTCACGACCGAAGCGATCACCGATACGCGCACGTTGCGCTTCTACTATCGCCGGCTTCCCGACGATCGCCTGCAGATCGGCAGCCGCAGCGCGATCACCGGTGCCGACGCATCGCATCCGCGCCATCTGCAATTGCTGGTGGACGCCATCGGCCGCAAGTTCCCGCCGCTCCGGGGGATCGAGGTCGAGCACTCGTGGTGGGGATGGGTGGACGTGAGCCACGACATGATGCCGCGGATCTGGCAAGCGGACATCCGGCACGGCGTCTTCTACGCGCTGGGATACGGAGGGAACGGCGTGTCCTATTCCGCACAGGCGGGACGGCGCATGGCGCAGCGCATCGCCGGCCAGGCGGTCCCCGATCTTCCGATCTTCGATTCCGGGCTTCCCACCCATCCGCTCACGCCGTTTCGTCGCCTCGGCCAGCGGATGCTCTATCGGTGGTACTACCTGCGGGACGAAGTGCTCTAGCCTCGAAGGAGGCCGACCGGAGTCGATCGCATGCTCTATCGCGTGCTCTTTCCCGGCATGTGGCTCGCGTGGGGCCTGTATTGGCTCTGGGCCTCGCGGGCCGCCAAGCCCACCGAGCGCCGCGAGCCGATCGGCTCGCGCCTGTCGCATACCGTGCCCCTCGCCCTCGCCGCGTGGTCGCTGTTGAGCAACCGGGTGCCGATCCCGCTCCTCGGCGAGAGACTGTTCCCATGGTCGCCCTGGCCATTCTGGACCGGCGCGGCCATCACGGCTGCCGGATTGCTCTTCACGGTGTGGGCGCGCATCTACATCGGAGCCAACTGGAGCGGCGTCGTCACCATCAAGCAGGGGCATGAGCTGATCGACAGCGGCCCCTATGCGCTCGTCCGTCACCCCATCTACACGGGACTCCTCGCCGGATTCGTCGGCTCGGGCATGGCTCGCGGGGATTGGCGCGCCGTGCTTGCCGTGGTCATCGCGTGGGTCGCGCTTTGGCGCAAGCTTCGCCTCGAAGAGCGCTGGATGACCGAGCGCTTCGGCGAGCGTTACCGCGCGTACTGCGCGCGCGTGCCGGCGCTGGTGCCGTTCCCGAAAGGGAAGCGGGGGCCGAAAGGGTCCGCACCCGAGGGGTGACGCGCGCCCTTCCGCGGGCCTCGCGGTCGAATCCTGTGAAGCGCGTCACAAGCCGCGGCCGCCCTCGCGCCGCGCGCCGATTTAATGTATGTTAACTACCGCGCGCGATGCGATGCCACAGGTCTTCGCGATGCGGTCGGCGCGCAGACGACGGCTTGACGAGGGGGCCCATGAACATCAGGGATGTCTCGATCCGGAACGCGCTCAAGGTCTATGCGGCCCTGGTCGCGATCGTTTCCGTGGTGGCGGGCGCCGTCAGCGTGTCGAAGCTGCAGTCGTTCGCCGCGACCGCGGGCGATGCATCGACCGAGGCCGCATGGCTGGTCGCCATCCTGATGCTGCTCAACGTGGCGCTCCTCATGGGCGGCGCCGCGCTGCTCTTCCGCCACATCACTTCGCGGATCGACATCATCGTCGCGCGGATCGAAGATCTTCGCGCCGGCGACTGCGACCTCACGCGCCGGCTGCCGAAAATGAGCGGCAGGTTCGGAAACGCGTGCGAATCGTTGAACGGATTCGTCGGCCAGATCCACGACCTGGTGGCGAGCGTGGCCGCCAATGCCGGGGGGATCGCGACGGCGGCGGGCCGGATCAGCACGGGCAACGCGGAGCTCTCCAGCCGCACCGAGAGGCAGGCGTCGACCCTCGAGGAAACGGCCGCCAGCATGGAGCAGTTCACCGCCTCCGTGAAGCAGAATGCCGAAAACACCCGCGTCGCCCGCGACCTGGCGGCCGCCGCGTCCGCCGCGGCGCAACGCGGCGGGCAAGTCACCGCGCAGGCCGTGGCGAGGATCGTCGCCGCGAACGAGAGCTCGAGGAAGATCGGCGCCATCGTGGCGGCGATCGATTCGATCGCGTTCCAGACCAACATCCTCGCCCTCAATGCCGCGGTGGAGGCCGCTCGTGCCGGCGATCAGGGGCGCGGCTTCGCCGTCGTCGCCGCCGAGGTGCGGGCGCTTTCGCAGCGCAGCGCCACCGCCGCGAAGGAGGTGAAGGCCCTCGTGACGGATGCCATCGAGCAGGTGGACGGCGGCGCGAAGCTCGTGGCCGAGGCGGGCGCGGCCATGCAGGAGATCATCGGCGGCATCGAGCGGGCGGCCACGATCATGAACGACATCGCCGCCCTGACGGGCCAACAGGCGGCCGGCATCGAGCAGGTGAACCAGGCCGTCGTGCAGCTGGAAGACGTGACGCAGCGCAACGCGACCATGGTCGAGCACGCCGCCGCCGCTGCGGGATCGCTGCGGCGCCAAGCCGAAAGCCTGACGATCCTCATCGCGCGGTTCAAGGTCGACGCACAGGAGCTGCGCGAGGCGGGCGATCGCGTCGCCGAAGCTTTCGTGGAGCAGGTCGGTGGGGGGCCGCGCTACGCGTTGAGCGCACCCAGGACGCGCGCGCCGCGGTGGAGTGCCGCGTATCCGGCGGACGCAGGGGCGGGCGCGACCCGGCGGCACCCGGCGGTCGCTTCGGCCGACTGAGGCGCAGCCGCGCTCGCTCGCGCCGGTCGAAGCCCGCCGGCGGTCACCCTTCGTCGAAGCCGCTGCCGATGAGCCGCGTGACGGCCACGATCGCCTGGTGCTCGTCGGGGCCGCTCACCTCGATCGCGACCTGCGCGCCCATCGCCGCGGAGAGCAGGAGCAGCGCGATGAATTGCCGCCCCTCGGCGCGGCGACCGTTCGCGAACAGCACCACGCGTGACGTGTACCTCGAGCACAGCGAAACCAGCTTCGCCGCTGGCCGCCCATGCAGCCCCAGGCGGTTGGTGATGGTCAGTTCGCGTCGTTCCACGCGCGGCCTCTTTCGTGTGACATCGAGTCGGTTGGAATCGATGGCGCGGTAAGAAGTTTCCTTTCGCGACGCAAGAGAGCGTCGCGCGCGGTCGTGCGATGGCGACATTAGCGAAGCGCTCGTCGAAAGCTTCGCGAACGCCGTTGCCCATCGACTTCGGCGGCGCCGTCGACGCGAATCGCGAAGAAGACCCTGTCGACCGGGGCTGCCGCTCTTTCCTGTCCCTGAACGGTCATTTTCGGGGGACGAGCGGCGCCGGCTTACGAGCGGGTTACCCCTGAAACGCGCTCGGGCGAAAAAACGAGTCGAAACAGTCCCTTTCTGTGCACGGCCTCACAGATTCCCGCGCTTTTTCGGCATTGAATGGTGCCGTTACCAGTTGGGCCGCGAGGCCCTGGACCGGACGGAAAGGGAGTGACCACATGAAAACGAACAGGCTGCTCAAAGCCGCGCTCGCATTGGCCCTCGGTGCCACGCTCGGCGCGGCGCTTCCCGCGAATGCGGAATCGAACACGGTGACCGGCGCCGGTGCACTGAGCACCACGGCGAACCTCGACTTCTCGATCGTGATCCCGCGCTTCCTGTCGTTCCGCGTCGGCACGGTCGGCGCCACGATCGACCAGATCACGTTCAGCCCGACTGCCGCGGTGCTCGGCAACAGCACGCCGGTCGCGGGCACGGGCGGCGACGCCGCGGGCGGCTCCGGCTCGAACGTCACGGTGCTGGGCAACGGCGGGCAGATCACGATCACGGAATCCAACAACAGCGCCGGCGGGGGCCTGCAGCACGCCACGCTCGCCGACACGATCAACTACAACCAGATCACGACCAGCTCGAGCGACGCGACCAACCTCGCCGCGCCCATCCTCTCGAACGCGGGCGGCAACACCAGCACGCCGGTGCTCAATGCGAGCAACGTGACGAACCGCAGCGCGGTGTGGACCTACGCGTACGCGAACACGACGATCCCTTCGGCCGGCACGTACGGTACGAACGCGAAGGGCGGCCGCGTCACGTATACTGCCTCCATGCCGTAAGCGCCGCTCGGCGACCATGAGCGAAGGCCGGGGACGCGCGAGCGCCCCGGCCTTTTTTCGTGCGATGAAGAAGACGCTCCTCCTCAGCCTCCTCGCGTGCGCCCAGGCGCACGCCGCGACCGTCGTGATCAGCAACGGCACGGGGCGCCTGATCCTCCAGATCGGCAGCACCAGCGCGACGATCAACCAGGTGAACTTCAGCGTGCCCGGCGGGAACGTCGGCAACGGGACGGCGGTGACGAGCACCAGCGTCACGCCCACGAGCCCGGCATGTCCGGCGAACAACGTGCTCATCGACATCCAGGCGCGATCGCAGAACAACAATCCGCGAACCGCCACGCTTTCCGTCGATTCGTCCGCGCCGCTCACCTCCGGCGGTTTCACGATTCCCTTCTCGCAGGTCGCGTGGACTTCGAGCATCACCGGCGCCGGCGGGCGCAATGGATGCCTCCAGGCGCCGGTGACGATCCCGTCGGGTACCTTCACCGGTGCCGCCGGCCAGTCGCTCATCTCGATCACGACCTCGCACCGGGCGTGCGCCTGCGCGCAGTTCAGCTACCTCAACCAGGCGATCGTCTCGGCAGGCACCTATACGGGAAGGGTGACCTACACCCTCGCGATGCCGTGATGCGCCGCGCGCTCCTCGCCGCCGCCGCGTTCGCGCTCTGCGGCACGGCCCTCGCTTCCACGCGCCTGGACGATTCGCTCTCTCCGCGCCAGCGCGTGGACGCGACGGCCCAGTGGCTCTACGACGGCATCGGCGACTGGAACGAGGACCAGCTCAACGCGCTGGTCGCGCAGGTGCACGCGATGGAGTTCCGCCTCCGGACCGCCCCGTACATCGGCAAGAACGCGGCGATCTACCTTTCGCTTCCGCAGCAGGTCACCGGCCTCAAGGTGCCGACCTCGATGCGCGTGGAGTGGACGACGCGCGGGACGTTCGCGCCCGGCTCCGTCGTGCCGGGCAACAGGGCGCTCGTGTGGCGCGGTAAGATTACCGACGCCGTGATGTCGGACTATTTCGACTTCCGGATCTATTACGACGCGCGGACTGCGGAGAGGGGCCTTGAGTTCGACCCGATTTTCGAGATCGACGTTACGCCGTAGCGCGCTGGCGGCCTCCGCGATCGCCGCGCTCCTTGTCTCCTCCGATGCGACGCCCTTCGCGGGGCTGGTGAGCCCGCCGCGCTTCGAGCTGCGCGCCAAACCCGGCGAGGTCCTGCACCAGGTGCTCGAGATCGGGAACGACGCGGCGCTTCCCGACGAGTTCGCCGTCTCGACCGCCGACTGGCGCCTGAACGACAAGGGCGGCGTCGAGTTCCTGGAGCCCCTGCAGGCGGGAAGCTGCCGTCCGTGGGTGCGCATCGAGCGGCATATCGTGCAGATGCAGCCGCGCGCCGTGCGCAAGTACCGCTTCGAGGTGCACGTGCCCAAGGGTGCCGCGCCCCAGGAATGCCGCTTCGCGATCATGGTGCAGAAGGCGTCGGAGGAGGCGGCGGTCAACGCGGGGAACATCCAGTTTCCGCTGCAGGGCCGCATCGGCGTGATCGTCTACGTCGGCGTGGGCGAGGTCTCGCCGCGGCTCGAGTTTCGCGGCGTCGGGCTGGCAGACTTCAACGGGCGCCTCACGCCCGCGGCCACCTTCCACAACAGCGGCACTTCCCACGGCAGGCCCGAGGGCGTGCTGGAGGGCCGCGACGCCACGGGCAAGACCTACGAGTTCGTCGTCTCGCCGTTCCCGATCCTTCCCGGGGAGACGCGCGCCGTGGCCCTCTGGCCGCAGGAAGTCGCGGACAAGAAGATGCCGCAGGTCGCCTATCCGCTGCACCTGCGCGGGACCATCGAGTGGACCGGCGGGAAGCAGGACATCGATTCGACGCTCGCCGGCGGCCCGGGCGTCAAGGCCGGATCTTCGTAAGCGGGATATCCACCACGGCGTCGCCGCGCAACGGTACGTTCGCGGCGGGCGGATGCCGGTCGTCGACGCTCCACGGCAAGGGAAGCGCCTCGTTGAGGATCCGCAGGCTGTGCGTTCCGGGCGAAACGACCGGGAAGGAGAAGCGGCCCTGCGCGTCGGTGGTGACGGGGAAGCGCGAGTCGAGGTAGATCGTCACGTTGGCCGCGCCGCGCTCGGTGGCCTGGCGGATGCCGTCGCCGTTCTCGTCGAAGAACACGATGCCCGAAAGGCGCCCGCTTCCCGGCGCGTTGCGCAGCCCCAGCGCCTGGTAGGGCGTTCCCGACGATTCCTCGTAGCGCACGCCCAGGAGCACGCGCTTGTCTTCGAGCGTGGAGGGCGCGACGTCGATGCCGGGAAAGACGGGCAGCGCCTGGAACGTTGTCCAGCTCACCTGCGCGATCGCGACCCAGTGCTCGGCGAAGGGCCAGGTCGCGTTCGCGCTCACGTTGAAGTCGTTCTCGTTGCCCTGCGGGCCGGCGACGCGCCCGAGCACGACGCTTCCATCCCACTGCGAATCGCCCAGCAAAGGACCGTGCGCCGAGACGCCGACGCTCGAGCGCCGCGTGCGCAGCCCGAGCGCGCTCTCGTCCGAGTAGTTGAGCGTCGAGCTCAGCTGCACGGGCCCGGCGGCGGGCCAATCCTGGCTCCATGAGATCGTGTCGATGGTGTTGTCCGGCACGCCGCTCGCGATGCCGCGAAAGGCCGTGACATCGAAACGCGACAGCCCGACCGGGTTCACCCACGTCGCGTAGGCGTTCACGGTGACGGAGGAATCGCGCGGCGAGGCCGTGAACCGCTCGTTCGCCCGCTGGTACGTGAGGCCGCCGCCGATCGTGAGGTGGCGGTCGATGCGCAGCGAGAACGTGCCGTAGGCGGTTCCCGAACGGATCGCCGCGCGCGAAGGGTCGTCGCGCAGGTTGGTCTGCAGGAGGTCGGTGCCGCCGGAAACCGTATAGCGCAGCATCTGGTAGTCGCCGCGCCAGTACGCGCCGCGCTGGTCGTTCGTCATCGCCGCCTCGCTCCATTGCAGCCCCGGGTCGAGATGGAAGAGGCCGAAGCGCTGGCGCAGCCGCCCGCTCGCCACGTCGCCGTCGAACCACGCGCCGAGATTCGAGTGGTCGTCGGCCATCACCTGCGCCTTGTCGTGCACCGGCGTGCCGATCGAGCCGTATTCGGCGCCCAGCGTCGCGGCCTCGTGGTCCGCGACCTCGGCGCTGCCGCGCAGGCGGATCGCCTGCGCGCCCACGGTCCACGGCCCGAGGCGCTGCGTGTACCCGAGGCCCGCGACGTTTCCGCTCGTCGGATTGAAGCTCTGCACGGCGGAGCCCTCGAGGAGCCCCACTCGTCCCGCGTAGCCCATGAACGAGCGGTTTCCGTCGGAGACCACGGTGCTCGCGCCGGCGAAGAGCGAGGTCGGAAGAAAGATGCGATAGGAAGACGTGAGGAAGACCGGCGGAGTCCGCGCCACGCCGAAAGTGGAATCCGCGAGCCAGCGCTCGGTCACCGGGAACGCCGTCTGGTAGAGCGTGAACCTTCCGCCATAGCGGCGGGTGACGGAGGCGTCGCCCGGCGCGAGCGTCGTGTCCCGCAACGCCGCCTCCATGTAAAAGTCGCCGTAGTCGAGCGTTTCGCGTCGCGCGTGCACCTCGACGCCCTGCTCGAGGCCGTGGCCGCCGTCGGGCGGCTGGCGGAGCTCGGCGCGATACTCGGCCGAAAGGTAGCGCTGCCCGGGAAGCATCGCCTCGCCGCCGCCCGACAGCGACGATTCCGGCTCCTCGGAAATGCCCGCGATGAGCTTGTCGACGTAGGGTGCCGGCGCGGGCTTCGCCGGCGCGGGCGCAGGCTCCTGCGAGAACTCGGGAGCGGGTATCGATGTGGGAGGCGCGGCGCGAGGCGCGACGATGGATGCGGGAAGCGCGGCTTTCTTCGCTGCCTGCGCCTCGCCGGGGCCCGCGGCCCGCGCCTGCACGACCTCGGCTGGCAGCTCGAGGCGCGAGCCGGGGATCAGCCGATCGGGATCGCCGTGGACGAACGCGCGCGGGTTGTGTTCGACGAGCCACGCGCGAAGCCGCGCCTGCCGTTGGCGATCGCCATGGAAGAACTGCTCTGCGATGAGGCGCAGGTGCTCCCCGCGCTCGACGATCCAGTAGCCGCGCACCCGCGCCTCGGCCGCCTTGCGATCGCGCGCGGCGAGAATCGCCTGGCGCTGCGGCGACACCTCGGCGCCCGCGGCGGTTGCCGGGAGCAGGACGAAGGCCGCGAGAAGCGCGGCCGCGAACCGCGCACCCTGTCGCGGCATCGTTGGTGGGCAGATCTGCGCCGCATGCATAGGTACGGGGGGCATTATCGGGCATCGCTCCCGCTTCGGCTACCCGCGCGGGGCGGAACCCGCGCCGCTTCGCGCCGGTCCATCTCCTACCCGCTCGCGTAGGGCGGCACAAGCCGGCTCGGAATTAACATCTGTTGCATTCCTGCCGAGGCCGCCGTGAATCGTTTTCCGCCACTTCTGGGCGTTGGGCTAGCCATGGCGCTGCCTGCGGCCGCGTCGAGCGCTTCCGTCGGCGCCGGCAGGGCGGCGCGGGCGAGCGCCGCCATCGACCTGCGCGTCGTGGTGCCGAAGATGATCGAGCTGCGGCTGCTGGATCATCCGCGGACGGTCCGGGTGAGCGCGGCGGATGCCGCCAAGGGGCGGGTCGTCGTGAGCGGCGCGCGCATCGTGCTGCTCTCGAACGCGCGCAGTGGTTACGAGGTGCAGGCGGCCCTCCAGGGCCCGTTCACCGAAGCCGCGATCGAGGGACTTCCGCAGCCGGTGCGCGTCGACTCGTCGGGCGCTCGCGTGCCGATGCCGACGATGGTCGGCCAGCCGCGGCCACAGCCCTTCCGCGTGGTCTACCGGCTGCAACTTCGCCAAGGCACGCCGCCCGGCACGTACCCGTGGCCGGTCTCGCTCTCGCTGCAAGCGCCCTGAGGCGTCGCGGCTCGTTCCACTCTCGGGCAGCGCAATCGTCGGCGCCGACGCCGACGGTCGACGCGGACACGTTCCGCCCGGTCGACGCTTCGCGCGCCGCGATGCGACAATCCGTGGATCCCGAACGAGCGCGACCATGTCCCGTCCCATCGACATCGATACCCTCTGGCAACTGGAGCGCGTGGCGAACGTCGCCGTCGCGCCGAATGGATCCGCCGCGGCTTGCGCGGTCACGACGTATTCGATGCAGGAGAACAAGGGCAGCACCAGCCTCTGGTTGCTGGCTTGCGATTCCTGCGCGCCCCGGCGGCTCACGCAATATGGAGAGAAGGACGGGCATCCCGCGTGGTCGCCGCAGGGCGAGCGCATCGCATTCCTCGCGAAGCGCGAGCAGGAAGGGCGCAAGGACGCCGAGGCGCAGCTCTACGTGATCGCCGCTTCGGGCGGGGAAGCCGGGAGGAAGAGCGATTTCCCTCCCGGCATCGAGGACTTCCGCTGGATGCCCGACGGCAAGCGCATCGCGTTCGTCTCGTGGGTGTGGCCCGACGCGAAGGGGATCGGCGAGCAGGGACGGCGCCACAAGGCGTTCACGGAGCGCAAGGAAAGCGCGTACGTCACCTCCGAAGCGCAGTACCGGCATTTCGACCGCAATCTTCCCATGGGCCGCGCGCCGCACCTGCTGATGCTGGATCTCGCGAGCGGGCGCATCACGGACCTCTTCGAGGGCACGGGGTACGAGCTTCCGCGCGTCGAGCCCGGCGCCTCGCACTTCGACATCGCGCCCGACGGAAAGCGCATCGCGTTCGTCCACGACCCGGCGCCACGAAAGCGCGCGGTGAACCCGACGGCGATCGCGGAGATCGAGCTTCGCAGCCGGCGGATTACGCCGCTCGCGAAGGATCCCGCATGGAGCTACGAGGCGCCGTGCTACGCGCCCGACGGCTCGCAGCTCGCATGCGTGGCCGCGAACGTCGGCCGGCGCCACACGATGCCCGGCCGCCTCGCGTTCCTGCGAGGCGGCAAGCGGGCACGCGTGGCCGGCGAGGGCTGGCCGCTCGACGTCGAGGGCCCGCTGCGCTGGACGCCGGACGGATCGGCGGTGCTCTTCGCGGCGCAGGAGAGGGGACGCCGCCACCTGTGGCGTTTCGACCCGCGGCGCGATGCGCTGTCGATCGCCGTGAAGGGCGGCTGGGTGCAGGGCTTCGACGTGGGCGGGCCCGCGGGCGACGAGACGATCGTCGTGGCGATCGATGGCGCCGCCCATCCGGCGCAGGTCCACGCGATCCGATCCGGGAAGGCGCGCCGCCTCGAGCGCTTCAACGACGAGCGCATGGCCCACCTCGCGCTGGGCGAGACGCGCGAGGTCGCGCTGCGGGGAGCCGAGGGCGACGACGTGCGGATGTTCGTGACGTTCCCGCCCCGCTTCGACGCGCGAAGGAAGCATCCCGTGCTGCAGATGATCCACGGCGGCCCCCATGCCGCGGTGGGCGACACCTTCGGCTATCGCTGGAACGCGCACGTCTTCGCTTCGCGCGGCTACGTGGTGGCGGCGGTGAACTACCACGGGTCGAGCGGTTACGGGTTCGCGTTCCGCGACAGCATCATCGGGCGGCAGGGGCAGCTCGAGCTGCAGGACATCGAGGCGGGAACCGACTGGCTGCTGTCGAAGCCGTGGGCGGATCGCAAGCGCGTGTTCGCCGCCGGAGGCAGCTACGGCGGCTTCATGGTCGCATGGATGAACGGGCACGTTCGCCGCGGCCGCTACCGCGCATACGTGTGCCACGCCGGCGTCTTCGATCGCGTCGCCACCTTCAGCGCCGATTCGTACACGCAGCGGCCGATGGATCTCCAGGCGCTCTATTGGGAGAAGCCCGCGAAGGTGCGGGCACAGAGCCCGCACTCCTTCGCGCACCGGATGCGCACGCCGACGCTCGTGATCCACGGCAACAACGACTATCGCGTGCCCGATACCAACGGCCTCGCCTACTACAACACGCTGCAGTCCCGCGGCGTGCCCGCGCGGCTCGTCTGGTTCCCCGACGAGAATCACTGGGTGCTCAAGCCGCGCAACTCGCGGCTCTGGTACAACGAGGTCTTCGACTGGCTCGCGGCGCACGCATGACCGGAATCGTCGCCACGGAGACCGCGGGTCCCATGCGCGTCGTGCTCACCCACGGGCACGAGCTGCTGCGCGAAGTGCGCCTCGAGAAGCCGCTCGTGATCGTCGGGCGCGACCCCGGCTGCGACATCGCGATCGACGACATCACGGTATCGAAGCGGCACCTGAAGTTCGAGTACCTCGACGGCATGCTGTACGTCGAGGACCTGGGCAGCACCAACGGCCTCAAGGTGAACGGGCACCTCGCGAAGCGCCAGGCGCTCCAGCATCTGGACGTCGTGCAGGTCGGAAGCCACCGCATGCACGTCTTCGACGACACGCAGCTGCCTTCGACGCCATTGAATGCGGAGAGCACGGTGCAGACGGCCGCCGGCAAGCACGAGGCGCAGGCTTCCGCGCCATCGGCCGTCGCGACCGAGGATCGCGACCGCACCAGCCGGCTGCTGCTTGCCGACACCCAGCCCACTGCGCCCGTGCGCGGCGTGGCGCCGCTGCTCGGCCTGAAGCGGGTGGGCGCGGAGTCCCCGGTGCTGCGGCTCGACCAGCCCAACACGATGATCGGCGACACCGGCCAATCGGCGGTGCTCGCATGGCGGCGCGATGCGCTGTACCTGAGCCGCCTCTCGCGCGAGATGCCGCGCGTCAACGGACGCGACATCGGGGCCGGCTCCTCGCCCATTCGCGCCGGGGACGTGATCGAAATCGGGCCGGCGAAGTACCTGGTCGTGACGGTGGATCGCTGAGGCCCGGTCGGGGGAAAATCCGGGAATGCCGCCCAACCCCGCCTTCCTCTTCGACCTCGACGGCACGCTCGTCGACAGCGTCTACCAGCACGTCATGGCGTGGAAGGAATCGCTCGACGCCGAAGGGCTCGACCTCTCGATCTGGCGCATCCATCGCAAGATCGGCATGAGCGGCGGGCTCTTCACGAACCAGCTCCTGCGCGAGACGGGGTTGCCGATCACCGAGGAGATCCTCGAGCGGTTGAAGAGGAACCATGCGGCGGCGTACCGGAGCCTCGCGAGGAACGTGCGGCCGCTGCCCGGCGCGCGCGAGCTGCTGCAATGGCTCACCGACGGGGGAATCCCCTGGGCGATCGCGACCAGCGGACGCATGGAGACCGCGGCGGTGAACCTGGAGGCGCTCGGCATCGATCGCACCCGCGTGCCCGTCGTCACGCGCGACGAGGTGCGGTATGCGAAGCCCGATCCCGACCTGTTCATGGCCGCGGCGGAGCGGCTCGGTGTGCCGATCGAATCTTCGGTCGTCGTAGGCGACAGCATCTGGGACATGCTCGCCGCGAGCCGTTGCCGCGCGTTGGGCGTGGGCATGCTGAGCGGCGGATACGGCGCGGAAGAGCTCCGACAGGCGGGAGCGCTCCGCGTGTACGAGGATCCGCTCGATCTCCTCACCCACGTCGACGAGGTCGGCGGGCGCAGGTGAGCGACCGGGCGGCGGCTGATACACTCGGCGCCCACCCAACTCCAAGACCTCCCCGATGATCGCAAGGGCATTCCTGCTTTCGCTTCTCGCCGTTGGCCCCCTGTCCTCGCAGGCCGCCCCGTATCCCGACCGTCCCGTGAAGATCGTCGTCGGCTTCCCCGCCGGCGGGCCGACCGACATCGTGGCGCGCATGTTCGGAGAGCGCGCGGGCCGGGCGATGCACCAGTCGTTCGTGATCGAGAACAAGCCGGGCGCCAACTCGGTGATCGCGACCGAAGCGGTGGCCACCGCGGCGCCCGACGGCTACACGCTGCTCGCCGCCGCGCAGAACCACGCGATGATCCCCGCGCTTTACGCCGACCGCATCAAGTTCGATCCGGCGAAGTCCTTCGCGCCGATCTGCATCGTCGCGAAGAGCCCCACGGTGCTCGTCGTCTCGCCGAAGCTCGGCGTGAAGACGCTCGCCGAGTTCCTGCGCAAGGTGCGCGAGAGCCCCGGCAAGTACACCTACGCCTCGGTCGGCATCGGAAGCGCGGTGCACCTCGCCACGGCGAACCTGCTGCAGCTCACGAGGACCTCGATGGTCCATGTGCCGTACAAGGGCGCGGCGCCGGCATCCACCGCGCTCCTCGCGGGCGAGGTCGACGCGTATCTCGCCACGGCCGGCTCGGTGATGCCCTACGTCCGGTCCGGAAAGCTCCTCGCCCTTGCGGTCGCCGCGCCCGAGCGCTCGCGCCTGGTTCCCGGTGTTCCGACCTTCGCCGAGGCGGGCGTCCCGGGATTCAACGCCGAGGTGTGGTACGCGCTCCTCGCGCCCGCCGGCACGCCCGATGCGGTCGTGCATGCGCTCGAGGGCGAGGCCGAGGGGTTCGCGAAGGATCCCGCGGTCCATGATCGCCTGGTAGCCGCCGGCATCGAGCCGGTGTCGACGTGCGGCGCGCAGTTCGCGAAGGAGCTCGATGCCGAGATCGCGACCTACAAGCGTGTCGCGAAGGCTCTGAAGCTCAAGGTCGAGTGACGCGCTCCGGGCCCTCGCGGCCCCGGCCGCGCTCGCCTCGGACTATGCGCATGGGCGCGGGCGACGTCATG
Source organism: uncultured beta proteobacterium (assembly GCA_963839265.1). Lineage (GTDB taxonomy): Bacteria > Pseudomonadota > Gammaproteobacteria > Burkholderiales > Usitatibacteraceae > Usitatibacter. The sequence goes on from CAWIUI010000007.1 coordinate 348,495, forward strand.
CCATGCGGCAACGAGCGGCGCTTCGCCGGACCAGACGAGAAGGAGCGGTGAACGATGCGTAACGCGACCATCGCCGGCATTGCCGGCGGATTCCTGGGCGGGCTCCTCGGGGCCGCTGTCTTCGGCCACCTCGCAGACGCCGGCGCGTCGCCCTCCGCGTCGCGGCAGCAGACGATCGATGCCCGCGCGATCCGGCTGGTCGACGCCGGCGGCAAGATGCGCGCGGAGCTCGCCATGTCGCCCGATGGGGGCCCGGCCCTCTTCTTCTTCGACGGGGCGGGGCGCAACCGCCTGGTCCTGGGACTCTATTCGCCTTCGGAACGGGAGGCGCCGTTCATTGTGCTGAACGATCCCGGGCAGCGGGCGGCGGGAATCTTCCGGCTGTTCGGGCCGAACGAGGCGCCCGTGGTCGTGCTCAAGAACGCGGGACGCGACCGTTCCATCTACGGCCTCAACCCGCAAACGCTCGAGCCGTTCCTCGTGAACTACGCTGCCGACGGAAGGAAGGACGGTGTCTTCGGGAAGTACTAGGTCGCGGTACGGCATTGCCGCCGCGTGCCTCGCGCTCGCGGCGCTCGCCGCCGCCTGGGCGTGGCACGTCCATCCGCGGCCGCCTCGTCCGCGTTACGTGCTCGTCAACGAGACGGGCCGCCACGATTTCGACCTCGCGTTGCGCATGAGCCTCAAGCTCGCGGAGAAGAAGTCGGGGATCGAGAATGCGCTCGTGCTGCTTGCATCGCTCCCGCCGTCGAAGACCATCCAGGAGGCGGCGACCGATTATTTCTCGCGGCTGCGGATCGGCGAGCGGCGCAACGGCCGCGGCATCCTCTACCTGTACAGCGCCCGGGAGAACCTCCTGAAGATCGAGGTCTCGTACGCGCTCGAAGGAGACATCCCGGATGCCTACTGCCGGCGCCTCGAGGAAGCGGCGAGGACGTACATGCTTTCCGAGGTGCCCCAGGATTTCATCTCCGAGCTCATCATCACGACCAATCTGCGCGGCATGGGCTCCCGGGAAGACGCGCGTGCGCCTTCGCGCCCCGAGTGGCTCACCGACGAATTCCTTTCGGGCGGCGGGGGAGCGCTGATCCACGGATACACACGGACGCTCGCCGATTACCAACGCGCGGTGCGCCACCTCGCGGATGCCGACCTGAAGGGATACGAGCCCTCGAAGGACCCGGAAGCGACGCTGCGGCGCTACCTCGCCTCGCTCGAGGCGGGCATCGGCGATCCGAGGCTGCCGCTCCTCACCGAGGGGAGCGGCGTCTTTCGCGCCGTGGTCCCGCGCGGCGGGGCGCAGCTGCGGCGCATCTTCGATTTCCTCCAGGCCGCCTCGCCGTTGCGGCTCCTCTTTTCCGGAAACCTCGCGCTCGCGGTGCCGCGACCCGGTCATTCGAACCTGCCGGTCGTGCTTCGCCGCGGCACGGACGGCCTGTGGTACGTGGACGAGCCCAAGGCGTGGACCTATTTCCACCGCTTCGAGGACGCCGTGGATTTCCAGGCGAAGTTCGCGGACAACCCTTTCCTGCGCGACTTGCGCGCCCTGGGAATGCCGCACACGCAATACGCGGTCTACGGCGACCATGCGCGCACGCCGCCGATGCCCGCCTATCCGTTTTCGCTGTCGGCTGCCGTGAACGCAATGGAAGGAAGCATCCAGGCGCATCCGGACGACGCGAAGGCCTATGCGCAGCTCGGAGACCTCTACCTGTTCGAGATGGACTGGCTCACGAAGTCGATCGAGATGTACGAAAAGGCCTCGGCGCTCGCGCCGGACGAGCTCTCCTACCGCTGGCGCCTCGTGGACCTCTACCTCAACGCGTCGCGCGCCGACAAGTTCCTCGCGGAGCTGCAGTTCCTCTCGAGGCATTCGCGCGCCGATTCGCAGGCGCGCGAGTGGTATCGCTTCTACAAGGCCGCGTACGACTTCGACGGCCGTTGAGCGGGGTCCTTGGTCCCTGGCGAGGCGGTGCTCGCGGGCGCCGCGGCGCCGCGGTATATTCGCGGCTCTGAAAAGTGGAGGACGAGATGGGCACGAGAACCCAGGCGCTGCTTGCGATCGCGGCCTTGCTCGCGGGAGTGCAGGCCCACGCGGCCGACAAGGCCGGATGCGCGAAGCCCGAGTGGGCGCCGGCGCCGCTGCCGGGCTACGAGATCGACGACTGCGACGAAAGACCGTGGGATTCGGTGCAGCTCGACACGGACAAGGAGCCGGTGGACGTCCAGGGGCGCAAGCGCGAGGTCGACTATGCGCTGCGCGACGAGAAGAAGAACGTCTCGTCGGTCAAGGCGCGCGACTACTACGCGGAGCAGGCGAAGAAGGCCGGCGCCGAGCTCGTGCACCAGGACGGGTGGTCCACGATCCTGCGCAGGAAAGGCGCGGGCGGCGAGTCGTGGTACGTGTACCGGCACGGCTCCGGCAACGAAGCGGATACCGGGTCCTACACCATCACCACGATCGACGTGACGCCGCTTCCGCAGGAAGTCGAGACGCGCGCGATGCCCGGACCGCTCGAGCCGCCCAAGGGCGCCTGCGGAAATCCTCCCTGGGTCGTCAAGCAGTTGGCGGCGTACAAGCCCGATCCGTCCGGATGTGAGTTCAAGGCCTGGGACATGAAGCGCCTGGAGCTCACCGACGGCGAGCACCTGGTCATGGGCCGCAGGCTCCTGGTGAGCTACACGCTCCCCGATGAGAAGAAGGTGATCGTGCCGCGCGAGGCCACGCTCGACTACGTCGCGGCGCTCGAGAAGAGCGGCGCGCAGATCCTGCGCGGCGCGAAGGAGAAGGACGGGGCGGTGGTCGCGACGCAGAAGACCCGCGACGGCGAGTTCTGGTACGTGTGGGAGCAATCGGGCGGCAACGGGGGCTCTCTCGCCGGCTACTACCTCACGACGTGGGAAGTGACACCCCTCGACCAGGAGGTGGAAGCGAAGCTCTACGAGGGACCCGTGGACACGAAGGGATGCAAGGATCCCCCGTGGCTGGTGAAGCAGTTCCCGTTCTTCAAGCGCGGGGACTGCAGCAACCGCGACTTCGACACCGTGACCTACGACACCACGGAAGGGGAGAAGAAGATGGCCGGCACGCGTCCACGAGGTGGTCTACGACCTCACGGACCGGCGCAAGGATCCGGTCGCCTACGTGGTCGAGAAGAACTACGTGAGCGCGCTGGAGAAGATCGGCGCGAAGCTGGTCTCCGACCCGAACGACATCTATACCGCGGTCCTCACGCAGAAGACCGCGCACGGCGAGCTCACGTACATCTACAAGCACGGCTCCGGCAACGAGGGCTCCACGGGCTCGTACTCGCTGGTCACGGTGCAAGCCGGGGGGCCGCCGCCGAAGCAGTGCAAGCTCGAGATCTACGGGGTCAACTTCGACTTCGACAAGGCGACGCTCAAGCCCGACTCGGAGCCGGTGCTGAACGAGGTGCTCGCGATCTTCAAGGCGGACCCGAAGTACGCCGGCGAGCTGAGCGGCCATACCGACAACGTCGGCAAGCGCGACTACAACATGAAGCTTTCGGGCGAGCGCGCTGCGGCCGTGAAGGCCTGGCTCGTCGCGCACGGCGTGGACGGCGCGCGCCTGCGTACCGCGGGCTACGGCGACACGCGTCCGCTGGTTCCGAACACGAGCGACGAGAACCGGGCGAAGAACCGGCGCGTGGAGCTCGAGGCGGGACCACTGCACCGGCGGCTGAATAAACGAAGGGCCTGCCGGGTAGGCAGGCCCTTCTGCTTGCTCCGCGCCTGGGCGATCGCTGCCGCCCCGTGCTGTCCCTGTCCCCTGGCAACTCCTGCCGTGCGCGGAGACAAGTCCGGGAAGGCGTTAGTACGTGATCGTGAGGACGCGCGCCTGCGAGCCGCTGCACGAGCCGAGCGCGCAGGTGCCGGCCTGGCCGGAGGCCATCGAGCCGTTCACGGAGTAGCTCTGCGCGGCGCCGCTGCCGGTGCCGGAGGCCGCGGAGAGCGCGAGCGTGTAGTTCAGGCCGCTCACCGTGCCCGAGGCCGCGTCGAGCGTCATGGTGTAGGGCAGGGTGTTGGTGCACTGCACCGAGAAGCCGCCGCCGGTGGCGGTCGAGGCGGCGCCCTGGAAGGAGGTGTAGGTGAAGGCCACGTCGGCGGGGCCCGAGGAGATCTTGCACGCGGAGGTGAGGTTCACGGTGACGTTGAAGTTGCCGGTGACCGAGGAGGCTTGCGCGCCGGAAATTCCGGCGAAGAGAGCGGCGGCGGCGGCGGCGAGGGCGAGGCGTTTGTTCATGTTCGGCTCCTGTTGGGTGGGGGACAGTTGTGTGCTGCAACGGAGCCCATCTTTGCCTTTTGGAGCCGATAACCGTATGACGCGATTCACAAAAACGGCCTTCGCCGCATTACAGGCGCAAGCCGGATGACGGCTGCAACCGAAAATGCGCGCGGGGGTTACGAAGGTTGCGTCTGCAACCGGAGAATGTGCGGCGCGTCACAGCCCGGCGACAGGGCGAAGTTCACAGTCTCGCCATCGAAGACGAGCCAGGGAGAGCCCGTGAAATCCCTCTTCAACGCGTCCCCGTCGCGCGGCCACCTCAGGGTGGTCGGGCAGAAGCGAGCCTCGAAGACGCTCGCCGCCCTCTATCGCATCCTGCGCGAGGACTTCGAGCGACGGCGCCCGGTGGAATGCTCGTGCAAGATGCCGATGATCTACGACGCGGAGCGCGGCTCGCCGGAGGATCCCAACTGGCGCGTGGAGGCGCTCTGGTGTGGATCCGTCGATTGCCAATACGCGCTCACCGATTGCGTCGCCCGCCACAAGCGGCTCTACGACCTCGCGCAGAACGAGCCCTTCCTGGGCACCGACTCGATGGCCGGGTTCTGAGACTCGGGGCAGGATCGAGCGCAACGCCGGGACCAGGCGCCCCGCGTTCGCGTAGTCCACGTGTGGCAAGGCGAGCCTGTCGCGGGCGAGCCGGGGCGATTCCCGGGCCGATTTGATCGGGACGGGTTGCCATTCGGCACGCGGCATCGGACACTATCGCCCCTTTCGCCCCACAAACCCCACGGAGGAACCATGAATCGCTGGAAGGCGGCCCTCGCGGCCGTGGCATCGTGCATCGCCCTCGGCTCGGCCGCGGCCGATACGTATCCCATGCGCACCATCAAGATCGTCGTCCCGTTCGCGCCGGGCGGAAGCACCGACATCATCGCGCGGCTCATCTCGGCGCCGCTCTCGAAGGAGCTCGGGCAATCGGTGATCGTCGAGAACATCGGCGGCGCCGCCGGCGCGCTGGGCACGATGCAGGTGAAGAACGCGAATCCCGACGGCTACACGCTCGCCATCGCCACCGTGAGCACGATGATCGTCTATCCCGCGACCCGCACCCATCCGCAGTATTCGCTCGACGACTTCGCGCCGATCACCAACATCGCCTCGATGCCGAACGTGCTGACGGTGAACAAGGATTTCCCCGCGAAGGACCTGAAGGAGTTCATCGAGGTCCTGCGGAAGAATCCCGGCAAGTACTCGTTCGGGAGTTCCGGCGTGGGCAGCATCAACCACATGCTCGGCGAGTCCTTCCAGTCGGCGGCCGGCGTGAAGATGATCCACGTGCCCTACAAGGGATCGGGTCCCGCGATGCAGGATCTCATCGGCGGCCAGATCAACAGCCTCTTCGATCAGTTCCCGTCGTCCAAGCCGTACATCGACAGTGGCCGCGTACGTGCGATCGGCGTGATCTCGCCGCACCGCATCCCGGGCTACGACGTGATGACGATGGAGGAGGCGGGCCTCAAGGGATTCACGGACGAGGCGTGGTACGGCCTGCTCGCGCCGGCCAAGTGCCCGCCGGCGGTGATCGCGCGGCTGGGATCGGCGATGAAGAAGGTGATGGCCGATCCGGACCTGCGCGCGAAGCTCGAGAAGGTCGGCGCGCGCCCGGTCGGCAACACGCCCGCGGAGTTCAAGGCGCAGATCCACAGCGAGATCGCGCGCATGAAGCGCGTGGTGCAGGAGCGCCACATCCAGCTCAACGACTGACCCGGCGCTCACGCAACCGCGGCCCGCTGCGAGCTCAAGGAGCGACGAATACGCCGACGACGCTCACTCCGGTGGTGTTGCCCGCGCCGGAGACGATCGCCGTGTAGGCACCGGGGGCGAGCGTCACCAGCAATCCGGGCTCGAACGGACTGGACGGAGCGAAGCCGCTCGCCTGCAGCTGGGCGGCGTTCGCGTCGCTCTGCCAGTTGTCGTTCGCGGCGATGATCGCCTGGTCGGAGGAGCGCACGATGGTGAGCGTGGGATTGGCGAGCGGGTTGGTGATGCCGAAGGCCGCGAGCGAGGGACCGGTGGCGGTGATGGCGAGCCTCTGCGGCGAGCTTCCCTGCACGATGAAGCCGCCGATCATCACGTTGTTGCCGGTGAGCACTTCGCCGCGCGTGGAGATGTTGACGAGCGGCACCTCGGGGTGATCGACCTCGAAGACGCCGACCAGGCCCACGCCCGTGCCACCGCCGGCTCCGGAGACGATCGCGGTGTAGGCGCCCGGCGGCAGGTTGATGTACAGGCCCGACTCCAGCGGATTGGACGGGGCGAAGCCGCTCGCCTGCAGGAGGGATGCGTTGGCGTCGGCCTGCCAGTCGTCGTTCGCGGCGATGATCGCCTGGTCGGAGGAGCGCACCAGCGTGAGCGCGGGGTTGGCGAGCGGGTTGGTGACGCCGAAGGCGGCGAGCGAGGGCCCGGTGGCGGTGATCGCAACGGTCTTGTTCGCCGATCCGCCGATGATGAAGCCGCCGATCATCACGTTGCCGCCGGTGAGCACTTCGCCGCGCGTGGAGATGTTGCCGAGGCGCGTCGGATCGGGCGGCGGCACGACGGGCGAGAAGTCCGCCTTGGCGGTGGGCGGCTGCGCCGCGTCGATGCCGAAGTCCGGATCGTTGAGCGCATCGTTGCCGAAGCCCGGCGTGGACGAGTCCGGAAGCGTGAGGCCGTCCTGGTGGACGGTGATGTTCATCGCCTGCCCGCACTGGCCGTCCTCGTACCAGGCCCAGAAGAGGTAGCCGATGCCGTCCGCATTCGCGCGCCCGAGGAGGTTCGCGTAGTGGATGGGATCGCAGGGAATGGTGGTGTACGCGTTGCTCGACGCCTCGCCGAGCACGATAGGCAGCCCGCTTGCCTGCAGCGAGTCGAGGATCGAAAGCACGTTCGCGTCGGTGAAGCCGGGATCGCTCGCCGCCCAGTACGCGTGGACGCTCAGCAGGGTGTCGTGCTGCGGGTCGAGCGCGAGGACCTCGGCGCCGTGGTCGAGGAAGAACTGGTAGTCGAATCCCTCGGGCGCGTCCACCATGAGCGGCGCGACGATCCCGGCGTTGCGGATCGCGGTGATGGCGGCGCCGTAGGTGGAGAGGAAGGTCGCCGGGTCGGCCGGATCTCCCCATTCGTTCGCGATGTTCACGACCACGTGGTCCTGGTGCTTCACGAGGATCGAGACGATCGCGGGGTCGGTCCAGAAATGCGTGATCGTGCCGGCGAACGTCGCCGGGTTGCTCTGGAACGTGAGGTCGTGCAGATCGACCACCGGGATGATGCCGAGATCGAAGTACTTCTGGATCGCGCGGTCGAGGTTCGCGGCGGTGTACTCGGTGGCACCGGACGGCGGCACCGCCCACCATTCGATCCGGACGGCGTTCGCCTTCGTGAGCGCCACCGCGGCGGCCACCGCGTCGAGGTCGTCCACGTAGCCCGACTTGTAGGCCGGGACGTTGACCCCGCGAAGCAGCAGGTCGTTGCCATGGGCGTCCTGCAGGAAACGGCCGGAGACCTTGAGCGGAGCGGCGAACGCCGCGCCGCCGGTAACGGCGAGCGCGAGGCACAGCGCCGACGCCGCTACGATGCGCCCGGAAATCCTGGATGCGAACGACGCTGCAAGCGCGGCTTCCACCGATCCTCCCCGAAAGGCGTCCGCGATGATACCGCGATGCTCGGCCTCGGCCGGCATTGTATGCAAAGCGAGCACGGGCAACGGCGTCGCCGTTGCAGTGCGCGCGGCCGAATGCGGTACGACGTTCCCACATGCGGAATGCGGTTCTGATTTGTTGCGCCGGACTGGCGCCCCGCCGATAATCGGCCGACAACCACGAGGAGGAGAATCGAATGGCGCATTCGACGATGCGGCGTCGCCTTTTGGGCGGCGCCCTGGGCGCGGCGGCCCTTTCGCAGGTCCCGTTCGGCTTCGGCGCGGACAAGTATCCGTCCGGCAACATGCACGTGATCATCCCCACCGGGCAGGGCGGCTCCGCCGACCGCCTCGCGCGCACCTTCGACGATTTCTGGGGACCCCTCCTTGGCACGCACTTCGAGTACCAGTTCATGCGCGGGGCCGCGGGCGAGGTGGGCTACGAGACGTTCATCCACAAGGCGCCGCATGACGGCGAGCACCTGCTCTTCGGCAACATGGGGCCGGAGATGATCATGTACGTCACGCAGCACCCCGACTACAAATTTCCGCAGGACTACCAGTACTTCTGCCGCACCGACATCGACGACAGCATCGTGTTCGGTTCGAAGAAGGGAAAGATCCAGACGCTGCAGCAGCTGCTGGACGAGTCGAAGAAGCGCACCGTCAACATCGCGGTGAGCCGGCTTCCGCACCCCGCCTCGATCTGCCTCCTCGCGCTCGGCAAGGCGATCGGCGGCAAGTTCAACCTCGTGCCCTACGGCGGCGGCCATCCCACGAGCATCGCGGTGCTGAACGGCGAATGCGACGCGGGGGCGCTTCCCATCGCAGGCGTCATCGTGCAGGACCAGACGCTGCAGGTGCTCGGGATCTTCAACGACGAGCCTCGCTGGGCCAAGTACACGAAGGCGCCCTCGGTGAACGCGGTGGCCGGCACGAAGATTCCCGCGTTGCCCTCGTCGCGCTCCTGGGCGGTGCACACGGACTTCATCGAGAAATCGCCCGACAAGTTCGCGATCCTCGAGAAGACCTCGCGCCAGGTGTTCGAGGACCCGAAGTACAAGGAGGCCGTCGCGAAGACCGGCGCCCCGGTGGAGACCATCGCCTACGGCGACCGCAAGGTCTGCACCGAGTACGCGAACCACATGGTCGAGCTCGCGCACGAGTACCGCGATCTGCTCACGGCGAAGAAGAAAAAGGGCAAGAAGTGACGGAGAAGGAGAAGAAGAAGCACTACGGGGCCGACCTCGTCATCCCCGTGCTCGCCGTCGCCTTCACCGTCTACTTCCTCGCCACCACCTCGGGCATGGAGTGGGAGGCGAAGGCGAACGGCGTCTTCGTGGGCTGGCTGCTGATCGCGCTCACCGCGGTGCAGGCCGTGCGGATGGGCATCGGCTATGCGCGAGGGCGGGGCGATTTCGGCTTCGGGCCCCTCGTCGCACCCCGCGACGCCATGAAGAAGCGCCTCGGCATGATGGCGATCACGATCGCGTTCGTGGCGACCGTGCCGTGGCTCGGCGTGGGCCTCGGGCTCTTCGTCGCGCTCGCCGCGGGCTTCGCCGTAATGGGCGTGCAGGGCTGGAAGCGCATCCTCGTCGTCTCGTTCTCGATGGCGATGGTGTGCTCGGTGCTCTTCAACGTCGCGCTCGACACGGGGCTCCCGCGCGGGCCCGTGGAGAACCTGATCCACCGCGTCCTCCACGGCTCGCGATGAGCTGGGAGCTTTTCGGGCAGCTCTTCGCTTCGCAGCTGCACCTGTGGTGGATCATCTGGCCCGGCATCGTCCTCGGCATCGTGGTGGGCTTCCTTCCCGGCTTCAACGCCGAGAACACGCTCATCATGTTGCTGCCCCTCACGCTCGCGATGCCGGTGGAGCACGCGTTCGCGTTCATGACCTCGCTTTACTGCGCGACGCACCTGGGCGGCGGCATCCCGGCGATCCTGGTGCGCATTCCCGGGACGCCGGGCGCGGCGGCGACGACCCTCGACGGCTATCCGCTCACGCAGCAGGGACGCGGCCAGTTCGCGCTCACGCTCTCGTTCGTGGGCTCGGTCTTCTCGGGGCTCGTCGCTTGCCTCGCCACGATCGCGCTGCTGCCGTGGCTCTCGGCGATGGGCCTGTACCTGCGCTCGGTGGAGATGGTGGTCGTGATGCTCTTCGGGCTCACGCTGATCGCGGTCATCGCGGCGAAGGACGCGCTGAAGGGGCTCATCGCCGGGCTCTTCGGCCTCATGATCGGGATGATCGGCGTGGACCACATCTACAACACGCCGCGCGCGACCTTCGGCTTCCTCGAGCTCTACGACGGCGTGCCCCTGGTGCCGGCCCTCATCGGGCTCTTCGCGGTGTCCGAGGCGCTGATGATGGTGGAGAGGAAGCTCATCGTCGGCGTGGAAGGCACATCCCGGGCGGGCGGCCACGACTGGGGGCAGACGCTCGAGGCGATGCGCTATGCGGCGAAGCGCTGGTGGCACATCGTGTGGACGGGGCTCGTGGGCCTGGTGATCGGCATCGTTCCGGGCGCGGGCGCCTCGATCGCCTCGTTCGTCGCCTACCAGCAGTCGCGCATGTGGTCGAAGCATCCGGAGACGTACGGCACGGGCGAGCCCGACGGCCTGATCGCGGCCGAGGGCGGCAACAACGGCGTGTGCTCGGGCACTCTGGTGCCGATGATGGCGCTGGGCGTCCCGGGCGGGAGCACCGCGGCGGTGATGATGATCGTGCTGCAGTACCACGGCATGGTGATGGGCCCGCAGCTCTTCAGCGACAACCCGCAGCTCGCCTACGGGGTGTTCGTGGGGATGCTCCTTTCCTACCTCTTCATGATCCTCACCATCGTGCCGCTCGCGCGCTACATGTCGCGCATCGTGCTGATCGAGACGACCTACCTGGTGCCGATCATCATCCTCGTCACCGTGGTGGCCGCGTTCTCCGAGCGCCAGTACGTGTTCGACATGGGCGTGGCGATCGTCTTCGGCATCATCGGCTACATCGCCAACAAGACCGACTACCACGTGGCCGCGATCCTCATCGGCGTGATCCTGGGGCCGATCTTCGAGAAATTCCTGGTGCGCTCGCTGCGGCTCTCGCAGGGCGATCCGGCGATCCTCTTCTCCTCCACCATCGGCAACGTGCTCTGGGCGCTGCTCGTGCTCTCGCTCCTCTTCCCGGCCTTCCGCTCGTGGCGGCGCAAGGCGAAGGCGGATTCCACCGCAGCCCGGAGGGCGTGAAAGCGGGCCGCGGGGTTCCCGCTCCCGCTCGCGTTCACTCGAGCCCGGACTCCGCGAACGGCGAATCGCTGAGGCGCTTCTTCTGCAGGCGCAGGATGGCCGCGGCCCAGCCGAGCGCGGCGAGCATCGTCGCATGGCCGGCGAACCCGAAGAAGAGCCCGATGCCTCGTGCATGGTGAAGCAGCCCCATGTCGCCGAAGAGGTTCTGCCAGTCGTGGCGGTCGCTCTGCGCGCCGGTGACGCCTCCCAGCAGCACGAGCTTCGGATCGAAGGCGTCGTACATGTAGACCGCCATGTCGATCGTCGAGAACCCGAGCAGCCACAGGCAGAGCGCCGCGCCGTACGGATCGCGCCGGTTCACGAGGAGCGCGTAGCCGGCGACGATCGGCATCAGCAACTGCCCGAGCGTGCCGCCCAGGATCATCATGAAATTGCCGAGGAGGCGGAAGACCACGTGACCCGCCTCGTGGAACGGCAGCAGCGCCATGTGCAGGAAGTCGCTGCCGACCTCGCCCGCGCGGATGCTGCCGTCGCGCCAGATCCAGACGGTCCACGCGACGAAGACGAACCACGTGGCCAGCCGCGCGTACCAATTCGCGCGCGAGACTTCGTCGGGGACGTGCAGGAGCGCGCCCGCGAGACTGCCGCCCTCCTCGCTCACTTGATCCCCGCCTGCATGAAGGACTGCATGAACTGGCGCTGGAAGAGGAGGAACGCGGCGAGGAGCGGGGAGACGGCCATGAGCGTGCCGGCACTGATCACCGCCCAATCGACGCCCGACTCCGGCGCGCCGAAGATCGCGAGCCCGACGGTGAGCGGACGCGTGTTCACCGTGTTCGTGATGACGAGGGGCCAGAGGAAATTGTTCCAGTGGTAGCTCACCGAGACCAGGGCGTAGGCGAGGTAGGTGGGCCGCGCGAGCGGGACGTACACGCGCCACAGCACGCCCAGCATCGAGCAGCCTTCCACGCGCGCCGCGTCCTCCAGCTCGCGCGGGATTGTCTTGAACGTCTGGCGCAGCAGGAAGATGCCGAACGCGCTCGCCATGTAGGGCAGGCCGATGCCGAGGATCGTGTCGACCAGGCCCAGGTGCGCCATCGTCCGGTAGTTCTCCACGATCAGCACCTCGGGCATCACCATGAGCTGCACGAGGACCAGGCCGAAGGCGATGTCGCGTCCGGCGAAGTCGAAGCGCGCGAAGGCGAACCCGGCGAGCGTGCACAGCACCAGCTGCGCGGCGAGGATCATGGTGACCAGCATCACCGTGTTGAGGAAGTACCGGGCGAAGGGCGCGTAGGTCCACGCCTTGCGGAAGTTGTCGAGGGTGAGCGGCGCGAAGGGTTCGAAGTGCGTGGCGAGCGCCGCCGGGTGCACCGCCGCCCAGAACGCGTAGGCGAGGGGCGCGACCCAGAGCAGCGCGAGCAGCCACGCGGCCCCCTTCTCGAGGGCGTTCACGCCGATCGCCTCGCCTGCTTCACCCGGTACATCGCCTCGTCGGCGCGCTTCAGCAGCTCGTCGGCGCTCGCGCCGGACTGCGGGAAGGTGGCGGCGCCGATGCTCGCCCGCGCCTCGAGGGTGAGCCCCTCGATCGGGTAGGGCCGCGAGAGGTCGTCGCGGAGCTTGAACGCGATGGCGGCGCCGGTGTCGGCGTCGGCGCCTTGCAGCATCACCGCGAACTCGTCGCCGCCCACGCGCGCCACGACATCGGAGATGCGCGCGCCCGCGCGCAGCCGCTCGGCGACGGCGACGAGGAGCCTGTCGCCGGTTTCGTGGCCGTGGGTGTCGTTCACCGCCTTGAAGCCGTCCAGGTCGATGAACAGGACGGTGAGCGGGCTCGCCTCCCGCTTGCACGTCGCCAGGGCGTGCGCCGTGATCTCGCGGAAGAGCGTGCGGTTCGCGAGGCCGGTGAGCGGATCGTGCTGCGCTCGATGCTGCGCGAGCGCGATCATCCTGGCCGCGCGAACCAGCGCCTGTCCCACCTCGTCCGCCTCGCGCACGCCGAGGTTCGGCACGGAGATCTCCTCGCGGCGCCCGAGCTCGGAGGCGGGACGCTCCAGCCCGCGCACCGCGGCCGCGATGTTGCCGCCGATGCCCCAGGCGAGCGCGAGGCCGAGGAGGAGGATCGCGCCGATCGCCGCGGTGTAGAGGAGCGAGCGGTGCCACACCCTGCCGGCGATCGCCGCGCGCGGGATGCCCAGCGCCACGGTCCAGCCCGTCGCCGGCGAGCGGCTGTAGGGCGAGAGCACGCGGATGCCCTCGAGCGTCGAGCCCTCGGGCGCGCCTTCCGGCTGCCGTGCGATCGCCTGGAGCAGGTACGGCGCTCCGGGCTTCCCGAGGAAGCGGTCGTGCTCCTGCGTCCTCGCGACGATTTTCCCCTGGCGGTCGAACACCGCGCCGATCCAGCCTTCGGGTAGCTGCTGCTCCTTGAGGATCGCGGCGAACCGCTCGGGCACCTCGCCGATGCTCAGGTCGTAGATCACCTTGCCGTCGCGCACGACCGGCACGTCGACGCTCATCACCGGCTGCCCGAGCACGCCGCCGACGTAGAGATCCGAGACCACCGGACGACCCGTGGCGAAGACCTTCCGCAGCTGCGCGGGATTGCCGTGCATCGCGAGCGGCGCGCCCGGCGGCCGGAGGGTGTTGAGCACCTGGCGGCCGTCCGCGCCGCTCACCACGACGTTGGCGCCGATGCGCCGGGCCGCTATCTGCTCGGCCTGCGCGCGGAAGGCCGCGATGTCGCCCGACTTCAGCCGCTCCGAGGTCGACAGCACCTGCGCCGCGGCCGTGAGGGTCACGATCTCGCGGTCGATGGCGTGCACCATCGCGCGCGCCGTGGCGATGGAGTCGCTCTCGAGGCGCTCGCGGTCGTTGCGCTGCTCGAAGACGAGGAGGCCCGCGGCGACGAGCACCGCGGGGGCGATCGCGGCGAGCACCAGCAGCGCGAGGTGGGCACGGATCGAGAGGGAGCGCGCGGCGTTCACCGGTAGTGCACCCGCTTCTCGATGAGCAGGAACTGCACGATCGCGAGGCCCGCGAGGAGCCCGAGCAGCACCACGGTGAGCGTCGCCGCGTACGCGGTATCGAAGAAGCTGAACGCGACCTGGTAGATGTAGTAGAGCAGCAGGTTCGACGCGTTGTCGGGTCCGCCCTTGGTGAGGATGAACAGGTGGTCGACCAGCTTGAACGAGTTGATGGTCGCGTTCACCAGCACGAAGAGCGTCGTCGGCATGAGCAGCGGGAAGGTCACGCGGCGGAAGAAATACCAGCGCGAGGCGCCCTCGATCCGCGCCGCCTCCTCGAGCTCCGGCGGGAGCGACTGCAGCGCCGCGAGGTAGAAAATCATGAAGAAGCCGGCCTCCTTCCATACCGTCATCACCACGAGGCAGCTCATCACGGTGTGCGGGTCGCCGAGCCAGTTGTGGCTGGGGGCGCCGAACATGGCGGTCAGCTTGTCGAGCATCCCGATCTGCGGCGTGTAGAAGAAGAGCCAGAGGTTCGCCACCGCGATCATGGGCAGGATCGTCGGCGTGAAGTAGCTCATGCGGACCAGGGCCCGCGCCGGGAGCTTTCCGTTCACCCAGATCGCCATCAGCATCGCAGCCGCGATCGAGGTGGGAATCGTCCCCAGCGCGAACGCGACGTTGTTGGCGAGGACCTTCCAGAAGATCGGGTCGTGCGCAAGCGCGACGTAGTTGCCGAGGCCGACGAAATGCTTCGGCCGGACCACCGTGCCGGTCGAGAAGAAGCTGTCGTACAGCGTCGCCACGGCCGGGTAGTGCGTGAATGCGATGAGAAGGATGGCCGCCGGGGTGAGCAGCAGCCATCCGTAGACGTGCTTCATGGGGGGGTGAACGGAAAACCGGGGTCAGACCACCATTTCCGCTGTACGCGCGAGCGGACTCGCTGCCCGGAAATGGTGGTCTGACCCCGGTTTTCCGTCGTCCTCATTTCCTAGCGGTAAGGCTTCAGCAGGCGGTCGGCCTCCGATTGCGCGGCCTCGAGCGCGGCGGCGGGCGACTTCTGGCCGGTGAGCGCGGCCTGGATCGCGTCGTCGAGGAGCTTCCTCACGCGGCCGGTCTGGAACGTGGAGAGCTCGGGCGTCGCGTACTGGAACTGGTCGCGCGCGACGATCGCCTGCGGGAAGCCCGCGGCGTACTCCTTGAGCTTCGCCGTCTCGTAGGCGTCGGGGCGCGTCGCGACGTAGCCCGTGGCGATGCTCCACTCGGCCGCGCGCTCGGGCGTCGTCATGAACTTCACGAACTTGAGCGCCGCGTCGCGCTCCGCCGGCGTGGTCTTCTTGAAGAGATAGAAGTTGCCGCCGCCGGTGGGCGAGCCGCGCTGCTTCGAGGCGGGCAGCATCGCGACGCCGAACGGGAACTTCGCCGTCTCCTTCACCGCCGTGAGGTTGCCGGTCGTGTGCCACATCATCGCGGTCTTGCCCTCGGTGAACGCCTGGCGCAGCGTTCCCCACTCGACCGTGCCCTCGGGCATCACGTGGTATTTCGCGCCGAGGTCGCGCCAGTACTGCAGTGCCGCGATCACGTCGGGATTGTCGTAGTTCGTCTTGTTGCCGTCGCGGTTCATCAGGTCCTGGCCGTTCTCGCGCGCGAACGCCTGGAACATCCAGTAGGCGTAACCGGTGGACGGCACCTCCACGCCCCAGCGCGTGACGTTGCCGTTCGCGTCCTTCTTCACGAGCTTCCCGGCCATCTGCGTCATCTCGTTCCACGTGGCCGGCGGCTGGTTCGGGTCGAGGCCGGCTTCCTTGAAGGCGTCCTTGTTCCAGTAGAGGACGATCGTCGAGCGCTGGAACGGAATGCCGTACACCTTGCCCTTGTACGTGCCGTTCATCATGAGCGCGGGATAGAAGGCCTTGAGCCAGGCCTTGTCGTCGGCGGTCTTCGCGACGTCGTCCCAGGGAACGATCACGTCCTGCTCGAGGAGCTCGTAGAGGTCGATCGAGAAGAGCACCGAGAGCTGCGCGGGCTGCCCGGCCTTGAGCGCGGCGAGCGCCTTGATGCGGGCGTCGTCGTAGTTGCCCGCGTAGATCGGGTGCACCTTGATGCCGGGGTTCTCCTTCTCGAACTGCGCGGCGAGGCCGTCGATCACCTTGGTGAGCGGCCCCCCGACCGCGATCGGGTAGTAGAACGTGAGCTCGGTATCGGCGCGCGCGGCGTGCGCGAAGAGTGCCACGAGCGCTGCGGTGACGATGGCGACGAACGATCGCATGGTTGCTCCCCTCTGTGGAAATCCGCGATTTCGCGTGATGGTCATTGCATCGTGATGACGAGCCTATGCGGGCGCTTGACGCAGATCAACATCCGCTGCGGCCATGCGTGCCGCAGCCGCGGCGGGCACCCGCGTTCCCCTTGCCGAGTCGAACACGTGGGTCGATTCCGGGCTCCACGCGAGGCGCACCGGCGCGCCGGCGCGGTGCGCGAGCTGGCCGGGCGCGCGCACGAGGATCGACTCCTCGCCGATCGCGACGGTGAGGATCGTGTCGGCGCCGTGGTACTCGGAGCTCGCTACCGTTCCCGCCACGCCGCCGGAATCCGCGAGCCGCACGTGCTCGGGCCGCACGCCGAGCGTGAAGCCGGCGCCCCGGCCCGCGAGCACCGCCTCCGCCGATCCGCGGATCACGGCGCCGGAAGGGCCGTCCGCCAGCGCGACGAGGTTCATGCCGGGCGTGCCGATGAAGCGCGCGGCGAACGTGGTGGCGGGCTTGAAATAGAGGTCCTCCGGCGAGCCTTCCTGCTCGATGCGGCCCTCGCGGATCAGCACCACGCGATCGGCCATGCTCATCGCCTCCACCTGGTCGTGCGTCACGTACACGACCGTCATGCCCAGCCGTTGCTGCAGCGCGCGGATCTCCACGCGCATGCCGTGGCGAAGCTGCGCGTCGAGGTTCGAGAGCGGCTCGTCCATGAGGCAGATGCGGTTCTCGGCGATGATCGCGCGCGCGAGCGCCACGCGCTGGCGCTGCCCGCCGGAAAGCTGCTGCGGCTTGCGATCGAGGAGCTCGGCGAGCCCCACCTGGTCCGCCACGCGCGCGAGTCGCCCGTTGCGCTCGGCCTCGGGAAGCCGGCGCACCTTGAGCCCGAACACGATGTTCTCCGCCACGGTGAGGTGCGGAAAGAGCGCGTACGACTGGAACACCATCGAGATGCGCCGCTTCTCCGGCGAGAGCCTGGTGACGTCGCGCCCGTCGATCAGGATGCGTCCCTCGGTGGGCTCCTCGAGGCCGGCCACGAGCCGCAGCACCGTGGACTTGCCGCACCCGGAAGGACCGAGAAGCACCACGAACTTGCCCGACTCCGCGCGGAAGCTCACGCCGTCGACCGCGGTCACGCGGCCGAAGCGCTTCGTGACTTTCTCCAGGATGATCTCCGACACGCGCCTCCCCCGCGTTGATCGGTCGTGCGACTCGATTCGACATTATGCCCGGAGCCGGCATCGATACGGTCGCCGTTTGACGCGGCGCGAGGGGGCAATGCACACTTCGCCGCGTGGATGGATCCTCCATGACGTCTGTCTTCGGCCTGCTCGGGGCGCTCGTCGCGGCGTACGTCGTCTACGGGCTCGTCACGGGCGCCATCTACGCGAAATCCGGTGTCTGGGGCCGCACCTTCCGTCGCGACGAGAATGCGGTGGGGTACTGGTCGGCGATCGGCTACTCGGTCCTCGCCGCGATGCTCTTCTTCCTATTCTGATGGAAGCCGGAAAGGACGCGGCGCCCGGCGTGCTGCGCGTCGCGATCCGCTGGGGCATCGCGCTCGGCGCGACCGGCTTCGCGGCCGGCTTCTTCGGCCCGATGCTGCTCGATCCCGAGGCCAACATCGGGCCGATCGTGGGCATCCTCTTCACCGGGCCGGGCGGCGCGATCGCGGGATTCGTCCTGGGCCTGGTGGTCGCCATGATTCCCTTGTCGGGCGCGGCGCGCTCGCGCCTGTTGGCGGCCGCATGCGCGCTGGGAGCGCTGGGCGTCCTCTACGCGGTGCTTCCGGATCCCGCGCTGCGCGGCTACGTGATCGAGGCCACGGTCGAGTCGTGCGCGAAGCCTTCGCAACGCGTGGACGATTCGATGGCCAAGTGGGACGACGCGCTGAGGCGCGTGACCTGGGCGAGGCCGCCCGCGAACTGGCGCGAGGTCGCGACGGGGAACGTCGAAGCCGATCCGGGCGTGGTGCTCACGATGCACGTCGATCGCAAGCTGCCGATCCTGCGGCATCGGCGTCCGTGGGACAAGGGCGCGACCAGCGCGGGCGAATGGATCGACGCCGACGAGTCGCACGCGTACTACGACGCGTCCGAAGGCTCCGATTGCGGCCCCTATCTTGCGCGCGGAAAGGCGATCTATTGGCCCGCGATCGATCCCGATTCGGATCCGACGAAGCCCTCGAAGGTGTGGCCGCCCATCGATACGCTGGGATTCCTCGGCCTGCAGGCGCTGGGCCCGGTGCCCGACGAATACCGGCGACTGATGCCCTGACCCGCTAGCCGCCCCGCACCAGCGCAGCGCCCTTCTCCCCGATCATGATCGACGCCGCGTTGGTGTTGGTGGATACCAGCTCGGGCATGACCGAGGCGTCGATCACGCGCAGGCGCTCGACGCCGCGGACGCGAAGCTCGGGATCCACCACCGAGTGCGCGTCGCTTCCCATGCGGCAGGTGCCCGCGGCATGGAAGACCGTGCCGCCCTTCTCGCGCGCGAAGTCGAGGAGCTCGCGATCGGTGCGGCGATCGGGCCCGGGAAGCACCTCGCCTTCGACCAGGTCGCGGAAGGCGGGCTCGGCGTAGATCCCCCGCAGCATGCGCATGCCGGCGACGATCACCTTGCGGTCGAGCTCTTCCGACAGATAGTTGGTTTCGATGTGTGGCGCGGCGAAGGGATCGGTGGACACGGCCTGCACGCGTCCCTTCGAGAGCGGCCGGCATTGCGCGGCCGACGCGGTGAATCCCGAGTAGCGATGCAGCGGATCGCCGGGCTTGTCGACGGAGAGCGGCATCACGTTGAAGAGCACGTCGGCGCGCGCATCGCGCACGTGCTCGGTCTTGCCGAGTCCGCCCACCTGGCCCGCGCCCACGGTGAGCGGTCCCGAATCCTTGAGCCACCACGCGAGCCCCATCGCCGCGAGCGAGAACGGATTGCGCACCTGGTCGTTCAACGACATGCGCTTCTTCAATCGCACGATGGTGCGCGCCTGGTAATGGTCCTTGAGGTTCTCGCCGACCTGCGGCGCGTCCACGCGGACGGGGACGCCCAGACGACGAAGGAGCCCGGAGGGCCCGATGCCGGAGAGCTGCAGGACCTGCGGCGACTGGATCGCGCCCGCGGCGAGGATCACTTCCCGCGCGGCGCGCGCGCTCTGCGCCTTGCCGTCCCGCACCCACTCGACGCCGGCGGCGGCGCTCCCCTCGAAGAGCACGCGCGCCACGTGCGCATTCGTGAGGAGCGTGAGATTGGGGCGAGCGAGCGCGGGCCGGAGGAACGCGACCGACGCGCTCGAGCGCCAGCCGCCGCGGATCGTGAGCTGGTAGGAACCCGCGCCCCAGTCCAGCGCGCCGTTGAGATCGGGGTTGCGCGGCAGGCCGTATTGCTCGGCCGCGTCGATCCACGCGCGGCAATAGGGATGATCGTTGCGCAGCTCCGAGACGCCCAGCTCGCCGCTCGCGCCGTGGTATTCGCTCGCGCCGCCCTCGTAGCGCTCCGAGCGCCTGAAGTACGGCAACACCGAGCGATAGTCCCAGCCCGTGGCGCCGCGCTCGGCCCACTCGTCGAAATCGGCGTGCTGGCCGCGGATGTAGAGCAGGCCGTTGATCGAGCTCGAGCCGCCGAGGACGCGCCCGCGCGGCCACAGGACGTTGCGTCCCGCGGTGCCTTCGCACGGCACGGTATCGAAGACGCGCGAAAAGCGCGCGTCGTAGATGGTGCGGAAATAACCGACGGGAAGGCGCAGCCAGAAATTGCGGTCTGCGCCGCCCGCTTCGAGCAGCAGCACGCGCACCGACGGATCGGCGGTGAGCCGGTTCGCGAGCACGCAGCCCGCGGAACCGGCCCCGACGACGATGTAGTCGTACGCGCTTTGCGCCGCCATCGCGCCGCGACCCTCAGGCCCGGATCGTCTCGAGGTAGATCTTCGGGTCGAAGTACTGCGCGGCCGGCGTCGGGTTCTGGATGTTCGCGAAGCGCACGAAGAAGTCCGTCACCTGCTGCAGCCACTTGGTGACGGTGCCGTCCGCATAGAGCTTGCGCCACTCCTGCGACGTGAACACCTTCTCGGCCTTGAACTGCTCCTTGAGGTCCGGCAGCGGCACCTGCGGGTAGTGCTTCGACTGGATCGTACCGAGCGCCGCGTCGGTATTCGAGATGAGGTAGTCGTTGGCGCTCGCCCAGCCGCGGACGATGTTCTGCAGGACGTCCGCGTGCTTCTCGTGGAAATCGGCACGCGTGACCCAGCCGTCCACGATGGCGGCCTCCGGATAGTAGGCCGAGGCGTCCACCAGCATCTTCGCGCCCGGCACCTTGTCGCGCACGGCGATGTTGAAGGGCACCCAGAGCGCCACGGCGGGGACCGCGCCGGAGATGAACGAGGTCACGGCGTTCGCCATCCCCTGGTTCACGATCTCCACGTCCTTCGGATCCACGCCGTTGGCGCGCAGCGCCTTGTCGAGGAAGACGTGGGCGGTCGTGCCCGCCGTCGTGGAGATCTTCTTGCCTTTGAGCTGCGCGACGCTCGTGATGCCCGAATCCGGGCGCACCCAGAGCTGCGCGGTGGCGAACTCGATGTCGTTGATGAGGAACACCTTGCCCTGGCCGCGCGCCGGGAAGTTGGAAAGCACCGCGCCGGTGGTGAGCATGTCGATGCTCCCGCCGATCATCGCCTGGAAGAGCTCGAGGCCGGTCGTGAACTGGCGCATCTCGAATTCCACGCCGTGCTTCGCGAAATCGCCGCGATCGATGCCGAGCCAGAGCTGCCCGTCGACCGCGAGCGTGTGCAGGTAGCCGAGCTTCACCTTGGTGCGCGATTGCGCGAGCGCCGGCGCGCCGATGGCCGAAAGCCCGAGCGCCGCCGCACCCGCGCCCGTGCCGCGTAGGAACTTCCTGCGATCCATGCCCATGTCTCCTCCTTGTGTGGTTTGGGTCAGTCGAGGTTGCGTGCCGCCTGCCGCTGCTGTGCGGCGTATTCCTGCATCACGAGGTCGCGGATGTGCGAGCGCAGCTCGCCGAACTCGGGCCGCTCGTGCAGCGCCTCGTCGCGCGGGTAGGGGAAGCGGACCTCCACGACCTCGCGCACGCGCGCCGGGCGCGCCGTCGCCACCACGATCTTCGAGGAGAGGTAGATCGCCTCCTCCACGGAGTGCGTGATGAGCATCACGGTCTTGCCTTCGGCCGCGAGCACCTGGAGGAGCAGGTCCTGCATGTGGCTGCGGGTCTGCGCGTCGAGCGCGCCGAACGGCTCGTCCATCAGCAGGAACTGCGGCTTCACCGCGTAGGCGCGCGCGATGGCGAGGCGCTGGCGCATCCCGCCGGAGAGCGTCTTGGGATAGGCTTTCGCGAATTCGGCGAGGCCCATGAGCCGCATGTAGCGCGCGCAGATCTCGCGCCGCTCTTCCTCGCCCACGCGGTTGGCGGCGAGCGTGAGGCCGAAGGCGATGTTGCGTTCGACGGTGAGCCAGGGGAAGACGCCGTACTCCTGGAAGATCACGCCGCGCTCGGGGCCGGGACCGGCGACGGGCCTGCCGTCGAGGAGCACCGCGCCCTTCGAAGGCTTCACGAAGCCCGCGACCATGCTCATCATCGTGGTCTTGCCGCAGCCCGACGGCCCGATGATCGAGACGAATTCCCCGTTCGCGATCTCGAAGGAGACGTCGTCGACCACCGTGAGGGTGCCCGTGGCGGTGGCGAACTCGGCGCTCACGTGGTCGAAGCGGATGCGCGGCTCGCCGCTCATGCGATTCGCTCCTGCCAGGAGACGAGGCGCCGCGCGACCAGGCGCAGCGCCGTATCCATGGCGAGCGCGACGAAGCCGATGCAGATGATGCCGAGGTAGATGATGTCGAGCTGGAAGAAGTTGGACGCGTTCTGGATGAGCGCTCCCAGGCCCTGCTGCGCGGCGATGAGCTCGGAGGCGACCAGCGTGGCCCAGGCGACGCCGAGCGCCACGCGCACGGCGGTGAGCATGTGCGGCACGGCGAGCGGCACGATCACCTTGCGGAAGATCTCCAGGTCGGTCGCGCCCAGCGTGCGCGCGACGCGCACGTAGATCGGGCCGATCTGCGCGATCCCCTCGTACATCACGATCACGCCGGCGAAGAACGAGGCGTAGAAGAGGATCGCCACCTTCGCCACCTCGCCGATGCCGAAGTAGACGATCACGAGCGGGATGAGGGCGATCGGCGGCAGCGCGCGGAAGAAGTTGATCACCGGGTCCACGAACGTGCGCACGCCCTTGTACCAGCCGAGGAGGAATCCCGTGGGGACCGCGAGCACCGTGCCGAGCGCGACGCCGAGGAAGACGCGCTGCGTGGACATCCATACGTCCATCGGCAGCCGGCCGCGCAGCAGCTCGCGGAACCTGGCGAACACCTGGCCGGGCGTCGGGAGCAGCGCCGGATTCACGAGCCCGCTCGCCGCGACCGCGTACCAGAGCGCCACGATCGCGACCCACGGGGCGAGGACCAGCGCGACGGTGCGCAAGCGTCGGGAATGCATCGCGGGAAGGGCGGAAGGGCCTTGAACTCCGAAAGGGCTAAAAGTACTATCGACCATCCCTTAGGTCAAGACGGCCATGCACCACATCTTCGGCGCGAGCCCCATCCCCCGCTACGTGCAGCTCGCCGAGGTCCTGCGCGAGCGCATCGCCCGTGGGCAGTGGCACGCGGGGGAGAAGCTGCCGTCGCTCGAGGAGCTGGTGCGCGAGTTCGAGGTGGCGCGCGTCACCGTGCGCCAGGCGGTCGACGTGCTCGCGCGCGAGGGCCTCGTCTCGCCGGAGCGCGGGCGCGGCACGTTCGTCACGCAGAAGAAGGCCGACGAGCGCAAGCTCCGCGCGGTGACCACCATGGGCGAGCTGGCCGAGCTCTACCGCGACACCCGGCCCGAGCTCCTCAACCTCGGGGAGGCCACCGCGGCGCCCGCGCTCGGCGAAGGCGAGGGCAAGGCCGCGCCCCGGTACTTCTACATGCGCCGCGTGCACGCGCTCGACGGCGTTCCCTACTGCGTGATCGCGATCTACCTCGACGAGCGCCTGTTCCGCCGGGCCCCGGAGCGCGTGAGGAAGGAGCTCGTGATCCCGCTCCTCATGTCGATGAAGGGCGTGAAGATCGCGCGCGCGCGCCAGACGCTCACCATCGGCACCGCGGACGTCGACGAGGCGAAGCACCTGCGCGTGCCCGTGAACGCGCCCGTGGGGCGCGTGCGCCGCGTCTTCAACGCGCCCGACGCAACCGTGATCTACCTCGCCGAGGTGACCTACCGCGGCGACTTCGTGCGCCTCGAGATGGAGATGAAGCCGTGAACGCGCCCGGCCTCCACGCCGAGGATGGCGTGGCGGCCCCGCGGCTGCGGCGCGTCGCCGCGCACCTCTACCGCTATCCGGTCGAGACCGAGGTGCGCACGTCCTTCGGCGTGATGCGCGAGCGCCCGGCGCTCTTCGTGCACGTCGAGGACGAGGAGGGCGCCGTGGGCTGGGGCGAGGTGTGGTGCAACTTTCCCGACTGCGGCGCCGAGCATCGCGCGCGCCTGATCGAGACCGTGTTCGCGCCGCTCCTCGAGGGACGTGCCGTTGCGGAGCCGGCGGCCATGTTCCGCGAGCTCGTCGAAAAGACCGCGGTGCTCGCGATCCAGTCGGGCGAGCCGGGGCCGGTCCACCAATGCATCGCCGGCCTCGACATCGCCCTGTGGGACCTCGCGGCGCGGCGCGCGGGGCGCCCGCTGTGGCGCATGCTCGGCGCGCAGAGCCCGTCGGTGCGCGTGTACGCGAGCGGCATCAATCCCGACCATCCGCAGCGCGTCGCCGGGCGCGCGCTCGCCGAGGGCCACCGCGCGTTCAAGCTCAAGGTGGGCTTCGGCCAGGCGATCGACCTCGCGAACCTCGCCGCGATGCGCGCGGCGATCGGGCCGGACCTGGAGCTCGCGGCGGACGCGAACCAGGCGTGGGACCTCCCCGGGGCGATCGCGATGTGCGAGCGCATGGAATCCTTCGGCCTCGCGTGGCTCGAGGAGCCGCTGCGCGCCGATTCGCCCTGGGCGCGATGGAGGAGCCTCGCGAAGGCGACACGCATCGCGCTCGCCGCGGGCGAGAACCTGCTCGGCGCCGCCCAGTTCGAGGAGGCATGCGAGGTCCGCGCGCTCGCGGTGATCCAGCCCGACGTCGCGAAGTGGGGCGGCATTTCCGGCTGCCTGGAGGTCGCGCGCCGCATCCGCGGCGCCGGCTTGCGCTATTGTCCGCACTATCTCGGCGCCGGGATCGGCCTTCTCGCCTCGGCGCACCTGCTCGCGGCCGCAGGAGGCGACGGAATGCTCGAAATCGACGCGAATCCCAATCCCCTGCGCACGCTCACCTGCGGCGCCGTCGCGAACGTCGTCGACGGGCGCATCGCGCTCGACGAGCGACCGGGACTCGGCGCGCCCCCGGACCTCGAACGCCTGCGGCCGCTGCGCGTCGCGCTCTAGCGATGGACCCGGCGGGCCGGCGCAGGCACGTCGCGGAAGCGCTGCGCTGGTCGCCGCACGCGCCGAGGAGCGGCTGGCAGGCCGTGGCGGCGGGCCTCGGCATGGCGTTGCCGCTCGCGGCGGGATTCGCCATCGGCAACCCCGGGGCCGGATTCGCCGCTGCGGTGGGGGGCCTCATGATGGGCGCGGTGCCGACGGAGCGCACGCTCGCCGCCCAGCTGCGCGACCTCGCGCTCGCGATCGCGCCCGCGGCGGCGGCCATCGCGATCACGATGGCGATTCCCGGTCCCGGCGCGGCCGAGCGTGTGCTGGTGGTGGCGCTGTGCGCGATCGCTTCCTTCGCGGGCGGCGTCGGGCGCTCGATGGCGGTCGCGACGTATCGCTTCGTGCTCTTCCTGCTCATCGCGGTATCCGTCGCAGGCAACGTGGCGCATCGCGCGGAGCTCTTCGCGCCGATCGCGCTCGGCATCGCCTGGGGCGCGTCGGCGAACGTCGTCTTCGGCTCGATCGCCCGCGCGCTGCACCCGGCCGAGGTCGCGCAAGCCCAGGCTGCGCATCCGGCGCCCACGCTCGCGCGGCGCCTCGCGCACTGGCGTGGGACGCTGCACCATCTCGCCGGATGGCAGTACACGCTGCGGCTCGCCTCGTGCCTCGCGATCGCCGAGGGGCTCGCCGCGTTCGTGCCGCAGCATCACCTGCACTGGATCGCGCTCACCGTGGCGCTCGTCATGGAACGCAGCGTCGAGGCGCTGCCGATCCGCGCCACGCAGCGCGCGCTGGGGACGCTCCTCGGCGTGCTCGCGGCGGGCCTGCTCTTCGGCGCGACGCTTTCGGCGTGGGTGCTGGTGCCCGTCGTGGGCCTGCTCGCGGCCGCGCGCGCGATCCTGCGCACACGCAACTACCTCGCCTACACGGTGGTGACGACGCCGCTCATCCTCGCGATCCTCGATGCGGGGAGGCCGCCCGGGATCGCGCTCCTCGTCGAGCGCCTGCTCGCCACGCTCGCGGGCGCCGCGCTGGTGATCGCGGCGAACGCGGCGATCCGGCGCCTGGGCCACGCGCCGTCGCCCGCCGCCTGAGTGCCGGGCTCGACACCTGCCACCTGCCACCTGCCGCGGCTGCGCGGCCCGGCCGGCTAGCGTCCCTCGGCCGCTTGCATTAAGCGGATCGCGTTGGCGATATCGCTCGCGATACGTTCGAGCGCGCGCGAATGCGCCGCGGCGAGCGCGCTCGCGTCGTGTGCGGCGACCGGCTCGTGCGCCACCGTGCGGCCGCTGCGCGCGCTTCCCCGGCGCGGGGTCACCGTCCACAGCGCGTCGATCGTCGCGCCATCGGCGAGCGACGAATCGAAGCGCTGCACCTCGATCGAGACGCGGAAATCGACCGGCGCGCCCGCCGCCATGCGGCTCGCGAGGACGCGCGAGGTGCCGAGATCGCGCGCGAGCGCCTCTGCGACGACGCGCGGGATCGCGTCGCGCAGGGGCTCGGCCCACTGGTCGTCGTCGGAGATCTCCACCTGGTTGCCGCCGAGGCCGAGCACCATCTCGTTGCGGTCCACCGCGGCGGGGATCGATACCGGGCCCACGAAGATCGAGGGCGTCGACGAGGCGGCAGGCGCCACGCCCGGGTGGGGCGACGCGAGCGTGAAGAAGCGCTCGCGCGGGGCGGGCGCGCCCACGCAGGCGGCGAGCGAAAGCGCGGCGAGCAAAGCGCCGAGGCGCACCATCGATCTCATTTTCCCCGCTCCCTTCTTCCGCGCAGGATCGACTCCGGATGGCGCTGCAGGTAGTCCGTGAGGCTGCGCAACGACTCGGCGGCGCGGTCCACTTGCTCGAGCGTCTGGCGCAGGTCGCCCTGCACCGGGGAACCGCTCGAGAGCACCTGCTGGGCGGCCGCGAGCGTCTTCCTAGCCTGCTCGAGCGCCTCGCGCATCTGCGGCGTGAGGTCGCGGTCGACGTGCTCGGAGAGCGCGTCCACCTTCGCGAGCGTGCCGCGCAATTGCTCGAGCGCGCGGCGCAGGTCCTCGCCGATGCGGTCGAACGGAACCTTGTCGAGCTTCTTGATGATGTTGGCGAGCGACTCCTGCAGCTCGCCGAAGCCGCCGGCGATGGTCGGGATCTCGGGCGTGGGCGCGGCGAAGTCCATGCGCGTGGACGGCGCGTTGGCGAAGAAGTCGACCGCGATGTAGAGCTGTCCCGTGAGGAGGTTGGCGTTGCGCAGCTGCCCGCGGAAGCCGTGCCGCACGAAGAGCTTCATGCGCTCGGCGGGCGTCATGGAATCCCACTTCCCGCCGGGGCGCGCGTTCGTCGGCCGCATGCGGTGCGGCCACAGCTCGACCTGCACCGAGGAGTGGAAGGCCACGCGGCGTGGGTCGTACTCGAGGTCGATGCGCTTCACGCGCCCCACCGTGACGCCGCGGAAGTCGATCGGCGCGCCGACGTTCAGGCCGCGCACCGACTGCGCGAACTTCATCACGTAGTCCTCGACCACCGTCTCGCGCGCTCGCAGCGCCTCGGTCTTGCTGTCCCAGAGCGGGAAGGCCGCGTTCGCCTGCACCGTCCGGCGCGCGCCCTGGCCGGCCGGCGTCTCGAAGGAGATGCCGCCCAGGAGGAGCGTCACGAGCGACTGCGTCTCGAGCTGCACGCCGCTCGCGCTCACCGAGAAATCCACGCCGCTCGCGTTCCAGAAGCGCGTCTGCGTGTTCACGAACCGGTCGTAGGGCGCGCGGATGAAGACGTCGATCTTCACCCGGCTGCCGTCGTCGGCGACCTTCGCGGAGACCACGCGCCCGGCGAGGATGCCGCGGTAGTAGACGGGCGAGTTCACGTCGAGCGAGCCGAGGTTCTGCGCGAGGAGCGTGAACGGGCGGCCGGGAAGGTCCGAGGTCACCACCGGCGGTTCCTCCAGGCCCACGAAGCGGCTCTGCGCCTTCTTCGAGGTCCCCGGCTCCGCGGCGATGTACGAGCCGGCGAGGAGCGTGGACAGGCCCGAGACCTGGCCGCCGGCGATGCGCGGGCGCACCACCCAGAAGCGCGAGTCCTCGACCAGGAAGTCCTTCGCGTCGGGATCCATCTCCGCGGTCACGATCACACTCCTGTGGTCGGGCGAGAGCTTCACCGAGCGCACCGTGCCCACGTCCACCGCCTTGTTCTTGATCTTCGTCTTGCCGGCCTCGATGCCCTGCGCGGTGCGGAACTGGATGGTGAGGGTGGGCCCGTGGTCGAGCCAGGCCTTCACCGCGATGCCCAGGCCGACGATCGCCGCGACGATCGGGATGATCCAGACGAGCTGGAGGGTGCGAGGGCCGGGGCGCCGCGCCACCGCGCGCGGCACCTCGCCATCCTCGGGGACGGGCGGGAGGTCGTTCATGGATGCTGGATGTGCGCGGAAGGGGGTTGCGCGGACGGTCCGTGCCCGATCCTCACGCCGTCCACCGCGTCCCAGATCAGCCGCGGATCGAAGCTCTCCGAGGCGAGCATCGTGAGGATCACCACGGCGCCGAAGTAGATCGCGCCGGGGCCGGGCTCGATCGCCGCGAAGGGGCGCAGCTGCACCAGCGCCACCGAGATGGCGCCGATGTAGATGTCAACCATCGACCAGCGCCCGACGTAGGTCGTGAGGCGGTAGAGGCGCGTGCGGTCGGCGGGGCGCCAGCGCGACCGGCGCTGCGAAGTGACCAGCAGCATCGCGAGCACCACGATCTTCGTGGCGGGCACCACGATGCTCGCGACGAATACGATGATCGCGAGCGCCCACGAGCCGGTGCGCCAGAAATAGAGCACACCGCCCAGGATCGTGTTGCTGTTGGAGCCGAAGAGCGAGCCGCTGTGGATCACGGGAAGGAGGTTCGCGGGAACGTAGAGGATCGCCGAGGCGGCGAGGAACGCCCAGGTGCGCGCGATGCTCGCGGGCTTGCGCCAGTGCAGCGCCGCCTCGCAGCGTGCGCAATGCGCGTCCTCGATCGCCTCGCAGGGACGGTTGAGGAGCCCGCAGGTCCCGCACACGAGAAGGCCATGCTTCGCCGCCGTGGCGGTCATGCGCCGAGCTCCCGCGCGCAGTGCCAGACCGCGCGCGGCTCGTACCATGCGTCGGCGGCGGCGAGGAGGAACACGAAGACGCCCATCGCGTAGAGCGCGAGCCCCGGGTGCACGGCCGCGATGTCCTTGAGCTTCACGAACGAGATGAGCGTCCCGAGCAGGAACACCTCGGCCATCGCCCAGAACTGCGCGAGGTTCACGATGCGGAAGGCGATGCGCAGGCCCGGCGGGATGCGCCGCAAGCGAAGCGGCAGCAGCATGTAGAGCATCGCCGCGAGCTCGACGACCGGGAGCGCGAGCGCCGTCACGAGGACCAGCACCCCGACGCTCGGCATGCCCGCGTGGGCGAGCGCGGTCACGGTGCCGAAGAGGGTGGTCCGGGAGCGCAGCCCCCTCGCGTCCATCTCGAGGAGCGGGTAGACGTTGGCGAGCACCAGCACGATCGCCGCGGCGAGCAGGAAGGCGAGGGTGCGGTCGATGCTCCCCGGCTTGAACCGGTAGAGCTCCGCCCCGCAGCGAATGCAGTCGGCCGAGCCCCCCGGGACCAGGGCGGGCTCCCGCTGCAGGGCATCGCATTCGGGGCAGGCGACGAAGGGGGTCTCGGTGGAGGCCATGTCTGCCTTAGTCCCGTCCGGATTCCCGTCGTTCCGCGGGCGCGCGGCTTGCTAGAATGGACCGGTCCCGGAAAGTCCTCCCATCATGCCCCGTGTCGAAGAGCTTTCGATCGACGAGATCCGCAAGCGCTACGTCGAAGACAAGCAGCCCGTCTCCCAGCAGGTCCTGAACCGGCTCCAGCGCGACCAGCGGCAGGGCGTGCAGCGCCTGTACGCGGCGTTGCGCAAGCGCTTCGAGCGCGAGCGCGACGAGCGCACGCGCCTGGATGCGATGCGCCACTTCGAAACGGTGCTTTGGAAGTCCGGCATCCGCGACATCGCCGGGGTGGACGAGGCGGGCGTCGCGCCGCTCGCCGGTCCCGTGGTCGCCGCCGCCGTCATGTTCGAGCCGCAGACCGAGATCGCGGGCGTGGACGATTCGAAGAAGCTCGACGCGCCGACGCGCGAGGCGCTCGCGGTGCAGATCCGCGCCCGGGCCTCGGGAGTCTCGGTGGGGATCGCGACGGTCGCCGAGATCGACGAGCTCAACATCTATCACGCGTCGCTCCTCGCGATGCGCCGCGCGGTCGAGGGACTGCCGCGCGCGCCGCAGCACGTGCTGGTGGACGCGCGCACGGTGCCCGGCATCGCGATGCCGCAGAACGCCTTCAACAAGGGCGACGGCATCAACTTCAGCATCGCGGCGGCCTCGATCATCGCGAAGACCTCGCGCGACGCGATGATGCAGGCGCTCGACCGCGAGTATCCCGGCTACGGGTTCGCGGGGCACAAGGGCTATCCCACGCCGGAGCATCGCGAGGCGCTCCTCAGGCTCGGCCGTTCCCCGGTGCATCGCATGTCCTTCCCGGTGCTGCACGAGATCTTCGGCGAGTGCTCGCCGCTCTTCTACGCGCTGCGCGAGCGGCTCTCCGCCGCGCAGGGCCGCGAGGCGCTGGACGCTTTCGAGGCGGCGCTCGCGGCGCGGGTGCGCGACCTCGCGGAGCCGGAGGTGCGCAAGCTTCGCCTGCTCCTCGGCCGCCGCTGGAAGGCGACGGCCTAGGCGCGCCCCGGCGAGCTCAGAAAACCGGGGACAGACCACATTTTCCAAACGGCGAAACGAAACAACGCACGACATCGTTTCCCCCTTTGGAAAATGTGGTCTGTCCCCGGTTTCGCGACACTCAGAACATCAGGTGCGGGAGCCACAGCGAGAGCGCCGGCACGTAGGTCACGATCACGAGGAAGACGAGCAGCACCGAAAGCCACGGCAGCGCCGCGCGCACCACCTGCATCATCGACATGCCGGTGATGCCCGAGGTCACGAAGAGGTTGAGGCCCACGGGCGGGGTCACCATCCCGATCTCCATATTTACCGTGAGGATGATGCCCAAGTGCACGGGATCGATGTGCATCCGCTGCGAGATGGGGAAGAGGATCGGCGCGAGGATGAGGATGATGCCCGTGGGCTCCATGAAGTTGCCCGCGATGAGCAGCATGATGTTCACGACGATGAGGAACTGCCACGGCTGCATTCCCGAGGCGACGATGTGCTCGGCGATCGTCTGCGGGATGCGCTCGGTGGTGAGCACGTAGGCGAAGAGCAGGGCGTTCGCGATGATGAACATCAGCATCACGGTGATGCGCCCGGCGTCCACCAGCACCTTCGGCACGTCCTTGAGCCCCATGTCCCGATAGACGAAGATCGCGACGAGGAAGGCGTAGACCGCGGCCACCGCGGCCGCCTCGGTCGGCGTGAAGATGCCGCCGTAGATCCCGCCCAGGATGATGATGATGAGGAGCATGCCCCACAACGAGTCGCGGCCCGCGACGAGGAGCTCCTTCAGCGTCGCGCGCGGCTGGCGAGGCAGGTCGATCATTCGCGCCCGCACGTAGATCGCGGCCATCAGCATTACGCCGAGCACGATGCCGGGGATGATGCCGGCCACGAACAGCTGGCCTACCGAGGTCTCGGTCACCGCCCCGTACACCACCATCACGATCGAGGGCGGGATGAGGATGCCGAGCGTGCCCGCGTTGCAGATCACGCCGGCGGCCATCTCCTTCGAGTAGCCGGCGCGCACCATGCCGGTGATCACGATGCTGCCCACCGCCACCACCGTCGCGGGCGAGGAGCCCGATACCGCCGCGAACAGCATGCACGCGAGCACGGAGGCCATGGCGAGGCCGCCGCGCAGGTGGCCCACGCAGGCGTTCGCGAAGCGGATCATGCGCCGCGCGACGCCGCCCGTGGTCATGAAGGAGCCGGCGAGGATGAAGAACGGGATCGCGAGGAGCGTGAACTGCTCCGAGGTCTCGAAAAGCTTGAGCGCGAGCGAGGCGAGCGAGTCTTGCCCCACGTACATGATCGCGAGGACCGAGGACAGGCCGAGCGCGATGGCGATCGGCATCCCGACCATCATGAAGAGGAACAGCAGGACGAACAGGAGCGCGGTGGTCACCGGGTGCCTCCGGCCCCGGCTGCCGGATCCCGGGTGAGCTCCTCGCGCGCGCGCAGCGCCTCGGCCGCCTCGTCGCCCAGGTGCAGGCGCACCTCGCGTCCCGAGAGGATGCGCCACAGCACCTGCGAGAAGCGCAGCGTGAGGAGCGCGAAGCACACGATCAGGATCGCGCGCGGGATCCACTGCTGCATCGGCAGGTCCTCCATCTCGATGCCGACGTCATGCATCTTGGCGACGTACATCCAGCTGCCGTAGAGGAGGATCAGCGAGTAGGCGAGGCAAAGCGCGGCGGCCGCGCCGCCCACGATGCGCCCCGCCTTCGGCCCGAGGGACTTCACCAGCGCGTCGACGCCGATGTGCGAGCCCACGCGCACCCCGTACGGGATGCCGAGGAAGATCAGCCACGCGAAGAGCGTGGTGGTGAGCTCGAGCGCCGAGGTGAAGCTGTAGTTGAAGACGTAGCGGGCGACGACCTGGACGAACGAGACCAGCGTCATGACGGCGAGGAGGAGGGCGATCAGCCACTCCTCCAGCTGCTCCATCCACGCGAGACGCACGGCGTGCACTCCGTGCGTTCGGCTACTGCTGGTTCGCCTTCAGCGCCGCCTGGATGAGGTCCTTGCCGATCTGCGGCTCGAACTTCTTCCAGACCGGCTCCATCGCCTTCTGCCACTGGGCGAGGTCGTCCTTGGTGAGCTCCTGGATCTTCGCCTTGCCCGCCTCGGCGATGAGCTTCTTGTCGCGCTCGTTGATCTGGTTGGCGAGGCCGTTGCCGTACTCGGTCGCCTCGTCCATCGCCTGCTGCAGGCCCTTGCGGACGTCCGGGGGCAGCTTGTCCCACCACTTGGCGTTGGCGATCACCATGTAGTCGATCACGCCGTGGTTGGTCTCGGCGATGGTCTTCTGCACCTCGTAGAACTTCTGCGAGTAGATGTTGGACCAGGTGTTCTCCTGCCCGTCCACGACGCCCGTCTGCAACGCCTGGTAGACCTCGCTGAAGGCCATTTTCTGCGGGTTCGCGTCGAGCGCGCGGAACTGCGCCTCGAGCACGTCGGAGGGCTGGATGCGGAACTTGAGGCCCTTCACGTCGGCGGGCACGCGCAGCTGGTCCTTGTCGGTGGAGAGCTGCTTCATGCCGTTGTGCCAGTAGGCGAGGCCGATGATGCCCTTGGAGTGCATCGACTCGAGCAGCGCCTTGCCGTCCTTGCTGTGCTGGAAGCGGTCGACCGCACCGATGTCGTTGAAGAGGAACGGCAGGTCGAACACCTGCAGCTTCTTCGTGTAGCGATCGAACTTGGAGAGCGAGGGCGCGATGATCTGCACGTCGCCCAGGAGCAGCGCTTCCATCTCCTTGCCGTCGCCGAAGAGCTGCGAGTTGGGGAACACCTGCACGTCCACCTTGCCGGGCAGCAGCTTCTCCGCGAGCTCCTTGAACTTGAGCGCCGCCTGCCCCTTCGGAGTCTTCTCCGCGACGACGTGGCTGAACTTGATGACGATCGGCGCCGACTGGGCGGCCGCCGCGAAGGCCAGCGCGACGAGCGTGGCCGCGAAACGTGCGAGCTTCATGGGTCCTCCGTGGGTACTGGGCTGTGGGGTGCCGGTGCTTTATTGGTCGTGGGACTTGCGGATCGCCGTGGTCGGGCTTGCGGACCGCCGCGATCCGGGCCCAAAGGCTAGCACGACCGGCCGGTCCTTGCCTCCTCCCGGCCGCCGCCTTTGACCTTCGTCAACCGGTGACCGACCTTCGTCAACCGGCGGCGAGCCGCTTCAGCGCGCCCTCGATGTCGCCCGTCGTGGCGCCGGGCAGGATCATGAGCCGCGCGCGCCCCTGCGCGTCGAAGGCGAAGACACCGCTGCTGTGCATCACCTCGTACTCGCCGTGCGCATCGGGCTTGCCGCGCGAGTAGCTCACGCGGTAGCGCCGGGCGAGGTCCTCGAGCTCCTCCTCGCTCGGGCGCAGGCCCGCCACGCGCGGGCCGAAGGCGTGGGCGTATTCGGCGAGCAGCGACGGGGTGTCGCGCTGCGGGTCGACGGTGACGAAGACGATGCGCAGCCCTTTCGGCGCCGCCACTTTCGCCGCCTGCGAGAGGCGCGCGAGCGTGGTGGGGCATACGTCGGGGCAATGGGTATATCCGAAGTACACGAGCAGCGGGTCGCCGCGGAAATCGGCCGCGCGGACGGTGCGCCCGGTGTCGTCGGTCATGGTGAAGCGCAGGTCGTTCACGAGTCCCGAGACGTTGCGCACCGGTCCGTCGTTGCCGATCACCCGATCGCAACCGGCGAGCGCGAGGACGGCCGTGAGGAGGGCGAGGAGGCGGCGCATCGTCAGTCCC
This sequence comes from uncultured beta proteobacterium, assembly GCA_963839265.1. Classification (GTDB taxonomy): domain Bacteria; phylum Pseudomonadota; class Gammaproteobacteria; order Burkholderiales; family Usitatibacteraceae; genus Usitatibacter. The sequence continues at coordinate 382,751 of CAWIUI010000007.1, forward strand.
CCGCGCCGGCGGCGAGCGCCGAGGCGCCCGGCGCGGGCCGGGCGCGGTCGGCATGCATCCAGCGCGAGAGCACGATGAGCGCGCCCACGACGTGCATCATCGCGGCCGGGATCCAGGTGACGAGGCCGCCGATCGTCTGGTCGGTCGCGGCGCTCATGTCGAAGGCGCGGCCGCACAGCCCGTAGACGTCGAAGAGCTCCGTTCCCGAGAGCGCGATATAGGCGCCCAGCACGATCTGCGGCGGCATCGCGAGGAGCAGCATCCAGATGCGCGCGCCGTATCCGGCCCACGCCTCGCCGGGGCGCCGCGTGTCGAGCACCAGAGCCCAGAAGGCGAGGCCGTCGAGGAACATGCTCCAGTTCATCACCCAGTACCAGCGCGGGCTCAGCATCGCGACGAAGTGGATCGCGGGCGTGAGCCAGAAGAAGATGAGGCCGACGAAGATCACCGGTGCGACCCACACGTTCTGGATCGCGCGCACCGCGAGCTGCGTGCCGCGCCGCCGCCAGAGCGGCTTCAGCACGCCGTCCACGAGCGGGCCCGGCAGGCCATACCCCAGCACCGCGATCGGGTTCGAGAGCGCGATCAGGAACGCGCCCAGGTGGTGCAGCACGAGGTGCGCGATGCGGTGCAGGAAGAACATGTGCTGCGCGTAGTAGTCGTAGCGCGTCTGCATCACGAACCAGACGAGGCCGAAGCCGGTGAAGAAGGCGATGCGGCGCCAGACGGAGGGGCGCCCGGCGCGCGACATGCGGGCGAGCCCCCGCGCGTAAGCCGCGACCGCGCCGACGCACAGCACGAAGGCGAGCGGCGAGAACTCCCAGGGAACCAGGAATGCGAGGACTTCGCGAACGGTCTGCAACGGAGAATCCTTCCGTCAGCCCCCGGGTCCGCGCACCGGGAAGCGCGCGTCGAGCGTGCGCCCGCCGGAGAACTGCAGGACGACCGTGGCCTCGCCGCCCACCTTCACCCCGGGCTTGGGGCGCATGAGCATGAGGTGGTAGCTGCCGGGCTTGAACTGCAGCTTGCCGTGGGCCGGCACCGCGACCTTGTCGATCGCCTCCATGCGCGAGGTCGTTCCCTCGGTCACGGTGCGGTGCAGCTCCACCATGCCGTACTCGGGAGAGCTCGCGCCGAGGAGCTCGATGGGGACGGGCGAATCGTTGTGCACGGTGAAGTAACCGCCCGAGGGCGCGCCGCCGGGGATCCAGCGAATCCATGCGTCGGTCAGGCGAAGGTCTGCGGCCGAGGCGGCCGTGGCGAAGGCGAGCGCGGCGATGGCGAGGACGATGCGGGGCATGCGCTATTTTAGCCCATCGGCAGCGCGGATCCTCGTGCGCGATCGAGCGCATCGGCGGGCACCCGCACCCAGCCTTCCATGAGGCGCCGCGCGCTGCGGCTCATCACCGCCTTCTCCACGATCCATTGGCCGTCCACGCGCGCGACCGCCGCGCCCACGCGCAGCACGCCCGACGGATGCCCGATGCGCGTGGCGAGGGGATCGGCGCCCGGGCGCAGCGCCCGGTTCGGGATCGTGCCCTCGATCGCGCACGCGACCGCCGTCGCCACGGCGCCGGTTCCCGTGACCGCGTGGTGCAGCTGTCCCATCGACAGCATGCGGATCGTGATGTCGACATCGGAAACGTCGATCGCCTTGCCGCTCGCGGCGGTGTACGGCTGCGCGGGCGACACGAAGGCGATCTTCGGCGTGTGCAGCCGCTTCTCGCTCGCCTGCGCCGCGCTCGCCGCGAGTCCCATCGCGACGGCGGCGTGCGCGCGGATCGCCTCGCAGCGCGCCAGCAACTCGCGGGCGCGATTCACCTCCGCCTGCAGCTCGCGGCCCGACAAGCCGAGCGCGCCCGCCTCGACGAAGACCGTGGGATTGCCCGCCGTGATGAGCGTCGCTTCCACGTGCCCGACACCCGCAACCTCGAGAGAGTCGACGACATGGCCGGTCGGAAGCATCGCCGCGCCCGCGTCGCCTTCCTCGCCGGCCCCGCCCGGATCGAGGAACTCGATGCGGATCTCGGCGGCCGGAAACGCGACGCCGTCCAGCACGAATTCGCCTTCCTCGACCACCTCGCCGCCGCGCACCGGGACGTGCGCGAGGATCCGCTTCGCGATGTTCGCCTGCCAGATGCGCACGAGTGCCAGCCCGTCGCGCGGCGCATCCACCCAATCCTGGGAGAGTGCGAAGGGACCGACCGCCGCGGTGAGGTTCCCGCAGTTGCCCGACCAGTCGATGAGCGGGCGGTCGATCGCCACCTGGCCGAAGAGGTAGTCGACGTCGCACCCGGGCCGCTTCGAGGGCGAGAGGATCACGATCTTGCTGGTGCTCGAGGTGGCCGCGCCCATGCCGTCGATCTGCTTGCCGTAGGGATCGGGGCTGCCGACGACGCGCAGCAGCACCGCGTCGCGCGCTGCCGGATCGGCGGGAAGGTCGGCGGCGCGGAAGAACACGCCCTTGCTGGTGCCGCCGCGCATGTACACGGCGGGGATCCGGAGCTGGCCCATGGAACCCGCTATTTTGCCTCACCCGGCATGCGTTATGCTGCCCCGATGCGCTCCACGATCGCCCTCCTCGCACGCGCAGCCCTGCTCGCCCTCGCCCTCGCGCTGGCGGGCGCGGCGTCGGCGCGCGCGACGGACGAGACCCCGCTCCCGAGTCCCCGCGCGATCGAGATCCCGAATTGGTTCGCGCAGTCGTTCCTCGATTTCACGGACGAGGTGCGCGATGCCGCGCGCCAGGGCAAGCGCGTGATGGTGTACTTCGGCCAGGACGGCTGTCCGTACTGCAAGGCGCTCATGGAGGTCGACTTCGGCGATGCGCAGATCGCCGCGCAGACGCGGCGCGAGTTCGTGGCGATCGCGCTCGACATCTGGGGCGACCGCGAGACGACGTGGATCGACGGGCGCAGCCGCAGCGAGAAGGAGCTCGCGCGCGCGCTCGGCGTCCAGTACACGCCCACGCTCCTCTTCCTCGACGAGAAGGGCGGCGTGCGCCTGCGCCTCGCCGGCTACCATCCGCCGTCGAGCTTCCGCATCGCGCTCGACTACGCCGCCGCGAAGGGCGAGGCGAAGGAATCGTTCACCGATTACTTCGCGCGCCGCACCGGGGAGGAGGCGATGGCGAAGGGGGAAGCCTCCGGCGCGTCTTCCACCGTGGCGGCGGAGCTGCCGCGGCTCCTCGCCGAGGGCCGCCCCGTGCTCGTGGTCTACGAGTACGACGGCTGCAAGGACTGCGAGGCGATGCGCCGAGAGGGCTTCACGCGCCCGGAAGTGAAATCGCTCCTCGAGCGCTTCACCGTCGTGCGCCTCGATCTCTCCGGGCACCGCAAGGTCGTGACGCCCGAAGGCAAGAGCGTCGACGAGCGGCGCTGGGCGCGCTCGCTCGCGGTCGCCTACGCGCCGACGCTGCTCTTCCTCGACGGCGACGGGCGCGAGGTGTTCCGGTCGGAAGGCTTCCTGAAGCCGTTCCACCTCGCATCCACGCTCGACTACGTGGCGAGCGGCGCCTTCCGCCGGGAGCCGAGCTTCCAGCGCTACCTGCAGCAGCGCGGCGAGCGGCTGCGCGCGCAGTCGAAGCCGGTGAACCTCTGGTAGTCAGCGCGCGGCCGGCTTCCAGTCGCGGAAGACGTCGATGTCCATGCCGTCCGGGTAGAAGAGGTAGCCCGGCGCGTGTCCCGGCTTGTCGGTCACGCCGTACTGCCACGTGATCTCCTTCGTATTCCGGTCGATCACCAGCACGCGGTTGCGCCAGTCGTCGTTCACTACGATGTCCCCGGTGGGAAGCTCCAGCGCGAGCGAGGGATGGTTGAGCATCCTCTCGCCGCTCTTTACCGCGTATTCCCACGTCACCTTGCCGGTCTTCGGGTCGAAGATCACGATTTTTCCCGGTTTCGAGTAGTCGGCCACGATCACCTGGCCGGCCTTCGCCGGGAACGCGTCCGAGGGATAGCGCACGCCCGGCGCACGCCGCGACCAAACGACCTTGCCCTCGCGCGTGATGCGCGAGATCCACGCGCCGGAGATCTCGGTCACCAGGAGGTCGCCGTTGTCCAGCGGCGTCGTGCCGTTCGGGAAGCCGAGGAATGCCGGCGGGTCGTGCTTGCAGCGGCCGTCGGTTCCCCATTGCCCGGTCACCACCGACTTCGACGGATCGATGAAGAGGACGCGGCAGTTGCGGATGTCGGCGGTGACCACGGTGCCGTCGGCCATCAGGTGCGCATCGTCGGGGAAATTGAAGTAGCCGTATGCCGCGCCCTTGGTGTCGGAAGCGCCGAAGGTCCAGGCCAGCTCGCGCTTCCCGTAGTCCACGAAATGGAGGTCGTAGTTATCCTCCTCGTTCACGACGAGGAGCCGGCCGTCGGGCGAGAAGAACACGTCGTCGTTGCCGCGATAGATGCGCAGGTTCGGCGACGGGAATTCCCACACGATGTGCTTGTCGGGCGCTACCTCGATCAGGCGGTTGTTGCGCCGGTCCGCGATCACGATCGGATAGGGCAGGGGCTTGCCCCAGGAGGCGACGGGCCTTTCGCGGCTGCCGCTGAGCGGCGGCACGGGCGCAAGCACGACGCCGCTCGAGACCCGGCCGGCGCCGATCATCTCGGGCGTCACCTTCACCGCCTGCGGCGCCGAAAGCACGGCCTTCCCGGCGACCTTTCCGTCGGCCGCCTGCGCGACGACGGCGATGGCGCACATCGCGAGCACGAGCCCGAGGGACGGCGTTCCACGCAATCCTGCTGCCACCTTCGTTCCTCCGCGGGATGGAAGGAGCCAAGGTAAGCGCGCTTCGCCGCGCGGCGTTTGATTCCGGTCAGCCGCAGGCGATGCGGCGAACGCTCAGCCGGTGCTCCATGCCCGCGGCCGCTTCATCCCCGCGATGCGGCACGCCTGGCCGGGATAGCCGTAGGGGAAGAGCTCGAAGAGCCGGTTGCGGCTGCCCGGGCCCCGGCGCTCCTCGATGTGGCGGATCACGAAGCGCGCGTCGGGCGCGACCTGGTAGTAGCGGCGCATGCGGCGGATCACGTCCGCGATGCCGCTTGACCACACGGGCCATGGGGTCTCTCCCTCGTCGAATGCGTATCGCGGCATTCGATGCAGGTCGCGCCTCGCCAGTTCCGGGGCAGGAACGTCTACAACCGCCATTCGGCCGCGGCGCGCGCGGCGGCGGTACGCGTGTAGAAGTAGCCGTTGCGCATGAAGCCGGAGATCAGCGTGGCCTTCGCGGCGACCACGCGGCCGGAGGGCGCACGGTCGGCCACCACCTCGTCGGGCAGGCCGTCCAGGACATGGAACGGTGCGGGCATCCCGTTGGCGAAGCGGCTGGGATAGATCGTCTGCGTCTCGAAGTCGAGGAACGCGGGGCGGAAGCCGAGGCCGCCGTTGTCTTCGCTGCGCCCGGCCGTGTTCGCGTGCACGCGATTCTCTTGCTGGAGCCGTTCGGTGCTGAGCGGTTTCATCGGTGGCCTCCTTCGCGTGCGACGTGCGCGGTCGATGGATTCAGTCTCCGCGCGGCGACCGTCGGCCACCATGGGCGAAACTCCCAATCGCGCGCCGAAATTGTCCGATTCGGGGGGTAGGCATTTCTCCCGATCCGGTGTGGGACGCTTTCCGGGAGCGCTTATTCGATTGTTCGGGAATCGATTTTCGATGGCGGCCCCGCGTGGCGAGGAGTCTCATGGCGCCACTCGCGGCCGCAAGCCGTACGCCGGCGCGGGGCCCCCAACCGAACCGAAGAGGAAGCCGTGAAGACCAGAACCATCTGCCTCACCGCGTGCGCCATCGCGCTGGCGTCCAGCGTCCTGCCGCTGCGCGCCGCCGACGGCGAGCCGTACACCACCCCGCAGCGCCAGAAGTTCGCCGCCTGTGCGCACGAGTCCCAGGGCCTGAAGGGCGACCCGCGCCGCCAGTTCATGAGCGAGTGCCTGCGCAAGCACCCGCCCGGGTCGAAGGACGACGTTGCGGGCGAGTCCGGCGGGCGGCTCGCGCCGTGCAATGCGCAAGCCGATCGCCGCAAGCTCCAGGGCGACGAGCGCCGCGCGTTCCTCGGCACCTGCCTGAAGGGGTGACGTCCGACCGGGCCGCGGTGCCGCCGCGGCCCGCGCGAAACTTTCCCGCACGCGTTCTTTCGGAGTAGAAAGGCCGCTCGCCACCAGAGAAAGCCCTTCCCTGACCCCCTCGCAACGAACCGACGCAATCCGCGCCGTGGCGCTCCTCGAGGCGACCAAGGGCGCGCTGGTCCTGTTCGCCGGATTCGGCGTGCTCTCGCTCGTCCATCGCGACGCGCAGCACGTGGCCGACGTGATCGTGCACCACCTGCACCTCAATCCGGCGAAGCATTACCCGCGCATCTTCCTGAACCTCGCGGCGCACCTCACCGATACGCGGCTGTGGCTGCTCGTCGCCGGGGCCTGCGCGTACTCCGCGGTTCGCTTCATCGAGGCCTACGGACTCTGGCGCCAGCGCTGGTGGGCGGAGGGATTCGCGGCGCTGAGCGGAGCGATCTACATGCCGTTCGAGGTCTGGAGGCTGCTGCACGGCGGGGCGCTCGTCGCGGCGATCGCCTTGGCGATCAACGCCGCGGTCGTCGCGTTCATGGTCTGCGCGCTCCTCGCCCGCAGGCGCGAGGGCGAGGCGGCGCGCCTGCTCGCCTCCTAGGGCGATTTGCGGATTACGGCTGCCCAGGGCCGTTCGGAACCGGCGGGGGCGGCGAACGGTTTCGCTGCGGCCGTGTCATTGCGATCCCGGACCCCAGGGATCGGCAAGAATGGAAACCCTCTCCTCGACGGCACCCTCCACGGCACCGGCCGCTCCCGCTCGGCCCGTTCCTCCCGCGGCACCGTCCGTCTTTCCACTTCCATGCTCCGCATGCGCCGGCGCCTTGAGCGTCGGGTGGCGCGAGGTGCACGCCGGTAGCGAAATCGTGCTGCGCGGCGAGCGCATCGAGATCCTCGTCCCGCTCGACGGTGCGGCGCTGCGCGTGCCGTTCACCGATCCGTCGGGCCGGCCCCGCGATGCGACGCTCGCCGAGCCCGACGTGGCGCTCCTTTCCCCGCAGGGCCGCCATGCGCTCTGTGCGGAGCGCCCTGGCGCGCTTCTCGTGGTCGGGCTCGAGCCGGCGCGCTGGGCCGAGCGGGCGCGCGCCGCGTTCGGCCACCGGCGCGAAATTCGCGGGTGCCACGTGGGAAGCGACGGCTTCGTGCGCGAATTGGGCGCCTTCCTTCGCCTCGGCCTGCGCGGCGCGGGCGCCCCGGCGACGGAATGGCTCGATTCGGTGGGCGAAGACCTGGGAATGCACGTGGCGACGCGCTACGGGAGGCCGACGCAAGCCGCCGGCCGCTCCGGCCTCGCGTCGCATCGCCTGCAGCGCGTGCTCGCGATTGTCGACGAGCGCCTCGCCGAGCCGATCCGGGTGCGCGAGCTCGCCGATGCCGTGCACATGAGCCCGTTCCACTTCGCGCGCATGTTCAAGCAGTCGACCGGGCATCCGCCGCACCTCTACATCACGTGGCAGCGCATGGATCGCGCGAAGCAGCTGCTCGCCCAGTCCTCGCTCCCGCTCGCCGAGGTCGCGAGGCGCGTGGGCTACCAGACGCAGGCGCATTTCACCGGGGTGTTCCACGCCCGCGTGGGAATGACGCCGCGGGCCTATCGCATGCGCTGCCGCAGCGCGCAGTGCGCCGGCGCTGGCGAGGCGCAGCCCGGCGCGAGCGAGGCGCGTGCCGATCAGGCGCGCCGCGGGCAACGCGATCACCGATCGGAATCTTCCGGCGCGAGGTAGCGCGCGGCTTCTTCATGGAAATGTGAACCGCGTCATACGGGGGTTGCCTGCGCGCGCCGACACGCAACCGTTCGTCGGTCGGCTGCGGCCCCCGGTCGCCGCGAATGGCGCACGGGCCGATCGTTGTCCCACGATGGCCTCGCGCCGGATCGCGTTTCCGGCCGCGAGGAGCCGACGATGCGCCGCTTGTCGTGGATCGCCACAGCGCTCGCCTGCCTGGCCGGTGTCGCCCAGGCGGAGGAGGTCGACTTCGCCGCGAAATCGAAAACGATCGCTGCCATGGCCGCCGTGAGGGCACCCGCGCCGTTCGCGGGCGCACCCATTGCGGCCGCACGCGACCCGGCGGCTGCGGCAATCCGGGGGCCGGTTGCGCTCGGCGTCGAGCATGGGTCGCGCGATCGCCGCATTCCCCGATCGGCCTGCGAGCGCTCGGCGCACGACCTGTGCTACGACGCGGCGGACGGGCGCATCGTCTACCGCGCGGCGCGCAACTACATGCCGCGGATCGGCGAGCTCACCCCGGAGAGCGTCTCGATTCACCGCCATCGCATCGTCTTCAAGTACAGCTTCTAGCTCGAAGCGACCTTGGCGAGCGCCTTCGCCTGCTCGGTGCGCGCTTCGGAGAGGCAGCCTGCGCGATCGCTCGCGCCGCGCGCCTCGCATTCGGCGCGTGCGATCTCGAAGCGCGCCTTGGCGCGCACGTCGCGCGCGTGCGCTTCGGCCTGCACCGTGCCGTAGTAGCGCGCGTCGAGCGCGGCCTTCTGCACGCGCTCCTGCGCCCCCGCGCGAGCGCGGCAAAGCGCACGCCCGGCCTCGGGAAGGCCGCGGCAGCGGCCGAGCGCCGAGCGCGCGTCCTGCTCGATCGAGCGCCACGCCCCGTCGTAAGCGTCGCGAGACATCAGCGTGGGCGGCGTGCTCATCGCCGATTGCAGCCCGTAGCCGGCGGCGGCGAAGGCCGCGGCGGCGAGCGTCACCGCGATCGTGTTGGGACTCATCGAGCCATCCTCCGGCCTTGCGCGGCGCGAACGGCGAAAAGAAGGGCCGATCCGCGGACCGGCCCCTCGCTCGTTTCGGTCGCGGCGCGCGTGGCGCCTTGCGTCACTTGGTGGACTTGTTCGAGGCGACGTGCTGCTTGCGCATCTCTTTCGCCTCGGCGAGGGCCTTGTCCTCATCGGCCTTCGCCTGCTTCTTGCAGGCCGACTTCTCCTTGCCCTTCATGTCGTCGCATTTCTCCTGCGCGACGTCGTAGTGCGCCTTGGCCTTGGTCTCGGCGACCCTGTAGTCGGAAGCCGGGTCCGCGCCCTTGCGCCGGGAGGCGAGCTCCGCCTTGGCGATCTTCTCGTCCGCCTTCGCCTCCTTCTCGCAGACCTCCTTGGCGTTGCCCTTCATCGTCTTGCACTTCGCCTTCGCTTCCTTGTAGTCGGCCGAGATCCGGTTCTTGTCGGCCTTGTACTCGTTCCTCGCGGCGGCGGGCGACGTCGTGCTGTGCATCGTGTTCGCGCTGGTGCTCGTGCTGTCGCCAGTCGCGGTGTTCGTCGCCTGGGCGGGGCACAGGGCCGCCGCGCCGAGCAGGAAGGCCCCGGACAGGGCGGCGTAAAGAGTGTTCATTTTCATCCTTGTCTCCTTATGCGATTCCAGTCACTGGACCCACCGATCGCGCCCGCAACGGGCCTCGGAATCCTCGATCTGCGGCGGTCCCAATTCATGGCGTCACTTGTTGTGGAAATGATGCGGCATCGGACTCCGGAAGCGACCTCCCGGAGCTAAGCAAATGATCGGGCTGTAGGACACGACGATCTATCGGCAGAGCGGAACCGCGCAAGAGAAATGCGCTGATCCCGATGTCGGAACTTTCCTACGCTTCGCGGGACTCAAAGGCGTACCGCGCTCCGACGCTGGAGCGCTCCCTTCCATCGCTGTATCCTGTAGCGTTCATCCCCGAGGAAAAACGCCATGGCCACCCAGACCGCACCGTTCCAGCTCCCGCCGCTCCCCTGGCCGGAGGACGCGCTCGACCCCGTCATTTCCGCGAACACGATCGGCTTCCACTACGGCAAGCACCATCGCGCGTACGTGAACAAGCTGAACGAGCTCGTGCAGGGAACTCGCTTTGCCGACATGAGCCTCGAGCAGATCGTCAAGGAGAGCGCCGGCAAGGAGCAGAAGATCTTCAACAATGCCGCGCAGGCCTGGAACCACACCTTCTTCTGGAACTGCCTCAAGAAGGGCGGCGGCAAGCCTTCGGGCGCTCTCGCCTCGCGCATCGACAGCGACTGCGGCGGCTACGACGAATTCAAGAAGAAGTTCGCCGAGGCCGCGGTGAACTGCTTCGGCAGCGGCTGGGCGTGGCTGGTCGAGAAGGACGGCAAGCTCGACATCGTCGCGACCTCGAACGCCGCCACGCCGATCGCGCAGGGCCAGACGCCGCTCCTCACGCTCGACGTGTGGGAGCATGCCTACTACCTCGACTTCCAGAACCGCCGGCCCGACTACGCCGCCGCGGTGATCGACAAGCTCCTCAACTGGGACTTCGCCGCGCAGCAGCTGGCCGGCCAGCGCAAGGCCGCCTGACAAGGCTGCGAACGAAAAGGGTCGGATGCATTTTCGGTGCCCCCGAAAATGTATCCGACCCCTTTTCCTCCTAAAATGCGGGGATGACTCCCCGCGCCGAATCTTCCCGCCGCGCCATGGCGGCATGGCTCTTCGCGTGCTGCGCGCTCGTCTTCGGCATCGTCGACGTGGGCGGAATCACGCGGCTCACGCACTCAGGGCTCTCCATCGTCGAATGGCAGCCGCTCGTGGGCGCGGTGCCCCCGCTCGACGAGGGCGAGTGGCGCGAGACCTTCGCGCAGTACCAGAAGACGCCGGAGTTCCGCCTGCGCAACTTCGACATGACGCTCGCCGGCTTCAAGCACATCTTCTGGTGGGAGTACTTCCACCGGCTGCTCGGGCGCCTCGTGGGCGTGGTGTTCTTCGTGCCGTTCGTGTGGTTCCTCGCGCGCGGGGCCGTCGCGCGGCCGATCGCGTGGCGCCTGGCGGGGATCTTCGCGCTCGGCGCGGTGCAGGGCGGGCTCGGCTGGTTCATGGTGAAGAGCGGCCTCGTGGACGATCCGAGCGTGAGCTCGATCCGGCTTGCCGCGCACCTGGGCACCGCGCTCCTGATCTACGCCTCGATGCTCTGGCTCGCCCTCGGGCTCGCGTTCGGCATGGCCCGGCGCGCGGCCCGGACGCGAGCGCACGCGGCAACGCTCGCGGTGCTGGTGTTCGCGATGATCCTCACCGGCGCGCTCGTCGCCGGCATCCATGCGGGATACGCGTACAACACGTACCCGCTCATGGACGGGCACTGGATCCCGCCCGAGATCCTCGAGCTCGATCCGACGTGGAAGAACTTCATCTACAACATGGCGACCGTGCAGTTCGACCATCGCGTGCTCGCGATCGTGATCGCCGCGACGGCCCTCTCGCTCGTATGGCGCGTGCAGCGCGATCCCGATTCGCGCCCGCGCGACAAGGCCTGGTCCTGGGCGCTCCTCGCGGCGGTCGCGCTGCAGATCGCCGCCGGCATCTCGACGCTCCTCCTGCGCGTGCCCGTCGCGCTCGCCGCGTTGCACCAGGCGGGCGCCGTTGCCGTCTTCACGTGCGCGCTGGGCCTGCTCTACTCCGTCTCGCGGGAAAGGGAGCGATTACACCCGTAATCGCGGGCGCGAAGCCGGTGTGACCTGCTTCACGTTCGCTTCCCTGTGGTCCGACCGGATAATTCGCGCAGCGAAAACAAAAGACGGATCACCGGACCTTCATGGAAACCGCGTTGCGCGCGCAATCCGACAGCGGCAAGCAGCAGGTGCGGCTGCGTCGCTTCTATCTCGCGACCGCCGCCTACACGGCCTGCCTCGTCGTTCTGGCCGCAGCCAACCACGTCGGCCTGCTCGCCACGGCGCCGATGCTGCGCATCGCCGTCCTCATGATCGCCGCGAACGTCGCGTTCTTCACGATGTTCCGCAGCGGCGCGAACCAGCGCTTCCCCGATCCGAGCCTCACCTGGCCGCAGGTGATCACCGGGATGGCGATCGTGATGTACGCGGTCTACTACTTCGACACGGAGCGCGGCCTCGCGCTCATGATGTGCCTGGTGGTGCTGCCGTTCGGCGCCTTCCGGTTCACCACCCGGGATTTCCTCGTCGCCACGGGGCTCGTCCTCGCCGCCTACCTCCTCGTGATCAACATCATGATGTGGGCCAAGCCTGCGGCCGTGAACGTCCCGATCGAGGGCTACCGCTGGCTCACGATGGCGCTGGTGCTGCCGTGCTTCTCGCTGGTCGCGGGCCGCATCAGCGAGCTCAGGCGCAGGCTGCGGCGCACGAACGAGGAGCTCAGCTCCGCGCTCGCGATGATCCAGAAGATGGCGACCCACGATACGCTCACGGGGCTGCCCAACCGCGCGCTCTTCAACGAGACGCTGGTCCACGCGATCGGGCAGGCGCAGCGGCACCGCAGGCCGCTGGCACTCTTCTTCCTCGACATGGACCGCTTCAAGAACATCAACGACACGCTCGGCCATCCCGTCGGCGACCGCGTTCTGCTCGAGGCCGGGCGCCGGCTCACCGGCGCGGTCCGCGCGAGCGACATGGTGGCGCGCCTCGGCGGCGACGAGTTCGTGCTGCTGGTGGAGGACTTCGCCGACGGCAGCGACCTCTCCGACATCGCCGCCAAGATCCTCGGCGCATTCGGGCCCACGTTCACCGTCGACGGCCAGGAGCTCGCGCTCTCCGCGAGCATCGGCATCTGTACCTTCCCGGAGGACGGCAACGACGCGCAGACCCTGCTTTCCAACGCCGACATCGCGATGTACCGCGCGAAGGAGCACGGGCGCAACCGCCACTGCTTCTATGCCGCGGAGCTCAACCAGCTCTCGCAGGAGCGCCTCGCGCTGGAAGCGGCGCTCAAGCACGCGCTCGCCCGCGAGGAGATCGAGATCTATTACCAGCCGAAGATCGAGTTCGGCGGCGGGCGCGTGACCGGCGTCGAGGCGCTGATCCGCTGGCATCACCCGCAGCTGGGTCTGCTCCTTCCGGACCGCTTCGTGCCGCTCGCCGAGGAGACCGGTCTCATCATCCCGATCGGCTACTGGACGCTGCGCCGGGTGTGCGAGCGCATCCGCCGCTGGAAGGAGCAGGGATTTTCGCTCTCGGTCGCGGTGAACCTCTCGGCGAGCCAGTTCCACGAGCCGGAGCTGGTGAAGGAGCTCGCCGCGATCCTCTGGGCCACCGGGGCCTCCGCGCAGCACCTGGAGCTCGAGATCACGGAGACCATGGTGATGAAGGATCCGGACCGCGCGGTGGCGGTGATGGAGCAGCTGCGCGCGATGGGCGTGCGGCTCTCGATCGACGACTTCGGCACCGGCCACTCGTCGCTCGGCTACCTGAAGCGCTTCCCGATCGACCGCCTCAAGGTGGACCGCAGCTTCGTGCGCGAGCTCCCGCACAACGGCGACGACGCCGCGATCACGCGCGCGGTGATCGCCCTCGCGCACAGCCTGAAGATGACGGTGGTCGCCGAAGGCGTCGAGGACCAGCTGCAGTTCGACATGCTGCGCGAGCAGGGCTGCGACGAGTTCCAGGGCTACTTCTGCCGCCCCCCGCTGCCGGAGTCGGAGCTGCTGCGCTTCCTCTCGGAGGAGCGCGGGGCATTCGCCCGCGCGCGGCCGATCGACAGCCGCATCGCGAGCTGACGCGCTTCAATCGAGGCGCGTCGAATAGGGATCCTGGCTCTCGAGCAGCGCGCGGCCGAGCACGGCATGGGCGTGGATCACGCACCGGTCGTGGTCGTAGCCCCCGAGCGGCACGCAGCGCGCGAGCGCGGCCTGGTGGCGCACCTCGATGCGGGCGCGTTGCGCCTCGCGCGCGGCCTCCGGCGTGCGGCGGAAGCGCACCTCGAGCTCCGCGGCGCGCAGATCCGCATCGGCATCGGCGCGCGCCTCGCAGGCATCGCGATCGGCGCCCGAATGCTTCGCGCACATCGCCACCGCCCGGCCGCGGGCGGTCTCGAGACGATGGCGCGCGACGAGGTACTGCGCGCGCGTCATGGTGGGCGCGGGCGGCTCACCCAACGCGTCGAGGCCGAAGCCCGCCGCGCCGGTGATCGCGGTGGCCGTGCTCAGGGCCACGAGAGTCGCTCGGTTCATGGGTCTCTCCGGTTCGTTGCAGCGGCGCCTGGAAGGGCCGCCGGAGTGAGCCCAAGAATGGGGGGAGCCGGGGAAGACGGTCTGTAAGCGGGACAGGAAGGCGTCCCCTCCGACGTGTCGGATTCACGCGTCGGAGGGGTCCTACACGCGCCCGCTTCGCGCCATCAGGTGCAGCCGCGCAGCAGGTAGACGAGGAAGAGCACCGGAATCGGCACTCCGATGAGCCACAGCAGGATGTAGCCGACGCGGCCTTCCTGGCTCGCGCGGAGCTTCCCGAGGTCGGGCAGTTGCATGGCAAGTCTCCGGAAAGAAATGTGCTGGAGCCATCTTCCGGTGCGGCGCGGGGAGCGGGGAGCTTGCGGGCTCCGATTCGCGTGTAGGAAGCGGACGCGACGCCGGGTCGGGCCGGGCGTCAATCCATGTGCAGGCCGCCGTTCACGTCGAGGATCTCCCCCGTCACGAAGCCGGCGAGCGGCGAGGCGAGGAAGCGCACGGCGTGGGCGAATTCCTCCGGCTCGCAGAATCGGCCGACGGGGATCTGCGCGAGGATCTGACGGCGTTGCGCCTCCGTCATCTGCTCGCTGAGCGCGGGCGTCTTCACGTAGGCGGGCGCGATGCCGTTCACGGTGACGCCATGGACCGCGACCTCGCGCGCGAGCGCGATGGTGAGCGCGGCGAGTGCGCCCTTCGACGTGGCGTACGCGGTGCCGGTGTCGGCGCCGCCCGACTTCGCGGCGAGCGAGGTGACGTTCACGATCCGCCCCCAGCCGCGCGTCTTCATCGACGGCAGCACCTCGCGCGCCCAGTGGAACGCGCCGTCGAGGTTCACCGACAGCACGTGGCGCCATTCGATGTCCGGCGTGGCATCGGCCTTCTCGACGGAGCCGACGCTCGCGGCGTTCACGAGGATGTCCACGGGGCCCAGCAGCTTCTCGACGCGGCGGTGCGCTTCCTTCACCGCGCCGGGATCGCTCACGTCGCAGGCCACAGCCACCGCGTTGCCGCGCAGGAACCGGATCATGCTGTCCATGCGCAGGGCGTCCACGTCGACGAGTGCCACCTGCGCCCGGTCCTCGAGCAGCACGCGCACGGCCGCGAAGCCGAGCGCCCCCGCCCCTCCCGTCACCACCGCCGTCTTTCCGTTCAGAGGCATCGTCCCTCGTTCCGTCGCACCAGATGCAGGCACATACTAACAAGATCATGGGCCCTCGCCCGGGGACGGCGAGCGCATCGTCGCGGTCTCGAAGCTCCAATGGCGCACCATCGTCGCGCGGGATCGGGTGCCGGAAAGGGTGCCGGCCCCGAAATGCCGAATAGTCGCGTTGCGCCGGGGACGGGCGCAGGGGCACAATGGCCGGTGTTTCAGGGAAGGAAATAACAAGGGGGGATTTCCATGACCGCGGCATGGCGTGGCGCACTCGCTTGCTCGTTCGCAATCCTGCTGCTCGGCCTGGCCGGCAGGGCCGCAGCGCAGGCCTCCGCGGATCTCATCGGAATCGCCAGCGACGCCTCGGGAACGCTCTATTTCGAATGCAGCGGCTCGCCGACCTGCACCGGCGAGTTCGTCGTCATCCCGCAGGACTCGGGTTGCTCGAACCCGGTCGCCTCGGCAGGCACGATCCAGCTCACGGTACCCGACCTTTCGGTCGCGGGGCCCGTGAGCGGGAGCGGCGTGCTCACCTTCAGCTCGGACCGGCAGCACAATGCCGACGGTACCTGCACCCCGGTCCCGGGAAGCGCGACCAGCGACTCGATCACTTTCAGCGGTACATCCGACGGCACCACGGCGAGCGTCACGTACACGGTGACGGAGCCGAGCGGCAGCGTGAATATGGCGACGGGGACGCTCGCCGCTTCGGGCGCGCTCGGCAGTGTACAGGTGAGCGGCTCGGCGTCCGGGGCGACGGCCAGCGGCGGACAGGTCGACTTCACGTTCCGCTGCGGCGGGCTGGGGTTCTGCGCGGGAACCTACAGCGGGACCTTGAGGGACGGCGTTTGCAGCAACAGCTTCCCCATTTCCGGCACGTTTACCCTGACCGGCTTCGACCTCTCGAGCGGCACCTTCGGCGGCACGGCGGTGCTGCAGAACGCGAAAGTGAGCGAGACGCAGAATCCCGACGGCACGTGCACGCTGACCTCGCTCACCGACGGCACGACCAGCTACACCGGCACGTTCGGCGCCACCGGCGGCAATCTCACGTTCAGCGACACGGACAATAGTCATCCAGGGCCGGTCTCGATCCCGGGCTCGTTCACCGTTTCGGGCACGGGCAGCACGCTGCCGCCGAGCTCGCCGCCGCCGTTCCAGATCAGCGTGAACTCGAACATCGGCCCGGTCGTGTCGACCGCGACCGCGCAGATCCAGCCGCCCGCCGCCGACGTCGGCAAGACCGTGAGCATCTACGTGTTCGCGTTCGCTCCGCGCAGCCTCGTGAAATCCGCGACGCGCCTCGCGATGAAGGACGACGCGAGCGGCTGCGAGCTCGCGCAGCTCGATGCTTCCGGCCAGTTGCAGGCGGCGTCGGCCTCGAGCCTCGCGCCGGCCCTCACCGCCACGCTCGGCGCACAGGGGCAGTCGGTCACCATCCTCAACAACGCCTCGACGCCTGCGATCGCGGGCGCGACGTTCTTCGTGGGCTATGGCGCCGATGCCTCGACGATGGTGAACCAGGGCGTCAACGCGAGCGCGGTGCAGATTCCCGGTGCGCAGCAGTGCCCGAGCGTCTTTCCGAAGCTGCCGGGCGCGCTGAGCGGGCTGTGGTGGGGAGGCCAGCTGGAATCGGGCTGGGGCATCGATTTCACGCAACGGGAAAACCACCTCTTCGCCGCGTTCTATACGTACGACGACGCGGGCAACCCGAAGTGGTACGTGGCGCCGGCCTGCACGATGCCGGCATCGGGCGTCACGAGCGGAAGCTGCACCGGCGACCTCTATGAGGTGACCGGTTCCTCGCTCTTCGGGATCGCTCCCTCGGGCTCTCACAACCCGGCTTCGAAGGCGGGAACGCTGCAGGTCGACTTCGCCGACACCTCGCACGCGACGATGAGCTACACGGTGGGCAGCGTCTCGCGCACCGTGCCGATCCAGCGCCAGCCCATCACGTCCGGAACGACGCCGCCCACCATCGACTACACGGACCTGTGGTACGCCGGCCAGCAGGGCGAGGGCTGGGGGATCGCCATGAGCCAGCAGTACGGCGTCATGTTCCTCGCCTGGTTCGTCTACGACGCGAGCGGCAAGCCCGTGTGGTACGTCGCGAGTGACTGCGTCGTGGTCGCGAACGGCAATGGCTGCAGCGGCGATCTCTACCAGGTGACCGGCCCGCCCTTCGGCCCGACCTTCGACGCTTCGAAGATCCAGGCGGCCAAGGTGGGCACGGTCGCGGCAACCTTCACCGATCCCAACAACGGGACGCTCAGCTACACGGTGAACGGGACCCCGGGAAGCAAGACCATCACGCGGCAGGTTTTCTGAGAGCCAAGGGCGGCGCGATGTTGAAGCACGCCTCGCTCGCGGCGCTCGCCGCGTGGGCCGCGCTCGGTGCGGCGGGCGCCCTCGCCGCGACGGCGGAGCGCGCGCAGATCGTCGGCCTCCAGGGCCGGGGCGAATACCGCTCCGAGCGCGAGCTCTCCTGGAGCGCCGCGCACGTGAAGCAGCCGCTCTTCGCCTCCGATTTCGTGCGCACCCTGGGCATGAGCCGCATGGAGATCCGCTTCTGGAACGGCGTCACGCAGACGCTCGACCGCGACGGCCAGATGCAGGTCCTCGACGACAAGGCCGCGAAGGACACGAAGTGCACGGTGATGCAGGCGAGGTCGCGCAGCTGGGGCGTGGCGCGCACGCCGCCCGAGGGCTTTTCGGTATGCACGCCTTCGGCGACCGCGGCGATTCGCGGCACGGAGTGGGAGATCGCGGTGGCCGACGACGGGACCTCCACGCTCTCGGTCTTCAACGGCGTCGTGCGCTTCTACAACGACCACGGCGAGGTGCTGGTGCACCCGAACGAGCAGGCGCGCGCCGAGGTGGGCAAGGCGCCGGTGAAGCTCTTCCTGCGCGTCACGCGCGAGCGGGTGCAGTGGGTGAACGCGTTCGCCGTCGATCCCGCGCGTTACGCGGAGTTCCGCGGGACGCCGGCGCCCGCGCTCGCGGCGATTTCGGATGCGCTGCGCGAAGATCGGCTCGAGCGCGCCTACGACGAGACGCGCCGCCTCGCCTCGGGCGCCGCGGCACCGGCGGTCGCGCTCCTCCTGCTCGCCGACTTCGAGACCTATCGCGGCGACCTGGATGCGGCGCGCCGCGCGGCGGAGGAGGGCGGCCATCGCTATCCGGGCGACGAGCGCTTCGACGTATCGGCTGCGCGCACCGCGCTCTTCGCCGGCGACGTGGCGGAGGCCTACGCGCATGCCGACGCGGCGCTCGCGAAGCGCCCCGGGTCGGTGGACGCCCTCGTGATGCGCGCGGACATCGACCGGCACGAAGGGCGCGCCCGGGAGGCGATCGCGGAGTACACGCGCGCCGTGCGCGCGGCCGCGCTCGACGCTCGGCCCTGGTACGGACGCGGCGTCGTCGAGAGCGAGCGCGAGGACGTGCGTCCCGCCCGCTCGGACCTCGCGAAAGCGATCGCGCTCGATCCGTCCGATGCGACCTTTCGCGCGGAGTTGGGAACGCTCGAGGGATTCGCGGGCGACCTTCGGACCGGCCGACGCGAGCTCGAGCGGGCGTTGAAGGCGCAGCCCGACAACTACGTGGCGCTCACGGGCCTGGGCGTGGTGCAGCTCAAGGAAGGCGACGCCGAGGCCGCCATCGCCTCGTTCCAGCGCGCCTCGGCGATCGAGCCGCGCTATGCGCGCGCGCACCTCTACAGCGCCGCGGCCTATTACCAGGAGCGCCGCGACCACGACGCGCTCACGGAGCTGGCACGTGCCGCCGAGCTCGATCCCAACGATCCGCTGCCGCACCTGCTGATGTCGATGATCCACCTCGATCGCATCGAGCCGGGCGAGGCGGCCGCCGAAGCGCAGGCTGCCCTCGTGCGCGTGCCCTTCCTCAAGTCGGTGAACGGCGTCGCGGACAACCAGAAAGGGATCGCCAATTTCGGCGCGCCGCTCGCCTTCATGGGCCTCGAGGAATGGGCGCGCTCGACCGCACACGATTCGTACCTGCCGTTCTGGGGGGCGAGCCATCTCTTCCTCGCCGACCGCTATCCGGGCGATTTCGACCGGCGCTCGGAGCTCATGCAGGGCTTCGTCACCGACCCGCTCGCGTTCGGCGCCTCGAACCGCTTCGTCACGCTCTTCCCGGAACCGGGGCACCACGCGACCGCGTCGGTGCTGTACTCGCACAGCGACGACCTGGACGTGACCGAACCGATCGTCACCCTGAACGGCTACGATGCGAGCCGTTTCCCGATCTCGTATCTGGCCGAGGCGATCGACACGAAGGTCGATCCCGGCAACTCGGACATCTCGCTCCGCGCGCACAGCTACACGGGCGCGCTCGGGATGCGCCCGGTTCCGGGGTTGGGCGCCTTCCTCTACGCCAACCGCTTCGACCTCGACGCGGACCTCGGGCGCCCCGCCGCGACGGGTACGTTCCAGCACATCGGCGGGACGGTGACGCGCATCGACGCGGGACTGCGCTTCGCTCCCAGCCCCGATTCGAGCCTCTGGATCAAGGCCGGGGGAAGCCGCCAGGACTCGACGCTCGACGAGTCGGACCTCGTCGCGGGCGACGGCTTCCAGCTCCTGCGGCAATCGCATTTCACGATGCAGCCGAAGGCCGAGGACGTGGCGCTGCGGCATACGTTGTCCATCGGCGAGGATGCGCAGCTCGACTGGGGCGTGGAAGGCGCGCGCGTCCAGACCCCCAGCTTCCTCGGCGAGGACTCCACGTTCCACTTCGTCGATGCGGCCGTTCCCGCGCAAAGCCTGGATCAATCGGCGCACGACCGCTCGGGCGGCGTGTATGCATCGGGGCGTGTCACGCACGGCGCATTGCGTCTCGAGGCGGGCATCGGGATGCGCGACTACCGCAAGGACCGCGACTTCGAATTCGTGATCGCCGGCGAGTCCTCGCACCGGCAGGAGACGCTGCAGCGGCGCCGCGGCGAGCCGTTCCTGGGGGTGACGTGGCGCCCGGTCCCCGCGATGGCGCTGCGCGCCGCCTGCCGACGCTGGCTGCGGCCCGCCGCGCTCGAGACGCTCGCGCCGGTCGCGGTCGCCGGCATGCCGCTCGACGACCAGCTCGTGAACGCCGGCGGGCTCCTCGACCAATGCCGCGCGCAGTGGGAATGGACCGCTCCCGATCGCACGTTCGTCGCCGCCCGCGTCGAGAGGAGCCGCGTCGAGAACCTGTGGTCGCCGCTCGACGGCGTGCAGAACGCGCAGGCCGACGTCACGAACCTCGAGCGCCTGAGGAACCGCGTGCTCACACCGCCGCCGATCCCCGACCAGCTCGAGGACACGCCGGTCTTCGCCGCGGGAGTCGCGAAGCGCGCGACCGTGGCGGTCGAGCGCATCCTCACCCCGCGCATCGCGGCGCGCGCCTACTACACCTATACCGACAGCGTGAACGACGGGCCTGCGTATCCCGGCCGCGCGATTCCCTACCTTCCGCGCCACCAGGTGAACGTCGGCGGGACTTGGGCGCCCGGCTGGCACACGTTCGTCACGGTCCAGGCGGTCTATCGCACGCTTCGCTACACCGACGAGGCCAATACGTCGCCGCTTCCCGCGAGCTGGGACGCGGAGACGCGCATCTTCGTCGAGAGCGCCGACAAGCGCTGGGCGGTGGAGGCGGTGGCGGCGAACCTCCTCGAGAAGGAAGCCTCGGACGTCTTCGGCGTCACCGTGAGCTATCGGTACTGAGCGGATGTTCGAGCGCGCGAGTGCACTGCCGGCGAAGGTGCTCCTCGCGATCGCGCTCGCCGTGGCGCTCGTCTTCGTCGCGGCGCCGTTCACCATCCCGTGGCACGTGCTGGAGCTCAAGGGCTTCGACGCGCTCACGCGCGCCACGGCGCCCGGCGCCACGCGATTCCCGATCACCATCGTCGCGATCGACGAGGCGTCCTTCGCGAACATCCGCAGGCAATGGCCCTGGCCGCGCGCCTTGTACGGGCGCGCGATCGACCAGCTCACCCGGTCCGGCGCACTGGTGGTCGCGCTCGACGTGACGCTCTCCGAGCCGTCGAACCAGGGCCCCGCCGACGACCACGCGCTCGCCGAGGCGATCGGGCGCGCCGGCAACGTGGTCCTCGCTTCGGAGCGCCAGTACGAGGAGACCGCGGTCTCGCGCCAGTGGCTGCGCGTCGATCCGCTGCCCCAGCTCCTCGCGGCGGGCGCGGCGAACGGCTACGTCAACATCGAGTACGACCCGGACACCGTCGTGCGCCGCATCCCGTACGCATCCGACGCGTTCTGGAAGAAGATCGTGGAGCGGCTGCAGCAGCTGCGGCCCGGGCTGGTGAACGCGAAGATCCCGCGGCGCGGCGCGCTGTTTCGCTTCGCCGGGGGCGACCACACCTTTCCCTACGTCTCCTTCTACCAGGTGCTCGACGCGGACAAGTACCTGCCGCCCGACGCGTTCCGCGACCAGATCGTGCTCATCGGACGCGACGTCAAGGCGAACGTCGACGCGCGGCTCGCGAGCGGCGATCTCTTCGCGACACCGTTCACCGGGTCGGGGGGCGGCCTGATGCCGGGCGTGGAGCTGCATGCCAACGCGCTCGAGACGGCGTTCGGCGCCGCCGCCATCGATCCCGCGCCGCCGTGGGCGAGCCCGGCGCTCGTGCTGCTGGTGGTCGCGCTGTGCGCGGCCGCGATGTGGCGTTGGCGCCCCCTTCCCGGGGCGGCCGCGGTCGCGCTTCTCGTCGCGGCGCTCGGCGGCGTGGACTATGCGCTCTTCCAGCGCGCGAACGTATGGCTCCCGGTCTTTGCGGCGATGTCGGCGTCGGTCGCGATGTACTTCGCGTACGGCGGCGTCGCCTACGTGGTCGAGCGGCAGCGCCGCGGCGAGATCCGCCGCGCGTTCTCGCTCTACGTCTCGCCGGAGGTGGTGGACCACGTGATGGCCCACCCGGAGCGCCTCGCGCTCGGCGGCGAGCGGCGCGAGGTGACCCTGATGTTCACCGACCTCGAGGGCTTCACGACGCTTTCCGAGAATCTCGAAGCGGAGCAGGTCGCGCTGGTCCTCAACCTGCACTTCACGCGCGCCACCGCCATCGTGAAGCGCCACGGCGGCACGGTGAACCGCTTCATCGGCGACGCGATCATGGCGATGTGGGGCGCGCCGGTCGAGGATCCCGAGCAGGCATACCACGCATGCCGCGCGGCGATCGAGATGCAGGAGGACCTCGAGCGGCTGCGCGGGGAGCTCGCGGCACGCGGGCTTCCCGCGATCCGCATGCGCGTGGGCCTGCACTCGTGCGTCGCGGTGATCGGCAACCTCGGCTCCTCCGACCGCTTCGACTACACCGCGATCGGCGACGGCGTGAACCTCGCCGCGCGCCTCGAGGGCGTGAACAAGCTCTACGGCACCGGCATCCTGCTCTCCGGGGAGACCGCGCGCAGGACCGGGGCGAGGGTGGCGCTGCGCGAGGTGGATCGCGTGATCGTGAAGGGCAAGACCGAGGCGGTGGAGATCTTCGCCCCCTGCGCGAACGAGGAGCTGCTGCGGGCGAACGCCCGGGCGATCGCGGCCTGGCGCGCGCAGCGCTGGGACGAGGCCGAGCGCGAGTGGCGGCGCGTCCTCGCGATCGATCCGGGCGACGGCATCGCGCGCGTCTACCTCGGGCGCATCGTCGAGGCGCGCGCGGCCGCGCCGGGCGCGTGGCGCGACGCCGTGGAGCTGGAGAAGCTCTAGGGCGTGCAGTCGAGGTCGATCGGGCGGTGCTCGCTCGCGCTCGCGGTCCTCGCGGCTCACGCCGCGCGGACGCTCATCACGGGCGACGCCTTGCCCGTCCTCTTGCGCAGCTCGCACGCCGAGAGGAAGGCGCGCAGCAGCGGCTTGCTGTCGATGAGCGTGGGATCGCCCGGATCGAGGAACTCCGGGTGCCACTGCACGCCCACCACGAAGCTGTGCCCTTCCCAGCGCACCGCCTCGATGACGCCGTCCGGCTCGCTGGTCGCCTCGACCACGAGGCCCTCGCCGAGGTGCTTGATCGCCTGGTGATGGATGGTGTTCACGCGCGCGGCCGCGACGTCCGGGTACACGCGCGAGAGCCAGCTGCCGGGGAGGATGCGCATGTCGTGGAAGTTCGAGTCGTAGCGCGTGTCGTCGCGGTGCGAGCCCTTGTCGGGGCATTGCGTGGCGAGGTCCTGGTAGAGCGAGCCGCCGAGCGCGACGTTGAGGAGCTGGTGCCCGCGGCAGATGCCGAACACGGGCTTGCCCTGCGTGACGAACTCGTGGAAGAGCTCGATCTCGTACTGGTCGCGCACCTCGTCGCCGGCCCACAGCGGGTTGAGCGGCGACTCCCCGTAGCTCTTGGGCGAGACGTCCGCGCCGCCCTGCAGCAGCAGGCCGTCCAGGGCGTCCACGTAATGGCGCACCTTGAGCGACTTCGGCAGGTGCGGCGCCGCGAGGCTCATCGCGGGCACCATGAAAGCGAGGACCTCGCCCGACATCAGCCAGTTCGCGACCGACTGCTCGAGGTACTGGACCGACTTCGTGGGCAGGAACGAACGGTTCGGGTCCGGGTAGAGCAGGCGCCCGGAGACGCCGATGCGCAGGGGTTCCATGGTGGCTACTCTATTCCCGTGGAGCGCTGCGGTGAAGATGCGCTCGAAGCCCGGAGGTTCGACTGCGCCGGAGACCGGAAGATTCCCGTCCTCTCGCGGCGCCCGTCATTTCGAGGCGCTCGGGATGTCGCCCCCGGAAGCGAGGTCGGGGCGCGCGGGATAGGCGCCGGTGCCCCCGCTCAGCAGCCGGCTCTTGCGCAGCTTCCCGGCCTGCTCGAGGATCGGGTAGGCGGTGGAGCAGAAGAAGGAGTTGATGCGCCGCATGTCGCTGATGATGTCGAGGTGCAGCGAGCTGGTCTCGATCGAGGCCGTCGACTGTCCGGCGAGCCGGTCGAGGTGCGTCTCGTGGTAGGCGCGCTCCAGGTCGCGGAAGCGCTCCTTCTCCGCGAGGAGCTGCTGCGCCATCGCGACGTCGCCGTTGAGGAACACCGAGAGGCCGAGGCGCAGGTTGGCGACCAGCCGCTCGTGCAGCGCGAGGATCTCCTTCATGCCCGCTTCGGAGAAGGAGAGCCGGTGCGCGATCTTCTTGTCGCGCAGGTCGAGCAGGATGTGCTCGAGGATGTCGCCCACGTGCTCGAGGTTGATGGTGAGCGAGATGATCTCCTGCCAGCGCCGGCTGTCGCGCTCGTCGAGCTGCTCGCGCGTGATCTGCGTGAGGTAGAGCTTCACGGCCGTGTAGAGGCGGTCCACGTCGTCGTCGAGGCGGATGATCTCGTTCACGTGCGAGGCGTCGTTGGTGCGGATCACCTCGATCATTCCGTTCAGCATCTGCTCGACGGTGTCGCCGATGCGCAGCGTCTCGCGCGCGGCGTTGGCGAGGGCGAGGGCCGGCGTGCCGATCGCGGCGGTGTCGAGGAAACGCGGCTCGGTCTGCACCGGCCCGTCCTTCGAGGTCGGCACCCACCGCTCGGTGAGGCGCGCCGTGACGTCGGTGAGGCCGAGGAACGCCACGGCGATCGCCACGTTGAAGAGCACGTGGAAGTCCAGCACCTGGCGCCTCACGTCGGGATCGAGGCGCGCGATGAGCTCCTGCAGCCACGGCAGCGCGATCGCGAAGGCGAGGCAGCCCGCGACCTTGAAGACG
Organism: uncultured beta proteobacterium; assembly: GCA_963839265.1. Classification (GTDB taxonomy): domain Bacteria; phylum Pseudomonadota; class Gammaproteobacteria; order Burkholderiales; family Usitatibacteraceae; genus Usitatibacter. Next base: position 407,537 of record CAWIUI010000007.1, read on the forward strand.
AGGTTGCCGAAGGCGACGCGCCTTCCCCCGCCCGTCGTGCGCGCGTTCACGAGGAGCGCGAGGAGCCCGCTGCCGAGGTTCGCGCCGAGCACGAGCGAGAGCGCGACCGGCACCGCAACCACGTGCGACGCGGCGAGGGTGGCGCACAGCAGCACCACCGCGAGGCTGGAGAAGGACGCCATCACGAAGGCCGCGCCGATCAGCATGTCGAGCATCGTGTCGCCGGAGAGCGTGGCGAAGATCACCTGCATGCCGTGCGCCTCGGTGATCGGGCGCGTCGCCGCCATCACCAGCTGCAGCGCGAGGAGCATGAGCCCCAGCCCGATCGCGACGCGCCCGAGCTGGCCTGCGCGGCTGTCGCGCCGCGTGAGGTAGAAGACCACGCCGGCGAGGATCAGCAGCGGCCACAGCCACGACAGGTCGAGCGAGAAGACCTGCGCCATGAGCGCAGTGCCGACGTCGGCGCCGAGCATGATCGCGAGCGCGACCGGAAGGGCGATGAGGTTCTGCGCGACGAAGGAGCTCGCGATGAGCGCGGTCGCGCTCGAGGACTGCACGAGGCCGGTCACGCCGAGCCCCGCGAGGAAAGCCGCGCCGCGGTTCGAGATGCTCCTCGAGAGCACGCGGCGCAGGTCCGCGCCGAATACGCGCAGCACGCCGCTGCGCACGAGCTGCGTGCCCCACACGAGGAGGGCCACGCTGGCGAGGAAATTAAGGAGGGTCTGCACTTCGGTTCTTCGGATCGCGGGACTTCATTTAACTCCATGCCGGCGCAAACGGCGAGCCCGGGCCCGGCGCGCGCGTTTTTGTATCATCGCGGAAACCCCACGGAGGCTTCCCCCGCATGACCCGCGCAACCCGGGCCGGCCCGGCCGGCGAGGCGCCTTGATCGGCGTCCTCTTCGACGGCCTCGCCTATGGGAGCCTGCTCTTCCTGGTGAGCCTGGGCCTGTCGGTGCAGATGGGCCTCATGAACTTCGTCAACCTCGCGCACGGCGCGTTCGCGATGGCGGGAGGCTTCGTCTGCGTGGTGCTGATGACGCGGCTCGGCGTGCCGTTCCTCGCCACGCTCCCGGTCGCGTTCGGCGCCGCCGCCCTCGCCGGGGCGATCCTCGAGCGGCTCCTCTACCGCCGGCTCTACGGCGCGAGCCCGCTGGACCAGGTGCTCTTCTCGATCGGCCTCACCTTCATGTCGATCGCGACGGCGACCTGGATCTTCGGCTCGGCGCAGCAGCCGGTGCGTCTGCCGGCGTTCCTGCGCGGGCAGCTGCACCTCGCCGGCGCCGACTTCGGCATCTACCGGATCTTCCTCCTCGCATTGGTGGCGTCGCTCACCGCCGGCCCTCGCGGCGCTCGTCGGGCGCACCCGCTTCGGAGCGCAGGTGCGCGCGGCCGTGGACAATCCGCGCCGCCGCAGCGCGGCCTCGGCATCGACGTGGACCGCGTCTTCACCCTCGCGTTCGCGCTCGGCTCGGGGCTCGCGGGGCTGGGCGGCGCGCTCGGCATCGAGGTGCTCGGGCTCGACCCGGCGTTCCCGCTCCGGTACATGGTGTACTTCCTGCTCGTGGTCGTGGTGGGCGGCGCGGGCACGCTCGCCGGGCCGCTCGCTGGCGGCGCCTGATCCTGGGCGTATGCGACGTGGCCGGGAAGTACTACGTGCCCGAGCTGGGCGGCTTCATCATCTACGCGGTGATGGTCGTGCTGCTCCTCGCCTTTCCCGCGGGCCTCCTCGGGAGGCGCGCGTGAGCGAGGCGCCTTCTCTGCCGACGGCCCGCTGGCAGGCCGCGGAGGCCGCGCTCTGGATCGCGGCGGCCGCGTGCTACTTCCTCTTCCCCGGCTATCGCGTCCTTGCGAGCCAGGTGTTCATCACCGCGCTCTTCGCGCTCTCGCTCGACCTGTCCTGGGCTATGCCGGCATCGTCTCGCTCGGCCACGCCGCGTTCTTCGGCATCGGCGCCTACACCGCGGGGCTCCTCGCCGCGCACGGCTGGGGCGAGCCGCTCATCGGGCTGCTCGCGGCCGCGGCGCTCGCTCGGCGCTCGCCGGGTTCGTCGTGAGCTTCCTCGTCGTGCGCGGCGAGGACCTCGCGCGCCTCATGGTGACGCTCGGCATCGGACTGCTGCTCTACGAGGCGGCGAACCGCGCGGCGTGGCTCACCGGCGGCGTGGACGGGCTCGCGGGGGTTGCCATGGGCAAGCTCCTCGGGCTCTTCGCGTTCGACCTCGCGGGGAACACCGCCTTCGGCTACAGCCTCGTCGTGCTCTTCGCGGTCTTCGTCGTCGCGCGGCGCCTGGTGGCTTCGCCGTTCGGGTTGTCGCTGCGCGGCATCCGCGAGAACCGCGCGCGCATGCCGGCGCTCGGCATCGCCGGTGCGCCGCCGCCTGGTCGCCGTCTTCACGCTCGGCGCGGCGCATCGCGGGCGTGGCGGGCGCGCTGCTCGCACAGACCACGCAGTTCGTCGGCCTCGACACGCTGGGCTTCGGCCGCTCGGCCGACGTCCTGGTGATGCTGGTGCTGGGCGGCGCGGGACGGCTCTACGGCGCGATCGTGGGCACCGCCGTCTTCATGATCGCGCAGGACTACCTCTCCGGCATCGATCCGGTCTACTGGCAGTTCTGGCTGGGACTCGGCCTGGTCGCGCTCGTCTCTTCGCGCGCGGCGGCATCCTCGGCGCCGTCGGAGCGCGCTGCGCCGCCGTCGCGGCGCGCCGATGACGCGCGGTCCTGTCGCACCGAGGGCCTCACGCGCCGCTTCGGCGCGCTCGAGGCCGTCTCCGACGTGAGCCTCGCGCTCCCGCGCGGCGCGCGCCATGCGCTGATCGGCCCCAACGGCGCGGGAAAGACGACGCTCATCAACCTGCTCACCGGCGCGCTCGCGCCGAGCGCGGGCGAGGTGTGGCTGGGCGAGGAGCGCATCACGGGCCTCGCCCCGCATGCGCGCGTGAAGCGCGGCCTCGCGCGCACCTTCCAGATCAACACGCTCTTCCCGGGCTCACGGTGCTCGAGTCGGTGATGCTCGCGATCCTCGAGCGCGAGGGGCACGCCGCGCAATGGTGCCGGCCGGTCGCGAGCTGTCGGCGAAGAGGCGCGAGAGGCGATGGACCTCCTCGCGACGCTGCACCTCGCCGGCGACGCCGAGCGGCGCACCGCGACGCTTCCCTACGGCCGGCAGCGCCTGGTGGAGATCGCGCTCGCGCTCGCGACGAGGCCGCGCATCCTGCTGCTCGACGAGCCGGCCGCGGGCATTCCGGCCGCCGAGAGCGGCGAGGTCTTCGGCGCGATCGCCGCGCTGCCGCCTTCCGTGAGCGTGCTCTTCATCGAGCACGACATGGGGCTCGTGTTCCGTTTCGCCGAGCGCATCACCGTGCTCGCGGGCGGGCGCATCCTCGCCGAGGGCGGGCCGGAGGAGATCCGGCGCGATGCCCGGGTGCGCGAGGTCTACCTGGGACGCGAGGATGGCTGAGCTCCTCGCGCTCGAGGCCGTCGCCTCCGGCTACGGCGAGTCCATCGTCGTGGAGGACGCGCGCCTCGCGATCGCCGAGGGCGAGACCGTGACGCTCCTCGGCCGCAACGGGGCGGGGAAGACCACGCTCCTCACCACCATCCTCGGGCTCACGAGAGTGCATCGCGGATCGGTGCGCTGGCGCGGCGTCGACGCCTCGCGCTGGGCCGCGCATGCGCGGGCGCGCGCCGGCATGGGATGGGTGCCCCAGGAGCGCGGCATGTGGCGCTCGCTCACGGTGGACGAGCACCTCGCGTGCGTCGCGCGGCCCGGCCCGTGGACGATCGGGCGCGTGCATGCGCTCTTCCCGCGCCTCGCGGAGCGCCGGCGGCATCGCGGAACGCAGCTCTCGGGAGGCGAGCAGCAGATGCTCGCGATCGCCCGTGCGCTGGTCACCAATCCGGCGCTGCTCCTCCTCGACGAGCCGATGGAAGGACTCGCGCCGATCGTCGTCCACGAGCTCGTGGTCGTGCTGCGCGAGCTCGTCCGCTCCGGCGCGATCGCGATGGTGCTGGTCGAGCAGCATCCGCGCCTCGCGCTCTCGCTCGCCTCGCGCGCGCTGGTGATGGAGCGCGGCCGCATCGTGCACGACGGTGAGAGCGCGGACCTCCTCGCCGATCCGACGCTCCTCGATCGCTGGCTCGCGCTGGCTTGAGGCCGACGAAAACCGTCAGCGCCGGCAATCGAGGCGCACGCGGGCCTGCGGCGACGAGATGCCGGTGGGCGCGAGCACGTGCAGCCGTTCCCATACCACGCGCCGCTCGCCGCCGCGGCCGAGCGTCCAGGTGTCGGTGACGCCCTGGCCGGCGGAGCGGATCTCGATTACCTCGCGCCGTCCGCGACCGCCGTCGCTGCGCTCCCATTCGTACTCGACGCGAGCGGGATGGCGGCTCACGTGGATCGTGGCGATGAACTCGAGCGTCGTGGGGCAGCGGCCGGCGTAGGACCTGGGCTTCGCGACGATTCCGACGCGGGTAACGGTTCGTTGCTGGGCGAAGGCGGCGAATGCGACGGCGACGAGGGCGAGGGCCGTCGCGGCGGCGACGGCAGTGCGCTTGCAATTCATGGGCGAGCCTCCCTGGCTGGTTTGTGGTTGTCGGCAAGCGGGGCGGGAGTGTACGCCGCACAGTCTTGCGCGGTACTGAACCGCGCGCCGATTCCAGCGGCCGGCCGGGCACGCTAGCATCGCGCATGGCTTGCCACGCATTCGACCTTCCGCCGTCCGCCTGGGTGCGGCAATGGCTGGACTGGATCCAGCCGGGCGGCACGGTGCTCGACCTCGCGTGCGGGTCCGGCCGCCACGCGCGCCTCCTCGCCCGCATGGGCTTCGGGGTGGAAGCGGCGGACCGCGATATCGCCCTCTTCGCCGATCCTGCGCCTGGGGTGAAGCTCCTGCAGGCGGACCTGGAGTCGGGTCCGTGGCCGTACCAGGGCCGGCGCTTCGCGGGCATCGTCGTCGCGAACTATCTCCATCGCCCGCTGCTTCCCGTCCTGGTCGATTCCCTCGAGCCGCAGGGAATGCTCATCTACGAGACTTTCGCCCGCGGCAACGAGCGCTTCGGCAAGCCCTCGAACCCGGCCTTCCTCCTGCAGCCCGGCGAGCTGCTCGAGGCGGTGCGCGGAAAGCTCCGGGTGGTGGCCTACGAGGACCGGGTGGTGACCGAACCGCGCCCGGCGGCGATCCAGCGTATCGCCGCACGCAGGGAATAGTTCTGTAAAATCTTCCCTTTTCCGAGCCGGTCCCCCGAATGCTTTCCGGAAGTATCGTCGCCATCGTCACCCCGATGACCGCCGATGGCGCGCTGGATTTTCCGCGGCTGAAGGCGCTCGTCGACTGGCATGTCGCCGAAGGCACGGCGGGCATCGGAATCGTCGGCACCACGGGCGAATCGCCCACGGTGGACGTCCGGGAGCACTGCGAGCTCATCGAGAAGGCGGTCGAGTATGCGGCGGGCCGCGTCCCGGTCGTCGCCGGCACGGGCGGCAACTCCACGCGCGAGGCGATCGAGCTCACGAAGTTCGCGGCCAGGGCCGGCGCCGATTACGCGCTCTCGGTGGTCCCGTACTACAACAAGCCGACGCAGGAAGGGCTCTACCGCCACTTCCGTGCGATCGCCGAGGCGGCCGACATCCCGGTGATCCTCTACAACGTGCCCTCGCGCACGGTGGCCGATCTCTCGAACGAGACGGTGCTGCGCCTCGCGCAGGTAGCGCGGATCGTCGGCATCAAGGAATCCACGTCGAGCATCGAGCGCGTGACGGAGCTCATGGCGCGCATGCCGAAGGGCTTCCTCGTCTTCAGCGGCAACGACGACGCGGCGCTCGCCTACACCCTGCTCGGCGCGAACGGCGTGATCTCCGTCACCGCGAACGTCGCCCCGCGCCTCATGCAGGAGATGATCGCCGCCGCGAGGGCCGGGGATTTCGCGCGCGCGATCTCCATCAACAACCGCCTCCTGGGCCTGCACAAGAACCTGTTCGCCGAGACCAACCCGATTCCCGTGAAATGGGCGCTGCATCGCATGGGCCGCATCGCCGAAGGCCTGCGGCTGCCGCTCACGCCCCTTTCGCCCCAGCACCACGAAACCGTCGCCGCCGCGCTGCGCGCGGCCGGCTGCCTCTCCTGAGCAAGGACCGAACACCCATGATGCAACTGCGCCGCCACTTCCTTCCCGCCGTCCTCGCCCTCGCCCTGGCGGGTTGCTCCTGGTTCGGGTCGAGCAAGCCCGACTACAAGGAAGCCCAGGCGCGCGCCGACCAGCCGCTCGAAGTCCCGCCGGAGTTGAGCGCCCCGACGATGGACGACCGCTACTCGATCCCCGATCCGCACGCGCAGACCACGTACTCCGATTACACGAAGGAGACGAGCGCGGCGCGCGGCGCCCAGGGCGCGGCGGCGGCGGCGGTGCTCCCGCCCGTGAAGGGCGCGAAGATCGTGCGCGACGGCAGCCAGCGCTGGCTCGAAGTGAAGGGCGACCCGGACAAGGTGTGGACCGAGATCCGCCAGTTCTGGATCGACAACGGCTACAGCCTTTCGCGCGAGAGCCCCGACATCGGCATCATGGAGACCGAGTGGCACGAGGATCGCGCGAAGATCCCGCAGGACTTCATCCGCCGCACCATCGGCAAGCTCCTCGACCGCGTCTATTCCACGCCGTACCGCGACAAGTACCGCGTGCGCCTCGAGAAGGGCGCGCAGCCGGGCACCACCGACGTGTTCGTCTCGCACCGCGGCATGCAGGAGGTGTACACCAACGCCGACCAGAGCAACACCATGTGGGAGCCGATGCCGCCCAACCCGGAGCTCGAGGCCGAGATGCTCTCGCGCATCATGGTGAAGCTGGGCGGCGAGGAAACGAAGGTCGCCGCGGCGCAGGCGAAGGCGCCGGCGGGCCGCGCGGCGCTCGCGCAGGCGCAGGCTCCCACGACCGCGCCGACCAACGCGGTGCTCGAGAATTCCGGCGCCGGACCGCTCGTGCTCAGCGACGGCTTCGACCGCGCGTGGCGGCGCGTGGGCCTCGCGCTCGACCGCACCGGCTTCACCGTCGAGGACCGCGACCGCTCGAAGGGCCTCTTCTTCGTGCGCTACATCGATCCCGACGCGGAGGACACGGGAAAGAAGGAGAGCTTCCTCGGCAAGCTCGCCTTCTGGAAGCCCTCGCCCAAGGCGCCGAAGCCGCAATACCGCATCCTGGTGAGCGACGCGGGCGCGAGCAGCTCGGAGGTGAAGGTGCAGGACGCGAACGGCGCGGTCGACAAGAGTTCGACCGGCAAGAAGATCCTGTCGGTGCTCTACGAGCAGCTCAAGTAGAGGACAGGAGTGGCTGCGGCCAGCAGCGGGAACGGTGTCGGAGCGGACAGTTCCCGCCGCTCAACACCGGCAAGCAGCCACATCGCGGGCACCGGGAACGGTGTCGGAGCGGGCATGAGGTCCTGCTCGAGAGCGCCGGGCGACACGTGAGGTTCTGTTCCCTCGGCAGCGGCAGCTCGGGCAACGCGCTCGTCGTGGAGTGCGGCGCGACGCGGGTGATGATGGATTGCGGGTTCACGCTCGCCGGCACGAAGGAGCGGCTCGCGCGGGCGGGCCTCGAGCCGCGCGACATCACGGCGATCGTCGTGACCCACGAGCACGACGACCACATCGGCGGGGTCGCGCGCTTCGCCAGGCGCCATGCGATCCCGGTGTTCCTCACGCGCGGCACGGCGCACTGGCTTCAGCCGGATTTTCCCGCCGTGCTGGTGCGCTACATCGACCCGCATACGACCTTCGCGATCGGCGACGTCGCGGTCGAGCCCTTTCCGGTCCCGCACGATGCGCGCGAGCCGGTGCAATACGTGTTCTCCGATGGCGCGTCGCGCCTGGGCGTGCTCACCGACCTCGGCATTCCCACCTCGCACGTGCAGGAAAAGCTTTCCGGATGCCACGCGCTCGTGGTGGAGTGCAACCACGATCTCGACCTGCTCATGAACGGCGACTACCCGCTCGCGCTCAAGCACCGGGTCGCCGGGCGCTTCGGTCACCTGGACAACGCCGCGGCCGGCCGCCTCGTCGCCGGCCTCGAGCGCGGGAACCTGCGTCATCTCATCGCGGCGCACCTCTCGCGCCAGAACAACACGCCGCAGCTGGCGGCGGCGGCGCTCGCCGCGGCGGCGGGGTGCGAGCCGTCGTGGATCGGCATCGCCGACCAGGACGAGGGATTCGCCTGGCGCGGGTTGTAGCCCGGAGCACGGGCCAAGAAAAAGCCGGCCCGAGGGGGCCGGCTTTTTTCCTTCTGCGGGGCCGAGCCTACTTCTTCATTTCGTCCTTCTTGGGCTCCTCGGCCGGAGCGGCGGGCTCGGCCGGTTTCGCGGCATCCGGTGCGGGAGCGGCGGCAGGCGCTTCGGCGGGCTTGGCAGCCTCGGCCGGAGCGGGCGCCGGGGTCTCAGCCTTCGGGGCGGGTTCGGGGGCGGGGGCGGGCTCTTTGCTGCAGGCGACCAGGCCGAAGGCCAGGGCCGCGGCGAGCAGGTACTGTTTCATTGTTGGTGTTTCCTCGTGTGGGGGATGGAACCGGACATTGTCTGCGGGTCCCCCGGCCGGATATTGCTCTGCGTCAAAATCGCGCGACCGGGGGCGTCGCGGCCGCGATTGTAGCGAATTGCCGCGCCGCTTTCAAAGCCCCAGGGTCGTCGCGGAAACGGCGGGCTCCGAGAGGTCCCAGATCTCGGCGAAGCGCTGGCCGATCGGCAGGGCGTCCGCGGGAGAGTGCAGTGCAGCAATCGCGCGCGGCTGCTGGAAGTGCTGCTGGTGCCACACGCTGTGGTCGTCCGCGAGCACGAAGGGATCGTTCGCGTTGCGCGCCTCGCCGAGCGTGCGGTGGATCTCGATCGACATCGGGAACTGGCGCAGCAGCGCGAGCAGGCGCGGGCACTCGCGCTCCAGGAGGTCGGTGTCGTGCAGCGCGATGAGGATGCGGTGTGCGCGTCCGGCGACGAGGAACGCGCGCAGCTTCTCCGCGCGTTGCGGCGAGTTGAAGCCGCGGTTCGCGAGGTTCACGTCGAAGATGCGGATCGCCTGGTCCGCGCAATCGATCACCTCGTCGATCGCCGCGAGGGATTCCGCGGTGCCGAAGATCGGCCGGTAGCTCGGCTTCGGAGCCGGCGTCGTTTCGCTCATCCGTTCTCCCCTGCGCACGCGACCACGCCCTGCAGGTACCACGCGTGCATCGTCTCCCAGAACGCCTGCCCGGCACGGACCGGCGCCTCGAGCGCGCGGCGATCCGCGAGGGTGCGCACAAGCGCTCGCGCGGACGGCGCGACTGCCACGCGCTCGCCGTTCAGGAAGAACATCGTGCCAGAAAACAGCAGCCGTGCGCGCGCGTCGAGCGCGAGCCCGTTGCGGGCGGCGAGGCGGGCGAAGGGCGCGAGAGGCAGCGGTCGGGCGGGCGCGGTGAAATACACGTGGGCCTTGGGCTCCGAGAGGAAGCGGCCGGCGAACTCGCGTGCGTCCGCCGCGCTCCAGCGGATGCGCGCGATGGCGAGCGCGATATGCGCCTCGAGCGTCGACGGCACCTCGCCCGGACGCCGGGCGGGAGCGCTTCCCGGGTCGCGGTACCCGCCCTTCGGTGCCAGGCGCTCGTGCAGGAAATCGAGGAAGCCCGCGACCAGCTCGCGGTCGGCCGGTGCGCGGAAGCCGATCGACCAGGTGAGGCATTCGGTTTCCGCCACGCCGTCGTGCGCGACGCCCGGGGGGAGGTAGAGCATGTCGCCCGCCTCGAGGGTCCACTCCTGCTCCGGCTCGAAGCGCGCGAGGATCCTCAGGTCGAGCCCGGGAACGAACGCGAGGTCCTTCTGGCGCGAGATGCGCCAGCGCCTGCGGCCGCGCCCCTGCAGCAGGAACACGTCGTACGAATCGACGTGCGGCCCCACACCTCCTCCGGGCAGCGCGTAGCTCACCATCACGTCGTCGATGCGCGCGTGGGGAATGAAGTCGAACCGCGCGAGGAGGCGATCGGCCTCGCGCGAGAAATGGTTCGTGTCCTGCACCAGCACGGTCCAGTCGCGCTTGCCGAGGCGTTTGAGGCGCGCGGCGGAGAACGGCCCGTGCTCGACGTTCCACCCGCGCCCGCGCCGCTCGACGAGGCGCGAGGGGGCGTCCGGCGAGCGCGCGAGCGCGAGCACTTCCGCAGGCGAGAGCGGGTCGGCGAATCCGGGAAACGCGCCGCGAACGAGCAGCGGCTCGCGCTGCCAGTGGCGGCGCATGAAACGGTCGAGGTCGAGAGAACCGGGGCCCTTGCGCGGCATCAAAATCGGCTAGAATCGATTGGAACTTCGAGATAGCGGGTGCCATGCTACAGGTTGGCCAGCCAGCACCGTCATTCACGCTCCCCGATGCGGACCTGGAGATGATGGATCTCTCCAGCTACCGGGGCAAGAAGAACGTCGTCCTCTATTTCTATCCGAAGGACGGGACTCCCGGCTGCACGATCCAGGCGATCGGCTTCAGCGACCGCGAGGACGAGTTCCGCAAGCTCGACACCATCGTCTTCGGCGTCTCGCGCGACGACGTGCTCTCGCACCAGGCTTTCCGCGACGAGCACGGGCTCACCGTGAACCTGCTCGCCGACACCGAGTCGGAGGTCAGCAAGCTCTACCAGGTGATCGAGGAGAAGATCGTCGACGGGCACGCCCGCTCGAGCCTGCTGCGCTCGACGTTCGTGATCGACAAGAAGGGCGTGGTGCGCCACATCCTGCAGGTCGTGAACCCGCGCGCACACGTGGAGGAAGTGCTCAAGGTGTGCCGCGAGCTGAAGGCCACCGCCCGTGCGAATTGACCCCGGCACGATCGTGCGGCTCGCCTACGATCTGCGCGACGCCGACGGCCACGCGCTCGAGGAGGAGGGCGCGGAGATGGAATACCTCCACGGCGGTTACGGCGGCATCTTTCCCAAGGTGGAAGCGGCGCTGCAGGGCAAGGAGCCGGGCGACGAGACCAACGTCACGCTCGAGCCCGACGACGCGTTCGGCGAGTACGACGCGCAGCTGCTGCGCGTGGAGCCGCGCGATCGATTCCCGGAGACGCTCGAGGTCGGCATGCGTTTCGAGGGCGTGCCGGGCAACCGCGAGGACGAGGCCCTGATCTGTACGGTCACCGACATCACCCCCGAAAACGTGATCGTCGACGGCAACCACCCGCTCGCGGGCGAGCGCCTGTGGTTCCGCTGCTCGGTGAAGGGCGTGCGCGCCGCGACGCCGGACGAGCTTTCGCACGGGCATCCGCACGGCGACATGGGGGTTCACGCGCACTGACGATCCTCGCGCCCCGCGGCGCGAAGGGCCATCGAACGATCGCCTCGAGGTGCGCAGAGAAGCGATGCGGAAGAGGCGCGGTCGGCATCGCGAGCGCGCGTGCGAAGCTATTCCTCCAGCATCCTGCGCAACTTGTAGAGCGCCTCGAGGGCTTCGCGCGGCGTGATCGAGTCGGGATCGATCGCGGCGAGCGCGTCGAGCGCCGGGTGCGCCGGCCCGTGGGCCGGCTCGGGCCGGGCGGCGAAGAGATCCGGCTGCGAGGAAGCGGGCCGCAACTGGCACTCGAGCTCCGCGAGGTGGCGGCGCGCGGCGCGCACGACCTCCTTCGGGATCCCGGCGAGGTGCGCGACGTGGATCCCGTAGGAGCGGTCGGCGGGCCCCGCCTCGAGCCGGTGCAGGAAGACGATGCGGTCCTTGTGCTCGATCGCGTCCAGGTGCACGTTGGCGACGTTCGGGAGCGCGCCGGCGAGCTGCGTGAGCTCGAAGTAGTGGGTCGCGAAGAGCGTGTAGCAGCGCACCGCCTCCGCGAGCTGGCGCGCGATCGCGTAGGCGAGCGCGAGGCCGTCGAAGGTCGAGGTGCCGCGCCCGATCTCGTCCACCAGCACGAGGCTCCTCGGCGTCGCGTTGTTGAGGATCGCCGCCGCCTCGGTCATCTCCACCATGAACGTGGATCGTCCGCCGGCGAGGTCGTCGGAGGCGCCGATCCGCGTGAAGATGCGGTCGATGGGCCCCAGGCACGCCGACTTCGCCGGCACGTAGGATCCGCACGAGGCGAGGAGCGCGATCTGCGCCACCTGGCGCATGTACGTGGACTTGCCGCCCATGTTCGGGCCGGTGATCAGCAGCAGCTGGCGCGAGCGTGCGAGGCTCGTGTCGTTGGGGATGAAGTGCTCGACCTGGCTTTCCACGACGAGGTGCCGTCCCTCGACGATGTCGATGCGCTCCTCGGTCGTGAAGTCCGGGCGCGCGAGGTCCAGCGCCTCGGCGCTCGCGGCGAGGGAGGCGAGGGCGTCGAGCTCGGCCGCGGCCTCTGCGATGCGCTGCAGGCGGGCGATGTGGCGGTTGAGCGCGCCGAGGAGCTCGTCATAGAGCGCCCGCTCCTTCGCGAGGGAGCGCTCGCCCGCGGCGAGCGCCTTGTCCTCGAAGGCCTTGAGCTCGGGCGTGATGAAGCGCTCGGCGTTCTTCATCGTCTGCCGGCGCTTGTACTCGACCGGCACCTTGTCCAGCTGGCCCTGCGTCACCTCGATGTAGAAGCCGTGCACGCGGTTGTACTCGACGCGCAGGTTCGCGATGCCGGTTCGTTCGCGTTCGCGCTTCTCCATCTCGAGCAGGAACGAGCTCGAGTCCTCCTGGATCGCGCGCAGCTCGTCGAGCTCGGCGTCGCGTCCGGGCCGGATCACGCCGCCGTCGCGAACCATCGCCGCCGGTTCTTCGTGCAGCGTGCGCACGAGCTCGGCGTGGGCTTCCCCGGCCGGCGCGAGCGCGGGTGCGAGGGCCTCGAGCGCGGGGTGGGCGCTCGTCGAGAGCGCTTCGTGGAGCGCGGGCAGCGTGGCGAGCGTATCGCGCAGTCCCGCGAGGTCGCGCGGCCGGGCGCTCGCGAGGGCGATGCGCGCGGTGATGCGCTCGACGTCGCACCAGGGGCCGAGGAGCTCGCGCACGCGCGGGATGCCGCAGCGGCGAGCCGGCGTCGAGCAGCGCGCCGATCGCCGCGTGGCGCCGGGCGGGCACCGAAGCATCGCGCAGCGGATGGTGCAGCCAATGGCGCAGGCGCCGCCCGCCCATGGCGCTCGCCGTGCGATCGAGGAGCGAGAAGAGCGTGGGCGCTTCCGCGCCGCCGAGCGTCTCGGTGATCTCGAGGTTGCGGCGCGTGGGCGCGTCCATCGCGACGAACTCGCTCTCGCGCTCGACGCGCAGGCCCGTCACATGCGGGAGGGCCGATTGCTGCGTGTGGCGGCAGTAGGCAAGGAGGGCGCCCGCCGCGCCGATCGCGAGCTCCATCCCTTCGCATCCGTATCCGGCAAGGTCGGTGGTGCCGAATTGCCGCGCGAGGTCGCGCCGCGCGCCGGCCGGATCGAACTGCCACGCGTCGATGCGCCTCACGGCCATGCCCGGCCGCGCGGGAATCGGCGACTCCCCGGAGGAAAGGAGCTCCGCGGGTTGCAGGCGTTCGAGCTCGGCCGGGAGCCGCTCCGCGGGCACTTGCGCGATGCGCAGGTCGCCGCTCGCGAGCGCGATCCAGGCGAGGCCGGCGAGGGGACCGCCCACGTACGCCGCCGCGAGCAGGCTCTCGCGCGTGGGCGCGAGCAGCGAGGAATCGGTGAGCGTGCCCGGCGTGACGATGCGCATGACCTTGCGCTCCACGGGGCCCTTGCTGGTCGCCGGATCGCCCACCTGCTCGCAGATCGCGACCGACTCGCCCATCTTCACCAGCTTCGCGAGGTACTGCTCGACCGCGTGGTACGGCACGCCCGCCATGCGGATCGGCTGGCCCGCGGACTGGCCGCGCGTGGTGAGCGTGATGTCGAGGAGCTTCGCGGCGCGCTCGGCGTCGGAGTGGAAGAGCTCGTAGAAGTCGCCCATGCGATAGAAGAGCAGCACGTCGGGGTGCTGGCTCTTCAGCGCCAGGTACTGCTGCATCATCGGGGTGTGGGCAGCCTTCGGCTGCTCGGGGGAATGGCTCACGGCCGGCGCGCTCATCGCCGCTATTCTAAGCGAGCCCGGATCGTATCCCGCGGTTCATGCGCCACGCGCGACCGGCCGGGCGAGCGCGGCGAAGCGTGCGAGGAGCAGCAGGAAGGCCGCGCTCCAGCAACCCGCCGCGAGGGCGAGGAGCGCGAGGCGCGTACCGGGGGCGAAGTCGGCGGCGATGCGCGCGACGGTCGCGATGGCGAGGAGCGCGGTGCCCCATGACGGGACGGCGGCGGCGAGCGGGAAGAAGAGGCCGCTCGCCGTGGGGCCGCGCGCCGGCTTCAGGCCGCCTTGCCGATGCGCACCTTCCACACCTCGGGGCCCGATTCCAGGTATTCCCACTTGACGCTCTCTCCCATCTCCGCCTGGAACTGATGGTAAAGCGGCTTCGGATCGTGGTCGTTCACGAGCAGGAACGAGCCGCCGGGGGCGAGGTTGCGGAAGGTGTCGAAGATGAGCGGGTGGCGCTCGCGGGGAACGATGGCGCGCACGTCGATCGTGGGGGTCGTGGTCATGGGGTCTCCGTGTTGAAGTGGTAGCTAAGATACATGTAATGCGCCTTGAATCCAGCGCTCCCCGGCCGCATAATCAATATCTGGGATACATCTTCTACGGCGGGCCCATGCGCCTCACCACCTTCTCGGATTACTCGCTGCGCGTGCTGGTCTATCTCGGCGTTCGCGAAGGCGCGCTCGCCACCGTCGGGGACATCGCCGCGGCGTACGGCATCTCGGCGAACCATCTCATGAAGGTCGTGCACCTGCTGGGCAGGCACGGCTACGTCGAGACGCTGCGCGGCAAGGGCGGCGGCCTGCGCCTCGCGCGCGAGCCCGGGCGGATCAACCTCGGCGAGCTCGTGCGGCGCACCGAGGAGAAGCGGCTGGTCGAGTGCTTCGACGGGCGGTCGACGTGCCGCATCGAGTCGGCGTGCGCGCTGCGCGGCATCCTCGGCGAGGCGCTCGAGTCCTTCTTCGCGGTCCTCGATCGCCATACCCTGGTCGACCTCCTGCGGCCGCAACGCCGGCTCGCCAAGGTTCTCGCGTTCGTGGCGCCTCCCGCACGCGCGGGCGCCGTGAAGAGGGCGCGATGAACGACCTCTCGCAGCCCGCCCCGGCCTTGCGCGGGCCGAAGACGCCGCAGCACTCGTGCGAGCGCATCACCCGGATCGAAGAACGCACGCCCACGCTGGTCGCGCTCGAGACGACGCGGCCCGCGCAATTCCGCTTCACGCCCGGCCACTACGCGCGCCTGGGAGTCGGTCCCGATGAGGACATCGTGTGGCGCCCGTATTCGATCGCGTCCCCGGCCGATGCGCAACGGCTCTCGTTCCAGTTCACGCGCGTGCCGGGCGGGGCGTTCAGCGACCGCTTCGAGCGGCTGCGCACGGGCGACGAGATCCGCGTCGACCGGCGCAGCTTCGGATTCCTCACGCTCGCGCAGGTCGCGCCGGGCGGCGTGCTGTGGCTCCTCGCCACCGGAACCGGTGTCGCGCCGTTCGTCTCGATCCTCGCCGATCCGTCCACCTGGAAGCGGCACGAGCGCGTGGTCGTCGTGCACAGCGTGCGGCGCGCGGCGGAGCTCGCGGGCGCCGACATCGAGGAGGCGATGTCGCGATTCGGGGAAGACGAGCGCGCGCGGCTGCGCTTCTTTCCCGTCGTCACGCGCGAAGCCGTGGAGGGCGCGCTCGAAGCGCGCATCGGCACGCTGCTTCGCGAAGGTACGCTGGAATCCGCGTCCGGATCCCGCATCGAGGCGACCGGATCACGCGTTCTGCTGTGCGGCAATCCCGCCATGATCCAGGAAGCGCGCGGGTGGCTGCGCGAGCGCGGCCTCGAGCCGGGGCGCCGCGGCATGCCGGGCCAGCTCGCGACCGAGGGCTACTGGTAGGCCGGAACGAAATCTCCGCGTCATGTCCAACGAGGCGGACCTTCGAGGGAACCACCATGGCCGTGCACCACGCCGCCCCGGGCGAGCGCATCGATCTGCATTCGAACGACGCGGACGGCGAGCCCCCCGGCTCCGTCGCGCTGATCCGCGACGAGCACTTCGAGGTATTTCGCCTCGTGATGGAAGCGGGCAAGGCGCTCGCCGAGCACGAGGTCGCGAGCCTCGTCACGATCCAGTGCCTGCGCGGCCGCGTGAAGGTGACGATGCCCGGGCGCGAGGCGATCCTTCCCGGCGGCTCGATGGTCTATCTGGCGGGCGGTGAGCGCCATGGGCTCGAGGCCCTCGAGGACTCCTCGGTCCTCGTCACCATGCTGGTCGCGCGCGCGTAGCGCCTAGGAGGCCGGCGCGTCGAGCGCCTTCAGCATCGCGGCAAAGATCTTCCCGTTCGACGCGACGATGCGACCGTTCTCGAGGAACGTGTCCTCCCCCGCAAGATCGCCCACGAGGCCGCCCGCCTCGCGCACGAGGAGCGCTCCCGCGGCCATGTCCCACGGCGAGAGTCCGAGCTCCCAGAAGCCGTCGGTCCGCCCCGCGGCCACCCACGCGAGGTCGAGCGCCGCGGCTCCCGGCCTGCGCACGCCCGCCGCCACCACCATCATGTTGCGCAACATGCGCAGGTATTCGTCGACGTGCCCCACTTCCTTGAACGGGAAGCCGGTGCCGATGAGCGCGCCTTCGAGCTTGTCGGTGCGGCTCACGCGGATGCGGCGGTCGTTCATGAAGGCGCCGGCGCCGCGCGTCGCCGTGAAGAGCTCGTTGCGGTTCGGATCGAAGACCACCGCCTGCTGGAGCTGGCCGCGGTGCGCGAGGGCGATCGAGACGCAGTACTGCGGCAGGCCGTGCAGGAAGTTCGTGGTGCCGTCGAGCGGGTCCACGATCCACACGTAGTCCGCGTTCGCGTGGCGTGCCCCGCTCTCCTCCGCGAGCACGCCGTGGTCCGGATAGGCTTCGCGCAGCGTCGCGAGGATCGCCTCCTCGGCGGCGTTGTCCACCTCGGAGACGAAATCGTTCCTGCGCTTGCTGCGCACCGTGAGCTTGTCGACGTCGTAGGAGGCGCGGACGATGAGCGCGCCGGCCTTGCGCGCGGCCTTCACGGCCGTGTTGAGCATCGGATGCATGGAAAGGAGCGCAGCGCCAGGGCGGAACGCCCGGCGCAGCGTGCGATTCTACTATGAACGCTTGCCCCGCTTCCGGCTCGGGGGCGGCGCGGGCGGCGCGGGCGGCGCGCGGGCGCTGGGCGGGCGGCTCGCCGGCGGCGCGCGCGAAGTAGCTCATGAAGCGGCTGAGATCGCGGCCGACGCGCCGCAGCTCCCCGCGGTGGATGGACGCGAGCCTTTCGAAAACGCGCCGGCCGCCGAGCGTGAGGCGGATGCCCACCTTGCGCCGGTCGTCGGACGCGGGCTCGCGGCGCACCATGCCGAGCTCCGCGAGGCGGTTGACCATGCCTACGGCGCTATGGTGCTTGATGAGCATCTGCGCGGCGAGGTCGCTGATGGTGAGGAGGCCGGGACCCTGGTGCGCGCGCACCACGAGCAGCGCCTGGTACTGCTGCTGGGTGAGTCCGACGCTTTCGGCCGCCCCCTCGCTGAACGACAGGAACTGCCGCAGCTTGTAGCGGAACGAGGCGAGCATCGCGTACTCGGCAGTGGAGAGCGGCTGCATCGGCGGCGCCCTCCCGGGCGCGGTTGACAGGGTATCGGCGTGCGATATATAAACGCGACATATCGTAATACGATATAGCGGGTTTCGATATCGCGACGAGGAGGAGCGGCGGCCGCAAGCACGGCGCGGCCCGGCGATATCCGGAAAAACTGATCGAAGCGCCGGCGACGAACGGCGCCGTGAGACGTTGGGTTCACCGTGGGGCGCAAATGCGGAGCGCCGGGGGCGGCGCTCCGCTCTTTTTCGCCCGTGCGGCCGCGTCGTGCAGAATGGTGCGATGACGGGCCCTCCCTTCCCCGAGCGCATCCGCGTCGTCCTCGCTCGTCCCAGCCATCCCGGCAATATCGGCGCCGCCGCGCGCGCGATGAAGACGATGGGCTTCTCGGACCTGCGCCTCGTGTCGCCGCGCCGCGCGCCCGATCGCGAGGCCGAGGCTCTCGCCGCCGGCGCGACCGACGTGCTCGCCGCCGCGCGCACGAGCGATCGCATCGAGGAGGCGCTCGCGGGCAGCGTGCTCGCCGCGGGGTTCAGCGTGCGCGCGAGGGACCTGTCGCATCCGCTGCGCTCGCTGCGCGAGGCCGCGCCCGCGATCCTCGAGGCCGCGGCGCACGGCGAGGTGGCGCTCGTCTTCGGCAACGAGACCTACGGCCTCACGAACGAGGAGATGGGGCATTGCGCCATGCAGGTCTCGATCCCCGCCAACCCCGGGTACTCTTCGCTCAACCTCGCCGCGGCCGTGCAGGTCGCGTGCTACGAGCTCGCGGCCACGGCGCAATCGTTCGCGCCGCCCGTGACGGCTGCGCGCATCGGCGCCACCAGCGAGGACCTGGAAGCGCTGGTCGCCCACTGGGAATCGGCGATGGAGGAAAGCGGATACCTCGATCCGGCGCAGCCCGGACGGCTCATGGAGCGGCTGCGCAGGCTCCTCGCGCGCGCGACGCTCGAGCGCTCCGAGGTGAAGTTCCTGCGCGGGATGCTCGCCGCGTTCGAGGCGAGGATGCGCCGCTAGTCGTGCACCCGGGCGGCGCGCATGCGCCGGCGCGGCGGCGAGAGCGCGAGGGCGAGCACGGCCATCGCCGCGACGATCGCCGCGCCGATCGCGAAGGGAACGCGCACGCCCGCGTGCTCGACGATCTGCCCGCCCAGCGCCATACCCGTTCCCAGGCCGCTCACGATGAAGGTCGAGGACCAGGTGAACGCCTCGGCCGCGTAGTGCGACGGCGCGAGCCGCGAGACGAGCGTGGACTGGGCCGCGATCGAGGGCGCGATCAGCGCGCCCGCGAGGAAGGCGACCACGGCGAAGAGCGACGTCGGCGACACGACGGTGTGCAGCAGCAGCGGCACCACCATGAGAGCCATCGCGGCGGAGAACTGCCGCTCGACCGGCGACTTGAAGTGCAGGCCGCCGTACAGCGCGCCGCCCACGACACTTCCGAGCGAGCTCACGCCGAGCAGCAGTCCTCCCACGGCCGGGTAGCCGAGGGCGGTGGCGTAGGCGGGATAGCCGACCTCGAGGAGGCCGAAGGCGACGGTGAGGCCGAAGGTCGCGGCGAACACGATCCACAGGCGCGGCTCGGTGAGCGGGCCCAGCATGTGGCGGCGCACGCCGGTCTCGCGCCGGAAATAGCGCAGCGCGGGAGAGGCGGTGAAGACCAGGATCGCGAGGAACGTCGCCGCGATCGCCACGCCGAACGCGGCGCTCGCGCCCGCTGCCGCGAGCATGGCGGCCATGATCGCGGGTCCCGCGGTGAAGTTGATCTCGATCGTCACGGCGTCGAGCGCGAAGGCGGTGCGCCGGTCCTCCTCGCGCTCGAAGCGTTGCCGCCACACCGCGCGCGTGAGGGTGGTGATCGGCGTCGCGAAGGCGCCGGCGCAGGCCGCGCTCGCCACGACGAACCCGAACGGGGAGCCCGAGCTTCACGGCGGCGAGGATGGCGAGCAGCGCGAGCGGCTGGACCGTGCCGGTGACCCAGAGCACGCGACGCGGCCCGTGCCGGTCGATGATCCTGCCCAGGATCGGCGCGGTGACGGCGATCGCGATGAAGTTGGCGCCGACGGCGGCCCCCGCGAGCCCGAAGCTGCCGAGCGATTCGCGCAGGAACATCAGCATGGAGAAGCCCACCATGCCCACGGGCATGCGCGTCACGAGGGCCACCGCGAGCAGGCGTGCCACGTCCGGCTGGCGCACGAACTCCGAATACTTGCTGAGGATGCTCTTCAAGGCAACGGGAGGGCGTTCCCTCGGCGGCTCGTGGCCGCGGGGATTCGTCGCGTCCGTGGAATAGTTGATAAGTTTACTCGGGAATGCGAGACTTCGTCCACAGGACCGCCGCCGGGCGAGCAGCCCGGGAAAATCATGTTCAACCGCATCCGCGAGGACATCCGAAGCGTCTTCGACCGCGACCCCGCCGCCCGCAACGGTCTGGGAGGTTCTCACCTGCTATCCCGGCCTGCACGCGATCCTCATGCACCGCGTGAACCACCGGTTGTGGGGCTGGGGACTGCGCTGGCTCGCGCGCTTCGGCTCGCACATCGCGCGCTTCCTCACGGGCATCGAGATCCATCCGGGCGCCGTCGTCGGCCGCCGCGTCTTCATCGACCACGGCATGGGGGTAGTGATCGGCGAGACGGCGGAGGTGGGCGACGACTGCACGCTCTACCACGGCGTCACGCTGGGCGGCGTCACCTGGGACAAGGGCAAGCGCCACCCGACGCTCGGTCGCGGCGTGGTGGTGGGCGCGGGCGCCAAGATCCTCGGCCCCTTCGTGGTGGGCGACGGTGCGAAGGTGGGCTCCAACTCGGTCGTGGTGAAGGCCGGTGCCCGCCGGCGCCACCGTGGTGGGCATTCCGGCGCGGCTCGTCGAGTCCTCCGGCGCCACGGCGGAAGCCGCGCGCACGGTCTTCGACGCGTACGCAGTGAGCGCCGACCTCGACGATCCGGTGAGTCGCGCGCTCCTCGCGCTCGGCTCGCGCACCGAGGACCTGGATGGACGCCTTGCGGAGATCCTGCGCCGGCTGGAAGGCCTGGAGCGGGACGAAGCGCAGGCGGCACCGCGCGCCACCGCCGGGCCGGGGGTAGTCTTCGCCTGAAACTATTCTTGACTGAAACAGATCGGATTTCCTATACTTGACTGAATCGCTCGGGCTTTACGCGGGCGCCACGCAAGGAATCCCATGAGACTCACCACCAAGGGACGATTCGCGGTCACCGCGATGCTCGACCTCGCGCTGCATTCCACCGACGGCCCGGTCGCGCTCGCGGGCATCAGCGCGCGGCAGAAGATCTCGCTCTCCTACCTGGAGCAGCTCTTCGGGAAGCTGCGCCGCCGCGAGCTCGTCGAGAGCGTGCGCGGGCCGGGCGGCGGCTACCACCTCGCGCGCGACCCGCGCGAGGTCTCGGTCGCCGACATCATCTGCGCGGTCGAGGAGTGCATCGATTCGACGCAGTGCGGGGGCCGCGAGAACTGCCACGAGAACCAGCGCTGCATGACCCACGACCTGTGGGCGCAGCTCAACGAGGCCGTCTACGGCTTTCTCTCCGGCGTGAAGCTCTCGGAGCTCGTGGAGAAGCAACGCAGGAAGAATCACGTCTCCGTCGTTCGCGCCGCGAAGTCCCGCGTGCCGAACATCCTTCCGGCATGACGCCATGAACCGCACGCGACCGGTCTATCTGGACTACTCCGCCACCACGCCCGTCGACCCTCGCGTCGCGGAGCAGATGATTCCCTGGATCGCCGAGCGCTTCGGCAATCCCGCCTCGCGCAGCCACTCCTATGGATGGGAGGCGGAGCAGGCGGTCGAGAACGCCCGCGCCGAGGTGGCGAAGCTCGTGAACTGCGACCCGAAGGAGATCGTCTGGACCTCCGGGGCGACCGAATCCGACAACCTCGCGCTGAAGGGCGCCGCGCACTTCTACAAGACGAAGGGCAAGCACCTCGTCACGATGAAGACCGAGCACAAGGCGGTGCTCGACACGATGCGCGAGCTCGAGCGCGAGGGCTTCGAGGTGACCTACCTCGATCCGGAGCCCGACGGCCTGCTCGACCTCGGCAAGCTCCAGGCGGCGCTGCGGCCCGATACCATCCTCGTCTCGGTGATGCTGGTGAACAACGAGATCGGCGTGATCCAGCCGATCGCCGAGATCGGCGAGATCTGCCGCGCGAAGGGAATCGTGTTCCACGTCGACGCGGCGCAGGCCACGGGCAAGGTGGAAATCGACCTGCAGAAGCTCAAGGTCGACCTGATGAGCTTTTCCGCCCACAAGACCTACGGGCCCAAGGGCATCGGCGCGCTGTACGTCCGGCGCCGCCCGCGCGTGCGCATCGAGCCGCAGATGCACGGCGGCGGGCACGAGCGCGGCCTTCGCTCGGGCACGCTTCCCACGCACCAGATCGTCGGCATGGGCGAGGCCTTCCGCCTCGCGCGCCTGGAGATGGCGAGCGAGAACGAGCGCGTGCGGGTGCTGCGCGACCGGCTGCTCGCCGGCGTCCGCGAGATGGAGGAGGTCTACGTGAACGGCGACCTCGAGCTGCGCGTGCCGCACAACCTCAACGTGAGCTTCAACTTCGTCGAGGGCGAGTCGCTCATCATGGGCGTGAAGGAGCTCGCGGTCTCCTCGGGGTCCGCGTGCACCTCGGCGAGCCTCGAGCCTTCGTACGTCCTGCGCGCGCTGGGCCGCAACGACGAGCTCGCGCACAGCTCGATCCGGTTCACGCTCGGGCGCTTCACGACCCCCGAGGACATCGACTTCACCGTGACGCTCCTCAAGGAGCGCATCGGAAAGCTGCGCGAGATGAGCCCGCTCTGGGAAATGCACCAGGAGGGCATCGACTTGAATACCGTCCAATGGGCTGCACATTGAAATAGGACTCGCCCCGCACCCTCCCCCGAGGGAGAGCACCGCGGTGAAGGTCCGCCGAGGAGACTGAAATGGCATACAGCAACAAGGTCATCGACCACTACGAGAACCCCCGCAACGTCGGCTCCTTCGCGAAGAGCGAGGAGGGCGTGGCCACAGGCATGGTCGGCGCGCCCGCCTGCGGCGACGTGATGAAGCTGCAGATCAAGGTGAACAAGGACGGCGTCATCGAGGACGCGAAGTTCAAGACCTACGGCTGCGGCAGCGCCATCGCCTCCTCGTCGCTCGTGACCGAGTGGGTGAAGGGCAAGACCGTCGAGCAAGCCGCGACGATCAAGAACACGCAGATCGCCGAGGAGCTGGCGCTGCCGCCCGTGAAGATCCACTGCTCGATCCTCGCCGAGGACGCGATCAAGGCCGCGGTCGCCGACTACCGCAAGAAGTACGGCGCAGCCGAGGCGGTCGCGCCCGAGAAGAAGGCCGCGGACTGAAATGGCCGTCACCCTGACCGACCGCGCCGCGGACCACGTGCGGCGCTACATCGAGAAGCGCGGCAAGGGGGTGGGCGTGAGGCTCGGCGTGAAGACGACCGGCTGCTCCGGGCTCGCGTACAAGCTGGAATACGCCGACGAGGCGCAGCCGGAGGACCAGGAGTTCGAGAGCCACGGCGTGCGCGTCCTCATCGACCCGAAGAGCCTCGCCTACCTCGACGGCACCGAGCTCGACTTCGTGCGCGAGGGGCTGAACGAAGGCTTCAAGTTCAACAACCCGAACGAGAAGGACCGCTGCGGCTGCGGGGAATCGTTCAACGTCTAGGTCGCGGCCCGCAGATGGCGCGAAAGGGGCGGGGAACCGCCCCTTTTTTCTCCCATGACTCCCGAATTCGCGCGCAACCACTTCGAGCTGCTGGACCTCCCCGCCGTCTTCGCGCTCGAGGCCTCGTACCTCGAGCAGCGCTACCGCGAGCTGCAGAGCCGCGTGCACCCGGACCGCTTCGCCGCGGCGAGCGAGGCGGAGCGGCGCGTGGCGATGCAATGGGCGACGCGCGCGAATGAGGCGTACCGCACGCTCCGCGACCCGATCGCCCGCGCGCGCTACCTGCTGGCCCTCAAGGGCTACGACACCGGCGAGGAGAGCAACACCTCCATGCCGGCGGACTTCCTGATGCAGCAGATGGAGTGGCGCGAGGCGGTGTCGGACGCGCGCGCCGGAAGCGACCTCGCGGCGCTCGCCGAGCTGCGCGCCGAGATCGCCGCCTCGCGCGACGAGATGCTGGAGCTCCTCGCCCGCGCCCTCGACGCCGCCACCTACGACGCGGGTTGCTCGCTGGTGCGCAAGCTGCGTTTCCTCGAGAAGCTCGACGAGGAAATCGACGACGCGATGAATCCCTGACATGGCGCTCCTGCAGATCTCCGAGCCGGGCCAATCGCCCGATCCGCACCAGCGGCGCATCGCCGCAGGCATCGACCTCGGCACCACGCACTCGCTCGTCGCGACCGTGAGGAGCGGCGTGGCCGAGGTCCTCGCCGACGCGGAGCGCCGTCCCCTCCTGCCCTCGATCGTGCGCTACCTTCCCGAGGGGCGCGTCGTGGTGGGCTACGAGGCGCGCGACGCGCAGGCCGACGATCCGTCGAACACGATCGTCTCGGTGAAGCGCTTCATGGGACGCGGCGTGGCGGACGTCGCGAAGTACGGCGCCCTTCCGTACCGCTTCGTCGATGCGCCGGGCATGGTCGCGATCGAGACGCAGGCCGGGCGCCGCTCACCGGTGCAGGTCTCCGCGGAGATCCTGAAGGTGCTGCGCGACCGCGCCGAGCGCGCGCTGGGCGGCGAGATCTTCGGCGCGGTGGTGACGGTCCCCGCCTATTTCGACGACTCCCAGCGCCAGGCGACGAAGGACGCGGCGCGGCTCGCGGGCCTCAACGTGCTGCGCCTGCTCAACGAGCCGACGGCGGCGGCGATCGCCTACGGGCTCGACCATGCTTCGGAAGGCACCTTCGCCGTGTTCGACCTGGGCGGCGGCACCTTCGACATCTCGATCCTGCGCCTTACGCGCGGCGTGTTCGAGGTGCTCGCCACGAACGGCGATTCCGCCCTCGGCGGCGACGATTTCGACCAGGCGATCGCGATGCACTGGCGCAAGGCGCACGGCCTCGCGGACGCGGGAAGCGGAGACACGCGTCGCCTCCTCGCCGCGGCGCGCGAGGTGAAGGAACGCCTCTCCGCCGAGACCAACGCGGACGTCCACGTGACGCTTTCCTACGGCCAGAATCTGCACCTGCACCTGCGCCGCGACGAGCTCGAGAGCCTCACCGCGGGGCTGGTGCACAAGACGCTCGGCCCCACGCGCAAGGCCCTTCGCGACGCGCGCCTGGATCCGGGCGACGTCGACGGCGTCGTGCTGGTGGGCGGGGCCACGCGCATGCCGCACCTGCAGCGCGCGGTGCAGGAATTCTTCGCCAAGACGCCGCTCAAGGATCTCGATCCCGACCAGGTGGTGGCGATCGGCGCCGCGATCCAGGCGAACGTGCTCGCGGGAAATCGCGCCGCGGGCGACGACTGGCTGCTCCTCGACGTGATCCCGCTCTCGCTCGGCCTCGAGACCATGGGCGGGCTCGTCGAGCGCGTGATCCCGAGGAACTCCACGATCCCCGTCGCGCGCGCGCAGGAATTCACGACGTTCAAGGACGGCCAGACGGCGATGGCGATGCACGTCGTGCAGGGGGAGCGCGAGCTGGTGAGCGACTGCCGCTCGCTCGCGCGCTTCGAGCTGCGCGGCATCCCGCCGATGGTGGCCGGCGCGGCGAGGATCCAGGTGACTTTCCAGGTCGACGCGGACGGACTGCTCTCCGTGTCCGCGCGCGAGAAGACGACGGGGGTGGAGTCCTCGATCGTCGTGAAGCCCTCCTATGGACTCTCGGACGAAGCCGTCTCGCGCATGCTGGAGGAGGGCTTCTCGCACGCCGGCGAGGACCGCAATGCCCGCTCCCTCGCCGAGCAGCGCGTGGAAGCGGAGTCGCTCCTCGCCGCGGTGCGCGCCGCGCTCGCGCAGGACGGCGACCTGCTCGCGGCCGACGAGCGAAGCGCGCTCGAGGCGAGCATCGGTGCGCTCGACTCCGCGCGCCGGGCGAGCGACCATCGCGCCATCAAATCGGCGATCGAAGCGCTGAACCGGGCCTCCGGGTTGTTCGCCGAGCGCCGCATGAACCGGGCCATCTCCTCCGCGCTCGCCGGACGCAACGTCGATGAAGTCTCGAAATGACGAAGCTCACGGTGCTTCCCCACGAGACGTTGTGCCCGGAAGGCAAGGTGATCGAGGCGACCCGCGGGCGCTCGATCTGCGACACGCTGCTCGACAACGGCATCGAGATCGAGCACGCGTGCGAGAAGAGCTGCGCGTGCACCACGTGCCACGTGATCGTGCGCGAAGGCTTCGATTCGCTGGAACCGGCGAGCGAGAAGGAGGACGACCTCCTCGACAAGGCGTGGGGGCTCGAGATGACGTCGCGGCTCTCCTGCCAGGCGAAGATCGCCGAAGAGCCGGTGACGGTCGAGATCCCGAAATACACCATCAACCAGGTGAGCGAGGCGAAATCGTGACGCTCACCATCCCCACCCCAGGGGCGACTGGCTGCTCGAAACGCGGCCGGCGTCGGTGAAGAACACCGAGCCCCGGCCGGTCCCCGGGTACTCGTAGTACCACACCGTCCTGCCGTCGAGGGTCAGCTTCCGGGACGGGTCCCCGAGGAGGCGCTCGACTTCGCGCATATCGATGCCCTGGCGGATCTTCGACCAGCTCGCGCGGAGCGCGGCCTCCGGGCTCACGTAGCCCCCGGCCTGTGCAGCCGCAGGGGGAACGGGTGCGGCCGCCGACGCAACGGGTGCAGCCGCCGCCGGGGCTGGCGTGGCGGCCGTTGCCGGTGCAGGCGAGGACGCCGGCGTTTCGGCCGCGGGGCGCGCGGCAGGCACCGCGGTCGAGCGTCCTTCCAGGAGCTCCACGCGCTGCTCGAGGATGCGCACCTTCTCCTCGAGCGCGCCCACTTCCTTGCGCAGCGCGGCGTCGCCCGGATCGGCCGCGCTCGCGCGCACGCAGGCCAACGCGAGCACGGCGAGCAGGGGAAGCGCGAAGCGCATCGAGCGCACGGTGCGGGGCGAAGCGGCCGCCGCCCGACGCGCCACGCTACTTCGAGGCGGCGTAGGTCGCCGCCGCCCGGAGCTGCTCCTCGCTCATCGTATTCACGACGTTGGTCATGATCGGCGCGTTGGCGCGGACCCCCGACTTGAAGCCCTCGAGCTGCGCGATGAGGTACTCGACGTGCTGCCCGCCGAGCCGCGGGAACGGACCGTTGCCCTGCGCGTCCTCGCCGTGGCAGGAGGCGCAGGCCGGGACCTTCTCCTGGGCAATCCCGCCGGTGAAGATCGTGCGTCCCTCGGCCATCAGCGCGGGATCGCCCGCAACGCCGGGTACCGGCTTCTGCGAGGCGTAGTAGTCCGCCAGCGACTTGATCGTGGCGTCCGAGAGCTGCGAGGCCATGCCCCACATGTACGCCTGCGCGTTCGGGTCGCCGCGAAGCTTCCCGCGGAACGCGTCGAGCTGCAGCACGATGTAAGCCGACTGCTGGCCCGCGAGGTTGGGAAACACCGGCGAGATGCTGTGGCCGCTGGGGCCGTGGCACGCGGAGCACACGCCGCTCGCGAGCTGCGTCCCCTGCTGTGCCGATGCCGTGGCGGCGGCAAGCGCCAGCGCCGCCCCTGCCGCAAGTGCGATCGTCATTTTCATCGTCATCCGCCTAGAAGTTGACCCAGCCGAGCACATACAGGGTGTCGTTGTCGGATGCGTTGCGCCCGAGCCCGTCGTAGTTGCTGCCGGCGCCGTTGAACTTGTTGTACGCCGTGTACTGCAGGGCGAACTTGGTGTTCTCGTAGGGCACCCAGTCGAGCTCCATGGACCAGCCGTCGCTGTCCGGCTTGCTGTTGGCGAAGCCGGTCACCGGGTCGCCCTGCGCGTACAGGATGTCGTCCGCGGATCCCGTGGTCGAGAAGTACCCGAGCGCCGCCCCGTATTTGCGGTGGTAGTAGTAGCTGCCGCCGATGCGGTAGGTCTTCAGGTCGTTCGACTGGTTGCTCGAGCCCGCGCCGGCGTACGTCGCATCCAGCGTCTGCTTCTCGTCGATGTAGGTCGCGATCGCCGAGAACAGGTGCTCGTCGCCGATGTACTGGTATTGCGTGTCGAGCGCCCAGTCGCGGAACTTGTCCGTGGGGCCCGAGAGCGGCAGGCCGCCCCCCGGGAAGAGCTTGGCCTGGACGCCGTAGGTGCCCACCTCCCACGAGTTGCGATCCCACTGGTGCTCGTAGGCGAGGCGCCAGTAGGGCGCGAGCCCGTCCACGACGCTCGTGCTCGTGCTGTCGATCTGGGCGACCGCCGGGGCCGAGTGGTACGCGCCGAGCTCGGCATAGATCGAATCGTTGAAGTAGAAGTAGACGCTCGCACCCGCGACGCCCGCATCGGCGAGACCGCCGTCGATCATCGTTGCGGCGCCCGGCGCCGGCGCGGTCGCGCTGCGCTGGTCGAAGGGCGATTGCCATGCCGGAGTCGAGTTCCACGGATCCTGCACGGTGGGGTTGTTGTTGAGGCTGATCCCCCAGAGCAGGTTGTCGTTGACCGGCCTCGCGTAGCGGAAGTCGGTGTTGTCCCAGCCGAACTGGCCCACGGTTCCGTCGTAGGTCATCTGCACGAACGCGCCCAGGTTCGGCGCGATGCGCCCGGCGTAGAAGAGGCTCGCCTGCTGCGGGAACAGCACCTGCCCGTTCTTCGACATCGCTTCGGGAAGCTGGCTGTCGGGCAGCGCCGACTTGGTCTTCGTGTACGAAGCCTGGAACATGAACGACAACGGCGGCAGCTGGTTGAGCGTGAGCGTCTGCTCGGCGTTCGGGCTGATTCCGCTCACCTGCGGAAGGTTGTCGATCGTGTAGCCGTTGATCTTGAAGCGCCGCCCGAAGGGCGTGAGCTCCGGGAACACGGTGTGGCACGCCTCGCACGCCATGCCCGTCTGCCGCGCGAAGCTCGGCACCGCGAGCGCGGTCCCGGGCGCGAGCAGCAATGCGGCGACCGCGGCTGCCGACGCGGCGACGATACGGCTCCATGCTTTGCTTCTTCTCATCGACTCGCTCCTTCTCCTGGTGTTTTCCCGCATGAGCGGGACTGCCCGAATGAGACCTTCCGCGCGCGTTCGTTCACTTGACGAACATCAACTCGGGGAACATTGCGCGCCGACCGTTGGCCATAGCTGTCGCGTGGCTTGCATTTTCGTCCGGCGAACCTTGCGCCGATCCGCGCCGCGCTCGATTCATATCGCACGACGATGTATTGCCGGGAGCCGCAGCGAGCGGCAAACGCGGCCCTTCCGGCGGCGGCGGGGCGCGCCGCGCGATGGGATTAGAATGGCGCGATGAAATGGATCGATACGCGCGAGATCGCGCTCGCGCTCGCAGATGCGCACCCCGAAGCGGATCCGTTGCGGGTGAACTTCGTCGACCTTCACCGCTGGGTGACGGAGCTGGACGGGTTCGACGACGATCCGAAACGCTCGGGCGAGAAGATCCTCGAGGCGATCCAGGCTGCGTGGATCGAGGAGTCGGACTAGCTAGCCGTTAACCGCTGCTGTCCGCGTCGGCGCCACGGAGTGGCGGCTGTTGCGCGAAGGGGGCGTGCGATGCTCGCGCTCCGCGGCGCAATGCATGCGCGCTATAAAAAAAACGGGGCAGATTGGATCTGCCCCACAAGGCGCACACCCTGCTTGTAGCAAGGGCGATGCCAGTTCCAGTTTCTCATGGCCAATCAATCGCTTGCGGAAATCCGCGGTTCCGTGCCCAGCCACGTCGCGGGATGATGTGTCTCTTGCGAACGACGCGGGATTCGGGCTGCCTGGGCAAGCTCTTGTTCCGCCGGGGAAAATTCCCGTCGTTGTAGAGCGACAGCCACACGGTGTGGCGTCCGCTCTACGTCACCCCGATTTGGCCGTGCCCTTGAATACCGCCGCCTCGATTCCATGGCGCTGCAGCAGCTTGTAGAACTCGGTGCGGTTGCGGCGCGCGAGCTTCGCCGCCTGCGTGACGCTGCCGCTGGTGAGCTTGAGGATGCGCGTGAGGTAGTCGCGCTCGAAGCGCTTGCGCGCGTCCTCGAACGAGGTCATCTCGTGCATCTCCACCTGGATCGCCTGCTCGACGAAGGACTGCGGGATGATCGACGTCGGGCACAGCGCGATCGACTGCTCGACCACGTTGTAGAGCTGCCGCACGTTGCCCGGCCACTTCGCCTTCACCAGCAGCTCGAGCGCCTCCGGGGAGAACGAGGCCTTGTCGCGCCCGTAGCGCGGCGCAAGCCGCGCCAGGAAGTGCTCGGCGAGGAGCGGGATGTCCTCGGGACGCTCGTCGAGCGAAGGAAGCTTGAGCGAGACGACGTTCAGCCGGTAATAGAGGTCCTCGCGGAAGTTGCCCGCTTCCTTTTCGTGCGCGAGGTCGCGGTGCGTCGCCGAGACGATGCGCACGTCGAAGGGAATCGTGCGCGTGGCGCCGATCGGGCGCACCTCGCGCGTCTCGATGACCCGCAGCAGCTTCACCTGCAGCGGCAGCGGCATGTCGCCGATCTCGTCGAGGAAGAGCGTGCCCTTGTCCGCCGCGACGAAGAGGCCGCGCTGGTCGGCGATGGCGCCGGTGAAGGAGCCCTTGGTGTGGCCGAAGAGCTCGCTTTCGAGGAGCGTCTCGGGGATGGCGCCGCAGTTGATCGCGACGAAGGGCTCGTTCGCGCGCGGGCTCGCGCGATGGATGGCGCGCGCGAGCAGCTCCTTGCCGCTGCCGCTCTCGCCCTGGATCAGCACGCTCGCGTCGCCCGCGGCGACGCGCTGGGCCTTCGCGAGCAGGTCCTCCATGAGCGAAGAGCGCGTGACGATATCCTCGCGCCACACCTGGCCGACGCCCGCCTGCATCGCGCTCGATCCGCCGTGGAGCGTGAGGGCGCGCGCGATCTGGCCCAGCAGCTCCTCGGGATCGTAGGGCTTCGTGAGGTAGCCGAACACGCCGCGCTTCACGGCGGCGACGGCGTCGGGGATCGTTCCGTGCGCGGTGAGGATGATTACGGGAAGCCCCGGACAGGCGCCCTGGAGCTCCTGGAAGAGCGCCATCCCGTCCATGCCTTCCATGCGCAGGTCGGTGAGGACGAGGTCCGGGCGCGACGCCGCGATCGACGCGAGCGCGCGGCGTCCGCTCTCGACGGCGGTCACTCCGTATCCGTTGGCCTTCAGGCGGATCGCGAGCAACCGCAGCAAGTCCGGGTCGTCGTCAACCAGCAACAGCGAAGCTTTTCCTTGGTTCAGCATTCAGTGGCTCGTCGGGGGTCGGTTGGAGAGGCTCTTCTCGAGCTCGGAGAGCGCATCGAGCTTCTGCTGCAGCTCGGCCGCGCGCTCCTGCAGCGCGTCGGCGCGCTGCTTTTCCTGCTCTCGGGCATGGTGCTCCTCGCGAAGCTTCTGACCGGCCGCCGCGGCGCTCTCCCGGAGCCTGCGGCGGTCCGCCGCCATCGCTTGCAAGAAGCTTGCCACGCCGCGGACATCGGCGGGCGCGTTTTTCTGCGTGAGCACCGGATCCACCAGCGCGAGGATCTCCGCCTCGTCGGGGTGCGGCGCGAGGGAGAGCGCGAGGGCGGCACGCACCCGCGCGAGGTCGCCGGGGTCGCGCACGGCGAGGTCGCGTTGCCGCGCGGCCTCGGCGGCGAGGCGTTGCTCGTCCATGCCATGCAGCCGGTCCATGTAGCTCGCGAGTCTCTCGCCGGCGAGCGAGGGCACGGCCTGCTCGATATCCGAGCAGCCCCACAGTGCGGCCAGCAGGAGCGCGAGCGCGAGGCGCCTCATGCCGCGGCCTCCCGGCTCTCCGGCTTGCGGCGCGGGATGCGAAGGCGGAAATGCGCCCCGGGCCCGTCGAGCACCTCGATCGAGCCGCGATGCAGCGCCACGTATTCCTTCACGATGGAAAGTCCCAGGCCGCTTCCCTTGACGGAGGCGGCGGGCGCCTCGATCCCGCGCCAGAACGCGTCGAAGATCCTCTCGCGATCGGCGCCGGGAATGCCCGGCCCCTCGTCGAGCACCTCGAACACCGCGTCGCCGCGCTGCTTGTAGAGCTTGATGGAGACGAGGCCCAGCTCCGGCGAATACTTCACGGCGTTCGAGAGCAGGTTGTCGAGGATCACGCGGATCTTCTCCTCGTCGCAGTAGGCCGCGACGTTCTCGCAGTTGAGCTCGATGCGGATGCCCTTCGCGACGATCGCGAGCTTGCGGTCGTTCACCACCCGGCGGATCACGTCGCGCAGCGGAACGATCTTCGCATCGAGGTACGATGCCTGCGCGTGGACGGCGCTGTAGTCGAGCAGTCCCTCGATGAGCTTGCGCAGCTGGATCGAGTTCTCCTGCAGGATGCGCGCGATCTCGCGCTGCTCGGCGTTGAGGTTGCCCACGACGCCGGAGGAGAGCAGGTCCGAGCCTTCGCGCAGAGCCGTGAGCGGGGTCTTGAGCTCGTGCGAGATGTGCTGGAGGAAGCGCGTCTTCTGCGCCTCGAGCGTCACCAGGCGCTCGCGCAGCCAGTCGAGCTGCTCGCCCAGCCGCACCATGTCGCCCGGCCCCTCGACGTGGATCGGCCTCGCGAAATCACCCTCGCCGAGCGCGCGGATGCTCGAGCTCACTTGCCCGATGGGCCGCGCGATGAGCCAGGTGAACGCGCCGATGAGCGCGACCGCGGTCGGGATCAGCGCGCTCACGAGCCAGAAGACCCGGTTGCGCGATCGCTCGGCCTGTGTGCGCAGCTCCGCGATGCCCTGGTCGATCACGTAGTCGCCGAGCTGCACCAGCGCCTGCGCCTTTTCCACGAGCGAGTTGAACGCCGCGGGAAGCTGCTGCGAAAGGTCCGGCACCGGGCCCAGCCGCAGCACCATGTCGTGGATCGCCAGCTCCTCGCGCTCGATCGCCGCGACATCCGCGCGCTGCTCGTCGGAGAGCGTCATCGCTTCGAGGCGCCGGATCATGCCGAGATACCGGCTGCGGTTCTCGTTGTACGCGTCGAGGAACTTGGGCTCGCCCGCCACCGCGTACTGCCGCGAGGATCGCTCGAGCGCAGTGATGGTCGAAAGCAGGGAGCGGCTCGATTGCGTCACGCGCACCGCCTGGTGCACCGCCTGCTCGGAGAGGCCCGCCAGCCGCTCGAAGGCGATCGCGTTCGAGAAGATCGCAAAGAGGAGCGGTGCGGCGACGATCGAGAACCCGACCAGCAGCAGGGTGAGGAAGGAGCGCGGATAGGTAAGGCGCATCAGCGTTCCATTATCGGTGATAAAATTCCCGTGGATCAATCACTTGCACCTAGGCCATGTACGAATCCGAAATCACCCGTTTCCTGAAGGACTTCGTCCGGAAGAATCCCCAGGTGATCGAGCAGCAGAAGAAGAACCGGCTCACCTGGTGGGATCGTCCGCAGGATCTCCAGACGTGGAAGGAAAGGCGCCAGGCGGCGGTCCCGCAGCCGGCCTACGTCTATTTTCCGCTTCCGAAGCGCGGCAAGGATGATGACCCGGATTCCGGGAACAAGTTGAGCAATCCGTCCAAACCGGCGTAGTCCAGCGCGTAGTCCGCCTTCTCGCGCACCACGGGCTTCGCATGGTAGGCGACGCTCGTGCCGGCCTCGGCGAGCATCGCGAGGTCGTTGGCGCCGTCGCCCACGGCGAGCACCCGTTCGCGGGGGATGCCGAGCTCGCGCTTGACGCGCGCCAGGTGCCCCGCCTTGCCCTGCGCATCCACCAGCGGGCCGCTCACCCGTCCGGCGAGCTTGCCGTCCTCCACGACGAGCACATTCGAGTAGGCGTAGTCGATTCCCAGCCGGTCGCGCACCCGGTCGGTGAAGTAGGTGAAGCCGCCGGACACCAGCAGGACCTTGAGCCGCGCGCGGCGCGCGGCCGCGACGAGGCGCTCGGCGCCGGGGCTGAATCGCAGCCGCTCCGCGTAGACGCGCCCGAGCACGGCCTCATCGAGCCCCGCGAGCTTCGCCACGCGGCGCCGCAGGCTCTCGGGCCAGTCGATCTCGCCGCGCATCGCCGCAGCGGTCACTTCCGCGACTTCCTTCTTGCGCCCGGCGAAGTCCGCGATCTCGTCGATGCACTCGATCGCGATCAGCGTCGAGTCCATGTCCATCGCGAGGAGCGCGAAATCCGCGAGGGTGCGTCCTTGCGCGACGAAGGCCCAGTCGAGCCTCGACCGCGCGCAATGCGCCGCCACGGCCTCGCGCGATGCCGCATCCGCCTTCGTGATGCGAAACGCGGTCTCCGAGACGCGCTCGATGGCCTCGCCGCCCGCGATCTTTGCGAGCGCCTTGAGGTCGGGCGTCTCCACTTCCTCGCCCTGGACGATCAGGTTCATCGCTTCGCTCTATTCAGGCGAGGAACCACAGATGAACACGGATGAACACGGATGATTTGTGAGAGTGATTGCGGCGTGGCCATGGGCACGATGCGGTTCTGCTTCGAGGACTATCTGTGTTCATCCGTGTTCATCTGTGGTTCCCATCATGCTCGTGGCTCGTCTTATGCCAGCTTCTTGAGGAACTGGCGCACCTCGTTCGAGCGGCTGCGCATGTCGTCGTGCTTCATCTCGATCCTCACGCGGTCGGGTCCGGGCAGGCGGTAGATGCGGCTCGATTGCACGAGCTGGAGCACGCGCCGCGCATCGACCGGCGGCTGGGGGACGAATTGCACCACGATGCCCGAGGGCGCGGCGTCGATCTTCTGCACGCCCAGCGGCGCCCCCTGGATGCGCAGCTTGTGGCACTCGAGCAGGACGCGCGCGGGATCGGGGAGCGCGCCGAACCGGTCCACCAGCTCCTCGGTGAGGCGCTCGAGCTCCTCGTCCGTCTGGCAGTTCGCCAGGCGCTTGTAGAGCACCAGCCGCTCGTGCACGTCGCCGCAATACGCCTCGGGCAGGAGCGCCGGCGCGTGCAGGTTCACCTCGGTCGCGACCTCGAACGGGCGCGAGAGGTCGGGCTCCTTCCCGTTCTTGAGCGACTTCACCGCGTGCTGCAGCATCTCGGTGTAGAGCGTGAAGCCGACGTCGTGGATGCCGCCCGACTGCGACTCGCCGAGCACCTCGCCCGCGCCGCGGATCTCCAGGTCGTGCATCGCGAGGTAGAAGCCGGCGCCCAGCTCCTCCATCGCCTGGATCGCCTCGAGGCGCTTCTTCGCGGAGGCGGAGAGCGCCTCTTCCGGCGGCGTGAGCAGGTACGCGTAGGCCTGGTGGTGCGAGCGGCCGACCCGCCCGCGCAGCTGGTGGAGCTGCGCGAGCCCGAACTTGTCGGCGCGGTGGATGAGCATCGTGTTCGCCGTCGGCACGTCGATGCCCGTCTCGATGATGGTCGAGCAGAGCAGCACGTTCGAGCGCTGGTGGTAGAAGTCGCGCATCACGCCTTCCAGCTCGCGCTCGCGCATCTGGCCGTGCGCCACCGCGATGCGCGCCTCGGGCAGCAGCGCCTCGAGCTCCGCGCGCCGGTTCTCGATGGTCTCGACGTCGTTGTAGACGTAGTAGGCCTGGCCGCCGCGCTTCAACTCGCGCAGCACCGCCTCGCGCACGATGCCCTCGGAGAGCCGGTGCACGAAGGTCTTGATCGCGAGCCGGCGCTGCGGCGCGGTGGCGATCACCGAGAAATCGCGCAGGCCCTCGAGCGACATCGCGAGGGTGCGCGGGATCGGAGTCGCGGTGAGCGTGAGCACGTCCACCTCGGCGCGCAGCTTCTTGAGCCCCTCCTTCTGCCGCACCCCGAAGCGGTGCTCCTCGTCGATGATCACGAGGCCGAGGTTCCTGAACTTCACGTCCTTCTGGATCAGCTTGTGAGTGCCGATCACGATATCGATCGAGCCGGCGGCGAGCCCTTCGAGCGATTTCGCGACTTCCTTGGGGCTGCGGAAGCGCGAGAGCTCGGCGATCCTCACGGGAAAGGAGGCGAAGCGGTCGCCGAAGTTCTCGAAATGCTGCTCGGCGAGCAGCGTCGTCGGCACGAGGATCGCCACCTGCATGCCGGCGGCGACGGCGATGAAGGCCGCGCGCATCGCGACCTCGGTCTTGCCGAAGCCCACGTCCCCGCAGATGAGCCGGTCCATCGGGCGCCCCATCGTCATGTCCACGATCACCGACTGGATCGCCTCGGCCTGGTCGGGCGTCTCCTCGAAGGGGAAGGTCGCCGCGAACGCCTCGTATTCCTGCAGCTTCAACGGGAAGGCGTAGCCCTCGCGCGCGAGGCGCTTCGCGTAGAGATCGAGGAGCTCGGCCGCCGTGTCGCGCACCTGGCGTGCGGCTTTGCGCTTCGCCTTCTCCCACTGCCCGCTTCCCAGGCGGTGGATGGGGGCCGATTCCGGCGTCGCGCCCGTGTAGCGGCTGATCATGTGCAGCTGCGAGACCGGGACGTAGAGCTTGTCGCCGCCTTCGTACTCGAGGTGCAGGAATTCCATCGCGCCTTCGCCCAGGTCCAGGGTGACGAGCCCGAGGTAGCGCCCGATCCCGTGCTGGCTGTGGACCACCGGATCGCCGGGCTTCACCTCGGCGAGGTCGCGCACCATGCCCTCGGCGCTCGTGCGCGCGCGCCCATCGCGCCGGCGCGACTGGCGCACCTGCCCCGGATAGAGCTCCGCTTCGGTGACGACCGCGAGCCCTTCGCCGGGAAGGAGGAAGCCCGATGCGACCGGCCCGTAGGCGATCGCGAGGGGGTGCGCGGACTCGCGGAAACGCTCCCAGCCGTCGACGAGGGCGGGGTGGAAGTGGTGCTCGGCGAAGAACTGCGAGAGCGTCTCGCGCCGGCCGGCGCTCTCCGCGACGATCAGCGTGCGCCCGTCGAATCCGTCCGCGAACTGCTTGAGCCGCGCGAGCGGCTCGACGGAGCGGCGGTCGACGTCGATCGCGGGAACCGGTTCGGACGCGAAGCCTTCGTCGTTCGCGTCCTCGCCTTCGCGGGAGCGACGATTGAGATCGATCCGCAGGCGTTCCTTCAGCCCCACGAAGAAGTCCTCGACGGGGATGTAGAGATGGCGCGGATCGAGGAGCGGGCGCTCGCGATCCCCGCGGAGCAGCTCGTAACGCGACCGCAGGTCCTTCCAGAACGCCTCGGCCGCGGCGGCGACGTCGCCGTGCGCGACCCAGGTCGCGTTCGCGGGCACGTAGTCGAAGATCGTCGCGGTGGCGTCGAAGAAGAGCGGCAGGTACGCCTCCACGCCGGCGGGGGCGATTGCGGCCGAGACGTCCTTGTAGATCCGGCTCTTGGTCGGATCGCCCTCGAAGCGCTCGCGGAAGCTTTCGCGGAAATGCGCGCGCCCTTCCTCGTCGAGCGGGAACTCGCGCGCCGGCAGCATGCGCACCTCGGACACCGGGTAGATCGAGCGCTGCGTGTCCACGTCGAAGGTGCGGATCGTCTCGATCTCCTCGCCGAGGAGGTCGATGCGGTAGGGAACCGCGCTGCCCGTGGGATAGAGGTCCACGAGCCCGCCGCGAACGCAGAACTCCCCCGGGCTCATCACCTGCTGCACGTGCGCGTAACCCGCAAGCACGAGCTGCGCCCGCAGTCCTTCGAGGTCGAGCTTGTGCTTCGCGCGCAGCTCGAAGGTGCGGCCGGCGAGGTAGGAACGCGGGGCGAGCCGCTGCAGCGCGGTGGTGACCGGGACGATGGCGGCGTCGAACGCGCCGTTCGCGAGCTGCCACAGCGTCGAGAGCCGCTCCGAGACGAGGTCCGGGTGCGGCGAGAACTGGTCGTAGGGCAGGATCTCCCAGTCGGGAAGGCGATAGACGGCGAGCTGCGGCGCGAACCACGCGATCTCCTCGCGCAGGCGCTCGGCGTCGTGCGCGCTCGCCGTGACGATCAGCAACGGAGGCCGGCCTCCCGACTCGCGCGCGAGCCAAAGCGCGTCCGCCGAGCCGCTCGCCTGCAGGGCGGCCCTGGGCATCGTGCGTTCCTTCAGGCCACCGCGACGGGGATCTTGCCGATCCGCGCGCGCCATTCGGCCGGGCCGCTCTTGTGCACGGCGTTGCCGCGCGCATCCACGGCGACCGTGACTGGCATGTCCTTCACCTCGAACTCGCGGATCGCCTCCATGCCGAGGTCCTCGAACGCCACCACGCGCGAGGCGCGGATCGACTTCGACACGAGATAGGCCGCGCCGCCCACCGCGATGCAGTAGAGCGCGCCGTGCTTGCGGATCGATTCGGTCGCGGCCGGGCCGCGTTCGCTCTTGCCCACCATGCCGAAGAGCCCGGTCTGCGCGAGCACCGGCTCCACGAACTTGTCCATGCGCGAGCTGGTCGTCGGGCCCGCCGGCCCCACCACCTCGTCGCGCACCGCGTCGACCGGCCCCGTGTAGTAGATGAAGCGGCCGCGAAGGTCCACCGGCAGCTTGTCGCCCTTCGCGAGCATGTCGACCATGCGCTTGTGCGCGGCGTCGCGTCCGGTGAGGAGCTTGCCGGAGAGGAGCAGGCGGTCGCCCGCCTTGAACGCGGCGATCTCCTGCTTCGTGATCGTGTCGAGGTTCACGCGCTTGCTGCTGGAGAAATCGAGCGCGAGCTTCGGCCACGCATCCAGGGAAGGCGGATCGAGCCTCGCCGGGCCGCTGCCGTCGAGCACGAAGTGCGCATGGCGCGTGGCGGCGCAATTGGGCAGCAATGCGACCGGCTTGGACGCGGCGTGCGTCGCGAATCCCGTCACCTTCACGTCGAGCACCGTGGTGAGGCCGCCCAGCCCCTGCGCGCCGATGCCGAGCGCATTCACCTTTTCGTAGAGCTCGAGGCGCAGCTCCTCCTCGCGCGTCCTCGGGCCCCGCGCCCTCAGCTCGTGGATGTTCAGCGGCTCCATCATGGCCCACTTCGCCATGAGCATGCATTTCTCGGGGGAGCCGCCGATGCCGAGCGAGAGCATGCCCGGCGGGCACCAGTCCGCGCCCATGGTGGGAACGAGGGCGAGCACCCAGTCGACGATCGAGTCGCTCGGCAGCAGCATCGCGAACTTCGACTTGTTCTCCGAGCCGCCGCCCTTCGCCGCGACGATCACCTCGACCTTGTCGCCGGGAACGAGCTCGACGTGCGTGACCGCGGGCGTGTTGTCGCCGGTGCTCTTCCTCCTGCCGTCGGGGTCCGCGAGCATCGAGGCGCGCAGGGGATTGTCCGGATCGGTGTAGGCGCGCCTCACGCCCTCGTTCACGAGCGCCTCGAGCGAAAGCTTCGTCTCCCAGCGCACCTCCATGCCCGCGCGGATGAAGGCGATGGCGATGCCGGTGTCCTGGCAGATGGGACGGTGTCCTTCCGCCGCCATGCGCGAGTTGATGAGGATCTGCGCCATCGCGTCCTTCGCGGCGGGCGATTCCTCGCGCTGGTACGCCGCCCACAGGTCGCGGATGTAGTCCTCGGGGTGGTAGTAGCTGATGAACTGGAAGGCGTCGGCGATCGACTGGACGAAGTCTTCCTCGCGGATCGTGGTCATCGTGGGTTCCTCGGGCGGCCGGACGGTCGGGCAGCGGCCTGCGGCCGTGCACGCGGATCGGTTGCGGCGCATTGCGCAATGCACAATTTTACCATCCCGGACCGCGGGTTCCGGGCGGCGGCGGGCCTTCAGCGGCGCGCGGCGCGCGCGAGGATATCGCGCGCCGTCGTCACCACCGGCGCGTCGACCATCTTCCCGTCCACCTTGACCGCGCGGCCCCCGGAGGCGGCGTCCGCCTCGACCACGCGCCTGGCCCACGCAACCTCTTCCTCGCCGGGCGCGAACGCCTCGTGCACCACGCGCACCTGCTTCGGGTGGATGCAGAGCTTCGCACCGAAGCCGAAGCGCTTCGCTCGCAGCGCATCGGCGCGCAGGCGCGGCTCGTCGTCGGTCTGCACGGTGACCCCGTCCACCGCACGGGCGATGCCCGCGATGCGCGTCGCGATCGACACCGCGAAGCGCAGGGGTACCAGCTCCGGCTCGCCCTCGCTCCAGCTCATGCCGGTGTCGGCCATGAAGTCGAGGTGGCCGATCGCCAGGCGCAGCACGCCGGGAGATCCCGCCACCTCGTCGATTCCCCGCAATCCTGCGGCGGTCTCCACGAGCGGGATCACCGCGGCCCCGGGCAGCGCGGCGCGCACCCGTCCCACGTGCTCGGCCGACTCGGCCTTCGGCAGCATCACGGCGGCCGGGGGGAAAAGGCCTTGCAGCGCCGCGAGGTCTTCCGCGAGCAGGCCCGAGGCGGCCGCGTTCACGCGCACCACCACCGGGACCGCGTGCGCTGCGAGCTTCGGCCACGCGTCGCGCACCGCGGCGCGTGCCGCCGGCTTTTCGCCGGGCGGCACCGCGTCCTCGAGGTCGAGGACCACGGCGTGGGCGCCGCTCGTCGCGGCCTTCTCGAAACGGTCTGGCCGGTTTCCCGGAACGAAGAGGAAGCTCACGGCTTCGGCGAGCGGATGGGTCATGGCTGCGATCGCACGGCGGCGGAAGGTGCGGGCGTTTGCATGCGTTCGATGAAGGCTTCGTCGAACCCGAGCTCGCGCAGGATCGGCGCGTTGTGCTCGCCTACGCGCGGGATCGCATCCATGCGGTAGTCGAAACGGTCGCTCGCGCCGGGCGGAAGCAGCGCGGGCAGCGCGCCCGCCGGGGAGCCCACCTCGGTCCAGCGATGGCGCGCGGCGAGCTGCGGATGGCGCCATACGTCGTGCATCGTGTTCACGTCGGCGTTGGCGATCTGCGCGCGATCCAGGCGCTCGCGCAGCTCTGCGCTCGTGAGCCGAGCGAAGCGCCCGACGATGATGGCCCTCAGCGCCGCGCGATTCGCGTTGCGCTGCGCATTGCTCTCGAATCGCGGGTCCTTCGCGAGCGAGGCGTACTCGAGCACGACCTCGCAGAACTTCTGCCACTCGCGCTCGTTCTGCAGCCCGAGCATCACCGTGCGCCCGTCGGCGGCGACGAAAGGTCCGTACGGATAGATGGTCGCGTGGGTGGCGCCCAGTCGCGGCGGCGGATCGGCGCCGTCGTACGCATAGTAGAGGGGATAGGCCATCCACTCGGCGAGCGATTCCAGCATCGACACGTCGATGTGCGAGCCTTCGCCGGTGCGCTCGCGCAGGAGGAGCGCCGCGAGGACGCTGCTGTACGCGTACATTCCCGCGGCGATGTCGGCGATGGAGGCGCCCGCCTTCGCCGGCTCGGAGCTGGTGCCGGTGACGGAGAGGAATCCGGCCTCGGCCTGGATCAGCAGGTCGTAGGCCTTGCGGTCGCGATAGGGGCCGTCGTTGCCGTATCCCGAGATGTCGCACACCACGAGCCGGGGGTTCACCGCCCGCAGGCGCCCGGCCGACAGCCCCAGGCGCGCCGCCGCCCCGGGCGCGAGGTTCTGCACGAACACGTCGGCCTTCGCGCAGAGCCGCTCCATCACCTCGAGCGCCGCGGCGCTCTTGAGGTCGAGGGCGAGGCTTTCCTTGGACCGGTTCACCCACACGAAATGCGAGGAAAGGCCGGCGACGCGCGTGTCGTAGTAGCGCGCGAAGTCGCCCTCGCCGGCGCGCTCCACCTTGATCACGCGGGCGCCGAGGTCGGCGAGCTGGCGCGTGCAGAAGGGAGCGGCGATCGCGTGCTCGAGCGAGACCACGGTGATTCCGTCGAGGGGGCGCACGCGGCCCTTCGAAGCGCTGTCCGTCATCGCTCTATTGTAATCGCGGCCCGCTCACGGCCCGGAGGGCTTGCGCACCCAGAAGAGGTACATCGCGGCGAAGGTGTCGGGCATTTCGCGCTCGAAGGCGTCCCAGCACGCGAGGTCGCATTGCGCGGCATCCGCGGGGAAGCGCTCGGCATAGCGTCGCCTCGTCGCGCCGTCCACCATGAGGCCCAGCATCTCGAGGCCCGTGGCCGCCAACGCGTGCGCGATCCGCTCGAACGTGAAGCGATGCTCCTGCACGTGGAAGATCAGGTCGCGGCACTCGTTCATGCCGTAGAAATCGCGCAGCGCGGCGACGCGCGCGAATCGCGGGTCCGCGAAGAGCGCCTCGCGACCGGCGCGGATGCCCTCGGGCGTGGGCGCGAACCCGCGCTCGGCGACGAACGAGCGCGCGGCGACGATGTCGCGCCGCCCGAGCTCGCTGTACAGGCCGACTTGCATGAACCCGCCGGGCCGCAGGCATTGCGCGAGCGCGCGCCAACCGGCGAGCGGGTCGGCGAGGTGATGCAGCACGCCCACCGAGGAGATCACGTCGAACGTCCGGCCGAGGGATGGAAGCTCGAGGATGTCGGCTTGCGCGTACTCGACGTTCGCGATGCCGAGGCCGCGTGCCTTGCGCCGCGCATAGCCGAGGCTCGCGAGGCTCAGGTCCACCGCGAGCACGCGCGCATCGGGGAGCTGGCGCGCGAGATCGGCCGACTCCTGGCCCGTGCCGCAGCCCGCGACGAGCAGCTCGATCGGCCGGCCCGGTCGCGGGACGTCCAGCGAAGCGCGCGGGAAGAGCATGCGCAGGTACGCCTCGAACGACAGCGGCTCGCAGGCAGGCAGCCCCGTCCAACGCGGGTACGGGTTCTCCTCGTACTGCCGCCGCACGCCCTGCGAGACGCCATCGCGGATGGGCGTGAGCGCCGCAATGCGCGCGCGATCCTCGCGCTCCTCGCGCGGCTCCTCGACCTGCTGCCGGAGGAGGGCCTTCACGAACGGCGGCCATTCGCGTTCCAGCAGGCGTTCGGCGCCGGCGAGCGAGGCGAGCGGCACGTAGGAGGCGACTGCGGCGAGCGCC
Source organism: uncultured beta proteobacterium (assembly GCA_963839265.1). Classification (GTDB taxonomy): domain Bacteria; phylum Pseudomonadota; class Gammaproteobacteria; order Burkholderiales; family Usitatibacteraceae; genus Usitatibacter. The sequence continues at coordinate 449,775 of CAWIUI010000007.1, forward strand.
GCGCAGGGCACCGTTCCCGACGACCGCAGCGAGGCCTCGATCGTCCGCGCGAGCGAGGAGGCGTGCGCGCGCTCGCCGGCGGTTTCGGCGAACGCGTAGTCGTTGAGAAAGCACTGCCGAGCGAGCGCGCACCCGAAGGCGAGCGCCGCATCCGGGATGCGATCGGCGAGCGCCGCCTCGAGCCATTCGCGGCGCGCGCCGGTGAGGAACGCCTCGAGGCGCCTCTCGCACGCTTGCGCGTTCTCGAGAAGGGCGAGGAGGAGGCGATGCGTCGACAGGGCGGCGAACGCCTGGGCATCGAAGAGCGCCGCCGCCGCGGCGCCGTCCGCGCGCACGGCGGCATCGATGCGTTCGCGCAGGCGCGTATCGCCGAGCAGGACGGCGATCGCGGGACGCGCGAGGTCGCCGGGACGCGCCCACGAGCCGGCGAGCGCTCGCGCGAGGAGCTCGGGCAGCTGCGCATCGGCGGGAAGCCGCCGCGCGCAGATCAGCCCGCGGGCGAAGTTCGCGCGCTGCACCGGCGTGTCGGCCGACTCGAGCGCCGCGCGAAAGGCGGCCAGGGCGTCGTCGACCCGTCCCAGGTCCTGCAGCACGATGCCCAGGTTGGCATGCGCCGGTGCGAAGGCGGGCTGTGCGGCGACGGCGCGCCGGTAGCTCGCGATCGCTTCCTCGGCGCGTCCCGCCGTCACGAGCGCGTTGCCGAGGCTGTAGTACGCGTCGGCGAGATCCGGGCGCAGCTCGAGGGCGCGGCGCAGCTGGGCGATCGCCTCGTCGACCCGGCCGCACTTGTGCAGCACGACTCCGAGCTGGTGACGGAACTTCGCGATCGAAGGCATGACGCCGACCGCGCGTTGCAGGAGCGCGAGCGCCTCCTCGTCCGCGCCCCCGCGCTGCGCCACGTCGGCGAGGAGCACGAGCGCCTCGGGCCGGTCGGGTACCGCGTCGAGCACCCGGCGATAGGCCGCCTCGGCTTCGGCGAGCCGCCCGGCGTCGTGGTGGGCCATCCCGGCCTGCAGCGCCTTCCGGATGGAGAGCTCGTCCGCCGGGGCGAGCGAGCTCATCGCCAGGCGCGCCGCCGGGCGGCGCTCACAGGATCACGCCGTACGGCCAGTTCTCGCGGACCACCTGCGCGGGGAGCTTGCGCAGCACGTCCATCGCGAATGCCGTGTCCTCGGGCGAGAGCGCGTGCAGCGCGTGCGCCCGGAGCAGCGTCTGCAGCGCCTTGCCGAACATCGGCGGGTCGAGCATCTCGCCCTCGAAGCGGATGGCGCCGCCCAGGAGCGCGTCGGCCTCGATCGCCGCCTCGAGCATGCGGATGCGCGTCTTGATCTCCGAGGGCGAAGGCGTGAATGCGACCTTGCACGGATGCACGTGCGAGGGATGGATCACCTGCTTGCCGGAGAGCCCCATGGAGGCTTCCTCGCACGCATGCCGGTACACCAGGCGCGATTCGTCGTCGCCGTGCAGGTCGAGCCAGCGGCGCACGTCGTGCGGCTCGACGAACTCCTCGGGCATCGACGCCTCGCCGATCGGCGTCTCGACCGCGCCGATCACGCCCTTTCCCGCGATGCGCGCCTCGAACAGCACGTCGTGCAGGTAGAACTTCAGCTCCTCGATCCAGTTGCGCGGCGTGATCTGGATGCCCATCGCCTTGGAGAAGTCGTGGATGCCGAACACCACGTGCTTCACCGTCGGGTATTGCATGAGGTCGGGCGCGATCTTGAGCGACTTGGGATGCTCGATGATCGGCTGGATCGTCATGCGCGGGTTGAGTCCGACCAGAACCGCGGACAGGTCGCGGATCTCCGGCGCTCCGTACGCCTCGCCCGCCTTGGCGAGCATGACCACGTCGAAGTGGTCGGCGAGCGCGCGCACGAGCTGCAGGTCCCGGTCGTACTCGTCGGTGCGGAACGGGTTGATCCGCACCGCGACCTGGACCTCCTTGCGCCGCGGCATGCGCGGCAACTCCCTCGCGAGCAGCTCGCGGCTCATCTCCTTCTGGCGGCAGCCGTCCTCCAGGTCGAAGAGCAGCGTGTGCGCGGTGGTGTTCCACGCGTGCTTGCGGAAGCGCTGCGCCGCCTGCTCGAGGTCCTCGTAGATGCCGAGCGAGGGCGCGTACTTGACCGGCGGATAGTAGATCTGGATCCCGGGCCAGTGGTCTCCCAGGATCTCGGACGCGTCGGCCGCAGCCGGAGACGAAGGCGCGCGCGACGCGGTGGGGGCGGAGCTGGGCAGGGCGCTCATGGAGGATGGCGGATCCGGCAGTCACGCTAGCACCCCCGTCGTAGTGCGTCAAAGGCGCGCGGCCCGGAACGGGCTTCCTTTCCCGGGAAGGCCTTTGCCGTTCGCCGGCTTTGTGCCGCGGCTGCATCTTGCGTCACAATGGGAGCGCTTCGCCGCGGCCCGCCTCCTCCCGATTCCATGCTGTTCCGCTATTTCATGCGCGAGATCCTGGTCACGAGCCTGTTCGTGCTCGTGGCGCTGCTCGCGCTCTTCGCTTTCTTCGACCTCATCCGCGAGCTCGACGACCTCGGCAAGGGCAACTACCACCTGCCCGCGATGCTGGGATACGTCGGCCTGTCTCTCGCCGCGCACGCGTACGTGCTGCTGCCGGCCGCCGGGCTCATCGGCACGTTGTTCGCGCTCGCGCGCATGTCGGAGCACTCCGAGATCACCGTGATGCGCGCCTCCGGCCTGTCCCTCGGCCAGCTCGCGCTCCACGTGGTGGGCGCGGGCCTCGTCATCGCGCTCGTCACCGTCGCCATGGGCGAGCTCGTCACGCCCTACACGGAGGAGGCGGCGAAGGACCTGCGGCTCAAGGCGACGCGCTCGATCGTCGCGCGCGAGTTCCGCTCCGGGTTCTGGGTGAAGGACGAGCGCAGCTTCGTGAACATCCAGGACGTGACGGCCGACACGACGCTCCTCAACCTGCGCATCTACGACTTCGACCCGAAGTTCCGCCTGGTCTCGATCAGCCGCGCCGACAAGGGCACGTACGAGGGGCCGAACCGCTGGGAGCTCTCGAACGTCGAGCTCACGCGCTTCGAGGGCGACCACGCGGTCCTCGAGCGCCTGCCGACGGCGATCTGGAACTCCGTGCTCACGCCCGACATCCTCGCGGTGCTCAAGATCGTTCCCGAGCAGATGTCGGCCGCGAACCTGCGCGCGTACATCGCGCACCTGCGGGAGAACCGGCAGAATGCGACGCGCTACGAGATCGCGTTCTGGAACAAGGTGCTCTATCCGCTGGTGGCGATCGCGCTGATGGTGCTCGCGATCCCCTTCGCGCTGCAGTCGGCGCGCTCGGGCGGCGTGGGCGCGAAGATCGTGATGGGAATCCTCATCGGGCTCGGTTTCTACTTCGCGGGCCGGCTCTTCTCGCACATCGGGCTGCTCAACGACTGGCCGGCGCTGTTCTCCGCCGGGGCGCCGCTCGCGATCGTCGTGGCGGCCGCCGCCTTCGGGCTGCACCGCGCCGAGCGGCGCTAGGAAGCCTCGACGATCGCGGTGCCCGCCAGGCGGTCGTGGAGGAAAAGCCGCTCGCGATCGACGAGCGCCCATGCGAAGCCGAGGCCCAGCGCGGCGAAGCCCAGCACGGCGAGGAGGTAGCGGTGCAGGGCGCGCCCTGCATTGAGGGGCCCGCCCGTGTCCGCGCGGACCAGCTTGATGCGCCACGTCTTCATGGGCAGCGTCTGCCCGCCGTGCGTCCAGAACCAGACGTAGTAGGCGCCGATCCACGCCAGCACCCACGCCTGCAGCGCATGGCGCTGCCAGCCCGCGGTGGAATCGCCGAAGACGGCGATGAAGGGAAACGTGGCGACCATCGCGATCGCGACATCGAGGAGCAGGTCGTAGAGCGCGCTTGCGAGCCGCCGCCCGAGCGGAGCCCGCCGCGCGAGCGGCATTGCGCTCACCGGTGGTTTGGACCCTGCGGATGCTCGCGCAGCCAGCGCTCGCGCAGCTCGTGCTGGCGCTCCGGCGGCAGGCGCCGCAATCCCTGGAACGTCTCGCGTGCGGCCTTGCGCTGCTCGGGCGTCATCTGCGACCAGTCGCGGATGCGGCGCTCGAAGCGGTCCTTCTGGATCGGCTGCATCGACGGGTACCGGCGCGCCGCGCCGAGGAGGCGCTGCTGCTGATAGCCCGGCATGCGGTCCCACTCGGGCGCGACCGGCGCGAGGATGCGCTGCTGCTCGCGGCTGAGCTGCGGCCAGGGCGTCTGCGGCGTCTTGAGCTCGCGCGCGCCCGCGGCGAGGGCCAGCGGGAGGAGGAATGCGGCCGCGATCAGCCTTGCGGTCGATCGAGCCATGCCTGGAAGTCGTGGTCGAGGAAGGCGTCGGGAGGCAGTTCCTGCGTGAGGAGCTGGGCGTCGACCGCACCCGGGTCCGTCTCGCGCATGGACTGGAAGGTGAGGGTGGCGAGGAGCGCAACCATCGGCAGCCACAGCAGCGAGCGCTGCACGATGGAATAGCGGATGGTCTGCGCGGTGGACGCGCTCACCGTGAAAAGGCCGAATAGGCGCACGGGCTCGCGCATCGCATCGAGCGCGCGCAGCCGGGCGGCCTTGAGCCGGGTGGCGTGGATCTCGCCCACCTGCGACTCGGTGCGTGCGAGCCAGGGGCGGAGGCGATCCGCGAATTCCTTTTCGTTCATAGCGTTATCCCTTTTGATTTCAGGATTTTCGCCAAGGCATGGGTCGCGCGGGAGCAGTGCGTCTTTACGCTGCCCTCCGAGCATCCCATCGCCTTGGCGGTCTCGCTGACGTCGAGTTCTTCCCAGTAACGCAGCATGAAGGCCTCGCGTTGACGCTCGGGCAGGGCACGGACCGCTTCCTCGATGGCCGCCATGACCTGGGCCTGCTCCAGGCGGTCGGCGGGCGATGCCGGCAGATTGCCCCCACTCTCCACGTTCATCGTCTCGAGGGGGTCGACGTCTTCGTCCTCGCCGCCGATCCCGAGGTTGGAGAGCAGGGTCGTCCAGGTCGAGCGTACTTTGCCACGGCGGAAGTGATCGCGAATGCCGTTCTGGAGGATGCGCTGGAAAAGGAGCGGCAGCTCCGCCGGGGGCCGGTCCGCGTACTTCTCCGCCAGCTTCATCATCGAGTCCTGCACGATGTCGAGCGCGGCCTCGTCGTCCTGCACCGAGAACGCGCTTTGCTTGAACGCGCGCCGCTCCACGGAGGCAAGGAAGTCCGACAACTCTTTGCGATTCGCCATAGGCTCCTGTTTTTACAGGGGCGGAAGAATGGAGGCTTTGGGTTTTACCCGCCCCTTGCCGGTTGTGAGGTGGGCGCTAACCGGCTTGGAGCTGGAATTTGCCGCCGCGACTATAGCAGCCGGGGCGCGACAGGCTGTGTCACGAATTGCAACGTGGATTTCGGGAATATTCGGGCTCGGGCTCGTCCGCTCCGGCTTCGCGCTCCCAACGTGAACAGGGATACGCGGGCCTAACACGCGAGCGGCAACGCCGAACGTCCGTTAATTCCATTTATTATCATGGCTCCATTCACATTCATGATCAGGGCTCCATTCGCGGAGCGGGCAATGCATCTCCAATCACTCACCAACGGCGAGCTGCACGCCTACGCGATGCGCTTCATCGGACGGCTTCGGTCGTTCCAGACGAACGTGGACCGGGCGAGGGACGACACCTTGGACAAGACCCTTCCGGGCTGGTCCGATGAAGCGCGAGCGAGGGGCTTCCGCCAAACGACGCAATCGCTCCAGAACCAGCATCAAAAGACGCAAGATGATTTCGACTCGGATTTCAGCAGCGAGGCCGCTGCTCTCCAAAGCGAGCTCATGGCGCGGCTCGGCATCCCCGTGCGGAACGACGGCGAAGCGCTGGAACCGTTGCGGTACGACGCCGCGGATTACCTCGAAGAACTGGCCGGCAAGCTAGTAGCCTGATGTCTCACGGCGCTCAAATTCCATGTAAGCCTGTTGGTTGCACCGTCGCCGTCGGCCATCTTGAACGGCCTGGAAGCGTCGGGCTGCGCACCGGTTGATCGGTCGGAGGCGAGGGCACCATTCCTGCTTGACCAATCGGAGGCCACAGGCTAATGTCTCTGGTTCCCCCTCTGAAATCCCTCCGTTTACAAGGTCTTAGCATGGAACTCCAGCTCCCTCCCCTCGCGGAAACCGGTGAAACCCTGACGGGCGCCGAAATCGTCATCCGCTGCCTGCAGGAAGAGGGGGTCGAGTTCGTATTCGGCTATCCCGGCGGGGCGGTCCTGCACATCTACGACGCGCTCGCGCGCCAAGCGGGCAACCTCAAGCATATCCTCGCGCGGCACGAGCAGGGCGCGGTCCACGCGGCCGACGGCTACGCACGCGCCACGGGCAAGCCCGGGGTCGCACTCGTCACGAGCGGGCCCGGCGTCACCAACGCGGTGACGGGCATCGCGACGGCGTACATGGATTCGATCCCGCTCGTGGTGATCACGGGCCAGGTGCCGACCAACGCCATCGGCGAGGACGCGTTCCAGGAATGCGACACCGTGGGCATCACGCGCCCGACGGTGAAGCACAACTTCCTCGTGAAGGACGTGGCGCAGCTCGCGGTGACGATCAAGAAGGCCTTCCACATCGCCACCACCGGCCGACCCGGGCCGGTGCTGGTCGACATCCCCAAGGACGTCTCCAACACGCCGACCCACTTCCACTATCCGCAGAAGCTGCAGCTGCGTTCCTACAGCCCGGTCACGAAGGGCCACGGCGGGCAGATCAAGAAGGCGCTGAACCTCCTGCTCGAGGCGAAGCGTCCGATGATCTACGTGGGCGGGGGAGCGATCCTCGGCGAGGCCTCCGGCGAGGTGATCGAGCTCGTGCGCCTGCTGGGATACCCGGTCACGAATACCCTGATGGGCCTGGGCGCCTATCCCGCGACGGACCGGCAGTTCGTGGGCATGCTCGGCATGCACGGCACGTTCGAGGCCAACAACGCGATGCAGAATTGCGACGTGCTGCTCGCGGTGGGCGCGCGCTTCGACGATCGCGTGATCGGCAACCCCGCGCACTTCGCCTCCGGCAATCCCGCGCGCAAGATCATCCACATCGACATCGATCCCTCGTCGATCTCCAAGCGCGTGCGCGTCGACGTGCCGATCGTGGGCGGCGTGAAGGAAGTCCTCAGCGAGATGCTCGGGCAGCTGCGGGCGGGCAGCGCCAGGCCCGACGCGGCGGCGCTCGCCGCGTGGTGGAAGCAGATCGATGCCTGGCGCGCGCGCGACTGCCTCAAGTACGACCGCAATTCGCCGCTCATCAAGCCGCAGTTCGTGATCGAGAAGGTCTACGAGCTCACCAAGGGCGACGCGTACGTCACCTCGGACGTGGGACAGCACCAGATGTGGGCCGCGCAGTTCTACAAGTTCGCGAAACCGCGGCGCTGGATCAACTCCGGAGGCCTCGGCACGATGGGCGTGGGGCTGCCCTACGCCATGGGCGTGAAGCTCGCGTTCCCGAAGGCGGACGTGGTCTGCGTCACCGGCGAGTCCTCGATCCAGATGTGCATCCAGGAGCTCTCCACCTGCAAGCAGTACCATCTGCCGGTGAAGATCGTGAACCTGAACAACCGGTACATGGGCATGGTGCGCCAGTGGCAGGAGTTCTTCCACGGCAACCGCTACAGCGAGTCGTACATGGATTCGCTGCCGGATTTCGTGAAGCTCTCCGAGGCCTACGGGCACGTCGGCATGCGCATCGACAAGCCCGCGGACGTGGAGGGCGCGCTCAGGGAGGCCTTCGCGATGAAGGACCGCCTCGTCTTCATGGACTTCATCACGGACCAGACCGAGAACGTCTTCCCGATGGTGCCCGGCGGCAAGGGCATGTCGGAGATGATCCTCTCCGAAGAGCTGTAAGCCATGCGACACATCCTTTCCATCCTCGTCGAAAACGAGGCCGGGGCGCTCTCGCGCGTCGCCGGCCTTTTCTCCGCGCGGGGCTACAACATCGAGACGCTCACCGTCGCGCCCACCGAGGACGCGACGCTCTCGCGCATGACCATCGTCACCACCGGCTCCGACGAGATCGTCGAGCAGATCACCAAGCAGCTGAACAAGCTGGTGGACGTGGTGAAGGTGGTCGACCTGTCCGAAGGCAAGCACATCGAGCGCGAGCTCATGCTCGTGAAGGTGCGCGCCGGCGGCAAGGACCGCGAGGAGATCAAGCGCACCGTGGACATCTTCCGCGGGCGCATCCTCGACGTCACCGACAAGTCCTACACGATCGAGCTCACCGGCACCACCGAGAAGCTCGACGCCTTCCTCGACGCGCTCGATCGCGGCGCGATCCTGGAAACCGTGCGCACCGGCGTATCCGGCATCGGGCGCGGCGAGTGGGTCCTGAAGGCCTGAACCCATCCCCATCCAAGGAACCAGTCACATGAAGGTCTACTACGACAAGGACGCCGACCTCTCGCTCGTGAAGGGCAAGAAGGTCTCCATCATCGGCTACGGCTCGCAAGGGCACGCGCACGCGCAGAACCTGAAGGACTCCGGGGTGAAGGTCACCGTGGGCCTTCGCAAGGGCGGCGCCTCGTGGTCGAAGGCCGAGAAGGCGAAGATCCCGGTGAAGGAGATCGGCGAGGCGGTGAAGGGCGCCGACCTGGTGATGATCCTGCTCCCCGACGAGAACCACCCCGAGGTCTACAGGGAGGCGATCGAGCCCAACATCAAGAAGGGCGCGGCACTCGCCTTCGCGCACGGCTTCAACATCCACTTCAAGCAGATCGTGCCGCGCGCGGACCTCGACGTGATCATGATCGCGCCGAAAGGCCCGGGGCACCTCGTGCGCTCGACCTACACCCAGGGCGGCGGCGTGCCGGCCCTCATCGCGGTGCACCAGGACGCTTCGGGCAAGGCGAAGGATCTCGCGCTCTCCTACGCCGCCGCGATCGGCGCGGCGCGCGGCGGCGTGATCGAGACCAACTTCCGCGAGGAGACCGAGACCGACCTCTTCGGCGAGCAGACGGTGCTCTGCGGCGGCATCGTGGAGCTGATCAAGGCGGGCTACGAGACGCTGGTCGAGGCGGGCTACGCCCCGGAGATGGCGTACTTCGAGTGCCTGCACGAGACCAAGCTCATCGTCGACCTCATCTACGAGGGCGGCATCGCCAACATGAACTACTCGATCTCGAACAACGCCGAGTTCGGCGAGTACGTGAGCGGGCCGAAGGTGGTCGGGGCCCCCGCGCGCGAGGCGATGAAGGAGATCCTCGAGCGCATCCAGAACGGCGAGTACGCGCGCGACTTCATCCTCGAGAACAAGGCGGGCGCGCCGACGCTCAACGCGCGCCGCAGGCTCCTCGCCGAGCACGACATCGAGAAGGTGGGCGAGAAGCTGCGCGCCATGATGCCGTGGATCCGCAAGAACAAGCTGGTCGACCGCTCGACCAGCTGACGGCGCCATGACCCCATATCCGCACCCGGTCATCGCGAAGGAGGGGTGGGCCTACCTCGCCATCGCGGTGATCGTGGCGGCGGTGGCCACGGGCTTCTTCGGCTGGTGGTCGGTTTTCTTCTGGCTGGCGGCGCTCTTCGTCCTGCAGTTCTTCCGCGACCCCGCGCGCGACGTCCCGCAGGAGCCGGGCCTCGTGGTGTGTCCCGCCGACGGGCGCGTGCTCCTGGTGGGCAAGGAGCGCGATCCGTACCTGCAGCGCGACGCGCTCAAGGTGAGCATCTTCATGAACGTCTTCAACGTGCACTCGAACCGCTCGCCCGTGGCGGGCCTCCTGCAGTCGGTCACGTACACGGCCGGGACGTTCGTCAACGCCGCGCTCGACAAGGCATCGTCCGGCAACGAGAGGAACGCGTTGCACCTGCGCACCGATTCCGGCGTGGACGTGACCTGCGTGCAGATCGCCGGCCTCATCGCGCGGCGCATCCTCTGCTACGTGAAGGCCGGCGACCGCCTCGAACGCGGCGAGCGCTTCGGCTTCATCCGCTTCGGCTCGCGGGTGGACGTGTACTTCCCGCTGGACTCCCGCCCGCGCGTGGCGATCGGCGACAAGGTGAAGGCCGGGGCCACCGTGCTCGCCGAGCTTCCCGCGCCGTAGGCACCGCCATGGCGGCTCCCATCCCGCGCGCGGCAAGGCCCACCCTGGAGCGGGCGCGCAAGCGCGGCGTGTACCTGCTGCCCAACCTCTTCACGACGCTCGCGCTGTTCGCCGGCTTCTACGCGATCGTGCAGGGGATGAACGGGCAGTTCGAGCAGGCGGCGGTGGCGGTGTTCGTCGCGATGGTGCTCGACGGCCTCGACGGGCGCGTCGCCCGCCTCACGCGCACGCAATCGGCGTTCGGCGCGGAGTACGACAGCCTCGCCGACATGGTCTCCTTCGGCGCGGCACCCGCGCTCCTGGTGTACGAATGGGCCCTGCGCGGCATGGGCCGCATCGGCTGGATCGCCGCTTTCGTGTACTGCGCGGGAGCGGCGCTGCGCCTGGCGCGCTTCAATACGCAGCTCGCGGTGGCCGACAAGCGCTGGTTCACCGGGCTTCCGAGCCCGGCCGCGGCCGCCCTCATCGCGGGGATGATCTGGGCGCTCAACGCCCACGACATCCGCGGCGAGGACGTGAGCTGGTTCGCGGCCGCGGTGACCGTCTACGCCGGCATCACGATGGTGACGAACGTGAAGTTCTACAGCGGCAAGGACATCAACCTGCGCCGCCAGATGCCGTTCTGGGTGACGCTGGTGATCGTCGTGTCCCTGCTGCTCATCTCGATCAAGCCGTCGCACGTGCTGTGGGGCGTGGCGCTCGCTTACGGGCTTTCGGGCTACGTCGCCTGGGGCGTACAGCGCGTGAGGAGCGGCGCGGCGCAGAAGCAGTACGAGGGCATCCGCGACGCGTTGGAGGAAGGCGATACCAGCGCGCTCGCGCGCATGCTTTCCGCCACTGCGATCGATACCGTGATCGGCCCGGGCGGGCGCACCCTCCTCATGGTCGCGATCGAGGAGACCAACCTGCCCGCGATCGAGCTGCTCGTCGCGCGCGGGGCGGCCCTCGAGCTGCGCGACGAGCCGGGGATCACCGCCCTCGCGCTCGCCGTGGAGATGGGCTTCCACGAGGCGGTCGAGGTGCTGCTCGAGGCGGGGGCCGACCCCAACGCCCGCGACCCCTCCGGCGTCACGCCGCTCGACGTGGCCGAGGAGCACGGCGCGCACGACATCTCGGCGCTGCTCCTGCGCCACGGCGCGCGGTCGAGCCGCGATCTCGCCCCGCGCGAGCCCTGAGGGCGCGGCCGCCCGCGGGCCTCCGCCGGCCCATTTGCCAATTCCGGCCCGGACCGGCTATATTGTTTCCATGCATCCTTCAGGCGACCTCATCTCCCTTCGCCTTTGCGGCCACGGCGCGCTCGCGCTGGGCCTGCTGCTGCGCCTCGCGCGCTAAATACCCCACCCTCCATTTCGTGCAGCATCCGGCCGTCCCAGGCCACCGGGACGGGTGAATCCATCCGATTTCCACGGAGAGATCCCATGAAGGACCAGTTGGTCATTTTCGACACGACGATGCGCGACGGCGAGCAGAGCCCCGGCGCGGCCATGACGCGCGACGAAAAGGTGCGCATCGCCAAGCAGCTCGAGCGGCTGCGCGTGGACGTGATCGAGGCGGGCTTCGCCGCCTCCAGCCCGGGCGACTTCGAGGCCATACGGGCCGTGGCCGCCGTGGTGCGCGATTCCACGGTCTGCACGCTCGCGCGCGCCAACGACAACGACGTGAAGCGCGCCGGCGAGGCGATCCGGGGCGCAGCCTCGGGACGCATCCATACCTTCATCGCGACGAGCCCGATCCACATGAAGCACAAGCTGCGCATGGAGCCGGAAGCGGTGCTCGCCGCGGCGGTGCGCTCGGTGAAGCTCGCGCGCGAGTACACCGAGGACGTCGAGTTCTCCGCCGAGGACGCGGTGCGCTCGGACGTGGACTTCCTCTGCCGCATCTTCGAAGCGGCGATCGCAGCCGGGGCGCGCACCATCAACGTGCCGGACACCGTCGGATACAGCACGCCCGAGCTCTGGGGCGAGCTCTTCCGCACGCTGATGTCGCGCGTGCCCAACGCCGACAAGGCCGTATGGTCCACGCATTGCCACAACGACCTCGGCATGGCGGTCGCGAACTCGCTCGCCGCCGTGATGGCGGGCGCGCGCCAGGTCGAGTGCACCATCAACGGGCTCGGCGAGCGGGCCGGCAACGCGGCGCTCGAGGAGATCGTGATGGCCGTTCGCACGCGCGCCGACTTCTTCCCGTGCACGACGCGCATCGACACGCCGCAGATCGTGCCGACCAGCAAGCTGGTCTCCACCATCACCGGCTATCCGGTGCAGCCCAACAAGGCGGTGGTGGGAGCCAACGCCTTCGCGCACGAATCGGGCATCCACCAGGACGGCGTTCTGAAGCACCGCGAGACCTACGAGATCATGCGCGCGGGCGACGTGGGCTGGGGCGCCAACCGCCTCACGCTGGGCAAGCTCTCGGGGCGCAGCGCCTTCAAGGCGCGGCTGCAGGAGCTGGGCATCGCGCTCGCTTCCGAGGAGCAGCTGAACGCCGCGTTCGCGCGCTTCAAGGAGCTCGCCGACAAGAAGCGCGAGATCTTCGACGAGGACATCCAGGCGCTCATGTCCGACGAGACGGTGACGCCCGACGTCGAGCGCTACAAGCTCGTCTCGCTCACCGCGCACTCCGAGACCGGCGAGCAGCCGTTCGCGCGCGTCGTCATCAGCGACGCCGGCCGGGAAGCGCGTGCCGAAGCGCGCGGCGGCGGCCCGGTGGACGCGACCTTCCGGGCGATCGAGAGCATCGCGCAGAGCGGGACCGAGCTGCAGCTCTACTCGGTGAACAACGTGACGGAAGGAACCGACTCGCAGGGAGAGGTGACGGTGCGCCTCGCGAAGGAAGGCCGCATCGTGAACGGGATGGGCTCCGACACCGACATCGTGGTCGCCTCCGCCAAGGCCTACGTCAACGCGCTCAACAAGATGGGCGCGAAGGCCGAGCGCCTGAACCCGCAGTACGGAACGCAAGCGCAGGCGATTTGAAGCCCGTCCCGCACCCCATGCCGCGGCTCGGCATGGGCACGTGGCACATGGGCGAGAGCCCGAGGAACCGCGCCGCGGAAGTTGCGGCGCTGCGCCTCGGGCTCGACCTCGGGCTCTCGCTCATCGATACCGCCGAGATGTACGGCGAGGGCGGCGCCGAGAGCGTGGTGGGCGAGGCGATCCGCGGGCGGCGCGACAAGGTCTGCCTCGTCACCAAGTTCTACCCGCACCATGCGTCGCGCCGAGCCCTGGCGAAGGCCTGCGAGGGCTCGCTCGAGCGCCTCGGCGTCGATACCATCGATCTCTACCTCCTGCACTGGCGCTCCAGCGTGCCGCTCGCCGAGACGGTCGAGACGCTCGAGCGGCTGCGCGAGGATGGCAGGATCCGGCGCTGGGGCGTCTCCAACTTCGACGTGGTCGACATGGAGGAGCTCGCCGCCCTCCCGGAAGGCGGCCAGGCCGCGGCGAACCAGGTGCTCTACAACCTCGCGCGGCGAGGGATCGAATACGACCTGCTGCCGTGGTGCGCGGAGCGCTCGATCGACGTGATGGCCTATTCGCCGCTCGACGAGGGAACCCTTCCCGAGCACCCCGTGCTGAAGTCGGTCGCGAAGCGCGTCGGCGCCACGCCCGCGCAGGTGGCGCTCGCCTGGCTGTTGCGCGACCCGCGTGTGGCGGTGATCCCGAAGTCGTCCCGCGTGGAGCACGTGCGGGCCAACGCCGCCGCGCGCGACGTGAAGCTCGATGAGCTGTCACTGGCGGATCTGCACCGCGCCTTCCCACCGCCGCTCGGCAAGCGCCCCCTCGAGATCGTCTGAGACGCGGCGCCGGCGCCGCATCCAACCTCGCGAGGAGCGAGCGCGGCGGCGATGAAGGCGAATCCGTGCGCCGGAAAACAGCAGTTGCGCTCGGCCGCGTCGGTGGCGAGCGACAGAGGAAGCGCACTGCATTCAGTGCGTTGCGCCCGCGGCCCCAAAGCGCGTTGCCCGGCAACGACGCTATCGCATGCCGACGGGTCCGCAAAACCGCTTCGCGTTACACGCGCCTGAGAGGCGAAACGCTTCTCGATGCGCCGTATGGCACGGATCGTGTTAGTGGGGTTTCACAATTTCCACCAGGGAGGTCCCGATGAAATACGGAGAAGGTCTGTTCAATCGCGCGCGCGACCCGCGCGCCACGCCGGCGCAGCAACCGGTCGCGGCCAATGCGCCCTCGCTCGGGCCCACGCCGGCGCCGAGCGCGCCGCGTGGCGCCCCGGCCGTCCCGGCGAGCGAGTCGCACGCGCGCGACGAGGGGGGCAGCAAGCTCATCGTCGGTCCCAACATCAAGCTGAAGGGCGTCGAGATCCACGACTGCGACACGCTCGTAGTCGAAGGGCGGGTGGAAGCGACGATGGTGAGCCGCACCATCCAGATCGCCGAGCACGGCGCGTTCGAGGGCAAGGTCGACGTCGACGTGGCCGAGATCCGCGGCACGTTCCAGGGCGAGATGACCGCGCGCAAGAAGCTCGTGATCCACGCGAGCGGGCGCCTGGGGGGCAAGATCCGCTACGGCAAGATCCTGGTGCAGGAAGGCGGGGAGATGACGGGCGACGTCGCGGCGATCCACGACGGCTCGGTGGCGCTCGCCAAGCCCTAGCCGCGGGACCCGGGCCCGGGGCGGCCCCGCGTATGATGCGCGGGGTTCAGGCATTTCGCTTCCGGGAGCCCAGGATGGAAGACGCGCCGCGCATCCGGCTCGGCATCGCGGGAAACGGCCTCATGGGCCGGGGCATCGCGCAAGTCGCCGCGCAGGCGGGATACGAGACGCTGCTCTACGACGCTCGCGGCGGGGCGGCGCAAGCGGCGAAGGACTCGATCGCCGCCCAGCTCGCCAAGCTGGTGGAGAAGGGCAAGTATCCGGGCGAGGACGCGGCGCGCGCGGTCCGGCGCCTGGTGCCCATCGCGACCGTCGGGGAGTTCGCCGGCTGCGCCACGGTGGTCGAGGCGATCGTCGAGGAGCTCGAGGCGAAGCGCGAGCTCTTCCGCGCGCTCGAGCGCGTCGTCTCCCCCGAGTGCATCCTCGCCACCAACACGTCTTCGCTTTCCGTCACCGCGATCGCCGCGGCCTGCGCGCGTCCCGAGCGCGTGGCGGGCCTGCATTTCTTCAGCCCCGTGCCGCTCATGAAGGTGGTCGAGGTGATCGAGGGCATTCGCACCGCTCCGGGCATCGCCGATCGCCTGGCCGATCTCGTGCGCGACTTCGGCCACGCCGCGGTTCGCGCGAAGGACACGCCGGGCTTTCTCGTGAACCACGCGGGTCGCGCGTACGGCACCGAGGCGCTGCGCATCCTTTCCGAAGGCGTCGCGGAGTTCCATGAGATCGACGACGTCCTGCGCGACGCCGCCGGGTTCCGCATGGGTCCCTTCGAGCTCCTCGACCTCACCGGCCTCGACGTGTCGCAGCCGGTGATGGACTCGATCTACCACCAGTTCTACGAGGAGCCGCGTTTCCGTCCCTCGCCGCTCGTTGTGCAGCGCCGCCTCGGCGGGCTGCTGGGCCGCAAGACCGGGCGCGGGTTCTATGCATACGTCGAGGGCGTTCGCCAGCCGGTGCCGAGCGCTCCCGCGATGGCGCCGGCGAAGCCGCGCGTCTGGGTGAGCGGCGCGGATTGCGCGGTGCAGGCCCGCATCCGGGCGCTCGCCGCGAAGCTCGGCGCAACGATCGACGAGGGCGAGCGGCCGGCGGCCGACTCGCTCTGCCTGGTCGCGCCGTGGGGAGCCGATGCGACCTCGGCCGCCATCGACGAGGCCATCGACGCCCGACGTTGCGTCGCGATCGACGCGTGGTTCGGGCTCGACACCCGCCGCACGCTGATGGGCACTCCGGTCACCGGGCCGAAAGCGCGCGAGGCGGCGCTGGGCCTCTTCGGCGCGGACGGCGTGCCGGTCACCTGGATCCGGGACTGCCCGGGATTCGTCGCGCCGCGCGTCGTCGCCCAGATCGTGAACGTCGCATGCGACATCGCGCAGCAGCGGATCGCCACGCCCGCGGACATCGATCGCGCGGTGATGCTCGGCCTCGGCTATCGCAGGGGCCCGCTCGCCATGGGAGACGCTCTCGGCGGCGGCCGCGTGCTCGCCCTGCTCTCGTCGCTGCTCGCGTTCTACGGCGATCCGCGCTATCGGCCGAGCCCGTGGCTCACGCGGCGCGCGAAGCTGGGCCTGTCGCTCGCGACGCCGGAGGCGTGAGGGGAGTCAGCCCTCGCGGGCGAGGCGCTCGGCGAGGCCCACGTAGCTCGCCGGCGTGAGCGCGAGCAGGCGATCGCGCGCCTCGGCGGGGATCGGCAGCGCGCGGATGAAGGCGTGCAGCGCCTCGCGTCCGATGCCGCCCTTGCCGCGCGTGAGCTCCTTGAGCTTCTCGTAGGAGCCGGGGACGCGATGCGCGCGCATCACGGTTTGCACCGCCTCGGCGAGCACGTCCCAGCTGTCCTCGAGGTCCTGCGCGATCCGCGCCGGGTTCGCTTCGAGCTTCTCGAGCCCGCGCAGGCACGACTCGTACCCCAGCAGGCAATAGCCGAACGCGACCCCCACGTTGCGAAGCACCGTGGAGTCGGTGAGGTCGCGTTGCCAGCGTGAGATCGGCAGCTTCTCGGCGAGGTGGCGCAGCAGGGCGTTGGCGAGCCCGAGGTTGCCCTCGGAATTCTCGAAGTCGATCGGGTTCACCTTGTGCGGCATGGTGGACGAGCCGACCTCGCCCGCCTTCACCTTCTGCTTGAAGTAGCCGAGCGAGATGTAGCCCCAGGCGTCGCGATCCAGGTCGAGGAGGATGGTATTGAGGCGCGCGGCCGCGTCGAACGCCTCGGCGAGCGCGTCGTGCGGCTCGATCTGGATGGTGAGCGGGTTGTACTCGAGGCCGAGGCCCGCCACGAACCGCTCGGAGAAGTGCGGCCAGTCCATGCCCGGCACCCCCGCCACGTGCGCGTTGAAGTTGCCCGTCGCGCCATTCGCCTTGCCGAGCATGCGCACCGCGGCGAGGACCGCGCGCGCGCGCTTCAGGCGATGGGCGATGTTGGCCATCTCCTTGCCGAGAGTGGTGGGCGTGGCGGGCTGTCCGTGGGTGCGGGCGAGCATGGCGAGCCCTGCGTGCTCGCGCGCGAGGCGCTGCAGGCGCTCGACGATGCGATCGATCGCCGGCAGCAGGACCGCGTCGCGCCCGCCGCGGAACATGCGGGCGTGGGCGAGGTTGTTGATGTCCTCGGAGGTGCAGGCGAAGTGGATGAACTCCGCCGCGGCCGAGACTTCCCGGTTGGCGGCGAAGCGCTCGCGCAGCCAGTACTCCACCGCCTTCACGTCGTGGTTCGTGGCGGACTCGATGGCCTTCACGCGCTCGGCGTCGGCGATGGAAAACCGCGCGGCGGCCTCGCGCAGCTCCATCACGGTATCGGCGGAAAAGGGCGCGAGCGGCGTGAACGCCGGATCGGCCGCGAGCGCGAGCAGCCATTCCACCTCCACGGCGACCCGCTCGCGGATCAGCGCGAACTCGCTGAAATGGTCCTGCAGCGCGCGCGTCTTGCCGGCGTAGCGCCCGTCGAGGGGGGAAAGGGCCGTGAGGGGAGAGGCCATGGGAAGGGTGAAATTTTATCACGCGCCCTTCGCGCACCCCGCCGCGCCGGGGCAGCGCTCAGGCGATGACGCCTCCGCCGAGGCACACGTCGCCGCGATAGAGGACGGCCGATTGCCCCGGCGTCACGGCCCATTGCGGCGTCGCGAAATCGAGGTCGAACGCAGCGCGCCCCGCCACGTGCAGCTCGCACGCGGCATCGGCCTGGCGATAGCGCGTCTTCGCGGCGAGCGGCCCTTGCGGCGCGGGCGACTCCCCGGCGATCCAGCTCGCGTCCTGGGCCTGCACGTGGCGCTTCAGCAGCAGCGGATGGTCGTGGCCCTGCACCACGACGAGCGTGTTCGTGGCGGGGTCCTTGCCGGCCACGTACCACGGCTGCGCGCGCGCGCCGCGCCGGCCGCCGATGCCCAGGCCCTGCCGCTGCCCCAGCGTGTAGTACATGAGCCCCTCGTGCTCGCCCACGCGCTCGCCTTCGGGCGTCACCATCGGCCCCGGCGCACGCGGCAGATAGCGCGAGAGGAACGCGCGGAACGGCCGCTCGCCGATGAAGCAGATGCCGGTGGAATCGCGCTTCGCGTGGTTCGCAAGCCCGGCTTCGCGCGCGATGCGGCGCACCTCGGTCTTGTGCAGGTGCCCCACCGGGAAGAGCGTGCGCGAGAGCTGGGCCTGCGTGAGGCGGTGCAGGAAATAGCTCTGGTCCTTGCCCGGGTCGGAACCCTTCAGCAGCACGAAGCCGCCCGCGCGTTCCTCGACGCGCGCGTAGTGGCCGGTGGCGATGCGCTCGGCGCCGAGCGCGATCGCGTGGTCGAGGAAAGCCTTGAACTTGATCTCCGCGTTGCAGAGGACGTCCGGGTTCGGCGTGCGCCCCGCGCGGTACTCGGCGAGGAAGCTCGCGAACACGCGCTCGCGGTACTCGGCGGCGAAGTTCACCGCTTCCACCTCGATGCCGATGGTCTCCGCCGCCGACGCCGCGTCCACCAGATCCTCGCGCGTGGAGCAGTACTCGCCATCGTCGTCGTCCTCCCAGTTCTTCATGAAGAGGCCGACCACGTCGTGGCCGGCGCGCTTGAGCAGCAGCGCGGCGACGGCGGAATCCACGCCTCCGGAGAGGCCGACGACGATCTTCATGGGAAAAGCTGGGATGGAAGGGCCATTCTAGGCCGCGCAAAAAGAAAAGGCGGAGCCGGAGCTCCGCCTTCGGTGCGGCGTGCGCCGGTTACTTGGCTTTCGGCTCTTCCTTCATTTCCTTCATTTCCTTCGTTTCGGCCGGCTTCATGGTGTTCTTCGCGACCTTCTTGTGGGTCTTCCTGACGACGTGCTTCTTCGCGACCTTCTTGTGCTTGGTCGCCTTCGTTTCCTTCTTCATCGGCTCGGCCGTGGTGGTGGCCGTGGCCTTCGCGGTTTCGGCGGGGGCGGCGGTGGCGGGGGCGGTGCCCTGCGCCAGGACCGCGATCGAAGCGGATGCGAACGCGGCGGCGAGGAGGGCGGACAGCTTGTTCATTTTATGAGTTCCTGGGATATGAGTGGATCGGGTTGAGGGTCAATGCTGCGACGATGCAAAATCGGCTTCGCCGCCCGCATTAACGCCGCGCATCATACAGTGGTTGACGTGTCGCGCGCGTCCCATTTTCACGCGCCGCGGCGAAGCTGCGCCGAAGTCGGCACCGGGACTTCCCGCCAGGCGCCCGGCGCGAGCCCTTCGAGCGTCCACGGACCGACGCGGAAGCGCACGAGCCGCAGGGTCGGAAGCCCCACCTGGGCGGTCATCCGCCGCACCTGCCGGTTGCGTCCCTCGCGCAGGCCTACCTCCAGCCACGCCGTCGGGATCGCCTGGCGCCAGCGGATCGGCGGATCGCGCTGCCAGAGGCCGGCAGGCTCCGAAATGGTGCGCACCCGCGCGGCGCGCGTGCGGCCATCGCGAAGCACGAGGCCGCGCCGGAACGCCTCGAGGGCGCCTTCGGCGGGGGTGCCCTCCACCTGTACCCAGTATCCCTTCTCGAGCGCGTGGCGGGGGTCGGCGATCGCCGCCTGCAGCCGCCCGTCGTCGGTGAGCACCACGAGCCCTTCGCTGTCGGTGTCCAGGCGCCCGGCGGCGTAGACGGCCGGGACGTCGATGAAGTCCTTGAGCGTGCGCTGCCCGGCTGCGCCCGTGAACTGGCAGAGAACGCCGCAGGGCTTGTTGAAGATCAATACGCGTGCCATCGGGGAAGGCAGAGTCGCTTTGCTATAATTTTCGATTGTGCCGCCGCTTCGCGCGGCGCGTTCCCCGCATTTCCTCAACAAGAGACCCCGCAGGAGTCCCATGGCCAAGATCAAGGTGAAGAACCCGATCGTCGAGATGGACGGCGACGAGATGACGCGCATCATCTGGCGCCGCATCCGGGAGAAGCTGATCCTCCCGTATCTGGACGTCGACCTCAAGTACTACGACCTCGGGATCGAGAACCGGGACGCGACCGACGACCAGGTGACGGTCGATTCCGCCAACGCGACGAAGAAGTACGGCGTGGCGGTGAAGTGCGCGACCATCACGCCGGACGAGGCGCGCGTGAAGGAGTTCGGCCTGAAGCAGATGTGGAAGAGCCCGAACGGCACCATCCGCAACATCCTCGACGGCGCGATCTTCCGCGAGCCGATCGTCTGCAGGAACGTGCCGCGCCTCGTGTCCGCACTGGAACAAGCCGGTGGTGGTGGCGCGCCATGGGTTCGGCGACCAGTACCGCGCGAGCGAGATCCTGTTCGACCGGCCCGGCACCTCAAGCTGATCTTCACCCCGAAGGACGGCGGCGCGCCGATCGAAAGGGAAGTCTTCCAGGCGCCGGGCGCGGGCATCGCGATGGCGATGTACAACCTCGACGAGTCGATCCGCGGCTTCGCGCGCGCATGCTTCAACTACGCGCTCGACCGCAAGTACCCCGTGTACCTCTCCACCAAGAACACGATCCTGAAGGTCTACGACGGGCGCTTCAAGAACCTCTTCCAGGAGGTCTACGAGGCCGAGTTCCGCGCCCGCTTCGAGGCCGCGGGCCTCACCTACGAGCACCGCCTCATCGACGACATGGTCGCCTCGAACCTCAAGTGGAGCGGCGGCTACCTCTGGGCCTGCAAGAACTACGATGGGGACGTCCAGTCCGACACCGTCGCGCAGGGCTACGGCTCGCTCGGCCTCATGACGTCCGTGCTCACGACGCCCGACGGCAAGACCGTCGAGGCCGAGGCGGCGCACGGCACGGTGACCCGCCACTACCGCCTGCACCAGCAGGGCAAGCCCACCTCGACCAACCCGATCGCCTCGATCTATGCCTGGACGCGGGGGCTGTCCTACCGGGGCAAGATGGACGGCACGCCGGACGTGGTGAAGTTCGCCGAGACGCTCGAGAAAGTGTGCGTGGATACGGTCGAGTCCGGCAAGATGACCAAGGATCTCGCGACCCTCATCCGCCCGGACCACCCGTTCCTCACCACCGACGAGTTCATGGACGCGGTGGACGTGGAGCTCAAGAAAAGGATGGGCTGAGCCGGGGCGTGCGGCGGGAATGGCGTCGGAGCGGACAGAGGCGGCCGCTCAATGCCATCGGACGACCCATGAAAAAAACCCCCGTGGCCGCGAGACCCGGGGGCTTTTCATGAAATGCTGCTCCCTTATGCCGCCTGGATGTTGGACGCCTGCTTGCCCTTGGGGCCCTGCGTCACGTCGAAGGAGACCTTCTGGCCTTCCTTGAGGGTCTTGAAGCCCTGCATCTGGATCGCGGAGAAATGCGCGAAGAGGTCTTCGCTGCCGTCGTCGGGTGTGATGAACCCGTAACCCTTCGCGTCATTGAACCACTTCACAGTTCCGGTTGCCATGCGATTGCTTGCCTCTTGTTAGACGGGTGGAGTCCCGCAAATTGTTCGGATCCAGGCCCCGCACGTCTGGAAAAGGCGATGCGAAATGCTTGAAACCAAACTCCAAGGCGCTTTTTACGCGGGGCGTTGGGGAGTGTCAATAGCGGCCCGGAAGGGGGCCCGGAGCATGTTGCGGCGCACCCGAACGCCGATGAACGGCGCATACAAGGGCTTGAAGGGTCTTGAAAAACCCCTGCCGATTGTCCATATTGATCTCCAAGATCGTTTCACCCGAGAGGGATCCGGAGGTTCACTGCGTTGAGCGTCCTCCCGTCCGTGCCATGGCCGAAAAACCCAACGGCTCCACGCTCACCAAGCCGAGCGAGACCCAGACAAAGCCGCCGCCGATGTACCAGGTCGTCATGTACAACGACGATTACACGCCGATGGAGTTCGTGGTCGAGGTGCTGCAGCTGTTCTTCGCCCTGCCGCGGGAACGGGCCACCCAGATCATGCTCAAAGTTCATACGGAGGGGCGGGGCGTGTGCGGGATCTATCCAAGGGACGTCGCCTCGAGCAAGGTGGAACAGGTAACCGCATATTCGCGCCAACACCAGCATCCGCTGCAGTGCGCGATGGAGGAAACATGATTGCCCAGGAGTTGGAAGTCAGTCTTCATATGGCCTTCGTCGAGGCCCGCCAGAAGCGCCACGAGTTCATCACGGTGGAGCACCTGCTGCTCGCCCTCTGCGACAATCCCTCCGCTTCCGAGGTGCTGAAGGCCTGCGCGGCGAAGATCGACGAGCTGAAGAAGGCGCTGTCCGACTTCGTGATGCAGCACACGCCGACCGTCGCCGGCACCGGCGAGGTCGACACCCAGCCCACCCTCGGATTCCAGCGCGTCATCCAGCGCGCCATCCTGCATGTCCAGTCGTCGGGCAAGAAGGAGGTCACGGGCGCGAACGTCCTCGTCGCGATCTACGGCGAGAAGGATTCCCACGCCGTCTATTTCCTGCACCAGCAGGGCGTCTCGCGCCTGGACGTGGTGAACTACATCTCGCACGGCATCACGAAGAGCCCGCAGGCTCCGGGCGCGCGCGAGGAAGGCGAGGGGGAGGCCGAGGTCCCCGAGACGCAATCGGGCGGCGCGCTCGAGAGCTTCACGCAGAACCTCAACCAGCTCGCGATCGACGGCAAGATCGATCCGCTCATCGGCCGCGAGTCCGAGCTCGAGCGCGTCGTGCAGATCCTGTGCCGCCGGCGCAAGAACAATCCCCTCCTGGTAGGCGAGGCGGGCGTGGGCAAGACCGCGATCGCCGAGGGCCTCGCCAAGCGCATCATCGACAGCCAGGTGCCCGAGATCCTGTCCAAGGCGCAGGTCTACGCGCTCGACATGGGTGCCCTGCTGGCGGGCACCAAGTACCGCGGCGACTTCGAGCAGCGCCTGAAGGCGGTGCTGAAGCAGCTCGTGGACAACCCCAACGCGATCCTCTTCATCGACGAGATCCACACGCTGATCGGCGCCGGGAGCGCCTCCGGCGGGACGCTCGACGCCTCGAACCTGCTGAAGCCCGCGCTTTCCTCGGGCGCGCTCAAGTGCATCGGCGCGACCACCTACCAGGAGTACCGCGGCATCTTCGAGAAGGACCACGCCCTCTCCCGCCGCTTCCAGAAGGTGGACGTGAACGAGCCGTCCATCCAGGAGACGGTGGAGATCCTGCGCGGGCTGAAGTCGCGCTTCGAGCTGCACCACGGCGTGAAGTACACGGCCAACGCGCTCACCACGGCGGCGGAGCTCTCGGCGCGCTACATCAACGACCGGCACCTTCCCGACAAGGCGATCGACGTGATCGACGAGGCCGGGGCGCTGCAGCGCATCCTGCCGAAATCCAAGCAGAAGAAGGTGATCGGCAAGCCCGAGATCGAGGAGATCGTCTCCAAGATCGCGCGCGTGCCGGCGAGGAGCGTCTCCAACGACGACCGCAGCGCCCTCAAGAACCTCGACCGCGACCTCAAGGCGACCGTCTTCGGCCAGGACAAGGCGATCGATGCGCTCTCCGCGGCCATCAAGATGGCGAGGAGCGGCCTGGGCAACCCGCAGAAGCCGGTCGGCTGCTTCCTCTTCTCCGGCCCCACGGGCGTCGGCAAGACCGAGGTCGCGCGCCAGCTCGCCTTCATCATGGGCGTGGAGCTGATCCGCTTCGACATGTCCGAGTACATGGAGCGCCACGCGGTCTCGCGCCTCATCGGCGCGCCCCCGGGCTACGTGGGCTTCGACCAGGGCGGCCTCCTCACCGAGGCGATCACGAAGCATCCGTACTCGGTGCTGCTCCTGGACGAGATCGAGAAGGCGCACCCGGACATCTTCAACATCCTGCTGCAGGTGATGGACCACGGCACGTTGACCGACAACAACGGCCGCAAGGCGGACTTCCGCAACGTGGCGATCATCATGACCACCAACGCGGGCGCCGAGATGCTTTCGAAGAGCAACATCGGGTTCGCGAACACGAAGGCCGCCGGCGACGAGATGGCCGACATCAAGCGCATGTTCACGCCGGAGTTCCGCAACCGGCTGGACGCGATCATCTCGTTCAACCCGCTCGACGAGCAGGTCATCCTGCGCGTGGTGGAAAAGTTCCTCATGCAGCTCGAGTCGCAGCTCTCGGAGAAGAAGGTCGAGGCGATCTTCACGGAGAACCTCAAGAAGTACCTGGCGAAGAACGGGTTCGATCCGCAGATGGGCGCGCGCCCGATGGCGCGCCTCATCCAGGACACCATCCGCCGGGCGCTCGCCGACGAGCTGCTCTTCGGGCGGCTCGCCAACGGCGGCAGGGTGACGATCGACCTGGACGACAAGGGCGAGGTGATCCTGGACATCGCGCAGTCGGACGCGCAACCCGCCGAGCCGGTCGAGTCGACCTAGCGCCGGCACCGAGCCGAAGGAAGGGACGCCCGCCCCGCGCGGGCGTCTTGCTTTTTGTTGCGCCATCGCACTGCGCAGCGCCCGTGGCTTCGGCTATCCTTCCGCCGTCGCCCCCCGATCGAGGCCCCTCCATCGACCACAGTGCCGCGCGCGCCTTCGCCGTCCTGCTCGCCGTCTCCGGGGCGCCCGTCGCGTTCGCGCAATCCCCTTCGGCGCCGCGCTTCGCGCCGCCCAACCTCTCGAGCGCCGGCGTACGGGCGCTCGCGGCGAACTGCGCGCAGTGCCACGGCACCGACGGACATCCCGCGCGGGACTCCGTCCTGCCCCCGCTCGCGGGGCGCGACCGGCGCGAGCTGGAGCAGCGGCTTTCCGATTTCAAGGCCGGGCGTACCCGCGCGACCGTGATGGACCAGATCGCGAAGGGCTACAGCGACGCGGAGATCGCCGCGCTCGCGGATTATTTCGCACGCCGCGGGCGTTAACGCGATATGGACGCGAGACGGCGGGCGATCCTCGCAGCGGGTGCGGCCGGCGTGCTCGCGGCGGCTTCCGGGTGCGCGTCCCCGGCGATCGCGAAGCGCAGCGCACGCGTGGTGGTGGTGGGCGGCGGCTACGGCGGCGCGACGGCGGCGAGGTACCTGCGGCTGCTCGATCGGTCGCTCGAGGTCGTGCTCGTGGAGCCGCACGAGGCGCTCGTGTCGGCGCCGGCCTCGAACCTCGTGATCGGCGGCTTCCGCACCCTGGCCGACCTCACGACGCCCTACACGGCGCTGGAACGCCGGCGCGGCGTTCGCGTCGTGCGCGATCGGGCGACGGCGGTCGACGCCGCGCGCCGCGAGGTGCGGCTCGCGGGCGGCGCCTCGATCGCCTTCGATCGCGTCATCGTCGCGCCGGGCGTGGACGCGATGTGGGACGAGATCCCGGCGCTCAAGAATCCGGCGGTGCGCGCGCGGATGCCCGTCGCATGGGACGCGGGACCGGAGACGCTCGAGCTCCGGCGGCGGCTGGAGGCGATGCCCGACGGGGGCACGTTCGTGATCGCGATCCCGGAGGCGCCGTACCGCTGCTCCCCGGCGCCCTACGAGCGCGCCTGCCAGGCCGCCGCGTACTTCAAGCGCGCCAAGCCGCGCGCGAAGATCCTGTTGGCCGATGCGAACGGCGAAATCCAGGCCGAGAGCGCGCTCTTCCGTCGCGCCTGGTCCGAGCTCTATGCGGGGATGATCGACTATCGCCCGAACAGCCGCGCAGTGGACGTGGATGTCGCGACCGGCACCGTGAAGCTCGAGCTGGAGGACGTGCGCGGCGACGTGCTGAACGTGCTGCCGCCGGTGAGGGCCGCGGCGATCGCCGCCCCCTTCATCACGGCGAACGGCCGCTGGTGCGAAGTGGACTGGCTCACCTACGAGTCGGTCGCGGCGCGCGGCGTGCACATCCTCGGCGACGCGCTGCAGCACGCGCCCGTGATGGCGAAGTCCGGCCACATGGCGAACGCGCAGGCGAAGGCCTGCGCCGCGGCCGTCGTGGCACTGCTCCGCGGCGAGGCGCCCAATCCCGCGCCCACGCTGAGCAACGCCTGCTACACCTATTTCTCCGCGACGCTGGCGGGGCACATCGCGACCGTGCACAAGTACGACACGGCCGAGCGCACGATGAGGATCGTGCCGGGCGCAGGCGGCGTCTCGGCCGTGATGAGCGAGAGCGAAGCGCGCTACGCCGACGAGTGGGCCCGCAACATCCGGTCGGACATGCTGGCATGAGCGCGGCGCGCAAGCGCATCCTGGTCCTCTTCCCGGACGAGTGGGACCTCGCCGCCGCGGCCGATCCGCGGCTGGCCGCGCGCTACGAGTTCCACTACGAGGGCTTCGATCTTTTCCGTTTCCCGGACAACCTGCGCCTCTTCACCTTCGACGCGCTCTCGTTCGTCGATCGCGTGGCGCAGCGCTACGCGCGCCTGGGCACCGACGGCGTCACGAGCTCCGACGAGCAGTTCGGGCCGTTCCTCGCCGCGCTGGTCGCACAGCGCCTGGGGCTCCCGCATACGCCCGTGGAGGCGGTGGTCGGGATCCAGCACAAGTACCATGCGCGGGCCGCCTTCGAGCGCATCGCGCCCGAGGCGAACGCGCGGTTCGGCCTGCTGCGGCGCCATTTCCGCTCGCGGCGCGATGTGCCCCTCGCGTTCCCGTTCTACGTGAAGCCCGTGAAGGCTGCCTTCTCGGTCCTCGCACGCCGCGTCGATTCCTTCGACGAGCTTCGCCGCCACATGAGATTCGGCGCGCTCGAGGCCGCGATCATCGAGCGGCTCGTGCGCCCCTTCGCCGACGTGATGCGGGCGCATACGGACTTCGGCGAGGACCCGCTCGGGATGGTGTGCGAGGAGATCGCGCGCGGGATGCAGGTGACCGCGAACGGCTACGTGCGGGGCGGCGAAGTGACGATCCTCGGCACGGTCGATTCGGTGATGTATCCGGGCACCGACCATTTCCGCCGCTTCCAGTATCCGTCCACGCTGCCCGCGGGCCCGCTCGAGCGGGTGGAAGCGCTCGCCGCGCGCCTCGTGCGCGGCATGGGACTCACGCACGGGATGTTCAACGTGGAGATGCGGATCGACCCGGTGAGCGGGGCTCCGCGCGTGATCGAGATCAACCCGCGGGTGGCCGGGCAGTTCTACGACCTCTTCCGGCGCGTGGACGGCTACAGCCTGTTCGAGGCGCTGCTCGAGCTCGAGTGCGGCGAGGAACCTTCGATCCGCCGGCGCGAGGGAAGGGACCGCGTGGCGGCGAGCTTCGTGCTGCGCGACTTCGCGGGCGTGGGCCTCTCGCGGCAGCCGTCGGCCGCGGAGATCGCGCGACTTCGCGCGCGCCATCCCGATGCCCACCTCATGGTCTATGCGAAGCGCGGCCCCGACCTCGCTCGCGAGATGAAATGGCTCGGAAGCTACCGCTACGCCGTGTTCAACGCCGGTGCCTCGAGCGTCGAGGAGCTCCAGGCACGTTTCGACGCGCTGTGCGCGGACATCGCGTTCCATCCCGCCGGTCGTCCCGCGTTCGACGCGCAGCCGCGGCCGGCGTTCCTGGGCGACGACTGAGCGCGCTCACGAGCGCCCGGCGGGCTCCACCCACGCCGGATCGTATGCCGGATGCACGAGCGCGGTGAGCATGTGGTCGCGCCAGGCGCCGTCGATGAAGAGGTAGTCGCGCGCGATTCCCTCACGCCGGAACCCCAGCCGCTCGAGCACGCGTGCGCTGCGCTCGTTCTCGGGGCGGTAGTTCGCCATGATGCGATGCAGCCGCAGCTCGGCGAATGCGAACGCGTTGGTGGCGCGCAGGGCCTCGGTCATGAGGCCGCAGCCCTGGTGGGTGCGCGCGATCTGGTAGCCGAGGTGGCAGGCCTGGAACGGACCGCGCACGATGTTGGTGTAGTTGCAGGTGCCGAGGATCGGACCGTCGGGCGGCCCCTTGTCCTGCAGCACGAAGCGCGCCGAGCGGCCCGCCTGGTACTCCTCGACCGCGATCAGGAGCCGCTCGCGCCAGAAGGAGACGGTGAAGAACGAGGGCGTGCACGGCGGGGACCAGCGGTCCAGGTGTCCGTCGAAGTTCTCCTGGAGGAAGCGCGCCATCGCCGCCTCCATCCCGGGACGCACCAGGCGTACGGCGAGGCGCGCCGTCTCCAGTTCGGGAAGCGCCCCGGCCATCCGCAAGAGCGGGCTCAGGCCGCGAACACCCGCCATTGCTGCGGCCACATCTCCATCGGGGCGCGCTTGAAGCCGCTCTTCGCGTACTGGTGCCAGCGGCCCAGCACGAACGCGATGACGGCGTTCGCATAGGCGTTCGCGTCCCAGTCGGCGGGAAGCGCGCCGGCGGTGAGTGCCAGGCGCGCGCTCTGGCGCAGGCTCGCCTCGAGCCGGTCGACCAGCTGGTTCACGCGCGCCTGCAGCCGCTCGTCCTCGTTCACCAGCGCGTCGCCGATGAGCACGCGCGTCATGCCGGGGTTCTTCTGCGCGAAGCCGAGCAGCGTGGCGACGGTCGCCTCGACCTGCTTCATCGGGTCCTTCTCCTCGATCTGGATCTTGTTCACCAGCGTGAACACCGTCTGCTCGATGAATTCGATCAGCCCCTCGAACATCTGGGCCTTGCTCGAGAAATGCCGGTAGAGGGCGGCTTCGGAGACGTCGAGACGCGCCGCGAGCAGGGCGGTGGTGACGCGCTCGCCCTTCGGGTCCTCGAGCATTGCCGCGAGCGTCTGCAGGATCTGCGCCTTGCGCTCCCCGGTCTTCGCCATCTTGTCCTTCTCCCCTTTTTGGCGCCGCGCCGCCCGGTTTTCGGTGTGGAGAAGGGCGGGAGGCGAATGTTACCATTACGTTTTCCCGATCGTGCAGCGAACGGCCGGACACCCGAGACCCGTATGGCAGGCCACAGCAAGTGGGCGAACATCCAGCACCGCAAGGGACGCCAGGATGCGAAGCGAGGCAAGATCTTCACGCGGCTGATCAAGGAAATCACGGTGGCGGCGCGGATGGGCGGGGGCGACCCCGATATGAACCCGCGCCTGCGGCTCGCCGTCGACAAGGCGACCGACAGCAACATGCCGAAGGACAACATCGAGCGCGCGATCAAGCGCGGCAGCGGTGGCCTGGACGGCGTGAACTACGAGTCGATCCGCTACGAGGGCTACGGGCCTGCGGGCGCCGCGGTGATCGTGGATACGCTCACCGACAATCGCACGCGCACGGTGGCGGAGGTGCGCCACGCGTTCTCCAAGTACGGCGGCAACATGGGCTCCGAGGGCTCCGTCGCGTTCCTCTTCAAGCATTGCGGCCAGCTCCTCTACGCGCCGGGCACGGACGAGGACAGGCTCATGGAGGCGGCGCTGGAAGCGGGGGCCGAGGACGTGATCGCGAACGACGACGGCTCGCTCGAGGTGATCACCGCGCCCAACGACTTCAGCGCCGTCAAGGCGGCGCTCGAGAAGGCCGGCTTCAAGGCCGAGCTCGCCGAGGTGACGATGAAGGCCGCCGGCGAGACCGCGATGTCGGCCGAGGATTCGGCCAAGATGCAGAAACTCCTGGACGCGCTCGAATCGCTCGACGACGTGCAGGAGGTCTACACCACCGCCAACGTCGAAGCGACGTGACGGCGATCCTCGAGGCGCTGCTGCTCGACGTGCCGGAGGAGACCGGCACCGAGCGGCTGGTGCTGCGCGCCACGCGCGCCGGCATGGGAAGCGCCGTGGCCGAAGCGGTGCGCGAGTCGCGCAAGGAGCTCGAGCGCTGGATGGCCTGGGCGCGCGAGGCCCGCTCGGCCTCGGAATCGGAGCGGCATTGCCGCGAGATGCAGCTGCGCTGGTACGCGCGCGAGGAATTCGATTTCTGCTTCCGCCGCCGCTCCGACGGCCTGCTGGTGGGCAAGGGCGGGCTGCACACGATCGACTGGTCGGTGCCGAAGTTCGAGATCGGCTACTGGATCCGCACCTCGTGCGCGCGCCAGGGACTCGCCACCGAGGCGACGCTCGCGCTGGTGGAGCTCGCGTGCAAGCGCCTCGGCGCGAACCGCATCGAGATCGCCTCCGACGCGCGCAATGCCGCGAGCCGCCGCGTGGCCGAGAAGAGCGGCTTCGAGCTCGAGGGGATCCGCCGCTCGAGCCGGCGCGATGCGCAGGGGAAGCTCGCCGATTCGTGCCTGTACGCGCGGGTCCCCCGGTGATCGCGATCCGCATCCTGGGCATCGACCCCGGCCTCGGCATCACGGGCTACGGCGTGATCGAGAAGGAGCGCGGGGCGCTGCGCTACGTCGCGAGCGGCCGCGTGCGTTCCGACGCGAGCCGCCCGCTCTCCGAGCGCCTGAACACGATCCTCGAAGGCCTTGCGCAAGTGATCGAGGGCTATCATCCGTCCGAATGTGCGGTGGAGAAGGTCTTCGTCAACGTGAATCCGCAGTCCACGTTACTCCTCGGGCAGGCGCGGGGCGCAGCGATCTGCGCGGCGGTCCTGGCGCGCCTGCCGGTCGCCGAATACACGGCGCTGCAAGTGAAGCAGGCGGTCGTGGGCCTGGGCCACGCGCGCAAGGAGCAGGTGCAGGAGATGGTGAAGCGGCTGCTGAAGCTTCCCGCAGTCGCGGGTCAAGACGCGTCGGATGCCCTCGCCTGCGCCATCTGCCACGCGCACGGCGGCATGGGGCTGGGCGCCATCCCCACCGCCGGGCGCAGGGTGCGCGCGGGGAGGATCGCATGAGGAGCGCGGCGTCTGCGCGTGGCGACACGTGATCGGCCGCGTCCAGGGTGTCCTCACCGAGAAGAACCCGCCGCAGGTGGTGATCGTCACCCACGGCGTGGGCTACGAGATCGACGTGCCGATGAGCACGTTCTACCACCTGCCTCGCACCGGGGAGAACGTGGAGCTCCTCACGCACCTCGTGGTGCGCGAGGACGCGCATCTCCTCTTCGGCTTCCTCACGGCGGGCGAGCGCACCGCCTTCCGGCAGCTCCTCAAAGTGAGCGGCGTGGGCCCCAGGGTCGCGCTCGCCGTGCTCTCGGGGCTCTCGGTGGACGACCTCGCCGCCGCGATCGCGGGGCAGGACGCGGCACGGCTCACCAAGGTGCCGGGCGTCGGCAAGAAGACCGCGGAGCGGCTCGTGCTGGAGCTGCGCGACAAGCTTCCGGCCGGCGTGGGAGCGCCGCGCGCGGACGCTGCACCGGCCCGCGGCGACGTGGTGAGTGCGCTGCTCGCCCTTGGCTATAATGACCGCGAGGCGCAGGCGGCGGTGAAGCAGCTGCCGGCGGAGCTCGCGCTGGCGGACGCGATCCGCCAGGCGCTGAAGCATCTCGCCAGGACGTGATGGAAATTTCGTGATCGAAGCCGACCGCCTCATCTCGGGAGGAAGCGAATCGCCGGTGGAAGAAGGCGAGGAGAGGGCGCTGCGCCCCCGGGAGCTCGCCGAATACGTGGGGCAGGCGAAGATCCGCGAGCAGCTGGGGATCTTCATCACCGCGGCGAGGAACCGCAAGGAAGCCCTCGACCACGCGCTTCTCTTCGGCCCGCCCGGGCTCGGCAAGACCACGCTCGCGCACATCATCGCGCGCGAGATGGGCGTGAACCTCAAGCAGACCTCGGGCCCCGTGCTCGAGCGCGCCGGCGACCTCGCCGCGATCCTCACCAACCTCGAGCCCAACGACGTCCTCTTCATCGACGAGATCCATCGCCTCTCGCCCGTGGTCGAGGAGATCCTCTATCCCGCGCTCGAGGACTACCAGATCGACATCATGATCGGCGAGGGCCCGGCCGCGCGGTCCGTGAAGCTGGATCTGCCTCCCTTCACGCTGGTGGGGGCCACCACGCGCGCGGGAATGCTCACGAACCCGTTGCGCGACCGCTTCGGGATCGTCGCGCGCCTCGAGTTCTATTCGCCCGAGGAGCTCACGCTCATCGTGCGCCGCTCCGCGCGCCTTCTCGGAATCGCGCTCGACGAGGGCGGGGCGCTCGAGATCGCGCGACGCTCGCGCGGCACGCCGCGCATCGCCAACCGCCTGCTGCGGCGTGTGCGCGACTTCGCGGAGGTCAAGTCCACCGGTGCGGTGACGCTGGGGATCGCCGACCAGGCGCTGCGCATGCTCGACGTGGACGCGGTCGGCCTCGACCTCATGGATCGCAAGCTCCTCGAGGCCGTGATCGAGAAGTTCGCGGGCGGCCCGGTGGGCGTGGAGAACCTCGCCGCGGCGATCGGCGAGGAGCGCGATACCATCGAGGACGTGCTCGAGCCCTTCCTGATCCAGCAGGGCTACCTGCAGCGCACGCCACGGGGACGCATCGCGACCGCGCTCGCCTGGCGCCATTTCGGCCTGGCCGAGCCGCGCGCCGCGGCTGCCCCCGGCCTCTTCGATTCCGCCGGCCCCGGCGAAGCCGCGCCGTGAGCCGCATCGCCACCCGCGCGAGCCTCCAACCCGAGCTCTTCGCCTATTCGTTTCCAGTCCGGGTGTACTACGAGAATACCGATGCCGGCGGCGTCGTCTACCACGCCGAATACCTCAAGTTCCTGGAGCGGGCACGCACCGAATGGCTGCGCCACCTCGGCTTCGACCACCAGGGCCTCGCGCGCAACCACCGCGTGGCGCTCATCGTCACGTCGCTCGCGGTCGACTACGTGAAGCCGGCGCGCCTCGACGACACCATCGCAGTGGCCGTGCAGCTCGAGTCGCTCGGCAAGGCGCGCTGCGTGTTCGCGCAGGAGATCCGCCGCGAGGACGAGGTGCTGCTGCGGGCGAAGGTGACGGTGGCCTGCGTAACCCACGAGGGCATGAAGCCCGCCGAGATCCCCGAACCCCTGCGCCGCAAGATGGAAGCGGCCACCTGAAAGCGAAGCGCCGATGACCGTCAGCCCCGACCTCAACATCCTCTCGATGATCCTCAACGCGAGCATCGTGGTGAAGTTCGTCATGGGGCTGCTGCTGTGCGCCTCGATGCTTTCCTGGACGTACATCTTCATGAAGATCTTCGGAGTTCGCCGCGCGCGTCGCGAAGCCGATGCCTTCGAGCGCGAGTTCTGGAGCGGCTCGGACCTCGTCGGCCTCTACCAGCGCGCCTCCGGCGGGCGCTACCCGGCCACCGGCATGGAGCGGGTCTTCGAGGCGGGGTTCAAGGAGTTCCTGAAGCTCAAGGTACGCGCGGGCTCGGACATCTCCGCGCTCCTGGACGGCACCCGCCGGGCGATGAAGGCGACGTACCAGAGGGAGATGGACGTCCTCGAATCGCACCTGGACTTCCTCGCGACCGTCGGCTCGGTGAGCCCGTACATCGGGCTCTTCGGCACCGTCTGGGGGATCATGAACGCGTTCCGCGGCCTGTCCAATGTCGCGCAGGCCACGCTCGCGCAGGTGGCGCCCGGCATCGCCGAGGCGCTCGTGGCGACCGCGATGGGCCTTTTCGCGGCGATTCCCGCGGTGATCGCGTACAACCGGTTCAGCCACGACATCGACCGCCTGGCGATCCGCTACGAGAGCTTCATGGAGGAGCTGCAGAACATCCTGCAGCGCCAGGCGCACGTGCCGGAGCGCGACGCGACGACGACGGTGGTGCAGCGTCCGCGATGAGGACCGGCTCGTCATCCCGGCGCGGGCGCCGTGCCATGGCCGAGATCAACGTCGTGCCCTACATCGACGTGATGCTGGTCCTGCTCATCATCTTCATGGTCGCCGCGCCGCTCATCAACCCGGGGCAGATCGACCTCCCGCAGGTCGGGGAGAAGCTCGACCCCGCCGTGGCACCCCTGGAGGTGCGCGTGCGCCCGAACGGCGACCTCGCGCTCGTCGACCGCACGCGAAGCACGGACGAGCTGCGCGTGAGCCGCGCCCAGCTGCTCGACCTGGTGCGCCGGGCGCAGCAGTCGCATCCGGGCCAGGCGGTGGTGATCGCGGGCGACCGCAGGGTCGCCTACGAGGAAGTGCTGAAGGTGCTGGACCTCCTGCAGCAGGCCCACGTGCGGCACGTGGGCCTGCTCGCGCGGCCGGCGACGGGCCGATGAGGAAGGAGGCCATGGAAGAGCCGGCGGCGCTGCAGAAGCGCCGCCAGCCCGGCCGCGCGCGCGCGATCGCCCTCGCGATCATCGTGCACGCCGCGTTCCTCGCGCTCATCGTGTTCGGCGTCCGGTGGCAGAGCAAGCCGACGGTGCCGGTGGCTGCCGACCTCTGGGACAAGCTTCCCGCCACCAAGAAGGCCGCGCCGCCGCCGAAGCCCCAGCCGCCAGCCCCCAAGCCGCAACCCGCGCCGCCGCCCCCCCAACCGACGAAGCAGGCACAATTCGGCCCGGCGCCGGCCCCGGCGCCGGCGCAGGCGAAGCCCGCTCCGCATCCGACCGACGCGGAGATCGCCGAGAAGGCGGCGCGCGAGAAGCGCCAGCAGGAGGCCGCGAAGAGGAAGGCGCAGGAGGAGGCCGCCGCGAAGAAGAAGGCGCAGGAGGAGGCCGCCGCGGCGAAGAAGGCGCAGGAGGAAGCGGCCGCGGCGAAGAAGGCGCAGGAGGAGGCGGCGCGCAAGAAACGGGAGCAGGAGCAGAAGCGCCTCGCCGACCAGATCGCCAAGGCGGAGGCGGCCGACCGCGAGCGCCAGGCGGCCGCGACGGCCCGCCAGATGGAGATCCAAAGCTGGGTGGACAAAATCAAGGCTAAAATCCTGAATCGGGCCATCGTGCCGGATACGGTGCCCACGGGGACGGAAGTGACGGTCGAGATCCACATCCTTCCCGGGGGCGACGTGCTCGACATCGCCGTGACCCGCAGCGCGAGCCCGACGTACAGCGCGGCGATCGAGCGAGCGATCCGTAGCGCTTCCCCGCTCCCGGTACCTGGCCCGAACTCCGACCTGTTCCCCGAATTCCGCGACCTCACTCTCAATTTCCGGCATGAACGCTAGCCTCATCCAGCTCCCGATCCGCATCCTCCTCGCCGCCCTCGCGCTGTTCGCCGCGCTCGGCGCCCGCGCCCAGCTCTCCATCGACATCACCACGAGCGGGGCGCGGCAGATTCCCATCGCCGTGCTGCCGATGGCGGGCGAGGCCGCGCAACCGCAGTCCGTGAGCCAGGTCGTGGGGGCGGACCTCGCGCGAACCGGCCTGTTCAAGCTCGTCGATCCCGCCGGCGTCACGCCGTTGCCCACCGAGCCCTCGGAGGTGAACTTCGCGGACTGGACGTCGCGCAACGCCCAGGCGCTCGTCATCGGCAAGATCGAGCCGGCGCCCGATGGGCGCCTGGAGGTGCGCTTCCGCCTCTTCGACGTGGCGAAGCAGGGCCAGCTCGCGAGCTACTCGTACGTGGTCGCGCCCCAGCAGCTGCGTGCCACCGCGCACCGTATCGCCGACGTGATCTACGAGAAACTCACCGGCGACAAGGGCGTCTTCTCGACCAAGATCGCGTACGTGGTGAAGCGCAACCAGCACCGCTACGAGCTGCAGGTGGCCGACGCCGACGGCTACAACGCGCAGTCGATCCTCGCCTCGAACGAGCCGATCATGTCGCCCGTCTGGTCCCCGGACGGGAGCCGCCTCGCCTACGTCTCCTTCGACCGGAAGAAGCCGATGGTCGTGGTGCAGAACCTCGCCGAGGGCACGACCAAGGTCGTCGCCGATTTCCGCGGCAACAACAGCGCGCCGGCCTGGTCGCCCGACGGCCGTTTCCTCCTCGTCGCCCTGTCGAAGGACGGGCTCACGCAGGTCTATCGCATCCCGGCGACCGGCGGCGCGGCGCAGCGGCTCACCGATTCGAGCGACATCGATACCCAGGGGTGCTACTCGCCGGACGGGCAGTGGATCGCGTTCACCTCGGACCGCGGCGGCACCCCCCAGCTCTATCGCATGCCCGCCGCCGGCGGTCCCGCGCAGCGCCTCACGTTCGACGGCAACTACAACGTGGGTCCGCGCTTCAGCCCCGACGGCAAGTACATCTCCTTCGTCCAGCGCGATGCGGGGCGCTACCGCATCGCCTCCCTCGAACTCGCCACCGGCCAGGTGCTCACGTTGACCGACGGCAGCCTGGACGATTCGCCCAGTTACGCGCCCAACGGTAAGATGATCCTTTACGAGGCCCAGGTCGGCGGACGGGGCCAGCTCGCCGCGGTGTCCAGCGACGGACGCGTGCGGCAGCGGCTCACTTCGTCGGCGGGCGACGTGCAAGATCCCGCATGGGGACCCATGCCGACCAATTAAGCGGGACTCAGAATCCCGATCCGTCCTGCCCCAACTTCCAATGCAAAGGAGATTCGCCAAATGAAGAACATCGCTGTCTACCTCGGAATTGCCCTGCTCGCGGCCGCTTGCGCGAGCGAGACGCCGAAAAACGCCGCGCCGGTCACCGAGGGAGGCAAGAGCACGGGGACCGCGACGAGCCAGGGCACGGGCTCGACGACCACGCCGAGCGAGGCTTCGAGCATCCAGGGCAACCCGTTGCACGATCCCAACAACATCCTCTCGAAGCGCAGCGTGTACTTCGACTTCGACTCGAACGCCGTGAAGGACGAGTACCGACCGCTCATCCAGGCGCATGCGCGCTACATGGTCGACCACGCCGATACGCGCGTGCGCATCGAGGGCAACTGCGACGAGCGCGGCAGCCGCGAGTACAACCTCGCGCTCGGCCAGCGTCGTGCCGAGGCGGTGAAGAAGATCATGACGGTGCTCGGCGTGCCGGACAACCGCATCGAGACGACCAGCTTCGGCGAGGAGAAGCCCGTGGCGCTGGGACACGACGAGGCCTCGTGGGCGAAGAACCGCCGTGCGGACATCAAGTACGCGGGTGAGTGACGCACGGGTCGCGAGGGCGCTGCGGGTCGCCGCCGCGGCTGCCTTCGCGCTCGCCGCGGTGAACGCGCGCGCCGGCCTCTTCAGCGATGACGAGGCCCGGCGCCAGATCGGCGAGCTGCGGCAGGATCTCGCGCAGCAGAGCAAGGACAGCGAGGCCCGCATCCGCAAGCTCGAGGACCAGATGTCGCACACGGGCGTGGTCGAGCTCGTGCAGCAGATCGAGCAGCTGAACGAGCAGATCGCGCGGCTGCGCGGCAAGATCGAGGTGCTCGAGAACGACAACCAGCAGTTGCAGAAGCGGCAGCGCGATTTCTACCTGGACCTGGATTCACGGCTGAAGCGGGTGGAGAGCGGCAACGCCGCCGCGGCGTCCGGATCGAGCGGGACGCCGCCGCCGGGCGGGGCGGGGCCCCCGCCCCCAAGCGCCCCGCCGCCTGCCGGAGCGGGCGCGGGAGGCGGATTCGGCCCGGCCCCGGGCGCGGCGGACGCGAAGCCCCAGGCGCAATCCCGCGAGGACCAGGCGCGCGAGATGAAGGCCTACGACGCGGCGTCGAATCTTTTCCGGCGCAACGATTTCGCCTCGGCCGTGGATGCATTCCGCGCCTTCCTCAAGGACTATCCGGCGAGCGCGCTCGCGCCGAACGCTTCCTACTGGATCGGGATCAGCTACGCGAACCTGAAGGACTACCCGAGGGCGCTCGCGGCGCAGCAGGAGCTCCTCGGGCAGCATCCCCAGTCGGCCAAGGCGCCCGACGCGCTCCTCGCCATCGCCGCGATCCAAGCGGAGCAGGGCGAGGCCGGACCTGCGCGCAACACCCTCGAGGACCTCATCGCGCGCTACCCTTCCTCCGACGCGGCCGGGAAGGCGCGCATCCGGCTCGGAGGCCTGCGGCGCTGATGCCGGCGCGCCGCGGGGCGCCTCAGCGCCCGGCGGCGCCGCGAAAGGCGGGCATCACGTCGCGCGCGATGCATTCGAGCGATTCGCGCACCACGTCCGTCGGAAGCGCCCCGGCTCCCACGGCGCAAAGCAGGTGGGTGACTCCGGCGCGCTCGAGCTTGCGGATCCTGGCGATGCATTGCTGCGGATCGCCCGCGAGCGTCATTCCCGCGGCCGCGAGCATTCCGGGGCGTGCGCCGAGCGCTGCAAGCTTGCGGAACCGGTCGAGGCGACGATTGTGCTCGTAGGACGGGTAGAGCGCCTCGAGGACCGGCCGCGTCACTGCGAGGAGCTCGCGGTAGAACCAGGTGAAAGCAGGCGCGGCGAGCGCCCGGACTGGCAGGCGCTCGCCCGACGCTCTGCGGCGCGCCGCCGCCTGCTCGCGCGGGCGCTGCGGCCGACCCTCGAGTTCCTGCGCGGCTCGGGCTGGCGCTTGACGGTGCCCGAGGCCTGAAGAGCGCGCCGGTCCTTTCGGTCCGAACCGTCGTCAGATGCGAACGTAGGCGTAGCCCGCGCGCTCGAGGGCCAGGATCTCGGCGGTCGCGCCGGCGCGGGCGATCGTCACGCCGGGCAGCAGGTCCGCATCGGCGACGTGGTCGTTCTGCATCGTGTTGCCGCACGCGACGAAGCGGATGCCGCGGGCAATGGCGCGGTCCACGGCGCCGCCCGCGGGCGAGCCCCTGCGCAGCATTCCGAGGCCGGGACCGTAGGCGACGATCACGACGTCGAGCGGCTCCCGGTTCCACTCGGGATCGATGACCGTGCGCGCCTGGTCGATCGCGAGCTGCCACTTGTCGGGATCACGGTCGGCCACCTGGATCACCAGGCCGGGCATGTGCGAAACCGGGTGCGACTGCGCGAGCGTCTTCGCCCCGGCAAGGGCGGCAGGCTCGGCGCGTTGCCACATCGAAAGGGCCCAGCCCGTCCCGACGCCCAGCGCGAAGAGCGCCAGCGCGGCGACGCGGCGCGGCGAAACCGCCGGCTTGCCACGGCGCAACGGCGGCGCGACGTCCTCGTAGGCATGGCGCACGAGCGCCTTCACGCGGCGCAGCTCGCACAGTCGGCGCTCGAGCGCGGGATCCGCGGCCGCCTGCGCAAAGAGCTCCTCCCGCTCCGCGGGACCGGCTTGCCCGTCGACAAATGCGTTGAGGCGATCGTCGCAATCCGTTGGATGACTCATTTCGCGCTCCTTCGCCTTTCGTGCAACGCGACCACCTCGGCCGGGCCGTCGCCGGCGAGCAGCTGCCGCAGGGCCCCACGCGCCCGGCAGAGGCGGCTCATCACCGTGCCGATCGGGATCTCGAGGATGGTCGCGGCGTCCGCATAGGAGAATTCGCCCAGGTCCACGAGGGACACGACCTGTCTCTGGCCGTGCGGCAGCCTCGCGACCGCCGCACGAACGCGTCCCGCGAGCTGGACGATCGCGTGGCGCTGCTCCGGACCGGGCTCCGCGGACTCGAGCACCCCGCTGTGCTCGTCGATGTCTTCGGTATCGAGCCGGTGGCGCATCGCGTCGCGCCAGCAGTTGGCGAGGATCCGGAAGAGCCATGCCTCGAGCCGCTCGGGGTCCCTCAGCTGGCCCAGGCGTTCGAGTCCGCGCGCGAGGGCCTCCTGCGCGAGGTCGTCCGCGAGGGCGGCATCGTGCGTCCACGCGTAGGCCACGCGATACATCTTCGGGCGAAGCGCTTCCGCGCGAGCGCGCAGCGCGCGTCCCAGGAAGGGCATGGCGAGCAGGTCCATCGGGCTCCGGCGGTGTCTTGGCGAATGACGCTCGCCGCGGCCAGTTTATTCCACGCGAGCGGAATGGAACATCGGTGCGCGCGCGGCCGTCATAAAAAGGGCGCCGGGTAGCTCGACGTACAATGGCGCGGTGAAGCGTGCTGTCGTTCTCCTCTCGGGAGGCCTGGACTCCGCCACCGTGCTCGCGATCGCCGCCTCCGGAGGCTGGAGCTGCCACGCGCTTTCGGTGGACTACGGGCAACGCCACCGCGCGGAGCTCGCTGCCGCGAGCCGTGTGGCTCGCGCCCTGGGCGCGGTCGAGCACCGCGTCGCCCGCGTGGACCTCGCGGCCTTCGGCGGATCGGCGCTCACCGATCCGTCCATCGCCGTGCCCCGCGAGCCGTCTTCGGGGATCCCCGTAACCTACGTGCCCGCGCGCAACACGGTCTTTCTGGCGCTCGCGCTCGCGCATGCCGAGGTGGTCGAGGCGGACGCGATCTTCACCGGCGCGAACGCGGTCGACTATTCGGGATATCCCGACTGCCGGCCGGAGTTCCTCGCCGCCTTCGAGCGGCTCGCCAACCTCGCCACGAAGCGCGCGGTCGAGGGCTCGCCAATCACCGTCGAGGCGCCGATCGTGCGGATGACGAAGGCCGAGATCGTGCGGCGCGGCCACGAGCTCGGCGTCGACTATGCGACGACCGTCTCGTGCTACGAGGCCGACGAGGAGGGTCGCGCCTGCGGCGCGTGCGACGCGTGCCGCTTCCGCCGCGAGGGCTTCCGGGCCGCAGGGCTCGCCGATCCGACCCGATACCACCCGGGGGTATGACGAGAGGCATGCGAAACTGGCCTGCGAAAACGGATAAGATTGCGCAGATACCACGGGGGGCATCTTGAGCGCTTCATCGCACGTCGCATCCATCGTCGCCTGGGGCGGCTTCGCGCTCGCATTCGTCTTCGGCGCGGTCGCGAACCGCACCAACTTCTGCACCATGGGGGCGGTCTCCGACATCGTGAACATGGGCAGCTGGGCGCGCATGCGCATGTGGCTGCTCGCGATCGCCGTGGCGATCCTGGGCACCCACGCGCTGCAGCTCGCCGGGCTCATCGACGTCGAGAAGTCCTTCTACGCCCGGCCCAACTTCACGTGGCTCTCCTACATCGTCGGCGGCCTCCTCTTCGGCATCGGCATGACGCTCGGCTCCGGCTGCGGGAGCAAGACGCTGATCCGCATCGGCGCGGGAAACCTCAAGTCGCTCGTGGTCTTCGTCTTCCTGGGGATCGCCGCGTACATGACGCTCAAGGGCGTGTTCGCCGTGTGGCGCGTGCGATGGATCGATCCGGCCGCGATGAACCTCGCGCCGCACCAGGACCTCCCGACGCTCCTCGCGTCGGCAACGGGGATCGGCGCGCGCACCGCGGAGATCGCGACGGCAGCGGTGTTCGCCCTCGCGCTCCTCGTGTTCGTGTTCAAGGATCGCGAATTCCGCACGAGCTTCGACCACATCCTCGGCGGCGTCGTGGTGGGCCTCGTCGTGGTCGGCGGCTGGTACCTCACGGGCCACATCGGCTATGGGGAGAACCCCGATACGCTCGAGACGATGGTGATGGGCACCAACAGCCACGCCATCGAGTCGCTCTCCTTCGTGGCGCCCGTCGCCTACACGCTGGAGCTCGGAATGCTGTGGACCGATTCGTCGCTCGCCGTGACCTTCGGCGTCGCGGCGGTGCTCGGCATGATCGCGGGCTCTCTCGCCTACGCGCTCGCTTCGCGCACCTTCCGCTGGGAAGGCTTCGCGGGCGCGGCGGACACGGCGAGCCATGTCGTCGGCGGCGTCCTCATGGGCTTCGGCGGCGTCACCGCCCTCGGATGCACCATCGGCCAGGGCCTCACCGGCTTCTCCACGCTCGCGCTGGGCTCGATCCTCACGTTTCTCGCGATCATCGCGGGATCGGCGCTCACGATGAAGCTCCAGTACCGCTGGATGGTTTGACCCGTTCTCGCGCCGCCCGCTATAATTTCCGTTTGCCCCGGGGCGTTAGCTCAGCTGGTAGAGCAGCGGACTTTTAATCCGTTGGTCACTGGTTCGAATCCAGTACGCCCTACCATTTAAGTCGTTGACGCGAAACATCTTCGCGTTATCGACGGCCGGTCGGTGGCGCCAAATTCTTGGCACATTGGCACACAAACCGGCCGCTCTCCACCGCTCGCAGCAGCAATCGGCAGCAGTACCGGCCGACTTGGCCTGCCTGCGACGCGGTCCGCACCTTCCGGCTTTCGGCATCTGAAGCACATCTTTCGGGGATATTTGGGCGTCTCGAGCAGCCCGAAAATCCCCGTCCTTGCCGCCAGACTGGTAGCCACCGTGTTGATGATTTCCTTGTCCGATATGCACAAAGGAACGGATCCTTCTGCTCACGATGGCGCAGGTTGTAGTAAGAGGGGCGGTGTCCAATAGGGCATCTGGCGCGTAATGGCTAGCAACATTGCGATCGGCCTGGCGTTCATCGCTTTATGCTCGTTGGTTATTATCGGGATAGCGTCTTTTCTGGTTTTTGTATTCCAGTATGGCGTCTTCCTTATTGTCAGATCAAGCCAGACGATTGGAAAGGATATGTAATGCCGCTCCTGCTCATCCAGAAGCCCGAGTTATTGAATCAGGATGGCTTGAAGTTTCGGAGTAAGGCCCGGCGGGCTGCGCGAATTGCGGTTATCTCGCTCGCAGTGTCTGCGGTCGCTCTGATATCTGCATTCAAGATTGCGGGAACATAGGATTATGTCCGGTTCCGCAAGCTACGTTCGCCGGGCAGCAAGTGGTTCAGTCTCCAGACCGGGTTCGAGTATCGGTGTACGTGTTGACACTCCGGACGCTGACGGTTGTACCCTTGGATGTGCCTGGCATCGAAGAGCGACATCGACCGATCCTGCATAGCCGCGGCTGGCTCGTAATGGCCGCCTTAAGATCGCCGACCCTAGAAAACTCGGTGGTTGTGACTTGGTTGGGTGCGGTGGGCGCGAAGGATCTGCATGATCTGTAACCAGCGGCCATCTCGCCGCCAGGTTTGGTAGGCGATACACGCGTTGTTCCATGTTCCAGTTGGGTAGGCGACCTTCTTCCAGGGAGCACCTGAGCCCAACTTTACGACCACGCCGTCGAGGATGGCGCGCGTGGAGTGCTTGCGACCAGCAAACTTCTGGACGATCGGCGAGAGCTCGCTCCATTCCGGCCTTGCGGCTCGCGCGCGCGAGCCGATGAGTACTCATTAGCCGTCCGCCGGTTTCAGAGTCTTTGGATACGGCTCTCCGAACCTGTCACATCGCTCGCGCGCGGCTTCTTGCTACGATCGCGTCCTTACCGCCCCGAGCCACGCACCTGCCCGCACGCCTGTATCCGTCGTTGCCCCCGATCTGGCGCGCAACCCGCCCTCGGGCGGTGTCCGTGCTTCCGGCGGCCATCGCGCTCGCGGTGCTGATGTCTCCGCTGCCGGCGCAGGCCGACGGCACGCAGGAGCCAATCTCCCTGCACCTCAGCGACAGCGAGAACCTGCTTGGCAACTTCGCCGGCGGGGTCAAGCACGGCTCGACGCTGCAGGGACTGGCGACGCTGTCGATCGAGGCGCATGCCGGCGAGGCCTTCGGATTGCATAGCGGCACGATCCACGCGAGCGTGCTGAACATCCATGGGGAGCCGCTGACCGGGCCGTACCTCGACAACCTGCAGGCGGCAAACGGCAACGAGGCCCGGAACGGCACCCGGTTGTGGGAGCTCTGGTACGACCAGGTCTTGGACGACGGGCGCTACGACGTGAAGATCGGCCAGCAGAGCGTCGACAACGAGTTCATCGTCAGCCGCTACTCGGGCGTGCTCGTCAACACGATGGCCGGATGGCCGCTGCTGCCCTCTTTCGACCTGTACGGGGGCGGCCCCGCATACCCGCTCTCCTCGCTCGGCGTGCGCCTGCGCGCCAGGATGACGCACGACGTCACGGTCCTCGCAGGCGCCTTCGACGACAACCCGGGCGGTGGACGCTTCTCGGAGAACGCCCAGGTCCTGGACCCCAACGGAACGAACTTCAACCTGAACACCGGGACCCTGTTCATCGGCGAGCTCCACTACACCACCGTCGTCCACGGACTTCCCGGAACCTACAAGCTCGGAGCGTGGTACGACACGGGACGGTTCCCCGACGAATACTTCGCCGCCGACGGCCTGTCGCAGGCCGACCCGCGCAGCGGCGGCGTTCCGCTGCTCCACCACGGCAACTACAGCGTGTACGGGGTCGTCGACCAGACCGTGTGGCGTTCGCTGACGAATGCTGCGCACACGCTGAACCTGTTCGGACGCATCATGGGCGCATCCGACGACCGCAATCTGATCGACCTCTCGTTCAACGGCGGACTGACGGTCACCAACCCCCTGCCCGGCCGCCCCGCCGACCAGTTCAGCATCGATCTCGGCATCGGGCATGTCAGCAGCCGCGCCGCCGAGCTCGACCGCGCGTCGGGGCTGCCGGCGCGGGGGGGCGAGACGCTGATCGAGCTGACCTACCAGGCGCAGGTCACTCGCTGGCTGGTGCTGCAGCCCGACCTGCAGTACATCATCCATCCGGGCGGCGGGCTGCTCGATCCGGCCGATCCCAGCCACCTGATCGGCAACGAGCTCGTCGCCGGAGTACGCGCCGTCCTCACGTACTGAAGCGCCGGCAGTGCCCCGGGCGGACTACGGCGGAGGCCACAACCCGCGGTTTGACCGGATCGCAGGGTCTTGTTCAAACTTCGGTGCTGATCCGATTCCGATAATTCAGTCAGCCCGGATGAAATCGCACAACATCATCGCCATTGTCGTGGGGCTGGTTGCACGCAGGCCGCAGCGCAAAGTGGGAACGTTGCCGAGGAGATCGGCGGCATTTGTGGATGGACCCACACCCAACTGCATGACGTTGCGATACGACTGTGATT
Organism: uncultured beta proteobacterium; assembly: GCA_963839265.1. Lineage (GTDB taxonomy): Bacteria > Pseudomonadota > Gammaproteobacteria > Burkholderiales > Usitatibacteraceae > Usitatibacter. The sequence goes on from CAWIUI010000007.1 coordinate 494,047, forward strand.
GATTTCATTCGGCATCTTGGGAATCGCGATGTTCATATTACTTCCGTTCGGGTTCCGCGCTCTGCGTGCACGACCGAATAGTCTGGCTTCGCGAACGGTGCTCGTCAGTGACGTTGGCATAACTGTGGTCCGCGATGCGCAGTCTGAGATCTTCCCGTGGTTTTCTTACGCTGGGGTGGTCACTAAGCCTCATGGCGTGGCTATCCTCTTTCGCGGGCAAGGTGTCGTTTGGGTTCCGAGTCGAGCGCTCACTGCTGAGCAATCAGGTAGATTGCACGAGGTCATTAGCCAGAACGTGAGTATTGCTCGTAGCGTGCTTCTTACCAGCGGGCAAGCCAGCATCAGATATCGGATAATGAATTCGATATCCAAGATTTTTGGCAGATGACGCCGATGGCCCCGACCGCCTGACCCAGGAGCAGATGCCCGACGCCTCGTCGCGCGTGCTCCCTATGTCGTGCGAGATTGCGAGCTCAAGCGGTCCCAGAACACCACGGGCGTGTCCGAGGGCGAGTGCAGCTTTGGTCCCCACCGGCTCAGCCCGTCGCTACTAAGTGCCTCTCGGTCGTGGCACAAATTTGGCACACTGCGGGGTCAAAAGCACCGGTTTTCCACAGCTTTGCACAATAACTGGTTCGTGCTAAGTTCGTGAAAGCATTGTTGTTGCGTGTTGTGGAGTGCGGTGAATTGGTGGCCTGGACCGGCTTTAAATCCGTTGGTCACTGGTTCGAATCCAGTACGCCCTATCAATGATGGGGCCGGCATCATTCGGCGGTCCTTTTTTTTTGCGGAACCCCGGAACGGCCAAAGCCGCGCTTGCGCGTCACCGCCCGGCATGGGCCTGCGGCACGCGTCCTTGCTAAGATAACGGGCTCCACGCGCGCTTCAGGCCCCCCATGCCGTTTCGCCATACCCTGGCCGCCATCGCGGCCGCGCTCGCCATCGCCGCCGCCCACGAGACGTGTGCCGAGGCGCTGCACTATCCGCCCACGCCGAAGAAGCCGGTCACGGACTCGTATCACGGCATCCAGGTAGTCGACGACTACCGGTGGCTCGAGGATGGCAACGATCCGGCGGTGAAGGCCTGGAGCGCAGAGGAGACGGCGCTCACCCACCGCGTGCTCGACGCCGTGCCGCAGCGCGCAGCGCTCGTCCGGCGCTTCAAGGCGCTCCTCGGAGCCGAGCCGGTGCGCTACTTCGAGATGTACCGGCGCGGCGCTTTCTTCGCGATGAAGCGCCAGCCGCCGAAGAACCAGCCGTTCCTCGTGGTGATGAAGTCCGCCGGTGACGTGAAGAGCGAGCGGATCCTCGTCGATCCCAACCGGATCGACCCCAAGGGCACCACCGCCATCGATTTCTACGTTCCCTCGCTCGACGGTCGCTACGTGGCCGTGGCGATGTCCAAGGACGGCAGCGAGTCGGGCCCCGCCGTGGTGTACGACGTGCGCACGGGCAAGCGGCTTCCCGACCTCGTGCCGCGCGTCGAATACCCGACCGGCGGAGGAAGCATCGAGTGGAACGCCGGCGGCACCGGGTTCTACTACACGCGCTATCCGCAGGGCGACGAGCGCCCGAGCGAGGACGCCAACTTCTACCAGCAGGTGTACTTCCACGCGCTCGGGACGAAGGCGAGCGCCGACCGCTATGTGATCGGAAAGGAGTTTCCGCGCATCGCGGAGACGCAGCTCCACGCTACCGATGACGGCAGGTACCTGCTCGCTTCGGTCGCCAACGGCGACGGCGGCCAGTTCTCCTATTACCTGCGAGATCCCGAGGGAAGCTGGAGCCAGATTGCCTCCGATGCGGACGCAATCCGCCATATGGAGCTCGGCGTGGACGGGCGGCTCTACGCGCTGTCGCTGCACGACGCCCCACGCGGCAAGGTGCTCGCGACGCCGCTCGCGCACCCGGACCTCGCCCACGCAGCGGTCGTGGTCCCGGAGGGCGATGCCACCGTCGAGGCGCTGCGTCCCGCGAAGACACGCCTGTACGTGACGTACATGGTGGGCGGGCCTTCCGAAGTGCGCGTCTTCGACCTCGCCGGCAAGGCCCTCGGGACGCTCCCCACGGAGCCGGTGTCCACCGCCATCGTCGGCGCGCGCCTCAAGGGCGACGAGGTGCTGGTGGCCACCCAGAGCTACGTTTCCGCCCCGGCCTGGTACCGCTATTCGCCCGCTTCCGGGAAGCTCGTGCGGACCGCGCTCGCCGGGCGCTCGAAGGTGAGCTTCGCCGACGCCGTCGTGGTGCGCGAGATGGCGACGTCGAAGGACGGCACGAAGGTCCCGGTGAACATCGTCATGAAGAAGGGGACTCGGCTCGACGGCTCGAACCCGACGATCCTCTACGGCTACGGCGGCTACGGCGTGAGCGAACAGCCCTACTTCTCTCCGGTGCGGCGCATGTGGCTCGACCACGGCGGCATCTTCGTCGATGCGAACCTGCGCGGCGGCGGCGAGTTCGGCGAGGCGTGGCACCTGGCCGGGAACCTCACCCACAAGCAGAACGTCTTCGACGACATGATCGCGTGCGCGGAGCACCTCATCGCGCGCGGCTACACGAGCCCCGCCAAGCTCGCGGCACTGGGCGGCAGCAACGGCGGCCTCCTCATGGGCGCGATCCTCACGCAGCGTCCGGACCTCTTCCGCGCGGTCGTGAGCGAGGTGGGCATCTACGACATGCTGCGCGTCGAGCTCACGCCCAACGGCGCCTTCAACGTCACCGAGTTCGGCAGCGTCAAGGACCCCGAGCAGTTCAAGGCGATGTACGCGTACTCGCCGTACCAGCACGTAAAGGACGGCACCGCGTACCCTGCAGTGCTGCTCACGGCCGGCGCGAACGACGGGCGCGTAGATCCGTACAACTCGCGCAAGATGGCCGCGCGGCTGCAGGCGGCGAGCGCGTCGGGCCGGCCGATCCTGCTGCGCATGAGCGCGGACACGGGGCACGGCATCGGCACGGGACTCGCCGAGCGCGTCGAAGAATACGCCGACATCTATGCATTCCTCATGAGCCAGCTCGGGATGCGCTAGCGGGCGGCGATCCACGCTTCCCCGGCTTCCGGCTCGGGGAAGAAGGCGAGGGCGGACGCTGTTCACTCCCGAGGAACGCTCGTTGCGTCCACCGGTCTACCGGAGGCTTCCCATGAAGACTTCCATCGCCCTCGCCCTCGCAGTCGCCTTCACGCTCGCCGCATGCGCCTCCTATAGCGGATATGGCCTGCATCCCGGAAGCGCCACCGCGGACGACGTGGTGAGGACCATGGGCAAGCCCGCCCTGCAGCTCCAGGAGCCGGGCGGCGGTCACGAGCTCTTCTACCCGAGAGGTCCCCTCGGCACCGAGACCTTCGTCGCGCACGTCGACGCCAACGGCGTCCTGAAGGACATCGACCAGGTGCTCGACGACGACCATTTTCGCGCGATCCACGAAGGCCAGACGCGCGACGAGGTGCTGCGCCTCATCGGGCCGCCCGGCGACACGATGCGCTTCGCGAACGGCAACTACGCGTGGATCTGGCGCTTCCAGGACACCTGGGGATACCTCTCCAATTTCAACGTCACCTTCGACGCCAAGGGCTCCGTGGTCGACAAGATCGCGATCCGCATCGAGCCCGACGACGGCAACGACCGCTAGGAGCGCGGAGCGCTCGCGCGCCGCTCGAGGCGCACGATGCGGAAAGGGTAGGCGTGGCGTTCATCGGCGGCGTGGCGCGCGATTTCGGTCTCGCGCCATTCGCGGCGATCGAACGGCGGAAAGTGCGTGTCGCCCTCGACGTCGGCCTCGACCTCGGTGAGGTGGATCACGTCGGCCGCGGGCAGCGTCTCCTCGAAGAGCGAGGTGCCGCCGATCACACAGGCCTCGTCCGCACCCTCGGCCGCCTTGCGGGCCTCATCGAGCGAATGCACCACCGCGCAGCCCGGCGCCTCGAACCCGCGGTCGCGCGTGATCACGATGTTCTTGCGGCCCGGCAGCGGCTTGCCGATCGACTCGTACGTGCGCCGGCCCATGATCACCGGGTGCCCGAGCGTCACCTGCTTGAAGTACTTGAGATCGTCGGGCAGCCGCCAGGGAAGCTGGTTGTCGCGGCCGATCACGCCGTTGCGCGCGACGGCGACCACGAGGCAGAGGCGCACGCTCACACCGCGATCGGCGCGCGGATCGCCGGGTGGGGGTCGTAGCCCTCGAGCGTGAAGTCCTCGTAGCGGAACGCGAAGAGGTCCTTCACCGCGGGATCGAGCTTCATCACGGGCAGGGTCCGCGGCGCGCGCGCGAGCTGCTCGTCGGCTTGCTCGAGGTGATTGAGGTAGAGGTGCGCATCGCCCAGCGTATGCACGAGCTCACCGGGCGCGAGGCCGGTCGCCTGCGCGACCATCATCGTGAGGAGCGCGTAGGAGGCGATGTTGAACGGCACGCCGAGGAACATGTCGGCGCTCCTCTGGTACATCTGGCACGAGAGCTTTCCGTCGGCGACGTAGAACTGGAACATGGCGTGGCAGGGCGCGAGCGCCATGCGCGGGATGTCCGCGACGTTCCACGCCGAGACGATGAGCCGCCGCGAATCGGGATTCGAGCGGATCTGCGCGAGGATGTCGGCGACCTGGTCGATGTGCCTGCCGTCCGGAGCGGGCCAGGAGCGCCACTGGTACCCGTAGACCGGGCCCAGCTCGCCTTGCGCGTCGGCCCACTCGTCCCAGATCGTCACGCCGTGCTCCTGCAGCCAGCGCACGTTGGTGCTGCCCTGCAGGAACCACAGCAGCTCGTAGATCACGCTCTTCAGGTGGATCTTCTTCGTGGTGACGAGCGGGAAGCCCCTGGCGAGGTCGAAGCGCATCTGCGCGCCGAAGACGGAAAGCGTGCCGGTGCCGGTGCGGTCGCCCTTGCGCGTGCCGTGCGTGCGCACGTGGCGCAGCAAGTCGAGGTAGGTCTTCATGCGGGATCGTTTCGATTCTAGCGCACAACGAAAAAGGGGCCTCGCGGCCCCTTTCCCTTGCTGCGCCTGCTTCGCGGATCAGCGGAACGCGTACTTGACGATGCCGTACAAGAAGCGGGCACGCGCGTCATAGTACGACGGGTCGTAGCCCACCTGGAACGTGTTCTGCTGGTTCGACGCCGGCGGGTTGGTATCGAGCAAGTTCTTCACGCCTAGCGTGAAGGTCCAGTGCTTGATGCCCGTGAACTGCTCCTGCAGGTCCCACAGGCTCATCGAGCTCGCGGTTCGGAGGTTGCCGTTCACGTCCGTCTGGTAATCGGTATAGGACGTCTGGTACGTGTTGGCGAGATTGGTCGACCATGGGCCGAAATCCCACGTGAGGCTGGCGTAATGCTTCCAACGCGGGATGACACCCACCACCGGCGAGTTCAGAGCGCTACCCACCGACCCGCTGTACGTTCCGTCGAGATTCTGGTTGTCGTAACGAGTGTAGTAGGTGCCGGAGATGTCCAGGCGAACGCGGCCCCACCTCGTCATCGGCCACTTGTAATGCCCTTCGAGATCGAGACCCTCGATGTGGACCGATCCGATGTTCAGGTACGTCTGGTCGATTCCGATGATGCGGCCGAGGAGCCCGCTCGGCTCCGTCGGTGCGCGGTGGATCAGGTTGGCGTATTGCGACCCCGGTGCGAGGATCGTCGTCAGCGGGATACCGCCGTTCGTGATCAGGTCCTTCAGCCGAATCTTGAAGTAGTCGACCGACACGGACAGCGCGTTCGTCGGCTCGATCACGGTTCCCAGCGTGAACTGCTCGGACTTCTCGGGATGCAGAGCCGGGTTGCCGCCCTGGAACGTCGTGAACTGCGTGACGCAGTCGATGCCCACGTCATGCGTCACCGGACAGCGGACCGGATCCGATAGCCCGGTCGCCGAGGTGGCGGCATTCTGCGGAACGTCCAGCTCGTACAGCGACGGCGCGAGGAAGCCCGTGCCGTAGGACGACCGGAACAGCACCGTGTTGGTCGGCTGGAAGCGCAGGCTCACCTTCGGATTGTTCGTGCGCCCGAAGTCGCTGTAGTCGTCGGTCCGGACGGCCGCGTCGAGCTCGAGTGACCGGAGGAGGGGAACGTTGACTTCCGCGAAAGCCGCCTTCACGTCGCGGTCCGCGTGAACCGCACCGGAGCTCGCGCCGTAGCCGGTGAGGGAGCCGCTGGCGTATTGCTCGGACGGCGTCTGGTCCAGCTTCTCCTTGCGGTAATCGAAGCCTACCGCTCCGGCGACCGTTCCGGATCCGAGCGTGAAGAGGTCGCCCGAGATCTTGCCGTTTAACGCGGCGTTCGAGGACTTGTCATGGAACACGTCGCCCATGAACTCGGCACTGCGCAGCAGGTTCAGCTGATCGGCCGGCAGGTTGACCGAGGAGAAGTCGATCTGCCCGCTGTTGAGGATGGGCTGGAGCAGGCGATAGTCGAAGTAGCCGTTGTTGACCCGCTCGATGGTCTTGCCTTGGGAGTACGAGTACGAGAGGTCCGTGTCCCAACGGTCTGCGATCGTCCCCTTGATTCCGCCGACCATCTGATAGCCATCGTTCGTGTCGGTGAAGTCGCGCGGGCCGAGGGCAGTCATCCGGTAACGCACGTTCAGCGGCTGGCCGTCGACACCCGCGGCCGCAGCCGCGGCATGCGGATAGAACGGGCTCGTGGGCTGCACGGTGATGGTGCCCGGGTTCTCGGCGTTCGGGCCCCACGGGAAGACGTTCGAGACTGGCGTTGCCTGCAGGCGGACGTGATTCTCGTCCTTGTTGTAGAGGCCGTGGGCATAGAGCTGCCAGTCGTTCGTGAGCTGGAACTTGCCCTGCAGGAAGAAGTTCGAGTTCTTGTCGTCGGGGATCGATTCCACGCCCGGCTCACGCGCCGGGTCGAAGAAGCAGCCGCCGATCAGGGTCACGTACACGTTGTACGGATACGGGCCGCAGTTCGTTCCGGAAGCGCCGATGATGCCGACGTGCCCGGTCGTGAAGTTGCCCGGGTAGGTGTTGCTCGAGCCCGCGAAGCCGCCGAGGTTGTTCAGGAAGTTTTCGGTGGAATCGTTCGAGAAGTTGCGATCCTTCTGGTCCAGCGAGTGCTGGTGGTCGAACGACGCGTTGAAGAAGACGTTGTAGCGGTTCTGGGCCAGGTCGCCAAATCCCAACGACGCGGCGTACTTCTCTTCCGCGCCGCCGCCGCTACGGGTGGGCGCGCCGTACTCGGCGCTCACCTCGGCGCCCTTGTAGTCGGAGCGCAGGATGAAGTTGATCACGCCCGCGATCGCGTCCGAGCCGTACACCGCGGAGGCGCCGTCCTTGAGGATCTCGACGCGCTCGATCGCGTTGAACGGGATGATCGCGAGGTTCACGCCGGACACGCCCTGGACTTCACCCGGGAAGCCGTTCACACGCTTGCCGTTGATGAGGATGAGGGTGTGGGCGCCCTGGAGGCCGCGCAGCGACGCCGTCTGCGCGGAGTAGGTGATTCCCCCGACGGGGCTCGTCAGGTTCGTCGCCCCAAGGCTGTTGTTCGCTGAGATGAACTGGAGGAGCTCCATCGGAGTCGTCGCGCCGGACTTCTCGATCTGGTCGCGAGACATCACGGTGACGGGAAGCGCCGACTCACCTTCCACGCGCTTGATGCTCGTGCCGGTGACTTCGATCTTCTCCTTGGTTTGCGCCGTCTGATCCTGCTGCGCGTATACCGGCGCGGTAGCGGCCGACATCGCCAGCCCTACGCCCAGGGCTTTAGCCAGGGCGAAGGAAAGCTTCTTCATTCTAGGATTCATTCTTGAGACCCCCAGTGGTGTTATGAAATGTTCGTGGATGCAGGGACTTTGGGAAGGGAGTAAGCCTTGGTTTTCTAGTCCTTTTAGGCCATCGACAACGTGCGGATGATAGCGAGGTCAAGTGATTTATCCAACATGGAAATCTCCAGTTGTCGTATTTTTGCAACAAGATATTTCATCAATGGCGGCGAGAGCCGGCCGGGACCCGTGGGTTCCGGGCTCCCCTGCCGGAACACCCGTCCATTTCCACGCCCCGGAAAGGGGTTTCGTGCTAGAATTCATGGGTTTCCTGTGGAGATGGGCCTTGCGCCCATTTTTTGTTTGTGACGCCGGTTCCGGAGCGTGAGAAGTGGCTGCGCACGACGCTCGAGGGCCTGGGCTACGAGCTCGTGGACCTGGAGTCCTCGCGCTCGGGCCTGCTGCGGGTCTTCATCGACTCGCCGCGGGGCGTGACCGTGGACGATTGCGCGCTCGTGAGCCACCACCTCACCAGGCTTTTCGCGGTGGAAGGCGTGGATTACGAGCGGCTCGAGGTGTCGTCGCCCGGCCTGGACCGCCCGCTCAAGCGGCTGGAGGATTTCGCCCGCTTCGCGGGGCGTGAGGCGACCGTGAAGCTGAAGCTGCCGGTGGACGGACGCCGGCGGTTCGAGGGGCGCGTCGTGGGAGTGGAAGAGGGTCGCGTGGTGCTGGAATCCGAGGGGAACCGGCACCATATTGCATTCGACGATATCGATCGCGCCCGGCTGGTGCCGGACGTGTAGAAGGGCCTGGAGGACATCGCTTCATGAGTCGGGACATCCTGCTTCTGGTGGACGCGCTGGCGCGCGAGAAAAGCGTGGCGAAGGACACGGTATTCCTCGCCCTCGAGATGGCGCTCGCCTCTGCGACCAAGAAGCGCTTCAAGGACGAGGTGGACGTGCGCGTGGAGATCGACCGCGAGTCGGGCGAATACCGCGCGTTCCGCCGCTGGACCGTCGTGCCCGACGAGGAGCACGAGGAGCCCGCTCACCAGATCGCGATCACCGATGCCGTGACCGAGAATCCCGAGGCCCAGCTGGGCGACGTGATCGAGGAGCCGCTCGAGCCCGAGATCTTCGGGCGCATCGGCGCCCAGGCCGCCAAGCAGGTGATCCTGCAGAAGATCCGCGACGCCGAGCGCGAGCAGATCCTCAACGACTTCCTCGAGCGCGGCGAGTCCCTCGTCACCGGGACGGTGAAGCGCGCCGAGCGCGGCAACCTCATCGTCGAGTCCGGCCGCGTCGAGGCGCTGCTGCCGCGCGACCAGCTGATCGCGAAGGAAAACCTGCGCGTGGGCGACCGCGTGCGCGCCTACATCGCCAAGATCGACCGCGCCGCGCGCGGCCCGCAGCTCATCCTCTCGCGCGTGGCGTCCGAATTCCTCGTGAAGCTCTTCGAGCTCGAGGTTCCCGAGATCGAGGAGGGCCTGCTCGAGATCAAGGCCGCCGCCCGCGACCCGGGCCTGCGCGCCAAGATCGCGGTGAAGTCGAACGACTCGCGGATCGACCCCGTGGGGACCTGCGTCGGCATGCGCGGCTCGCGCGTGCAGGCGGTCACGCAGGAGCTCGCCGGGGAACGCGTGGACATCATCCTTTGGTCGCCGGAGCCGGCGCAGTTCGTCATCAATGCGCTGGCGCCGGCCGACGTGAGCTCCATCGTCGTCGACGAGGAGCGCCACTCCATGGACGTGGTGGTGGCCGAGGACCAGCTCGCGCTCGCGATCGGCAAGGGCGGCCAGAACGTGCGCCTCGCCTCCGAGCTCACCGGCTGGCAGCTGAACATCATGACCACCGAGGAGCGCGAGCAGAAGAGCGAGCAGGAGACCTCCGTCGTCCGCGCGCTGTTCATGGACAAGCTCGACGTGGACGAGGAGGTGGCCGAGATCCTGGTGCAGGAGGGCTTCACGTCGCTCGACGAGGTGGCCTACGTGCCGATCAACGAGATGCTCGAGATCGAGTCCTTCGACGAGGAGACGGTGAACGAGCTGCGCCGCCGCGCGCGCAACGCGCTCCTCACCGAGGCGATCAAGAGCGAGGAAACGGTGGAGCACGCGGCCGAGGACCTGCTCGGCATGGAAGGCATGGACAACCAGACCGCCCGCGTCCTCGCCTCCAAGGGCGTCACCACGATGGATGCGCTCGCGGACCTCGCGACCGACGAGCTCACCGAGATGACCGGAATGGATGCGGAGCGCGCCAACAGGCTGATCATGAAAGCGCGCGAGCCGTGGTTCAAGGAACAGGCGCAGGCGTGAAAGCCGCGTCCGTAGGAGAATAGGCACCACATGGCAAAGTCGAACGTCACCCAATTCGCCGAGGAGCTGAAGCTCCCGGTCGCCCTTTTGCTCGAGCAGCTCGGCGCTGCGGGCGTGAAGAAGAAGGCCGGCGACGATGCAATCACCGAGCAGGACAAGACGCGCCTGCTCGACTACCTGCGCGAGATGCACGGCAACAAGGAAGAGAAGAAGAAGATCACGCTCACGCGCAAGCAGACTACCGAGATCAAGAAGGCCGACGCGACGGGCAAGGCGCGCACCATCCAGGTGGAGGTGCGCAAGAAGCGCACCTTCGTGAAGGTGGACAAGCCCGAAGCGGCGCCGGAGCCGGTGAAGGTCGTCGCGCCCGCCGCCCCGATCATCGACGAGGAAGAGGCGCGCAAGCGCGAGGCCGAGGCGAAGCGCCAGGCCGAGCTCGCGTCGCGCCAGGCCGCCGAGGCCGAATCGAAGGCGAAGCGCGCGAAGAAGCAGCAGGAAGAGGCCGTCGCCGCGGCCGCTCCGGCAGAGGCCCCGGCCGCCGAGGCCGAGGCGCCCAAGAAGAAGCGCGTCGTGCGCAAGAAGGGCGAAGAGCCGGCGACGGAGGCCGAGGCTCCGGTGCTCGTCGAGGTGAAGGCCGAGGCCCTCCGGGTCGAGGCGCAGCCGGCGGCACAGGCTCCGGCCGCCGGAGCCACCGAAGGCACGCTCCACAAGCCGGCCGTGAAGCCCGGCGAGAAGAAGCCCGCCAAGCGGGCCGCGAAGCCGGCCTCCGCATGGGTCGACGACCAGGCCCGCCGCCGTGCGATGAAGACGCGCGGGGACGCGACGGGCGGGCGGGACGCATGGCGCTCGCGGGGCGGCGCGCGCCATCGCGGCGACGAGGAAGGCGGTGCCGCCTTCGCGGCGCCCGCCGAGCCGAAGGTGCTCGAGGTGCCCGTCCCCGAGACCATCAGCGTGGGCGACCTCGCGCACAAGATGAGCGTGAAGGCGGCCGAGGTGATCAAGGTCATGATGAAGATGGGCACCATGGTGACGATCAACCAGGTGCTCGACCAGGACACGGCGATGATCGTGGTCCAGGAGATGGGCCACATCGCCAAGCCCGCGAAGCTGGACGACCCCGAGGCCTTCCTGGTCGAAACCGCGGCTGTCGAAGAGGCGCACGTGGAGACGCGGCCGCCCGTCGTGACCGTGATGGGCCACGTGGACCACGGCAAGACCTCGCTCCTCGACGCGATCCGCAAGGCGCGGGTCGCGGTGGGCGAGGCGGGCGGCATCACGCAGCACATCGGCGCCTACCACGTGGAGACGCCGCGCGGCGTCGTGACCTTCCTCGACACGCCGGGCCACGAGGCCTTCACGGCGATGCGCGCGCGCGGAAGCCTCATCACCGACATCGTCGTGCTGGTGGTCGCCGCGGACGACGGCGTCATGCCACAGACGATCGAGGCGGTAAACCACGCGAAGGCCGCCAAGGTGCCGATCGTGGTCGCGGTGAACAAGATCGACAAGCCGGAAGCCAACGCCCAGCGCGTGAAGAATGAGCTTCTCTCGCACGAGGTCGTGGCCGAGGAATTCGGCGGCGAGACGCAGTTCGTGGAGGTTTCCGCGAAGACCGGGCAGGGCATCGACAAGCTGCTCGAGTCGATCCAGCTGCAATCGGACGTGCTCGAGCTCAAGGCTCCGGTGCACGCGCCCGCCAAGGGCGTGGTGATCGAGTCGCGCCTCGACAAGGGCCGCGGCCCCGTCGCCACGCTGCTCGTGAAGTCCGGCACCCTCAAGAAGGGCGACGTGGTGCTCGCCGGCGCGGTGTACGGCCGGGTGCGCTCGATGAGCGACGAGAACGGCAAGCCGGTATCGGAGGCGGGCCCCTCGATCCCGGTCGAGATCCAGGGCCTCCAGGACGTGGCACGCGCGGGCGACGACGTCGTGGTGCTCGCCGACGAGCGCAAGGCGCGCGAGATCGCGCTCTTCCGCCAGGGCAAGTTCCGCGACGTGAAGCTCGCCAAGCAGCAGGCGGCGAAGCTCGAGAACGTCTTCGACCAGCTGCAGGAGGGCACCAAGTCGCTTGCCCTCATCATCAAGGCCGACGTGCAGGGCTCCTACGAGGGCCTGTCCAACGCGCTCACCAAGCTCTCCACCGACGAGGTGAAGGTGAACATCGTGCACACCGGGGTCGGCGGCATCACCGAATCCGACGTGAACCTCGCGCTCGCGTCCAAGGCGGTCATCATCGGCTTCAACACCCGGGCCGACGCCGGCGCGCGCAAGCTCGCCGAGCACTCGGGCGTCGACATCCGCTACTACACCATCATCTACGACGCCGTGGACGACGCGAAGGCGGCGATCAACGGCATGCTCGCTCCGGAGCGCAAGGAGAGCATCCTCGGCACCGTGGAAGTGCGCAACGTGTTCAAGATCTCCAAGGTCGGCACGGTCGCCGGCTGCATGGTGACCGATGGCCTGGTGCGCCGCGGCTCGCAGGTGCGCCTCATCCGCGACGGAGTCGTCATCCATACCGGCGAGCTCGATTCCCTCAAGCGCTTCAAGGAGGACGCGCGCGAGGTGAAGCAGGGCTTCGAGTGCGGCCTGAGCCTCAAGAACTACAACGACCTGCAGGTCGGTGACCATCTCGAGGTGTTCGAAGTGGTCGAGGTGGCGCGCACCCTCGCCTGAGCCGTGCGATGACGGCCCCGCGCCAGGCGCGCATCGCCGACCAGATCCAGCGCGAGCTCGCCGAGGTGATTCGCCTGGAGCTGCGCGATCCGCGCGTCGGCATGGTGACCCTCACGGGCGTCGAGCTTTCGCGCGACCAGTCGCACGCGAAGGTCTGGTTCACGGTGCTGGGCGCCGCGTCGGAAGTGGAGCAGGCACGCGAGGGACTGCAACGCGCCGCCGGATTCCTGCGCAGCCAGCTCGCGCATCGCCTTACCACGCGCACGGTGCCCGGCCTCGCCTTCGAGTACGACGAGTCCGTCGAGCGCGGCGTACGGCTCACGCGGCTCATCGAGGAGGCGGTGAAGCCGCCGGCGCCCGCCCGCCCGCGCCGCCCTCGCGGCAAGCGGCCGGGCTGAAGGCGCCCCATGGGGCGCGCCCCGGACGCCTGCGAAGGCGTCCTGCTGCTGGACAAGCCCGCGGGATACAGCTCGACGCAGGCGCTGGCGCGTGCCAAGCGCATGCTTCGAGCGCGCAAGGCGGGCCACACGGGAACGCTCGATCCGTTCGCGACCGGGCTCCTTCCGATCGTGCTCGGAGAGGCGACCAAGTTCTCGCGCTTCCTGATCGATGCGCGCAAGTCGTACGAGGCGACGCTCGCCCTCGGCCTGGAGACGGCGAGCGGCGATCCCGAAGGCGAGGTGCTGGCGCGCCGGGAGGCGCACGTGACGCCGGAGCGCGTCGACGAGGTCCTCGCCTCCTTCCTCGGGCCGCAGCGACAGATCCCGCCGATGCATTCCGCGCTCCACGTGAACGGCCGGCGCTTGTACGACTACGCGCGGGCCGGCGAGGAGGTCGAGCGCGCGCCGCGCGCGATCGAGATCCACTCCATCGGCCGGCTCCGGCTCGCGGGCTCGGAGCTTGCCATCAGGGTCGCCTGCTCCAAGGGCACTTACATCCGGGTGCTTGCGATGGACATCGGCCGCTTGCTCGGCTGCGGAGCGTCCCTCACGGCGCTGCGGCGCACGTCGGTGGGCCCCTTCGGCCTCGAGCGCGCGATCACCTTGCAGGCGCTCGAGGCCGAGACGCAGAGGGCGCGCGAGGCGCTCCTCCCGCCGGAGATCCTGGTCGCCGGGCTCCCGCGCATCGACGCCGCGGCGGCCGATGCCCAACGCTTCGCCCACGGGCAGGCGATCGCCGCGGAGGGCGTGGCCGAGGGTACGGAACTCGCGGTGTTCGACCCGGAGGCGCGTTTCCTCGGCGTGGGCCGCGCGGCTCCGGGGGGGTTCGTCCAGCCGCTGAGGCTCATTGCAAGAAGCGAGCCCGGATGCCCCTGATTTGCTTGAGCAAGTGGGCAAAAACCGGCTAAAATAGCCAGTTCATTCGAGAAGACAGACAGAGACAGGTTCCTTCGGAGAATTCCATGGCCGTAACCACCGCAGACAAGGCGCGCATCGTTTCCGAGCACCAGCGCAAGATGGGCGACACCGGCTCGCCCGAGGTCCAGGTCGCGCTCCTCACCGGGCGGATCAACATGCTCGCCGAGCACTTCAAATCGCACGTCAAGGATTTCCATTCGCGCCGCGGGCTCCTCAAGATGGTGAGCCAGCGCCGCAGCCTTCTCGACTATCTCAAGCGCCGCAACGTCGAGGCGTACCGCTCGCTCATCGAGCGCCTCGGCCTGCGCAAGTAAGGGAAGCGGCCGGACAAGCGACCCCGCGAACGCTGCAATGCGCTTGCGGGGTTTTTCGCTTTCGGCGCGCCCCATCACCCGGCTTCCGGCCCCTCCTCCTCGACTCGGAGAAGGCGCCGGTGATTCCCGCCAGCGCGGGACCAGCCCTTCGTTGAAGGATTCCCGATGAAATCGATCAAGAAGACATTCCAGTTCGGCCGCCACCAGGTGACGCTCGAGACCGGCGAGATCGCGCGCCAGGCAGACGGCGCGTGCCTCGTCACCATGGAAGACACCGTGGTGCTCGTCACCTGCGTCGGCCGCAAGGACGTGAAGCCGGGGCAGGACTTCTTCCCGCTCACCGTCGACTACCAGGAGAAGACGTATGCCGCGGGGCGCATTCCCGGCGGCTTCTTCAAGCGCGAAGGCCGTCCCTCGGAAAAAGAGATCCTCACCTGCCGCCTCATCGACCGGCCGCTGCGCCCGCTCTTCCCCGACGGCTTCTACAACGAGGTGCAGGTGATCGCGACGGTGCTCTCGATCAACCCCGAAGTCGATTCCGACATTCCCGCGATGATCGGCGCCTCGGCCGCCGTCACGCTCTCCGGCATTCCGTTCGAAGGACCGATCGGCGCTTGCCGCGTGGGCTACATCGACGGCGAATACGTGCTCAACCCGACCAAGACGGAGCTCGAGTCCTCGAAGCTCGAACCTGGTGGTGGCCGGCACCGCGCAGGCCGTGCTGATGGTGGAATCGGAAGCGAACGAGCTTTCGGAAGAGGTGATGCTCGGCGCCGTCGTGCACGGCCACGAGCAGATGCAGGCGGCGATCGACGCGATCAACGAGCTCGCCGACGAAGGCGGCAAGGACGAGTGGGACTGGCAGGCGCCGGCGCCGGACACGGGGCTCATCGAGAAGATCCGCTCCCTCGCCGAGAGCGACCTCAACGAGGCCTATCGCACCAAGTCGAAGGCGCAGCGCTCCGAGAAGCTCGACGAGATCAAGCGGCGCGTGCTCGACGAATGCGTCGTCAACGCCGCGGTCCCCGCCGACTCGAACGTCGTGCGCGGCATCCTGAAGGACATGGAGGCGAAGATCGTGCGCGGCCAGATCCTCAACGGCGAGGCGCGCATCGACGGGCGCAACACGCGCACCGTGCGCCCGATCTCGATCCGCCCCACGCTGCTCCCGCGCGTGCACGGCTCCGTGCTCTTCACCCGCGGCGAGACGCAGGCGATCGTCACGACGACGCTGGGCACCGGCCAGGACGAGCAGATCATCGACGCGCTGCAGGGCGAGTACACCGAGCGCTTCATGCTGCACTACAACTTCCCGCCGTTCTCCACCGGCGAGACGGGCCGCGTGGGCACCCCCAAGCGCCGCGAGATCGGCCACGGGCGCCTCGCCAAGCGCGCGCTCCTCGCCGTGCTGCCGTCGAAGGAGGAGTTCGGCTACACGCTGCGCGTCGTCTCCGAGATCACGGAATCGAACGGCTCGTCGTCGATGGCTTCGGTTTGCGGCGGCTGCCTCTCGCTCATGGATGCCGGGGTTCCCCTCAAGGGCCACGTGGCCGGGATCGCGATGGGCCTCATCAAGGAAGGCACGCGCTTCGCGGTGCTCACCGACATCCTCGGCGACGAGGACCACCTGGGCGACATGGACTTCAAGGTGGCCGGCACCGATCGCGGCGTCACGGCGCTGCAGATGGACATCAAGATCAACGGCATCACCAAGGAGATCATGAAGGTCGCGCTCGACCAGGCGAAGGAAGGGCGCATGCACATCCTCGGCATCATGAAGCAGGCGGTGCCCGGCCCGCGCGAGGATCTGTCGAGCTACGCGCCGCGCGTCATGAAGATGAAGATCAACCCGGACAAGATCCGCGAGGTGATCGGCAAGGGCGGCAGCGTCATCCAGGCGCTCACGCGCGAGACCGGCACCACGATCGACATCGAGGACGACGGCACCATCTCCGTCGCCTGCCTCTCGCAGGAAGCGGGACAGGCGGCGATGGACCGCATCCGCCAGATCACGGCGGAGGTGGAGGTGGGCAAGGTGTACGAGGGGCCGGTGCTGCGGCTCCTCGACTTCGGCGCGATCGTGCAGCTGCTGCCGGGCAAGGACGGCCTGCTCCACATCTCGCAGATCGCCCACGAGCGCGTGAACGCCGTCTCCGACTACCTCAAGGAAGGCCAGGTGGTGAAGGTCAAGGTGCTCGAGGCCGACGACAAGGGCCGCGTGAGACTCTCGCGCAAGGCGCTGCTCGAGCCGCCGAAGAAGGAGGAATCGCCCCCGTCGGCTCCCGCCGAGTCGGCGCAGCACTGAGGGCGGCGATATAATCCCCGTTCGCGTTGATGCGCGAACGGGGTATAGCGCAGTCTGGTAGCGCGCTTGCTTTGGGAGCAGGATGTCGGGGGTTCGAATCCCTCCACCCCGACCCGAAGGATTCGACAGAAGGCGCCCGTAGCTCATCCGGATAGAGCACCGGCCTTCTAAGCCGGGGGTAACAGGTTCGAATCCTGTCGGGCGCGCCACAGCATCGATGGTGGCTGTAGCTCAGCTGGTAGAGTCCCGGATTGTGATTCCGGTTGTCGTGGGTTCGAGTCCCATCAGCCACCCCAATTTCAAAGGCCCTTCTCGAAAGGGCCTTCTTCATTCGGAAGAGGTACGCATGAACCGCCTGGTCATCCTGATCCTCGGTTGCGCGGTGCTCGCCGCGCGCGCGCAGGACGTGTCGTCCGAGCTGTCCTCGGCGCGTGCGCTGAACTGCACGTTCGGCGCGGGGACGCGCACGGCATGGGTCGCGGGGCAGCCGCGGACTTCCGAGGCGAGACTCGACAAGGACATCCTCTTCGATTCCATCGATATCGCGGCCGGCACGGCGCGCGTGCTCGCCGACGTCCGCATCGACCAGGCGCACGTCGCCTTCTCACCGGTCGGGTTGTTCGTGGTGGATGCCCGGCCCGGCGAGATCGACATAACGACGATCTTCGCCTCGGGCGCCAGGGAAGGCATCTTCCCGGCGGTAGACGTTCGCCAGATGAACGCCTCCGGGCCCTCGAGCGAGCAGTACTTCGGCACCTGCAAGCTGCGGTCCTGATCCGCGAACTCGAGCCGGTGAAGCGCTACTCGATCGCCGTGCTGCCTGGCGACGGAGTCGGCCCCGAGGTGATCGAGGCGACGATTCCGCTGGTGGAGAAGCTCGCGCACGGCGCGCCGTTCGAGCTCCGGTTCGAGGCCCACGCCGCGGGCGCGCTCCATTTCCACGCGACGGGCGAAGCGCTGCCCGAGGCGACGCTCGAGGCCGCGCGGCGCGCCGACGCGATCTTCTTCGGCGCCATGGGCTGGCCCTCCATCCGCTACGACGACGGAACCGAGATCGCGCCGCAGCTCGACCTGCGCGTCGCGCTCGACCTCTACGCCGGCGTGCGCCCGGCGCGCGGCGATCCCGGGCATTCCCATGCCGCTCGCGGACCCGCGGGCGGCCGCGATCGACTTCGTGGTGATCCGCGAATCGACCGAGGGCCTGTTCGCCTCGCGCGGCCGCGGCGAGCTCATCGGCGATCGCGAGGCGCGCGACACGATGGTGATCACGCGCGAGGCGAGCGAACGCGTGCACGACTTCGCCTTCCGACTGGCGGAGCGTCGCAAGACGCGGGGACGCCCCGGCCGCGTGACGTGCGTCGACAAGGCGAACGTCTTCCGTTCCATGGCGTTCTTCCGCAAAGTGTTCGACGAGCGGGCGGCGCGCTGGCCCGCCATCTCCGCGGATCACCGCTACGTCGACGCGGCCGCGCTGGAGCTCGTGCGCAAGCCGTGGGAATTCGACGTGCTCGTGACGGAGAACATGTTCGGCGACATCCTTTCCGACGAGGCGGCGGCGCTCGTGGGCGGAATGGGCATGGCGCCGTCGGGCGACATCGGCGAGCGTCATGGGCTCTTCCAGCCGTGCCACGGATCGGCTCCGGACATCGCGGGCGAGGGCAAGGCGAACCCGGTGGCCGCGATCCTCTCGGCGGCGATGATGCTCGACTGGCTCGCCGAGCGCCACGGCGATGCGCCGCTCGCGCAGGCCGCGGTCCACCTCGAGCGCGCGGTCGATCGCGCGTTCGCCTGGGGTCGGGTGATGCCGATGGAGCTCGGCGGATCGGACGGCACGCATTCCATCGCGCGTGCCGTGGCGGCGGAGCTGTAGGCGCGGAAAAAGAAAAGGCCCCGCTCGCGCGGGGCCCTTTCTTGCTGCGACGATCGGCTTAGGGGTTTTCTTCCGGCAGGCTGTCGACACCGACCAGCGCGGTTCCGGGGGCCCCCGTCACGATCGCCGTATAGGCGCCGGGGTCGAGCGGAATCATGATCGCCGACTCGAACGGGCTCGTGGGGGCAAATCCCCGCTGCTCGATCGCGTTCCTGTTGGTGTTGTCCACTTGCCAGTCGTCGTTCGTGGCGATCACCTGCCCGTCGGACATCCGCACGAGGCTCACCGAAGGATTCGGCGTCGGCTGGGCGACACCGTAGGCGGCGAGCGAGGGGCCGAAGCCACGCACGATCACCAGCTGCCGTCCGGTTCCCTGGACCACGAATCCTGCGATCATCGCCCCTTCGCCGCCGGAGATGCGGCCGCGCGTCGAGATGTTGACCAGCAGGTTTTCGGCATGGTCCACCTCGTACACGCCCGCGACTCCCACTCCCGTGTCGCTGCTCGACTTGCCGGAAAGGATCGCCGTGTAGGCGCCCGGGGCGAGGTTCGCGAGGATCGCCGCCTCATGGGGGTTGGGCGGAGCGAAGCCGGTGGCTGCGAGCTGCGCGGCGTTGGGGGCCGTACCCCAGTCGTCATTCGTGCCGATGACGGTCCGGTCGGACATGCGATACAGGGTGAGCGTCGGGTCCTGCAGCGTGTTCACCACTCCGAAGGAAGTGAGGGACGGACCGAGTCCGGTCACGACCACCGTCTTGTTGGACGAGCCGCGGATGATGAAGCCGACGATCTGCACGTCGTCACTGGTGAGAACGAGGCCGCGTGTCGAAATGTTGGAAAGCGATGCGGCCAGACCTGCAGTCACTTGCACGGTCTTGGAGCTGCCGTTGTTGGCCGTCGAGAGGTCGGATTCCCGGCCGCGAACGTCGGCCGAGTTGGTGAACGTGGCACCCACGGCCGGCTGGAGAGTCACGACGAAGTTGGCGCTTGCGCCTACGGCGAGCGATCCGACCTGGCACGAGACCAGATGGAATTCGACGACGCATCCCGGGGATGCGGACACGAACGTCGATCCGGGCGGAAGAACGTCGCTCACGACCACATTCGTCGCAGGGTCCGGCCCGGCGTTGGTGGCGGTCAGGGTGAAGCTCATGTCGGAGCCGAAGACCACCGAGTCCGATGCCGTGGATTGCGCCATCGAGAGGTCCGCGTGGTGGACGGTATCGACCGGTTCCACCTTCGCGAGGTACAGGCCGGCCCAGCCGAGGCTGGTGTCGACGGTCTCGTACAACATGCTGACTGCGACCGCCAGGTTTCCATCCCTGAAGCCGTCGCGCTCCACTCCGACGGCAGTCACGATCGAGCCTGCCGGCGCGGCGCGAATCGACGGCCTGGCCGGGCGTGAGTACGTCTCGACGATGGGCTCGATTTCGGTATTGATGTCGCCCCTTCTCACGTAGATGCCGTCCACGCCGTTACGCTTCGCCTTGAACGCGGCCTGGAACGGCGAGCTCGCGAGCGAGGAGCCGTACTGGTGCCCGGGTTGCGACGCCAACGCGACGAACGCGGAGGTTCTCCAGCGCGGCGGCTCGCGGGTTTCGTCCACGGCCCCTTCGGAACCGCCTCCCGTTCCGGGAGGCGCGCCGGAGAACACCCAGAACATGAAATCGGAGATCCCGTTTTGCCACGTCTTGGCGATCGGGATGACCGTTCCGGTCTGGGAATCGACCACGAAGATTCCCTGATGGACGGGAATCGTCGCTTTATAGCCATCGGGGTACTGCGCGTTGCAGTACGCGACCAGGTCCTTGTTGCCGTCGACGGGACAGAAGAGCATCTTGGTCCCGCTCTCGGCACCCCAGGTCGCATAGAACGCCACGTAGCGGCCGTCCTCGCTGATCGACAGGCCTTCCCCGAAATTGCGGAAGGTCGCTCCCGGCGCCTCTCCCGGCACCTGCTGTCCGATTGCGACGAGCGTTTGCAGGATCGGAGACGGCAGGAGTGCGGCGCGATAGATGCCGCCGATCGTGGGCGCGTCTTCGTTGTCCCATCCGGTGAATGCGGCGTAGCCGTTGGCCGCGCTCGGTGCCGCTGTCGCTCCGAACTTCACCGCCGTTCCGGGGATCAGCGTGTTGGAACTGGCGATGAGGAAGGTCGGCGACTTGCCGCCCGATGCGAACACGTCTCGAAAGTAGACGCCCGTCATGCCGATGCCCGTCGCCGGATCGGTGAAGTTGCCCTTGAAGGCGATCTTCGAGCCGTCGCTCGCCGTGGGCGAGCCCGGAAACTGGTCGAATCGCGTTCCCGGCGGGCCATCGGGTACCGAGAAGTACGGGAAGGTGAGCCCGTACGCTGGTATCCGGCTGCACTTCCTTGACGGCGCCGAGCAGGCTCGCGCCGGTGGTGAGTGACCCGCCCGTCCCGGCGTACACGCCGCTCGTGCCCACACGTGTTTCGGTGACGCCGTCGGCGAGCATGTAGCGGTAAACCGGAGTGGATTGCCCGCGCGTCGCCATGAACGTGGAAGTCGCGTCGATGCGCGGCGAAGAGGGGAATTCGTTGAAGGTGCCCGCCAGGTTATTCGGCGCGGGAACCGCGCTGGAACGCACGGCGATCGCGGTGAGGGGGCCGAGCGACCCCATGTCGCGCATGAAGATTCCTTCGACGACGTTGCCGCTGCCGCTGTCCGGCGCCGTTGCGGCAGCGAGCGTGTCACTTCACCTCCGCCTGCTCCGCCCGTCGGAGCGCGCCCGCGAGCGCGAAAGACCACGGAGCCGCCGGAGTTGATGGCCGGCTGGTTGTACGAGTTGAAGTTCGCGGTCGTGCCGGGCACGATCGCGGAGTTGTTCACGATCGTCGTCCATTGGACGGCCTGTCCGTACGCCACGGGAATCGCGCACAAAACGCCGAGCGCGGTGGCGATTCCGGTTTTGATTTGAATACTGCGTTTCATCTTTGCATCTCCTGTGGAATTGCCGTTTGCCGCGGGCCTACTGCTGCACCGCCGCGAAGCTGCCGTCGATGTGGCAGCCCCGGTTGTTCGCTCCGAAAAGCTGGCCGACCATGCCGAAGCGCTGCACGCTGATCTCCTCGAAGGCGAGCGCGCCCACCTCGCCCGAGGTGCACGAGTAGTTGGAGTCGAGCCGGCCGAGGTGGCCTTGCTGGCTGTACGCGCCGGAGTAGTTGCAGGTCTTCACCCCGTCGGCCGTGACGATGGACATCTGCAGCCCGCTCAGCGCGACCGAATAGCTCACGTGCTGCACGCGCGTCCCGTCGTCGGCCGGGTTGTCGCACTTGCTGAGGGTGAGCTGCTGCGTGCCGGCGTACTGCGTGCCGAACTGCTCGTAGCGGAACGTGTAGCGCTGGATCGATTTGGTGACCGTCACGCCGTCGACCGTATAGCTGAGGGTCGCCGCGGTCATGGTGGGCGCGACGACGGTCATCGTCCCGACCTTGCGCGCGCCGCCGAGGAAATACGGCGTCGCGCCGAACCAGGCGCCGGTGGCCTCGTAGATGTCGCCGCTGTAGGAGATCTCGTGGGTCTGCGGCGTGAGCCCCTGGAACGCGAGGGCTCCCGTGTACCAGTCCGGGCGTCCGTCGGGACCCTGCACGTACAGCGTCGCGACGATGACGTCGCGCTGCTGGATGAAATCAACGCCCCATCCCGACTCGCCGGGGTTCCACCACATGTCGGTGAGGTCGTAGCCGGAGGCGGCGAACGCGGCCGGTGCCGATGCAATGACAACCAGGAGAGCGGCTGCCAGTCGAAAAATGCGTTTCATCGAATCCACTCCCTTTATCGTTCGTTTCCGTACCGTGAGACTACGAGGACGGAGCGAAGGCTTCTGTCGGGAAAGCTGGATCGAGATGCGCTAAATGCCCGACACTTGATCGGCGGCAAATTCCCCGCGCGGCTCAGTGCAGGCGCGCTGCTCGGGCCGGGGCGTGCCGCAGGTATTCCTCGGCGAGGAGATCGGCGATCCTGCGGCTGAGGTAGAGGCGCCCGCTGTGCACCGCGCGCACCGCTTCCACGACCTCCTCGGCGGCGCTGTTCTTCAGCAGGTAACCGCACGCGCCGGCCTCGACCGCGTGCAGGACATGCTCGGTGGTCGAGATCAGGGAGAGGAGGATCACGCGCGAGAATGCCGAAAGCGCACGGATCAGCGCGGCGGTCTCGTCCGCATCGACGTGGGGCTTCGAAAGGTCGTGCACCACCACGTCGGGACGCAGACGCGCGACTTCGACGTGCGCGTCGCGGTGGTCGGAGCACGTGCCGACCACCTCGATTCCGTCGTGCGAGCGCAGCAGGTCGTGCAGGCCGTCGCGGAAATAGTCGTTGCCGTCCGAGAGAAGGACGCGGATCGCGATGCCAGACATGGCGCGTTGCGCTGCGGCGTGCTGTGTGCCCATGCCGCAAGGGTAGGCAAGCGCGCGTAGCGGGTCTGTCGGGAGAGCTTGACTCCCGCGTGGGGGAACCCTTGAGACGCGCGTGGCTAGTCGAGCGCGGTGATGCCGTGAAGGATGGCGAACTTCACCAGCCCGACGACGTCCGTCACGCCGATCTTCTGCATGAGGCGGCTGCGGTACGTATCCACGGTCTTCGGGGAAAGCGACAGCGCTTGCGCGACCTCCGCGCTCGTGCGGCCCTCGGCGATGAGTTGCATGATCTGCCGTTCGCGCCCGCTCAGCGCCTCGACCGGGCTCACGCCGCGCTCCTCGCGCACGTAGCCGTCGACCAGGAGGTCGGCCACCTTGGGGCTGAAGTAGCGTTTGCCGGAATGCACGGCGCGTACCGCTTCCACGAGGTCCGCCCCGGCCGAATTCTTGAGCACGTACCCTCGCGCGCCGGCCTGCAAGGCGCGGAAGAGGTGCTCGGAGGTCGCGTGCATCGAAAGCATGATCACCCGGGCCTTCGGTGCGGCCTCGCGCAGCAGCGCCGTCGCCTCGATGCCGTTCAACCGGGGCATCGAGATGTCCATCAGGACGACGTCGGGCTGCAACTGCTTCGCGTCCGCAACCGCCTGGCGCCCGTCCGCGGCATCGCCGATCACCTCGATGTCGTCGCGCGCCTCGAGCAGGGCGCGCAGGCCGTCGCGGATGATGGCGTGGTCGTCGGCGATGTAGACGCGGATCTTCATGCGCGCCTCGGAACGTCGACCGTGACGCGCGTGCCGCGGCCGGGGGACGATTCGATCGTGCAGCGGCCGCCGATGGACTCCGTGCGCTCGCGCATCGTGACGAGCCCCCAGTGCGGAGCGCCGAGGTCCGCGTGCGTCTTCTCGGGGTCGAACCCGCAGCCGTCGTCTTCGAAGGTGATCCTCAGCGAGGCGGGCGTGACTTCCATGCGCACCTCCACGTGCTTCGCTCCGGAGTGCTTCATCACGTTCGTGAGCGCGCCCTGCGCGATTCGGAAGAGAGCGATCTCGGTCTCGGAGGGCAGCCGCGCGTCTTCCCCGACCAGGCCGAAGGTGGCGACGAGATCCCCCCGGCCGGCGATCTGGCCGACGTACCAGCGCAAGGCGGTCGCGAGGCCGTAGTCGTCGAGGACCGGCGGGCGCAGCTGCGCCATCAGGCCGCGAACGGTCTCGACGGTCTCCTCGAGCAGCGCGATCGAGTCCTTGAGACGCGGCTGCAGCATGGGGCGTGCCTCCTCGGGAAGCCGCTCGCGCACGATCGTCAGATTGAGGTTGAGCGCCGTCAACGCCGACCCGATGGAATCGTGCAGCTCGCTCGCGATCCAGCGCCGCTCGGTTTCCTCCACCTGGGAGAGCTGGCGCCAGGCCTGGCGCAACTCGCTCGTGAGCCTCACGAGCCCGTCTTCCGCGCGCTTCCTCTCCGTGATGTCGAGCTGCGAGCCCAGCACGCGAACGGGCCTGCCGGAAGCGTCGGCGTAACTCTGCGCGCGGAACAGAACCGTGCGGAAGCCGCCGTCGCGGTGGCGCATCCGCAGCTCCATCTCGCAGGGGCCATGGGCGGCCGCGGCGAGCTCTTGGAGGGTCGCGAGGGCGCGTTCGCGGTCCTCGGGATGCAGGTGCCTTTCCCATTCCTCGATCGAAGGTTGCAGCTCCTCCTGCTCCAGTCCCAGCTGGCGCGCCCATTCCTTCGAGTAGTGCGTCTGGTGGCTGACGAGGTTCCAGTCCCACATGCCGGTGTTCGACGTTTCCACCGTGAGCGCGAGCCGCTCGGCGTACGACTCGAGCTCGCGCGTGCGCCGGGCCACGCGGCGCTCGAGATCTTCGTTGAGGTTACGCAGGCGCGATTCGCTCTCGATCAGCTCGCGATTCATGCGCGCGGCCTGCCTTCGCGCGCGGCCCCTTCCCGTGGCGACGAGCCAGACGAGGCTCGCCAGGAGCACGCTGCTCCCGCCGGAGGCGGCTGCAAGCAGCGTCGCATGACCGTGCGTCGGGTCTGCCGCGAACTGGGGCGTCGCGCGCACTTCGACGGTCCAGTCGCGCCCGCCGAAGGAGAGTGCCCGGTTCGCGACGAAGCCGCTCGCCCGGGCGCCCGGCTCCGGCGCCGGGTCCGGAAGGCCATAGAGCAGGGGAGCGTTCGCGCCTGGTTTGCCGTCGCGGATGCGGATGTACAAGTCGTTCCGGTCGTCGGCACGGCCCTCGCCGAACAGGTGATGCATCATTGCGTTCGCCGAGACCTCGGCGAACACCCAACCCGACACGCGCTCGCCGGTCGCCTCGCCGATCGGCGCACGGTCGGAGAAGGGTACGATCACGGCGAAATGCGGCGGCTCGCCGCTCGCATTGCGCCGGGCAGGCAGCAGCCCCGAGAGCGCCGCGGACGACGTGGCGTGCGCGCGTATCAACGCTTCGCGCAGGGCCGGCTCGGAGTAGAGGTCCGTGCCGTCCGCCGCGCCGGCGTCGCCGATCGAACGGTCGAGGTAGAGGATGCGGGCGCGGCGCGTCTGCGCATCCTCCGCGACCGCGAGGCCGAATGCGTGGATTTCCGGGTAGCGGTCGGCGAGCTGCAGGCCGCTCGTGTAGGCGCCGAACCGTTCCGGGTCGAGACCGTCCGAAGCGGCGGCGAGCGCGGCCGCGCCACGCAGGAGCTGCCCGTAGCGGCGCAGGCGGGTGTCGATGCGGGTCACCGCGTCCGCGCTGCGGAATTCGAACGCATTCTTGCGCATGCGCGCCGCGTCGGCCTCCACCTCGTGCAAGAGGACATAGCTCGTCGCGAGCCCTATGGCGAGGGCCAGTACGGCAAGTGCCCATGCAGTCCGCTCGTGGGCGGCATGGTCGGTCGGGGGCATGCCGCGTTCGTCTTCTTCTGCCATGAGGCCGGTATCGGGGTCGGACCGGAACCCGCGATGGGCGGCCCGGTTGCAGCGATTATCGGCAAGCGCGGCAGGCCGGAGTTGACCCAGCGCAGGGAATGCGGCGGGTCGGATTGCGCCTACGCGGGCGTGGCCCGGCATCCACGCCGCAGGCGGAAACCGGATGGTTTGCCGCACGTCAAAGAGGGAAGGAGGAAATCCCCGATGAAACGCACATGGGCCCGCTCCATCCTCGCCATCGCGGCGACCGCTTCGGCGGCCGGCGCCTGGGCGACGGAGGCGACCGTCTTCAAGCAGCCGCACTTCGCCGGGCGGCAACTCACGCTGCGTCGCGACGCGACGAGCCTCGCCGGCGCCGGCTTCCAGGACCAGGTCTCGAGCATCGTCGTGCGCTCGGGGCGCTGGCAGTTCTGCTCGCAGCCCGCCTTCAACGGCGATTGCATCGTTCTCGGTCCTGGCCGGTATCCGCAGCTCGCCCGGAACATGAACCATCGCATCGAATCGGCGCGCGAGCTGGGCGGCTACGTGCAAGACGACCGCGATCGCGGGCGGCGCCTTGGCGGCGATGGTGCCCGCCATCGCGAGCGCTACGTCGCGCGCGGAGTCGAGCTCTTTCCCGGGACCGACTTCCACGGCCGCAGCCTCGCGCTCGACCGCGACGTGGACGCACTCGACGATCGCCTGGTCGGGCGCGGCGTATCGAGCCTCGTGGTGCACGAGGGCCGCTGGCAGGCCTGCACGCGTCCCGGATTCCGCGGGCACTGTGCCGTCTTCGAGCGCGGCCGGTACGCGGACCTCGGCCCCCTCGACAACCGCGTCGCCTCGATGCGAAGGATCGGGTGAGGCGTGCTAGGCCCGGCGGCGCAGCAGTCGCTGCTGCTCGCGCTGCCATTCGCGTTCCTTCTCCGTCTCGCGCTTGTCGTGCTGCTTCTTGCCCTTCGCGAGGCCGATGGCGAGCTTCACGCGTCCCTTGGTGTAATGCAGGTCGAGGGGCACCAGCGTGTAGCCGCGCTGCTCCACCTTGCCGATGAGGCGCCGGATCTCCTCGGCGTTGAGCAGGAGCTTGCGCGTTCGCGTGGGATCGGGGCGCACATGGGTGGAGGCGGTGGGAAGGGCGCTCACGTGCATCCCGATCACGAAAGGCTCGGCGCCCTTGAGGATCACGTAGGCTTCCTTGATCTGCACGCGCCCGGCGCGGATCGCCTTCACTTCCCAGCCTTCGAGGGCCAGGCCCGCCTCGTAGCGCTCCTCGACGAAGTAGTCGTGGAACGCCTTCTTGTTGTCGACGATGGACATGGGCCTAGTTTACGTAAAATCCCGGCATGGCCACCGTGCGCAAGTCCGTGATCGTCGACCGCCCGGCGACGACGATGTTCGACCTGGTCGACGACGTCGAGAGCTATCCGCAGTTCCTTCCCTGGTGCGCGGGCACCGAGGTCTACGAGCGCACCGAGCAGGTGACCGTCGCGCGCCTGGACATCGACTACCACGGGCTCACGAGCCACATCGCGACCCGCAACCTCAAGCGCCGGCCCGAGGGCATGGTGCTCGAGTTCGTGGAGGGCCCTTTCGACCGCTTCAAGGGGCACTGGCATTTCGTCGCGCTGGGCGACGAGGGATGCCGCGTCGAGTTCGCCCTCGACTACGCGTTCTCGAGCCTCGCCTTCGAGGCGCTGCTGGGCCCGGTGTTCGGACACATCGCCGAGACACTGGTCGAGCGCTTCGTGGAGCGCGCGGAGAAGGCGCCGCGCACGAATCGCGGCGCAGGGCACGCCCGGTGAGCATTCGCGTGTCGGTCGCGATCGCGCTTCCGGGGCGCCAGGAGGTGGTCGAGATCGTCCTTCCCGAGGCGAGCCGGATCGTCGAGGCGCTCGCCGCACCCGAGGTGCGCGAGCGCCTGCGCGGGCTCGACGCCGATTCGCTCGACGTGGGCATCTGGTCGCGCCGTTGCGGGCGCGAGGCCGTTCTGCGCGAGGGGGACCGGGTGGAGGTCTATCGCCCGCTCGCCGCCGACCCGAAGGCGCTGCGCCGCGAGCGCGCGCGCCTCAAGCCTTCGACTCGATCTCGAAGCGCGCGCTGATCCAGTCCGCGCCCTTGTCCGTGATACGGTTGAGCCGCAGCTCGTAGCGCTCCCCCTCGGCGCGGATCGCGAAGCGGCTGCCGGCGCGGAAATCCGCGAGCGGGAGGAGCAGCGAGTCGGACTTGCCGCCGGGGTCGTCGCCGGGCAGGAAGACCGCGGGCACGCCCGACGGGCCATCGGGGATCAGCTCGACGGGGATGGGGCGATATCCGAGTACCTCGATGCCGACCAGGACCTCGCCGCGGCCGCGGCTCGGCTGCTTGCGCACGACCGATCCCACGATCCAGCCGCCGGTCTCGTGGTTGCGCAGCGCCACGATCCCCTGGAGCAGGACGGTGTCGGCCGCGCCGCGGTCGACGAGGAGGCCGTAGCCGCGCCCGCTCATGTCCTGCACGCGCCAGCGCTGCACGTCCGGATCGGCGGCGGGAGTTTCGAGCACCGCGCCCGGGATGTGCGGATCGCGCGCGAGCACCGAGAGCCCGGCGGGCGATACCTCGATGATCTCCATGCTCGCGATCGCCGCCGCGGGCGCGGGCGGCGCGGCCGGTGCGCCCGGCGGCTCGCGCAGCTTGCGCATCACGCGCTCCATTCCGGCCGCCACGTCGACCTCTCGATCCTCGAACGTCGTGCGCGGCTCGAGCCGGCTCTCGCCCCCGGCGATGATCGCGCGGTGCAGCTTTTCGAACGAGGCGAGGAGCGCCGCGTGCTCCTCGATCGGGAACACGGCCCCGGCTCCCGTCTCGCAGTGCACCCGGCCGTGACGCAGCTCCGACTTCGTGGCCTCGATCTGCGCGGCCATCGGATCGGCGCGCAGGTAGCGCGCATTCGCGCCCGGGCCGTGGCGGGAGATCGGCTCCATGCCCGACTCGGAGGCGAGATCCACCGTGAGGAAATCGCGCCCCGGAACGGCGTGTGCCTCGAGCGAGTAATCGCGGCACCATCCGGCGAGCCAGCCGTCGGCGATCTCCATCTGCGCCCGGGTGAGGCTGCCGGTATTGAGCATGTCGAAGACGAGCGCGCGCAGGTAGAGCGCCTGGACGCTGGTGCGCACCTCCGGCTGCGACGCGTGCAGCACGAACGGATCGCGCGCGTAGCCCTCGGCCTCGGCGAGCGAGTAGAGCGCATGGAGCTGGCGCCAGGGCGTGCCGCGGCCCGGCTCGTTGAGGAGGCTTCCCCATTTCACGAATCCGTGGATCGCGTTCACGGCGAGCCCCGTCGCGTGCAGCACGCGCTCCTCGCGCTCGCGCGCCCACGCGCCGCGATTGCGAAGGAAGCGCTGGAACCCGTTCGCCGCCTCGAGCCAGATGCGCTGCACGTTGAGGGCGAAGTCGCGATCGCCGTCCGCGGCGCCGAACGGCTGGCGCAGGAACTCGAGCTGCCCATACCGCAGCAGGGACTGGAAGTGGTCCTCGATCGCCACCAGCTGGTCGAGGCGCTCCGGCGTGAACGGCGCGCCGTCTCGTCCGAGCTCGCGTACGGCGGAGAGCAGGGCGGCGCGGGCGGACGGATCGCGTACGGTCGAGATCCGGAGCACGCGCTCGAGATCGCTGCGGTCGCCTGGGCTCGCTTCGATGCCGGACATGTCAGGCGACCGAGAAGACCTCGGCCTTGCGCAGGGCCGGCGTGGGATCGGGGGCGAGGTCCGCGTCCGACACCGACGCCGCGGCCATGAGCCGCGAGCGCAGCTCCCCGGCCAGCGCCCGGCGGGCATCGTCGCCCGGCGTGCGCAACCATCCTTCGGCCTCGGGATCGACCGGCGCGCCGGACTCCCCTCCTTCGTAGAGCGGATTGGCGGGATCGAGCGAGCGGCCGAGGGCGCGCACCTTGCGCCATTCTTCGCTCGCGCCGTGCCGCTCCCCGAAGCGGCGCGAGAGCTCGGCGAACTCGCCGGTGAGGCGCTGCAGGCGGAAGATCTCGAACAGCGCGAGCCACGGCGGCATCGCATCGGGGTCCCGCTCGATCGCGAACTGCAGCAGCTCGACCGCGCGCGCGACGGCGCCGTCCTCGTAGAGCAGCCGCGCGCCCTTCACGATCGAGCGCGGGTCCTCGAGCATCACGGCGCCGTTCACGATCTCCGGGAAGCGCTCCTGCATGTAGCGGCCGCGCAGCTCCATGTTGTCTTCCGCGGGAACGCGCGTCGCGGCCTCGTACGCGGTTTCCTCGGCCGGCGCTTCGGGCGCCGCCGGTTCCTCCCGGACCTTTTGCATGCCGGGCTGCGTCGTGGCGACGTCCGGCGGGATGCCTTCCACGAATCCGCCGGCGTCGGGGATCTCGCCCGAGCGGCGGCGTGCGAAGTAGCGCAGTCCGAGCAATCCGGCCAGCGGGACGAGCAGCAGTCGCAGCCACCACGCCGCGTTCGAATACCAGGGCTCGTCGCCCGATGCGCGCGGGATGACGTTCGGTTTTCTGTGCTCTGGTGGCGTCGCCTTGGCCGTTCGGGTCGTTGCGGGCTTCGGTGCTTCGACCTTCGGTGCTTCGACCTTCGGCGCCTCGACCTTCGGTGCCTCGACCTTCGGCGCTTCGACCTTCGGCGCGGCAGCGGGGGGCACGGCGGTCGTCGCGGGCTGCGCTTTCGGCGCTTGCGAAGCTACCGGCCGGGCCGGCAGCGATGCGGGCATCGCAGCGAGCTTGAGCTCCAGCTTCAGCGCGTTCACCTGCGCTTCGAGGCGGCGGATGTTCTCGCGCAGCGCGAGCATCGACGCGGTGCGATCGTCGGCTTCCAGCACCCGCATCCGCTCGCGCAGCTCGGCGCGCTTGCGCTCGTCCATCCCCTTCGATGGGGACAGGTCCAGAACGGGTGCGGAGAGCCGCAAGCGGAAACCTCCGCCGGAGGGCTCGGCCGCGGCGGCGGGATCGGGTACGGAGGAAGCGGCCCTCGCGGATCGTGGCGCGCGCGGGGGCGCCGCCGGCTTTGCCGCGGCCGTCTTCGTCGCCGCGCGCGATTCGCCCGCACCTGCGGCAACGAGCGGGGCGCGGCGCGCGGCGGCGACTCTCGGAGGCTTCGATGCGCGCGCCGGGGGGACCGTCGCTGCGAAGGCGTGGAGATCGGGCAGGGCGACCGTCGTCCCCATCGGAAGCGGCTGTTCGTCGCCAAGGGCCGCGAGCGAACCGTTCTCCGCCCGCATCGCCCCCAGGTAGCGGGCGCGTATGGAAGCGTCGTTGGGGAAGATCGCATGGGCGAGCGATGCGAGGCTGTCTCCCTCGCGCGCCGCGAACCTCGTGACCACGGGCAGCCGGTGCGCGGCGCCCGGCCCGAAGCGCACGGCGTATTCGACCGAAGTGGCGCTCGCAGTCGCGCCGGGGCAGGCGATCGCGATCGCGAACGTGGCGCCTTCGCCCACGGCCTCACGCGTGCGTACGAAGAGATTCGCCCCGTGCGCGGAATGGCGCAGCTCCAGGCTCGCTCCGCGCAGCGGTACCGCACCGCGCGGCGCGAGCGAGAAGCAGGCGCCGCTCGGCGATTCGTCCTTGCGGGCGAGCACCGGGATTCGCGCCTCCAGCGCAGCGCCGGCAGGGGAACGCACTTCCAGCTTCCCCAGGGAAACGGCACCCGTGGTGGGCGCTACGAGCCAAAGCGCCCCGAGGCCCAGCGTGGCCCGCCAGGCGCCGTTGCTCACGACTTGCAGGACTCGTCCACGTCCTTCTGCGCCTTGACACGGGCCGCCTCGATTTCCTCGTCGCTCAGGAACTCGCGCTCGCCCTTTGCGTTGTACCGGAACAGCCGGCCGCCGTCGGTGTAGGTGCGCAGGTTGTCCTTCGCCTGCTCGCAGCGCTGCTCGGCGATCTTCGCGTTCTTCTCCTCGGTCTCCTTCTTCTTCTCGCGGTCCTTCTCGAGCGCGCGGCCCTTCTCCAGCTCCTTGTCGAGGCTGACCGCGGCCTTCGACGCCGCGCCGCCGCCGGAGCCCGTGCTCGGGATCACGTTCAGCGGCTTCGCGTCCACCCCGGGCGGCGGCGTGTCGGAGTAGACCGTCTTGCCGTCCTTGTCCACGTACTTGTAGAGCGCCGCCGCGGCGAGCGGCGCGACGGCGCACGCAAGGACGAGGACGATGAGGCGTTTCATGTCGGTATCCCTCCCTGTTCGTTCACTTCACGGCCGGGTAGGCCAGCTGCTCGAGTCCCAGCTGCGCGAGATCGCTCGCGCTCTTCGCGTACGCGATCGCGTTCGCGTAATCGCCCTTGTCCGTGGCCTTCCTCGCTTCGAGGAGGTCCTGCCATGCCTTGAGCCACAGCGCGCGCTTCGCCCGCGCGCGCTGCACGTCGGTTTCGGCCTGCGCGAGCCGCGCGCGCGCTTCCTCGCCGAGCTTCTCCTCGTCCGCCTTGCGTGCCGCGGCGGCTTGTTCCGCCGAGACCGCGGGAGCCCCGGCTTCGGGCGCAGGGCCGCTCGAGGGCTCCGGCGCCGCGCACCCGGCCGCCAGCAATGCGACCACGGCGAGCACCCGAAACGCATTTCCGGCGCTCGACCAAATATTCGGCGGATCAACCATTTAGGAAACCTTAACGAGAATCCGCTCGAACGTCAATGAAGCATGTCGCCAGGCGCTCGGCGAGGGGGGCCCGTTGTTCGGGTCCGGGGCCATCGGTATAATTTCGTTTTGCGACGAGGGTTTTATGCGCGTCATCCAGAAGGCGCTCACTTTCGACGACGTCCTGCTCGTTCCCGCCCACTCGACCGTCCTTCCCCGCGAAGTCAGCCTCACCTCCCGCCTCACCCGGTCGATCCAGCTCAACATCCCGCTCCTCTCGGCCGCCATGGACACGGTGACCGAGGCGCGCCTCGCCATCGCGCTCGCGCAGGAAGGCGGCATCGGCATCGTCCACAAGAACATGACGCCGAAGCAGCAGGCCGCGGAAGTGGCGAAGGTGAAGCGCTTCGAGAGCGGAGTCGTGAAGGAGCCCATCACCGTCACGCCCGGCATGACCGTGCGCGAGGTGCTCGAGATCACGCGCAAGCACCACATCTCGGGCCTGCCGGTCCTCGAGGGAAAGCGCGTCGTGGGCATCGTCACCAACCGCGACCTGCGCTTCGAGACGAATCTCGACCAGCCGGTGAAGAACATCATGACGCCGCGCGACAAGCTGGTGACGGTGAAGGAGGGCGCGCTCCTCGAGGACGCGAAGGCGCTCATGCACCGCCATCGCCTGGAGCGCGTGCTCGTCATCAACGGCGACTGGGAGATGCGCGGCCTCATCACCGTGAAGGACATCCTCAAGTCGTCCGAGCACCCGCTCGCGTGCAAGGACCAGCTCGGAAGGCTGCGCGTGGGCGCGGCGGTCGGCGTCGGCGAGGGCACCGAGGAGCGCGTGGAGGCGCTCGTGGAGGCCGGGGTGGACGCGATCGTGGTCGATACCGCGCACGGCCACGCGCAGGGCGTGCTCGATCGCGTGCAGTGGGTGAAGAAGCGCCACCCGCAGATGCAGGTGATCGGCGGCAACATCGCAACGCGCGATGCCGCGAAGGCGATGGCGGACCACGGCGCCGACGCGGTGAAGGTCGGCATCGGTCCGGGCTCCATCTGCACCACGCGGATCGTCGCCGGAGTCGGCGTTCCGCAAATCACCGCCGTCCAGGAGGTGGCCGCGGCGCTCGAGGGGGCGGGAATCCCGTGCATCGCCGATGGCGGCATCCGCTACTCGGGCGACGTCGCGAAGGCGATCGCAGCCGGCGCCTCGTGCGTGATGCTGGGCAGCCTCTTCGCCGGCAGCGAGGAAGCGCCCGGCGAGATCGAGCTCTTCCAGGGCCGCTCGTACAAGGCCTACCGCGGCATGGGCTCGCTCGGCGCGATGCAGAAGGGCTCGAGCGACCGCTATTTCCAGGATGCGGAGATGAACGCCGACAAGCTCGTCCCCGAGGGCGTCGAGGGCC
This sequence comes from uncultured beta proteobacterium, assembly GCA_963839265.1. Classification (GTDB taxonomy): domain Bacteria; phylum Pseudomonadota; class Gammaproteobacteria; order Burkholderiales; family Usitatibacteraceae; genus Usitatibacter. The sequence goes on from CAWIUI010000007.1 coordinate 527,808, forward strand.
GCATTCCCTACAAGGGGCCCGTCACCGCCATCATCCAGCAGCTCATGGGAGGGCTGCGCGCGAGCATGGGCTACACCGGCTGCCGCACCGTCGGCGAGATGTGCTCGAAGGCGCAGTTCGTGGAGATCACGTCGGCGGGCATGCGCGAGTCCCACGTCCACGACGTGCAGATCACGAAGGAAGCGCCGAATTACCACGTCGACTGACAAGATCCTCATCCTCGACTTCGGGTCCCAGGTCACGCAGCTCATCGCGCGCCGCGTTCGCGAAACCGGCGTCTATTGCGAGCTGCATCCCTGCGACGTCGACGGGGACTTCGTGCGCGCCTTCAACCCGCGCGGCGTGATCCTCTCCGGAAGCCACGCCTCCGCCACCGAGGAGTCGACGGACCGCGCGCCGCAGGCCGTGTTCGAGCTGGGCGTCCCGGTGCTCGGCATCTGCTACGGCATGCAGACGATGGCCGCGCAGTTGGGCGGCGCCGTGGAATCCGGCAAGGTGCGCGAGTTCGGCTACGCCGAGGTGCGCGTGCGCGGCCACTCGAAGCTCTTCGAGGGCATCGAGGATCGCGTGAACGAAAAGGGCGAGGCCTTCCTCGACGTGTGGATGAGCCACGGCGACAAGGTGAGCGAGCTTCCGCCGGGCTTCAAGGTGATCGCGTCCAACCCCGTGTGCCCGATCGCCGGCATGGCCGACGAGTCGCGGCGCTTCTACGCCGTGCAGTTCCATCCCGAGGTCACGCATACGAAGAAGGGCAAGGAGATCTACGCCCGCTTCGTGCACGACATCTGCGGCTGCGGCGAGAGCTGGGACATGCCGGGCTTCGTGCCGCGTGCGGTGGAGCGCATCCGCGAGCAGGTGGGAAAGGAAGAGGTCATCCTCGGGCTGTCGGGGGGCGTCGATTCCGCGGTGGCGGCCGCGCTCATCCACAAGGCGATCGGCGACCAGCTCACCTGCATCTTCGTCGACACCGGGCTCCTGCGCCTGGACGAGGGCGACCAGGTGATGGAGACCTTCGCGAAGCACCTCGGCGTCAAGGTCGATCGCGTCAACGCCGCCGACGAATTCCTCGGCGCGCTCGCGGGCGTTTCCGATCCCGAGCAGAAGCGGCGCACCATCGGCCGCCTCTTCGTGGAGGTGTTCCAGCGCGAGGCGCAGAAGATGCCCAACGCGAAGTGGCTCGCGCAGGGCACGATCTACCCGGACGTGATCGAGTCGGCGGGCGCCAAGACGAAGAAGGCGGTCGCCATCAAGTCGCACCACAACGTGGGGGGGCTCCCCGAGACGCTGCATCTCAAGCTCCTCGAGCCGCTGCGCGAGCTCTTCAAGGACGAGGTGCGCGACCTGGGACTCGAGCTGGGCCTGCCGCGCGAGATGGTGTTCCGCCATCCCTTTCCCGGCCCCGGCCTGGGCGTGCGCATCCTGGGCGAGGTGAAGCGCGAGTACGCCGAGCTCCTGCGGCAGGCGGATGCGATCTTCATCGAGGAACTGCGCGCGGCGATCACGCACGAGGGCGTTTCCTGGTACGACCAGGTCGCGCAGGCCTTCGCGGTCTTCCTTCCCGTGCGCACCGTGGGCGTGATGGGCGACGGGCGCACCTACGATTTCGCGGTGGCGCTGCGTGCGGTGCAGACCACCGACTTCATGACCGCGCACTGGGCGCACCTGCCCTACGATCTCCTCGCGCGTGTCTCGAGCCGCATCATCAACGAGGTGCGCGGCATCAACCGGGTGACGTACGACATCTCGTCGAAGCCTCCTGCGACCATCGAGTGGGAGTGAAGCCATGGCGCTCTCGGCCCTCGATCCGAACACCGCGCTGGTCGTGATCGACCTGCAAAGGGGCATCGTCGCCCGGCAGCTCGCGCATCCGGCCGCGGACGTGGTTCGCAATGCGCGCGCGCTCGCGGACGCCTTCCGCCGCCATGGGCTTCCGGTGGCCCTCGTGAACGTCTCCGCGATGGCGCCCGGACGCACCGAGCGGTCCAAGCCGGCCAGCTTTCCGGCCGAGCTCACCGAGCTGGTGCCCGAGCTCGGGCGGCAGCCGGGCGACCTCGCGGTGACGAAGCGCACGTGGGGAGCCTTCCTGCACACGAATTTGCGCGAGCAGCTGCAGGAGCGCGGCGCCACCGGCGTCGTGATCTGCGGCATCGCAACGAGCCGCGGCGTGGAATCGAGCGCGCGCCAGGCCTACGAGCTCGGCTTCAACGTGACGCTCGCGACCGACGCGATGACCGACATGGACGTCGAGGCGCACGAGAACAGCGTGAAACGGATCTTCCCGTGGCTCGGCGAGACCGGCACCACGCGCGAGATCGTCGAGCGTCTCGATTCGCGCTAGGCGATCCGCGCATGCGATGACCGCGGATCGTATCGTTCGCCCCATGCCCGACGAGGATTTCATGCGCGACGCCCTCGCGCTCGCCGCCGAGGCCGCACGCGCCGGCGAAGTGCCGGTGGGCGCCGTGGTGGTGAAGGAGGGGCGCGTCATCGGGCGCGGCCACAACCGCCCGATCTCGGCCGCCGATCCCACGGCGCACGCGGAGATCGTGGCGCTGCGCGAGGCGGCGGCCGCCGTAGGCAACTACCGGCTCCCCGGCTGCGACATCTACGTGACGCTCGAGCCTTGCGCGATGTGCGTGGGCGCCATGGTCCACGCGCGGCTCGCGCGGGTCGTGTACGGGGCGCGCGACCCGAAGACCGGCGCCTGCGGCAGCCTCGTCGACCTCACGGGCCTTTCCACCAACCACCACACCGTTTTCGAAGGCGGGCTTCTCGCCGAAGAATGCGGCGCGGCGCTCACGAGCTTCTTTTCGGAACGGCGCCGGCGCTAGGCGCCGGCGCAAGCGCCGGAACGGTAGAATGGCTCTCGCCGCCCGCGAGCCGAAAGCCGCATGACCGCACCCCGTTTCGTCCACCTGCGCCTGCACACCGAGTACTCGATCGTGGACGGCATGGCGCGCGTGGACGACGCCGTGGAAGCCGCGGCCGCCGACGGGATGCCGGCGCTCGCGATCACCGACCTTTCCAACCTCTTCGGCGCGATCAAGTTCTACGAGGCGGCGCGCGCGCGCGGCGTGCAGCCGATCATCGGCTGCGACGTCTGGCTCAGCAACGAGCGCAACCGGGACGCCGCCTACCGCCTGCTGCTCCTCGCCCGCAACCGCGCGGGCTACCTCGGGCTGTGCGACCTCCTCACGCGGGCGCACGCCGAGAACCATTGGCGCGGCCGCGCCGAGTTGAAGCGCGAGTGGCTCGCGGGCCGCGAAGGGCTCATCGCCCTGTCCGGAGGCGAGGCAGGCGATGTCGCCGCGGCGCTCGCTTCCGGAAATGCGGCGCAGGCCGAGGCCCTCGCATGCCAGTGGGCGCAGGATTTCCCGGGAGCGTTCTACATCGAGCTGCAGCGCGTGGACAAGGTGCGCAGCGCCTCCGCGGCGCAGGCCCTGGTGAACCTCGCCTCGCGCCTGAAGCTGCCGGTGGTCGCGACCCACCCGGTCCAGTTCGTGAGGCCCGGCGATTTCCGCGCGCACGAGGCGCGCGTATGCATCGCGCAGGGCTACGTGCTGGGCGACAATCGCCGGCCGCGCGATTTCCATGCGGCGCAGTACTTCAAGACGCAGGCGGAGATGGCCGAGCTCTTCGCCGACATCCCGGAGGCGCTCGAGAACTCCGTCGAGATCGCCCGGCGCTGCGGCTTCGAGTTCTCGCTCGGCAAGAGCCGCCTGCCCGACTTCCCGACGCCGCACGGCGAGTCGATCGAGGAGTACCTGCGCGCCGAGGCGCGCGCCGGCCTCGAGCGGCGCCTGGAGGCGCTCTACCCCGATCCCGCGCGGCGCGACGCCGAGCGGGGGCGCTACCTCGAGCGCCTCGAGTACGAGGCGAAGACCATCGTGCAGATGGGCTTCCCGGGCTACTTCTTGATCGTCGCGGATTTCATCAACTGGGCCAAGGGGAATGGCGTCCCGGTCGGGCCGGGGCGCGGCTCGGGCGCGGGCTCCCTCATCGCCTACGCGCTCGGCATCACCGACCTCGATCCGCTCAAGTACGACCTCCTCTTCGAGCGCTTCCTCAACCCCGAGCGCGTGTCGATGCCCGACTTCGACATCGACTTCTGCCAGGACGGGCGCGACCGGGTGATCGACTACGTGCGCCAGAAGTACGGCGCGGAGTGCGTCTCGCAGATCGCGACCTTCGGCACCATGGCGGCGAAGGCCGTGGTGCGCGACGTGGGGCGCGTGCTGGGCATGCCCTACGGCGAGGTGGACCGCATCGCCAAGCTCGTCCCCTTCGAGCTCGGCATGACCCTCGAGCGCGCGCTCGAGGTCGAGCCGCAGCTGAAGGCGCTCGCGGAGAGCGAGGAGGAGGTGGGCGGGCTGATGAGCCTCGCGCGCGCCCTGGAAGGCCTCACGCGCAACGTGGGCATGCACGCGGGCGGCGTGCTGATCGCCCCGGGCAGGCTCACGGACTTCACGCCGCTCTACTGCACCGAGGGCTCCGCCGCCACGGTGAGCCAGTTCGACAAGGACGACGTGGAGAAGGTGGGCCTGGTGAAGTTCGACTTCCTGGGCCTCACGACGCTCACCATCATCGCCGAGAGCGAGCGCAACATCCGCGCGCTGGGCGAGCCGGGCTTCGACATCCAGAAGGTCCCGCTCGACGACCCGCCCGCCTACAAGGTGTTCTCCTCGGGCAACACGGTGGCGATCTTCCAGTTCGAATCGCGCGGCATGCGCGACCTCATCATGAAGGCGCGGCCCGACCGGCTCGAGGACCTGATCGCGTTGAACGCGCTCTACCGCCCGGGACCGATGGACCTGATTCCGGAGTTCATCGATCGCAAGCACGGCAAGGCGAGCTGGCAGTACCTCGATCCGCGCCTGAAGGACATCCTCGAGCCCACCTACGGCGTCATGACCTACCAGGAGCACGTGATGACCATCGCGCAGGTCATCGGCGGCTACACGCTGGGCGGCGCCGACCTGCTGCGCCGCGCCATGGGCAAGAAGAAGCCCGAGGAGATGGCCAAGCAGCGCGCGATCTTCCTCGAGGGCGCCACGCAGCGCGGCCTCCCGGAGGAGAAGGCCGCAACGCTCTTCGACCAGATGGAGAAGTTCGCGGGGTACGGCTTCAACAAGTCGCACTCCGCCGCCTACGCGCTGGTGGCCTACCAGACGGCGTATCTCAAGACGCACCACACGGCCGCCTTCATGGCCGCGAACCTGTCGGCGCTGATGGACGACACCGACAAGCTCCAGGTGCTCTACGACGACGCGGTGAAGAACGGGCTCGCGATCGCGCCGCCGGACATCAACACGTCGACGTTCCGTTTCGTGCCGATGGACGCGAAGCGCGTGCGCTACGGGCTGGGCGGGGTGAAGGGAACGGGGCAGGGCGCCATCGCCTCGATCGTCGCCGCGCGCGAGGCCGCGGGGCCCTTCGCGGGGCTCGCCGACTTCTGCCGGCGCGTCGACCGGCGCCTCGTGAACCGGCGCGCCATGGAGGCGCTCATCAAGGCCGGGGCGTTCGATTCCCTGGAGCCGAACCGCGCGAGCCTCCTCGCCTCCCTCGGCGACGCGATCGAGGTGGCCGAGAAGAGCCAGCAGTTCGCGGCCCAGACGAGCCTCTTCGGCGGCGGCGGCGCGGGCGGTGCCGAGGAGGCCTTCGCGCTCACGCCCTGCGCACCCTGGGGCGAGCGCGAGCGCCTGCAGAACGAGAAGCAGGCGCTCGGCTTCTACCTCTCGGGGCATCCGTTCAACGCCTATCGCGAGGAGCTCAGGCGCTTCGCGCGCACCTCGCTCGCGAACATCGTCCCGCAATTCGAGCCGGCGATGCTCGCGGGGGTGATCCACGGCGTGCAGGTGAGGAACTCGCGGCGCGGGCGCATGGCGATCCTCACGCTCGACGACGCGACGGCGCGCGTGGAGGTGGTGGTCTACGGCGAGCTCTTCCAGGCGAAGCGCGCGATGATCCAGGAAGACCAGGTGGTGGTCGTGCGCGGCAAGGTGTTCCCGGACGAGTTTTCCGGCGGATTGCGCATCACGGCCGACGACCTGCTGGACCTCGCCGAGGTGCGCTCGGCGCACGCGCGCCTGCTGCGCCTGTCCATCAACGGCCAGGCGGATTCGGCGAAGCTGAAGGCGCTGCTCGCGCAGTATTCCGGCGGCAAGTGCCACGTCGCCATCCGCTACCGCAACGCGAGGGGGGAGTGCGACATCCGGCTGCCGGAAACCTGCAAGGTGAAGGTTTCCGCGCCGCTCCTCGATTCCCTCTCCCAGTGGCTCGACGAGAAGAACGTCGAGGTCGTCTACTAGGGGATCCATTCGGGGACAGACTACATTTTTCATAGAGCGCAACGTTTGGTTGCGCTGTATGAAAAATGTGGTCTGTCCCCGGTTTTCGAATTCCAGGGAGGAACGATGGACCTGCAGTTGACGGGACGCAGCGCGCTCGTGACCGGCGCGAGCTCGGGAATCGGCCGCGCCATCGCCGCGGCGCTCGCGCGGGAAGGGGCGCGCGTCGCGATCACCGGCCGCCGGCGCGAGAATCTCGAGACGCTCGCCTCGGAGATCGGCGCATCGGCGGGCGCCGCGCCGGCGATCGTCGTGCACGACGCGCTCGATGCCGGCTACGTGGAGGCGGTCGCTTCGCAGTCGATCGCGGCGCTCGGGCCGATCCAGATCCTGGTGAACAATGCGGGCGGCAGCCGCGCCTTCGGCAGGGAGGCGACCGACGAGCAATGGGACGAGGCGTTCCTGTTGAACTTCACGCGCCACCGCCAGCTCACCAACCGGTTGCTCCCGGGCATGATCGAGGGGCGATGGGGGCGCGTCATCAACATCACCGGCAAGTCGGAGCCGGACAACGTGAACGGCGCCTTCTGCGCGAAGGCGGCGCTCACGGCGTGGTCCAAGGGCCTGTCGCGCGAAGTGGGCAAGCATGGCATCACCGTGAACTGCATTCCGCCGGGACGCATCCTCTCCGACCAGATCCTGCGCAACTACACGCCCGAGTACCGAGCGTGGCAATCGGAGCACGAGATTCCCATGGGGCGCTACGGCAATCCCGAGGAGCTCGCCGATCTCGCCGTCTTCCTCGCCTCGCCGCGCGCGGGCTACATCACCGGCGCGGTGTACACGGTGGACGGCGGCCTGCGCCGCTACCAGTACTGAGCCCTGGATGAGGCTCGATCCCGCGCGCACCTGGGACGTGCTCGTGCTGGGCGGCGGCAACGCGGCCCTCTGCGCCGCGATCAGCGCGCGCGCCGCCGGCGCGAGCGTGCTCGTCGTGGAATCGGCGCCGATCCACTTCCGCGGCGGAAACAGCCGCCACACCCGGAACATGCGCACGATGCACGCCGGTCCGCTCGGCCCCCTCGCCGGCGCCTATCCCGAAGAGGAGTACTGGCAGGATCTCCTCAAGGTGACCGGCGGGCTTACCGACGAGAGGCTCGCGCGCATGACGATCCGCGAGACCGAGCGCCACGTGCCGTGGATGCTCGAGCACGGCGCGCGCTTCCAGGCGCCGCTCGGCGGCACGCTCCAGCTCGCGCGCACCAACGCGTTCTTCCTGGGCGGGGGCAAGGCGCTCGTGAACGCGTACTACGCGGCTGCCGGGGCGCTCGGCGTGCAGTTTTCGTACGATACGGAGGTGATCGACCTCGCGATCGACGACGGGCGATTCACCGCCGCTTCCGTCGCGCAGGGTGCGGAGCGCCACGAGATCCGCGCGAAGACGGTGGTCGCGGCGGCGGGAGGCTTCGAGTCGAACCTTGCCTGGCTGCGCGAGGCCTGGGGCCCGCCCGCGGACAACTTCATCGTGCGCGGCACGCCGTACAACATGGGCACGGTGCTGAAGCTCCTGCTCGCCAGTGGCGCGCGGCAGGTGAGCGATCCCACGCAAGGCCATTGCGTCGCGATCGATGCGCGCTCGCCGCGCTACGACGGCGGGATCGTGACGCGCGTGGACGCGGTCTCGCTCGGCATCGTCGTGAACCGCGATGCGCGGCGCTTCTACGACGAGGGTGAGGACTTCTGGCCCAAGCGCTATGCGATCTGGGGGCGCCTGGTCGCCGGCCAACCCGACCAGATCGGCTATTCGATCATCGACGCAAGCTCCATGGGCAAGTTCATGCCGCCCGTGTTCCCGCCCGTGAAGGCGCACTCCATCGCGGAGCTCGCGGCGGCGCTCGGGCTGGAGAGCGCCGCGCTCGCGCGGACCATCGACGAATTCAACGCGGCGGTGCGGCCCGGGCACTTCGACCACACGATCCTGGACGATTGCCGCACCGAGGGGATCGCGCCGGCGAAGACGCATTGGGCGCGGCGCATCGATACGCCGCCTTTCTACGCGTACCCGCTGCGGCCCGGCATCACGTTCACCTACCTGGGCGTCGCGATCGACGAGAAGGCGCGCATGCGGATGCAGGACGGAAGGCCGGCGGCCAACATCTGGGCGGCGGGCGAGATCATGGCGGGCAACATCCTCGGCAAGGGCTACCTCGCCGGCATCGGGATGGCGATCGGCACCACCTTCGGACGCATCGCGGGAGCGGAGGCCGCGCGCCATGTCCGCGCCTGAGGCAAGCCGCCTCGCGGCGACGCTCGCCGAGGCCCAACGCGTGCTCGCGATCTGCAACGCGTGCCGCTATTGCGAGGGCTACTGCGCGGTGTTTCCGGCGCTCGAGCGCCGCCTCTCCTTCGTCGAGGGCGACATCCACTACCTCGCGAGCCTGTGCCACAACTGCGGCTCGTGCCTCTACGCGTGCCAGTACGCGCCGCCGCACGAGTTCCGGCTCGACTTCCCGCGCGTGATGGCCGAGGTGCGCGGCGAGACCTATCGAAAGTACGCATGGCCCGCAGCGATGGGCGCGGCGTTCGCGCGCAACGGTTCCATCGTCGCGGCCGCGAGCGTGGCGAGCGTGATCGCGGCGTTCGCCTTCCTCGTCGCGTTCGCCGGCCCCGATCGCTTCGCCGGCGCGTGGAGCGACGCGCAGGGCGCGTTCTACGCGATCCTGCCGCACGAGCCGATGACCGCGATCTTCGGCATCGTTTTCGTGCTGGCTCTCGCGGCGCTCGGCGTGAGCTTCGCGCGCTTCTGGCGCGGGACCGGGGAGAAGGCGGCCGAGCTCGCGCGCCTTCCTTCCGCGCAAGCGGCGCACGACGCATTCACATTGAAGTACCTGGGCGGCGGCGGCATCGGCTGCACCTACCCCGATGCAAAGCCTGCGTACGCACGCAAGCGCTTCCACCACTTCACCTTCTACGGATTCCTGCTCTGCTTCGCCGCGACGTGCGTGGCGACGATCTACCACTACGTCTTCGGATGGAAGGCGCCGTACCCGTTCCCCAGCGTCCCCGTGATCCTCGGCACGCTGGGCGGCATCGGGCTCCTCATCGGTCCCGCGGGGCTCGTCGCCCTCAAGATGCGCCGCGATCCGGAGCTCGCGGACCCGAAGCAGGACGGCATGGACCTCGCGTTCCTGGCGCTCCTCTTCCTCACCGGCCTCACCGGATTGCTGCTGCTCGCCTTCCGCGAATCGGCGGCGATGGGCTCGCTCCTCGCGTTCCACCTCGCGATGGTGCTCGCCCTGTTCCTCACGATGCCCTACGGGAAGCTCGTGCACGCGATCTACCGCTTCGCGGCGCTCGTGCGCTATCACCTCGAGCGCCGCCGTCCCTTGCCGGAAGTCGAGTAGGAAAAGGGGTCAGATTACTTTTTCCACTGGGCGGAAAAAGTAATCTGACCCCTTTTCCCGTCAATCCGTCGGGCGCATCTCGAAGGTGGAGAAGGCGCCCTCGGCCTCGATCACCTCGAGAGCTTCGACGATCGCGGAATCGGGCCCGCGGCGCGCCCAGGCGACGATCGCCTCGACCGCCTCGGCGGTTCCGTGCACGACCGCCTCGACGCTCCCGTCGCTGCGGTTGCGCACCCAGCCGGTGACGCCGAAGCGCTGCGCCGCGCGTACCGTGGCGTAGCGGAACCCGACGCCTTGCACGCGCCCGCGCACCAGGAGGCGGTGCGTGAGCCTCGCTTCACTCATCGCCCTTCACCCTGCTGCGCAGGCGTTTGGTGCCCGAGCGCAGCTTCTTTCCCTCGATGCGGCGTTTCTTCGAGGCGAACGTGGGACGCGTCGCCACGCGCTTCTTCGGCACGCGGTTCAGCCGCTCGAGGCGCTCGACGAGCCTCGCGAAGGCGGTCTCGCGATTGCGATGCTGCGAGCGCGAATCCTGCGCGATCACGACCACGCCGGAGGGCGCATGCGTGAGGCGCAGCGCCGATTCCGTGCGATTGACGTGCTGGCCGCCGGGACCGCTCGCACGGAACGCCTGCATCTCGACTTCGCGCTCGAGCGTCTCGCGGTCGAGGGCGTAGGGCGGCGGTCGTTGCGGCTGTCGGCCGGGCATGGAAGGGTCGCGGAGGATTACAGCTGTATTTTGCGCGCGGTGCGATTTGTGAACGCGATCACTGGCGGCGGCCGATGGTGCGCGAGAGCATGTCGTTTCGCGGGCGAACGGTCCACGTCCGCGAATTTTCCCGCAAGGCGCACTTGCGAGCCGCCCGCCGGAGCGATCCGGCGGGCGTCCTTTTGCGCCCTACTTGATCCGCATGCCCGGCTGCGCACCCGAATCCGGCGCGAGCAGGTAGATCGCGTTGCCGTCGCCCGTGGCGAGCACCATGCCCTGGGATTCGCCGAAGCGCATCTTGCGCGGCGCAAGGTTCGCGACCATCACCGTGAGCCTGCCCACCAGCTCCTTCGGCGTGTAGGCCGAGCGGATGCCCGCGAAGACCGTGCGGCTCTCGATGCCGATGTCGAGCGTGAGCTTGAGCAGCTTGTCCGCGTCGGCCACGAGCTCGGCCTCGACGATGCGGGCGACGCGAAGGTCGATCTTGCCGAAGTCGTCGATCGAGATCGTCTCGCCGACGGGCAGGATCACCGGCGGCCTGGGCGGCTCGATGGGCTCGAGCTTGAACTCCGGGGCCTCTGCGCCCGCCTTTTCCCCTGCGGGCGGGGCCTTCGCCGGCGCGGGGCTCGTTTCCGCCTCGAGGAGCTGGTCGATCTGCTTCGGCTCGATGCGCGAGACGAGGTGGCGATAGGGCTGCACCTTGTGCCCGGGAGGCAGCGGGTTGCCGACGTCGTCCCACGTGAGCGGCTTGGCGAGGCCGAGAAAGGCCTCGACCTCCTCCGCCATCTTCGGCAGCACGGGCTTGAGGTAGATCGTGAGGATGCGGAAGAGCTCGAGGTAGAGCGTGCAGAACCACTGCAGCGCCGCGTCCTGGCCGCTCTCCTTCGCGATTTCCCACGGCTTCTGCTCGTCCACGTACTGGTTCACCCGGTCGGCGAGGAACATGACCTGGCGGATCGCCTTGCCGAACTCGCGCGCGTCGTAATCCGCGGCGATCGCGTCGGCGAAGCTGCGCGCCTCGAAGAGGATCGACGGCGCCTGGTCGTCGTCGGGCTCGGGCGCGGCGAGGCTGCCGCGCATTTTGTACCGGAGCTCCCGCGCCGCGGACAGCGGCTCCTCGGTGAGCGCCCCGCCGAAGCGCTTGGCGATGAAGCCCGCGGCGCGGCTCGCGATATTCACGTACTTGCCGACGAGATCGGAGTTCACGCGCGCGAGGAAATCGTCGGGGTTGAAGTCGAGGTCCTCGACCCGGGCGTTGAGCTTGGCGGCGAGGTAGTAGCGCACCCACTCGGGATTGAGGCCCAGGTCGATGTACCTCTGCGGGCTCACCGAGATGCCGCGCGACTTGGACATCTTCTCGCCGGAGAGCTGCAGGAAGCCGTGGACGTAGACGTTGTCCGGGACCTTCCGCTCGGCGAACCTGAGCATCGCCGGCCAGAAGAGCGTATGGAAATAGATGATGTCCTTGCCGATGAAGTGGACCTGCTCGAGCTTCGGGTCCGCCAGGTACTTGGCGAAGTCCTGGCCCTTCTTCTCGAGGAAGTTCCTGAGCGAGGCGAGGTAGCCGATCGGCGCGTCGAGCCAGACGTAGAAGTACTTGCCCGGCGCGCCGGGGATCTCGATGCCGAAGTAGGGCGAGTCGCGCGTGATGTCCCAGTCGTTGAGCCCGCCGTCGAGCCACTCGCGGACCTTGTTCGCCACCTCGGGCTGCAGCCGCCCGTCCTGGGTCCAGCTTTTCAGGAAATCCACGCAGCGCGGGTCCGAGAGCTTGAAGAAGAAGTGCTCGGACTTCCTGAGCACCGGCTTCGCCCCGGTGAGCGTCGAGTAGGGGTTCTTCAGGTCGGTGGGCGCGTAGACTGCCCCGCAGCTCTCGCAGGAGTCCCCGTATTGGTCCTTGGCGCCGCACTTCGGGCACTCGCCCTTGATGTAGCGGTCGGGGAGGAACATGCCCTTCACCGGGTCGAAGAACTGCTCGATGGTCTTCGTCTCGATGAAGCCCGCGGCGCGCAGCGCCTCGAAGATCGACGCGGAGAGCTCGCGGTTCTCCGCCGAGTGCGTGGTGTAGAAGTTGTCCCAGCTGATGCCGAAGCGCTGGTAGTCGCGGCGGTGCGATTCGGCGACCTTGGCGATGAGCTCCTCGGGCGTGGTGCCCTCGGCCTCGGCCTTGAGCATGATGGGAGCCCCGTGGGTGTCGTCGGCGCAGACGAAGGTCACGCGATGGCCCTGGAGCCGCTGGAAGCGCACCCAGATGTCGGCCTGGACGTACTCCATGATGTGGCCGATGTGGAACGGGCCGTTGGCGTACGGAAGCGCCGTGGTGACGAAGAGCTTGCGGGGCATGAACGCAGGATGGGCAGGCTCCGCGATGATAGCAAATTGCATTAAGATTCCATGTTCGCCTCCCTCCTCATCGGCCCCTTCCGAGAATGCCCACCACCGAGAACGAAGTCCTCTCCGCGCTTTCCGAGCTGATCGATCCGGTCACCGGCCGCAATTTCGTCGAATCGAAGGGCGTGAAGAACGTGAAGGTGGAGGGCGACAAGGTTTCCCTCGACGTGCTGCTGGGCTATCCCGCCCGGGGCGTCCTCGAGACGGTCCGCCGGCAGCTCGCCGAGCGCCTGCAGAAGCTCCCGGGCGTGGCGCACGCGAGCGTCAACGTCTCCTCGAAGATCGTCTCGCACGCCGTGCAGCGCGGGGTGAAGCTGGTCCCGGGCATCAAGAACATCATCGCGGTCGCCTCGGGCAAGGGCGGCGTGGGCAAGAGCACCACGGCGGTGAACCTGGCGCTCGCCCTCGCGGCCGAGGGTGCGGCCGTCGGCATGCTCGATGCGGACATCTATGGCCCCTCGCAGCCGCTCATGCTCGGGATCACCGGCCGGCCCCAGTCGCGCGACGGCAAGACGATGGAGCCGATGGAAGGCCACGGCATCCAGGCGATGAGCGTGGGCTTCCTGATCGAGCCCGATACGCCGATGGTCTGGCGCGGCCCCATGGTCACCCAGGCGCTGGAGCAGCTCCTCACGGAGACCAAATGGCGCGATCTCGACTACCTCGTCGTGGATCTGCCGCCGGGCACGGGGGACATCCAGCTCACGCTCGCGCAGAAGGTGCCGGTCACGGGCGCGATCATCGTCACCACGCCCCAGGACATCGCCCTCATCGACGCGAGGAAGGGCCTCAAGATGTTCGAGAAGGTCGGTATCCCCATCCTCGGGATCGTGGAGAACATGGCGATCCACATCTGCTCGAGCTGCGGGCACGCCGAGCACATCTTCGGCTCCGGGGGCGCGGAGAAGATGTCGAAGGACTACGGCGTGGAGGTGCTGGGCAGCCTGCCGCTCGACATCCGCATCCGCGAGCAGGCCGATTCGGGCAAGCCCACGGTCGTCTCCGAGCCCGAAGGCCCGGTCGCCGCGATCTACCGCGACATCGCCCGCAAGGTGGCCGCCCGAATCGCCCGCCAGGCCGAGGACCGCACTTCCGTCTTCCCGAAGATCGTCGTCCAGCACGATTAGATCGACGCCAATCACCGAAGAACATCGGGGCGATCGTTGGAGCGGACGACAAGTCGCCGCTCAACTCCTCGAGCAGGGCGCGTCGAGGCCCTGACAAAGTCGCCACGCAACTCCAAGGGCAGGGGGCCATGAGCATCAAGAGCGACAAGTGGATCCGCCGCATGGCGCAGGAGCACGGCATGGTCGAGCCGTTCGAGCCGGGACAGGTGCGCTCGGTCCAGGGCAGGCGGATCATGTCCTACGGCACGTCGAGCTACGGCTACGACGTGCGCTGCTCGAACGAGTTCAAGATCTTCACGAACGTGCACTCGACCGTCGTCGATCCCAAGAACTTCGACGAAAAGTCGTTCGTCGATTTCCACGGCGACGTATGCATCATTCCGCCCAATTCGTTCGCCCTCGCGCGCACCGTCGAGCGCTTCAAGGTGCCGCGGAACGTGCTCATCGTGACCTTGGGCAAGAGCAGCTACGCCCGGTGCGGCATCGTGGTGAACGTGACGCCCCTGGAGCCCGAGTGGGAGGGCTACGTGACCCTCGAGTTCTCGAACACCACGCCGCTCCCCGCCAAGATCTACGCGAACGAGGGTGTCGCCCAGATGCTCTTCTTCGAGTCGGACGAGGTCTGCGAGACGTCCTACGCCGACCGGGGCGGCAAGTACCAGGGCCAGAAGGGCGTTACGCTGCCGAAGATGTGACATTCGTCACAGGAGCGGAACCCGGGGTCGCATTCCGCGACAAAAAAGTTGCGACCGGGCGGATCATTTGCCCTATACTTCGCGCTATTTTTTTCGGTACCGTCTCTTTCTTCGCCGCCGCGCTACGAGGCCCCCGGGAGGGGATATGAAGGAGGTCATCATGACAGGAGCGAGAAACTCGGGGGCGCTGCAATGCCGCAGCCATGCCGGCGCGCGCGTCGCGTCCGGAACGCCCACATCCTCCTGCCGACACGAACCGCGATGCCCCGAACCGCCACGGTAAAGAGACTCCGACCGCAGCCGGAGTTTCCCCTCGATTCCCACCCGGAAGTCAGCCTCGACTTCACGCGCGTCAAGCAGTACCTCGCGAGGCACCCCTACAAGAAGCCGGTCCTGCTCGTCGACCTGGATATCGTGCGCGTCAAGGCGCGTCGCTTCCGGGCCGCGCTGCCGCGCGTGCGCCCGCACTTCGCCGTCAAGGCGAACCCGGACCCGCGCGTGCTGAAGGCGCTCATCCAGGAAGGCTGCGGCTTCGAGATCGCCTCGATCGCCGAGCTCGACCTGCTGCTCTCGCTCGGCGTGCCGGTCGCGGAGATCTTCTACTCCAACCCGATGAAATCCCGCGCCTACCTGGAGTACGCCTCGGCCAAAGGCGTGGAGTGGTATGTGGTGGACAGCGTCGAGGAGATCCGCAAGATCCAGTCGGTCAAGGCCGACGCGAAGATGTACCTGCGCATCGACGCGCCCAACATCGGCAGCGACTGGCCGCTCGCGGGCAAATTCGGGGCGCACATGAACGACGTGCCGGAGCTCATCCAGACCGCGGTCGACTGCAGGGCGGACCTCGCCGGCGTGACCTTCCACGTGGGCTCCCAGTGCCTGAACCCCGAGAACTGGCGCGTGGGGATGGAGCGGGCCCGCAAGGTGTTCGCCGCAATGCGCGCGGTGGGCCTCAACCCGCGCCTCCTCAACCTGGGCGGCGGCTACCCGGTGCGCCACGTGAAGCCGATCCCCTCGATCGAGACCATCGCCGAGCTGATCAACAGGGAGCTGCGCCATTTCGGCCCCGAGGTGCGGGTGATCGCCGAGCCCGGGCGCTACCTCGTCTCCGACGCCGGATACTTCATCTGCCGCGTGGTCGGCACCGCCACTCGCAACAACCAGCGCTGGATGTACTGGGACGCGGGCGTGTTCGGCGGCGTGATCGAGACCACGGAAGGGCTGCGCTACAACCTCTATACCGAGCGCGACGGCGAGCCGGTGGCCTGGAACGTGGCCGGTCCGACCTGCGACTCGGTGGACGTGGTGATGCGCGACGAGCTGCTGCCGGCCGACCTGCAGGAAGACGACATGATCTTCATCAAGAACGCCGGCGCCTATACCACGGCCTACGCGAGCAACTTCAACGGCTTCCCCCTGCCGGAGGTGGCGACGCTCGGCAGCTGAGCGTCGCCCGGAGGGCGGCGGGTGGCGCAGGATTTCTGGGCCTCGAGCGGCTTCCGGCTCCTCGAGCGCGGGCCCTCCGGCCTGCGCGCATCCAGCGCCTGGCTGGCACGCTTCCTCGAGCGCGAGGAGCTCGCGCCCCCGCCCGGGGCGGGGCCGCACGAGCGCGGCCTGCACGCGAAGATCGCCGCCGATCCGCGCATCCCGGTGCTGCCCGCCGAACTCGAAGCCGTCGAGGACGCGGATGCACGCGACAACTGGCGCGCGTTCCTGCGCTTCCGCGACCGCGTGCTCGCCCACGCCAGCCTCGAGGACGCCTATCGGAGCCTCTTTTCGGCAGGCGAGGTGGATCTCGCTCCGCTGTTCATCGATGCGCTCGCGCAGGCGATCGCGCGCTCGATGCTCGAGGGAACCGCGGACGCGTGGCTGTGCCGCGCCGCGGAGATGCTCTTCCGGCCGCAGCGCGTCGCCTCCGAATCCGGCCGGATCCTCTCGGCCGACGCGGCGACCCTCGAGGCGTACGCGCAGACCGGGGGCTTCGGCGCCGTCGGAAAGCTGCTGCGCTCGCAGGGGACCTCCACCGCCGCGGTGAAGATGGACGTCCTCACGAGGGAGAACGCGCCGTTCTATTTCCTGCGCGACGAGCTCCACTCGTTCGTGCTCGACATCACGCCCGGCGGCGAGGGTGCCGCCGCGCTCGCTCGCGTGCTCGAGCGCTGGATAGGCCACGTGGCGGGGGTATCGGTCACGATCGAGGCCGCGAGCCGCGTGGAAGATGCGCGCTGGCGATGGCACGTGGGCCTCGACGTGGACTCCAGCTCGATCCTCAACGCGCTGTATCGGGGCGAGAGCGTTGCGCCCGAGGAGCTCGAGCGCCTGCTGCTCCTCTTCCGCCTCGCGTTCCGCGATCCACGCGAGGCGAGGGCCGAGCTTGCCGGCCGCCCCGTGTACCTCGGGCTCGCGTGCCGGCCCGATCGCACGCTGCGGATCAAGCCGCAGAACCTCCTCGCCAACCTGCCCCTCGCCTCGCCGCTTTCGGGAGGCGCGTAAAATACGACGTTCTAAGGAGCATTTGCCGATGACCACCCTGGAAGACACGACCAGCTTCATGCTCCACAAGGAAGTCGAAATCCTCATGGCGGAGCGTGCGCGCCTGCTTCGCGTGGCGGGCGCGGCGGCGCAGTTCGTCGCGGTGATGGACAGCCGCAGCCTGCCCGAGAAGGTCGCGACCGAGGCGGAGATCCTCGCGGAGAGCGTGAACGCGCTTCCCGAGGACACCCTCAAGGACGCGCTCGCCGCCATCACCCGCACTCCCACGGCCTGAGGGGACCATGAACCAAGACGCTTTCAACATGAGCATCCGCAAGTTCCTGAAGCGGGTCGGCGTGCATTCGCAGCGCGAGATCGAGGCGGCTGTCGAGCAGGGCATCAGTACCGGCAAGCTCAAGGGCGCCGAGAGCCTGCCGGTCAAGATGACGCTCACCCTGGGCGGCACCGAGCTCGACATCACCTTCGACGACAGCATCGACCTCGAGTGAACGACCGGGCACTCCCGGTCGGCGTCGCGTACACCGACATCGAGGCGGCAGCGAGGCGCCTGGAGGGCGTGGCGCATCGGACGCCGGTCGCCACCTCGCGCCAGTTCGACGAGCTCGCGGGCTGCCGCGCGTACTTCAAGTGCGAGAACCTGCAGCGCATGGGCGCCTTCAAGTTCCGCGGCGCGTACAACGCCCTCGCGGCGCTCGACGCCGGGGCGCGATCGCGCGGCGTGGTGGCGTTCTCGTCCGGAAACCACGCGCAGGCCGTGGCGCTCGCGGGCCGCATCCTGGGCATCCGGGCGACCATCGTGATGCCCGCGGACGCGCCGCAGGTGAAAGTGGCGGCGACGCGCGGCTACGGCGCCGAGGTCGTGTTCTACGACCGCGCGGCGGGCGAGAGCCGCGAGGCGGCCGCCGAGCGTATCTCGCGCGAGAAAGGGGCGACGGTGATCCCGCCCTTCGACCATCCGCTGGTGATCGCGGGGCAGGGCACCGCCGCGAAGGAGCTCCTCGAGGACACCGGACCGCTCGACTACCTCTTCGTCTGCACGGGTGGGGCGGGCCTGCTCTCCGGATGCGCGGTCGCCGCGCGCCACCTCGCCCCGGAGATCCGTGTGGTGGGCGTCGAGCCCGCGGCCGGCGACGACGCGGCGCGCTCGTTCCGCACGCGGACGCTGCAGCGGGTGGACAACCCCATCACCATCGCCGACGGCGCGCGCACCCAGTCGCTCGGCGCGATCACCTTCCCGCTCGTGCTGCGCCACGTGCACGACATCATCACCGTCACCGACGCGCAGATCGTGGAGGCGATGCGCTTCCTCTGGGAGCGCATGAAGCTCGTAGTGGAGCCCACGGGCGCGCTCGCGGCTGCGGGCGTGCTTTCCGGTGCCATCGACGTGCGCGAGCGCCGCGTCGGCATCGTCCTTTCGGGGGGCAACGTGGACCTGAAAGCGATGGCTTCGCTCTTCGCTTGACCGCGATCCCGACGCCGGGCGAAGCGCTCCCGCGTCGCGGCAATGCGGCGCTCGCCGCCTTCGGTCGCCTCGCGCTGCGGCTCCTCGGCTGGCGCATCGAGGGCGAGGTTCCCGACGTGCCGAAGCTCGTGATCGCGGTGGCGCCGCACACCTCCAACTGGGATTTCGTGATCGGCACCGCGGCGATGTTCGCGCTCGACCTGCGCCTGTCGTTCCTCGGCAAGCACACGATCTTCCGCGGGCCCTTCGACGCGCTCCTGCGCTGGATGGGCGGCATCCCGGTCGATCGCGCACGGCCGCAGGGCGTGGTCGCCGAATGCGTGCGTGCGTTCGCGCAGTCCGATCGCCGCGTGCTCGCGCTGGCGCCGCAAGGCACGCGCAAGGGCGCGGGGCGCTTCCGCAGCGGCTTCCTGCACATCGCGCGCGGCGCGGGCGTGCCGGTGCTGCTCGCCGCGCTCGACTACGGCGCTCGATGCGTGCGCATCGGACCGCTGGTGCAGCCCGGCGCCGACGTCGAGGGCGACCTCGCCCGCATCGAGGCGCACTTCGCGCCGGTGCGCGGCAGGCGCGCGCGGGCGATGGAGGCGCGGCACGGCGACTTATAATCGGCGCTCCTTGGGGAGCGTCGCTTGAACCTTCTCGCCCTTCTCGTAGCCCTTCTCGCGCAGCACGCGTACCCGCCCAGGCCGCGCCAGCCGCTCCTCGCGTTCTACGGCCGCATGTGCCTCTCGGCGGCGAAGAGGCTCGACTCGGGCGATCGCAACTCGGGCATCGTCGCGTGGTTCGCGCTGATGGTCGCGGTGCTCGTTCCCGCGGCGCTCGTCACGGCGCTCGCCGGGGCGATCCATCCGTTCGCGCTGTGGCTCCTCGACATCGCGGCGCTCTACGCGACGCTGCGCTTCCTGCGCACCGCCGGCGAGATCGGCGCGATCGAGAAGCTGCTGCGCGAGGGCGACGTGGTGGGGGCGGCGAGCCGCCTCGCGCAATGGCGCGGCGAGCCCGTCGCCGCCGACGACGCGGGCAGCCTCGCGCGCCTCGCCGCGGAGCACGCGCTGCGCGAGGCGCACCAGGGCGCGTTCGCGCCGTTCTTCTGGTACCTGGTGCTGCCGGGCCCCCTCGGGCTCGTGCTCTATCCGCTGGCGCTTCGCGCCGCGCAGGCCTGGGAGCAGGTGGTCGATCCGGACGAGCGCGACTTCGGCTGGTTCGCCGGGCGCGCGTTCCACGCCATCGACTGGATCCCGCAGCGCCTCACCGCGTTCGTCTTCGCGGTCGTGGGCGACTTCGAGGACGCGATCTTCTGCTGGCGCTCGCAGGCCGCCGCCTGGGTCCGCCCGGAGGAGGGCATCGTGCTCGCGAGCGGCGCGGGAGCGCTCGGCGTGCGCCTGGGCGACCCGATCTCCGAGAGCGGGTCGCTGGTGGAGCGTCCCACGCTCGGCGTGGGCGAAGGCGCGGGCGAGGATGCCCTGGCGAGCCTCGAAGCGCTGCTCTGGCGCGCACTCGCGCTCTGGCTCGTCGTGTTCCTGCTGCAGGCCGCGCTGCACTTCCGCTGAGTCCCGCCGCCGAGGGAGTCGCGGCCCCGGCGCTGAAGGACGGCCGTGCGGCGATCCCTTGCGAAAGTGCCAGGCCGGACCCATCTCCGGATGCAACGGAGGTGCTTCCATGCCCGCAGTCCGACCGGCCGCTGTCGCCGGCACGTTCTATCCCGGCGAGCCCGCGGCCCTCGCTGCCGAGGTCGCGAGCTATCTCGCGGCCGCATCCGTGCCGCGGGAGCGCGCCCGGGCGCCCAAGGCCATCATCGCGCCCCACGCCGGATACATGTATTCGGGTCCGATCGCGGGCTCGGCGTACGCGTGCATCGCCGCGATGGCGGGACGCGTCCGGCGCGTGGTGCTCGCCGGTCCTGCGCATCGCGTCCACGTGCGCGGCGTGGCGGTGCCTGCAGCGCGCGAGTTCGAGACGCCGCTCGGCGCGGTGCCGCTCGATGCCGAGGCGATCGAGGCCGCGCGCGCCTTTCCGTTCGTCGAGGTGAGCGACCGGGCGCACGCCCTCGAGCATTCCCTCGAGGTGCACCTTCCGTTCCTGCAGGCGGCGCTCGGGCGTTTCCGCCTGGTGCCCCTGCTGGTGGGCGACGCGGAGCCCGGCGAGATGGCCGCGCTCCTCGAGGCCCTCTGGGGCGGGGAGGAGACGCTCGTCGTGGTGAGCTCCGACCTCTCGCATTACCTGCCCTACGAATCGGCGCGCCGCCGCGATGGCGGCACGGCGCGCGCGATCCTCGGCCTGGACGCACGGCTCGTGCCCGAGGATGCCTGCGGCGCCGCTCCGATCAACGGACTGCTCGAGCTCGCGCGCACGCGCGGCCTCGAGGCCGAGCTGGTGGACCTGCGCAACTCCGGCGACACGGCGGGAAGCCACGATCGCGTCGTGGGCTACGGCGCCTTCGCGTTCTATGAGCACGGCCATGGATGATCGCGAGCGCCGCGGGCGCATCCTCGTCTCGATCGCGCGCGAAGCCATCCATGCCGGCATCGACGGCGAGTGGATGCGCGGGGGCTGGGAAGAGGATTGGTTGCGCGCGACGGCCGCGAGCTTCGTCACGCTGCGCGATGCCGGCGGCCTGCGCGGGTGCATCGGGACCGTGGACGCGCATCGGGCGCTCGGCGACGACGTGACGCACAACGCGCATGCGGCCGCCTACCGCGACCCGCGCTTCCCGCCGCTCGCGCCGCACGAGCGCGGCCGGCTCGAGGTGGAGGTCTCGGTGCTTTCGGCGCGGGTTGCCCTGCCGGCGGGAAGCGAGGCGGAGGCGGCGTACTCGCTGCGGCCGAACGTGGACGGCGTGATGCTGGAATACGAGGGATTGCGCGCCACCTTCCTGCCCCAGGTGTGGGAGAGCCTGCCCGACCCGATCGATTTCCTGGCGGAGCTGCGGCGCAAGGCGAGGCTTCCGGCGCGCTTCTGGCACCCGCAGCTGAAGGTCTCGCGCTATACCGTGGAGAAGTACCGATGAGCGAGCGCGTTGCCGACACGATCGAAGGCGTGCATCCGGGCCGCTGGTGGCACCGCCTCGAGGACGGGCGTGTGCAGTGCGACCTGTGCCCGCGCGAGTGCCGCCTGCACGAGGGCCAGCGCGGCGCCTGCTTCGTGCGCGCGCGCGTGAACGACGGCATCGTGCTCACCACCTACGGGCGTTCCTCGGGGTTCTGCGTCGATCCCATCGAGAAGAAGCCGCTCAGCCATTTCCATCCCGGGAGCGCCGTGCTCTCGTTCGGCACCGCGGGCTGCAACCTGGCGTGCAAGTTCTGCCAGAACTGGGACATCTCCAAGTCGCGCGACATGGACCGGCTGATGGACCGCGCCTCGCCCGAAGCGATCGCGCGGGCCGCGGTGGACTCCGGCTCGGCGAGCGTCGCCTTCACGTACAACGATCCGGTGATCTTCGCCGAGTACGCGATGGATGCGGCCGACGCATGCCGCGCGGCGGGCGTGAAGACGGTGGCGGTGACCGCGGGGTACATCTCGCCGGAGCCGCGGCGCGAGTTCTACGCGAAGATGGACGCGGCGAACGTGGACCTGAAGGGCTTCACCGACGAGTTCTACGTGAAGCTCACCGGCGCGCGCCTCCATCCCGTGCTGGACACGCTCGCCTACATCCACCACCAGACCGATTGCTGGCTGGAGATCACGACGCTGCTCATCCCGGGCCGCAACGATTCCGACGCCGAGCTGCGCGAGGAAAGCCGCTGGATCCGCCGCGAGCTCGGGCCCGATGTGCCGGTGCATTTCACCGCGTTCCACCCGGACTTCAAGATGACCGACATCGCGCCGACGCCCGCATCGACCGTCGCGCGCGCCCGCCGGATCGCGATCGACGAAGGACTGAACCACGTCTACACGGGCAACGTCCACGATCTCGAGGGCGGCACGACGTCCTGCCCCGGCTGCCATGCCGCGCTCATCGAGCGCGACTGGCACCGCATCGTGAGCTATCGCCTGACCGACGACGGCCGCTGTCCCGATTGCGGCACACCGATCGCCGGGCGCTTCGGGAAGTTCGAGCTGCGCTCGCAGTTCGGAAGGCGGCGCATCCCCGTGGCGCTCTCGCGGTTGGGGTCAGGTTAGTTTTTGAACCTGTCCCCTTTTCGCGCTGCGAGCAAACTGGGGGAAAAAGGGGACAAAAAAAGGGGACAGGTTCAAAAACTAACCTGACCCCATGCTACCTCGACCACTCGGGATGCTGCTCGTGCAGCTCCCGCTGCTGCTCGATCAGGACCTGGTAGAACGAGAGCCGCTCGCGGCTCACCTCGCCGCGCTCGGCGGCCTCGATGAGCGCGCAGCCCGGCTCGCCCAGGTGCCTGCAGTCGTTGAACTTGCAGCGGCCGAGGTACGGGCGGAACTCCCGCATCGCCTCGCCGATCTGGTCCTCGGTGAGGTGGAAGAGGCCGAACGACTGGAAGCCGGGCGTGTCGATGATCGCCGTGTCCTTGTCGAGGCGATAGAAGCGCGAGAAGGTCGTGGTCTGCGCGCCGGATTCGCGCGAGGCGGTGAGCTCGCCCACGCGCGCGACCTCGCTCAGCACGAGCGCGTTCACCGTCCGCGACTTGCCCATCCCGCTCTGGCCCACCAGCAGCGTGACCTTGTTCTCGAGGTAGGGGCGCAGCGGCTGCGCGGTGTCGAACTTGGCCGACATCGTGATCACCGTGTAGCCGATGCGCTCGTAGGCGGCGAGCTTGCGCAGCGACTCGGCGTGCTCGGGGAGGTCCGACTTGTTGAGCGCGATGATCACGGGAATGCGCGCGGCGTCGCAGGCGACGAGGCTCAGGTTGAGGAACGCCTCGCTGTACGCGGGCTTCGGCGCGAGGAGGATCACCGCCTGGTCGACGTTCGCGGCGAGCGTCTTCTCGCGCCACTGGTCGGAACGGTAGAGGAGGTTCCTGCGCGTGCCGAGCCGCTCGATGGAGCCTTGCGCGGCGCCCGTGAGGCGCACCTCGACGAAGTCGCCGCAGGTCGCATCCTGCTTCTTTCCCTTGCGCGTGCACACGACCTGGCGGCGATCCGCGAGCTCGATCAGGAACTCGCGGCCGAAATCGGCCACCACCCGTCCCTCGACTACGACCTGCTGGTCCCTCTCCCTGCGCGTGGTCATCGCGTCGGCGGGGACAATCAGATCTCGAACAACGCGTCGAGCTTCGCGGCGCAGATGAAGTCGTTCTCCGAGAGCCCGCCGATCGCGTGCGTCACGTACGAGACGCGGCATTGCTTGTAGCCGACCCGCATGTCGGGATGGTGGTCCTCGCGATGGGACACCCAGGCCGCCGCGTTCACGAATGCGACGGTCTCGAAGTAGTTGCGGAAGCTGTATGTCTTGGCGAGGGCGCCGTCCTCGAGCGCCCAGCCTTCGAGGCCCTTGAGCATGGGGCCGATCGCCTCGGCGCGCGAGCGGCGCGATCCCGCCCTCGCAGGGCCTGCATTTCTTGCGCGCGAGCTCGTTCATGGGGAGGCCTTGCGCAGGTGGTCGATCCGGAGCGTCGCGGGGGGATGCGAATC
This sequence comes from uncultured beta proteobacterium, assembly GCA_963839265.1. GTDB lineage: Bacteria > Pseudomonadota > Gammaproteobacteria > Burkholderiales > Usitatibacteraceae > Usitatibacter. Next base: position 551,917 of record CAWIUI010000007.1, read on the forward strand.
ATACACCAGCGAATGCAGGGGGTCGGGCGTGAGCGTGGAGGCGTTGTCGCGGTAGAGCTTCGCGAGCGCGCTCACGAGGTCCGCCGCGCTCGCGTGGCTCGCGGCGAAGGCGTCGGCCTCGAATTCCTGGCGGCGCGCCATGAGGCTCGCGAGCGGCTGGAACGGGAACGTGAACACGGGGACGATGAGCCCGAAGCCGGCGAGCGCCGCGCCGATGTGCGGCCCCGGCAGGTGCAGCGCCTGGTAGAACGCCGGCTCGCGGTAGAGCCAGCCGAGGATCGCGAGGAGCAGCAGCGCGAGGGCGAAGCGCACCATCAGCAGGCGCGGGATGTGGCCGCGGGCGAAATGCCCGAGCTCGTGCGCGAGCACCGCCTCGATCTCGGGCGGCGTGAGGCGCTCCATCAGGGTGTCGAAGAAGACGATGCGCTTGTTCACGCCGAAGCCGGTGAAGTACGCGTTGCCGTGGCTGGAGCGCTTCGAGCCGTCCATCACGAAGAGGCCCTCGGCGCGGAAGCCGCAGCGGCGCAGCGAGCGCCTCGATGCGCGTGCGAAGCTCGCCTTCCTCGAGCGGCGTGAAGCGGTTGAAGAGCGGCGCGATCCAGCGCGGGAAGACCGTGACCAGGGCGAGCGTGAACACGATCCACCCGAGCCAGGTGTAGAGCCACCAGTAGGCGGGGCTGCGCCCGACCAGCCAGAAGATCGCGAGCAGCAGCGGCGTGCCCAGCATCGCCGCGACCAGGCCGCCCTTGGCCAGGTCGGCGAAGAAGAGCGCGGCCGTCGTGCGGTTGAAGCCGTGGCGCGCCTCGATCACGAAGGTGCGGTAGGCCTCGAAGGGGAGGGTTGCGATCGCGCTCGCGAAGGTCACGCCGAAGACCGTGGCGAGCTCTCGCAGGTGGCTCACGCCGAAGAGCCGCGCCGAGAGCGCGTCGATCGCCGCGATGCCGCCGCCGATCGTGAGCACCAGGAGGACCAGGCCGTCCACGAACCAGGTCTCGATCATTCCCAGGCGCTGCTTGTCCAGGGTGTAGTCTGCGGCCTTGCGGTGCGCCTCGAGCGGGATCACGGCGGCGAAATCCGTCGGCACGTGGTCGCGGTGGCGCGCCACGTGCTGCGCCTGGCGCACGCCGAGCCAGGTGCGCCAGGCGAGCGCGGCGACCACGAAGGCGGCGAAGACGATGGAGAAGACGGTGGCGTTCACGCTGTTTGGAGAATGCCGAGCCGCCGTGACACAATCGACGGCTCGAGCGATTCCCGGATCTCATGGCACAAGTCACGCAGGACAGGACCCCGCTGGTCTGGATAGACATGGAGATGTCCGGCCTCGTTCCCGACCGGGAGCGTATTCTCGAGGTCGCCATGGTGGTGACGGACGCGGACCTCAACACCATCGCCGAGGCCCCGGTGTACGTGCTGCACCAGGCCGACGAAGTCCTCGAGTCCATGGACGCGTGGAACAAGTCGACCCACGGCAAATCGGGCCTCGTGGACAAGGTGCGCGCCTCCACCTTCACCGAGGCCGAGGTCGAGGCGCGCCTCGTGGCGTTCCTGAAGCCCATCGTCGCCGCGCGCACGGCGCCCTTGTGCGGCAACACCGTGCACCAGGATCGCCGCTTCATGGCGCGCTACATGCCGCTCTTCGAGCAATACCTGCACTACCGGATCGTGGACGTCTCCACGCTGAAGGAGCTCGCGCGGCGCTGGCGCCCGGAGGTCCTGCAGGGCATCGCGAAGGAGGGGCGCCACGAGGCGCTCGCCGACGTCTACGAGTCGATCGAGGAGCTCAAGCACTACCGGCGCCATTTCCTGCGCGTCGATCCCGGCACCTGATCGAGCTTCACGCATCGCGCGCCCATCCGCGCGAGCGCTCCACCGCGCGCTTCCACTCGTCCAGCCGTTCGCGCGCCTCGCCCGGATCCATGCGCGGCTCGAATACGCGCTCGCGCGACCACAGCGCCTCGATCTCGGCCTCGTCCTTCCAGAATCCGACGCCCAGGCCGGCGAGGTAGGCGGCGCCGAGCGCGGTCGTCTCCGTGGTTTTCGGCCGCACGACGGGGACGCCGAGGAGGTCCGCCTGCACTTGCAGCAGCACGTCGCTCGCGGCGGCCCCGCCGTCGACGCGCAGCTCCGTGAGCCCGATGCCGGAGTCGGCGGCCATCGCCTCGATCAGCTCCGCGCTCTGGAACGCGATCGCCTCGAGCGTCGCGCGCGCGAGGTGCGCGCGGGTGGTGCCCCGCGTGATGCCCAGGATCGCCCCGCGTGCCCGCGGATCCCAGTAGGGCGCGCCCAGGCCCGAGAGCGCGGGCACGAAGTGCACGCCGGCCGAATCGGGCACGCTGCCGGCGAGCGCGTCGATCTCCGAGGCGCGCCCGATGATGCCCAGGCCGTCGCGCAGCCACTGGATCGCGGCGCCGGCGATGAAGACGCTCCCCTCGAGCGCATACGCGGTATCGCCCGGTCGGCTCCATGCGACGGTGGAGACGAGGCCGTTGCTCGAGGCCGCCGGCCGCGCGCCCGTGTTCATGAGAACGAAACAGCCGGTGCCGTACGTGTTCTTCGCCATGCCGGGGCGGTGGCAAGCCTGCCCGAAGAGCGCCGCTTGCTGGTCGCCGGCGATGCCGGCGATCGGGACTCCGCCGGGAAGCCCCTCGCACGAGGTCTCGGCCAGCGCGCCGCGCGAAGCGACGACCCGCGGCAGCACCGCGCGCGGAACGCCGAGGATCGCGAGGAGCTCCTCGTCCCAATCGAGCGCGTGGATGTCGAAGAGGAGCGTGCGCGACGCGTTGCTCGCGTCGGTCACGTGCACGCTGCCGCCCGAGAGCTGCCAGGCGAGCCACGAATCCACGGTGCCGAACGCGAGCTCGCCCGCCTCGGCGCGGCGCCGGGCGCCCGGGACGTTGTCGAGCAGCCACGCGAGCTTGGTGCCGGAGAAGTAGGGATCGAGGACGAGGCCGGTTTTCCTGGCGAACAGGGCTTCGTGCCCCGACTGTCGCAACGCGTCACATCGGGACGCTGTGCGTCGGTCCTGCCACACGATGGCGTTGTGCACCGGGCGGCCGGTTTCCCTCTCCCAGAGGAGCGTCGTCTCCCGCTGGTTGGCGATGCCGATGGCCGCGATCTCCCCGCGCGCGAGGCGTGCGGCGTCGATCGCCCGCGCGGCGACCGACTTCTGGCTGCTCCCCAGATCTCCATCGCGTCGTGCTCGACCCAGCCCGGCTGCGGGAAAATCTGGCGGAATTCTTGCTGGGATGTCCCCAGGATTCGTCCGTCATGCCCGAAGGCGATGGCGCGCGAGCTGGTGGTGCCCTGATCGAAGGCGAGCACAGCCTTCATTTGCAATGGAATCGGGCTCCAACCCTTTGGTTCTCGCGGCGATCATACGTTAAAATCCGCCCCGGACTGCCGGAATCTCAGGAGGGTTCGGTGGGACTATTAGACGATTTGAAGAAACAGGCGGATGCGCTCAAGGCGCAGGACGTCGACAAGACCGAGAGCATGCGGGCGACCGCCGTGGCGGTGGACCATGCGCTGCGCCGCTCGTTCCTGTATCTCAACGACCTGGGCAAGCAGCTCAACGTCGTGCAGATGCCGACGCCGTTCGCATTCGATCTGCCGACCGTGGGCAAGCTCGAGGGGCTCGTCATCAAGGACTTCTTCTGCGACTTCCGCTCGAAGCACTTCATCGACAAGGACTACTACGGCGAGGTGCAGGTCGCCTACCGCTGCTGGTCGGATAACGTGATCACCGTGAAGAAGGGCCCGGACGAGATGGAGAGGTTCCGGGACATCCTCTGGCAGTCGAACATCGAGCACAAGAGCGAGCAGTTCCGCAACGAGCGCAAGGTCATCACCCACGAGGTCTTCAAGCTGAAGTGCGATTTCCGCGTCCAGGCGAAGATCGAGGGCGACCACGAGACCGGCAAGCTCAAGATCGTGACGAAGAACGTCGGCGCCTTCACCGTGGACCTCTTCAACCTCCTCGCGCAGGAGATGAACGACCAGGCGACCGAGGAATTCGCCAAGTACTTCATCGGGCGGCCGAACAAGTGGACCGATCTGGTGAAGACTTCGGTGCTCAACGCCCGCACCGCCACCATCGCGCCGCGGCCCAAGGTCGAGCCGCAGTACGTGGTGCACCAGGCGGCGCCCGAGCCGAGCGCGGACGAGAAGCGCGGGCTCCTCGGCTCGCTCAAGTCGCTCATCAAGAAGGAACAGTAGGGCTCCCGGGGGCGCCACCATGCCGCGGCTTCGGGTCCTGGTCGGCACCCGCAAGGGGCTCTTCGTCCTCGACGCCGATCGCGGCCGGCGCAAGTGGTCGATGGCGGGGCCGCACTTCCTGGGCCAGATCGTGAACCACGCGGTGCTCGATCCGCGCGACGGGCGCACGGCGCTCGCCGCGGTTCGCGCCGGCCACCTCGGCCCGACGGTCTATCGATCGCAGGACGCGGGAGGCAGCTGGAAGGAAAGCGAGAGGCCGCCCGCGTTCGACAAGGCGCCCTCCGGCGGGAAGGGCGAATCGGTGAGCCACGTCTTCTGGCTCACGCCGGGTCCCGCCGGCGAGCCGGGCCGCTGGTATGCCGGCACCTCGCCGCAGGGACTCTTCGTCTCGGACGACGCGGGCCGCACCTGGCGCGGCGTGCCGGGATTCAACACGCACCCCGAGCGCCTCGCCTGGATCGGCGGACTGCAGGAGGCTCCGCCCGACGGCGGTACCCTGCACTCGATCCATCCCGATCCCGCCGATCCGCGCCATCTCTACATCGCCATGTCCGCGGGAGGCGCCTTCGAATCGTTCGACGACGGCGCGTCGTGGAGCCCGCTCAACCGCGGCTGCGCGGCCGATTTCCTGCCCGATCCCGACGCCGAGTACGGGCACGACGTGCACTGCCTGCGGGTGCACCCGGTGACCGGCGACGTGTACCAGCAGAACCACTGCGGAATCTACCGGCTCGATCGCCGGCGCTCGCGCTGGGAGCGGATCGGACGAGCGATGCCCAGGCGCATCGGCGACGTGGGCTTCCCGCTGGTGCTGCATCCGCGCGATGCCAGGACGCTATGGGTGTTCCCGATGGACGGCGGCACCGTGTGGCCGCGCGTGCCGATCGACGGCAAGCCCGCCGTCTACGCAAGCCGCGATGCGGGCGCGAGCTGGAAGCGCCTCGACGCGGGACTGCCGCGCGCGCAGGCGTGGTATACCGTGAAGCGCCAGGCGATGTGCGCCGATCCGCTCGATCCCGTCGGCCTCTACTTCGGCACCACCGGAGGCGAGGTGTGGGCGAGCTTCGACGAGGGCCGGCACTGGAGCTGCCTCTGCCTGCACCTGCCGCACGTCTATTCGGTGGAAGCGGCGCTCGCGGATTGAAGGTCGTCCTTCCCACGCCGCTCGCCGAGTACACCGCGCATCGGCGCGAGGTCGAGGCCGATGGCGCGACGCTCGCCGAGCTCCTCGCCGACCTCGAGCGCCGCTTCCCGGGCATCCGCTTCCGCATGGTGGACGAGCAGGGCGCGATCCGCCCGCACATCCGGATCTTCGTGAACCGCCTGCAGGAGCGCAGCCTCGCGCGTGCGCTCGCGCATTCGGACGAGATCCTCGTCGTCGCCGCTCTGTCCGGCGGCTGAAGCGTCGTTGCCGCCTGTCAAGAAACCGTATTCCGTTCGATGTACCATTGGCCCTTCGCGCGAGCCTTCGCAGGACGACCAACAACGCTCGCGAAAAATCCTGAAGAGGGGGTAATCCGAGATGATCCGCAAAATGCTTGCCGCGCTCGCCGCGATCCTCGCATTCGCCGCGACTTCGGCGCTCGGCCAGACCGAGATCAGCTTCTGGCATTCGATGACCGGGGTGAACGGCGAGAAGGTGAACGACCTCGCCAAGCGGTTCAACGCGAGCCAGAGCCGCTACAAGATCGTTCCGGTCTACAAGGGCGGCTACGCCGATTCCATGACCGCCGCGATCGCCGCGTACCGCGCGGGCAACGCGCCGGCGATCCTGCAGGTGTTCGAGGTGGGCACGGCGACGATGGCGGCCGCCAAGGGCGCGATCGTGCCGGTGTACAAGCTGATGAAGGACGCCGACGAGCCGTTCGACCCGAAGGCGTACCTGCCGGCGGTGGCGGGCTACTACAGCGATCCCCACGGCAACCTGCTGTCGTTCCCGTTCAACAGCTCGACCGTGGTGCTCTTCATCAACGAGGACGCGTTCCGCAAGGCCGGCCTCGATCCCGCGAAGGCGCCGAAGACCTGGGAGGAGTTCGTCAAGGACGCGGAGAAGCTCAAGGCGGCCGGGCAGGAATGCGTCTACACGACCTCGTGGCTCGCCTGGACGCACATCGAGAACTTCTCGGCCTGGCACAACGTGCCCATCGGCACGGAGGAGAACGGCATGGCGGGCCTCGGCACGCGGCTCGAGATCAACTCGCCGCTGCTCGTGCGCCACATCGCGATGCTCGCCGACCTCGCCAAGCGCGGGATGTTCACCTACGTCGGCAAGACCAGCCAGGGCGACGGCACCTTCGCGAGCGGCAAGTGCGCGATGGCCACGCTCTCCATCGGGGCCTCGGGCCTGGTCGCGCAGCAGGCGAAGTTCAAGTGGTCGGTGCACTTCCTGCCGTACTGGGCCGACGTGAAGGGCGCGCCGCAGAACTCGATCATCGGCGGCGCCTCGCTCTGGGTGATGGGCGGCAAGACCCCGAACGTGTACAAGGGCGTGGCCGAGTTCTTCCACTTCCTCTCGAATCCGGAAGTGCAGATGGACTTTCACACGGCGACCGGCTACCTCCCGATCACCAAGGCCGCGTACGAGATGACCAAGAAGTCCGGCTTCTACGAGCAGCATCCCGGGTTCGAGGTCGCGATCAAGCAGCTCACCTACAAGCCGCCGACGGCGAACTCGAAGGGCCTGCGCTTCGGCAACTACGTGCAGGGCCGCAACATCATCGAGGAGGAGATCGAGGCCGCGCTCGCCGGCAAGAAGACCGCGAAGGCGGCGCTCGACGAAGCGGTGAAGCGGGTCGACGTGCTGCTGCGCAAGTTCCAGGCGGCGAACAAGTAGGGCCGGTGCGCGCCTGAGGAGACAGGCAAGGGCGGCCCCGCGGCCGCCCTTTCCGTAACGGGGATGGAAAAGCGCGTCGTCTTCAAGTCCGCCTGGCTGCCGTACGCCCTCGTGGCGCCGCAGCTGGCGATCACGGTCATCTTCTTCTTCTGGCCGGCGATCCAGGCGGTCTACTACTCGTTCGTGGTGCAGGATCCCTTCGGGCTCTCGACGCACTTCGTCTGGTTCCAGAACTTCGCGGAGCTCTTCCGCGACGAGCACTACCTCGCCTCGTTCCGGGTGACGGCGGTCTTCAGCCTGCTGGTCGCCTCGATCGGGATCTCGCTCTCCCTGCTGCTCGCGACCATGGCGGACCGCGTGGTGCGCGGGGCGCTCTTCTACAAGACGCTGCTCATCTGGCCGTACGCGGTGGCGCCCGTGATCGCCGGCGTGCTCTGGGGCTTCCTCTTCGCGCCCACCATCGGCCTCGTGAGCTATTACCTGCGGCGCATGGGCATCGACTGGAACTGGATGGTGAACGAGCGGCAGGCGATGCTCATGGTGGTCATCGCCGCCTCCTGGAAGCAGGTCAGCTACAACTTCCTCTTCTTCCTCGCGGGCCTGCAGTCGATCCCGAAGTCGCTGATCGAGGCGGCGGCGATCGACGGCGCGGGCCCGGCGCGGCGGTTCTGGACCATCATCTTCCCGCTGTTGTCGCCGACCACCTTCTTCCTGCTCGTGGTGAACATCGTCTACGCCTTCTTCGACACGTTCGGCGTGATCGACGCGACCACCCAGGGAGGCCCGGTGGAAAGTACCGACATCCTCGTCTACAAGGTGTACTTCGACGGCGTGCGCGCGGCCGACATCGGCGGCTCCTCGGCGCAATCGGTGATCCTCATGTTCATCGTGATCGCGCTCACCGTGGTGCAGTTCCGCTACATCGAGCGCAAGGTGCAGTACTGATGGCCATCGCACGCGGTGGAATGGTGGAGAACCGGCCGGTGGGCGACGCCATCGCCCACGTGATCCTCATCGCCGGAGTGCTCGTGGTGGCCTTCCCGCTGTGGGTGACGTTCGTCGCCTCGACGCTCACCTTCGACCAGATCGTGAACGTGCCGATGTCGCTGATTCCGGGCACTCACGGGTGGTCGAACTACCACCACGCGCTGGTGTCGGGCTCCGAGCGCGGCTCGTCCGCCCCGGTGGACCGGATGCTCTGGAACAGCCTGGTGGTGGCGGTCTCGGTCGCGGTGGGGAAGATCGTGATCTCGATCCTCTCCGCCTTCGCGATCGTCTATTTCCGCTTCCGGCTGAGGATCTTCTTCTTCTGGATGATCTTCGTCACGCTGATGCTGCCGGTGGAGGTGCGCATCATCCCGACCTTCAAGGTGATGGCCGACCTGCACATCCTCGACTCCTACGCGGGGCTCATCCTGCCGCTCATCGCGTCGGCCACGGCGACCTTCCTCTTCCGCCAGTTCTTCATGACGATCCCCGACGAGCTCGTGGAGGCGGCGCGCATCGACGGCGCGGGGCCGATGCGCTTCTTCTGGGACGTGATCGTGCCGCTGTCGAAGACGCACATCGCGGCCCTGTTCGTGATCCTCTTCATCTACGGCTGGAACCAGTACCTCTGGCCGCTGCTCGTCACCACCAGCGAGTCGATGTACACGGTCGTGATCGGCATCAAGCGCATGATCGCCGGAGGCGACGCCGCGAGCGAATGGAACATCATCATGTCCACGGCGATGCTGGCGCTCCTGCCGCCGGCGCTGGTGGTGCTCCTCATGCAGAAGTGGTTCGTGAAAGGCCTGATCGAAAGCGAAAAGTAGATGTGGTGATGGACGCGAGCGGGAACGGCGGCGAAGCGGACCAAGGGCCGCCCGACGCCGCCGAACAGGGATCGGGAGACATGGCGGAAATCAGCCTCCAGGGCGTGACCAAGAGCTTCGGCAAGAACGAGGTGATCCACCGCACCGACGCGACGATCGGCGACGGCGAGTTCGTCGTGATCGTGGGCCCCTCGGGCTGCGGCAAGTCGACCGTGCTGCGCATGATCGCAGGCCTCGAGACCGCGACCACGGGCGAGATCCGCATCGCCGGCAAGCGCGTGAACGAGGTGGAGCCCAAGGACCGCAACATCGCCATGGTGTTCCAGAACTACGCGCTCTATCCGCACATGACGGTCTACGACAACATGGCCTACGGCCTCAAGATCCGCAGGCTCGCGAAGGACGACATCGAGAAGCGCGTGCAGCGCGCGGCGGCGATCCTCGAGCTCGGGCCCTTCCTGCCGAGGAGGCCGAACCAGCTTTCGGGCGGCCAGCGCCAGCGCGTGGCGATGGGAAGGGCGATCGTGCGCGAGCCCGCCGCGTTCCTCTTCGACGAGCCGCTCTCCAACCTCGACGCGAAGCTGCGCGTGCAGATGCGCCTCGAGATCCAGAAGCTGCACCGGGAGCTGCGCACGACCAGCGTGTACGTGACCCACGACCAGGTCGAGGCGATGACGCTCGCCGACCGCATGTTCGTGATCAACGAGGGCACCATCGAGCAGACCGGCGCGCCGATCCAGGTGTACGACGATCCCGCCACCCAGTTCGTCGCGGGGTTCATCGGCTCTCCGGCGATGAACTTCCTTCCCGCCAGGCGCGAGGGCGACCTGGTCGACGTCGGCGCGGGTGTGAAGGTGCCGCTGCCCGAGGGGCTGCGCGCGACGGCGCCTGCCATGCTCACCGTCGGAATCCGTCCCGAGCATTTCGCGCTCGGCAAGTCCGGCGGCACCGATTTCCGGCTGAAGGTCGAGACGATCGAGGCGCTGGGTGCCGATTCGCTCGTGCACGCGCTGTTCGACGGCACGTCGCTCGTCGCGCGCATCGACGGCCACGTGACGCCGTCCGCGGGCGAAGTGATGCCGTTCTCGGTGCAGCCACGCCAGCTCTATTTCTTCGACGCGGCGAGCGGCAAGCGCCTGCGCGCGGCCGGCTGATCCATGGCGCTGCCGGACAACCGGCGCCTCGAGGAGCTGGGGCTCAACTCCTCGGCGCCGCCGGGCCAGCTGGTGTACGACGGATGGCTGCTGCGCCTGCTCAAGGGGAAGGCGAAGCGCGCGCGCTCCGTGAACGCCGTGTATCCCTCGAAGGCGGAGCTCGCCACCAAGATCGCCTACTGCGAGCGGCTGTATCGCTCGGCGGGGCTGCCCGCGATCTTCCGCATCACGCCGTTCTCGCAGCCGGCCACGCTCGACGCGGAGCTCGAGCGGCGCGGCTACGGGCGCTTCGATCCGACGGCGGTCGAGTTCGCGGCGATCGACCCCGCGCGCCTCGAGCCGGCGAGCGCCGAGGCGCTGGACCTTCCGGCCTGGGTCGACGCGGTGGGCGAGATGCGCGGCTCCCCGCCCGAGCATCGCGCGGCGCATCTCGCGCGCCTGCAGGGCATGCCGCTCACGTTGCGAGCGGTCGCCATTCGCGAGCCCACGGGCCGCGTCCTCGCGACCGGGCTCACCATCGTCGAGGACGATTGCGCGGGCCTCTTCGACATCATCACGGACGAGGGCGCGCGGCGGCGCGGGCACGCGCGCTCGGTGCTGGCGACGCTGCTGCGCACCGCGTGGGATCTGGGCGCGCACCACGCCTACCTCCAGGTGAACGTGGAGAACGAGCCCGCGCGACGCCTCTATCGCGAGTTCGGCTTCGAGGAGCGCTACCAGTACTGGTATCGCGGCAGGCCCGGGGAGCAGGGATGAGCGAGCGCGAGATCACCGAGCTCGCGCGCCGGCTGGGCGCCTCGTGCAAGCGGCGCGGCGTGATGGTCGCGACGGCCGAGTCGTGCACCGGCGGCGGCGTCGCCCAGGCGATCACGCGCATCGCGGGGAGCTCCGCATGGTTCGAGCGCGGCTTCGTCACGTACACCGATCGCGCGAAGCAGGAGACGCTCGGCGTCTCGCACGCGACGCTCGGGGCGCATGGAGCGGTGAGCGAGGAGGTCGCCTCCGGGATGGCGGCCGGCGCCCTCGCGCACAGCCCTGCGGATGTCGCCGTCGCGATCACCGGCATCGCGGGTCCCGGCGGCGGCTCGGCGGGAAAACCGGTCGGGCTCGTATGGTTCGCCTGGGCGCACCGGGTCGGGCCGGTGCAGGCGCGGCGCTTCGTCTTCAGGGGCGATCGCGCCGCGGTGCGCGCACAGTCGGTCGCGGTGGCGCTGCGGGGACTCATCGACCTGCTCGCCTGATTCGTCGGTTCCGCGAAGGTTCGCCGTCCCCGCGAAGGGGAATCGATGGCCCTTGACAGGCAGAACGCTCGTTCTGTACGCTCAGAACAATCGTTCTGTTGGGGTCATCGCCCCGAGCCGCCATGGCGTTGAATGTCCAGAAGCCCGCGCTGCATCCGAGCTACCTCGAGAAGCTCCAGGATTACTACGCGGAGCACAAGGTGATCCCGTCGTACTCGGTGCTCGCGAGCCTGTGGGGCATCTCGGCGAAGTCGTGGGTCTCCGAGTGCGTGAAGCGCTTCGAGGAAGCGGGATACCTGGATTGGACCCCGGATCGCCAATTGAAGCCCGGTGCGCGCTTCTTCGAGCGGCGCCTCGCGGATTCCGCGGTGCAGGCGGGGCTGCCCAACCCGGCGATCGCCGATGGCTACGACCTCATCACCATCGACGACTACCTGGTGAAGGTACCTTCGAAGACGTCGCTGGTGCGCGTGAAGGGCGATTCGATGATCGACGCGGGGATCCACGAGGGAGACCTGCTGGTGGTGGAGCAGCAGCCGAACGCCAACGTCGGCGACATCGTCGTGGCGATCGTCGACAACGAATTCACGGTGAAGTACCTGGAGCGGGAGAAGGGCGGCTTCGTGCTCAAGCCCGCGAACAGGGCCTATCCGGTTTTGCGCCCCAAGGGGGGATTCGAGATCTTCGGCGTCATGGCGGGGCTGGTGCGCCGGGTCCGGTAGCTCATTCCATGAGCCTGGTATCGAGTAGCTTCGCAACCGTCTCCAATCAATCATCAATGGGATAATGAAAATGCTCAAGGTCATCTCCAGCACCGCCGCGGAAACCCCCAAGATGGACGAGAACAAGGCGAAGGCACTCCAGGCCGCCCTTTCCCAGATCGAGAAGCAGTTCGGCAAGGGCTCGATCATGAAGATGGGCGACGCCGACGTGGACAAGGGCATCCAGGTCGTCTCGACCGGCTCCCTGGGGCTCGACATGGCGCTCGGCGTGGGCGGGCTTCCGCGCGGCCGGGTGGTCGAGATCTACGGCCCCGAATCGTCGGGCAAGACCACGCTCACGCTCCAGGTCATCGCCAACATCCAGAAGCTCGGCGGCACCGCCGCCTTCATCGACGCGGAGCACGCGCTCGATCCGCAGTACGCGCAGCGCCTGGGCGTGGTGACCTCGGAGCTCCTGCTCTCGCAGCCCGACAACGGCGAGCAGGCCCTCGAGATCGCGGACATGCTCGTGCGCTCCGCCTCGGTCGATTGCGTCGTGATCGACTCGGTGGCGGCCCTCACGCCCAAGGCCGAGATCGAGGGCGAGATGGGCGAGCCGCAGATGGGCCTGCAGGCGCGCCTCATGAGCCAGGCGCTGCGCAAGCTCACCGCCAACATCAAGCGCTCGAACACGCTCGTCATCTTCATCAACCAGATCCGCATGAAGATCGGCGTGATGTTCGGCAACCCCGAGACCACCACCGGCGGCAACGCGCTCAAGTTCTACGCGTCGGTGCGCATCGACATCCGCCGCATCGGCTCCATCAAGAAGGGCGAGGAGGTGATCGGCAACGAGACGCGCGTGAAGGTGGTGAAGAACAAGGTCGCGCCCCCGTTCAAGACCGCCGATTTCGACATCCTCTACAACGAGGGCATCTCGCGCGAGGGCGAGATCATCGAGCTCGGGGTGCTGCACCGCATCGTCGAGAAGTCCGGCGCCTGGTACGCCTACAAGGGCGAGAAGATCGGGCAGGGCAAGGACAACACGCGCGAGTTCCTGCGCGAGAACACGGCGATGGCGCAGGAGATCGAGCAGAAGATCCGCGAGGCGGTCGGCATCGTCGGCGGCATGCCGCAGGCGAAGGAAGCGGCAGAGGCGGACTGAGGTTTCCTCCGTGGTCCGTCGTGAGGAACCCACCCTCAAGGCGCGCGCGCTGCGGTTGCTCGCGCGCCGCGAGCACTCGCGCGAGGAGCTCAAGCGCAAGCTCGTGCAGCATGCGCAGGAGGGCGAGGACGTCGAAGTCCTCCTCGACGAGCTCGTGCAGCGCGGGTGGCTCTCCGACGCGCGCTTCGCCGAGCAGTGCGTCCGCGCGAAGTCGCGGCGCTTCGGCCCGCTCAAGCTCGCGCAGCAGTTGCGCTCGAAGGGCGTGGACGAGGAGACCATCGCGCGCGGCTTCCGCGCCGCGGCGGCCGACGGTGCCTCGAGCCTCGAGTCGGTTTGGCGCAGCCGCTTCGGCGCGCCCGCCGCCGATCCCCGCGAGAAGGCGCGCCAGGCCCGTTTCCTCCAGGGCCGCGGCTTTGCGCTCGACGAGGTGATGGGCTTTCTGCGAAACGTGGAGAAATCGCGATGAGCTATCGCATGCAGAACATGATCGCCGTGCTCATGATCGCGGCGGTGATCATCCTCAACGCGGCGTTGTAGCGACGTAACGGACAGGGCTCGCCGCCAGCCCATTTTTCCTCGGCTGCGCTCGGGGCGGCTCGGACAGTCCTCGACCGAATCCCCGGCATGTTTTCGTTCGCCAGGCCCGTTCCACGATGCCGTCTCGGCCTGGTGTCCTCGGCCCTACGAGCAGGAACCCGCACGACATTCCTTCGCTCGTCGCCGAGCGTGCCATCCACTCGCGCAGGATCGCTCGGGGCAGGCAGTGGGATGCCGTAATCTTTTGATATCCTTGCGGTTTGCCCGGACGCTCGGGTCCGGAGAGGGCAGCAACGCCCAACGCCATGAATACCAAAGAGATTCGAAAAAAATTCATCGACTTCTTCGTCTCGAAGGGGCACTCGCACGTCCCCTCGAGCTCGCTCGTCCCGGGAAACGACCCCACGCTCCTCTTCACCAACGCGGGGATGAACCAGTTCAAGGACGTCTTCCTCGGCAACGAAAAGCGTCCCTACAACCGCGCCGTCACCGCGCAGAAGTGCGTGCGCGCCGGCGGCAAGCACAACGACCTGGAGAACGTGGGCTACACCGCGCGCCATCACACGTTCTTCGAGATGCTCGGCAATTTCAGCTTCGGCGATTACTTCAAGCGCGACGCGATCCGGTTCGCATGGGAGCTCATCACGAAGGAATACGGGCTGCCGGCGGACAAGCTCTGGACCACGGTCTACGAGACCGACGACGAGGCGTACGACATCTGGACGAAGGAGATCGGTGTCCCGAAGGATCGCTGCATCCGCATCGGCGACAAGCCCGGCGGGCGCAGGTACGAGAGCGACAACTTCTGGCAGATGGGCGAGACCGGGCCCTGCGGCCCGTGCTCGGAGATCTTCTACGACCACGGTCCCGGTATCCCGGGCGGCCCGCCGGGCTCGCCGGACGCCGAAGGCGACCGCTACATCGAGATCTGGAACCTCGTCTTCATGCAGTTCAATCGTGACGAGGCGGGGGTCCTGCATCCGCTCCCCAAACCCTCGGTCGATACGGGCATGGGCCTCGAGCGGCTCACCGCGGTGCTGCAGCATGTGCACTCGAACTACGAGATCGACCTCTTCCAGACGCTGATCCGGGCGGCCGCGCGGGAGACGGGCGCGAACGACCTCGAGTCGCCCTCGCTTCGCGTGATCGCGGACCACATCCGCTCCTGCGCATTCCTCGTCGCCGACGGCGTGATCCCGGCGAACGAGGGCCGCGGATACGTCCTGCGCCGCATCGCGCGCCGCGCCATGCGCCACGGCTACAAGCTCGGGCAGAAAGAGCCGTTCTTCTACAAGCTGGTGGACGACCTCGCCGCGGAGATGGGCGAGGCGTATCCCGGGCTTCGCGAGGCGCGCGAGCGCGTGAAGGGCACCATCCGGGAGGAAGAGGAGCGCTTCGCCCAGACGCTGGAGACCGGCATGGCGATCCTGGAGGGCGCGCTCGCGAAGAACCCGAAGCGCCTCGACGGCGAGGTCGCCTTCCGGCTCTACGACACCTTCGGCTTTCCGGTGGACCTCACGGCCGACATCGGCCGCGAGCGCGGCTTCGACATCGACATGCCGGGCTTCGATGCGGCGATGGCCGCCCAGCAGGAGCGCTCGCGGGCCTCGAGCAAGTTCAAGGCGGGCGCCCAGCTCGCCTACGAGGGCGTGAAGACCACGTTCCGCGGCTACGACACGCTCTCGGAGGAGGGACGCGTCGTGGCGCTCTACAAGGGCGGCACGCCGGTGGAGAGCCTGAGCACCGGCGAGGAAGGCATCGTCGTGCTCGACAGGACCCCGTTCTATGCGGAATCGGGCGGCCAGGTCGGCGACCGCGGCGAGCTCACCCGGGGCGGCGTGTGCCTCACGCTCTTCGAGGTCCAGGACACGCAGAAGGTCCAGCCCGAGGTCTTCGGCCACCACGGCGTGGTGAAGAACGGCGAGCTCGCGATCGGCGACTCGGTCGCCGCGCAGGTGGACCTCGACAAGCGCATGCGCACCATGCGCCACCATTCGGCCACGCACCTCCTGCACAAGGCGCTGCGCGAGGTGCTCGGTCCGCACGTGCAGCAGAAGGGATCTCTGGTCGACGAGGACAAGACGCGCTTCGACTTCAGCCACAACGCGCCCATGACCGCGGAGCAGGTCCGGCGCGTCGAGGCGATCGTGAACGCGGAGGTGCTCCGCAACGAGCCGACTTCCGCGCGCGTGATGCCGATCGAGGAGGCGCAGAAGCTCGGCGCGATGATGCTCTTCGGCGAGAAGTACGGCGACGTGGTCCGCGTTCTCGACATCGGGAGCTCCCGCGAGCTCTGCGGCGGAACGCACGTCGCGCGCACCGGCGACATCGGCCTCTTGCGCATCGTGTCGGAGACCGGCGTCGCGGCCGGCATCCGCCGCGTCGAGGCGGTCGCCGGCACGGTGGCGCTCGCGCTCGTGCAGCGCGAGTCGGACCAGCTCGCGCGGGTCGCGGAGAGCCTCAAGGCGCAGCCGCAGGAGATCGAGGCGAAGCTCGGGCAGGTGATCGAGAATTCGCGCTCGCTCGAGAAGGAGCTCGCGCGCCTCAAGGTGAAGATGGCCACCTCCCAGGGCACGGATCTCGCGGGAAGCGCCGTCGACGTGAAGGGCGTGAAGGTGCTCGCGGCGAAGCTCGAGGGCGCGGACGTGAAGACGCTGCGCGACACGCTCGACCAGCTGAAGGGCAAGCTCAAGTCGAGCGCCATCGTGCTCGCCGCCTCCGAAGGCGAGAAGGTGAGCCTCATCGCGGGCGTCACGCAGGACCTCATCGCCAAGGTGAAGGCGGGCGAGCTGGTGAACTTCGTCGCCTTGCAGGTGGGCGGCAAGGGCGGCGGGCGGCCCGACATGGCGCAGGCCGGCGGCACCAACGCCTCGGCGCTATCCAAGGCGCTCGAGTCGGTGCAGGGCTGGGTCGCGGAACGGCTCTGAGCACCGAAGCGTTCTCCTACTGCCCGCGCTGCGCGCGCCCGCTCGCCGAGCGCCCCATCGCGGATGCCGACGGCGCGGCGACGATGCGCCGCGCCTGCGGCGAGGAGTGCGGATTCGTGCAATGGGGCAATCCCGTGCCATGCGTGGGAGCGCTCGTCGAGCACGAGGGCGAGATCCTCCTCGCGCGCAATCGCGGCTGGCCCGAGGGCGTCTTCGCGCTCGTGACGGGCTACCTCGAGGCGCTCGAGGATCCCAAGTCCGCGGTCGCACGCGAGGTGAAGGAGGAGCTCGGGCTCGAGGTCGTGCAATCGGAGCTCATCGGCAACTATATTTTCGAGCGCAAGAACGAAGTGATGCTGTGCTATCACGTGGTTGCGAAGGGAACCGTCGCACTGGGCGCGGAGCTCGCGGAATACCGCCGCGTGAAGCCCGGGCGCCTGCGGCCCTGGAAGCGCGCGACCGGGCTCGCGGTCGCCGACTGGATGCGCGCGCGCGGGCTGGCGTTCGAATGGAGCGAGCGGCCCCCGCTCGGCTCCGAGCACGACCGCACGTGAGCGCCGCAGCCGATCGCATCGCGCGGTACGTGCGCATGGCGGGCCTCGAGACGCTCGCGGGACGAATGGGCGACGTCGAGCGGGCGGTGCGCGACCTGGTCGAGGCGATGGCGGAGAAGGTCGAGGTCGCGGACGCCGCTTCGCTCTATTCCTATCCGGTGCCGATGCTCACCGAAGACGGCGCCTGCTCGATCGTCGACCAGCTCGCGCCGGTTCCCTACGACCTGGGCGCGATCCTGGGCGGGCGCAGCGACCAGGCTACGCGCCGCCTCGCGCTCCTCGAGCGCCTGGTGGAGCGCACCCAGGAGACGACCGGCGCCGATTGGGTCGGCATCTACCAGCGCCGCGTGAACCCGGCCGGTGTCCCGGTGCTGGTGAAGGTCTCGTATGTCGGTCGTCCGAGCCGCGCGGAATACCCGCTCACGCGTGAGTTCGCCGAGCGCAGCACCAACTCGACGGTGGGCCTCACCGGCCGCGCGATCGTGATCGACGACGTGTCGAAGCACGTCGAGGCGGGCGGCGGGTTCTATGTCTGCGACGAGGGCGTGCAGTCGGAGGCGTGCCTGCCGATCCTCTCCGAAGCGGGGGAGGTGGCCGGCATCGTCGACGTCGAGGCGAAGCCGCGCGGATTCTTCGGCGCCCAACGGCTCTCGGTGGTCGCAGGCCTCGCGATCGTGGCGGCCGCCGCGCTGCCGTGAACCTGGCCGACGCCCTCGAGGTCCGCGGCCTCCTCAAGCGATTCGGCGGTACGTGGGCCGTGGATGGCCTCGACCTCACCGTTCGGCGCGGCGAGCTCCAGGCGCTTGGCCGCTTCAGCTCCCGCGCGGCTTGGCCGGCATGAGGTCCGTGATCGTGCCTTCGGCCATCTCCGCGGCGAAGTAGATCGTCTCGGAGAGCGTGGGGTGGGGATGGATCGTGAGGCCGATGTCCTCGGCGTCGGCGCCCATCTCGAGCGCGAGCACGGCCTCGGCGATGAGCTCGCCCGCGTTCACGCCGACGATCCCCGCGCCGAGGATGCGCTTCGAGCCCTTTTCGAAGAGCACCTTGGTGAGCCCTTCCTCGCGGCCCATGCCGAGCGCCCGCCCGCTCGCGGCCCACGGGAACACCGCCTTGTCGTACTCGATGCCGCGCGCCTTCGCTTCCGGCTCCGACAGTCCCATCCATGCGACTTCCGGATCGGTGTAGGCGACGCTCGGAATCGTGCGCGCCTCCCACGCATGGTGCTCCATTCCCGCGATCACCTCGGCGGCGAGCTTGCCCTCGTGCGTCGCCTTGTGCGCGAGCATCGGCTCGCCCACGATGTCGCCGATCGCGAAGATGTGCGGCACGTTGGTGCGCATCTGCCGGTCGACGGGAATCCAGCCGCGCTCGTCCACCTTCACGCCCGCCTTGTCGGCTCCGAGGCGCTGCCCGTTCGGGCGGCGGCCTACCGCGAGAAGGACGCGATCGTAGGTCTCGGGCGCGGCCACCGCGCCGCCCTCCGCCCTTTCGAATGTCGCGCGCAGGCCTTCCTTCGTCGCGTCGATCTTCGCGACCTTCGTCTTGAGCAGGATCTTCTCGTAGCGCTTCTCGATGCGGCGCGCGAGCGGCTTCACGATCTCCGGGTCGGCCCCCGGGATGAGGCGGTCCATGAATTCCACCACCGTCACCTTCGCGCCGAGCGCGTCGTACACGGTCGCCATCTCGAGGCCGATGATGCCGCCGCCGATGACGAGGAGCCGCTTCGGCACTTCCTTCAGGTCCAGTGCGCCGGTCGAATCCATGAGCCGCGGATCGTCGTAGGGCAGCCCGGGAATGCGCGCCGACTGCGAGCCCGCCGCGATGATGCAGTGGTCGAACGACACCACCTTGCGCCCGTCCTTGCCCTGCACCTCGAGCGAATGCGGCGAGGCGAACGCACCCGTGCCTTCGATCACGGTCACCTTGCGCGCCTTCGCGAGCTGCGCGAGGCCCCTGGTGAGCTTCGCGACCACGCCGTCCTTCCACGCGCGCAGCTTCGCGAGATCGACCTTCGGCTCCCCGAAGGAGACGCCGAAGCCCGACATCTCCTCCGCGTCCGCGATCACGCGCGCGGCGTGGAGCAGCGCTTTCGAGGGAATGCATCCCACGTTGAGGCAGACGCCGCCCAGAATCGAATAGCGCTCGACGAGCACGACCTTCTTGCCCAGGTCGGCGGCGCGGAACGCCGCCGTATATCCGCCCGGTCCCGCGCCGAGGACCAGCACCTCGGCATGCAGGTCGGCGTCGAGGCTCGCGAGCGTGGAGGTGAGCGCCTCCCGCACCGATTTCGCGCCCTGCTGCGCGATGGCGCCGGCGAGCGCGGCGGCGTCGCCCGGGGCCGTGGATGCGGGCGCTGCCGGCTTCGCAGGCGCGGCGGCGGATTGCGGCGCGGGCTTCTCGACGGCGGCCTTCGCATCCTCGCCTTCGAGCACCGCGATCAGCGTTCCCTGCGACACCCGGTCGCCCACCTTCACGCGCAGCTCCTTCACGCGCCCGGCGTGCGGCGTGGGCACGTCCATCGTCGCCTTGTCGCTCTCCAGCGTGACGAGCGCGTCTTCCTTCTTCACGACGTCGCCGGGCTTCACCAGCACCTCGATGACCGGCACGTCCTTGAAGTCGCCGATGTCCGGGACCGGGATCTCGATGGCCGCCACGGCGCCTCCTAGAGCAGGCCGCGCCGCAGGTCCGACAGCACCTGGGCGAGGTACGCGGTGAAGCGGGCGCCGAGGGCGCCGTCGACCACGCGGTGATCGTATGAGAGCGAGAGGGGAAGGACCAGGCGCGGGGCGAACTCGCGGCCGTTCCACACCGGCTTCATCGCGGCGCGCGAGACGCCGAGGATCGCGACCTCGGGTGCGTTGATGATGGGCGTGAAGGACGTCCCGCCGATGCCGCCGAGCGACGAGATCGAGAACGTGCCGCCCTGCATGTCGGCCGGCGCGAGCTTGCCGTCGCGCGCCTTCGCGGCGAGCTCGGCCGCTTCCTTCGCGATCTCGATCACACCCTTGCGGTCCGCGTCGCGGATCACGGGCACCACCAGCCCCTGCGGCGTGTCGGCCGCGAAGCCGATGTGCCAGTAGCGCTTGAGGACCAGGTTCTCGCCGTCGAGCGAGCTGTTGAGCGTGGGGAACTTCTGCAGCGCCGCGACCGCGGCCTTCACGAGGAACGCGAGCATGGTGAGCTTCACGCCGGACTTGCCGTTCTCGTCGTTCACGCGCTGGCGGAACGCCTCGAGCTCGGTCACGTCCGCCTCGTCGAATTGCGTGACGTGCGGGATCATCGCCCAGTTGCGCGCGAGTGCCGGGCCGGAGATCTTCTGGATGCGCGTGCGCGGCTGCGTTTCGACCGGGCCGAACTTGGCGAAGTCGACCTTCGGCCATGCGGGGAGGGCGGGATCCGCGAGGCGCGCGCCACCCGCCTGCGCGGGCGCGGCGCCGGCGAGCGATTGCTTGACGAAGCCCTGCACATCCTCCTTCAGGATGCGCCCCTTGGGTCCGGAGCCCTTCACGAGCGCGAGATCGACCCCGAGCTCGCGTGCGAAGCGGCGTACGCCGGGGCTGGCATGCGGCGGAAGCACGCCATCACGCTCGGCCGCATCCTCGGGTTCCCAGGCCGGCGCGGATTCGCGGGGCGGTTCGGACGGGGCGGACGGCAGCGAAGGTGCGGCGGCCGGGGTGGGTCCGCTTGCAGCCGGCGCGGGAACGGCGGCAGCCGGCGCGGGAACGGCCGCAGCCGGCGCGGGAACGGCCGCGGCGGGCGAAGGTGCCGCCGCTGCCGCGGGCTTCGCGGCTTGCGCGGGCTTCGCCGCTTCGGCGCCGTCGAGCACGAGGATCGGGCTTCCCTCGCCTAGCTTGTCGCCGACCTTGACGCGCACCTCCTTCACCGTCCCCGCCGAAGGCGCGGGGACGTCCATCGTCGCCTTGTCGCTCTCGAGCGTGATGAGGGAATCGTCCTTCTGCACGGCGTCGCCCGCCTTCACCAGCACCTCGATCACCGGGACGTCCTTGAAGTCGCCGATGTCGGGAACCTTCACCTCGATGGCCGCCACGTCTTCTCCTGTTCGTTGTTCTTTTCGTCGTCCGCGTGGCGCTATACGGTCCAGGGCGCGGGCTTCTCCGGATCGATGCCGTATTTCTTCAGCGCCTCCGCAACCTTCGCTGCAGGGATCTCGCCATCCTCGGCGAGCGCGCGCAGGGCGGCGAGGGCGATGTAGTAGCGGTTCACCTCGAAAAAGCGGCGCAGGTTCGCGCGCGAGTCGCTGCGCCCGAAGCCGTCGGTGCCGAGCACCTTGTAGCGGCGCGGCACGAACTCGCGGATCTGGTCGGCGAACGTGCGGACATAATCCGTCGCGGCGACGACCGGCCCCTTCGCCGCCCCAAGGCAGCGCTCGACGTACGAGACGCGCGCCTTCTCCGCGGGATGCAGGAGGTTCCAGCGCGCCGTGGCGATGCCTTCGCGGCGCAGCTCGGTGAAGCTCGGGCAGCTCCACACGTCGGCCGCCACGCCCCAGTCGTCCTGCAGCAGCTCGCGCGCCGCGATCGCCTCGCGCAGGATCGAGCCGCTGCCGAGGAGCTGCGCGCGCGGGCCCTTGGCCGAGCCCGCATCGATCAGCTTGTACATCCCCCTGAGGATGCCCTCGTTCGCGCCGTCGGGGAGCGCGGGATGCGGATAGTTTTCGTTGAGGAGCGTGATGTAGTAGAAGACGTCCTCCTGCTCCTGCATCATGCGGCGCAGGCCATCCTGCAGGATTACCGCCACCTCGAAGCCGAACGTCGGGTCGTAGGAAATGCAGTTCGGGATCACGGAGGAGAGCACCTGGCTGTGCCCATCCTCGTGCTGCAGGCCCTCGCCGTTGAGCGTCGTGCGGCCGGAAGTGCCGCCGAGGAGGAAGCCGCGCGCGCGGATGTCTCCCGAGGCCCACACCAGGTCGCCGATGCGCTGCAGGCCGAACATCGAGTAGAAGATGTAGAAGGGGATCATCGGCACGTCGTTGTTCGAGTACGACGTCGCCGCCGCCATCCACGAGCACATGGCGCCGGCCTCGTTGATGCCTTCCTGCAGCATCTGCCCGCCGCGGTCCTCCTTGTAGAACATCAGCTGGTCGCTGTCCTCCGGCTCGTAGAGCTGGCCCACCGCGGAGTAGATGCCGAGCTGGCGGAAGAGGCCCTCCATGCCGAAGGTGCGCGACTCGTCGGGGACGATCGGCACGACGTTGCGCCCGACGTTCTTGTCCTTCACGAGGATGCCGAGGCAGCGCACGAAGGCCATCGTCGTCGAGATCTCGCGCCCTTCGGCGGTCGCCTCGAGCACCGGCTTGAACGCCTCGAGCTTCGGCACTTCGAGCGGGCGGCTCCTGCGCCGGCGCTGCGGGACGGAGCCGCCCAGCTTGGCGCGCAGCTCGCGCAGGTACTGCATCTCGGGCGATTTCTCCGGCGGCCGGTAGTAGGGAATCTCCGCGAGCTTGTCGTCGGGGATCGGGATGTTGAACCGGTCGCGGAACTGGCGCAGCGCCTCGCCGGGCATCTTCTTCTGCTGGTGCGCGATGTTCTTGCCCTCGCCCACCGCGCCCATGCCGTAGCCCTTGACCGTCTTCGCGAGGATCACCGTCGGCTGGCCCTGGTGCTTCATCGCCGCAGCGTAGGCCGCGTAGATCTTGTGCGGGTCGTGGCCGCCGCGGTTGAGCCGCCAGATGTCCCCGTCCGACATGCTGGCGACGCGCGCCTTGAGCTCGGGATACTTGCCGAAGAAATGCTCGCGCACGTAGGCGCCGTCGCGGCTCTTGAACGTCTGGTACTCGCCGTCGACCGCTTCCTCCATGCGGCGCTGCAGCAGGCCGTCCTGGTCGCGCGCGAGCAGCGGATCCCAGTACGAGCCCCAGATCACCTTGATGACGTTCCAGCCCGCGCCGCGGAAATCGGCCTCGAGCTCCTGGATGATCTTGCCGTTGCCGCGCACCGGCCCGTCGAGGCGCTGCAGGTTGCAGTTGACGACGAAGATGAGGTTGTCGAGGCCCTCGCGCGCGGCCATGCCGATCGCGCCCATGCGATTCGGGCTCGTCCATCTCGCCGTCGCCCATGAAGGCCCACACTTGCGCCGCTCCGCGGTCTTCGCGAGGCCGCGCCCTTCCAGGTAGCGCAGGAAGCGCGCCTGGTAGATCGCCTTGATGCGGCCCAGGCCCATCGACACCGTCGGGAACTGCCAGAAGTCGGGCATGAGCCAGGGATGCGGATACGACGGGATCCCGTGGCCGTCGACCTCCTGGCGGAAGTGGTCGAGCTGCTCTTCGGTGATGCGGCCCTCGAGGAAGGCGCGCGCGTAGATGCCGGGCGATGAATGGCCCTGCAAGTACACGAGGTCGCCGCCGTGGCGTCGCGCCGGCGCGTGCCAGAAATGGTTGAAGCCGACGTCGTAGAGCGTGGCCGCGGAAGCGAAGCTCGCGATGTGGCCGCCGAGCTCGAGGATCTTCTTGCCGCGCGCACCACCATCGCCATCGCGTTCCAGCGCACGATCGAGCGCAGCGTGTGCTCGATCGCCTGGTCGCCCGGGATGTGCGCTTCCAGGTGCGGCGGGAATCGTGTTGATGTACGCGGTGTTCGCGCTGTACGGCAGGTACGCGCCGGAGCGGCGCGCCTTGTCGACCAGCTGCTCGAGGAGGAAGTGCGCGCGCTCGGGGCCTTCCACCTCGAGCACGGACTCGAGGGAATCGACCCATTCGCGGGTCTCCAGCGGATCGACGTCTTGCAGGCGGTCCATGTGCGCTCTCGGTGCCGAAACCCCAATCGTATAATGACTCGCCATGCGACCGGAAAGGTCCGGCGGAAAAGGATTTTTGCCGCCGCGGACGAAATCGGGAACGCCTCGGGAAGCCCCCGCCGCCTGCCTCGATATTCCCGGCAATTCAGGTACATCGGGCCGGAAGCGGGATTGTTTCTGAAAAAAGCTTTTTAAGTTATTATAAATCCGTGTTTTTGCGCGCTTTTGGCCAAGGGAGGCCTCGCGCGGCCCCAAGCGTGGGGCATGCCCGAACAGCGCATCGAACGACAACAAAGCGGAAACGGCATGGAAGAACAAGCGCACGGCAACAGGGAGGGAAGCCGGGTAGCAGCCGATGCGGGCTTGGTGCGGGGGCGCCGATGAACCTCGCGCAGGCGCTGCTGGCGGCGAGCCTCACCGATCCGGGAAGGGTGCGGGACCACAACGAGGACTGCATCGAATCGCGCCCGGACATCGGGCTTTACGTGCTCGCCGACGGCATGGGCGGGTACAACGCCGGGGAGGTGGCGAGCGGCATGGCGACCTCGCTCATCAGCGAGGGGCTCGTGGAGGCGTGGAACCCACGCGCCGTGGAGCGCCTCGCCCGCGACGAGACGAAGGCGCTCGCCGAGCGCCTGATCCGTGCGCAGATCGAGCGCGCCAACGCCGCGATCTTCACGACCTCGCAGAACAATCCCGAGTGCGCGGGCATGGGCACGACGCTCGTGATGAGCCTCTTCTACGACAACTTCGTCGCCGTCGCGCACATCGGCGACTCCCGCCTGTACCGCCTGCGCGGCGAATCGATGGAGCAGGTGACTCGCGACCATTCCCTGCTCCAGGAGCAGCTCGATTCCGGGCTCATCACCCCGGAGGAGGCGAAGCTCTCCCAGAACAAGAACCTCGTCACGCGCGCGCTCGGCATCGATCCCGCCGTCGAGCCCGAGATCCACGTGCACGAGGCGCAGGCCGACGACCTCTACCTGCTGTGCTCCGACGGGCTTTCGGACATGGTGGAGGACGAGGAGATCCGCCTCACCCTCATCGCGCTCAAGTCCAACCCCGGCCTCACCGTGCAGCAGCTGGTCCAGGCCGCCAACGACAACGGCGGCCGCGACAACATTTCGGCGATGCTCATCCGCGTCGCGGAGCCCTTCGGCGTCGAGCGCGGGTGGCTCGCGCGCCTGAAGGCACTCTTCCGGTAACACCCAAGGAAAACGACCATGGCCAAGCTCATCCTCAGCGTCGACGGGCAGGTGCTCAAGGAGTACACGCTCTCCAAGGAGCGCACTCTCATCGGGCGCAAGCCGCACAACGACATCCAGATCGACAACCTCGCGGTGAGCGGCGAGCACGCGGCGATCATCACCATCCTCAACGACTCGTTCATCGAGGATCTCGGCAGCACCAACGGGACGATGGTGAACGGCAAGCCCATCAAGAAGCACTTCCTGCAGAACAACGACGTGGTCGAGATCGGCAAGCACAAGCTCAAGTACTTCAACGACGTGCCCGCCCAGGCGACCGCGGCCGATTTCGAGAAGACGATGATCATCCGCAACCCGGCGAAGGCGGGGCCGCCGCCGGAGAAGGCGATGGGCGACACGCAGACGAACCTGAAGGCATTCACGCCGGAGGGCAGGGCCGCGGCGCCTTCGGCGGGCGGTCCGACGACCACCACGCCTCCGGGACCTGCGCCCACGGCGCCCAGCGCGCCCCCTGCGCCGGCGGCCGCTCCGGCTCCGACTTCGACTCCCCCTCCGGCTCCGGCTCCGGCGGCAGGGGCGGGGGGCAGCACGTTGCGCGAGGCGGCGATCCAGGTGCTCTCGGGTGCCGCGGCGGGAAAGACGCTCGACCTCACCAAGAACCTCACCACCGTCGGCAAGCCCGGCGTGCAGGTGGCGGTGATCACCAAGCGCCCGAGCGGATATTTCCTCACGCACGTCGAGGGCGCGACCTATCCGAGCCTCAACGGGGCCTCGCTGGGCGGGCAGGCGCACGCGCTCGAGGACCACGATCTCATCGAGATCGCGGGCGTGAAGATGGAGTTCTTCTACAAGCCGTGAATGCGGGCCGGGGGTCGGCCCTTTTTCGCGCGGCGCGCGTCGCCGCCGGATGCGCCGCGCCCCCCGTGTGGAATGGCGCACAGTCCCCATGGTAACGTTCTCCGATAATGGAGCGACGCTCCGGTCCCTGTCGCGACCGGCGATCGCGGCGGGAGGCCGGAAGAAGGCCGCCTCCGCCCGGGGACAGGAGATGCGGATCAGAGTACTGGGGTGCAGCGGGGGCATCGGCGGCGGGCTGCGCACGACCTCGCTCCTCGTCGACGACGACGTGCTCGTCGACGCGGGCACGGGCGTCGGCGACCTCTCGCTGGAGGCGCTCGCAAAGATCGACCACATCTTCGTCTCGCACTCGCACCTCGATCACGTGACGAGCATTCCCTTCCTGGTGGACACGGTCTGCTGGATGCGCTCCTCGCCGATCGTGGTGTACGGCATCAAGGAGACGCTCGACATCCTGCGCGCCCACCTCTTCAACTGGAAGCTCTGGCCCGACTTCACGCAGATCCCCGACGCCGAACGGCCCTTCATGGCCTACCGCGAGATCGTGGCGGGCGAGACGATCGCGCTCGGCAAGCGCCGTTTCACGCCGATCCCGGCCAACCACACGGTGCCCGCGGTGGGCTACATCCTGCAGACCGCGAAGGGCGCCCTCGTCTACAGCGGCGACACCGCGCCCAACGACGCGCTCTGGGACGCGGTGAACCGGACGCCGGACGTGAAGTACCTCATCATCGAGACCGCCTTCTCGAACAAGGAGCGCGACATCGCGACCGCCTCCAAGCACCTCTGCCCGGACATGCTGGCAGCCGAGCTCGCCAAGATGCGCGCGAGCCCCGAGGTGTTCATCACCCACTTGAAGCCGGGCGAAGGTGCGCTCACGATGCAGGAGATCGGAAAGGCGGCCGGGCGCTGGCGCCCGCGCATGCTCGAGAACAACCAGGAATTCTTGCTGTAGCACGCAACCCATCCGGCAGGTGCAACCATGAGCGCAGTCCTCGAACCCAAGATCCAGCCCGGCACGCAGAACGTCGCGGACATGAGCGTGAAGCTCGCGTTCTCGAAGAAGCTGCAGGCCGTCACCAACCGCATCCACTCCACCAGCAACATCGACGAGATCATCCTCGACGTCTCGCGCGACATCTGCCAGCTCTTCGAGGCCGACCGCATGACGGTCTACATCGCGAGCGAGGACGGCCAGTCGATCGTGTCGAAGGTGAAGACCGGCCTCAACTCGTTCAAGGACATCAAGCTGCCGATCTCCGAGTCGTCGCTCGCCGGCTTCTGCGCGCTGCACAAGCGGCACATGAACATCAAGGACGTCTACGACGACGCGGAGCTCAAGCAGTTCTCGCCGAACCTGTCGTTCCTGAAGGCCGTGGACCAGCGCACGGGCTACCGCTCGCGCCAGATGCTGATCGCGCCGATCCTGGGCGGCGACTCGGGCACCGAGCTCATGGGCGTGCTGCAGCTCATCAACAACCTCGCCGGGCAGCCCTTCACGTCGCTGCACGACGAGGGCGTGGTCGAGCTCGCGAAGACGCTGGCGATCGCGTTCCGCGTGCGCCAGCAGATGCCGGGCACGATCCAGTCGAAGTTCGAGTACCTGGTGATCGACAACGTGATCGCCGCGGGCGAGCTCGAGCTCGCCACCAAGGCCGCGCGCCGCAAGAACAAGAACGTGGAGGACATCCTCGCCGAGGAGTTCCAGGTGAAGCACCCGGCGATCGGCGCGGCGCTCGCCAAGTTCTTCGGCGTCGAGTTCGAGCCGTTCAGGCCCGAACGCATCAAGCCGCCGGACCTCCTCAAGAACATCAAGCGCGACTACGCCGAGGCGAACCACTGGATCCCGATCGAAGAGGGGCCCAAGGGTGTCATCGTGATGTCCACGGACCCGGAGCGCGTGAGGAACTCGCGGATGGTCGACAACGTGTTCCCGCGCTCGCGCATCCTCTACAAGGTGACCACCGAGCGCGATTTCCGCCAGACGCTCGACCAGTTCTTCGGGATGGAGATGGCGGGAGGCGGGGAGTCGATCGGCGAGCTCCTGCAGGGCCTGGACGAGGACGAGGAGGGCGCCGGCGGCGCGGTCGACGACGTCTCGGCCGCGGCGGACAACGAGCTCGTGAAGCTCGTGAACAAGATCATCGTCGACGCCTACCAGCAGGGCGCCTCGGACATCCATATCGAGCCGATGCCGGGCAAGGGCAAGGTGGGCGTGCGCTTCCGCAAGGACGGGACGCTCTCGAACTACATCGAGGTGCCGGCGGCGTACCGCAACCCGCTCGTCACGCGCCTGAAGATCATGTGCGACCTCGACATCTCCGAGAAGAGGAAGCCCCAGGACGGCAAGATCAAGTTCAAGAAGTTCGGGCCGCTCGACATCGAGCTGCGCGTGGCGACGATCCCGACCGCCGGGGGCGTCGAGGACATCGTGATGCGCATTCTCGCCGCCGGCGAGCCGATCCCGCTCGGCAAGCTCGGCGTGCTGCCCGCGAACATGGAGCGGCTCAAGTCGTGCATCACCAAGCCCTACGGCATCTTCTTCGTGTGCGGGCCGACGGGCTCCGGGAAGACCACGACGCTGCACTCCGTTCTGGGCTCGCTCAACACGGTGGACACCAAGATCTGGACCGCCGAGGACCCGGTCGAGATCACGCAGAAGGGGCTTCGCCAGTGCCAGGTGAACCCGAAGGCGGGATTCACCTTCGCCACCGCGATGAAGTCGTTCCTGCGCGCGGATCCGGACATCATCATGGTGGGTGAGATGCGCGACAAGGAGACCACCGCCATCGGCATCGAGGCTTCGCTCACGGGCCACCTCGTGTTCGCCACCCTGCACACGAACTCCGCGCCCGAGTCGATCACCCGCCTGCTCGACATGGGGATGGATCCCTTCAACTTCGCCGACGCGCTGCTCGGCATCCTCGCGCAGCGCCTCGCCAAGCGCCTGTGCAAGTGCAAGGAAGCCTACGTGCCCGAACCGGCCGAGGTGAAGCACTTCCTCACCGAGTACTGCCTGGAGCTGCTCAACACGCCGGAGTTCAAGGCGGATCCGAACGCGAGCTACAAGAAGGTGTTCGATCGCTTCCAGGGCGATTACGGCTTCGGCAAGCCCGAGTTCCGCCTCTACAAGCCGAAGGGCTGCGACGCCTGCGGAGGCACCGGGTACAAGGGGCGCGTGGGCCTGCACGAGATGCTCGTCGGGACCGACCCCGTCAAGAAGCTCATCCAGGAGCATGCGCGGGTGGCCGACGTCCTCGCCACCGCGCTCGCCGAAGGCATGCTCACCCTGAAGATGGACGGCATGGAGAAGGTCCTGCAGGGGACGACGGACATGGCACAGGTGCGGGCGGTCTGCATCAAGTGACCGCGCGACGGACCTCGGAGAGTGCGGTCATCCCCGAGTCGCCGGGGATCCGGCCCGAACGTGCCGTGATCCCCGAGCCGTCGGCACTCCACCCGCCGCGCGGCGCGTTCCAGGTCGCGCAGTCCCTCGAGACGCGCTTCCTCTCCAAGCTCGAGTACCTCAACTCGATCGGCATCGCGCTCTCGCAGGAGCGCGACACGAACCGGCTCCTCGAGACGATCCTCATCGCCGCGAAGAACCTCACGCGCGCCGACGGCGGAACGCTCTATCGCCTGGTGAACGGCAAGCTGCAGTTCGAGATCGTGCGCACCGACAGCCTCTCGATCGCGATGGGCGGGAGCTCCGGGAACGCGGTGCCGTTCTATCCCATCCCGCTGCACGACAGGGACGGCAATCCCAACTACACGATGATCGCGGCGTACGCGGCCCTCACGCACAAGACCGTGAACATCGCCGACGCCTACACCGCCGAGGGCTTCGACTTCTCCGGCACCCGCAACTTCGACAAGCGCACCGGCTACCGCTCCACCTCGTTCCTCACGGTGCCGATGAAGAACCACGAGGGCGAGATCATCGGCGTGCTGCAGCTCCTCAACGCGATCGACCCGGCCACCGGGCTGGTCGGCGCGTTCGACGAGGAGGACCAGCGCCTCGCCGAATCGCTCGCCTCGCAGGCGGCGATCGCGCTCAGCAATCGGCTGCTCATCCAGCAGCTCGAGATGCTGTTCGAGTCGCTGATCGAGCTCATCAACACGGCGATCGACGACAAGAGCCCGTACACCGGAGGACACTGCAAGCGCGTCCCGGTGCTCACGATGATGCTCGCGGAGGCCGCGCACGAGGCGCTCGGCGGTCCCCTCGCGGCCTTCCGCATGACCGACAGGGACCGCTACGAGCTCAAGATCGCGGGCCTGCTCCACGACTGCGGCAAGATCACGACGCCGGTGCACGTGGTGGACAAGGCGACGAAGCTGCAGACCATCTTCGACCGCATCGAGCTCGTATGCACGCGCTTCGAGGTGCTCAAGCGGGAGGCCGAGATCGAGATGCTGCGCGCGAAGCTCCAGGCCTGGGAGGCGCACGACGAGGCGAGCGCGAGGCGTGCCGAGGATGCCTACGCCGCGCGCATCCGCCAGCTCGACGACGATCGGGAGTTCCTGCGCCACACCAACATCGGGAGCGAGCGCATGCGGCCCGAGGACCAGGAGCGGGTCTCGCGGATCGCGCGCTACGCGCTGCGCAACGAGCGCGGCGAGGCCGACCGCTTCCTCTCGCGCGAGGAAGAGGAAAACCTCAACATCGCGTACGGGACCCTCAACACCGAGGAGCGCGAGATCATCAACCGCCACATCGTGACCACCGTGAAGATGCTCGAGGCGCTGCCCTGGCCCGGACACCTCGCCAAGGTCCCCGAGTACGCGGGCGGGCACCACGAGCGCATGGACGGCAAGGGCTATCCGAAGGGCCTCACGCGCGAGCAGATGAGCGTTCCGGCGCGCGTGATGGGAATCGCCGACATCTTCGAGGCGCTCACCGCGAAGGACCGGCCGTACAAGCCCGGCAAGACCCTGTCCGAGTCCCTCGCGATCCTCGGGCGCTTCAAGCAGAGCGGGCACATCGACCCCGACCTCTTCGATATCTTCGTGCGCGAGAAGGTCTACCTGCGCTACGCGCGCGAATTCCTCGACCCGGAGCAGATCGACGAGGTGGACGAATCGCGCATCCCGGGCTACCGGCCGCCGGGGTGACGAAGTGCGTCACTTTGGTGACTCGCTCGCGGCACTTCCAGGAAGGCGGCTGCGGCGATCGACGGCCGGCGGCGGTGGTCGCACAATCCGCTTCCCGCGCGATGGCCGACGGATTTTCCAATGCCTTGAAGAGAAGGGGAAATTTGGTTTCCGTTCGTTGCGCGCCATAGCTCCGGGGCGATGCACCGCGTAGGACAAGTCTGGCACGGCAGTTGCATATAGGATCCCGCACACAGCAGTCGTGTGGCGAACCCATCCCACAAAGGAGCTTCCTTCATGAAGAAAGTCCAGCAAGGCTTCACGCTTATCGAATTGATGATCGTGGTTGCGATCATCGGTATCCTGGCGGCCATCGCGATTCCGGCGTACCAGGACTACATCGTCCGTTCCAAGGTCACGGAGCTCGTGAACGGCGCCGGCGTCTGCAAGACCAGCGTCGCCGAGGCGTACCAGACCAAGGGCGTGATGCCGGCCGACGTCACGGCCGCAGGCTGCTCGAACGTGGGCACCGACAACTCGGCGGCGCCGCTCGTTACCAACGGGCTCATCGAGGTGGATGCCGCCGGCCCGCTGAAGACGCAGCTCACGGCGAACAGCAGCGGCTTCGTGTTCAAGTACCAGCCGATGTGCAAGGGCGCGGCGTGCGCGGCCGACGGTTCCTCGGGTGCGATCACGGGCTGGGCCTGCGACGCCACCAACGCGGGCACGGATATCACGCCCAAGTACCTGCCGGCGACCTGCCGCTAATCGTTTCACGTTCGTGGAATGCGGGCCGCGCGAGCGGCCCGTTTCCATTGGGAAAGCCGAAATGCGGCTGACGGACCTGCGGCTGCGCGATCGCCTCCGTGCCGGCCTCCTGCACCTCGCCCTGAGCGCGCTCGTCGCGACGAGCATTTTCGCGCTGGTGCGTGCGGTGTGGTTCCCCGGTGTGCTTTTCGACGGCGCGGGCGGGCGCGAGCTCTTCTTCCTCATCACCGGGGTGGACGCCACCCTCGGCCCGCTTCTCACGACCATCGTCTTCGATCGCCGCAAGAAGAAGCTGCTCAAGCTCGACCTCGCCGTGATCGCCGTGCTCCAGGTCGCGGCGCTCGGCTATGGCGTCTCGGTGCTCGCAGAGGCGCGCCCGGCGTTCATCGCGTTCGTGAAGGACCGCTTCGAGCTGGTGCGCGCGAACGACGTAAGCGAGGAAGCCTATGCGCAGGCGCGTGACGAGCGCTACCGCCGCGCCCCGATCACGGGACCGCGCGTCGTGGGCGTACGGCTGCCTACCGATCCCGACGAGACGTTCAAGCTGACGATGTCCGCGCTCGCGGGAAAGGATGCGCAGGACTATCCGAAGTACTACGTTCCCTATGACGACGTGCGCACGGAGGTGAAAGCGCACGGCAAGCCGATCGCCGAGCTGCGCCGCCTGAATCCGGGCCGGGATGCGCAGATCGATCGGCTGCTCGAACGCACCGGCCGGGCCGAGAGCGATGTGCTCTTCCTCCCGATGCGCTCCGGAAAATCGGACCTGGCCGTGCTGGTCGGGGCGCGGGACGGCAGCGTGCTTCGGATGGCCCCGCTGCGGCCCTGGAGATACTAGCGGGGCTTCGCCGCCTCCGGCGGGCCGCGCCATCGGTTGGCGCGGATCGGCAGCCCGTTCGACAGGTAGGTGAGGAAGTACTCGAGGTCGTTCAGCTCCTCGGAGCCCGCCGGGAACGGCGCGGCACCCATGCGCTCGAGGCACTCCCGCATCTGCCCCTGCAGCGTGAGCACCTCGTCCGCGTGGATGAAGGGCCAGCGCGCGGCCTGCCCGATCGCGGGCGAGAGCGGCACGTCGGCGTAGCGCCGGCCGGCGCCCACGATGTGGCACGAGGCGCAGGCGAAGTTGCGCTGGCCCAGGCGCGAGAAGTACATCCGTCGCCCGCTCTCGAAACGGGACTGCGCGGCCGGGGGGACGCGCACCGCGATGCGATGGCCGTTGGCGAGGCTGCGCACGTAGGCGGTGATCGCCGCCATCTTCGGATCGCTGTACTCGAGCAGCGGCTCATGGTGCGCCTTGAGGCACTGGTTGACCGCCATCTCGAGCGTGAAGACGAGCTTGAGCCGCGGGTGGTACTGCGGATAGGCGACCGCGACGCGGCGCCCGCCGTTCGGGAAGCAGGAGGCGAGCGTGCGCCGGTCCTTGAACCTGCGCTTCCAGAGCGCGGCGCCCTGCGCGATCGCCGCCCTTCCCGCATCGGCGTGCGCATCCTCGCGCGCACGCAAGTCCTCGTCGAAGGCTGCCGAGCCGAGCACGTAGTCGCCGCGCCCGAGCGAGGGAAGCTGGGCATGGAGCCGCGCCTCGACATCGCCCTTCACGTCCGCGGGCGAGGCGAGCGCGCTCGTGCAGGCCAGCGCCAGCACGGCGAGCGCGGCGCGGGCGAGCTCAGGGCAGCGCATCGAGGTAGTCGATCACGCGATCGATCTGCGCCGCGTCGAGGATCTTGTGGCGCCCGAACGGCGGCATGAGCGTATCCGGGTTGTTGGCCATGGGGTCGTCGAGGAGGGCGCGCAGGCGCTCGCGGCCGAGGGCGCGCATGCGGGCGCCCTCGAGCCTGGGCCCGAGGTCCGAGCGGGTCTTCGGCCCGGCGCCCTCGGGCACCTGGTGGCAGGCGATGCAGTCGCCCTTGTCGGGCCGCACGAAGAGCTGGGCGCCGGTGAGGGTTTGCGCTGCACGCGTGCCCGGGGAGGCGGCGAGCGCGAGCGCGGCGAGCACGACGAGCGCGGCGCCGCGCATCAGCTGATCTTGAGCGCCTTCTCGGCGGCGCGCTGGTTTTCGAGCAGGGTGCGCATCTCGCGGAGGCGCGCCTCGGCACTCGAAAGGTCGTAGAAGCTGCCGCCCTTGGTCTTCGCCGCGAGCTCGAGCTGGTCCACCGCGGCGGCGAGGTTGTCGCGATGGTATTGCGCCTCCGCCTGGGCGCGATGCTGCGCGGCGCGGTTGCCCACGGCCTCGTAGGCGCGCGCCTGGATCTCGAAGAGGCGCGGATCGGCCGGGGAGGCGCGCAGGCTTTTCTCCACGTCGGCGAGCACTTCGCGGCTGCGGCCGATTCTCTGCAGGAGATCGAGATGCGCGTAGACCATCGCGCGGTATTCGGGATGGACCTCGAGCGCCGCGCGGTAGATGCGCAGGGCTTCCTCGGGATGTCCCATGTCCGTCTGCAGCTCTCCGGCGAGGAGCTCGAAGGCCGGATGGGAATCACCCGTGCGCAGGGGCTGGAGCGCTTTCCATGCCGCCTGGAATTCGCGCGCGCGGCGCTCGGCGAGGGCGAGGCCGTAGACGTCGTCGCGCGGGCGCACGATGGACTTGTCCGCGAGCCTCGCCTTGAAGAGCGTAACGGCGTCGGCCGGCGAGTCGGCGGCCGCGACGCGGAGCTTCGCCTTCACGAGGCCGTACTCGAACGAATCCGCGACCAGTCGCGAGGGCAGGTTCTGGACGCGGTCCTCCATGTCCGCGATGCGCTCGGTGGTGAGCGGGTGGGTCTGCAGGTATCGCGGCGCACCCTTCAGCTCGTTCAATCGGTTGGCGCGGAGCAGCTTCTGGAAGAACGTGACCATGGCCCGGGGCGCGAAGCCCGCGCGGTCCAGCAGCTGCAGGCCGACCCGATCGGCTTCGCGCTCCTGCTCGCGGCTGTGGTTGAGCTGCTGCTGCATCTGCATCGCGCCGGCGGAGGCGACCGCGGCCTCGGTCACCTGCGCGCCCTGGTTGCCGCTGCGCGAGGCGGCGATCGCCACGGCGAGGGCCGCGAGGGACGCGAGCGTCACGCCGCGCTGGCTGTAGAGCGAGCGCGCCGCGTGGTTCTGCAGGATGTGGCCGCACTCGTGGCCGATCACCCCCGCGAGCTCCGATTCGTTCTTGGTGAGGAGGATGAGGGCGCTGTGCACGCCCACGTGGCCGCCGGGCAGCGCGAAGGCGTTGATGGTGTCGTCGCGCAGCACGAAGAAATCGATGCTGGGGTGCGGATTGTCGGCGGCTGCGAGGAGGCGCTCGCCGAGCGCGTTGATGTAGTCCTCGACCTCCGGGTCGTCGATGTAAGCCGGATCCGCGCGCACCTCGCGCATGATGCGATTGCCGATGACCGTCTCCTGCTGGTCCGAGAGCGAGGTGGACGCGACGTCGCCGAGATCGGGAAGCGCCTGCGGCCACGCGAAGGCGGCCTGGCAGGCGAAGAAGAGGGCGACGATGGAGGCGCGGAATTTCACTCGGCGAGAGGGCCCGGGGTAGCTGCTACCATGGGCCGGTGCCCGGGGCGCTCACGGGCTATGGATGGCCATTATGACGGAAAAACTCACCCATTTTGACGAACGCGGGGCCGCTCGCATGGTTGACGTGGCGGGCAAGGCCGAGACCCACCGGGTGGCGGTGGCCGGCGGCCGGATCCGCATGCTTCCCGCCACGCTCGCGCTGGTCCGTTCCGGGAGCGCGAAGAAGGGCGACGTGTTGGGCGTGGCGCGCGTGGCGGCGATCCAGGCGGCCAAGCGCACCTCGGAGCTCATTCCGCTCTGCCATCCCGTGCCGCTCACCTCCGTCGCGGTCGAGTTCACGATCGACAGCTCGGCGAATGCCATCGAATGCCGCGCGACCGTGGAGTGCACGGCGAGGACCGGCGTGGAGATGGAGGCCCTCACCGCGGTGCAGGTGGGCCTCCTCACGATCTACGACATGTGCAAGGCGGTGGACCGCGGGATGACGATGGAGGCGATCCGGCTCCTCGAGAAGCGCGGCGGCAAGTCCGGCACATACGTGGCCCCCTGATCGCCACGCGGGAGCGGCGCGCGCGCGTGCTAGACTTTTCAGCCGAGGGGGATTCCTGACATGAACGCAACCACTTTCGACCGCGAACTCGACGTACGCGGGCTCAATTGCCCGCTGCCGATCCTCAGGGCCAAGAAGGCCCTGGGCGACCTCACCACCGGCCAGGTCCTCAAGGTGGTCGCCACGGACCCGGGCTCCGTCAAGGACTTCGAGGCCTTCTGCAAGCAGACCGGCAACGAGCTGCTTTCCCACTCCGCCGGCCCCGAGTTCACCTTCTTCATGAAGAAGAGGTAAAGGGGACAGCGAATGGGGTCAGGTTCGTTTTTGAACCTGTCCCCATTCCCTGATGAAAAGGGGACAGGTTCAAAAACGAACCTGACCCCATTCTTTCATTCTTTCCGGCGGAAATGGTGGTCTGACCCCGGTTTTCGTTTCCCCTTTTCTAATCGACGAACAGGTCCTGGTAGAGCGGCGTGCCGGGCTCGACGGCGTAGGGCTCGAAGTCCTTCACGCCCG
Source organism: uncultured beta proteobacterium (assembly GCA_963839265.1). GTDB lineage: Bacteria > Pseudomonadota > Gammaproteobacteria > Burkholderiales > Usitatibacteraceae > Usitatibacter. Next base: position 588,285 of record CAWIUI010000007.1, read on the forward strand.
CCCCGCGCAGCACTTCCTCGTCGATGTGGAAGCGGCCCGTGGCCGTGCGCGCGTCCGACGTGAGGATGACGTGCGCCGCGTCCGACATGATCTCGGGCTTCCGGCTCGCCCGGAGGATCGCCTCGGGGAAGTGCACCTGCACCGCGGCGGTCGCGATCGTCGTCCTCGGCCAGAGCGAGTTCACGGCGATGCCGTCGGGCCTGAGCTCCTCGGCCATGCCCAGCGTGCACATGCTCATTCCGTACTTGGACATCGTGTAGGCGACGTGTCCCGCGAACCAGCGCGCCTGCATGTTGAGCGGCGGCGACAGGTTGAGGATGTGCGGGTTGGCCGCCTTGCGCAGCCAGGGAATGCACGCCTGCGAGCAGAGGAAGGTCGCGCGGGCGTTCACCGCCATCATCAGGTCGTAGCGCTTCGCGTTCGTCTCCAGGGTCGGCGTGAGGCTGATGGCGCTCGCGTTGTTCACGAGGATGTCGATGCCGCCGAACGCCTCGGCCGCACGCGCCACCGCCGCCTGGATCGCGGATTCGTCGCGCACGTCGAGCTGGATGGCGAGCGCGCTACCGCCTTCGGCCTGCACTTCCTTCGCCACCGAATGAATCGTCCCGGAAAGCGTCGGGTGCGGGTCGGCGGTCTTGGCCGCGATGGCGACCCGGGCGCCGTCGCGGGCGGCGCGCAGCGCGATCGCACGGCCGATGCCGCGCGAGGCGCCGGTGATGAAGAGCGTCTTTCCCGCGAGCGTTCTCATGGATTCCCCAGCGTGGTGTTCTCGGTCGCGGGGATGATACCCCGGCTCACGTACACGAGCCTCAGGTGCGAGCGGAAGGAAGGAAGCTGGAAGGCGAAGAGGAGCCCGGTGACGAGCGAGATCGCGCCGCCGAAAACGAACGTGGCGGGCACGCCGATCTGCTCCGCGAGCCAGCCCTCGGTGTATTGGCCGAGGGGCGCGATGCCGATGAAGAACATCGTGTAATAGCTCATCACGCGGCTCCTCTTCTCCTCGTCCACCATGGTCTGGAGGATGGTGTTGCAGGTGGCGCCGGTCATGAACATGCCGAAGCCGGTCATCATCATGAGCGCCGACGAGAGGTAGACGTTGCGCGAGAAGCCGAACCCGGCGGTGCCGATCCCCGCGACGATCGCCGCGATCGCGATCCACTTGCCCAGCCCGCGCACGCTCGGGCGGCGCGCGAGCGAGATCGCCGAGATCACGGCGCCCAGCCCGACCGCGCCGACGAAGACGCCGACCAGCTCCGCGCCGGAATGGAAGGTCTTCACCACCATGGCGGGCATGAGCGTGGTATAGGGGCTGATCGAGAAGCCGACGGCGGCGAGCGTGAAGAGCATCCGGCGCACGGGCACCAGGCCCATCGCGTATTTCCATCCGTCGGCGAGGTCCTGGAACGGATGCTTCCTCTCGCGCTTCGCCCTCGGGTGCACCACCCTCACCCCGAAGAGCGCCACGAGCACCGCGGCGTAGCTCGCCGAGTTGAAGGCGAAGCACATCGTCTCGCCGAAGGCCGCGATGATGAAGCCGCCCAGCGACGGGCCGACGAGCCGCGTCCCGTTCATCAGGATCGAGTTCATCGCGATCGCGTTGGGCAGGTCCTCGCGCCGCTCGAGAAGCTGCGAGAAGATCGACTGCCGCGTCGGCGTCTCGAACGCGTTGCAGATGCCGGCGAAGAGCGAGAGCGCGGCGAGCTCGCCCAGCGTCATGATGTGCAGGCCCGAGAGCACCGCGAGGATCGCCGCCTGCAGCGCGAGGAGTGTCAGCACCACCATCAGCATCTTCCTGCGGCTCACGCGGTCGCCCAGGACGCCGGCGAAGGTGGCGAGGAAGAGGTGCGGCGCGTTGTTGAGGAAGCCGATGACGCCCGTGAACCAGGTCGAGTTGGAAAGGCGGTAGGCGAGCCACATCAGGGCCACGGACTGCACCCAGGTCCCGATCATGGAGACCGCCTGGCCGATGTAGTAGCGGCGGAAGTTGGGCGACTCCAGCGCCCGGATGCTGTGCGGGAACGGCAAGGGCGTCAGCCGAGCTTGGCGAGCTGGGAGCGCAGGTCCGCGTGCCGCGCCTCGAGATCCGCGAGGCGCTTCTTCGCTTCGTTCACCACCGCGCTCGGCGCGCGCTCGACGAACGAGGCGTTTCCGAGCTGGGCGCGCGTCTTCGCGAGATCCGATTCCAGCTTCTCGACCTCCTTCGCCAGGCGCGCGCGCTCCGCCTCGCGGTCCACCTCCACGTGGAGCATCAGCTTCGCCACGCTCGTGATGGCGACCGGCGCATCCTCGGTCGGCAGCTTCTCCACGAAGCGGACTTCGGACAGGCGTGCAAGGGCGGAGATTCCGGCCACGTGGTCCTTCAGCGCCGGGTTCGCCTCCGCGAGGTACATCGGCACACGGAGCGAAGGCGCGATGCCCATGGTCGAGCGCAGGTTCCGCGCCGCGTTCACGACCTCCTTCACGACCTCGACCTCGCGCTCGGAATTGGGCGCGCTCTTCGCGATGTCGGGGATCGGGAAGGGCGCGAGCATGATGGTCTCGCCCGCGCGTCCCGCGAGCGGCGCCACCGTCTGCCACAGCTCCTCGGTGATGAAGGGAATGATCGGGTGGGCGAGGCGCAGGATCGCCTCGAGCACCCGGATCAACGTGCGGCGGGTCGCGCGCTGCGCGGCCTCGTCGCCGCCGGCGAGCTGCACCTTGGCGAGCTCCACGTACCAGTCGCAGTACTCGTCCCACACGAGCTCGTAGATCGCGCGCGCCGCGACGTCGAATCGGTACGCTTCGAGCGCATCGGCCACCTCGCGCTCGGTGCGCTGCAGGCGGCTCGCGATCCAACGGTCGACGTGGGAGGGCGCGAGCGGCGCCTTCTCGTCGAGGCCCGTGTCCTTGCCCTCGCAGTTCATGAGCACGAAGCGCGCGGCGTTCCAGAGCTTGTTGCAGAAGCTGCGGTAGCCCTCGCAGCGCTTGAGGTCGAAGTTGAGCGTGCGCCCGAGCGTGGAGAGCGCGGCGAAGGTGAAGCGCAGCGCGTCGGCGCCGTAGGAGGGGATGCCTTCGGGATAGTCGCGCCTGATGCGCTTCGCGGCCGCCTCCTTGTGCGCGGCGAGCATCAGGCCCTGCGTCGATTTCTCCAGCAGCGCCTTGAAGCCGATGCCGTCGATCACGTCGAGGGGGTCGATGGTGTTGCCCTTCGACTTCGACATCTTCTGGCCCTCGGCGTCGCGCACGATGGCGTTGATGTAGACGTCCCCGAAGGGCACCTCGCCCGTGAAGTGCAGGGTCGTCATGATCATGCGCGCGACCCAGAAGAAGATGATGTCGAACCCGGTGACGAGCACGGAAGACGGGAGGTAGAAGCGACGCTGCGCCTCGAGCTTCGCCTCATCGGGCCAGCCGAGCGTGGAGAAGGGCACGAACGCGGAGGAGAACCACGTGTCGAGCACGTCGGGGTCGCGCGACTCGGGCGAGATCGTCTTGCCGGCCTTCGCGGCGCGCTCGCGCGCTTCCTCGTACGTGCGGCCCACGAAGGGCGTGCCGTCCATCGCGTACCACGCGGGAACCTGGTGGCCCCACCAGAGCTGGCGCGAGATGCACCAGTCCTGGATGTTCTCCAGCCACTGGTTGTAGATCTTGGTCCACTCCTCGGGCACGAAGCGGGTGCGGCCTTCGGCCACCGCCTTCAATCCCGCCTGCGCCATCGAGGCCATGCTCACGAACCACTGGTCGGAGAGCATCGGCTCCACCACCGCGTCGGAGCGCTGCGAGCGCGGCTGCATGAGCTTGTGCGGCTTCACGCTCGCGACGAGGTCCTGCGCGGCAAGGTCCTCGAGCACGCGCTCGCGCGCCTCGAAGCGGTCGAGGCCCCGGTAGCGCGGCGGCGCGTTCTCGTTCACGCGCGCTTCGAGCGTGAAGATCGAGATCGTCGGGAGCGCGTGCCGCTGCCCCACCTGGTAGTCGTTGAAGTCGTGCGCCGGCGTGATCTTCACGCAGCCGGTGCCGAACGCCCGGTCCACGTATTCGTCGGCGACCACGGGGATGAGGCGATCGGCGAGGGGCAGGCGCACGTTCTTTCCGACGAGGTGCCGATAGCGATCGTCGTCGGGGTGCACCGCGACCGCCGTATCGCCCAGCATCGTTTCCGGGCGTGTCGTCGCGACGACGAGATGGCCGCTCCCGTCCTCGAGCGGGTAGCGCAGCTCCCAGAGCTTGCCGGTCTCCTCGCGCGATTCGACTTCGAGATCGGAGACCGCGGTCTGCAGCACCGGGTCCCAGTTCACGAGGCGCTTGCCCCGGTAGACGAGCCCCTCGTCGAAGAGGCGCACGAAGACCTCGGTCACGGCGCGCGATCGCGCCTCGTCCATCGTGAAGTATTCGCGCGACCAGTCGCACGAGGCGCCCAGGCGCCGCATCTGGCGCGTGATCGTGGAGCCCGACTGCTCCTTCCACGCCCACACCCGCTTCACGAACTCCGCGCGGCCGAGCGCGCGGCGCGATTCGCCCTGCGCCTCGAGCTGGCGCTCCACCACCATCTGGGTCGCGATCCCTGCGTGGTCGGTGCCCGGCTGCCACAGCACGTTCTCGCCCTTCATGCGGTGCCAGCGCGACAGGATGTCCATGAGCGTCTGCTGGTACGCATGGCCCATGTGCAGCGTTCCCGTCACGTTGGGGGGCGGCAGCTGGATCGAGAACGACGGGCGTTTGGGATCGAAGCCGGCTGCGAAGCGGCCGCGCGATTCCCAGAGGGGATACCAGCGCGATTCGATGGCGTGGGGGTCGAAGGCCTTCGCGAGCTCGGTCATTTCACGTTGCGTCGTTGCAGGGCGTCGGCGACCGCCTCGCCGATGGCGTTGGCAAGCTCCTCGCGCATGTCGACGATGGCGCCGGCGATCGCCGAATGCACCGGGCCGGCCAGCTGCTCGGCGACGCGCCGCTCGAGCTCGTTCGCGAGGCGCCCCTCGACTTGCGCGAGCACGCGCGCGTAGACGTCGTGCGCGATGTCGGTGGAGAGCTGGCCCGCGGATTCGGGCGGCTCCCCGACGAGGTCCGTGAGGATCGGGACGGCGCCGGTGTCGGAGTCGGTGGCCGGCGCACCGGGCGCGTTGCGGCGAAGCAGGGCTTCCGCGCGGCTGAAGACGTCCTTGTCATCGGCCACCGGGCTTCTCCGCGCTTTCGATGGGGTTCACCTGGATATCGTAGCCGCGCTTCTTGTAGAAGGCGTAGCGGCCGCGCGCGCGGGCCTTGTCCTCCTCGTCCGAAGCGACGATCTCGAGCAGGCGCTCGAACGAGGCGAAGAACGGCGGCCACTCGTCGCCGAGGTTGAGCAGCACGTCGTGGTGCGGCAGCTGCTCGCCGGACGTCGCGAGGATCACCGGCGTCTCGGGCGCGAGTGCCGTCCCGGCCCACACGTGGGGCACGAAGCGCGTCGACTGGAAGGTCCAGAGGTCGCGGTCGAAGCGGCCGAGCGCCTCGGCGTCGTTCGACCACACGACGACGCGGCTCGACTGCTCGGAGGCCTTGGCCGCGAGGCGGCAGGCGAAGCGCAGCTTGTCGTCGGCGTAGCGGTAGAAGTCGATGCGCGTCACGCGGCGGCGGCGCGGCGCGCGAGGAAGTGCGCGAGGAGCGCCACGGGCCGCCCCGTCGCTCCTTTCTCCGCACCGCTCTTCCACGCGGTGCCCGCGATGTCGAGGTGCGCCCAGGGATACGACTTGGTGAAGCGCGAGAGGAAGCACGCCGCGGTGATCGAGCCGCCGGCGCGCGTGCCGATGTTGGGGAAGTCGGCGAAGTTGCTCTTGAGCTGCTCCTGGTAGTCCTCCCACATGGGCAGGTGCCACGCGCGATCCCAGGCGCCTTCGCCCGCCTGCACCAGCTCCCGGGCGAGGGGATCGCTGTTGGCGAAGAGTCCGGTGGCGACGTGGCCCAGCGCGATCACCATGGCGCCGGTGAGCGTCGCGATGTCGACCACCGCGGCGGGCTTGTACTTCTCCACGTAGGTGAGCGCATCGCACAGGATGAGCCGCCCCTCGGCGTCGGTGTTGAGGATCTCGACCGTCTGGCCGGACATCGTCTTCACGATGTCGCCCGGCTTGATGGCGTTGCCGCCCGGCATGTTTTCCGTGGTGGGCACGATGCCGACCACGTTGAGCGGCAGGTCCATGAGCGCGATCGCCTTCATCGTGCCGAAGACGCTCGCGGCGCCGCACATGTCGAACTTCATCTCGTCCATCTCGGCCGAGGGCTTGATGGAGATGCCGCCGGTATCGAAGGTGATGCCCTTGCCGACGAGCGCCACCGGGCGATCGCCCTTCTTGCCCGCCATGCGCTCCATCACGATGAAGCGCGGCGGCTCGCGGCTGCCCTGGGCGACGGCGAGGAACGCGCCCATGCCGAGCTTCTCGATCTGGTTGCGGCCGAGCACCTGCACCTTGAGGCCGCATTCCTTGCCGAGCGCCTCGGCCTGCTCGCCGAGATAGGTCGGCGTGCAGACGTTGCCGGGGAGGTTGCCGAGATCCTTCGCGAGCGCGACGCCTTCGGCGATGGCCTTCGCGCGCGCGATGGCCGGGTCCGCATCGGCCACGTCGCGCCGATTGGCGAGGTGCAGCGCCACGCGCTCGAGCGGGCTCTTCCTGCCCTCGGGCTTGCTCTTCATCCGGTCGAAGCGATACAGGCCGTCGGAGATCGCGAGCACGGCCTGCTCCGCCTTCCACGCGGCGTCGTGGCGCTTGAGGGGAAGATCCACCAGGCAGAGGAGCGCATCGGCGGCGCCGGTGCCGCGCAGCGCCTTCACCGCGCCCGCGAGCGCCTTGCGATACCGGCCTTCGTGAAAATCCCTCTCCTTGCCCAGGCTCACCAGGAGCACGCGCTCCGCGGCGACCTTGGGGACCTTGTGGAGCAGGAGCGTGGCGCCCGCACGGCCCTCGAGATCGCCGTGGCCGAGGACGTTCGCGAGATAGCCGCCGGAGGCCGCGTCGAGCGCCTGGGCCGCGTCGGTGAGCTTGCCGCCCTCGAAGACGCCCACCACGACGCAACCGGTGCGCTGCTTGTCGGGACTGCCCCCCTTTGTGCTAAATTCCATCGGTATCCCCGGGCGGAAGTGGTGGCGAAGCTTGGAATTATAACGCTCGCAACCGCGAAGAGCCCGGAACGCCGACCTCGTGATCTTCCACCGCAGCCTCATCCGCGAGTTCAGCCTGATCGCGATTTCCGTGGTCGGCGTGCTGCTCGCCATCATCCTCACGCGGCTGCTGATCCTGCTGCTCGGCCAGGCCTCGGTGGGCCAGATCGAGCCCCAGGCGGTGGTGGGCCTCATCGCGTTCGGCGTGGTGAACTACCTGCCGGTGCTCCTCGGCATCGCCGTCTTCGTCGCGGTGCTGCTCGCGCTCACCCGCAGCTACCGCGATAGCGAGATGACGGTGTGGTTCACCTCGGGGCTCTCGATCGCGGCGTGGATCAAGCCCGTGCTGCAGTTCTCGATCCCGGTCGCGCTGGTGTGCGCGCTGCTCTCGGTGTGGGTGTCGCCCTGGGCGCAGGGGGAAAGCCAGGAGTACCAGCGCCTGCTCGCCAGCCGCGAGGAGGTGTCGAGCGTGACGCCCGGCGTGTTCCGCGAGTCGCGCAATTCCGACCGCGTGTTCTTCGTGGAGAAGGTCTCGGCGCGCGACGACACGGTGAGCAACATCTTCGTGCAGTCGACCGAGCGCGGGCGCCTCGGCGTGATCGTCGCGCAGAAGGGCTTCATCGAGACGGTGAAGAACGGCGATCGCTTCATCGTGCTGCTCAACGGGCGGCGCTACGAGGGAAAGCCCGGGACGCTCGACTACCGCATGGTCGACTTCGAGCGCTACGCCGTGCGCATCGAGCCGCACGAGGCGCGGGCCCCGCCCCCATCGTCGAAGTCGATGGGCGTCCTGGAGCTCCTGAAGACCGGCAAGCCCGCGGACATCGCGGAGCTGCACTGGCGGATCGCGCTCCCGCTCGCGGTGGTGATCATGGGGCTCTTCGCCGTGCCGCTCGCCTTCGTGAACCCGCGCTCCGGCCGCTCGTGGAACCTGATCTTCGCCGTGCTGATCTACGTCCTCTACAACAACACGCTCTCGATCTTCCAGGCGTGGACCTCGGGGGGGCGCATCCCGCCGTGGGTGGGACTGTGGCCGGTGCACCTCACGATGGTGGGGTTCCTCGTGCTCCTCTTCTACCGGCAGACGCGCGGATACCACTGGCGGTCGCTGCTGGGGTAGGTTCGCCCCGCCGTCGGGGTCGGTTTCGAGGGCGCGGCGAGGTATAATTTCGGGCTTCCCGCAACGGGAAGCTGCGCAGCGATCGAGGGTTCATCGCACTTCATGCGCGGGCAGTTCGTTCGTCGAGTTGTGCCACCGCGGAGAGGTGGATGAGCGGTTTAAGTCGCACGCCTGGAAAGCGTGTTTGGGTTAACAGCCCAACGCGGGTTCGAATCCCGCCCTCTCCGCCACTTCCACTCCGTTCACCGCTTCGCATCGTCAACGCGCGCAAGCGGCTCGAGCGCCTGCGCCCCGCGCCGATGCGCGCGGCACTAGAATCCTCTCCAACGTCCCGCGGAGAGGAACCATGCCGAAGAAGCCGAGCGCCCGCGCAAAGCCGTCGCCCACCGTCCGCTACATCGACCCCGAGGGCGCCGCCCCCGCCCAGGGCCTCTACAGCCATGCATCGCGAGTGACCGCGGGCGACCTGTACTTCATCGCGGGCCAGCTCGCCGTGGACGACGAAGGGCGCGTCGTCGGCAAGCACGACTTCGAGCGGCAGTTCCGCAAGGTCTTCGAGAACCTCGGCACCGTGCTCGAAGGCCTGGGCGTCACCTTCAACGAGGTCGCGAAGTTCACGACCTACTTCGTGCACTCCCAGGACATCGAGAAGTTCATGAAGCTTCGGGCCGAGCTCTTCCCGACGATCTTCCAGGCCGGCAAGTACCCGCCGAACACGATCTGCGTGATCGATCGCCTGGTCAAGGAGGATTTCCTGCTCGAGGTCGAGGCGATCGCGCGGGCGCCGTAGCGGGAGGATGGGCGCACGGGCCGGGCCGCGAAGCTTCAGAGCAGCGAGGAGTCCTTCATGATCTCGGCGAGACGCACCGCCGCGGTCGCGAAATAGGCGGCGAGCCAGTACACTGCGGCCGTATTCGCTTCCCGTGTGTGGAAGGTCACCAGCCGCGTCGCGTATCGGCGAAGCTGCGCGATGGAGTCGAGGCGCTCGGGCGGCAGGCACGAGCGCGGCAGCGCGTCCGCCTGCGACTTGGGCAGCCGCGTGATGAATCTGCGGGTGATGTCGAGCACGTCATCGGCCGTCTCCGCGTGCTCGACCCGTGCGATCCAGCTCTTCATCGTGCGCCCCTCCTCGGCAGTCTCGATATGCAGTTTCGACATGGGAAACCGGCATCCATACAAGCTACGACGGATGGGCGAGGCGTGCAAATCGGCACCGGGACCCCGAATGGGAACTCTCGCGCCAAGATGGGTCGTGGTGCGATATAGTTGGCCGTCCAAAGGAGGCGCGCAATGGTTTTGACGCCCGCGACGATCGCTTCGCGCGATGACCGGCCCGCCGGCCGGATGGTTGCGCGCGCGCAGCCTCCCTTCATGCAGCGCCCCGAGCCCTGGCGCGGCTGCTCCGCCTGGCTGCGCCGCATCCGCCTGCGCTTCCGCCGATCCTGATCCAGGTCTGACGCCTCGCCCCCGGGTGTCAGTTTCACGTCAGCCGCGCAAAAAACAAGCGGCGCCCATAGAGAGTAGGAGGAGATAACGATGAGCACGAACTTCCGCACGACCGCGCACATGGCGGCGGCTGCCCTGGTGGTGACCGCCGCCGGACTGCCGCAGCACGCACGCGCCGAGGACGTCATCCAGCTGGGCTCGGCGATCTCGATCACCGGCAAGTATTCGTCGGAGGGCAAGAACGCCAGCGACGGCTACAACTTCGCCCTGAAGAAGCTCAACGACGCCGGTGGGGTCGACATCGGCGGCAAGAAGTACAAGCTCGAGGTGAAGTACTACGACGACGAGTCGACGCCGGCGCGCACCGCGCAGCTCCTCGAGCGCCTGATCAGCCAGGACGGCATCAAGTTCGTGCTGGGCCCGTACGGCTCCGGCCCCACCAAGGCCGCCGCGCCCGTCACCGAGAAGTACAAGATCCCGATGGTCGAGGCCGAGGGCGCGTCGCGCTCCCTCTTCACCCAGGGCTACAAGTACCTCTTCGCGGCGCTGTCGACATCGGAGCAGTACCTGTCGCCGGTCATCGACCTTGCGGCCGAGCTCGGGCAGAAGCACGGCAAGAAGCCCTCCCAGATGAAGATCGCCATGGCCTTCGAGAACGACCCGTTCTCGCTGGACGTGCGCGCCGGGGTCGTGGATGCGGCCAAGCGCCACCACATGAAGATCGTGGTCGACGACAAGATGCCGCGCGACCTCTCCGACATCTCGCCCACGCTCACGAAGATCAAGGCGCTCAAGCCCGACGTGATCGTCTTCTCCGGCCATACGAAGGGCGCGACCACCGCGACCCGGCAGATGAAGGAGATGGACGTGAACGCGCCGATCGTCGCGATGACGCACTGCGAGTCGGCGGACCTCACCGGCAAGTTCGGTGCGGCGGCGAACGGCATCCTCTGCCCGACCCAGTGGGCCGAGACGCTCAAGTACAAGGACGCGCTCTTCGGGACTGCGATGGACTACTTCAACGCGTTCAAGGCCGCGCATCCCGAGTACAAGGAAGTCCCGTACCAGGTGGCGCAGGCCTCCGCCGTGATCGAGATCTATGCGGACGCCTTCCACCGCGCCGGGTCGCTCGACCCGCAGAAGGTGCGTGATGCGCTCGCGAAGACGAACCTCGACACGTTCTACGGCCACATCAAGTTCAGCAAGGCCGGGAACAACATCGCGAAGCCGATGGTCCTCAGGCAGATCCAGGACGGCAAATACGTGGTCGTCGCACCGACCAAGTACGCCGCCGACCCGGTCGAGTACCCGCGCAAGGCGCCGCAGTAACGGCTCGTCATAGAAGGAGCGTCCGGCCCGCGGCTCGCGCCGCGGGCCGGCGACCGACATGCTGGAAAACATCCAGATCCTCACGTCCGCGCCGGTCTTCAACCTGCAGCTGCTGCTGAACGGGCTTTCCGTCGGGGCGATCTTCGCGCTGATCGCCTACGGGCTCGCCCTCGTGTGGGGCGTCACGAGCGTGAAGAACCTCGCGCAGGGCGACATGGTGATCCTGGGCGGCTACCTCGGCTGGGAGCTCTCGAAGCACGGCGTGCATCCGATCGTCGCCATCGTCCCGGTGGCCGTGATCATGTTCGGCTTCGGGTGGATCCTGTACAAGCTGGTCATCCGCCGCGTGATCCAGCTCGACCTCTTCACCTCGCTCCTCGCCACTTTCGGGCTCGCCATCACCCTGCAGCAGTCGATGAACCTCGTCTTCGGTCCCGACGTGCGCACCGTGAAGTCGGGCTTCGCCCGCCTGAGCTTCTTCGATGGCTCGGTGGACATCACGGAGATCCGCATCATCGGGTTCGGGCTGTGCCTCGTGCTTGCCGTGGCGATGATCGTCTTCCTTCGCTACAGCCGCATGGGGCAGGCGATCCGCGCCACCGCCCAGGATCCGCGCGCCGCACGCGTCCTGGGCGTGGATACCGACCGGGTCTACGCGCTCACCTACTCGCTCAACGCGGCGATCTGCGGCGCGGCCGGCGTACTCGTCGCGATGGTGTGGGTGATCCAGCCGTTCTACGGCATCGCCTATTCGGTGCGCGCGTTCGTGATCGTGACCGCCGCCGGGCTGGGCAACTTCCCCGGGGTGATCATCGCGGCGCTCGTCCTCGGCGTTTTGGAGCAGTACAGCGGCTTCGTGCTGGGCGCGCAGTTCCAGCAGGCGACCGTGGTGGGACTGCTGCTCGCGATCCTCATCGCCCGGCAGCTCGCCCTTCGCCGGCACAGGATGGCCCTGCAATGACCGGCCGCACGCTCGTGCTGCACCTCGCCATCCTCGTGGCGGGCATCGCCGCGCCCTTCGTCTTCCCCGCGCACGCCGTGCAGTTCGCCATCTTCTGGCTGATGGTGCTCTTCGCGCAGACCTGGGACACGATGGGCGGGCAGATGGGCTACAACTCGCTCGGCAACATCACGTTCTTCGGCTTCGGCATGTACATCTGCGCCGTGATGCAGATCGGCCTGGTCTACAACGTGGGCGAGTACACGGCGGCGAACGGCGCGATCCGCATCCACTTCACCCACCTGCAGTACTTCGAGGGCCTGGGCCTGGGGCTCATCCTCGGGGCGATCGGGGCCACCATCCTCGCCGCGATCCTCTCCTGGGTGCTCTTCGGGCTGCGCGGCCCCTACTTCGCGATCGGCACGCTCGGCGTGGCGATCGCCGCGGCGGAGCTCACCAGCGCCTGGGGCTGGGTGGGCGGCGGGCAGGGCATCGCGATGCCGGTCTTCCCCGGCGGACCCGGCATGCGCGAGAGGTTCTTCTATTTCGCCTGCATGGTGACGGCGATGCTGTGCTACCTCTTCCTGCGATGGCTGTACGGCACGCGCTTCCGGCTCGCGATCAACGCGATCCGCGACGACGAGGACAAGGCGGAGGCGCTCGGCCTGCACACCAAGCGCTACAAGGCGGTCGCCTGGGCGATCGCCGCGTTCTTCCTCGGCATCGCGGGCGGGCTCTTCGGCAACATGACCGGCTTCATCGAGCCGCTGGAGACCGCGTACCCGACCCTCACCTTCGGCATCTTCATGATCGCGATGGCACTGCTCGGCGGTAAGGGAACGCTCTGGGGGCCGATCATCGGCGCGACGGTGTTCTATACCCTGCGCGAGCTCACCTGGACGTACCTCCTGGGTTGGCAGTACATCGCGCTCGGCGTCCTCATCATCGTGAACGTGGTCTTCTTCCAGCAGGGGATCCTCGGCTGGGTGAGGAGCCGCAAGCCCGAGTGGTTCGGCGTGCAGGTCGAGGAGCCGCCGCGCGACAAGGCGCCGGTCGCCGCGAGCAAGGTCGCGAACGCATGAGCGAGCCGATCATCGAGGTTCGCAACGTCCGCAAGGCCTACGGCGGCGTGGTCGCGAACCGCGACGTGAGCCTCACGGTGGAGCGCGGCAGCGTCACCGGCCTCATCGGGCCCAACGGCTCCGGCAAGACCACGCTCTTCAGCTCCATCGTCGGCCAGCATCCGATCGACTCCGGCTCCATCCGCTTCGAGGGGCGCGAGATCTCCGCCCTCGGCGTGCAGGAGATCGCGCGCCTGGGAATGGTGCGCACCTACCAGCAGACGCGGGTCTTCGCGAAGATGGACTGCGTGCAGAACCTGATGGTCTCGCTCCCGCAGCGGCAGGCGGCATGGAGGGACATGTTCCGGCCGTGCTCCGCGGACGTGGTCGACCGGGCGGAGCACCTGCTGGAGTTCGTGGGCCTCTACTCCAAGCGCAAGCTCCCGGCCGGCTCGCTCTCCTTCGGGCAGCAGAAGCTCCTGGAATTCGCGATGGCGCTCATGAACGAGCCGAAGGTCCTGCTCCTCGACGAGCCCACGGCGGGGATCAATCCCACGCTCATCAACGGCCTCATCGACCGGTTGAAGCGCGCCAACAGCGAGTTCGGCATCACGCTCTTCGTGATCGAGCACAACATGCGCGTGATCATGAACCTCGCGCAGCACATCTATTGCATGGCGGTCGGGCAGGTGCTCGCCTCGGGCACGCCGGACGAGATCAAGGACGACCCGCGCGTGATCGACGCCTACCTTGGGGCCGCCGCATGAGCGCCGGACCCGGGTTCGGCTCGGAAGGGCGCGATCGCGCTGCGGGCTACCACGAGGGCGAAATCGAGGTCGTGCTGTCGGTCGATGCGATCGCGCGCGAGGCGCAGGCGCTGCGCGCCGCGATTCCCGAGGAACGGCTCGTGGCGCTCGCCGGCGGCGAGCCGCTCCTTTCCGTGCGCGGCCTTCGCGCAGGCTACGGCAACATGGAGATCCTGCACGATTTCACGCTGCACGTCGGGCGCGGCCAGTCGCTCTGCCTCATCGGGCCGAACGGCGCGGGGAAGTCGACGGTGCTGCACTCGATCTACGGCTTCACGCGGATCTTCGCCGGAGCGGTCCTCATCGGGGAGGGCGGCGGGCGGCGCGAGATCACGCGCCTCGGCCCGGAGCGGAAGCTGCAGGACGCGCGGGTCGCCTACATCCTGCAGGACAAGTCGGTGTTTCCCGAGATGACCGTCGAGGAGAACCTGCTGATGGGCGGCTTCCTGCTGCGCTCGCACGCGCGGGCGAAGGAAGCGGCCGAACGGGTCTTCGCGAAGTACCAGCGCCTCGCGGCGCGCCGCAACCACCGCGCGCGCGTCCTTTCGGGCGGCGAGCGGCGGCTGCTGGAGATCTCGCGCGCGCTGGTGATGGAGCCCGACGTGCTCCTCGTGGACGAGCCTTCGATCGGCCTCGAGCCACGCTACATCGACATGGTCTTCGACATCCTCGGCCGCCTCCAGCACGAAGACGGCAAGACCATCGTCATGGTCGAGCAGAACGCGAAGAAGGGCCTCGAGTTCGCCGATCTCGGCTACGTGCTGGTCTCGGGGGAAACGGCGCTCGCCGGCACCGGCGAAGAGCTGCTCGCCAATCCCGACGTGGGGCGTTTGTTCCTCGGCGGCTGAGGCATCCCGGGCCGCCCGAAAAAGAAAAGGCCGGCTCCGAGAGCCGGCCTTTTCGCAAACCCTTGTGCCCTTACAGGCAGAGCGGGCACCCTGCGTAGACCACCGTAGTGACCGCAGCGAGAACCGCCCCGATTGCAGTGGCGTAATTACGGGTTTGAGATCTCACGGATCACCTCCTTTCGAGTGGTTGAGCAAGCCGCCATTCTAGACGAGACGCGGCCGTCGGGGCTAGTGGCGCCCGGCGCGGCGAAGGGCATCGCCTGGGCTCGAGGAGGCGCCCGCGGACCGGGTGCCTGCCGGGCGACGCGGGGGTCGGGTATGCCGGCAAACATCGCCGCCGCAGGCGTATTTCTGGCGATCGCCCCACCGGACCGCGGATTCGCTACTTGGCAGTTTTCTCGTCCGGTGGCGGCTCGCCGGCGGCGGTGTCCGGCGCCCCGGCTTCCGGCTCGTGCCGGGCGGCGCGCTCCTGGCGCTTCGCTTCCTTCTTCGCCTTCTTGGCGAGCTCCCTCTGCCTCTTCGCGAACGCGTAGTTCGGCTTGACCATTCAACGCTTCCTTTTGGTGGACCGGCGGATTGCCGGATGGCGCCATCTTGCATGAAGGCGGTGGCCGGCGCTCGACTTGGATCAAAAAATCAGCCCGGAATTTCGGCCCCAGGGGGCGATTGCGGCCCGCCGGCCGAATGTCCCGGCGCGGGGGAGTCGCATTGCAGATGTAGCGGCGCGAAGGCGCGTTTTCGGGTGCAAATGGTTCCGATCGTCGAATCGAGCGCGCGAAATGTGCATCAGTGCACAGAACCCGCGCCCCGGTGGCGCGAGAATCGCGATGTACATCGGAGCCATCGACATGGACGAAAAAGAGCTCAAAGGTCTCGAGAGGGAAGTCGAGGCGCACATGCGCCGGATCGAGAAGATCCAGGAATCGCTGAGCGACAGCGAGGAGAACCTGCGCCAGGTGGTGGGCGCGCCTCCGGAGCTCGTCGGCGAGGTGAGCCGCCTGCGCGTGGAGCTGCGCGGGCGCAAGGCCGCCCTCGCGGTCGGGCTTTCGCTGCTCAACATCTACCAGGACTAGCGCGCGCCTTCCTCGCGCAGCGCCCGGTCGACCCACTGGGCGGTGAGCTTCTCCTGCAGCGAGTTCTGGCCCAGGCGCGCGCGCAGGCCGCGGAAATCCACGACGTCGAGCGGTTGGTCCTGGTTGAAGCAGGAGAACACGTACGTGGTCTTGCCGGTCGCGGGGTCCACGTGCGGCTGCAGGCACTGCGCGCAGATCTCCTTCATCATGCACTGCATCGGCGAGTTGATCGAGCCGATCGCGACGTGCGCCTTCTTCAGGTACGGGGCGAGCACGCCGTGTCGCGCACGCGCGACCGCCGCCATCATGGCGTCGGAGCCGATCGCGACGAGCCGATCGGCGTCGGGCATGCGGATCGCCCCGGCGCCGAGCGCGCCGCTCGCGTAGGCCGCCATCGCTTCGACGATGTTCCCGACGAAGGCCTTGTCGCCTGCGCGCGAGGGTTGGAATCCGGGCGCCTCGTCGCAGCACCACACCACTTCGTCCGCCGCGGCTTCGATCTCCCCGACCTTGTAGCGGTCGCCCAGCTTCTTGTAGCCGGCGAAGTACAGCACGCGCGATCCGGCGGCACGTAGCGCGCTGCCGATCGAGAAGAGAACCGCGTTCCCGAGGCCGCCGCCCACGAGGACCACGGTCTCGTCGCCGGGAATCTCGGTCGGGGTTCCCGTCGGCCCCATGAGCACGACGGGCTCGCCGGCCTTCAGCAGCGCGCAAAGGTCGCTCGATCCGCCCATCTCCAGCACGATGGTGGACACGAGGCCCTGCTCGCGATCGACCCACGCGCCGGTGAGGGCGAGGCCTTCCATCGCGAGGCGGGTTCCTTCGGGATGCGCGGCGAGCGACTCGAAGTTCTGCAGGCGGTAGAACTGGCCCGGCTGGAATGCGCGTGCGGCGAGCGGCGCGCGCACCACCACTTCCACGATGGTGGGCGTGAGGCGCGCGACGTGGTGCACCGTCGCGCGCAGCTCGGCGTTGAGCCGCGCGAGGAATTCGCGCGTCTGCGCGCGCGAGCGCGGCGCCAGCGCCTCCAGCACCCGGCTCACCACCGGATAGCCCTGCTTGGCGGAGGCCATCGCCTTCACCACGTTGCCGTAGAACGAGGGGTGCAGGTCGCCGAAGAAGCTCACGAAGCGGCCGTCCGATTCGCGCGACATCAGCACGCGCGGCTCGTCGGGCTTCGGCGTGCGCTCGGGCTTCACCGGCCGGCCTTCCTCGTCCACCGCCTGGAAGTAGCGTCCGTCGAGCACGAAATGCCCGGGATCCTCGCGCGCGAGCACCGTGTTGGGCTGCGTTCCGGCGGCGATGAGGAGGGTGCGTGCGGGAAGCTCGACCTCGCGGATCGATTTCTCCCCTTCCTTCTCCAGCTCGGCGCGAACGACGAGCGCGCGGGCATGGCCGTACGCGTCCACCTCGACGCGCAGCGGCGTGAGGTTTTCCGCGAAGCGGATCCCTTCCTCGAGCGCCTTCTCGACCTCCTCGTGGTTCAACGTGTACGACGGGCTGTCGATGAGGCGCTTGCGATAGGCGATCGTCGAGCCGCCCCACGACTGCAGCAGCTCGAGGATGCGCGGTTCGCGCCCTTCGGCCGCCGCGGCCGAGCGCTCCGCGCGGATCGCGAGCGCGTGGGTGAGGAGCTCCTCGGCGACCTCGGCTTCCTCCTGGCCCCACGCGCCGCGCACCGCCGCGGCGCCTCGTTCCGCGACCAGCGCCTCGTAGCGCGAGAGGAATTTCTCGACCTGGACCGGGTAGTACGCGAGCGACTCGGTCGCCGTGTCGATGGCGGTGAGGCCGCCTCCCACCACGACGATCGGAAGGCGCACCTGCAGGTTCGCGATCGAATCGGCGCGCGCCGCACCGGTGAGCTGCAGGCCCATCAAAAAGTCCGAGGCGGTGCGCACGCCGCGCGCGAGCCCGTTCGGCATATCGAGCACCGTGGGCTTGCCGGCTCCGGCCGCGAGCGCGATGTGGTCGAAGCCCATCGCGAACGCGTCCTGCGCGGCCATCGTTCCGCCGAAGCGCACGCCGCCCACCATCGCGAAGTCGCGCCGCCGCTCCACGAGGAGCCGCGCGACCTTGAGGAAGTTCTTGTCCCAGCGCACCGTGATGCCGTACTCGGCCACGCCGCCGAAGCCCGCCATCGTGCGGCTCTCGAGCGGCTCGCGCAGCTCCGCGATGCCGTGGATCGGGACGGAAGGCGACGCGCGCGCCGTCCGGCTTCACGCCGGAGACCGACGGATCGAGCGGCTCGATCTTGAGGCCGTCGATGCCCACCACCGCGTGGCCGTCGTTCAGCAGGTGGTGCGCGAGGGTGAAGCCCGCGGGGCCCATGCCGACTACCAGCACGCGCTTGCCCGTCGCGGGCTTCGCAAGCGGACGGCGCAGGTTGAGCGGGTTCCAGCGCGTGAGGAGCGAGTAGATCTCGAATCCCCAGGGCAGCCCCAGCACGTCCTTCAACGTGCGCGTCTCCGCCTGGGGGATGTCGACCGGGTCCTGGCGCTGGTAGATGCACGACTTCATGCAGTCGTTGCAGATGCGGTGGCCGGTGCACGCCGCGGTCGGGTTGTCCACCACGATCATCGCGAGCGCGCCCACCGCCCAGCCCTCGCTCTTGAGCTTGTGGAACTCCGAGATGCGCTCCTCGAGCGGGCAGCCGTGCAGGGATACGCCGAAGGGGCTCTTCTTGAATTCGACGCGGCCATCCTGCGCCGGTTTCTCCTTGAGTCCCTGCGAGCACGAGTCCTTGCCCTGCTCGTGGCACCAGATGCAGTAGTTGGCCTCGTCGAGCGCGCCCGGAAGCTGCGTGCCGGGATCCGTCAGGCCGAAGCCTTCGCGCCGACGGATGTGGTGCAGGGTGTGAACGGAATACCCCGCGTTCGTGTCTGTTTGCACGGGGACCAAATGGAGCGGATCCACGCGCTGGGGCGGGTTGAACAGCACGCCGTCGCGATATCGCCGGCGGCCCTCGGCCGTGTGCGCGGCCCACGCGCTGAAGCGCTCCGCGGTCGCGAGCGCCGCCGCGTGCGCCGGCTCTTCGGCGAGCCATGCGAGCACCTTCTGCGCGAACAGGAGCTCGTCGAACGCGCCGCCCAGAAGCGCCGCCACTTCCTTTTCGAGCGCCGGCCCGTCGAGCGCCTGCGCCTCGTCGGCCTTGATCTTGAGCATCGCCCGGCGCTGCACGAACTTGCGCTTCACGCGGAAGAGCGGCGCGAGGCGATGGTGGCTGTCGACGAGATCCTCCCATTCCTCCTCGATCGCGAAGAGCGCGGCGACGAAGCGGTCGAGGTGCGGTGCGACCGCGATCAGCAGCTCCGCCTCGGCCTTGCGCTCGAGGGCGTCCGGGCTCGCGCGGGCCTCGCTCCAGCGGGCGTGCAGGAGGGGCTCCGCGTCGCGCAGCCAGGACGAGAACGCCTCGTCCACGCGCGCAAGACCCGGGGTCTCGTAGAGATCCTCGAACGCGAGGCCGAAGGCGAGCCGGAGGAATGGTTCCGCTGCGGACATTGCGGGAAAGGGCGACAAAGAGTCCAATTTTATCGGAAGCGGCGCGCTACCTCACTTGCCCGAAGGCAAATCGCGTCCTTTGCTATCATTCTTCCCCAGTCCTCCCGAGGAGAAAGACCCCATGAACCGTCGTGATTTTCTTCGCACCTCCGGCCTCGCGACGGCCGGATTCGCCCTTCCTTCCTCCCGCCTCCTTGCGGCCGAAGCGGCGCAGGACGCGCCCTGGCGCGTCTTCGAGGTCACGACCCGGATCGAGATCCTCAAGCCCGCCGGCACCACGCGCGCGTGGGTGCCCGTTCCCCTCACCGAGGACCGCTCGTGGCTCAAGGGCATGGGCAATACCTTCGAGGCGGCGGGCGGACACAGCCGCTTCGCGCTCGACCCGCGCTACGGGGCCGGGATCGTGTGCGGCGAATGGGCCGACGGCGTGAAGCCGGTGCTCCTCGTGAAGAGCCGCTTCGCCACGCGCGACGTGAAAGTCGACCTGTCGCGCGCCGACAACCCGATTCCCGAGACTCCGGAGACGCTCGCGCGGTACCTCGCGCCGACCGCCCACATGCAGACGACCGGCGCGGTGAAGGAGCTCTCCGACGGGGTGGTGAAGGGCGCGCGCGGCGACGTCGAGAAGGCGCGCGCGATCTACGAGTGGATCTGCGACAACACGTATCGCAACGGGAAGACGAAGGGCTGCGGCACCGGCGACGTGAACTTCATGGTCGAGACGAAGACCTACAACGGCAAATGCGCGGACCTGAACGCGCTTTTCACCGCCATGGCGCGCTCGCAGGGCATTCCCGCGCGCGACATCTACGGCATCCGCGTCGCCGATTCGAAGCTCGGCTACAAGAGTCTCGGCAAGAGCGGCGACATCACCAAGGCCCAGCACTGCCGCGCGGAGTTCTATTCGCACGCCCACGGCTGGGTGCCGGTGGATCCCGCGGACGTGCGCAAGGTGATCCTCGAGGAGGACGGCGGCAAGAAGCCCGACGATCCGATGGTCCTCGCGGCCCGCAAGCGCCTCTTCGGCTCGTGGGAGATGAACTGGCTCGGATACAACTACGCGAACGACGTGGCGCTGCCCGGCTCCTCCCGGGCGGCCATCACGTTCCTCATGTATCCGCAGAGCGAGACCGCGGAAGGAAGGCTCGACAGCCTCGATCCGGAGCACTTCGGCTACCAGATCACCTCGCGCGAGATCACCGCCTGACGCAAAGCGCCGGCGAGCGCACTTCCATGAAGTTCTCCTGGCGGGCCGCGCTCGCAGCCGTCGCGATGGCGGCTGCCGCCGCGCATGCCGCGCAGCCGCTGCGCGACTGGAGCGGGAAGCCCACGCCGCCCCTCGCCCTGCGCGACCTCGCGGGCAGGCAGGTGGACCTGCACGGGCTGCGGGGGCGCGTCGTGCTGGTGAATTTCTGGGCCACGTGGTGCGAGCCATGCGTCGCGGAGATGCCCTCCATCGCGCGGCTGCGCACGAAGCTCGCCGCAAAGCCCTTCGACGTGCTCGCGGTGAACTATGGCGAGTCGCGCGGGAAGATCGCGGCGTTTCTCGGCAAGCGCAAGCTCGATGTCCACGTGCTCCTCGATCCCGATCAGGAGGCGGCCGACGCCTGGGGCGCGAAGGGACTTCCGATGTCGTTCCTCGTCGACCGCAGTGGCAAGGTGCGCTACTGGGCGTTCGGCGAGCGCGACTGGACCGACGCGGACTCGATGAAGGCGGTCGAGCGTCTCCTCTCCGAGGCCGGGCATGCCGGACGATAAGCCGGCCGGAAGCCGCATCGTCGACCGTTCGCGCGCGACCGAGCGCGAGGAGCGTGCGGAAGTGGTCGCCGGTCTGCTCGCGATGCCCGCCGCGGTCGCCCCGCGCTACTTCTACGACGAGCTCGGTTGCGCCCTCTACGGCGCCATCTGCCGGCTGCCCGAGTACTATCCGACGCGCACCGAGATGGCGCTCTTCCGCGATCACCGCGGAGCGATCGCGAAGGCGGCGGGTGCGGTCGGCCAGTTCGTGGACCTGGGTGCGGGCGATTGCCGCAAGGGCGAGGCGTGGCTTCCCTTCCTCGGGCCCGCGCGCTACGTCGCGGTGGACATCGCGGCAGAGGAGCTGCGGCGCTCCCTCGACCGAATGGCGCCCGATTTCCCGCAGGTCGAGATGGTGGGCGTCGTCGCCGACTTCCAGCACGGCCTTCGGCTCGACGACGTCCTCGACGAGCGCGCCGCGCTGTTCTTCTATCCCGGATCGAGCATCGGCAACTTCGCGCCGCGCGAGGCGGTCGCGTTCCTCGCCTCGATCCGCGCCCATTGCGCGCCGCGCCCTGGGAGCGCGCTGCTGATCGGCGTGGACGCGAAGAAGGATCGCGCGATCCTCGACGCCGCGTACGACGACTCGCTGGGCGTGACCGCGGCATTCAACCGCAACGTGCTCGTGCACCTCAACCGTCGCTTCGGTTTCGACTTCCTGGTCGAAGCGTTCGAGCATGTCGCGTTCTACGACGAGGCCGCGGGACGGATCGAGATGCACCTCGAGGCATCGATCGAGCAGTCCGTGAGCCTCGGCAGCCACGCCGTGCGGCGCTTCGCGCGCGGCGAGCGGATCCATACCGAGAACTCCTACAAGTACCGGGCGCAGGAGTTCGAGGGGCTGCTGCACAAAGCGGGCTTCGACCGGGTGCAGCGCTGGTCCGCGCCCGGCGACGCGTATTTCGTCTTCCTCGCGAGCTAGTCCGCCTCGCCGCCGGACGCTCGAGCGTCGCGCGCCAACCGCAAGCCGGAGAACTGCCAGCGCGCCTGGGGCGGGAAGAAGTTGCGATACGTCGCGCGCATGTGCGCTGCGGGCGTCGCGCAGGAGCCGCCGCGCAGCACGTACTGGTTCGCCATGAACTTGCCGTTGTACTCGCCGACGGCGCCTTCGTCGGGCCGATAGCCCGGATACGGCGCGTAGTCGCTGCGCGTCCATTCCCACACGTCGCCGAAGGCCTGCACGAGGGCGCCTGCCGGCGACGGCTTGCGGCACGCGAGCGGATGCAGCGCGCCGCTCTCGAGGAAGTTGCCCTCGACCGGCGCGCTCGAGGCGGCGACTTCCCATTCGGCTTCCGTGGGTAGCCGGGCGCCGGCCCATCGTGCGAACGCTTCGGCCTCGTAGAAGCTCACGTGGCACACCGGCGTGTTGGCCTCGATCGGCGCCATGCCGTGCAGCGTGAACGTCTGCCATTGCCCGTCGCCGCGGCACTCCCAATATCCTGGAGCCTGCCAGCCATTGGCGCGCACCGCGTCCCACCCCGCGGAGAGCCACAGCTCGGGACGCCGGTAGCCGCCGTCCTCGATGAACGCGAGGAAGTCGCCGTGCGTCACCGGGTGCGAGGCGATCTCGAAGTCCTCGAGGACGACGCGATGCCGCGGCCCTTCGTTGTCGAAGGCGAAGCCGCTTGCGTCGTGCCCGATCGCACGCACTCCTCCGGCGATCGCGATCCACGATCTGCGCGCGCCGCGAACGGACGTGAGCGGCCACGCCTTGCGGTACGCGGGGCGCAGCGGATTGCGCGAGAAGAGGTGCTTCGCGTCGGTGAGGATGAGCTCCTGGTGCTGCTGCTCGTGCTGCAGGCCGAGCTCGACGAGCCGCAGCGCCGCGTCGTCCGCGCTGCCTTGCAGCAACCGGGCGATCGCCTCGTCGACGCGGGCGCGATAGGCCCGGATCTCGTCCAACGAGGGACGCGAGAGGAGGCCGCGCTCGGGGCGAGGGTGGCGATCTCCCACGGCGTTGTAGTACGAGTTGAAGAGATAGCCGAACGCGGGATCGCAGGCGGGAACGCCGCGCGGAGCGAGCACGAAGGTCTCGAAGAACCACGTGGTGTGCGCGAGATGCCACTTCACCGGACTCGCGTCGGGCATCGACTGGATCGCGCAGTCCTCGGCGGAGAGCGGCGCCGCGAGGGCCTCGGTGACCGCGCGCACGCGCACGTACTCGAGCGCGAGCGCGGAGCGCGGCTCCGGTCGCGAGGCGCTGGATCGAACGTCGGGCACGGGCCCGAGGCGCTTCTTCATGGCAACCTCCCGGCGGCGCGCCGCGCCGCAGAACGTCATTCGACCACGACCGCCGGAGCTCCTTCCCTGATTTCGCCGATCACGGCGGCGTGCGTGAAGCCCTCGTCGCGGAAGATGTCGAGCACCTTGTCCGCGGCCGTCGGGGCACACGCCACGAGCAGGCCGCCGCTCGTCTGCGGATCGGTGAGAAGCGACTTCTCCGCCTCGCCGAGCTGCGAGCCGAGATTCACCTGCACGCCGTAGCCCGACCAGTTGCGGCCCGACGCCCCGGTGAGGACGCCCTGGCGCGCGAAATCGAGCGCGCCGGGGAGAAGCGGCAGCGCTTGCCATTCAACGCGCGCCGCGACCTTCGAGCCCTTCGCCATCTCGAGCAGGTGGCCGAGGAGGCCGAACCCCGTCACGTCCGTGAGCGCGTGGACCTCGTCCATCGCGCCCAGGCGCGTGCCGGGCGTGTTGAGCTTGGTGGTCGCCTCGATCATCGCCTTGTAGCCGGCCTCGCCGAGCATGCCCTTCTTGAGCGCGGCGCTGTAGATCCCGACACCGAGGGGCTTGCCGAGGATGATCTTGTCGCCGGGCCTGGCGCCCGCATTCCTCTTGAGGTTGCGCGGATCGACGAGGCCGATCGCGACCAGCCCGTAGATCGGTTCCACGGAATCGATCGTGTGGCCGCCGGCGATCGGGATGCCGGCGCGCGCGCAGACCGATTCGCCGCCTTCGAGGATCTTGCGGATCACCTCGAGCGGGAGCTGGTTCACCGGCATGCCGACCAGCGCGAGCGCGAAGAGCGGCTGGCCGCCCATGGCGTAGACGTCGGAGATCGCGTTGGTCGCCGCGATCGCGCCGAAGTCGAACGGATCGTCGACGATCGGCATGAAGAAATCGGTGGTGGCGACGATCGCCTGCCGATCGTTCAACCGGTAGACCGCGGCATCGTCGCTGGTCTCGATGCCCACCAGGAGGTCCTTCGGCAGGATCGCGGGCGCGCTCTTGGCGAGGATCTGCTCGAGCACGCCGGGCGCGATCTTGCAGCCGCAGCCGCCGCCGTGGCTGAACTGGGTGAGGCGAACCTGCATGTCCATGAGGCGTCTCCGGGGTTCGGTTGCGGTGATTTTACCGCCGGGCAAGAAGCCCGGCGGCGAGGCGGCGGATCGCCGCGGCTTCGGCTTGCGGGCGGAACAGCCGCTTTCGTTGGTCGCACGCGCGAGCGCAAACATGACAGTTCGTGCGGATCTTCCAGCGCCTCCACGAGGCATTTCGCGAGCGCCGCCGCATCGCGCGCTTCGAAGAAGCCCGGGTAGTCGCGCCCGAGCATGCCGATGTTTCCCGAGATGCGGCTCGCGATCACCGGCGTTCCCGCGGTGATCGCCTCGACGATCACGTTCGCGCCGCCTTCCACGACGGAAGGGTGGACGAGGACGTGCGCCGATCGAATCGCCGCGCGCGCGAGCCCATGGGAAAGGGCGCCGGAGTAGCGATAGCGCGGATCCTCGCGCTGCATCTCGAGCGCGAGATCACCCAGCGCCGGATCGAGCGCGGCGCCGATGTGGCGCACGCGGATCGGAAGTCCGGCCGGGAGGCGGCGGATCGCCTCGAAGAGGGTGCGCGGATCCTTCTCTTCCCGCAGGTGGCCCACGACCACGCAGTCGAGGCGCCCGCGGGCGTTCGCCCGCCTGGCGAGCACGGGCGCCGACTGGAAGATCACCTCGGCCTTGCGGCGCCATCCCGGCGCGAGGAGCCGAAGCGCATCGTCCTGCAGCACCACGATGCGATCGGCCGTGCCGAGCGACGCGGCCGCCTCGCGGCTTGCGGGAAGGTCGCGGTAGAGATCGGTGCCCGTGAGCACCACGGCCATGCGCCGGCCGCCGGCCCGGGAATGAAACCGCGCGATCGACTCGGCGCTGCGGCGGGCGTGGAGCGCGATCAGCGCATCGGCCGGTTCGCCGTTCCATGCGCTCTGTACAATGGGCCGGTAGCGATCGCGCAGCATGGCGGCCCATCGCACGGCGGTGCGCCAGTTGCCGTTGTTCGCGCTTCTCGTTCCGGGCGTCACGATGCAAACGACAGGTTTGGCGAGCGAGGCCATCGGCGGATTATACGAAGGAGACCTGGCGGCCGATCTGCGGGACGCGCGCCGCCGCACGCTCGCCGTCTACGCGCACCTGGATCTCACGCGCCTGCGGGTCCCCTGCATCCCCACCGTGAACCCGCCGCTATGGGAGCTCGCGCACATCGCCTGGTTCCAGGAGCACTGGTGCCTGCGCCATTCGGAGCGGGCGATCGCCCCCTCGATCCTCGAAGGCTCCGACGCGCTCTTCGATTCGCGTACGGTGCCCCACGACAGCCGCTGGCGCCTTCCGTACCCCCCGGAGGCGACGCTGCGCGCCTACATGGAGGATACCCTCGACGCGACGCTCGGCGCGCTCGCCCGCACCCCCGAGGAACGGCGCTACTTCTTCGCCCTCGCGCTGCTGCACGAGGACATGCACGGCGAGGCGCTCCTCATGATGCTGCAGACGCTCGGGCTCGCCCCTGCCTCTCTCGGGGCTTCGGATCCTCCGCCGGCGCCGGCGATCCGCAAGCGCGACGTCGCGTTCGCAGGTGGGGAGATCGAGCTCGGAACGCGGCGCGGCGCGCGCGGCTTCGTGTTCGACAACGAGAAATGGGCGCATCGCGTGCGGGTGGGGCCGTTCGCGATCTCCGAGCTGCCCGTGACGCAGGGCGAATTCGCCGCGTTCGTGGGCGAAGGAGGATACGCACGGCGCCACTGGTGGGACGACGGCGGTTGGGCCTGGCGCTCGCGCGAGGGGCGGGTCGCCCCGCGCGGATGGCGGCGCGATGGCGACGCGTGGTCGGTGCCGCGCTTCGATCGATGGGTGGCGCTCGACCGCTCGGCGCCGATGGCGCACGTGACGCTCCATGAGGCGCGCGCGTGGTGCCGCTGGGCGGGCCGACGGCTTCCCACGGAGGCGGAATGGGAATTCGCGGCGCGCAACGGTGCCGACGATCGCTACCCGTGGGGCGAGGAGCCCGTGGGCGATGCCCCGGCGCTCGACTATCGCCACTGCGGGCCCTCCAGCGCGCTGCCCGAGGCGGCGGCGTCCCGCTCGGGACTGCGGCTCCTCCTGGGCGGCGTCTGGGAATGGACCTCGAGCCCCTTCGACCCGTATCCCGGATTCCGGCCCGATCCCTATCGCGAGTACTCCGAGCCCTGGTTCCACACGCACCACGTGTTGCGGGGCGGAAGCTTCGCGACCCGCTCCCGGCTCGTCCATAACCGCTTCCGGAATTTCTATCTTCCCGAGCGCGACGACGCCTTCGCCGGATTTCGCACCTGCGCGGCCGGCGAGGGCCGCGGCGTGTCATAATTCTCCTCGGCGGGCCTCCCCGCATTGAAGAGCGATGAATCTGGTCAGGTCGGGAACGAAGCAGCCATAGTCGATTTCTTCAAGTGCCGGGGGTCAGGCTCGCCATCAATTTGGCCGGAAGGCCCAGCTTCGAGAAGGGCCTTTTGCGCTTCGCTTCCCACTGCCCGCGATGACCTACCAGGTACTGGCCCGCAAGTGGCGTCCCCGGGTCTTCGAGGAGATCGTGGGCCAGCCGCACGTCGTCACGGCCCTCGCCAACGCGCTCGCGTCGAAGCGCCTGCACCACGCATACCTGTTTACGGGGACGCGTGGCGTGGGCAAGACGACGCTGGCTCGCATTCTCGCCAAGGCGATCAACTGCGAGACCGGGATCACGGCGCATCCATGCGGGAAATGCCGCGCGTGCACCGAGATCGACGCCGGGCGCTTCGTGGACCTGCTGGAAGTGGACGCGGCCACGAACACCAAGGTGGACGAGATGCGCGAGCTCCTCGACTCCGCCCAGTACATGCCGGTGGCCGGTCGCTTCAAGGTCTACATCATCGACGAGGTGCACATGCTCTCGCGGCATGCGTTCAACTCGATGCTGAAGACGCTCGAGGAGCCGCCGGAGCACGTCAAGTTCATCCTCGCCACCACCGATCCGCAGCGCGTGCCGGTGACGGTCCTCTCGCGCTGCCTGCAGTTCAACCTGAAGCCGCTTGCGCCCGCACTTATCGCCCAGCACCTCGCGCACGTGCTGGACGCGGAGAAGATCGCTTACGAGGAAGGCGCGCTCCTGCAGCTCGGAAAGGCGGCGGCGGGCAGCCTTCGCGATAGCCTGAGCCTCCTCGACCAGGCCATCGCCCACGGCGGCGGCGAGGTCACCGCGGCGCAGGTCACCGACATGCTGGGCTCGCTCGGAGCCGATCTCCTGTGGCCGATTCTCGAGTGCGTGGCCGATGGCGACGGTCCGGGCACGCTGCGCGAGGCCGAGCGCATCGCATCGCGCAGCGTCTCGCTCGACGGCGCGCTCGAGGAGATCGCCGCGATCCTGCATCGAGTCGCGCTCGCGCAGGCCGGAGTTCCCCCGCCCGCCGAGGACGCCGATGGTGCGCGCGTTGCCGCCATGGCCCGGCGCCTCGATGCGGGCCAGGTGCAGGTGATGTACCAGATCGCGGTGCTCGCGCGACGCGATCTCTCGCTCGCGCCCGACGAGTTCGCGGGCTTCAGCATGGCGCTCCTGCGGATGCTTTCGTTCGTCACGCCCGGGGAGGGCGCGCGCGCGCCGCGCGAGGCGCCGGTCGCGAAGCAACCCGCTGCGAAGATGGCGCGCACCGCGCCGTCGGCGGCGGCTTCGGCCGCCCCGGCCACGCCGCCGCGAGCCGCTGCGCCGCGCGCGGAGGGGACGCCTTCGGCCGCGGTCGAATCGCCCGCGGTGCCCTTCGACGGCGACTGGTCGGCTTACGTCGAGAAGCTCGGCCTCACCGGGATGGCGGGAATGGTCGCGCGCCACGGCGAGCTCGCGTCGTTCGAGAACGGGCACCTCGAGCTCGTGGTGCCCGAAACGCACCGCATTTACGCGGAACGCGCCTACCAGGACAAGCTCAAGGCGGCGCTCGCACCGCACCTCGGCGCGAACCTGCGCCTTACGGTGCGCGTCGGAGGAACGGCGGGAAACAGCGTCGCCGCCAGGAAGTCGCAGGAGATGGCGGAACGCCAGGCGGACGCCGCCGAGGCCATCGAGGACGATCCTTTCGTGCGCGACCTCGTGCGCGACCTCGGCGCGGAAGTGGTTTCCTCCTCCATTCGGCCCACGGAAGACGGCGAGGCCGGCAAACCATCGAGCCAGAAGAGGTGACGGCATGATCAACAAAGGCGGAATCGGCGCCCTGATGAAGCAGGCGCAGCAGATGCAGGAGAACATGAAGCGCGTGCAGGACGAGCTCGCCGCGATCGAGATCGAGGGCCAGTCGGGCGCGGGCCTCGTGAAGGTCGTGATGACCTGCAAGCACGTGGTGAAGCGCGTCACGATCGACCCCAGCCTCCTCGGCGAGGACAAGGACATGCTCGAGGACCTCGTGATGGCCGCGATGAACGACGCCGTCACGAAGGCCGACGCGACGGCGCAGGCGAAGATGGCCGGATTCACCTCGGGCCTCAACCTTCCGCCGGGTCTCGGGCTCCCTTTCTGACGCCGGGGATGGAGAAGCCCGAGGCGCTCGAGCAGCTGATCCAGGCGCTGCGCTGCCTGCCCGGCGTCGGGCCGAAATCCGCGCAGCGCATGGCCTATCACCTGCTGCAGCGCGATACCCTCGGCGCGGATCGCCTCTCGAAGGCGCTCTCGGAGGCGCTGGCCCGCATCCGCCATTGCGCGCGCTGCAACACGTTCACCGAGTCCGAGGTGTGCGCGCTGTGCGCCTCGCCGCGGCGCGATCCGTCGCTGCTGTGCGTGGTGGAGTCGCCCGGCGACCTCCTCATGATGGAGCAGAGCCAGAGCTATACCGGGCTCTACTTCGTCCTCATGGGCCGCCTTTCGCCGCTCGACGGGATCGGCCCGCGCGAGATCCACCTCGACCGGCTCGTGAAGCGCGCGATCGACGGCGTGGTGAAGGAAATGATCCTCGCCACCAATTTCACCGTGGAAGGCGAGGCCACGGCGCACTACATCAGCGAGATCGTCGCGGGGAAGGGGCTCACCGTGAGCCGCATCGCCCGCGGGCTCCCGGTGGGCGGGGAGCTGGAGCACGTGGACAGCGGAACGCTCGCCCAGGCGGTGCTTGAAAGGCGGCCCGCGTAGCCCGATTTCCCGGGAGCGGAAACGCGGCGTCCGACGAGGCGCCGTAAGCGGGCTGGAGGGCGCCGCGGGTTGACGTCAGACGCGCTCTCTGCGATAATTTTCCCTCTCGACGACCGCTTTTTTCGTCGACCTGGCGCGGGGTGGAGCAGTCTGGCAGCTCGTCGGGCTCATAACCCGAAGGTCGCAGGTTCAAATCCTGCCCCCGCAACCAATCCCGAGGAGTCGGCAAGGCAAGGGATGGCCATCGCTCTTTAACAAGTTACAGCCGATAGAGGTGGGTGCTGCGAGGCGCCGAGCCGGGTTGCGGTATGGATCCGGCGTCAAGGCATCAAGCAGTGCTCACTTGGATCCAAGTGATTCGAGTTGAGTGAACTTTGAAGGATTGAACTGAAGAGTTTGATCCTGGCTCAGATTGAACGCTGGCGGAATGCTTTACACATGCAAGTCGAGCGGCAGCGCGGGGCAACCTGGCGGCGAGCGGCGAACGGGTGAGTAATGCATCGGAACATGTCCATGTCGTGGGGGATAGCCCGGCGAAAGCCGGATTAATACCGCATACGCCCGAGAGGGGAAAGCGGGGGACCGCAAGGCCTCGCGCGATTGGATTGGCCGATGTCCGATTAGCTAGTTGGTGAGGTAAAGGCTCACCAAGGCGATGATCGGTAGCTGGTCTGAGAGGATGATCAGCCACACTGGGACTGAGACACGGCCCAGACTCCTACGGGAGGCAGCAGTGGGGAATTTTGGACAATGGGGGAAACCCTGATCCAGCCATTCCGCGTGAGTGAAGAAGGCCTTCGGGTTGTAAAGCTCTTTTGTCCGGAACGAAACGGGTAGCGTGAATATCGCTGCCTACTGACGGTACCGGAAGAATAAGCACCGGCTAACTACGTGCCAGCAGCCGCGGTAATACGTAGGGTGCGAGCGTTAATCGGAATTACTGGGCGTAAAGCGTGCGCAGGCGGTTTTGTAAGCCAGATGTGAAATCCCCGGGCTTAACCTGGGAATGGCATTTGGGACTGCAAGGCTGGAGTGTGGCAGAGGAGACTGGAATTCCTGGTGTAGCAGTGAAATGCGTAGATATCAGGAGGAATACCGATGGCGAAGGCAGGTCTCTGGGCTGACACTGACGCTCATGCACGAAAGCGTGGGGAGCAAACAGGATTAGATACCCTGGTAGTCCACGCCCTAAACGATGTCGACTGGTTGTTGGGGGTTTGACACTCTCAGTAACGAAGCTAACGCGTGAAGTCGACCGCCTGGGGAGTACGGCCGCAAGGTTAAAACTCAAAGGAATTGACGGGGACCCGCACAAGCGGTGGATTATGTGGATTAATTCGATGCAACGCGAAAAACCTTACCTACCCTTGACATGTCCGGAAGGCTGCTGAAAGGCGGCTTTGCCCGAAAGGGAACTGGAACACAGGTGCTGCATGGCTGTCGTCAGCTCGTGTCGTGAGATGTTGGGTTAAGTCCCGCAACGAGCGCAACCCTTGTCATTAGTTGCTACATTCAGTTGGGCACTCTAATGAGACTGCCGGTGACAAACCGGAGGAAGGTGGGGATGACGTCAAGTCCTCATGGCCCTTATGGGTAGGGCTTCACACGTAATACAATGGCGCGTACAGAGGGTTGCCAAGGGGTGACCTGGAGCCAATCCCACAAAGCGCGTCGTAGTCCGGATTGCAGTCTGCAACTCGACTGCATGAAGTCGGAATCGCTAGTAATCGCGGATCAGCATGTCGCGGTGAATACGTTCCCGGGTCTTGTACACACCGCCCGTCACACCATGGGAGTGGGTTCCACCAGAAGCCGGTCGCCTAACCGCAAGGAGGGCGCCGACCACGGTGAGATTCATGACTGGGGTGAAGTCGTAACAAGGTAGCCGTATCGGAAGGTGCGGCTGGATCACCTCCTTTCTAAGACAAGCGTCCCCGCAGCTCCCACCATCTATCGGCTGTTCCCTGAACAGCAGCCCGAAAAAACAGCGACCCAGGCGGGTCTGTAGCTCAGTTGGTTAGAGCACCGTCTTGATAAGGCGGGGGTCGATGGTTCGAATCCATCCAGACCCACCAACCGGCTCACATACGGGCCACCGCGAGAAGCGCAGAAGCTAGAACCAGGCGGGGCCATAGCTCAGCTGGGAGAGCGCCTGCTTTGCAAGCAGGAGGTCACCGGTTCGATCCCGGTTGGCTCCACCAGCGCCAGGTATCGGTGAAACAGGGATCAGGCATCAGCGTCGCGCAACGCGGCGCTGATCAGTGATCCTTCGTGCGCAAGCACGATCGGCTGCTCTTTAACAATCCGGAATGAAGGTAGTTGTCCTTGCGAAAGGGCGTTGTGATGACGCTCGAGTAGTTTGGACTGGGTTATGTATTGCATCGTGTCCCCGCTCGCGAGGGTGGGGATGCACAAGCGCGAGCGTTTCCTATGATCGTGTGATGGTTGCGGCGACTTTGGCCGCGGTCGCCTCGCAAGAGGCAGCAAGGTTATAGGGTCAAGCGAATAAGTGCATGTGGTGGATGCCTTGGCAATGATAGGCGATGAAGGACGTGACAGCCTGCGATAAGCTGCGGGGAGCCGGCAAATGGGCGTTGATCCGCAGATTTCCGAATGGGGAAACCCGGCCCGTGAGGGTCACCTTGTCCTGAATACATAGGGGCAAAGGAGCGAACCCGGAGAACTGAAACATCTCAGTAACCGGAGGAACAGAAATCAACCGAGATTCCCGGAGTAGTGGCGAGCGAAACGGGACTAGCCGTCGAGTTTTAGCACTGGTGTTAGCGGAACGCTCTGGAAAGGGCGGCCACAGCGGGTGATAGCCCCGTACGCGAAAGCCCTGGTGTGGAACTAGGCTCGAGACAAGTAGGGCGGGACACGTGAAATCCTGTCTGAAGATGGGGGGACCATCCTCCAAGGCTAAATACTCATCATTGACCGATAGTGAACCAGTACCGTGAGGGAAAGGCGAAAAGAACCCCGGGAGGGGAGTGAAATAGATCCTGAAACCGCATGCATACAAACAGTCGGAGCCCAGCATTAAGCGCCTTCACTGCCCGGGTTCTTTTGTCGCGGCGTTCTTGCGGCAAAAGACGTTTAGGGGGGGAGTGAATTGCGCGATCCCGTGCGCTCGAAGCACGAGGGTGCTTAATGCTGGGTGACGGCGTACCTTTTGTATAATGGGTCAGCGACTTACGTTGCGTAGCGAGCTTAAGGCTTGATGCCGGAGGCGTAGCGAAAGCGAGTCTGAACAGGGCGTTCAGTTGCGCGGCGTAGACCCGAAACCGGTTGATCTATCCATGGCCAGGCTGAAGGTGGGGTAACACCCACTGGAGGGCCGAACCCACGCCCGTTGAAAAGGTCGGGGATGAGCTGTGGATAGGGGTGAAAGGCTAAACAAAACCGGAGATAGCTGGTTCTCCTCGAAAACTATTGAGGTAGTGCGTCGTGTATTGCCTTCGGGGGTAGAGCACTGTTATGGCTAGGGGGCCGCTATAGGCTTACCAAACCATGGCAAACTCCGAATACCGAAGAGCTCGAGCACGGCAGACAGACTCCGGGTGCTAACGTCCGGGGTCAAGAGGGAAACAACCCAGACCGCCAGCTAAGGTCCCGAATATCGGCTAAGTGGAAAACGAGGTGGGAAGGCTTAGACAGTCAGGAGGTTGGCTTAGAAGCAGCCATCCTTTAAAGAAAGCGTAATAGCTCACTGATCGAGTCGTCCTGCGCGGAAGATGTAACGGGGCTCAAGCCGATAACCGAAGCTGCGGATCTCAAGCAATCCACTTGAGTGCGTTCCTGCATTGCGAGAAGGTGTGTCGCGGTGCGTTGTGGTGCGTGCGTTGTTTGCGCGCGCGGGAGCGTGGTCAAGGGATTGCTTGGGGTGGTAGAGGAGCGTTCTCTAAGGCTGTGAAGGTGTCTCGAGAGGGATGCTGGAGCTATGAGAAGTGCGAATGCTGACATGAGTAGCGATAAAGCGGGTGAAAGGCCCGCTCGCCGAAAGCCCAAGGTTTCCTGCGCAACGTTCATCGGCGCAGGGTGAGTCGGCCCCTAAGGTGAGGGCGAGAGCCGTAGCTGATGGGAATCCGGTCAATATTCCGGAACCGCCGACGGGTGCGATGTGGGGACGGAGAAGGTTATGCGAGCCGGCTGTTGGACGTGCCGGTGAAGCGTGTAGGTGGATCCCTTAGGGAAATCCGGGGGGTCGTTACCACCGAGGCGCGGGACCATGGAGGCGCGAGCCTCCGGAAGTCGCGGATACCCTGCTTCCAGGAAAAGCCACTAAGCTTCAGCCCGTTGGGACCGTACCGCAAACCGACACAGGTGGGCAGGATGAAAATTCTAAGGCGCTTGAGAGAACTCAGGAGAAGGAACTCGGCAAATTGACACCGTAACTTCGGGAGAAGGTGTGCCTTTGGTAGGTGAGAGGACTTCGCGTTCTCGAGCCGAGAAAGGCCGCAGAGAATCGGTGGCTGCGACTGTTTATCAAAAACACAGCACTCTGCTAAGACGTTGGAAGTCGACGTATAGGGTGTGACGCCTGCCCGGTGCCGGAAGGTTAAGTGATGGGGTGCAAGCTCTTGATCGAAGCCCCGGTAAACGGCGGCCGTAACTATAACGGTCCTAAGGTAGCGAAATTCCTTGTCGGGTAAGTTCCGACCCGCACGAATGGCGTAACGATGGCCACACTGTCTCCTCCTGAGACTCAGCGAAGTTGAAATGTTTGTGAAGATGCAATCTACCCGCGGCTAGACGGAAAGACCCCATGAACCTTTACTGTAGCTTTGCATTGGACTGTGACGCTGTCTGTGTAGGATAGCTGGGAGGCTATGAAGTGGGCTCGCTAGAGTCCATGGAGCCGACGTTGAAATACCAGCCTGACGACGTTGCGGTTCTAACCTGGGCCCCTTGACGGGGTCGGGGACCGTGCATGGTAGGCAGTTTGACTGGGGCGGTCTCCTCCCAAAGGGTAACGGAGGAGTGCGAAGGTCACCTAGGTACGGTCGGAAATCGTACTCATAGTGCAATGGCATAAGGTGGCTTGACTGCGAGACTGACAAGTCGAGCAGGTGCGAAAGCAGGTCATAGTGATCCGGTGGTTCTGTATGGAAGGGCCATCGCTCAACGGATAAAAGGTACTCTGGGGATAACAGGCTGATTCCTCCCAAGAGTTCATATCGACGGGGGAGTTTGGCACCTCGATGTCGGCTCATCACATCCTGGGGCTGTAGCCGGTCCCAAGGGTATGGCTGTTCGCCATTTAAAGTGGTACGTGAGCTGGGTTCAAAACGTCGTGAGACAGTTTGGTCCCTATCTGCCGTGGGCGCTGGAGATTTGACGGGGGCTGCTCCTAGTACGAGAGGACCGGAGTGGACGCATCCCTGGTGTACCGGTTGTGACGCCAGTCGCATTGCCGGGTAGCTATATGCGGAAGAGATAACCGCTGAAAGCATCTAAGCGGGAAACTTGCCTGAAGATGAGATCTCCCGGGGGCTCGACCCCCCTGAAGGGTCGTCCGAGACCAGGACGTTGATAGGCTGGGTGTGTAAGCGCAGTGATGCGTTGAGCTAACCAGTACTAATTGCCCGTGCGGCTTGACTCTATAACCTTGCGATACCCGTGCATCGCGATCGACCCACGATCGCCGACACGGTGCAATGCATAGTCCAGTGCCAGGCATTGCGCCTGGCCACACTACCTTCATTCCAGAATTCCTGGCGACCATAGCGCGTTGGCCCCACCCCTTCCCATCCCGAACAGGGCCGTGAAACGACGCCGCGCCGATGATATTGCGGATTGCCCGTGAGAAAGTAGGTCATCGCCAGGGCCCTATCAGACAAACGCCCAACCGGACACCCGGTTGGGCGTTTGCGTTTCAGGGGTTCCTCTGGCGCATGGAAGATCTCGTGCATTTCACAGTCAAGGCGTCCATAGTGCGCTGAAGGAGAATCAACCGATGACGACCCATACCTTGCCCACGATCGCCGCGGGCGCCCACGCAACGAAATCCATCGCAACCTGCGCGCGCCTCCTCGCACTCGCGGGCCTCGAAGAAATGCTGCAGGGCGAAGGGCGATACACGCTGTTCGCACCGACCGACCTCGCATTCGACGCGCTGCCGCCCGGAGCGATGGCCGCGCTGGAAAGCGACGCCCCCCGCCTGCGGGCCACGCTCGCGTACCACATCCTCTGCGTCGACCGGGAGCTGTCGCAGATTCGCAATGGAAAGCTGTCGACGCTCGAAGGCACGCTGCTCGCATCGTCGATCACGGACGGCGGCTTGCGGTTGGATCATGCCAACGTGTGCGGCCATCCCCTGCGTTGCGCAAACGGCCTGATTCACCAGATCGACGCCGTGCTCTTCCCGGGATTTACGCCCCCGCCTTCGGAGACGGCCCAAAAAGAGTCCCCGTGGTCTGGACGGCGGCGAGCTTCGCGCACCTCCATCGCGCACGCCGGGACCGTGGCACGGGCTGCAGATGCGCTGTTCCAATCGCCTGCTTCGCCGCCGCCGATCTGTTCCACACCTCAATAAACGCCGCCGATCGACCCGACTGGCCACGCCCGACCGGGACACCCGGTCGGGCGTTTGCATTTGCGGGGCTCGCCGTACAATGCGCCACCATCCCCAGGGAGAGCGCGATGCGATTCCTCGCCGGTTTGCTCCTCGCGGCGGCCGCGACGGCCTTCGCGCAGCAGCCCGATTTCAGCAAGGTGCAGATCAAGGTCACGAAGGTGGCGGGCGGGGTGTACATGCTGCAGGGCGCGGGCGGCAACATCGGCGTTTCGGTGGGCGACGACGGCATCGTGATCGTCGACGACCAGTTCGCGCCGCTCGCCGACCGGATCCAGGCGGCGCTGAAGGGCATCACGGACAAGCCCGTGCGCTTCGTGATCAACACCCACTGGCATTTCGACCACACCGGGAGCAACGGCTACTTCGCGAAGCAGGGCACCATCATCGCGCAGGACCGCGTGCGCGAGCGGCTCCTCACCGGCGGCACGATCCTCGGCACGAAGGTGAAAGCGGCGGCGCCCGCGGAGCTTCCGATCATCACCTTCAACGACCGGCTCACGGTGCATCTCAACGGCGAGGAGATCCGCGCGATCCACTTCCCGCACGGGCACACCGATGGCGACAGCGTGGTCTTCTTCACGGAATCGAACGTCGTGC
Source organism: uncultured beta proteobacterium (assembly GCA_963839265.1). GTDB lineage: Bacteria > Pseudomonadota > Gammaproteobacteria > Burkholderiales > Usitatibacteraceae > Usitatibacter. Next base: position 624,870 of record CAWIUI010000007.1, read on the forward strand.
ACATGGGCGACGACTTCGTCACCTACGGCTTTCCCTTCATCGACCTCGAAAGCGGCGGCAGCGTTCGCGGAATGATCGCGGCATGCGAGGCGGTGATCGCGAGCGTGCGGCCGGACGCGAAGGTGATTCCGGGCCACGGCTCGTTGAGCACCGTGGCGGACCTCAAGCCCTACGTCGCGATGCTGAAGGAGGCGAGCGCGCGCATCGAGAAGGGCATCCGCGAGGGGAAGAGCGCCGAGCAGCTGAAGAAGGAGAACGTGCTCGCCGGCTACGAGAGCTGGGGTGCGCCGGGCAAGTTCATCACCACGGACAAGTTCGTCGACACGCTCTACGCCGACCTCACGGGCAAGAAGGCGGGCGAGTTCATCCCGCACAACTAGCCGGTCGGCGTTGCTGCGGGGGAATCGAGGCGATGTCCTCCGCGAACGTCGCGTGCATCAGGCCATGAGGTCGGCGTAGAGCGGCGAGCTCAAGTAGCGCTCCCCGTACGAAGGCAGCACCGCGACGATCATCTTGCCGGCGTTCTCCGGCCGCGAGCCCACCTGCAGCGCGGCCCACACGGCGGCGCCCGAGGAGATGCCGCAGAAGATGCCGTCCTCCTTCGCGAGGCGACGCGCGGTTTCGAGCGCCGCGTCGTTCGTGACGCGCACGATCTCGTCGTAGATCTTGCGGTTGAGCACGTCGGGAACGAAGCCCGCTCCGAGCCCCTGGATCACGTGCGGGCCCTTCGGCGAGCCGGAGAGGACCGCCGACGCATCCGGCTCGACGGCCACGCAACGGAACGAGGGCTTGCGCGCCTTGATCGCCTCGCCCACGCCGGTGATCGTTCCGCCGGTGCCGATGCCCGAGATGAGGATGTCCGCCTTGCCGTCGGTATCGTTCCAGATCTCCTCGGCCGTGGTCCTGCGGTGCACCTCGGGGTTCGCGGGATTGCCGAACTGGTCGGGCGTGAAGTACTTCTTCGGGTCGGACGCCACGAGCTCCTGCACGCGCTTCACCGCGCCGAGCGCACCTTCCGCGGCGGGCGTGAGGACGAGCTCCGCGCCGAACGCACGGATCACCGCTCGCCGCTCCTTGCTCGCGCTCTCCGGCATGTACATCACGCACTTGTAGCCCTTCACGGCGCAGACCCAGGCGAGCGCGATTCCCGTGTTGCCGCTGGTGGGCTCGACGACGACCATGCCCGGACGGATCTGGCCTGCCTTTTCGGCCGCTTCGATCATGGCCACGCCGATGCGGTCCTTCACGCTCGCGCCCGGGCTGTAGAACTCGAGCTTGGCGACGATCTGCGCCTTGCAGCCCGCGGCCACGCGGTTGATGCGCACGAGCGGCGTGCGGCCGACGAGGTCGATCATGGAGCCGGCGATCTTCATTTCGTGCCTCCTCGGTTGGGGAAAGCCGGAAGCTTACCCGCCGAGGCGCAATCCCGGGAAGTCCACCGCCACCGGATCGCGACAGCGCTTGCCGTTCCGGTCCTGCTCCACATGGGTCAAGGCTCGCGCGTGCGGAACCCTGCGGCCGCCGCCGCCGCACGCGCGTTTCGAAGCCGTCCTACTGCTTCACGATGCCGGCCGCGAACCATCCCTGGTTCGCCACGTTGCGGATGAGGAGCACCGGGCTCGCGCAATCGCTGGGTGGCGGCGTGAGCACGTCGTCGATGCGGAAGTCGCCGTCGGGCTCGATCTTCACGCCGGCGAGGTTCGTGCTGCGCTCGACGAAGGGCGGCGCGGACTCGCAGATGAGCGTCGCGAAGACGCTCAGGCCGCCGGTGGTGCCGACGCCGTTGCCGCCGGCGAGGAGCAGCCCGCGCCCGTCCACGCTGATGCGTCCCGACGCCCTCACCTCGGCATGCAGGTCCTGGATCACCCACGGCTGGCCCGGAGGCTGCACGCCGCGCACGATGTTGCGGTTCACCGTCGTCGCGGCAGTGCCCAATCCCTGTGCGGCGGAGATGGGCTGCACTCCGATCCCGCCGTTGAATTTCACGAGCGCATCGTCGGCCGCCGCGCACAGGGGAACGATCGATGCGGCGAGCAGGCAAGCGAGGGCCTTCCTCTTCATGGAATGTCTCCTTCGGAAAATTGCGGTTCGAATGTCGATGCAGTGCAGGGCCCCGCGGTCCACGGGGCGCGGGATCGTCGTCGCATGACCGATCCGATCCCGTGAACACGCCGGGGGCGCCGATATTCCCGGGGCGCGCAGGGCCGGCCGCCGGCAAACCATCCACAATTCGCGCGAAGGTATCGAATCGCGACTTTCCGAGGGTAGACTTTGAAGATGCCGCTCAAGACCACGGCCGGGAACCATGGCGAAGTCGCGAAGGGCCGCGGCTCGCCCATCAATCCCGAAGGGCGCTTCGAGATCCACAACCGCGAGGCGCTGGACGACGGCTGGTTCCAGGAGCCGCCCGAAGGCGACCAGCGCAAGCCGAAGACCGTCATCGCGATCGAGCACGCGAAGAGCGTGATCTCGCGCCACGACTCGCCGGACGTGGGGTTCGCGCAATCGCTCAACCCGTACCGGGGATGTGCGCATGGTTGTGTGTGGTGCTTCGCGCGCCCGACGCATGCGTACCTTGGGCTGTCGCCCGGCATCGACTTCGAGACGCGCTTGAGCGCAAAGGTGAACGCCGCCGAAAAGCTGCGGGAGGAAATCTCCAAGCCCGGCTACCGGTGCGAGCCGCTCACCATCGCGGTGAATACCGACGCCTACCAGCCGATCGAGCGGGAGTTGAAGATCACGCGCTCGATCCTCGAGCTGTGCCACGAGACCGACCACCCCGTCTCGCTCATCACCAAGTCCGCGATGATCGAGCGCGACCTGGACCTCCTCACGCCCATGGCGAGGAAGCGTCTCGTGCATGTGACCATCTCCATCACCACGCTGGACGCTTCCATTACGCGCCATATGGAGCCGCGCACGAGCGCGCCGGCGCGAAGGCTCCTCGCGGTGAAGCGGCTCTCCGAAGCCGGGATCCCGGTGAACGTGAACGTGGCGCCCGTGGTGCCCTTCCTCACCGACCACGAGCTCGAGTCGATCCTGGAAGCGGCGGTCGAGGCGGGTGCCACGAGCGCTTTCTACAACCTCGTGCGCCTGCCGTGGGAGGTGAAGGACATCTTCCGCGCGTGGCTCGAGGCGCATTTCCCGCTCAAGGCTGCGCACGTGATGTCGCGCATCCACGAGATGCGCGAGGGTCGCGACAACGATCCCGGCTTCGGCACGCGCATGACCGGCACGGGCCTCTTCGCCGAGCTGCTGCGGCAGCGATACGAGAAGGCCTGCAAGCGCCTGGGCCTGGACGGCGAGCGCGGCTTCGCGCTCGACACGAGCCTCTTCCGTCGGCCGGAGCGAGGCGGCCAGGGCCACCTCTTCTGAAAGCAGGAAAAAAAGGGGTCAGATCGGAAAAGGGGACAGACCCCATTTTCCGAGCGGGAGTCCGCTCCCGCGGCCAGCGGAAAATGGGGTCTGTCCCCTTTTCCGGAACCACCGGCCGGGCGGCGGGGGTCCAACCGCTATAATTGTCGGCAAATCCCGGCGCGGGACACAATCCCGCGAGCCGGCGTGATGGCGCCCACAAAGCACCCGCTCTTCGGAGGAGCTCGAATGTCCGCATTGCCCGTCTCGCTGGAGGACAAGTACACCCTCGCCTCCGGCCGCATCTACCTCACCGGCACCCAGGCGCTCGTGCGCCTCGCGATGATCCAGCGCGAGAGGGACCTCGCCGCCGGGTTGAACACCGCCGGATTCATCTCGGGCTATCGCGGCTCCCCGCTGGGCGGCTTCGACCAGGCGCTGTGGAAGGCGAAGGACCACCTGCGCGAGCACCACATCCATTTCGTCCCCGGCGTGAACGAGGAGCTCGCGGCGACCGCGGTGTGGGGCTCGCAGCAGGTGGGCCTCTTCCAGGGCGCGAAATACGACGGCGTCTTCGCGATGTGGTACGGCAAGGGGCCGGGCGTGGACCGCTGCGGCGACGTCTTCAAGCACGCCAACGCGGCCGGCACCTCGAAGCACGGCGGCGTGCTGCTGGTGGCGGGCGACGACCATGCGTGCAAGTCCTCGACGCTTCCGCACCAGAGCGAGCATGCGTTCGACGCGGCGATGATCCCGGTGCTCTATCCCACCGGCGTGCAGGAGATCTTCGAGCTGGGCCTGCACGGCTTCGCGATGTCGCGCTACTCGGGCTGCTACGTCGCCTTCAAGACGATCTCCGAGACGGTGGATTCGTCGGCCTCGATTCCCGTCGATCCCTCGCAGCCGCGCATCGTCCTGCCCGAGGATTTCCAGGTTCCCGCGGCGGGCCTCAACATCCGCTGGCCCGACGCGCCGATGGAGCAGGAGCTGCGCCTGCAGCACGACAAGATCTACGCCGCGCTCGCCTATTGCCGCGTGAACGGGCTCAATCGCGTCACGATCGATTCGCCCAATCCGCGCCTGGGCATCATCGCTTCCGGGAAGAGCTACCTCGACGTGCTGCAGGCGCTCGAGGACCTGGGCATCGACGAGCGGCACGCGGCCGAGGTCGGGATCCGCCTCTACAAGGTGGGCATGCCCTGGCCGCTCGAGCCCAACGGCGTGCGCGAGTTCGCCAAGGGGCTGGGCGAGATCCTGGTGGTCGAGGAGAAGCGCCAGCTGATCGAGTACCAGATGAAGGAGCAGCTCTACAACTGGCGCGACGACGTGCGCCCGCGCGTGATCGGCAAGTACGACGAGCACGGCGAGTGGGAGGTGCACCGCAGCGAGTGGCTGCTTCCCGCCGCGGGCGAGCTCACGCCGGCGATGATCGCGCGCGTGATCGCGCAGCGCATCGGGAAGTTCTATACCTCGAAGATCATCGAGGCGCGCCTGAAATTCCTCGAGGCGAAGGAGGCCGCGCTCGCCCGCCCCCGAGCGAAGGTCGCGCGCATCCCGTACTTCTGCTCCGGCTGCCCGCACAACACCTCCACGCGGCTGCCGGAAGGCTCGCAGGCGCTCGCGGGCATCGGCTGCCACTACATGGCGATCTGGATCCGCCCCGAGCAGACGATGACCTTCACGCAGATGGGCGGCGAGGGAGCGCCCTGGATCGGCATCCAGCCCTTCACCGAGACGAAGCACATGTTCGCCAACATCGGCGACGGCACGTACTACCACTCGGGATTGCTCTCGATCCGCGCCGCGGTCGGCGCCAACGTGAACCTCACGTACAAGATCCTCTACAACGACGCGGTCGCGATGACCGGCGGACAGCCCGTCGATGGCCCGCTCAGCGTGCCGATGATCACGCGGCAGGTGGCGGCCGAGGGCGTGAAGAAGATCGTGGTGGTGACGGACGAGCCGCAGAAATATCCGGCGGGCGCCGATTTCGCGCCGGGCGTGACGGTGCACCATCGCGACGACCTCGATGCCGTGCAGCGGGAGCTGCGCGAGACGCCGGGTGTCTCCGCGCTCGTGTACGACCAGACCTGCGCGGCGGAGAAGCGGCGCCGTCGCAAGCGCGGGAAGTTTCCGGATCCTGCGAAGCGCGTCGTGATCAACGACCTCGTCTGCGAAGGCTGCGGCGATTGCAGCGCCAAGTCCAACTGCCTCTCGGTCGTGCCGGTGGAGACGGAGTTCGGCCGCAAGCGCGCGATCGACCAGAGCAGCTGCAACAAGGACTACTCGTGCCTGAAGGGCTTCTGCCCCAGTTTCGTCACCATCGAGGGCGGCACGCTTCGCCGCAGGAAGCCCGCGGCACGCGAAGCTTCGGCGGGCCTGCCGCAGCCGCAGATTCCGGCGATCGATCGTCCGTACGGAATCCTCGTGACGGGCGTGGGCGGCACCGGCGTGGTCACCATCGGCGCGCTCCTCGGCATGGCGGCGCACATCGAGGGCAAGGGTGTCGCGGTGCTCGACATGGCGGGCCTCGCGCAGAAGGGCGGCTCGGTGTACTCGCACATCCGCATCGCGCCGCGTCCCGAGGACATCCATGCGGTGCGCATCGCCGCGGGCGAGGCGCGCGCGGTGATCGGATGCGACATGATCGTGGCGGCCTCCGACGAGGCGATCGCGAAGATGCAGTCGGGCTCCACGCGCGCCATCATCAACGCCGACGTCTCGCCCACGGGCGGCTTCACGCGCGACCCGGACCTGCAGGTTCCCTCGCGCGACATGGGCGATGCGATCCGCGATGCATGCGGCGCCGATGCGGTGGATTTCGTCGACGCATCGGAGCTCGCGACGGCGCTGCTCGGCGATTCCATCGCGACCAACCTCTTCATGATGGGCTACGCGTGGCAGAAGGGGCTGGTTCCCCTGCGCGAGGAATCGATCCTCGAAGCGATCGAGCTGAACGGCGCCGCGGTGGAGTCGAACCAGGCGGCGTTCGAGTGGGGACGCCGCGCGGCCGTGGACCTCGCCTCGGTGCAGCGCGCCGCGGCCCCTTCGGACGCGAGCCCCGAGAGCCATCGCCTTTCGGAATCGGTGGACGAGGCGATCGCACGCCGGCGCACGTTCCTCGCCGGCTACCAGAACGACGCCTATGCGCAGCGCTACGCGGAGTTCGTGGAACGCGTGCGGGCCGCGGAGCAATCGAAGGTGCCCGGCTCCACGCGGCTCACGGAAGCCGTCGCGCGCAACCTCTTCAAGCTCATGGCGTACAAGGACGAGTACGAGGTGGCGCGGCTCTACACGGCGACCGATTTCCTCGACCGCGTGAAGGCGCAGTTCGAGGGCGATTACGCGGTGAAGATGCACCTCGCCCCGCCGCTCTGGGCGAAGAAGGACCCGGCGACGGGCGAGCTGCGCAAGGGCACGTACGGGCCGTGGATGCTCTCGGCGATGCGCTTCCTCGCGCGCTTCAAGGGGCTGCGCGGCACGCCGTTCGACCTCTTCGGCTATTCCAGCGAGCGGCGCACCGAGCGGCGCCTCATCGACGAGTACCGCAGGGTGGTGGAAGAGGTGCTCGGCTCGCTCGATCCCGATCGCTTCGACCTCGCGGTGGAGATCGCCTCGATCCCCGCGAAGATCCGCGGCTTCGGCCACGTGAAGATGAAGAACCTCGAGGAGGCGCGGCGGCACGAGGCCGAGCTCCTCGCCCAGTGGCGCTCGCCATCGACTACGCCGACGCGCGCCGCGATCCCGATCCGCGCTGCCGCCTAAAAGCGAAAACCCGGGACAGACCACATTTTTCTTTCCGTGAAACGGTTGGGCTGACGGATCACTCGGAATGTCGAGGGCGTTTCACGGAAAGAAAAATGTGGTCTGTCCCCGGTTTTCCTATTTGAGGTGGTCGGAGAAGCGCAGCGAGTAGCGGTTCGGGTGGATCGACAATGTGCCCGGGGTGCCGAAGGGGAGCGTCACCTTGCGCGCCACATGGCCGAAAGGGAGCCCTGTGAGCACGGGGAAGGGCAGGAGCTTCCTCAGCGTCTCCACCACCTCTTCCATCGAGTAGGGATAGCGCAGCGGGTTCGTCGGCACGCAGTCCGAGAAGTCGCCCAGCACCAGGGCGCGCTGGCGCCCGAGCGCACCGGAATGGAACAGCTGCAGGAACATGCGCTCGACCGCGTAGGGCTCCTCGGCGATCTCCTCCACGTACAGGATCCCGCCCTCGATCGAGGGGAAGTAGGGCGTGCCGCAGAGATGCGCGAGGAGCGAGAGGTTCCCGCCCCAGAGCGTCCCGTCGATCCGGCGCGCGTCGTAGCCGTGCTCGCAGGCGATGTCGTCGATGCGGTGGCTCGCACGCGAGAGCGCCATCCAGAAATGCTGCTCGGTGAAGGTGTCGAGCTGCGGCCGCCCGAAGTCCACGGCGAGCATCGGCCCGTGGAAGGTGGCGAGGTTCGCGCAGGAGTACGCCGCCATGTTGAACGCGGTGAAGTCGCTGAAGCCGACGTAGGCCTTGGCGCTCGCGGCGACCTTGCCCCAGTCGATGCGCGGGAGGAGGCGCGTGATGCCGTAGCCGCCGCGCGCCGCGATCACGAGGTCGATCGACGGATCGTCCACCAGCGCGTGGAAGCCCTTGAGGCGCTCCTCGTCGCTGCCGGCGAAGTAGCGCCAGGCGTGCAGCGTCTCGCCGGGGACCACCACGCGGTGCCCCAGCTCGCCGAGGTAGGCGATGCCGAGCTGGAGCGCCGCCTCGTCCACGCGCCCCGAAGGCGCGCACACGCCGATCGTGGCCGGCTCCTTCAGCGCACGCGGAAGCCGCAACGCATGCTCGCGATACGCGCTCGCCATCGGCCGCCCCTGCAGGTTAGCCGCCACGCGGGCGGATCTCCTCGAAGGCGATGAGGTTGCCGTCGGGGTCGCTCACGACGAACATGCGCGTGCCCCAGTGCGTCGTCTCGGGCTTGGTCACGATCTTCGTGCCCTTGGGTAGCGACTTGAGGCGGGCGTCGATGTCGTGGATGTCCAGGTGCACCGTCGGCCGGGACGAGCCGCCCTCGTTCTCCGCGAGGACCATCTCGATGCCGCCGCCGGAGAGCACGACGCCGCGTCCCGCGCCGTTGCCGCCCCACTTGCGCACCACGCTCCAGCCGAGCGTGTCGCGGTAGAAGGCGAGGGATTTCTCGAAGTTCGCGGGCGCGATGAAGAGGTGGTGGAACCGGTCGATCATGACGCGCCTCCATTGTGGGAGCGGCGCTCGGCCTGAGCATCGACCACGGCGAGCGCGGTCATGTTGATGATGCGGCGGACGGTCGCGGTCGGCGTGAGGATGTGGACGGGCTTCGCCGCGCCGAGGAGCATCGGCCCGACGGTGATTCCGTACCCGCCGACGGTCTTCAGCAGGTTGAACGAGATGTTCGCGGCGTCGAGCGTCGGCATGACGAGGAGGTTCGCCTCGCCCTTGAGCCGCGAGTCGGGGAAGGCGTTGAGGCGGACTTCCTCGGAAAGCGCGGCATCCCCGTGCATCTCGCCCTCGACCTCGAGATCGGGCATGCGGCTGCGGATGAGCCCCAGCGCCTCGCGCATCTTCACGGCGGAAGGCGCGTCGCTCGTGCCGAAGCTCGAGTGCGACACCAGCGCCACCTTCGGCGTGAGGCCGAAGCGGCGGATCTCCTCGGTCGCGAGCGACGTCATCTCGACGAGCTGCTGCGGAGTCGGATCCAGGTTCACGTACGTGTCGCAGATGAACACCGTGCGCCGCGGGAGCATCAGGCAGTTCATCGCATAGTAGTTCTGCACCCCCGCGCGGCGCCCCAGCACGTCGTCGACGTACTTGAGCTGCCCCTTGTAGGTGCCGATCATCCCGCACACGAGGCCGTCGGCCTCGCCCTTGTGGATCAGCATCGCGCCGATGAGCGTCGGGCGGCGGCGCATCTCGAGCTTGGCGTACGGGATCGACACGCCGCGCCGCTCCATCATGCGGTAGTACTCGCTCCAGTACTCCCGAAAGCGCGGGTCGTCCTCGGGATTGACGATCTCGAAGTCGCTGCCCGGGCGGATGCGCAGCCCGTAGCGCTCGATGCGGCGCTCGATCACGGCCGGGCGCCCCACGAGGATCGGCTTCGCGATGCCCTCGTCGACCACGACCTGCACGGCGCGCAGCACGCGTTCGTCCTCGCCCTCGGTGAACACGATGCGCCGGGGCGCTTCCTTCGCCTTCGCGAACACCGGCTTCATGATGAGGCCGGAGTGGTAGACGAACTCGTCGAGCTTCTGGACGTACGCCGGGAAGTCCTTGATGGGGTCGGTCGCGACGCCGCTGTCCATCGCCGCCTTCGCCACGGCCGGGGCGATCTTCACGATGAGGCGCGGATCGAAGGGGCGCGGGATGAGGTATTCGGGGCCGAAGCGCACCTGGTCGGAGCCGTAGGCCTGCGCGACGACGTCCGATTGCTCGGCGAGCGCGAGATCCGCGATGGCATGCACGGCGGCGAGCTTCATCGCCTCGTTGATGGCGGTCGCGCCGACGTCGAGCGCGCCGCGGAAGATGAACGGGAAGCACAGGACGTTGTTCACCTGGTTCGGGTAGTCCGAGCGCCCGGTCGCGATCACCGCGTCGCCGCGCACCTTCTTCACGTCCTCGGGGAGGATCTCGGGCGCCGGGTTGGCGAGCGCGAGGATGAGGGGCTTCGCCGCCATCTGCGCGACCATCGCGGGCTTGAGCACCCCGCCGGCGGAAAGCCCGAGGAAGACGTCCGCGCCGGCGATCACCTGCGCCAGGGACCGCGCGTCGGTCTTCCGGGCGTAGCGCACCTTGTTGTCGTCCATCTCCTCCTTGCGGCCCTCGTACACCACGCCCTGGATGTCGGTGACCCAGATGTTCTCCATCTTCATGCCCAGCGCCACGAGCATGTCGAGGCAGGCGAGGGCGGCCGCGCCCGCGCCCGAGGCGACGAGCTTCACCTTCGAGATGTCCTTGCCGACCACGCGCAGGCCGTTGAGGATCGCCGCGCCCACGATGATCGCGGTGCCGTGCTGGTCGTCGTGGAAGACGGGGATCTTCATCCGCTCGCGCAGCTTGCGCTCCACGTAGAAGCACTCCGGCGCCTTGATGTCCTCGAGGTTGATGCCGCCGAAGGTGGGCTCGAGGGCGGCGATGATGTCGACCAGCTTGTCCGGGTCGCGCTCGGCGAGCTCGATGTCGAAGACGTCGATGCCGGCGAACTTCTTGAAGAGGACGGCTTTGCCTTCCATCACCGGCTTGGCGGCGAGCGGGCCGATCGCCCCCAGGCCCAGCACCGCGGTCCCGTTGGTGACGACCCCGACCAGGTTCGAGCGAATGGTGAGGCTGCGGGCCTGCGCCGGATCGGCGACGATCGCCTCGCACGCCGCCGCGACGCCGGGGGTATAGGCGAGCGCGAGGTCGCGCTGCGTGAGGAGGGACTTGGTCGCGACGACCTCGATCTTCCCGGGCACCGGATGGCGATGGTAGTCGAGGGCGTTCTTCTGCAGGTCGTCGAGCATCGGTGGGAGCCCTAACTCCTTGAGCCGAAAACGATTTCCACGGCTCTCATTCTACCACGCACGCCCACCCCTTGACGAAACGTAACGACATAACCAAGAATGTGGTTATGAATCGCACCCAACAAAACCGGGGACAGACCACGTTTTTCTTTCTGCGAAACGGCCTGCATCCGCGAAGTGATCTCGCCGGGCCATCCGTTTCACGGAAAGAAAAACGTGGTCTGTCCGGTTTTCCCGGTTTCGAGATGAACCGCAATTATCTTCGAGCCATCCCGCGCGAGTGGCGCACCATCTCCAGGGCTTTTACCGCGCTGGGGGACGAGCATCGGCAGCGCATCCTCCTCACCTTCGAGCGCGGCGAGCGGCTCAACGTGGGGCAGATCGCGGAGGTGTCCACGCTCTCGCGCTCCGCGGTCTCGCATCACCTGAAGCTGCTGCGCGAGGCGGGCGTGCTGCAGTCGAGCAAGGAGGGCAAGGAGGTGTACTACTGGATCGACAAGCGGTTCCTGGAGGACTCGCTCGCGTCGGTGCTCGAATACATCCGGAGGAAGGTGTGAGCGGCCAGTTCCAGCTCCTTCACGAGCGCCGCTTCGCGCCGTTCTTCTGGACGCAGTTCCTGGGCGCCGCGAACGACAACCTGCTCAAGTTCGCCTTCACGCTGCTGGTCACCTACCACGCGAGCCAGTGGGGCGGGGCGGATCCCTCGACGGTGGGCTTCGTCCTGGGCGCACTCTTCATCGCGCCGTTCCTGCTGCTCTCGGCCACCTCCGGCCAGCTCGCGGACAAGCTCGACAAGGCGCGCCTCATGCGCCGCGTGAAGGAGCTCGAGATCGCCATCATGTCGATCGCGACCGTGGGCCTCCTCACCCACGCCGCGTGGCCGCTCTACACGGCGATCTTCCTCCTGGGCGTGCACTCGACCCTCTTCGGTCCCGCGAAGTACGCCTACCTCCCGCAGCACCTGAAGGAGGACGAGCTCACCGGCGGCAACGGCATGGTGGAGATGGGAACGTTCGTCGCGATCCTCCTCGGCACCGTCGCGGGCGGCGTGCTCGCGAAGGCCTCGAGCGTCAGCGCATGGCCCATCGCCGCGGCGTGCCTCGCGGTCGCGATCGGGGGACGCATCGCCTCGCAGCTCATCCCCGCCTCGCCTTCCGACGACGCCACGCTCAGGATCGACTGGAACCCCTTCGCGGTCACGTGGAGGAACCTCAGGCTCGCGGCCCGACAGCGCGCGGTCTTCAACTCGCTCCTCGGCATCTCGTGGCTGTGGTTCTTCGGCACCATCATCCTCACCTCCTTCGCGCCGTTCGCGCACCAGGTGGTGGGCGGCGACGAGAACGTCGTGACGCTGCTCCTCATGGTCTTCTCCGTCGGCATCGGGCTGGGCTCGCTCGCCTGCGAGCGCCTCTCGGGACGGAAGGTGGAGATCGGGCTGGTGCCGTTCGGATCGATCGGCATGACGGTGTTCGCGCTCGATCTGTACTTCGCGAGCCGGGGGCTGAAGCCCGCCGGCGAGGAGCCGGTGTCGGTGTTCCTCGCGCAGGCGGCGCACTGGCGCGTGATGGCGGATCTCTTCCTCCTCGCGCTCTTCGGCGGCTTCTACTCGGTGCCGCTCTATGCGCTCATCCAGAGCCGCGCGGAGCCGGCGCACCGGGCGCGCATCATCGCCGCGAACAACATCATCAACGCGTTCTTCATGATCGCCGCCTCGCTCTTCGCGATCGCGCTCCTCAAGTCGGGGTTCACGATCCCGCAGCTCTTCCTCGTGCTCGCGATCCTCAACGCCGTGGTGGCCGCGTACATCTACAGCCTGGTGCCCGAGTTCCTGATGCGGTTCCTGTGCTGGATCCTCGTGCACTCGATCTACCGGCTGGAGAAGCGCGGCCTCGAGAACATCCCCGAGAAGGGGCCGGCGGTACTGGTGTGCAACCACGTGAGCTTCGTCGACCCGCTGGTGATCCTCGCGGCGAGCCCGCGGCCGATCCGCTTCGTGATGGACCATCGGATCTTTTCCACGCCGATCCTCTCGTTCGTGTTCCGCACCGGCAAGGCGATCCCCGTCGCGCCGGCGAAGGAGAACGAGAAGCTCCTGAACGAGGCCTACGACAGGATCGCCGAGGCGCTCGAGGCGGGCGAGCTGGTGGCGATCTTCCCCGAGGGACGCATCACCGATACCGGGGAGCTCTATCCGTTCAAGCGCGGAATCCAGCGTATCGTCGAGCGCACGCCGGTGCCCGTGATCCCGCTCGCGCTCACGGGATTGTGGGGAAGCTTCTTCAGCCGCATCCACGGCGGCAAGGCGATGCGCAATCCGCTGCGCAACAAGCTCTTCGCGCCGATCGCGCTCGAGGCCGCGCAGTGCGTGAGCCCGGAGCGGGCGACGCCCGAGATGCTGCAGTCCGTCGTCGCGCGCATGCGCGGCGATCGGCGCTGAGACCGAGAGGGGAGGGAGGCGAGGATGTGGATCGGACTGGTGGTGGGCGCGCTGCTCGGGTGGTCGCTGGGCCACTGGTTCGGCGCGATCGTGCTGGGATTCCTCGGCTGGCTCATCGGCGTGATCGTCGATTCGCGACGCGCGGGCAAGAAGCCGGTCGCGGTCGGGCAACTCGCATCGGGTGGGACGCAGCCGGCGTGGAGCGCCGCGCAGCGCTTCGAGCGGATCGAGCGCCGCCTCGCGATGCTCGAATCGCGGCTCGATCGGCTGGAGGGTGGTGCGCCGACGGAGCCTGAGGAAACGATGGTTGCCGAGACCGTGGCGCCCGAGCTCGTTCCCGTCGCGCCGGCGGTGCCGATTCCGCCAGCGCCGGAAAAACCGCCTGCCGAAACCGGGGACAGACCACGTTTTCCGGATGGCGGAAAACGTGGTCTGTCCCCGGTTTCGAATCCTCTCGTCGCCTGGATCACCGGCGGCAATGCGATCGCGCGCGTGGGGCTGCTGATCCTCTTCTTCGGCCTCGCGTTCCTGCTCAAGTACGCCGCCGATCGCGACCTCCTTTCTCCCGAAGCCCGCGTGGGCATCGTCGCCGCGGCCGGGATCGCGCTGCTCGTGGGCGGATGGAATCTGCGCGCGCGGCGCGCGGGCTACGCGCTCGCGCTGCAGGGCGCGGGCGTCGCGGTGCTGTACCTCACGACGTTCGGGGCGCTGCGCCTCTATCACCTCCTGCCGCCCGAGCTCGCGTTCATCCTGCTCGTCGCGATCGTGGTGCTCTCCGCGTTCATCGCCGTCCTCCAGGACTCGCCGATCCTCGCTGCGTTCGGTGCGGGCGGCGGCTTCCTCGCGCCGATCCTCGCCTCGACGGGAGAGGGAAGCCACGTGATGCTGTTCTCGTACTACCTGGCGCTGAACCTCGGCATCCTCGCGATCGCGCTCTTCAAGGCGTGGCGCGGATTGAACGTGATGGGCTTCCTCTTCACGTTCTTCATCGGGCTCGCGTGGGGGCTGCGCTTCTATCGTCCGGACTATTTCGACTCCACGGAGCCGTTCCTCGTCGCGTTCTTCGTGCTCTACGTCGCGGTGGCGATCCTCTTCGCGCGGCGCGAGGCGCCCCGGCTCAGGCACTACGTCGACGCGACGCTCGTCTTCGGAACGCCGCTCGCCGCGTTCGGGCTGCAGGCGGCGCTCACCAAGGGGACGGAATTCGGCCTCGCGTGGTCGTGCGTCGCGGCCTCGGCGTTCTATCTCGCGCTGGCGGCGCTGCTCCGGCGTGGGCGCGCGAGCCTCGCGATGCTCACCGAGGCGTTCTTCGCGCTGGGCGTGGTGTTCGCCACCCTCGCGATCCCGCTCGCCCTCGACGCGCGCTGGACCTCGGCCGCGTGGGCGGTGGAGGGCGCGGCGATCGTGTGGTTCGGGATCCGCCAGCAACGGCGCCTCGCCCGCGCCTTCGGCACTCCTGCTCGAGATCGCCGCCGCGTTCTTCTACCTCGACGGGCTGAGCGCGTTCCCGGCGCAGGTGCCGATCGTCGACGCGCCGTTCCTGGGCGGCGTGCTGCTCGCGGCCGCGGGCCTCTGGACCTCGCGCATGCTCGAGCGCCATCGCGATCGCCTCACGCGTACCGAGGCCGCGCTCATCCCGTTCGCGTTCCTGTGGGGCGTGGGCTGGTGGTTGTTCGCGGCGATGCGCGAGATCGACGCGTTCACGACGTACCAGGTGCGGTTGAGCGCGCACATCGGGCTGCTCGCCGCGACGGCGCTCGCGTCCTCCGCTCTCGCTCGATGGCTCGCGTGGCCGGTCGCCGCGTGGCCCGCGCTCGCCCTGATGCCGGCCCTCGTGTTGTGCCTCGCGACTTCCGCCGTCTCGCAGGCGCATCCCTTCGCGCGCTACGGATGGCTCGCGTGGATCTTCGCGATCGCGGTGCAGGGATGGATCCTGCGGCGCAATGCCGAGGACGCACCGGACGCCTACGCGAGCGTGCTCCATACGGGGACGGTGCTGGTGATCGCGGCGCTGGGCGTGCTCGAGCTGCACTGGCTCGCGGTCGAATACACGGCGTACGGCACCGCATGGTCCGTCGCGGCGGCGATGGTCGTGCCCGCCCTCCTCGTGCTCGCGATCTCGAGCCGCACGATGGACGACCGCTGGCCGGTATCTTCCGAGCCGCGCGCGTATCGGGTCGGGGCCCTCGCGCCGCTCGTCGTCGCGCTCGCAATGTGGGTCGTCTACGCGAACGTCACGCACGACGGAAGCAGCGATCCGTTGCCGTACCTGCCGATCCTGAACGCGCTCGACCTCGGGCACGTGCTGGCCGGGCTCGCGTTCGCCGCGGCGTGGCTCGGCACGCGGCGCCGCGCGGAGGAATTCCCGCGCGGCCTGGACTCGAAGGAAGGCGGCTGGGCGGCGGGCGCGCTCGCGTTCCTGTGGTTGAACGGCGTGCTGCTGCGAAGCATCCACCATTGGGCGGACGTCCCGTACCGCTTCGAGCCGATGATGCGCTCGGTGATGGTGCAGGCCGCGCTCTCGATCTTCTGGACCGTCCTCGCGCTCACCCTCATGGTGGCCGCCACTCGCATCGCGCGCCGCGGCGTGTGGATGCTCGGCGCCGCGCTCATGGGCGTGGTGGTCGTGAAGCTCTTCCTGGTCGACCTCTCCCACGTGGGCGGCATCGAGCGTATCGTCTCGTTCATCGGCGTGGGATTGCTGATGCTCGTCGTGGGATGGTTCGCGCCGGTGCCGCCGCGTCAAACGGAGCTGCGCCCATGAGATGGCTCGCGATGGTGGTCGGGTATGCCGCCCTCTCCGCGTTCGGGGAGGAGCCCTCGGATTTCTCCGCCTCGGCGCCCGTGACGCCTGCGAGCTCCGATGCCCTGCAGCGCTTCGTGCTGCCCTTCGACGCCTATCGCGACTCGCGCCGCGACCTCGCCGACGTGCGCGTCTTCAACGCGAAGGGCGAGCCGGTGCCGATCGCGTTCGCGGGAGAGCCCGACATGGTGCGCGAGCGGGAGCGCATCGTGCCGCTGCCCCTGTATCCGGTGAGCTCGCTCGAATCGACGGCGGGGACCGGGGGCACCGAGGTCACGATCCGCACGCAGGACGGGACGCTGGTCGAGATGCGCGGCAGGGATGCGGCGGCGAGGAGGGCGGCCGTGCCGGTCGCGTACCTGCTCGATGCGAGCAGGCTCGAGGAGCCGCTCGCCGCGCTGCGGTTTTCCTGGAATCCGGCGCCGGGCGCGGAGGTCGTGCCGATCACCGTCGAGGCGAGCGACGACCTCGAGGCGTGGCGCACCGTGAGCCGCGCGACGCTGTGGCAGCTGAGGCAGGGCAAGAGCGATTTCGGGCAGGGACGCGCGCGGCTCGTGCCCGCATCGAGCGCGAAGTACTACCGGATCACGTGGAGCGGGGCGCCGGGATTCCGGCCGCGGACGATCCAGGGCGAGCTCGAGGGGAAGCTCCGCAGCGCCGCGCGCGAGACGCTGACGGTCGAGGGACGCGCGGGCGAGAAGCCCGGCGAGTTCGTGTTCGACCTCGGCGCGCGGCTTCCGGTGGAGGCGCTGCGCATCGTCCCGGCCGAGCGCAACTCCATCGCGTGGTTCACCGTCTTCTCGCGCGATCCGCCGGACACCGATTGGCATCGCGTGACGGCGAGCGTCTTCTATCGGTTGCAGCACGGCGGCCGCGAGATCGAATCGGGCGCGACCGAGATCGGGCGGCGCTCCGCGCGCGGATGGATGGCGCTCGCCGATCCGCGCGTCGGAGGCATCGGCAGCACGCCGCCGAAGCTCGAGGCGCAGTGGCGCAGCGCGCAGGTGGTCTTCGTCGCGCGCGGACCGGGGCCGTTCCGCCTCGCCTTCGGCGATCGCGAGGCGAAGCCCGCGTGGGTGGGCGTGGCGGCGCTGATCCCGGACTACAAGCGCGGCGACGAGCTGAAGCTTCCCGAGGCGGCCGTCGGCGCGGTCGAGGGCGGGCCGGCGCGCCGCGTGGGTTTTCTCCCCGAGCGCTTCGCCGAGATCGGGCCGCGCAAGCTCACGCTATGGGCGACGCTCATCCTCGCCGTGGCGATCCTCGCGTTCATGGCGTGGCGGCTGCATCGCCAGATGCGGGCAGCGGGGAAGTAGCCTCACCGCTTGGGCCCGAGTCGGAGCGCTTGCGATTGCGCCAGTAGAGGAGGGGCGCGATCGCCAGCCCGCCCGGCACGAACACCGCGAGCAGGACATAAGGTGCGATTGCGGCGCCCACGCCACGCCATCCCGCGACTGCCGCCAACCCCTTCGACATTGCGGCTCCAATCGATCATGGGGCCCCGGCGAGCCCCGACATCGAAGAATCGAACCGGGAGAGCGGATTTCGACATTCGCTCGATGGTGTATTGAACGCCGGGGAGATTTCCCGCGATGGGCTGCCGCATGGGCCGAGAGGCGGGGCGGGCGGCCGGGTTTCGTGACGTCGGGTTCATGAGGCGGGCGAGCGGGCTTATCTTTGAGGTCACAATTTGTGACCTCAAGATGCGCCCGCAACGCCTTGTTCTTCATCATGAACATGGGATGCAGTAAACTCGCATCACCATGTCCGGCAACACCCTCGGCACCCTCTTCACCGTCACCACCTTCGGCGAATCGCACGGACCGGCGATCGGCTGCGTGATCGACGGCTGCCCGCCGGGAATGGCGCTCGATGCGTCAGATATTCAGCCCGACCTCGATCGACGCAAGCCCGGCACCTCGCGCCACGTGACGCAGCGCCGCGAGGAGGACCGCGTGGAGATCCTCTCCGGCGTGTACGAGGGCAGGACCACCGGCACGCCGATCGCGCTCCTCATCCGCAACGAGGACCAGCGCTCGAAGGATTACGCGAAGATCGCCAACTCGTTCCGGCCCGGGCACGCGGACTACACGTATCTGCGCAAGTACGGCATCCGCGATCCTCGCGGCGGCGGTCGATCCTCCGCGCGATTGACCGCGCCCGCCGTCGCCGCCGGGGCCGTCGCGAAGAAGTGGCTCCACGAGCGCTACGGCGTCGCGGTGCGCGGCTACCTCTCGCAGCTCGGGCCCAATCGCGTCGAGTTCAAGTCGTGGGACGACGTGGGCGCCGAGGGCAACCCGTTCTTCGTGGCCGACGCCTCGCGCGTGGCCGAGCTCGAGGCGTACATGGACAAGCTGCGCAAGTCCGGCGAATCGGTCGGCGCGCGGTTGACGGTCGATTGCCATCGGCGTGCCCTCGGGCTGGGGCGAGCCTTTGTACGGACGGCTCGATGCGGACATCGCCCAGGCGATGATGGGCATCAACGCGGTGAAGGGCGTGGAGATCGGCGCTGGTTTTCGTTCCGTCGAGCAGCTCGGGACCGAGCACTCCGACGAGATGACGCCCGACGGTTTTCTCTCGAACAACGCGGGCGGCATTCTCGGCGGGATTTCGACGGGTCAGGACATCGTGGTGTCGATCGCGGTGAAGCCGACTTCGTCAATCCGCTTGCCGCGACGCACGATCGACATCGAGGGGAATGCGGCGACGATCGAGACGCATGGGAGACACGATCCGTGCGTCGGGATTCGCGCGACACCGATCGCGGAAGCATTTCTCGCGCTGGTGCTGATCGATCATGCACTTAGCCATCGCGCGCAGAACGCGGATGTGAACAAGAACGTGCGGGCAGTCCCGGCGGCCGTGGGGAGGGCGAAAGGAAAGGAAGAAGGCCGCAGCATCGAAGACCCGGATCCGCTGGAAGCCTGAAGCCTTCGGCGGACGAGCCGGGGCTAGCGCCAATCGATCACCGCGCGGCTTCTCGGGCCGAGGTCGAAGTCCGATTATCGTGCATGCGTCGCTGAGTGCACTATCGCCGGTAGTACCCGAGCGAAGCGTCCTCGACGAGCAAGAGCCGACGATAGTCCTGCGAGCGCTTTCGCCAGGCAATACGACGCCGCCTGACTAGTCGGTTGCCCCTGTCCGGAACGCCGAAATGTGCTCCAGCTGCTGCGAGCAGCTCGCTTCGAGCTCGCCCGAGTAATCCGCCACCGCTACGCCGCGCGTTGGTGAGAAACGACCTCGAGATCTCGCTCACAAGCCGGAAGGGAATGTCGCCGGAAGCCTGGATGCCGTATTTCCGCAAGCAGCTCGGGGATCAGCGTCTTCAGCTTGTCGACAAGCTGATCCACGGACGCCGCTTCCGTGACGAGGCCGGGCACGTCGTCGCTTTCGGCGACCCACACCTTGGCTTCCTCGTCCCAGAAGGCACGGACTTATGGGCTTTTCCATGCGGTTTTCCCAGGATGAACCAAGTTCGATTGTCCTGATAGAACGTCGCCATCGCCGCGTTACCCGGTCATCGCCCGCACCGCTCTGCTCATCGGGCGACGTTTCCTCTCCGCTTGCCGCTTCCGAGGGAGCGCGTTGCGGCATGACCGGCGCCTGCGGCCATCGTGCCGCCTTCCTTCCACGCCTTTTCCGCGAGCCATACCTTGATCAGCGACTGGTAGGGAACGTCGCGCTTGTTCGCCTCGACCTTGATGCGCTCGAGCAGCGAGAGCGGCAGCCGAAGGGAGATCGACCGGGTCGAGGGCTTGAGGTTGGGAAATCGAGCGAGCCGCGCCTTGCTCCAGTCGAGGTACTGCGTGGAGTCGCGTCCCTTCGTCGCCCAGAATTCGCGCTCCTCGTCTTCCGAGTGGAACTTAGGGATTGGCTTGAGTCGCTTGCTCATAGGCTTTCCTTTCCTTGCGATGCATGGGGCGCGCGGAAATGATTCGGACCCGCGTGCCCTCCGACCGGAGCGTGAATGCGGCTTTCAGCAAGCGGTTCTCGTTGGTGCGTCCGAGGGCATGCCAGCGCGGCTCCGAGGCGCTATGGGCGGCATCGTCAAGCAGTAACAGCGGTTCATTGAAGAACACCTGCTCCGCTTCCGCGTCGCTCACCGAGTGCTTCTCGTTCTTCATCGAGTTCCCCGAATCCCACTCGAAATCGACCGAGGCCGGAAAATCGTCCGGCAACCCGGACGGCCGGCCGTATATGCCCATGATATACCTCCGCGAATGGACGAGATCCATCGCGGTCATCTGGGCGAGACACGGAAATCCGACCGATTCCTGGAATGATGAGGGGCGCGAAGCTCAGGGGATGAGCCGGATTGCGGCTCCCGCCATACGAGATTCAACGATAGGGCGGCGCGTGGAGTTGACCGACCCCATCCGCGGTTTGCCTTACGAACGGTGCCTCATCGAGCTCTTCACGCTGGTGCACTACCGCACGAGCATCGAGCCGGACGCGAACCTCTCGGAGCTGTGGAAGGACGTCTTCATGTACCACTGGCGCGAGGAATCGCAGCACGCCATCCTCGACGAGCTGGAGTGGATCCGCGAGGACGCGAAGCTCGACGCCAAGGCGCGCGATCGCGCGGTGGACGACCTCATCGGCCTCGCGGGCGCCGTGGACGGCATCGTGCAGATGCAGGCGAAGGCCGATGCCGAGTACTTCCTCGCGACCATGGGCCGGCCGCTCGCAGCCGAGCCGCGCGCGAAGGTGGCCGAGGCGTTCCTGAAGGCCTACCGCTACCAGTACATCGTGAGCGGCGTGCAGGAGGAGCGGTTCGGGAAGATCCTGGGCGGGATGATCACGGCCGCGCAGGGGGAGAGGATCGGGAAGGCGCTGGAGCCGATTCTGGGGTGATGGTCCGCCGTTGGCCGTGATGGCTGGCAGTGGCCGGATCGAGTGTGGGTGCCTCGAAACCCCGTTTGCATTCGACTGGTCCCGCGGATCACTTTTGCGATCCAGAGGATCAGCCGAATGCAACTTTGCATTTCGTGAGACGTGGCCCTCGGTAGTTGCCAGGAAAGGCGTGGACGGCCTCATTTCGCCCTCGGCCGGCGTCTTGCACGGCCGCGCGCCAGATACTCCGGCATCTCCTCCCGCAGGACATTGCGCAGCACCTGCTCCGTGACCGGTTGTCCGGCTTGGGAGAGCGCCTTCCGCAGCGCATCGTTCATCAGCGTCTGGTAACCGATGCCCGCCTTTTCGGCGCGAGCGCGAAACTCGTCAAGGATGGCGTTATCGATGAAGATCGAAATGCGTGTCTTGCCCTTCGCCGGAATGACCGCGCCGCGCTTCCCTTTGAAAAAGTCGTATTCAGCCTTCATAGGACTTGCGCTCCTTTCGCGTAGGGCGGCGGGCCGAGATCAAGCGGTGCTCGCCTACTGCGCCAAGATCCTCGATGGTCACGGCCAAGGGGTCGAAGAGCACGACCTCGGCATCCGCGAACGAGACCCCATGGGCCTTGCGATTTGCGGCTGCCTTCTTGGGATCGTACTGGACAGGCATGGATCAGTATATATATAACATATGCATAGCACAAGGGATCAGCGACGATCCGGCTTGGGGTCGCAATTTGCGACCTCAAGTTAGCCGCGCGAAGGTGGCCGAGGCGTTCCTGAAGGCGTACCGCTACCAGTACATCGTGAGCGGCGTGCAGGAAGAGCGCTTCGGGAAGATCCTGGGCGGGAATCCATGCCAAAGCCGGGCGGTGGCGATCGTGTGTAGGTGTCGAAAATGCGCGTTTGCATTCGACTGATCCCGCGGATCAGTTAAGTGCTCCAGCGGATCAGTTGAGTGATCCAGTGGATCAGCCGAGTGCAAACGGCCCAGGGCGCCCAGCGCCATGCGCTAGACTCGAATCGCCATGAACCAATCCCTGGCGCTGGTATCGCTGGTGGTGCGCGACTACGACGAGGCGATCGCGTTCTTCGTCGGCACGCTCGGGTTCGCGCTCGTCGAGGACACGTTCATTCCGGAACAGGACAAGCGCTGGGTCGTGGTCGCGCCGCGCGGAGATCGGGGAGCGCGCCTTCTGCTCGCCCGCGCGGCGACCCCCGAGCAGGAATCGAGGATCGGCGACCAGACCGGCGGACGCGTGTTCCTCTTCCTGCACACCGACGATTTCGCGCGCGACTACGAGGCCTACAAGGCGAAGGGCGTGCGATTCGTGCGAGAGCCGAGACGCGAGCCCTACGGGACCGTGGCCGTGTTCGAGGATCTCTACGGCAACCGGTGGGACCTGCTGCAGCCGCACGTCACGGGGGCTTCTTGAGCAGACTCACGCTTTCCAGATCGGGGCGACGCGAAGCCTGCGAAGCGTCTCGTCGTGGGTGGCCAGCTGGAATCGATAGGCCTTCGCGGTGGCCGCGATCAGGCGATCGGCCGGATCGTTGTGCAGGCGTTCCGGGAGCGAGTTGAGCGCCAGGGCGACGGGCACGTCGAGCGGGACGACCTGGATCGTTTCGGGCGCCGCGGCCGCCCGCAACCAGCGCTCGAATCCATCCTCGGGGATGAAGCGCCCCTTCGCGAACGCCATCTGGGCCTCCCAGAGGCTGATGGCGGCCAGGCGAAGCTCGCCGCGCGCGGCAAGCGCATCGAGCGCGGCGGCTTCCCGGGGGCGAGGCGATCGCTGCCCGAAAGCCACCACACCCACATGTGGGTATCGAGCAGCACGCCCACTCAGAGCCCCCGGATGTCCTTCTCGGAGATGAACGTCTCGCCGGGATCGCCGAGCCAGCGCGCACGCCCGCGCAACCTCTCCCAGGGTTTCAGGCCCTGCGCGGTTGCGGTGGGCGAGGGCTCGAGCTGGGCGACCGCTTTCCCGCGCCGCGTGATCGTCACGGGCTTGCCGGTCGCTTCGACGCGCCGGATGAGCTCCAGGCAGCGCTGCTTGAACTGGGTGACCGAAATGTCCATTTTGGAAGTATATATGGCCATGTTGGGACGCTCAACCGGCGGGATGGATTTTCCTTCCAACGCGCTGGGCACAGTTCGGTGGACGGACGTCGCCGATGCTCATCGAACGCGCGCGACCCTTCGATCGGCCTCGGCGACATCGAATGCCTCCGGATCGAAGTGGTTTCGGCCATCGAGCTGGTGACGCCCGGCTGCTAGATCTGCGCGAGCCTTGCGACCGTGTCGGGATACCGCTCCACCAGGCGAATGAGCACCGCGGCTTGCGCATTGGGACGGGCACGGCCCTGTTCCCAATTCTCGAGCGTCCTGGGATTCGTTCGGAGATAGCGTGCAAACACCGCCCGCGACATGTTCAGCCGCTTGCGAAGCTCGATCAGCTCGCGGGCTTTCACCTTGGGGGCCGGCTTCACCTCGACCGTATGCGTGCGCAGCGTCCGCTTGCCTTCGCGCTGGTCGGCGAGAGCCTTGAACCCCTCCGCGATTTCGTCAAAGAGCCTGCGCTTCATTGCCTTGTCTGGTATGGAACATTGGGCACACGTCTTTTAGTATACGCAAACTGCGTATGGAACGCTTCTCAGCGTACGAAGCCGATCGGTTGCTTCGGTTTGGCGGGCGGCGCCATCAGCTCACGAATCGCATCGAAGACCGCCTTGAATTGGGCATCGTACTTTCGCTCCAGCGCATCGAGCTTTCTCGCGAGCTCGGCATTGGCGGAGAGAATCTGCCGCAACCGCACGAAGGCCCGCATGATCTCGATGTTCACCATGATGGCGCGCTTGCTGTTGAGGACGCTCGAGAGCATCGCCACTCCCTGCTCCGTGAAAACATAGGGCAGGTAACGCCGGCCTCCACGCCCTACCGGCGCTTCTGCGTTTGAGGTGCCAATTTGGCACCTCAAAGCTTCCGCTTCTTCGACCGTCAGCTGGAACATGAAATCGCGCGGAAAGCGATCGAAGTATCAATTAAGTGATCCAGTGGATCAGCCGAATGCAACCGGATTACTTGAGCCGCTTGATCTTGGATCCCCGCTGATCCTGAAGTCGAATAAACGCCTCCAAGTGCGTCTTCGCCATGGAGACATCCTCGCTGCTCAAGCGCGGCTTCTCCTTCGCGAGAAACTTGGGCAAAGCCTTGTCATTGATGACCCATAGCCCCGACGGTCTTGCGTTTGTCTCAACCCACCATCCGGGAAAAACGATTACTGGAATGACGGGAAAGTCCCGACCAGTGCTCTTCTTGAGATTTTTCGAGATCCACGCCGCTTGTGCCCGCGCCTGTGGAATCGGGTCGCGGCTCGGTATGCGGCCGTCCACAACGATTGAATCGCCGTCTACCACGACGCTCGCTTCGCGCGAGACGGGCTTGCTCAACGTCTTGGTCTCAATCGTGAAGATTCCGGCCGGACCGACGAGGACATGGTCGACGTTGAAACCATCGCCTGGTATGTCGTGGTACACGGAATAGCCGTCTTGCCGCAGTTGCTCCAGGCCTTGACCAACGGCCTTTTCGCCTGCGATAGCCAATCCGATATTTCGAGTGTGAGGAACGGTTCTCCAGACGTTCCATCCTGCATAGGTCAGAGCGAGGAATGCGAACGTTCCTGACAGCCAGGGCATCGGCGGGAAAGGATGGTACATGCGCCACAGATCCTGGGCGAACATCACCGTGAGAAGTACCGCGATCACGAGCGGAACGAACAACCTGTCCAACACCACTTCGAGCCGATACTCTTCGAGTGATTGCGCCGGCGCTCGCAATGGGGCTCCCCGGATTGGCGAACGACGAGTCATGAGCGTTCTCACTCGGTGAATGAGCCAGCCCCAATGCTACCGTGCGCACGCCTGCCGGCTGAACGCGAGTTTGTGCTATCCATCTTTCGGCCTGACGAATGCGATCGGGCCGATGCTTCGTACCTGGTTCTTGCAACCCACTGTTCTTCATCGCGAACATGGGATGCAGTAAACTCGCATCACAATGACCGGGAACATCCTCGGCACCCTCGACCGCCGCAAGCCTGGCACCTCGCGCCAGGTGATGCAGCGCAAGCGTTGCGACAGCTGATGGCGTTTGCGCGAACGCACGGGTTGCTACCGAGCGACTAGCCTTGGTTGATACTCTTGCTGCGCCGCAAAGCGAACTTGAGGCCAGCAGGCGGCGAAGAAGGATCGAGGCGGAGACCATGTCACCAAGAACCGTGCGTAGACTGCGGATCAATTCTGGTCTTACTCAACGAGAGCTAGGGAACAAACTGCGACTCTCTCAGGTAACGAATTCGCACTGGGAAACCGGAAGGGTCAAACCGAGTCCTGCGCAGGTCGAAAAGATAAAGCGTGTGCTCGGTGGAGGCGCGGCCAGCGAGGATGCCGATTCGTCGGCTACGGCCGCCTGGTTGAAGAAGGCGCGTATTTCGAAGGACCTATCGGTATACGAGGTCGCGACGAAGGCTGGGCTAACTCCGCCTGCGATTTATCGCATTGAAAGAGGTGTCACAAGAAACCTGCGCGAAAGCACTCGAAAGCGACTTGAAACCGTGCTTGGCCCGATGCCCGAGGATGCAGTCCAGGAAGTTTCGGAGGAGGCGACAGTTGAGGGGCTCGGTGCCCTGGAAGACTTTGATCCCCACTCGCCCGAGGAGCGCCCTTCCCTTCCGGGAATCTACGTCTTGTACGACATAAGTGAGCGGCCCATCTACGTTGGGGAAGGAGAGAACGTAAAGAAGCGCATTCGCGATCATGAGGAAAAGTTTTGGTTTAAGCAGCCGATTGTAGATTCGGCTTCATGGATTCGCATCGACAACACGACGCTAAGACGGCAGATTGAGACGCTGTTGATAAAGTTCTTGAAGTCCAACGCTGTGATCAACAAGAAAGATGTTGAGCGCTAGAGATCTCCATGGCAACGCCTGACCCATGGACTGAGCGGCGTTCACCAACGCAGCTGTCGCGTCCGGAAAACGATCATCGCGCAATTTATGGCAGGGATAGAGCGCGCATTATTCATTGCGCAGCGTTTCGTCGACTGCAAGCCAAGACGCAGGTCCTCGGCATTGGCGAGGGTGATTTCCATCGGACTCGACTTACGCATTCAATGGAAGTCGCTCAGGTAGGCCGTGGAATTGTTCGCTACCTAAAGGCCCACCCTCAACTCACGGACGACGAAAGGCAATGGCTGCCTCGGCCAGGATCTCATAGAAGCCATTTCATTGGCTCATGACATAGGTCATCCGCCCTTTGGCCACGGGGGCGAAGTCGCGCTCAACTACGTGATGACTGCGAATGGTGGATTTGAGGGTAATGGGCAGAGCCTTCGTCTGTTGTCCAGGCTGGAGGCACATACCCGAGATTTTGGTCTGGATCCTACTAGGCGTACGTTGTTAGCAGATCCTCAAGTACCCGCTGCCGCTACGTAGCGTAGTCAGGACGCGTTACCCAAAAATCCAGGACGAACTAAACATCCGCGCCGGCGATTGGAAGCCGCCCAAGTGCTATTTGGACACTGAGGATGAGGTTGTGAACTGGATCCTCGCGCCATTCCCTGAGGAAGATCGGAGGAGATTTCAATCCCTCAAAAAACCCCCGACGGAGGACAGCCACGGGAAACCGGGTTACAAGGGCTTCGATACGTCAGTCATGGAACTGGCTGATGACATTTCGTACGGCGTTCATGATCTTGAGGATGCAATCGCATTGCGATTGGTTACAAAAGACGACTGGCTTGCTTTGGCAACGTACTTTGACAAGGAATGGGGCGAGAAGCGCGATGTAGATATAGCTCGCGATGGCTCACTACTGTTTGATGGAGATGGAAGCGATCGCAAGAACGCAATTGGCGGCCTGGTGAATGCGTTCATCATCTCAGTGAGTGCGCGACCTGGGCTTGTTTTCGCACCCACTTTTAAACTTCAGCGCTGAATTTCTACCCGACGCGCTTCGTTTTCTTGAAGCACTAAAGGCGCTTGTGATCCAAAAGGTGATAAGGACCGCGCAGGTGCAGTCACTCGAATATCGCGGACAGCGGTTAGTAACTTCCCTCTACAACGCGCTAGCTTCCGATCCAGCGCGACTCTTAACCGACACGTTCCGGAAAGCATATAGCGGGTGCGGCAGTGTCGACGCTGGTACTCGCGTGATTTGCGACTACGTAGCCGGAATGACCGACGAGTACGCAACGCGACTCTACGAGCGCTTATTTATTCCCCGCCACGGCAACAGCTTTGACCGGCTGTAAGGATCTCAGCCTTGCGCCAGCTGAAGCCGACGCCGCTCCTTACGGGCGCGCCATGCGTCGATTCGAATATTTCACGGCCAATATACTCAGCTATCGGCGGCGCGACGGCGTTGCCAATGAGTCTCCCTCGACGACCGTCCAGCCCTCCGGAAAGCCCATTAGCTTCTCGCATTCGTTCCAAGTCAAATTTCTGGCCACATAGTATTGGTCGGTCAGAGTGACCGCCTTGATGTCCGCCAGTTTGGGCGCGTATCGTGGGGCTGTAGCTCTTTGCTTTGGTATACCCAAAGCCTCCGCGACGCTGAACCAGAAGCGGAGTGTCTGAAACAAACTCCTGCGAAAGACTGGATCGAGGCGCCTTCCGGCTCGCCTCTCTCGCGGCGGATGATCCCTAAGCAATTCGCCGCCGTCAGAATAGAACTCATAGGCAATCTTCCGATCCAAGAGAGCCAATAAGGAATATTCTTTCGCGGTTGTGGGGAAGGCCCGCGCTGAGAGTGTTACACGTAAACCATATCCCCAGATACCCGATCTCTTCGAGTTCGTCGACAACTGCTTCAAACGCTTCTCCTCCGTCGGCGCTGAGGACCCCGACACATTCTCCAAGACAATCCATCTTGGTGTATCTTTCGAGCAAGGTCGGCAAACTGAAGAAGAGTCCACTACGTTCGCCGGAAAGGCCCTTCTCGTTGAGCGTTTGCGTTACTGACGTCTTGGCAGGGCCAACCCGCTGCCCAGAGATCACTTCCGGGATGGCTGACGCTTCGAGGGTCTGGATGTCGCATGAAGAGGGACCTCCGGCCAATGCCGTTTGAGTACGCGCTGGCAGTGTTCGTCAATCTCGCAGTGGAAGACGGGTTTCATCCCGGCCCGCTGAAACCTAGATCAAAACCACCGATTCCCGCGAAAAAGGAAGCGAACCGCATTCTCAAGAGTTTGTGGTTGTGAGGGTATCGTAACCTAGCATTTAATGTATTTTGCTTCAGCCGGATGAGATATTCAAGATGGCGAAGGGACGCGCTAGCAAAGGAAAATTAGTACCCTCGAACCCCGCGCCGGTGCCCTCCGAGCAGGCGCGGACTCAATGGCTTCGCGATGCAGCCGCGGGATTCGTCACGACGACCCCGGCGAACAAGCGCTACTACCTCGGCGATCCTCGAACTCCTATGGCCGAGGGGCCATGGCCTCCCGGGGCCCCACGTAAGCCAAGAGGAAGTGCGAGGAAAAATTAACGCGCTGCGAGTTGCGGATAACGAAGAGCCGTACCTCGACCCTTTCCGGCGCATGCGGGAGCTGCAGGGCGAGGAGGGGTTTACAGGCATCGTCAAGGAAGGCGTGAAGTACCAGCTTCAAAGCATCGTCGTTGGATCGAAGCGATCGCCCCGCACAAAGCCTTCCGCAAGGTTATGGGCGGAGATCAAGAGGAAGCGAACTATCGTTGCGCTGTCTGCGGCGCACAAGAACCAGCGATCCAGCTGAGCCCTGACCATCGCGTACCTCGCGCCAGAGGTGGCCTCAATGACGATGCCAATTGGCAGCCTCTCTGCGAGCAATGCAATAACGCCAAGAGCTCAGCTTGCGCCGGGTGCCAGCAGAACTGCAACACATGTCCGTGGGCGTTCCCAGCCCAGTACAAACCGATTCAGATTCAGCATACAAACCGCGAACTGCTTCGCCGTTTGTCAGAGAAGCAAGGTGTATATGAGACTGACCTTGCCAATACGATCTTGCAGGACTTCTTCAACAAGAAGTAAATCAATGGCCGATTTCCTGTCAAAGCGAAAGCGGTCACAGCGAATGGCGCTCATTCGCTCAAAGGATACTGCCCCGGAATTCGGCTGAGGAAGGCACTATTTGCGCGCGGGTTTCGTTATCGCCTTCACGTCTGCGACCTGCCTGGCAAGCCAGACATAGTGTTACCTAGATACCGGACAGCGATTCAAATTCGGGGCTGCTTCTGGCATCAGCATACCTGTTGCGATGGGCATGTACCCGAATCTCGCGTAAGTTATTGGCGCCCGAAATTGCAGGGCAATGTGAAGCGCGACAGGAAAAATGATCGAGCTCTGCGCCGCGCTGGGTGGCGCCTGTTTGTAATTTGGGAATGCCGCGTTCGTGGCGCAGTACGTACCGAGAAAATTGCCGATCGGTTGGCCGATCGGCTATTACGCGTGGGCCCATCCCGCGTAGCGAGTAAACGATCGGATACGACGATCCGATAGTCCGGATCAACGCCGATCAAGTGATTGTCGAACGCCGCGTGATGCAGCTTCGTGAGCGGCAAGCCGTTGGTGACGATGGGCTGGCCCAACAGCTCGTCGCCATCGGCCGCGATGTGCGCCGCATCGAGAAGGCTCGTCTCCGGCAGCCCTGAGAGGGCGCATCGGCCGCCGTACGCGGCGATCACCGCGGCGCGAAAGAGCGTCTGGTGCAACCGCGCCTTGACCTGCCTCAGCGCATAGCGGCGCTCGAGCGTCGTTTCCTGCGGGTCGGCGCGCAGCTCGCCGGGCAATCCCATCGAGACCTGCGCCTGGAGCGAGCGCGCGTCCCATCCCACGATGGTGACGGGAACGATCGCGTGATAGTGCCCCGGGAACGCGCCCAGGAAGTAGATCAGCGGCACCCGGTTCTCCATGGCTTCGCGCAGCCACCGGTTGTCGGCCGCCTGCGGATTCGTTCCCATGAAGGAGTACGCGACCGTCTCCTCGCCGTTGTAGATCTGGTCGTGCGCCGCCTTCTGGTCGTCGTACCAGATCCTCGCGCCCTTCCTCGGGACCACGGTCTTGATCGAGAGCGCGTACTTCATCGCGGTCGGCTTGAAGATGCCGCGCTGGGGATTGATGAGCGGGATTCGCTCGCCCTGGAAGACGAACCCGCGCGCGAGATCTTCGGAGGTGAGGGGATCGCGCAGCTCGAGCATGCGCCGCACCTGGATGAAGGCGGCGGTGCGGATTTGCTGGTCGAGGGCTTCGGTGATGGGCATTCGCAAGGGTGCCACCGTTCGCGGGTATGAGCCACAGACGTCGGTCATCCTGCCGGTCCTGGCGAGCGTTGAATCGCAAGGGCGGAGAGTATCGTTGCAGATACCCAAATTGGGTAGTAACATACCCGAAATGGGTAGGAAGCCACACAAGCGCAAGGCCGGATCGGGACTGGCGGATGCGCTCTTCTCCCGCACGCAGCAAGCGGTGCTCGGGCTCCTCTTCGGGCAGCCGGATCGCAGCTTCTACGCGACGCAGATCATCGGCAAGGTGCGTGCGGGCTCAGGGGCCGTGCAGCGGGAGCTTGCTCGGTTGGAGGCGAGCGGTCTCGTGACCGTGCGCCGGCTCGGAACGCAGAAGCACTACCAGGCCAATCCGGATTCGCCGCTTTTCGCGGAGCTGTGCTC
The DNA here is from genome assembly GCA_963839265.1 of uncultured beta proteobacterium. Classification (GTDB taxonomy): domain Bacteria; phylum Pseudomonadota; class Gammaproteobacteria; order Burkholderiales; family Usitatibacteraceae; genus Usitatibacter. The sequence goes on from CAWIUI010000007.1 coordinate 655,497, forward strand.
GATCGCGCAGAAGACCGTCGGAATCGCGGAGCCGCTGCGGCGGGCGCTGGGAGGGCTGGAGGGCGGGATCATTGCGGCGTTCATCTTCGGCTCCCTGGCCAAGCGAAGCGACACGGCGTTGAGCGACATCGACATCATGATCATCAGCGACTCCCTCACTTATGCCGACGCCTTTTCGGCGCTCGAGGAAGCCACGCGCGACCTCGGCCGCACGATCAATCCCACGGTGTACACACGAAGTGAATGGATGAAGCGCCTGAAGGAGCGCAACTCGTTCGTGGTCCGCGTGATGGAGCAACCGAAGATCTGGCTCTTCGGCTCCCCCGATGATCTCGGCGCTTGAAAATCTGGTGGGAACCGGGAAGCCGCTCGCGAAGGAGCCGCCCGATGCGCGCGAGTTCGAACGCATGAGAAGCGCTGCCTTGGCGCGGCTCGCCGATGCGGGGAACTCCGCGATCTCGCTGGAGAGCCGGTTCGACCTCGCATACAACGCCGCGCATGGCCTTTGCCTCGCGGCGCTTCGTTGGCACGGCTATCGCGCCCATCATCGCTACATCGTGTTCCAGGTCCTCCCGCATACGCTCGGGCTCGGGCCGGAGGTGTGGCGCGTTCTCTCCAAATGCCACGACATCCGCAATGTCGGCGAGTACGAAGGCGATTTCGACATCGACGAGCGGTTGGTCGAAGGCCTCATGACGGGGTGTCGGGCGGTGGCCGAGAAGGTGAGGGCACTGAAGCCGCCGTAATCACTTGAGCAGCGCGCGAGGTGGAACGTACGCGATTCCGATGCGACGCTGGTCCTCGCGCCCTTCCTCGGGACCACGGTCTTGATCGAGAGCGCGTACTTCATCGCGGTCGGCTTGAAGATGCCGCGCTGGGGATTGATGAGCGGGATTCGCTCGCCCTGGAAGACGAACCCGCGCGCGAGATCTTCGGAGGTGAGGGGATCGCGCAGCTCGAGCATCCGCCGCACCTGGATGAAGGCGGCGGTCCGGATCTGCTGGTCGAGGGCTTCGGGGATGGGCATTCGGGGAATTGTGATCCAGGGGATCAGGCGAATGCAAAAACCGATTCGAGGGGCTGCCCCGTGCGGCGAAATTTTCTCCAAGGGCTCGAGCGTGCACGGCCAGGGTCACGTGATGAGCTTGGTCGCGGCTACGCTGCAATCCCACGGGCACTCTTTCACCTCGACAATGAGAGATCGCTATGTCGCCACCGGCGTGGAAGCGCAATTCGAGCCGGGCTCGCGGCGCCGGGTTCTTCGCAACCTTCTGGGAATTCGATCCGCTCGCGAGATGCAGAGGAAGGATCGAGCGCAAGCAGCTTCGTCAATACACGCCGTGCCGCGCCGGTCTCGTGGGCGACGAACTCCAGCTTGGCTTGGCGGCGGTGCATGTCGAGCTGGTCCTGATCCATCCCTTCAGGGACGGCAACGGTCGATGGGCCAGGCTGGTCGCCACACTCATGGCGTTGCAAGCCGGGCTGCCGCCGCTGGATTTCTCTGGAGTGATTGGACGGGAGAGACAGCGCTACTTCCACGCGGTGCACGCAGCGCTGGCGGGAAACCTGGCGCCGATGATGTCTGTCTTCGAGCGCATCGTCGCTCGAACGCAACGCAGGCAACGGCGCTAGTTCTTGCGCTTCGAGGTCTTGGGGGCGGCCTTGTGTTGCGCCGGACCCGTGAAGGGTGCCCGAATCCCTTCGATGGCCGAGGAGCTCGCGACGGATTTCAGGATGGCGCGCTCGCGAGCCACGGGATCGCGAAGATGGGGATTGGCCTTGGAAAGCTTGGAGCTCATCTGGCAATTTTAACAGTTACCACCGAACGCCGAGGCACACCGCCTGCCGGTACGTGCGCATTGGGGAGCCTTGACAATGTTAGGCATGCTCTTACAATTGTAAGCCTATGGCTAACAAGGAAGGATCGCTCGGCGCCGCCCTGCTCGGGAAGAGCCGCGAAGCGGTCATTGGAATCCTCTTCACCGATCCTGCTCGCGGCTTGCATGTTCGCGAGATAGCGCGCCGCACGGGCTTCTCCGCGCCTACGGTTGCGAGCGAGCTTCGGTCGTTGGAACGCGTCGGCGTTCTTGTCTCCGAGGTGGTGGGTCGGCAGCTGCACTATCGAGCCGATCGTGCGTGTCCGTTGTTTGGCGAGCTCCACGGGATCGCGGTCAAGACGTGGGGAATCCGAGGGCGGATCGGTGCAGCCCTGGGGAAGCTCGAGGGCGTGCAGTCCGCATTCATCTTCGGGTCCTTCGCGGCGGGCAAGGCGGATGCTCGCAGCGACATCGACGTGATCGTCATCGGCTCGACGGATCATGCTGTCCTCTCCGAGGCGACATCGCGCGTTTCTTCGGAGATCGGCAGGGCCGTGAACGCAAAGCTGTACCGGCCCACGGAGTGGAAAACGAAGCTCTCCGCGGGAAACTCGTTCCTGGTCGCCGTCGCGCACGGACCGAAGATCTTCATGGTTGGCGACGAGGAGGGTTTGAATGGCATTGGAGAACCTCGACCGGCTGGTCCAGCGAAGGCTGCTGAGCCGGCACCGCGCCACGAAGCGAGAAATCGAAAATCACGCCAGGGTGGCGCGCGAGTTCGCCGCGGCGGCGGATCTTCCCGGAGTGGCTGAGAGCGTCCGATTCAACAATCTCTATGATGCCGCGCATGCTGCGGCGCTTGCCGGCCTGAAGCTGGCGGGGTACCGATCGCCCGATGGAGAGGGTAATCGTCAACTCACGTTGAGCTGCGTCGAACAAACGCTTGCGCTGAAGAAAGGATCGTCCGCGGCATTCGTCGAAGCGAATCGACTTCGGTCATTGATGCAATACCAGGGTGAGGACGTCGATATTCCCGAGGCGCTGTTCGAGGCGCTTCAAGCGGGCGTCGACGAGGCGCTTCGGGAGATCGACATTCGATTGAAGCGATTCAAGGAATAACGGGGAACCTCCACTTCCATAGTCAACCAGCCCTGTCGTCCCCGTTGATGGGAGAGTGGGGCCGGCCCTGATCGTGACTATAGTGCATTCGTGCAATAGGAACGGCTCGGATGGACACGATCGGAAGCAAGGTCAGCGTGAAAGTCATCGGCGCGAACGGCCAGATCTCCCTCGGCAAGCAGTACGCCGGGCGGCAGGTGCTCGTGGAGGAGAAGGAGCCCGGGGTGTGGCTCGTGCGCACTGCGACGGTCATTCCGGATAACGAGCGCTGGCTGCATCAACCGCAAGCTCGCGCGGAGCTCTCGCGGGCGCTGCAAGTGGCCGAACGCACTCCGCCGAAACGTTCCGACCCTGAGTCGCTGGGAAAGCTCGGGCATGGCGCACGACGAAAACAAGCCAAGCGCAAACGTCCAGCTCACTTCAACCCGCCCCGCCGCGCTTCGCCTTCTCGATCGCGATCCTCGTAAGCGCCAGCGAATAGATGAACCGCGTCCGCGAAGGCTTCCACGGCGGGGACCCCCAGGGGGAACGGATGGCGATGTCGGGTCCCACGGTGATCCCAACCGCGGGTGCTGGTGCATGGTCCGCGAGCGCTCCGTACGTCGACACGATCTTTCCCCCGGCCATCTCCACGTAGTCCGCAAGCCCGGCGGCCTTGTCGAGGCCCGAGCAGCACGAGAAGGCATCGCCCCAGAATTCGAATCGCGTGCCGTCGTCGAACACGAGGAAGACCTGCTGGCGCGGCCCGCGCGGGCTCTCGGCGACGACCACGCCGGCGATGCGCTTTCCGACGATCTTCGCGAGCCCGTCCTTCATCGCGGTGTGTCCTGGGAGATTCCGCGCTGCTGCATGCGCGCGCGGGCGTGCCCGGTGAGGGGTGGATACATGGCGAGGGCCTCCGATCGTTCCTGCTCCGGCGGGAAGTCATGGGGGCAGGGTAGGGGACGCGAGGCTCAGGGCGTGAGCCACATACCGACGCTGGATCGCAGCGGTCGCGATGTCGGACTTCGCTGTAAACTGAAGATTAACCGATCCGTTAATGGATTCGCCATGTCCATCAAGTCCGACGACATCGTCCCGCTCAACCAGGTGCGCGCGCGCTTTTCCGAGCTCGCCGAGGAAGTGCGTGCGGGGGCCGAGAAGATCATCACCCGCAATGGGGAAAGCTATGTGGCCCTGGTCGATGCCCGGCGCCTGGACCACTACCATCGCCTCGAGCGGGAGCACATCCACATCTCCCTGCTGCAGGAGGCGCTGAAGGGCATCGAGGATGTGCGCGATGGCCGCGTGGCCACGGCGCGGCAGGTGCTCGCCAGGTACAAATCCAACACCTGGTCGATCGCCTCGCGCCGGACCTGATTCCGAACCTCGAGCGATTCCCGGACCTGGGGGCCGATTTCATGGCAAGGGCGCCGCTCTCCCGCGACACCGAGGCCCAGCTCTCGTTCGATCTCGCGGGCCATTGGCCGTGATTCGCTCCGACGTTTACCTGTCGCATCTGCTCGTCATTTAGCCGGGGTAAGCTGGATCCAGGGGCGGCCGCGGTGGCCGTCCCGCCCTTCGTCCAGGAGATCCGCATGAATCCCGTCGTCCACTTCGAGATGCCCTACGACGCCGCCGATCGCGTCGCCAAGTTCTACAAGGCGGCGTTCGGCTGGAAGATGAAGGACATGGGCGAGAAGATGGGCCGCTACGTCCTTGCCACGACCGCCGAGAGCGGGGCCGACGGCCGGCCGAAGAAGGGCGGCACGATCAACGGCGGGTTCTTCGCGAAGAAGCCCGACTGGCCCGAGCAGCATCCCTCGGTCGTCATCGCCGTGGACGATCTCGTGAAGGCGATGAACAAGGTGACGAAGGCGGGCGGCCGGGTGCTGGGCGAGCCGATGGAGATCCCCGGCGTCGGAGGCTACGTCTCGTTCATGGACACCGAGGGCAATCGCGTGAGCTTGCTGCAGCCGCTGCCGATGGCGAAGGCGAGGAAGGCGACCGCGGCCAAGAGGAAGCAGGCCGCGGCGAAGAGGAAACCGGCCGCGTCGTCGCGAAAGCGAAAGGCGTAGCTCGCCCACGGCTGTCCCACGCGAGGGGCAGGCGGACGGGTTGATTCCGTAGAATCCGGGGCTTCCATGCCCCATCCTCCCCACGCGCCGCCCCAGCCCTCGCGCCACGACGTCGTCATCATCGGCGCCGGTGCGGCGGGCATGATGTGCGCCGCCACCGCCGGCCGGCGCGGCCTTCGCGTGCTGCTCATCGACCACGCCGCGAAGATCGGCGAGAAGATCCGCATCTCCGGCGGCGGGCGCTGCAACTTCACCAACCTCGGCGCGGACCACGGCGATTTCCTCTCGGCCAATCCCGAGTTCGCCCGCTCCGCGCTCGCGCGCTATACGCCGCGCGATTTCCTGGCGCTCGTGGAACGGCACGGCATCGCGTGGCACGAGAAGACGCTGGGCCAGCTCTTCTGCGACGAGTCTTCGCGCCAGATCATCGAGATGCTGCAGGCCGAATGCAGGGCGGCCAACGTCGAGTGGTGGCAGCCGTGCGAGGTGCACGCGGTGCGGCGCGCAGACGATGGATTCCACCTCGAGACCGCGCGCGGCAGCGTCGCCGCGGCGAGCGTCGTCGTCGCGACCGGCGGCCTCACGGTGCCGAAGATCGGCGCCTCGCCCTTCGCCTACCGCATCGCCGAGCAGTTCGGGCTCGCCGTCGTCGCACCGAAGCCCGCGCTGGTGCCGCTCGCGTTCGAGCCGGATTTCCTCGCGCGCTACGGCGAGCTCGCGGGCGTGTCGCTCGAGGTGGAGGTGCGCTGCGCGGGCGGCCGCTTCCGCGAGAGCCTGCTCTTCACCCACCGCGGCCTCTCGGGCCCCGCGATCCTGCAGATCTCCTCGTATTGGCAACGGGCGGGCGCGGCGGAGCCGATCCATGTCGATCTCCTTCCCGGCGTGGATGCGCGCGCGTGGCTCGCCGGGCGGCGCCGTTCGCGCGAGCTTCTCGCCACCGTGCTCGCCGAGCGCCTGCCCAAGCGCTTCGCGCAGCAGTGGTGCGCGGAGCACGAATGGACCGTGCCCATGGCCCAGCTCGGCGATCGCGCGCTGGAGGCGGCCGCGCGCGCGCTCTCCGACTGGCAGCTTCGCCCCTCGGGAACACTCGGCTACAACAAGGCGGAAGTGACGCTCGGCGGCGTGGACACGCGCGGCCTTTCCTCGCGCACGATGGAGGCGGTGGACGTGAAGGGCCTCTACTTCATCGGCGAGGCGGTCGACGTCACCGGGCACCTCGGCGGCTACAACTTCCAGTGGGCGTGGGCTTCCGGGCACGCGGCGGGCGAGGCGCTCGCCCGTCCGGCCGTGATCTGAATTCGCTGCATCGCTCGGCGGTCAAGGAGCGCCGGGTCCTCCAATTCATCCACCCGGCTAGCACGAGCGCTTGACGCCGTGTTTGATCCGCCGCAAACTGAATTCATGGTGAATTCACGTGCACCACGCCCGGCGGACGACGTCCAGAACGCCCAGCAGGTCGCCTACGACTACATCAAGGAAGAGATCCTCTCCCTGCGCCTGGGGCCCGGCGTGCGGCTGAACGCGATCGAGCTCGCCGCGCGCCTGGAGCTCAGCCGCACCCCCGTCCGCGAGGCGCTGGGCCGGCTCGAGCAGGAGGGTCTCGCCAACCGCGAAGCGGGGGGCGGCGGGTTTCGCGTCCACGCGCTCACGCTCAAGGAGATCCTGGATACGTACAAGGTCCGCGAGGCGCTCGAGGTCGAGGCCGCGCTCCAGGCGCTTCCGAACCTCACCGACGCGATGCTCGACCGGTTCGAGAAGATCCTGCGCGGGTGCGAGGCGCTGCTGGCACCCGCGACCTACGCGAAGTTCGTTCTCGCCAACCGCAACTTCCACGCCGCGATCGTCGAGGCGACGGGCAACGCGATGCTCGAGCAGCTGATGGCGCCGATCGCCGATCGCGTGCGCCTGGTCGGGGCGATGCTCATCCGCAGCCGCGCCGCGCGGCAGCGCGAGGTGCTGGACGAGAACCTCGCGATCCTCGCGGCGCTGCGCACGCGCGACCCGAAGCGCATCGAGGAGGCCGTGCGGGCGCACGTGCGCCTGGCGAGCGCGCACACGGCGTCGCTGCTCGGCGCGGACCACGGACAGCTCTACATCGCGCCGCGCCGGTAGCCGCGGCTCGCACCACCAAAGACAAGGAGCGCAAAGATGGCCTCGAAGCCGATCTCCAATCCGCAACCCGCGCAGTCTCCGTCCTCGCGCTTCACCGGGCGCACCGCCAGGCAATGGGCGCTCAAGCCCGCGCTGCCGGATACGCACGTCGTCAACACGCACATCTACACCGACCCGGGCATCTTCCAGGAAGAGGTCGAGAAGATCTGGAGCAGGGTGTGGCTGCCGGTCTGCCACGAGAGCGAGCTGCCGGAGCCGCTCGATTACCGCACCACCGGCCTCGCGGGAAACAAGCCCATCGTGGTCGTGCGCGGCGAGGACAACCGCATCCGCACGTTCCTGAACATCTGCCCGCACCGCAACAACCTCGTCGTGCGCTCGCCCGCCGGGTCGCTGCGCAAGGCCGAGCCTTCGGGCAACGCCAACCACATGACCTGCATGTACCACGGCTGGCAGTTCGACGCGAGCGGGCGATGCGTCGAGATTCCGCGCGCCGGCTCCTACCAGGATCGCGTGTGCAAGGAAGGCGTGGGCCTCAGGCAGATCCGCACCGAGGTCGCCTACGGCGGGATGGTGTGGGTGAACCTCGACGACGACTGCGGGCCGCTCGCGGACTTCGTCGGCCATTCGCTCGATCCCATGCTGGAGCAGCTCGAGACCGAGCCGATCGAGATCTTCCACTACCAGAAGGGCATCGTGCGCTGCAATTACAAGCTCTTCTTCGACACGAGCCGCGAGTTCTACCACGACTACCTGCACTTCCATAACCGCCAGACGAGCATGGTGAAGCCGGGGTACTTCGACCAGGAGTACACCACGTACCCCAACGGCCACTCGGTGACGGGCTTCACCACGGTCGACTACTCGTCGCACAGCGACAGCGGCACGCGGCTCCTCACTTTCCCCGGGCTTCCGAAGAACGGCTGGCGCCACACGACGCTCTTTCCCGCGAGCGCCTACAACATCCGCACCTCGTGCCTGCGCGTGAACGTGATGATCCCGCTCTCCGATCGCGAGACGCTGGTCGAGATCCGCGGCTTCGGCCTGAAGCGCGACACGCCGGAAGAACGGGCGCAGCGCGTGAAGGACTACGTCTCGGTGTGGGGGCCGTTCGGCTGGAACCTGCACGAGGACCTCCTCTGCGCGCAGGTGCAGACGCAGGCGATCAAGCAGGGCTCCGGCGCCGATGGAACATCGTCGCCCGCGAGGAGAACAACAAGGTGCACGACGAGGTGTGCGTGCGCAGCTATTACGCCGAATGGAGCCGGCTCATGGGCCGCAACCCCGCCGATCCGAAATGAGCTACATCCCGCCCGAGATCCTGCAGCCCATCCACGACGTCGTCTACAGGAGCTGCCTCTCCATGAACGACGAGTCGTGGAAGGACTACCTCGCGCTGTGCGATCCGCAGTCCTTCCGCTACCGGGTGATGACCTACAGCCCCGAGATCCGCCGCGAGCAGTGCTGGGCCGACCGCGACTATCGCGCCATGAAGGCGAGCTTCGACCTCATCCCGCGCCACAACTCCGATCGCTCGAAGCTCACGCGCCAGGTCCAGGTCTACACCGTCGACTACGACGCCGCGGCGCGCGAAGCGCAGGTCGTCTCCGCGCTCACGATCTATCGCACCGAGCTCGACGGGACGACCTCCTACATCGAGAGCGGGCAGACCAGCCTCTACGCGATCGGCCTGTACAAGGATCGGATCCGCGTCGCGGGCGAGACGGCGCAGCTGGTCGAGCGCATCGTGCAGCTCGACACGCGCCAGCTCGACGTCGGCTCCCACAAACCCTTCTGAAGGAATCGACCCCGCGATGGCGTGGAAAGCGCTGTGCAAGCTGGACGAGATCGAGCCGGCGGCCATGAAGACCGTCACCCTCGACGGCACCGACTTCCTCGTCCTGCGCGGCGAGGAGGACGACATCCTCGTGGTGCCGCCCTCGTGCCCGCACATGCAGACGCCGCTTTGCGAGGGCTTCTTCGACGGCTCGCTCCTCACCTGCTCGCAGCACCTGTGGCAATGGTCGGTGAAGGACGGAAGCATGCAGGGCATCGCGGAGGCGCCGCTGCGCGTCTATCCGTCGAAGCGCGAGGACGGCGAGCTGTGCATCGATTTCGAGCACGAGCTGCGCTACGGGCACGAAGTGCAAGGCTAGGGACGGCGCGCATGCGAATCGAGGTGGGCGCCGGCGATCGATTGCAGGAGTTCCACTGCCGTCCCGGCGAGCGGCTGCTCCACGCCGGCCTTCGTGCGGGCCTGGACCTGCCCTACGAATGCGGCAGCGGCACGTGCGGCTCGTGCCGCGCGAAGCTCGTCGAGGGCGAGGTCGAGGATCTGTGGAGCGAGGCGCCCGGGCGCAAGCACCTCCAGGGCCCGCAGGAGTTCCTCCTCTGCCAGTGCGCGGCGCGCGCCGACTGCCGCATCGAGGTGCGAAAGGGCAAGGGCGAGGCGCCGTCGATCGTCCCCGGCGGCGGCGAGGGCATGGTGGTCGAAGCGCGTCTCCTCGCTCCCGACGTCCTCGCCTTCGGCATCGAGGTGGATCGCCCCATCGATTTCCTCGCGGGCCAGTTCGTCGGCCTGCAGTTCTCCGGCGCGCCCGGGTTCCGCAGCTACTCGATGGTGAACCACGAGCGCAACGGCACGAGGCTGGACTTCGTCGTGAAGCGCAAGCCCGATGGACGGCTCACGCCCTGGCTCCTCGACCGTCGCATCGAGGGCGAGCGCGTGCAATGGTACGGGCCGCTGGGGCGCGCGACCTTCGATCCCGGGCAGCCGCACGAGATCCTGTGCATCGCGGGGGGCACCGGCATCGCCGGGATGATGTCGATCCTGCGCTGCGCGGCACGTTGCGGCCACTTCCGCGATTCGCGCGGGCGCGTGTTCTTCGGCGTGCGCACGCTGCGCGATGCGTTCTACCTGGGTGAGCTCGACGCGCTCGCCGCGGCATCGGAGGGTGCGCTCGAGGTCACGATCGCGCTTTCCGAGGAAGACCCGCCGGAAGGCGCTTCGCTCGTCCATCGCCACCTGCGGTTTCGCCGCGGCCTCGTTCACGAGGCGGCGAAGGGCGCGCTGGGCGGGCGCTACGAGGGCGTCGCCTACGTGGCGGGGCCGCCGCAGGCGGTCGATGCGTCGCTGCGCGTGCTCCTCGCGGCGCGCGTGCCCGGCAAGAACATCCGCTTCGACAAGTTCAGCTGAGGCGGAGCGCGACCCATGCGAACGGCGATTCTGGGCGGTACGGGTTCGATCGGTGTGGCGAGCGCTGCGCGTCTCGCGCAAGCCGGCGAGGCCGTGACGATCCTTTCCCGCCGCGAGCCCGCCGCGCTGCCCCGCGGCGTCGAATGGCGGCACGTCGACGTGACCGACGCGGAGTCGGTCCGCGCCGCGCTCGCCGAAGGCGACGTCGTCCGCGTCGCGCACCTCGCGGCGCTCCTCCAGTTCGCCTGCGAGGGCGATCCCGCCGAGGCGGTTCGCGTGAACGTCGGCGGCACGCTCAACGTGCTTTGCAGCCTGCCGCGGCCTCGGCATCCGGCGCGTCGTGTTCGGAAGCAGCATCGCGTTGTATGGCGCGCGCTCCGACGCGATGCGCGAGGCGGACCCCGTTCCCGCCGACGTGAGCCTCTACGGAATGACGAAACGGCTGGGCGAGATGCTGGGCGAGCGCTTCCGCTCGAGCGACGGCCTCGAGTTCGTGGCGCTGCGCTACTCCGGCGTGTTCGGTCCCGGAGCGGCGACGAGCCCCGGAATGGCGCAGGTACGCCAGCGCATCCTGCAATGCGCGCGCGGCGAGGACGTGGTCGTGGAAGGAGCGAGCGGCGACGAGCGCATCCATCTCACGTACGTGACCGATGCCGCGGAGGCCACCTGCCGCGCGCTCCTCGCACCGGTGCCCGCGCATTCCATCTACAACGTCGCCGGGCCCGCCGAAAACTACGTGAGCCTGCACGAGCTGCACGCACTCGTCGGCGAGATCGTTCCGGGCACGGGACGCGCGCTCTGGTCCGGGCGCGCGCGCAGCGCCGGGCTCGTGGACACGACGCGCATCGCGGCCGACCTGGGATGGAGGCCCGCGATTTCTTTGAAAGAAGGACTGCGGCAGGTGCTTGCGCCGGAGCCGCGCGGCGCAGCGCGCGCGGTCGCCTGAAGCGCTACGAGACAACTTCGACCTGGAGAACGATCCGATGACTGTGGAGACGCTTCCCGACGCAAGGGCCGGCCGATCGAGCGGCACGAGGGATGTCGCGCGCGAGCTGCGCGATGGCGGCCTGTTCCGGCAGGAATGCCTGATCGATGGCGAATGGCATCGCGCGCACGACTCGCGTTCGCTTCCCACCCACGATCCCGCCACGGGCTTCGCCATCGGGACCGTGCCGGACATGGGCGTTCCCGACGTTCGCCGCGCCATCGACGCCGCGGCACAGGCGCAGCACTCATGGTCGCGTACCACCGCCAAGGAGCGCGCGGAGATCCTGCGTGCGTGGTATTCGCTCACCATCGCGCACGCGGAGGACCTGGCGCGGATCCTCACCGCCGAGCAGGGCAAGCCGCTCGCCGAGGCGCGCGGGGAAGTGCGCATCGCCGCCGAGTACATCCTGTGGTTCGCCGAGGAGGCGCGGCGCGTGTACGGCGACACGATTCCCAGCCCCTGGCGCGATAGCCGGCTGATGGTCGTGAAGCAGCCGGTCGGCGTGTGCGCCGCCATCACGCCGTGGAATTTCCCGAGCTCGATGATCACCCGCAAGGTGGCGCCCGCGATCGCCGCCGGATGCACCGTCGTGTTGAAGCCTGCGCACCAGACTCCGCACTCGGCCCTCGCGCTGGGCGAGCTGGCGCGGCGCGCAGGCATGCCGAAGGGCGTGCTGAACATCGTCACCGGCGATCCCGCGGCGATCGGAAGCGAGCTGTGCGCGAGCCCGGCGGTGGCGAAGCTTTCGTTCACCGGCTCGACGCGCGTCGGCCGGCTCCTCATGCAGCAGGTCGCGTCCACCGTGAAGCGGATCTCGCTCGAGCTGGGCGGCAACGCGCCCTTCATCGTGTTCGACGACGCCGACCTCGACGCGGCGGTCGCGGGCGCGATGGTCTCCAAGTTCCGCAACGCCGGCCAGACGTGCGTCTGCGCCAACCGCATCTTCGTCCAGGAGTCGGTCTACGAATCGTTCTCGGCCAAGCTCTCGAAGGCGGTCGCGGAGCTCGCCGTGGGTCCGGGCGAACAGGCGGGCGTGACGCAGGGACCGCTCATCGACGCGCGGGCGGTCGCGAAGGTCGAGGCGCACATCGCGGATGCGGTCGACAAGGGCGCGCGCGTGCTGCTGGGCGGCAAGCGCCATGCGCTGGGAGGCACCTTCTTCGAGCCGACCGTGCTCGGCGAGGCGACCGCGGCGATGAGGATCTTCCGCGAGGAGACCTTCGGCCCGGTCGCACCCCTCTTCCGGTTTCGCACCGAGGAGGAGGCGATCGCGCTCGCGAACGACACCGAGTACGGCCTCGCGTCCTATTGCTACACCAGGGACCTGGGCCGCGCCCACCGGGTCATGGAAGCGCTGCGCTGCGGGATGGTGGGCATCAACAGCGGCCTCATCACGACGGAGGTCGCGCCGTTCGGGGGCGTCGCCCAATCGGGCCTCGGGCGCGAAGGCGGCAAGTACGGAATCGAGGAGTTCGTGGAGGTGAAGTACGCATGCATCGGAGGTCTGTTCGGGGCCTAGCGTCGGGCTGGATCGGGAGGGCGGGGCTGCTGGACGATCACAAGAACAATTCTTGAGGAGCGAAGATGGATCTGCACAAACGGAAGCGCGTTTCGCTGGCGGCAGCTGCTGTTGCATTGGGAGTCCTCGCGTCGGGGACGTCATTCGCGGACAACTATCCGTCCAAACCGATCAACCTGATCGTCCCCTACGGGCCCGGCGGGAACGCCGACCTCGCGGCGCGCGCGCTCGCCGCGGGCCTGCAGATGAGCAAGCTCGTCAGGCAGCCGGTGGTGGTCGAGAACCGGACGGGGGCGGGCGGGATGATCGGCACGCAGTACGTGCGGCATGCCCCGAAGGACGGCTACACGTTGCTCATGGCGCGCGTGGGCTCGCAGGTCGTCGCGCCGGCGCTCGATCCGAAGACGCCGTACAAGTGGAACGACCTCACGCCGATCGGATTGGTCGAGATCGATCCCTACGTCTGCGTGGTGAAGGCCGATTCGCCCTACAAGACGTTCAAGGAGCTGCTGGACGCGGTGAAGGCGAATCCGGGGAAGCTCAGCTTCGCCACGACGAGCAACATGGACGCGACCGTCGTCTTCGCGGTGAAGGCGTTCCTCGACTCGGGCCTGCCCGCGGATGCCGCGATCAAGGTCCCGTACAAGGGCGGCGGCGCGACCGTGACTGCCCTCCTCGGCAAGGTGGTGACCTTCGCCTGCAACGGGCTTGCGCCGTACGTAGGCGGCCTCAAGGCGGGGACCCTCCGGGCGCTCGTCGTTTCTACGCCTTCGCGGATTCCGGAATCGCCCGGCACGCCGACCGTTGCGGAGGTCGGGATGAAGGACCTCGAAATGGCTTCCGGATGGAGCGCGCTGTACGGGCCCCCCGGCCTTCCCAGCCACATCGTGAAGCGTTGGGCGACGATTCTCGGCAAGCTCAAGAAGAATCCGTACTGGCAGGAAAAGGTGAAGGCGCACGGCAGCATTCCGAGCATCCTCACGCCTTCCCGGACGGCGAAGTTCGCGCACGAGCAGTACACCGCCTACCACTCGCTCTCGAACTTCATCGGCCCGGACAAGTGAGGATGGGGGGCGAATCGCGTGGGTGATTCGCCCCTTCGCGGCGGTATAATTTCGGCTTCCCGAGTCGACACGCCATGCCCAGCACCCTCTACGAAAAGCTGTGGTCCTCCCACCTCGTCCGCGAGGAAGCGGACGGAACGGGCCTCATCTACATCGACCGCCACCTCGTCCACGAGGTGACGAGCCCGCAGGCCTTCGAGGGCCTGGATGTCGCGCACCGCAAGCCGTGGCGGATCGAGTCGGTCGTGGCGACGGCGGATCACAACGTTCCGACGACGGCGCGAAACCTGGGCATCGCGGATCCGATCTCGAAGCTGCAGGTGGATACGCTCGACCGCAACGTCGACCGCTTCCACGTGAAGACCTATTTCGGCATGAACGACCGCCGGCAGGGAATCGTCCACGTGATCGGGCCGGAGCAGGGCGCGACGCTCCCCGGCATGACCGTCGTCTGCGGCGATTCCCACACCAGCACGCACGGGGCCTTCGCGGCGCTCGCGTTCGGCATCGGCACGACCGAGGTGGAGCACGTCCTCGCGACGCAATGCCTGGTGCAGAAGAAATCGAAGACGCTGCTCGTGCGCTGCGAAGGAAGGCTCCACGCGGGCGTGACGGCCAAGGATCTCGCGCTCGCGATCATCGGGAAGATCGGCACCGCGGGCGGCACCGGCCACGCGATCGAGTTCGGCGGCTCCACGCTGCGCAGCCTTTCGATGGAAGCCCGCATGACGGTGTGCAACATGGCGATCGAGGCGGGCGCGCGCGCCGGCATGGTCGCCGTGGACGAGAAGACCATCGACTACCTGCGCGGCCGTCCCCATTCGCCGCAGGGCGACCAGTTCGACAAGGCCGTCGCGTACTGGAAGACGCTCGTCTCCGACCCGGGCGCGAAGTTCGACAAGGTGGTGGAGATCGACGCGACGACGTTGAAGCCGCAGGTCACGTGGGGCACCTCGCCGGAGATGGTGGTCTCCATCGAGGACCGCGTGCCCGATCCCGAGCGCGAGAAGGACCCGGTGAAGCGCGAAGCGATGGAACGCGCGCTCACCTACATGGGCCTCGAGCCCAACCAGCCGGTCGCCGAGATCGCGATCGACAAGGTGTTCATCGGCTCGTGCACCAACTCGCGCATCGAGGACCTGCGCGCCGCGGCCAAGGTGGTGAAGGGCCGCCGCGTGGCGAAGAACGTGCGTCTCGCCCTCGTCGTGCCCGGCTCGGGCCTCGTGAAGGCCCAGGCCGAGAAGGAAGGCCTCGACCGCATCTTCAAGGACTCGGGCTTCGAGTGGCGCGAGGCCGGCTGCTCCATGTGCCTCGGCATGAACGACGACAAGCTCTCCTCGGGCGAGCGCTGCGCCTCCACTTCCAACCGCAACTTCGAGGGGCGGCAGGGGCAGGGCGGCCGCACGCACCTCGTGAGCCCGGAGATGGCGGCCGCCGCGGCGATCGCCGGCCACTTCGTGGACGTGCGGCGCGGCTAGCGTCTTCGCGGCCCGCGCGGCCTCGAGGGCGGGCGCCTTTCGCCGAAGCCGGGAGCCGCACGAAGCGATGTGAGCCGCTCGATGGCGGCGATCTGCGCGGCACCGTGCAGCCGGGCTTTCCGCACGACCAGCAATACCGCGCGCGGGTTTTCGCGGATGACGTGGAGCAGCACCAGCGCCGTTCCCGCCGCCTCGATTTCGGCGTTTGCATTCGCCTGATCCAGAGGCTCCGTCAAATGATCCAATGGCTCAATTAGGTGATCCAGCGGATCAGGCAAATGCAAATCGCGTTTTGAGGGCACCATCCCTCGATGAACGCGGCTCGCGATTAGCCGGCCGATATGATCCGCCGCCAGCCCGGCGCGGCCCGGCCCGGCCGGACGAGCCCCGCGATCAGGAATCGCAGTGGGAGTCGATCGCCTCGTCCTCGTGGATCTCGACCACGCACTCGAGGCCATCCGGCGGCGTGAGGCGCAAGTGCATGGGGCGCATCACGAGCTCCGTCCTCGAGCCCACGGCCCGAACGGTCTCGACGATGCGCCAGCCGTCCTCCTCCCGCAGGCCGCGCGCATTCATCTCGCGGCGGAGGTACGCGCGCGTCTCCGCGCACCGCTCGGCGAAGGTCTGGGCAAGTCCGATTTCGTCAGGCATAGGCTCCACGATAGCCATTGGGTCCGTCGGGTGGGTACAGGCGCGTTGGACCGGATGGCGTCATCCGCGGGCGCGCGGAGTTGTAGGAGATGCGGCACGCGGCCGTAGCTCCCGGCCCGCTATAATTGGCGTTTCCCCGCGCGCCGCACTTCCATGGAGAAATTCACCGTCCACACCGGCCTCGTCGTCCCGCTCGACCGGGCGAACGTCGATACGGACGCCATCATCCCGAAGCAGTTCCTGAAGTCGATCAAGCGCACCGGCTTCGGCCCGAACCTCTTCGACGAGTGGCGCTACCTGGACCACGGCGAGCCGGGGATGGATCCCGCGAGGCGCAAGCCCAACCCGGACTTCGTGCTGAACCAGCCGCGCTACAAGGGCGCGACGATCCTCCTCGCGCGCAAGAACTTCGGCTGCGGCTCCTCGCGCGAGCACGCGCCCTGGGCGCTGCAGCAATACGGCTTCAAGGCCGTCATCGCGCCCTCGTTCGCGGACATCTTCTTCAACAATTGCTTCAAGAACGGGCTGCTCCCGATCGTCCTCCACGAATTCCAGCTCGACCACCTCTTCAACGAAGTCGCCGCGCACCTGGGCTACAAGCTCACCATCGACCTTCCCGCCCAGGCCGTGGTCGCGCCGGGCGAGAAGCCGATGCATTTCGACATCGAGCCTACGCGCAAGGAGAGCCTGCTCAACGGCTGGGACGAGATCGGCCTCACGCTGCGGCACGCGGACGAGATCCGCGAGTACGAGGAGAAGCGCAAGCGCTCCGAGCCCTGGATCTTCTCGTGACGCTCGCCCCGGCCCCATGAAGATCGCACTGCTGGCGGGCGACGGCATCGGCCCGGAGATCATGACGGAAGCGGCGCGCGTCCTCGACGTGCTGCGCGGCGATGGCCTGAAGATCGAGACCGAGGCGGCGCTGGTGGGCGGCGCGGCCTACGACGATTGCGGCGATCCGCTGCCGAAATCGACGCTCGATCTCGTGAAAAAAGCGGACGCCGTTCTTTTCGGCGCGGTGGGCGGCCCGAAGTACGACGCGCTCCCTCGCCCCAAGCGGCCCGAGGCGGCGATCCTCGGCCTGCGCAAGGAGTGCGACTTCTTCGCGAACCTGCGACCGGCCACCGTCTTCCCCGAGCTCGCCGACGCCTCCAGCCTCAAGCCCGAGATCGTGAGCGGCCTCGACATCATGATCGTGCGCGAGCTCACCGGCGACATCTACTTCGGACAGCCGCGCGGCGTGACGGGCGAGAAGGGCAGCCGCGAGGGCTTCAACACCATGCGCTATACCGAGGCGCAGATCCGCCGCATCCTCGACGTGGGCTTCAAGACCGCCCGCGCGCGCGGCAAGCGCCTCACGAGCGTCGACAAGATGAACGTCCTCGAGACCACGCAGCTCTGGCGCGACGTGGCCGACGAGGTCGCGCCGGAATATCCCGACGTCGCCCTTTCGCATATGCTTGTGGATAACTGCGCGATGCAGCTCGTGCGCAACCCGCGCCAATTCGACGTGATCGTGACCGGCAACATGTTCGGCGACATCCTTTCGGACGAAGCCTCGATGCTGACGGGGTCCATCGGCATGCTGCCCTCCGCGTCCCTCGACGCGAACGGCAAGGGCCTCTACGAGCCGATCCACGGCTCGGCGCCGGACATCGCGGGCAAGGAGCTCGCGAACCCGCTCGCGATGATCCTCTCGATGGCGATGATGTTCCGCTACACGTTCGGCAAGGCCGAGGTCGCCGCGCGCATCGAGAAGGCGGTGCGTGCCGCGCTCGCCGCGGGCCTGCGCACCGGCGACATCGCCCCCAGGGGCGCGAAACCGGCGTCCACCGTCGAGATGGGCGCGGCGGTGGTGAAACACCTCTGAAGGAAGGATCATGACGAAGGTCGGATTCATCGGTTGGCGCGGCATGGTGGGCTCCGTGCTCATGGAGCGCATGCGCGAGGAGCGGGATTTCGAAGCGATCGACCCCGTGTTCTTCACGACCTCGAACGTCGGCGGCCCCGGCCCCTCGATCGGCAAGCCCGTCGCGCCGCTCAAGGACGCGAACGACGTGAACGAGCTCAAGCGTCACGACGTCCTCGTGAGCTGCCAGGGCGGCGACTATACGAAGGCGGTCCATCCAAAGCTGCGTGCGGCAGGCTGGGACGGCTACTGGATCGACGCGGCCTCGGCGCTGCGCATGGAGAGGGACGCGGTCATCGTCCTCGACCCGGTGAACCGCGCGGTGATCGACAAGGCGCTCGAGGACGGCATCAAGGACTACATCGGCGGCAACTGCACCGTGAGCCTCATGCTCATGGCGATCGACGGCCTGCTGCGCGCGGACCTCGTCGAGTGGGTGAGCGCGATGACGTACCAGGCGGCCTCCGGCGCCGGCGCGCAGAACATGCGCGAGCTGCTGCAGCAGATGGGCGAGGTGCACTACGCGGCGAAGGCGCTGCTCGAGGATCCCGCTTCCGCGATCCTCGACATCGATCGCGAGGTGGCCGGGATCCTGCGCGACGGGAAATTCCCCACCGAGCACTTCGAGGTGCCGCTCGCGGGCAGCCTGCTGCCATGGATCGACAAGGACCTCGGCAACGGCCAGAGCCGCGAGGAGTGGAAGGGCCACGCGGAGACCAACAAGATCCTCGGACGCCCGGCCGACGGCGAGATCGCGGTCGACGGGCTGTGCGTGCGCGTGGGCGCCATGCGCTGCCACAGCCAGGGCCTCACGATCAAGCTCAGGCGCGACGTGCCGCTCGAGGAGATCGAGAAGACGCTCGCGAGCGCGAATCCCTGGGTGAAGGTCGTCGCGAACCGGCGGGACGAAACGCTCAGGCGGCTCACGCCCGTCGCGGTCACCGGCACCCTCGATGTGCCGGTCGGGCGCTTGCGCAAGCTGCGCATGGGCGGGGAGTATCTTTCGGCCTTTACCGTGGGCGACCAGCTCCTTTGGGGCGCGGCCGAGCCACTCCGGCGCATGCTCGGAATCGTGCTGAAAGCGCGCGTTCCGGCGCGTGCCGCCGCCTAGGCGGCCGGACGCCGTTTCAAAGGGCAAAATCCGCTTGAATATCGACCCGTTCTGGCGGTAATGTGAAGGACCGGCTGAGGTTGCAACAATAAACCCCTGATGTTACGCTGCATTTCAACTGGCATCGGGGTGGGGATGGGAGAACGATGAAGATCATCAAAAGCGGGATGGCGTTCGCGCTCGTGCTGGGCGCTTCGCTCGCGGTGCACGGGGCGGGCCTCGGCAGGCTGACCGTCAATTCCGCGCTCGGCCAGGTGCTCAACGCCGAGATCGACCTCGTGTCGATGGGACCCGGCGAAGCGGACGTCATGAACGCGCGCATCGCGCCGCCCGAATCGTATCGCGACGCACGCATCGAATATTCCCCGGTGCTGCGCCTGCTGCGCTTCTCCGTCGAGAAGCGTCCGAACGGCCAGTCGTACCTCAAGCTCACGAGCATCGGTCCGATCAACGAGCCGTTCGTCGATGCGCTCGTGGAAGTGTCCTGGCCCGCCGGCAAGCTCCAGCGCGAATACCCGATCCTCCTCGATCCGCCCGGCTACACCGAGGCGAAGGTCGCGCCGCCCACGGTAACCGCCGCGGCCCGCGCGGCCGCGGCGCCGCAAGCCGCACCGACCACCCCCGCGCCGCCGGCCGAATCGCCGGCGGCGGCGCCTTCTGCGCCTGCTGCGCCGACCACCGCTGCACCGGCTGAAGCCGCTCCCGCACCGACCGACGCGACGGGAGCTCCGTCGGCGCAGGCGGAGATGCAGGCGAGCGGCGCGGCCACTCCCGCGGCGGATACGTACGGTCCCGTGGAGAGGGGCGAGAACCTTTCCAAGATCGCGAGCCAGGTGAAGCCCTCGGAGGTCAGCCTCGAGCAGATGCTCGTCGCGCTCTATCGCGAGAACAAGGACGCGTTCGCCGGCAAGAACATGAACCGCCTGAAGACGGGACAGATCCTCCGCATCCCGAAGGCGGACGAGGTCTCGCAGATTCCGCTGCCCGAGGCGCGCAAGGAGATCCACGCGCAGGTGCAGGACTGGAACGCCTATCGCGACCAGCTCGCGGGCGGCGTCGCCTCGCAACCGGCCCCCGCCGCTCCGACCAACGTCGCGTCGGGACAGATCGGTTCCGCGGCCGTCTCCGCGCCCGCGCCTTCCCCGTCGGCCGAGCCCCAGGACAAGCTGCGCCTCTCGCGCTCGGAAAGCGCGAAGGGCGGCAAGGGGAGCGCGCAGGATCGCATCAACGCGCTGCAGGAAGAGGTCACCGCGAAGGACAGCGCGCTCCAGGAAGCGAACTCGCGCGTCGCCGATCTCCAGAAGCAGATCCAGGACATGCAGCGCCTGCTCGATCTGGGCAAGGGCACCGCGCCCGGCAACGCCGCGCCGAGCGTGGCCGTCGTTCCGCCCGCGCCCACCGCCGCGCCCAAGGAAACGGCGAAGCCCGCGGAGCCTACCAAGCTCGCCCAGGCCGCGCCCGAGCCGGTGAAGCCCGCCGAAGCGCCGAAAACGGAAGCCGCCACGCCGGCGACGCCTGCGACGACCGAGGCTCCGAAGGCGGAAGCCCCGAAGCCCGCGCCCGCCGTCGTTGCGAAGCCCGCGCCGAAGAAGCCGGTCGTGAAGAAGCGCGTGCCGCCCCCGCCGAGCCTCCTCGACCAGGTGATGGACAACCCGCTCTATCTCGCGGGTGGCGTCGGCGTGATCGCGCTGCTCGGCATCGCGGGATTCGTGGCGGTGCGCCGGCGTCGCGGCTACGCGGAGCCCGAGTCGAGCCAGATGACGAGCGCGTTCCCCTCGGATCTCAAGCCCGGCGCGACCACGGCGAAGCCCGCCGCGGGGCTCGTCGATACGGGTAACAGCTCGTTCCTCACCGACTTCGACAAGACCGGCCCGGGCACCATCGATACCGACGAGGTCGACCCTGTCGCCGAGGCCGAGGTCTACATCGCCTACGGACGCGACGCACAGGCCGAGGAGATCCTCAAGGAGGCGATGGCGCGCGACAAGAGCCGCCACGAGATCGCGCTGAAGCTCCTCGAGATCTACCACGCGCGCAAGAGCGCGACCGCGTTCGAGACCGTCGCGAAGGAGCTGCGCGCGGCGGTCGGCGAAAGCTCGCCGCTGTGGCAGAAGGCCGCAGCGATGGGCGCGCAGATCGATCCGGGCAATTCGCTGTACGGCGCGGCTGCCGCCGGCACCGCCACCTTCACCGCGATGTCGCCGCCCGCTGCGGTGCCGGCACCCGCGAAGCCGAACCTCGACTTCGACCTCGAATCGAGCCCGTCCGGCTCGGCCTCGGGCACGGGTGCGGCGCCCGCACCCAGCTTCGACCTCGACCTCGATGCGCAGAAGCCCGGCGAAGGCGCGGCCGCCACGCACGCGATCGATTTCGACCTCCCAGGCAGCTCGCCCTCCCAGCGTGTCGACGTTCCCGCCGAGGCGAAGGACGAGAAGCCCGCGTTCGACTTCGACCTCTCGGGCCTCGACCTCTCGCCCTCGAAGCCCGCGGGGCAGGGGGCTGCGGCTGCCTCGGGTGGCGGCCTCGATCTCGCCGATCTGAGCCTCGACTCCCCGGCCGCGGAATCGGGCGGGGAGGCGGTGGGCACCAAGCTCGAGCTCGCCAAGGCGTACCTCGAGATCGGGGACAAGGACGGCGCGCGGGAGATCCTGAACGAGGTGGCGAAGGAAGGCTCCTCGGTCCAGAAGGACGAGGCGAAGAAGCTCATCGCCTCGCTCTGAGCCCCTCCGCGGGGCCATGCGCATCGCGCTCGGCGTCGAGTACGACGGCTCCGCATTCTGCGGGTGGCAGACGCAGCCCTCGGGCTGCGGCGTGCAGGACCACCTGCAGGCGGCGCTTTCGCGCTTCGCCGATTGCCCCATCGAGGTGACTGCCGCAGGACGCACCGACGCCGGCGTGCACGCGACGGCGCAGGTGGTGCATTTCGATTCGCCCGTCGCCCGTGAATCGTTCTCCTGGGTGCGCGGGACGAACACCTTCCTCGAGGAGCGCGCGCGCGTGCTCTGGGCGGCCGAGGTGCCCGAGGACTTCCACGCGCGCTTCGATGCGCGGTCGCGGACCTACCGCTACCTGCTGCTCGATGCGCCGGTCGCGCCGGCGGTCCTGCGCAGCCGCATCGGCTGGTTCCACAAGCCGCTCGATATCGATGCGATGGAGGAAGGCCTGCGGGCGCTTCGCGGCACGCACGACTTCAGCGCCTTCCGCGACGCCCAGTGCCAGGCGAAATCGCCGGTGCGCGACCTCCTCGAAGCGCGCGTGACCCGGGCCGGCGGCCTCGTCGTGTTCACCTTCCACGCCAACGCATTCCTGCACCACATGGTGCGCAACCTCGTCGGCGCGCTCGTCTACGTGGGTGCGGGACGCGAATCGCCGGCGTGGATCGGCGAGCTCCTCGCCGCGCGCGATCGCACGCTCGCCGCGCCGACCTTCATGCCCGACGGGCTCTACCTCGCGGCGGTCGAGTATGATCCGGCGCTCGGCCTTCCCGCCTTTCCGCACCATCCCCTCGTCGATCCCGCCCGATGAAAACCGAGCGCACCCGCGTGAAGATCTGCGGCCTCCGCGATCCAGCGCACGCGCGCGTGGCCGCCGAGGCGGGCGCCGATGCGATCGGCCTCGTGTTCTACGCGCCCAGCCCGCGCTTCGTGACGCCGGAAGCCGCCGCCCGGGTCGCCGCGGTGCTGCCGCCCTTCGTCGCTGCCGTGGGACTCTTCGTCGATGCGGGCGAGGCGGAAGTCCGCCGCATCCTCTCGCGAGTCCCGCTCGACCTCCTGCAGTTCCACGGCGACGAGCCGCCCGAGTTCTGCGAGCGCTTCGCGCGGCCCTACGTACGCGCCGTGCGCATGGAGCCGGGGACCGATTTGCTAGAATACGCAGGCCGGTTTTCGTCGGCGAAGGCGCTGCTGCTCGATGCGCATTCGCCGGGGACGCCGGGGGGCACGGGACTCACTTTCGACTGGAAGGCGATCCCCGCCGACTTCCCGATGCCCGTCATCCTTTCCGGCGGCCTGGACGCGACGAACGTGGGCCGCGCGGTGCGCGAAGTGCGGCCCTGGGCCGTGGACGTATCGAGCGGCGTGGAATCGGGCCGCGGCCTCAAGGACCCGGCGAAGATCGTCGAATTCATTCGGAGCGTGCGACGTGAAGATGCAGGGCAACCCTCCTGACTGGGAGCACTATTCGCTGCCCGACGCGGCGGGCCACTTCGGCCCCTACGGCGGCGTCTTCGTCGCGGAGACCCTGCGCGCCGCCCTGGACGAGCTGACACTCGCCTACAGCCAGTGCCGCGAGGACCCGGATTTCCGCAGGGAGCTCGACTACGACCTCGAGCATTTCGTCGGCCGGCCGAGCCCGATCTACCACGCCAAGCGCCTCTCGGAGCAGTGCGGCGGGGCGCAGATCTTCCTCAAGCGCGAGGACCTGAACCACACCGGCGCGCACAAGGTGAACAACACCGTGGGCCAGGCGCTCGTCGCGCGCCGCATGGGCAAGCCGCGCGTGATCGCCGAGACGGGCGCGGGCCAGCACGGCGTGGCCACCGCCACCGTCGCCGCCCGCTACGGCATGGAATGCGTGGTGTACATGGGCACCGAGGACGTGGCGCGCCAGGCGCAGAACGTCTATCGCATGAAGCTCCTCGGCGCCACCGTGGTTCCCGTGGAAAGCGGCTCGCGCACGTTGAAGGACGCGTTGAACGAGGCGATGCGCGACTGGGTGACGCACGTCGAGAATACCTTCTACATCATCGGCACCGTCGCCGGTCCGCACCCGTATCCGATGATGGTGCGCGACTTCAACTCCGTCGTGGGCAAGGAGTGCCTGGGGCAGATGGTCGCGCTGGCCGGCCGCCAGCCCGATGCGATCCTCGCGTGCGTGGGCGGAGGCTCGAACGCGATGGGCATCTTCCACGCCTACATTCCGCACGAGGAAGTGAAGCTCATCGGCGTGGAGGCGGGGGGGCTGGGACTCACGACCGGCAAGCACGCGGCCTCGCTCTCCGCCGGTTCCCCCGGCGTGCTCCACGGCAACCGCACCTACCTCATGCAGGACGCGAACGGCCAGATCCAGGACACGCACTCGATCTCGGCGGGCCTCGACTATCCGGGCGTGGGGCCGGAGCACGCGTGGCTCAAGGACACCGGCCGCGCGCAGTACGTCGCGGTCACGGACGACGAGGCGCTCAAGGCCTTCCATGCGCTCTGCCGCCTCGAGGGCATCCTTCCCGCGCTCGAGTCGAGCCATGCCGTCGCGTATGCCATGAAGATCGCGCCCGCCATGTCGCGCGAGGCGATCCTCCTCGTGAACCTCTCCGGCCGCGGCGACAAGGACATGCACACCGTCGCCACGGCCTCGGGCATCGAGCTCTGAGGCGGGCCGTGAGCCGCATCGCATCCACGTTCGAGAAGGTCGGCGCCGCCGGGCGCGCCGCTCTCGTTCCCTTCGTCACCGCCGGCGATCCGGCCCCCGCGCAGACGGTCCCGGTGATGCACGCGCTCGTGAAGGCGGGCGCGGACGTGATCGAGCTGGGCGTCCCGTTCTCCGACCCGATGGCCGACGGCCCGGTGATCCAGCGCTCCTCCGAGCGCGCGCTGCGCCAGGGCGTGACGCTCCGCGACGTTCTCGCGATGGTGGCGCAGTTCCGCAAGCGCGATTCGGATACGCCCGTGGTGCTCATGGGATACGCGAACCCCATCGAGCGCATGGGGCTCGCGCCGTTCGTCGCCGCGGCGCGTACGGCTGGCGTGGACGGCGTGCTGATCGTCGACTACCCGCCCGAGGAAAGCGGCGAATGGCTCGCGGCCCTCGAGGGCTCGGGCATCGACCCGATCTTCCTGCTCTCCCCGACTTCGAGCGAGGCGCGCATCACGAGCGTGGCGAAGCTCGCGAAGGGCTACATCTACTACGTCTCGCTGAAGGGCGTGACGGGCGCGGCGCACATCGATACCAGGGACGTCGAGACGATGCTCGCGCGCATCCGTGCGCACACCCGGATTCCGGTGGGCGTGGGCTTCGGCATCCGCGATGCCGAGACCGCGCGGCGCGTCGGGCGCATCGCCGACGCGGTGGTGGTCGGCAGCCGCATCGTGCAGGAGCTGGAGGAGGGCGCGCCCGAGGCGGCCCCGGAGCGCGCCGGCAAGCTCATCGCGCAATTCCGCAGCGCGATGGACGAGGGTCCCGCCCGGTCGCTGCCCGCCGTCGCGGGCGTCGAGGATGACGGCGCATGAGCTGGTTCCGCAAGCTCCTGCCGCCGAAGATCAAGCGCGAGGGAACGCAGCAGCGCAAGGCCGTTCCCGAAGGCCTGTGGAGCAAGTGTCCCTCGTGCGAGGCGGTCCTCTACTTCACCGACCTCGAGAACAACCTCCACGTCTGCCCGAAGTGCGGCTTCCACAACCGCCTGTCGGCGCGCCAGCGCCTCGACCTCTTCCTCGATCCGGAGGGCCGCGCGGAGCTCGCCTCCGAAGTGGTCCCGATGGACCCGCTCAAGTTCAAGGACAGCAGGAAGTACAGCGAGCGCCTCGAGGAGGCCGAGAAGGAAACCGGCGACACCGACGCCCTCGTCGTGATGCAGGGCGCGGTGAAATCGGTCCCGGTGGTCGCCGCGGCGTTCGAATTCGGCTTCCTCGGCGGATCGATGGGCTCGGTGGTCGGCGAGCGCTTCGTGCGCGCGGTGCAGGCGTGCTGCGACGAGGAGCTGGCCTTCGTGTGCTTCACGGCGAGCGGCGGTGCGCGCATGCAGGAAGGCCTCCTGTCGCTCATGCAGATGGCGAAGACCACCGCGTCGCTGCACCAGCTGTCCGCCGCGCGCCAGCCCTTCATCTCGATTCTCACCGATCCCACCATGGGCGGCGTCTCGGCGAGCTTCGCCTTCATCGGCGACGCGGTGCTCGCGGAGCCCGGCGCGCTGATCGGCTTCGCCGGCCCGCGCGTGATCGAGCAGACCGTGCGCGAGACGCTCCCCGCGGGCTTCCAGCGCTCGGAGTTCCTGCTCGAGAAGGGCGCGATCGACATGATCGTGGACCGCCGGCAGCTGCGCGACAAGGTCGCGCGCCTCGTCACGCTGCTCAAGCGCGAGCCGGTACCCGAAGCCTGAGAGGTCATGGCCCGAGGCCGGAGTCGAAGGCAACCCTGGAAAAATCCCTCCCAGACTGGCTCGCCCACATCTCGGCGCAGCATCCGTCGAGCATCGCGATGGGCCTGGACCGCGTCCGCGAGGTGCTCGGCCGCATGGGACTCGAGCTCCCCGGCGTGGCGATCACCGTCGGCGGCACCAACGGCAAGGGCTCCACCTGCGCGATGCTCGAGCGGATCCTCCTCGAGGCGGGCTACCGCGTCGGCTCCTATACCTCGCCGCACATCCTGCGCTACAACGAGCGCGTGCGGCTTCAGGGCGAGGAGGCGGACGACGCGACGCTGGTGCGCTCCTTCGAGCGCGTGGAGGCGGCGCGCGGCGCCACGCCGCTCACGTACTTCGAGTTCGGGACGCTCGCCGCGCTCGCGGTGTTCGCCGAGGCGCGCCTCGAGGCGGCCGTGCTCGAGGTGGGCCTCGGCGGGCGCCTGGACGCGGTGAACGTCGTCGACGCCGATTGCGCCATCGTCGCGAGCGTCGACATCGACCACGTGGAGTACCTGGGCGCGGACCGCGAGTCGATCGGCTTCGAGAAGGCGGGCATCTTCCGCGCGGAGCGGCCCGCGATCTTCGGCGACCTCCATCCGCCCGCGCGGCTCGTGGAGCATGCGCGCACGATCGGCGCCGACCTGCAGGTGCTGGGACGCGACTTCCGCGTCGAGGCGCATCCGGGGCAGTGGGACTTCGTCGGCCGTCGCGGCGCGAAGCGCGCGCTTCCGATCCCGGCCCTGCGCGGGCGCTGGCAGCTGCACAACGCCGCGGCCGCGATCGCCGCCCTCGACGAGCTCGTCGCGCGGCTCCCCGTTTCCGTCGGGGAGGTGAAGCGCGGGCTCGCGAACGTGCGCCTTCCCGGGCGCCTGCAGTCGCTTGCCGGGCGCCCGCAGGTCGTGCTCGACGTCGCGCACAACCCGCACGCCGCGCGCGCCTTGGCCGACGGGCTGGCCGAGATGGGCTTCTTCGAGAGCACGTTCGCGGTGTTCGCGATGCTCGGCGACAAGGACATCGGCGGCGTGGTGGACGCCATGCGCCCGCGCATCGACCGCTGGTACGTCGCCGCCGCGCAGTCGGAGCGCGCCGCGCCCGCCTCGCGCGTTGCGCAGATCCTCGAGGAGCACGGCGTCGCGTCGCCCATCCGCACCTTCGCGACGGTCGATGCGGCGCTCTCGGCCGCTCGCGGCGACGCCGGGCCGAATGATAGAATTGTCGTCTTCGGATCGTTCACCACCGTGGCCGAAGCGCTGCGCTCCGCACGCTAGGCACTTGACCCCCGCAATGGCGAGCCCTGCGACCACCGAAACGATGGAGATCCGGCGCCGCGGAAGGCGGCGTCTCATCGGTGCGGTCGCCATCGTCGTCCTGCTCGTGGTGTTCGTGCCCATGCTGCTCGATACGGAGCCGCATCGCGGCGCCGGCGGGCCCTCCACGCGGATTCCCTCGAAGGAGAACGCGGCCCCGTTGCCGGCGCCTTCGCCGGCCCCCGCCGAATCGAAGCCCGCCCCCACGCCTGCGCCACCCCAGGCCGCGCCCGCGCAGGAATCCCCGCGCACCGCGCGTCTCACGCCCGAGCCATCGAAGGCCGCGCCGAAGCCTGCGCAGAAGACCGCACCCGCCAAGGCGGCGCCGGCCGCCGAGCCCGGGCCCGCCCAGGCCCTCGCCGTTCCTGCGCAAGCTGCGCCCCGGCTCGAGGGATTCGCGGTGCAGGTCGGCGCGTTCCACGACGAGGAGACGCTGCGCCAGGCGCGCGCGAAGATCGCGCTCGCGGGCGTGCCGTACTACACCGAGCGCATCGGCGGCGGCCTCACGCGGCTTCGCGCGGGGCCCTTCCCCACGCGCGAGGCGGCGGAGAAGGCACGCGCCTCCCTCGGCCAGGGCTCGCTCGAAGGCCAGGTGGTGCCTCTGCCATGAGAACCATCGCCGCGGCCGTTGCCCCGAGCGGGAATCGCCCCCATCTGGTTGCTGGGTGGGACGAAAGCGCCGCCCGCCGCGGAAGGAGTGCCTGAGGAATGTGCGGAATCGTGGGCGTCGTCGCCCGTAGCCCCGTGAACCAGCTGCTCTACGACGGGATGACCGTGCTGCAGCACCGCGGCCAGGACGCGGCGGGCATCGTCACGGCCGAGGGGCACAGCTTCCACATGCACAAGGGGCGCGGGCTGGTGCGCGACGTCTTCCGCACGCGCGACATGAGGAGCCTCGTGGGCCACATGGGCATCGCCCATTGCCGGTATCCCACCGCGGGCTCGGCCTCCTCCGACGCCGAGGCGCAGCCGTTCTACGTGAACTCGCCCTACGGCATCGTGCTGGGCCACAACGGGAACCTGGTGAACGCCGAGGAGCTGCGCCGCGAGCTCTTCCTCGCCGACCGCCGCCACGTCAATACCAACTCGGACTCGGAGATCCTGCTCAATGTCCTCGCGCACGAGATCAGCGATGCGAGCGCGGGGCGCGAACGCCTGAGCCCGGACATCATCTTCACGGCGGTGGCGGGCGTGCATCGCCGCGTGAAGGGCGCGTATGCGGTGGTCGCCATGATCGCGGGCCACGGCATGCTCGCCTTCCGCGACCCGCATGGCATCCGCCCGCTCATCGTGGGCCGCGCCGATACGGAGAAGGGCGTCGAGTTCCTGGTCGCCTCCGAAAGCGTCACGCTCGACACGCTGGGGTTCAAGGTGATGCGCGACGTGGCTCCCGGCGAGGCGATCCTCGTCGACGAGAGCGGCAATTTCCACAACCGCCAGTGCGCCGGAAACCCGCAGTTGAACCCCTGCATCTTCGAGTTCGTCTACCTCGCGCGGCCCGATTCCGTGATCGACGGGATCTCGGTCTACGAGAGCCGCCGCAACATGGGCAAGAGCCTCGCGGACAAGATCGCCTCGCTCGGGCTCGTGGACCAGATCGAAGTCGTGATGCCGATCCCGGACTCGAGCCGGCCCGCGGCGCTCGAGGTGGCGACCAAGCTCCACAAGCCGTACCGCGAAGGCTTCATCAAGAACCGCTACATCGGCCGCACCTTCATCATGCCGGGGCAGGAGCTGCGCAAGAAGAGCGTGCGCCAGAAGTTGAACGCCATGCCGATCGAGTTCCAGGACAAGAACGTGCTGCTGGTGGACGATTCCATCGTGCGCGGCACCACGAGCCGCGAGATCGTGCAGATGGCGCGCGAGAGCGGCGCGAGGAAGGTGTTCTTCGCTTCGGCGGCGCCGCCGGTGCGCTTCCCCAACGTCTACGGCATCGACATGCCGACGCGCCGCGAGTTGATCGCCACCGGGCGCGAGCCCGCCGACGTCGCCGCCGCGATCGGCGCGGACGCGGTGATCTACCAGGAGCTCGAGGCGCTGATCGAGGACGTGCGCCGGCTCAATCCGTCCATCGAGCGCTTCGACTGCTCGTGCTTCGACGGCGTCTACGTCACCGGCGACGTCTCGCAGGAGTACCTGGACGGCGTCGAGGCCGGTCGCAGCGACGGCGAGACGCGCCCCGAGACGCGGCTGTCGAGCTACCAGCTGGACCTGGGCCTCTCGCGGGTCGACTGAGCGCTCGCGCTCCATGACGGACGAGCTCAAGCCCGAAACGCTCGCCGTGCGCGCGGGCGGCGTGCGCAGCGATTTCCGCGAGCACTCCGAGATGCTCGCGCTCACCACGAGCTTCGTCTACACGAGCGCCGCCGAGGCCGCGCGCCGCTTCGCGAACGAGGAGCCGGGCAACATCTACTCGCGGTTCACGAATCCGACCGTGACGATGTTCCAGGACCGGCTCGCCGCGCTCGAGGGCGCCGAGGCGTGCGTCGCCACGGCGACCGGGATGGCCGCGGTCGCGACGACGGTGTTCGGGCTGCTGAAGTCGGGCGATCACCTGGTCGCCGCGCGCGGCGTCTTCGGGACCGTCGTCCCGCTCTTCGACCAGATCCTCGGCCGCTTCGGCGTCGCCACCACCTGGGTGGACCTGCCCGACCTCGACCAATGGCGCCGGGCGGTACGCCCGAACACGCGCCTTCTCTTCGTCGAGACGCCGTCCAATCCGGCCTGCGAGGTGGCCGATATCGCGGCGCTCGCCGACATCGCGAAGAAGGCGGGTGCGCTCCTCGCCGTCGACAACTGCATGTGCACGCCGGTGCTGCAGCGGCCGATCGCGCTCGGGGCCGACCTCGTCATCCACTCCGCGACCAAGTACATCGACGGGCAGGGCCGCGTGCTCGCGGGCGCGATCGCCGGCCGCGAGGAGCTGGTGAAGGGGCCGCTCCTCGGCTTCGTGCGCACCGCCGGACCCGCCATCTCGCCGTTCAACGCCTGGATCTGCCTCAAGGGCATGGAAACGCTCCCGATCCGCATGCGCGCGCAGTCGCAGAACGCGATCGCCATCGCGCGCTGGCTCGAATCCCATCCGGCGGTGGAGCGGGTGCACTATCCGGGGCTCGCTTCCCATCCCCAGCATGCGCTCGCCATGCGCCAGCAATCGGCGGGCGGCGCGCTGCTCTCGTTCGTCGTGAAGGGCGGGCGCGAGGCGGCGTGGCGCGTGATCGACGCCGTGGAGCTGGTGTCGATCACCGCCAACTTCGGCGACGTGAAGACCACCGTCTGCCATCCCGCGACGACCACCCATGGCCGCATCCCGGCGGCCGAGCGCGACAAGGCGGGCATCGTCGAGGGCCTGGTGCGCCTCGGCGTGGGCCTCGAGGACCCGACGGACGTGATGGCCGACCTCGCGCGCGGCCTGGGAGCCCGCTGACGATGGCGGCGAGCGCGCACGTCTTCCTGATGTGCCCGCCCGAGTACTTCAACGTCGCCTACATCATCAATCCGTGGATGCACGGGAATCTGAAGCGCATCGACAACGCCGTCGCCCGGCAGCAATGGCGCGCGCTCTACGATGTGCTCACCGACCGCGCGACCGTGCGCCTCGTGAATCCCCAGCCCGGCTCGCCCGACATGGTGTTCACCGCCAATGCGGGGCTCGTGAAGGCACGCCGCTTCGTGGTCTCGCGCTTCCGCTATCCGGAGCGCCAGTACGAGGAGCCCTATTTCGCCGACTGGTTCATGGACCGCGGCTACGAGGTCTCGCTCATGCCGCGCGATTGCCCGTTCGAGGGCGCCGGCGATGCGCTCTTCGACCGCGGCGAGGCGCTCCTGTGGATGGCGCACGGGCACCGCTCGATCGAGGGCGCGCGCAAGGTGCTCGAGGAGCGGCTCGACCTCGACATCGCGCTCCTCAAGCTCGTCGACAGCCGCTTCTATCACCTCGACACCTGCTTCTGCCCGCTCGAGGGCGGTTGCCTGCTCTACTACCCGCCCGCCTTCGACGAGGGGTCGCGCGCCGAGGTGGAGCGGCGCGTTCCCGCGTCGCGGCGCATCGCCGTGGGCGAGGAGGACGCGCTCGCCTTCGCCTGCAACGCGGTGGGCATCGATTCGACCGTGGTGGTGAACCGCGCGACGCCCGCGCTCGTGCGCGCGCTCGCCGCCAAGGGTTTCGAGACCGTGCAGACCCCGCTCTCGGAGTTCATGAAAGCGGGCGGAAGCGCCAAGTGCCTCACCCTGCGCCTCGACGAATGAAAATGGTGAAAATGGGGTCAGGTTAGTTTTTGAACCTGTCCCCTTTTTCGCAATCGTTTCCGCGACGAGTCCTCAGAAAGAAAAAGGGGACAGGTTCAAAAACTAACCTGACCCCATTTCGATCGCCTCGATGTCCTCGGGCGTCGCTTCCAGGTAGCCGCCCTTCTCGTACCAGTCGGGAAGCACCCAGCGCACGCGCGCGCGGCCGGCGATCTCGTGCACATGGCGGGCGGGACGGTGCGTATGGCCGTGGATCATGAGGTCGCAGCCCGACGCGGCGAAGGCCTGCTCGACCGCCGCGGGCGCCACGTCCATGATCTCCGCGGTGGCCGACTGCTTGGCGCCCTCGCTCTCGATGCGCATCCGGTTGGCGAGCACCAGGCGCTCCTCGATCGGGAGCGCGAGGGTCGACCTCTGCCATGCGGGATCGCGCACCTGCGCGCGGAACGCCTGGTAGCGCGTGTCGTCGGTGCACAGCGTGTCGCCATGCAGGAGCAGCGTGCGCGTGCCGTAGAGGTCGATCACCGTGGGGTCGGCGATCAGCTTCGCGCCGGTCTCGCGCGCGAAGCGCTCGGCCGCGAGGAAGTCGCGGTTGCCGTGCATGAAGAAGACCGGCACGCCCGCAGAAGCCGCGTTCAGGCGCCCGGCGATGCGCCGCGGGAACGGCAGCGCGAGCCCGTCGTCGCCCACCCAGTACTCGAAGAGGTCGCCCAGGATGTAGAGCGCATCCGCGCCGGGCACCGCGCCCGCGAGGAAGCGCTCGAATTGCGCGACGATCGCCGGCCGCGACGGATCGAGATGCAGGTCCGAGATGAAGAGCGTGCGCGTCAGACGCACTCCGCCTTCTCGATCACCACCGCCTGCTGGGGAACGTCCTGGAACGCGCCGCGATTGCCCGTGGGGACCTTCGCGATCTTGTCCACCACGTCCTCGCCCTCGACCACCTTCCCGAACACCGCGTAGCCCCATCCCTGCGCGGTGGGAGCCGTGTAGTTGAGGAAGCCGTTGTCCTTCGCGTTGATGAAGAACTGCGCCGTCGCGGAGTTCGGGTCCGGCGTGCGCGCCATGGCGATCGTGTACTTGTCGTTCTTGAGGCCGTTCTGCGCCTCGTTCCTGATCGGGGCGTTGACGGGCTTCTGGTGCATTTCCTTGTCGAAGCCGCCGCCCTGGATCATGAAGCCGTCGATCACGCGGTGGAAGACGGTGCCGTCGTAGTGACCGGAATCGACGTATTTCGCGAAGTTCTCGACCGTGACCGGCGCCTTCTCCTTGTCGAGCTGGAGGACGATCGGGCCCATGGACGTGGTGAGCTTCACTTTCATCGGAGCTTTTCCTTTCAGGAGGGCGGCGCAGCTGTGCTGCGATCCGGCGGCGGCCGCGAGCGGGGCCGCGAGGGCGAGGGCGGAGCAGGCGAGGAGGATACGGCGCTTTCGCATCATGGGAGGAACGAGGAGTGGGAAAGGCGTCAGGAAACGAAGGACTCGTGGAGGATGCGCCAGTGGCCGCCTTCGCGGACCCAGTATTGGCGCTTCACCGTACGGTTCGAAAGATTGCTCGAGCGGTAATCCTGGACGAAGGTGGTCATCACCATGTCCTTCGCCCCGGGGTAGGTGAAGACGCTCAGGTCCTGGATGCCGACCTTGATCCAGCGCTTGGCCGCGTTCACCTCGCGCTTCCTCGCCTTCCAGCGCGCGAGGTCGTGGCTGTCGGAGCGGAAGCGGCTCGAGTAGTGCGAGAGGTAGCGGTTCGTGTCGCGGCTCTCCCAGTCCTTGCGCCAGGCGTTGAACGAGGCGAGGAACGACTCGCGGTCGGCGAGCCACGCGCGGCGGCCGAGCCAGCGCATCGATCGGCCGATCACGACCGGCGTCCGCGTCACGTCCACGTAGCGCGTGAGGCGCGCGAGGTCGTCGTTGGCGAGCACGACGCATCCGTCGGTCGCCCACGGCGCACGGCTGTAGGTCGCCGAAGGCGTGCCGTGGAGCCAGATGCCGTGGCCCTTGCGGCCGTGCATGCGGTCCCAGTCGTTCGGATAGTTGATGGGGAATGCGCGTGGACCGTAGAAGTCGGGCACCTTCTGCTTCTCCGAGACCACGCGGTAGACGCCGATCGGCGTCTTCTGGTCGCCCTCGCGCTCCTTGTCGACGCCGTCCTTGCCGAGGCTGATGTAGAAGTCGGTGACGTAGCGCGGGCCGCCCGCATCGTTCGCGTAGACGTAGAGCCGCGAGCGCGAGGTGTCCACCACGAGGGCGTAGGGCTGGTTCGGCGCGAGCTGCAGGAGCGACTCGGGCAGCTCGTCGATCGGGGGCGCATCGAGGTAGCGCATGAGCCGCGCGCGCGCCTCGTCCTGCAGCGGCGCGACGTCGGAGGCGGGGAACGACTTGGAGGCGAACGCCACGGGACGACCGGCCCGCGCCATGAGGATGTCGCCCTTCACGAGCTGCGCGAGGCGGAAGTTCGGCCGCTCGGCGACCACCTTGTCGATCTCGGCGAGCGCGGGCTTCAGCGCCGCGCCGCGCACCTCGACGATGGAGCGCACGAGCGCGGCCTCGACCTGGTTCGCCAATGCGGGGCCGGAGCCCACCGGCAGGAGACTGCCGTCGGCGAGCGCCGTGGCCGAAAGCGCGAATGCGAGCACCGCGATGCGCGCCCCGAAGCGGACGCCGGCGCAGAGGAAGGCGCTGCGATTCACCCGCCGATCCGCTCCTGCTTGATGAGCCAGCGCTCGCCCGACTTCTCCAGCTTGAGCGTCTTGGTGTTGTTGCTCTTCAGCGTGTCGGAGCGATAGGACTGGTGGATCTTCACCGTCGCTTCGCCGCCGCTCACCTGCGTGGAGAGCACCTTCGCCTCCACCTGGATCGACTTCGGATGCTCGATTCGTTCCGTGCGCTGCTTCTCCCACGCGGCGCGCGAGACGCCGTGGGGCACCTCGAAGTCGGGCGCGTAGTGCGCGAGATAGGCCTTCACGTCCTTCTCGCTCCAGGCGCGCGCCCAGTCGGCGACGGTCGAGGCGATCTGCGCGTTGGCCCCGGAACCTTCGGCGCTCGCGGACGCGGGTGCCGGCGTGGTCAGCTGGGCGACTTTGGCCGGCGCGCTCTTCGTCGCCGGCGCGGGCGCCTCGGCCTTCGCGGCCACGGCGGGCTTGAGTTTCGGGACCGCGGCCGGCTCGGGCTTGGTGGCGGGCGCGGATTTCACCGGCGCGGGCGGCGTGGACTCGGCGGCCTTGGGCATCTCCGCCTTCGCCGAGGGCCCGCCGCCCACCGCCTGGGCGCGCGAGGCGACCTTCTGCGCGCTGAAGAGGTCCTTCACCATCGCGAGCTTGATCTTCGCGCTGGTGTTGTTCTTGTCGAGCTGCAGCGCGCGATCGTAGGCGCGGCTCGCGAGCTCCGCGTAGATGTCGCCGAGGTTCTCGTGGGCCGTTGCGTAGGCCGGATGCGTATGGATCGCGAGCTCGAGCGCGGACTTCGCCTTCTCGTAGTCGCCGAGCGACGCGTAGAGCACCGCAAGGTTGTTGTAAGGCTCGGGAAGCTCCGGGAAGTCCTCGGTGAGGCCCTTGAAGACCTCGATCGCTTCCTGGGTCTTCTTCTGCTCCGTGAGCACGAGACCCTTCAGGAACCTCCCCTGCGGATCGCGCGGCTCTTCCTTGAGATATTGGTCGACCTTGTCGAGCGCGGGTTGCAGCTTGCCCTGGCCGTAGAGCTTCTGCGCTTCCTTGAGGTCGTCGGCAGGCGCGGCGAGCGCCAATCCCGCCGTGACGGCGAGCCATCCCGCGGCGATCGCGGCGGCGAGCCGGGCAATCACGGAATCGCGTCGAAGCATCGTGTATAATGCCTTGAATTTAATGAGAAACGCCATTCTACCCGCCTTCGCGAGCGTCCACAATCTCTAGTCGCTCCGAGGGCCGGCGCCGAAGCGTTCCC
Organism: uncultured beta proteobacterium; assembly: GCA_963839265.1. Classification (GTDB taxonomy): domain Bacteria; phylum Pseudomonadota; class Gammaproteobacteria; order Burkholderiales; family Usitatibacteraceae; genus Usitatibacter. Next base: position 691,104 of record CAWIUI010000007.1, read on the forward strand.
CGATGCCGTCGCTCACGCTCTACAACACGTTAACCCGAAAGAAGGAGCCGCTCGCGCCGCGCGTGCCTGGCGAGGTCGGTCTCTACGTCTGCGGTCCCACCGTATACGACTACTTCCACGTGGGCAACGCGCGCACGTTCACCGTGTTCGACATGGTGGTGCGGTGGCTGCGCGCGACGGGCTATCGCGTGAAGTACGTGCGCAACGTCACGGACATCGACGACAAGATCATCAAGCGCGCGAACGACGCCGGCGAATCGATCGAGGCGCTCACCGAGCGCATGGTGGCCGCGTTCCGCCACGACTACACGCGGCTGGGGCTTGTCGAGCCCGACAGCGAGCCGCGCGCCACGCGCTACGTGGACGCGATGCTCGAGATGATCGCGATGCTCGAGAAGAACGGGCTCGCGTATCGTGCGCAGAACGGCGACGTGTACTACTCGGTGCGCGGCTTCCCCGCGTACGGGCGCCTCGCCCACAGGAACGTCGACGACCTGCGCGCGGGCGAGCGCGTCGCGGTGGACGAGGCGAAGCGCGATCCGCTGGACTTCGCGCTGTGGAAGGCGGCGAAGCCGCACGAGCCGCACTGGCCGTCGGTGTTCGGGGCCGGCCGTCCCGGATGGCACATCGAGTGCTCCGCGATGTCGTGCAAGGAGCTCGGCTGCCCCTTCGACATCCACGGCGGCGGATGGGACCTGCAGTTCCCGCACCACGAGAACGAGATCGCGCAGAGCGAGGGCGCGCTCAAGCGCCCGTTCGTGCGCTACTGGATGCACTCGGCGTTCCTCAACATCGAGCAGGAGAAGATGTCGAAATCGCTCGGCAACTTCTTCACGACGCGCGACGTGCTGGACAAGCTCGATCGCGTGCAGGGCGGCGAGCAGCTGCGCTTCTTCCTGCTGCGCGCGCACTATCGAAGCGGCCTGAACTTCAGCTGGGAGACGCTCGAGGACGCGGGCAACGCGCTGCGCGGCTTCTACACCGCGCTGCGCGAGGTGCCGGCGACGCCGGCGACTTCCATCGATTGGAGCGAGCCGCATGCCGCGCGCTTCCGCGCCGCGATGGACGACGACTTCGACACGCCGATCGCGTTCGCGGCGCTGCACGAGCTGCGCGGCGAGGTGAACCGAACGCGCTCGGCGCAGCTCGCGGGGCTGCTGACGGCGCTCGGCGGCACGCTCGGGTTCCTTCAGCAGGATCCGGCGGCGTTCCTGCAGGGCGCGCAAGGGGCCGGGATCGACGTGCAGGCCCTGGTCGACGAGCGCAACGCGGCGAAGAAGGCGAAGAACTACCCGCGCGCCGACGACATCCGGCGTGAGCTCGAGGCGGCCGGCATCGCGCTCGAGGACAAGCCCGGCGGCGTCACCGAGTGGCGCAGGAAGTAGCGCGGTTTCCGTGATGCCCGCGGACCCCGGAGGCAGCCGTGAACGGGTGGCCGCGGGCCACCGAGGGGAAACGCAAGTGACCGATCCGCCGCAGTACCCCCTGGAGCCGCTCTTCGGGCGCATGCTCACCCCCTTCGAGCAGTTCCTGCGCCGGACGACCGCGGGAGGCATCGTGCTCGTCGCGACCACGGTCGTCGCGCTGGTCCTCGCCGCGGTCCTCGGCGGCGACGCGATCCAGCGCTTCTCCGAGCAGCCGATCGCGTTCTCGATCGCGGGCCATTCGCGGCTCGGGCTCACGCTGCACGGCTGGATCAACGACGGCCTGATGGCGCTCTTCTTCCTGCTGGTGGGGCTCGAGCTCAAGCGGGAGATCCTGGTGGGCGAGCTCTCGTCGCTCAAGGATGCGGCGCTGCCGGTGATCGCCGCGGTCGGGGGAATGGTCGCGCCCGCGCTGATCTACACCGGGTTGAACGCGGGAACCGTGGGGATTTCCGGCTGGGGAATTCCGATGGCGACCGACATCGCCTTCGCCGTGGGCATCCTGGTGCTGCTGGCATGGCGCATTCCGAGGAACCTCATCGTGTTCCTCACGGCGCTCGCGATCGCCGATGACCTGGGCGCCGTCCTCGTGATCGCGATCTTCTACACGGCGAAGTTCCACTACGGCGCGCTGCTCGCCGGCGCAGGGCTGTTCGCGTTCCTCGTGCTGCTCAATCGCGGCGGCGTGAGGCACCCGCTGCCCTACGCGGTGGTGGGCATCGTCCTGTGGGTCGCGCTCCACGCCTCGGGCATCCACGCGACCCTCGCGGGAATTCTTCTCGCGATGACGATTCCCGCGCGCCCTTCGCACACGCCGGTCCAATTCGAGGGCCGCATCGGGGAGCTCCTCGCCGCGTTTCGCGCCGACCGGAAGGACCGGAGCTCCGCGAGCGACCCCCTCGAAAACCGGAACATGGCGACGATCGCCGAGGCGATGGAGAGCTGCGCCCGGGCGGTCCAGAGCCCGTTGCAGCGCATCGAGCATCGACTCACTCCCTGGGTGACCTTCGTCGTGATCCCGGTCTTTGCGCTGTCGAACGCGGGCATCGACCTGCTCGCGGTGTCGTGGCACGAGGCGTTGGCGAGCCGCATCACCCTGGGGGTGACGGCCGGCCTCGTGCTGGGCAAGTTCGCCGGCATTTCGCTCTTCAGCTGGCTGGGAGTGAAGGCGGGGATCGCGCGCCTTCCTCCGGGCGTCGCATGGCGCCATCTGCTCGGCGCCGCCTGGCTCGCCGGCATCGGCTTCACGATGTCGCTCTTCATCTCGCAGCTCGCGTTCGATCGCGTGGAGTCGATGGAGGAGGCGAAGCTCGGCATCCTTATCGCCTCCACGCTCTCGGCCGCGATCGGCCTCGCGTGGCTCTACCGGGCCGGGCCGGATGCGCCGTCCCCGACGAGGGGATGAAGCCGCGCAAGGCATGGCGCGGGCGCCATGCCATCGCCCCGGCGCGAGGGCGAGGCGGCCGCCCGATCGCGGGTCAGCGGACGAAGCTCTCGTTCTTCGAGATGATGGTGAGGTCGACGAAATCCGAGCCGCTGTGGTTCTGCGGGCCGTAGCTCACCTTGAATCCGCCGGCGTCGTAGTCGCTCAGGGAATTCATCGCGCGCAGGAAGTTCTCGCGATCGAGCTTCTTGCCCGCGCGCCTCAATCCCTCGACCATCACCTTGGCGGCGACGAATCCCTCCAGGGTCCCGTAGCCCGGCTCGCCCTTCTTCGCGTCGAGGAGCTTGCGGTACTCGCGTACCACGGGGACGCTGATGTCCCAGGGGAACGGCATCACCTGCGAGATCTCCACCCCGCGGCCCTCGGGACCCAGTTCGTCGGCGAGCGCCTTGCTGCCGACGAAGGAGACGTTCCAGAAGGTCGGGTTCTGGCCCGCCTTCTGCATGGCGCGGATGAACGCGGCGCACGACTTGTAGGCCGAGATCAGGATCACCGACTGCGGGTTCGCCTTCGAGATGGCGGCGACCGCCTTGGCGACGTCGACCGTGTTGCGCTCCACCGTGCCGCGCGCGACGAGCGACAGGTTGCGCTTCTTCATCGCGCGCTCCACGCCCGCGAGCCCCGCCTGCCCGTACGCGTCGTTCTGGTAGAAGATCGCGATCTTGTCGATGCTCATCGCGGTGAGGTGGCGCACGATCGCCTCGGTCTCGTCGAAGTAGCTCGCGCGCACGTTGAAGATGTACGGATTCACCGGATGGCGCAGCGCCTCGGCGCCCGTGAACGCGCCGACGAAGGGCACCTTCGCCGCGGTGAAGATCGGGAGCGAGGCGACGCTGGTCGGCGTGCCCACGTAGCCGAAGAGCGCGAACACCTTGTCGTCGTTGACGAGCTTCTTCGTGTTGGCCGCCGCGCGGTCCGACTCGTAGCCGTCGTCCAGCGTCTTCAGCACGATCTTGCGCCCGTAGACGCCGCCGTTCTGGTTCACGTGATCGAAGTACAGCATGGCGCCGCTGCGCATGTCCTGGCCTAGCTGTGCCGCGGGGCCGGTCATCGCGGCGGACTGGCCGAGGACGATCTCGGATTCGGTCACGCCCTGCGCGAGCGCGGTTCCGGCGAACAGCATCGCAATTGCGGAAATGAATGCGCGAACCATCATCTGTTTCCTCCGTGGACTCGTTTGTCGATCGAGCCGCGGGAAGATGATAGACCGCAAGTCCGCAAATCCGACAGGGGAAGCGTTACAGCTGTCACCGCCGCATAACGCACGTGAATGTTTCGCCCCATCCGCGTTGCGAATGCAGCGGAATCCTTAACGTACGTTACGGCGTCAACCGGCGAAGAACTCGCGCACCTTCTCGATGAAGCTCCGCGCGCGAGGATTGTGGCGGCTGCCGTCCTTCTGGTTGATGTCCTCGAGCTCGCGCAGGAGCTCCTTCTGGCGCTCGGTGAGGCGCACCGGCGTCTCGACCACCACCTCGCAGAGGAGGTCCCCCGGGTAGCTCGCGCGCACGCCCCGGATGCCCTTGCCGCGCAGGCGGAACACCTGGCCGGTCTGCGTCTCCGCGGGCACCTTCACCTTCGCCGTGCCCTCGAGCGTGGGAATCTCGATCTCCCCGCCGAGCGCCGCGAGCGTGATGCTCACGGGCATCTCGCAATGCAGGTCGTCGCCGTCGCGCTGGAAGACCGCGTGCGGCTTGAGGTGCATCACCACATAGAGGTCGCCCGCGGGGCCGCCGTTGACGCCCGCCTCGCCCTCGCCGGACAGGCGGATGCGGTCGCCCTCGTCGACGCCGGCCGGAATCTTCACCGAGAGCGTCTTGTGCTTCTTCATGCGTCCCGCGCCGCGGCACGAAGGACACGGATCGGTCACCATCTTGCCGCTGCCGTGGCAGGTGGGGCAGGTCTGCTGGATGGAGAAGAAGCCCTGCGACAGGCGCACCGTGCCCGCGCCATGGCAGGTCTCGCAGGTCTTGGGATGGGTTCCCGCTTTGGCGCCGGAGCCGTGGCAGGTCTCGCACGTCTCCATCGTGGGGATGCGGATCTTGGTCTCGGTGCCGCGCGCCGCGTGCTCGAGCGTGATCTCGAGGTTGTAGCGCAGGTCCGCGCCGCGATAGACCGAGGAGCGGCCGCGTCCCTGTCCACCGCCGAAGATGTCGCTGAAGATGTCGCCGAACGCCTCGGCGAACCCGCCGAAGCCGGCGGCATCCGGGCCCATGCCGCCCATCTGCGGGTTGATTCCCGCGTGGCCGTAGGCGTCGTAGGCGCGCCGCTTCTCCGGCTCGCAGAGGACCTCGTAGGCTTCCTTCGCCTCCTTGAACCTCTCCTCCGACTCCTTGCTGTCCGGATTGCGGTCGGGGTGGTGCTTCATCGCGAGCTTCCGGTACGCCTTCTTGATGTCTTCCTCGGTGGCGTCCCTGTTCACCCCGAGCACTTCGTAGTAGTCGCGCTTCTTCGTCGCCATCAACGTTCCCTGTTGCTAACGTGAAAACGGGCCTGGTCTTGCGACCAGGCCCAGCGGCTCGCCTTGCTGCTCCCGGAGTTGAGCGGCGACGAAGTCGTCCGCTCCGACGATCGCCCCGATGCCGGCAACATCCCCTATGCCGACTTCTTGTCTTTCACTTCCTCGTACTCGGCGTCGACGACGTTGCCCTCGTCCTTCTGCTCCCCGGCCCCGGCCCCGGCCGGCTGGGCCTCGGGACCCGCGCCGCCCTGGCCGCCCTGGCCCTGCTGCGCCGCGTAGACCTTCTCGCCGAGCTTCTGCGCGGCCTGCGCGAGGGCCTGGGTCTTCGCCTCGATCGCCGCCTTGTCGTTGTCCTTCATCGCCGACTCGACGTCCTTGATCGCGGCCTCGATGCGGTCCTTCTCGCCGGACTCGAGCTTGTCGCCGTGCTCGCCGAGCGACTTGCGGATCGAGTGCACCGCCGCGTCCGCCTGATTGCGCGCGGTGACGAGCTCGAGCTGCTTCTTGTCCTCGTCGGCGTGCGACTCGGCATCCTTCACCATGCCCTGGATCTCGGCCTCGGTGAGGCCCGAGCTCGCCTTGATGGTGATCTTGTTCTCCTTGCCCGTCGCCTTGTCCTTCGCCGAGACGTGCAGGATGCCGTTCGCGTCGATATCGAAGGTCACCTCGATCTGCGGCATGCCGCGCGGGGAGGGCGGGATGCCCTCGAGGTTGAACTGGCCGAGGCTCTTGTTGCCCGAGGCCACGTCGCGCTCGCCCTGCAGCACGTGGATCGTCACCGCCGACTGGTTGTCGTCCGCGGTCGAGAACACCTGCTGCGCCTTGGTGGGGATCGTGGTGTTCTTCTGGATGAGCTTCGTCATCACGCCGCCCAGCGTCTCGATGCCGAGCGAAAGCGGCGTCACGTCGAGGAGCAGCACGTCCTTCACGTCGCCCTGCAGCACGCCGCCCTGGATCGCGGCGCCGACGGCGACCGCCTCGTCGGGGTTCACGTCCTTGCGCGGCTCCTTGCCGAAGAACTCGCGCACCTTCTCCTGCACCTTGGGCATGCGTGTCATGCCGCCCACGAGGATCACGTCGGCGATCTCGGAGACCTTCACGCCCGCGTCCTTGATCGCGATGCGGCACGGCTCGATCGTCTTCTCGATGAGCTCGTCCACGAGCGACTCGAACTTCGCGCGCGTGAGCTTCATCGCGAGGTGCTTGGGGCCCGAGGCGTCCGCCGTCACGTAGGGCAGGTTGATGTCGGTGCTCTGCGAAGACGAGAGCTCGATCTTCGCCTTCTCGGCGGCTTCCTTCAGGCGCTGCAGCGCGAGGACGTCCTTGGCGAGGTCCACGCCCGCTTCCTTCTTGAACTCGGTGACGATGTAGTCGATCACGCGCTGGTCGAAGTCCTCGCCGCCCAGGAACGTGTCGCCGTTGGTGGAGAGCACCTCGAACTGGTGCTCGCCCTCGACCGCGGCGATCTCGATGATCGAGATGTCGAACGTGCCCCCGCCCAGGTCGTAGACCGCGATCTTGCGGTCGCCTTCCTTCTTGTCGAGGCCGAACGCGAGCGCGGCCGCGGTGGGCTCGTTGATGATGCGCTTCACCTCGAGGCCGGCGATGCGCCCGGCGTCCTTGGTCGCCTGGCGCTGGGAATCGTTGAAGTACGCGGGCACCGTGATGACCGCCTCGGTGACCGTCTCGCCGAGGTAGTCCTCGGCGGTCTTCTTCATCTTGCGCAGCACCTCGGCCGAGACCTGCTGCGGCGCGATCTTCCTGCCGCGCACCTCGACCCACGCGTCGCCGTTGTCGGCCTTGACGATCCTGTAGGGCATGAGGTGGATGTCCTTCTGGACCTCCTTCTCCTCGAACTTGCGTCCGATGAGGCGCTTCACCGCGAAGATCGTGTTCTTCGCGTTGGTGACCGCCTGGCGCTTGGCGGGCGCGCCGACGAGGATCTCGTCGTTGTCCGTGTAGGCCACGATCGAGGGCGTCGTGCGGGCACCCTCGCTGTTCTCGATGACCTTGGGCTTGCCGCCCTCCATGATCGCGACGCAGGAGTTGGTGGTGCCCAGGTCGATGCCGATGATCTTAGCCATGTCCGTCTTCCTTGATCTTGGTGTGTGAATTACCCGTTCGTAGATCGGGTTATTTGCCGCGCTTTCAAGCCGGGTGCGCCATCGCCACGGTGACCAGGGCCGGGCGCAGCACGCGGTCGTTGAGCAGATAGCCCTTTTGCAGCACCGCGACCACGGTGCCGGGCTCCTGGCCGCTCTCCACCTGGCTGATGGCCTGGTGCCGGTGGGGATCGAATCTCTCGCCTTGGGGCGCGATGGGCTGGATCGCGAACTTGCCGAAGACCGAGTCGAGCTGCCGCGCGGTGAGCTCGACGCCCTCGCGCAGCGATTCGATGGAAACGTTTTCCACGGCGAGGGCGGCGTCGAGGCTGTCCTTCACCGCGAGGAGCGCAGCGGCGAACGCCTCCAGGCCGAAGCGGTGCGCCTTGGCCACGTCCTCCTGCCCGCGGCGGCGCACGTTTTCCGTCTCCGCCTTGGCGCGGAGCCACTCCTCGCGCAGCTTTTCCGCATCGGCGAGGGCGGCCGAGAGCTTCGCTTCGAGCTCGGCGATGCGGCCGTCGACTCCGCCCCCGGAATTGCCGGCGTCGTTCGCCGGATCCTGTTCGCGGGAAGGTCCGGGCGCACCCGAGTAGCTGGCATCGGTCACTGGATTTCCTCTTCGAAACAAACGTTTACCCCACAGGTGGGGACGCCTGCGGGAATTTCAAGGGGCTGCGGCCTAGGAGCGCGCGCGCGGGAACAGGATCCAGCTCGTGATGAGCGTGATCACCGTGTAGAGGATGGAGCCCACCAGCGCGGCGCCGAAGCCGGTCACCGTGAAGCCCCGCACGATCTCGGCGACCAGCCAGAAGAGCAGGGCGTTGATCACGAAGAGGAAGAGCCCGAGGGTGAGCACCGTGACCGGCAGCGTGAGCAGCACGAGGATCGGGCGGATCACCGCGTTCACGAGCCCGAGCGCCAGCGCCGCGATCAGCGCCCGCCCGAAGCCTCCGACCTGCACGCCCGGGTACAGGTACGCCACGAGGAGCAGGGCGGCTGCGTTGACGATCCAGCGCGCGAGGAGCGTGAGCATGGGTCAGGCCTCCCCGGCGCGCCAGGCCCCGAGGTTCTCCATGGCGATGATGGTGAGCGCGGTCATCCAGGAGGGGGTGTCGTTCGTGGTAGGAATGTAATGGAAATCCCCGCCCCCCGCTTCGCGGAACGTCTCGCGGCCGAGCTGTGCGATCTCCTCGAGCGTCTCGAGGCAGTCCGCGGTGAAACCGGGGCAGATCACGTCCAGCCGCGAGAGCTTGCTCCTCCCGAGATCGGCGAGCACGTCCGCGGTGTAGGGCTGCAGCCATTCCTGCGCACCGAAGCGAGATTGGAACGACACCAGCGTGCGCTCGTCGTTCCATCCCAGCTCCGTCGCGATGCGCACGGCCGATTCGCGGCACTGCGCCTCGTAGGGGTCTCCCTTTTCCACGGCCGCGCGCGGCAGCCCGTGGAAGCTCATCAACAGCTTCTCCGGGCGTCCGTGCTTCATCCAGTACGCGTTCACGTTCTTCGCGATCGCCTTCACGTAGGCGTCGTGCGCGTGGAAGTCCTTGAGCACGCGCACCGCGGGCGGGGATTGCATGCGGCCGAGGCTCCGCGCGAGCTCGTCTTCCACGCTCGCGGTGGTGCTCTCGGAATACTGCGGGTACATCGGGATCACGAGCACGCGCGAGGCGTTGCGGGACCCGAGCTCGGCGAGCCCTTGCGCGATCGAGGGCTTCCCGTAGCGCATCGCCGCCGCCACCGGCAGGGGATTCTTCATCTTCTGCCCGAGGTAGCCGCGCAGCAGCTGGGCCTGGCGCATCAGGTAGACGCGCAGCGGCGATCCGTCGGGCAACCAGATCGAGGCGTATTTCGGCGCGACCTTCGCGGGCCGGAAGGGCAGCACGAAGAAGTTGAGGATCGGCCACCACACGATGCGCGGAATTCCCACCACGCGCCGATCCATCAGGAACTCGCGCAGGTAGCGGCGCACGGCGGCGGGCGTGGGCGCCTCCGGAGTGCCGAGGTTCACCAGCAGCACGCCGGTGGCGGGCGCCGGGCCGTTCGCGGGGGCGGGCGCCGTGGCGGGCACGCGGGCTCAGTGCTGGGAGAGCGCGAAGGAGACCAGCTTTGCGGTGACGTCCACGATCGGGATCACGCGCTCGTAGGCCATGCGCGTGGGCCCGATCACGCCGACGGTGCCGACCACCTGGCCGTCCACCTCGTAGGGGGCGGTCACGATGGAGCACTCGTCGAGCGGCACGAGCTGCGACTCCCCGCCGATGAAGATCTTCACGCCGTCGGCGCGCTCGCTCTGCTCGAGGATCTCGAGGAGCTGCGTCTTCCTCTCGAAAAGGTCGAAGAGCCGGCGCAGGCGCGGCATGTCTCCGGAAAGCTCGTCCACTTCGAGGAGGTTCCTCCCGCCCGAAATGACCACGCCGTCGGCCGGCTGGGTGAGCGCCTCGCTTCCCGCCTGGATCGCGGCCTGCATGAGCGAGGAGATGTCCCGGTGCAGGTCGATCAGCTCGCCGCGCACCTTCTGGTGCAGCTGGTCGAACTCGAGCCCCGAATAATGCTGGTTGATGTAGTTCGCCGCCTCCTGCAATTGCGAGGGGGAGTACGGGCGATCGGTCACCAGCACGCGGTTCTGCACCTCCCCGTCGCTCGCGACGATGATGAGGAGCACGCGCTTCTCCGAAAGCCCGTAGAACTCCACGTGGCGCAGCACCGCGCCGCGGCGGCGCGGCGCCACCACGATGCCCGCGAAGTGCGTGAGGTCGGAGAGCATCTGCGAGGCGGTGGTCACGACGCGATGCGGGTCGTCGGGAAGGAGCTGCTCCTCGAGCTGCTGGCGCTCGACCTCCTCCATCGGACGCACCGTGAGGAGCGTATCGACGAAGAAGCGGTAGCCCTTCGGCGTGGGCACGCGGCCGGCCGAGGTGTGCGGGCTCGCGACGAAGCCCATCTCCTCCAGGTCGGCCATCACGTTGCGGATCGTGGCCGGGGAAAGCTCGAGCGAGGAGAAGCGCGAGAGCGCACGCGAGCCGACCGGCTGGCCCTCGGCGATGTAGCGCTCCACCAGGATCTTGAGCAGGGACTGCGCGCGGTCGCTCAGCATCGTGTTCCTCGGGTGGGCGCCTTCGCCGGGCACGCGGGGATTCGCGGGCATGGTGGCCTGTATTCTACAAACAATCATGCTCTAATTGCGGCCATGCCTTCCGCGTTCAAGACCGCGGCCGTGGTCGGAAAGAGCGACGCGGCGAGCCTTCCGGACGTCCTCCAGCAGCTTTCCGGCCTGCTTCGGCGGCACGGGCTCGGCATCGTCATGGATCCGCTCACCGCCGCGGCCTCGCGCGAGCGCCCGGACGCCACCGCAGAGCTCGCGGAGCTTCCGGCGCGTGCGGATCTCGCGGTCATCGTCGGCGGCGACGGCACGCTGCTGTCCTGCGCACGGCTGATGGCCGAGCGCGACGTGCCCCTGGTGGGCGTGAACCTCGGTCGCCTGGGTTTCCTCACCGACATTCCGGCCGAAGCGCTGGAGTCGTCCATCGAAGCCATCCTCGCCGGCGACTTCCAGGCCGAGCAGCGCACGCTGCTCTCGGGAAGCGTGCGCCGCGAGAAGCAGACGGTCTTCTCGGCCCTCGCCATGAACGACGTGGTGGTGAGCCGCGGCGCCATGGGCGCGATGATCGAGTTCGCCGTCACCGTCGACGGCGAGTTCATCTATACGCTTCGCGCCGATGGCCTGATCGTCGCCACGCCCACCGGCTCCACCGCGTATGCGCTCTCTGCCGGCGGCCCGATCCTGCATCCGGCGCTTTCGGCGATCGCGCTGGTGCCCATCTCGCCGCACACGCTCTCCAACCGCCCGGTCGCCATCCGCAGCACCTCGCGCGTCGAGATCACGCTCGTGCGCGGCGTGGACGCGCGCGCCAATTTCGACGTGCAGGCGTACTGGGAGCTCGAGCCCGGCGATGTCGTGTGCGTCTCGGCCGCGCCGCGGCCCGCGACGCTCCTGCATCCGCGCGGCTACCGGTACTTCTCCATGCTGCGCCAGAAGCTGCGCTGGACCGAGCGCACCTCGTGAGCGCCGGCCGGATCCGCTGACCGCATGCTGCGAGCGCTTTCCATCCGCGACTACGTGATCGTCGAGCGGCTCGATCTCGAGCTCGCCTCGGGCTTCACCGCGCTCACGGGCGAGACGGGCGCCGGCAAGTCGATCCTCGTCGACGCGCTTGCACTGGTCCTCGGCGGCCGTGCCGATGCGGGCGTGGTGCGCGCGGGCGCGCAGCGCGCCGAGATCGCCGCCGACTTCGACGCCTCCTCGCTTGCCGCGGTGCGCGAGTGGCTCGAGGCCCAGGAGCTGGACGAAGGCGATGGCTCGTGCCTGGTGCGCCGCACCATCGACGCGACGGGGCGCTCGCGCGCCTTCGTCAACGGCCGCCCCGCCACCGCCGCGCAGCTGCGCGAGCTGGGCGGGCGTCTCGTCGACATCCACGGCCAGCACGAGCACCAGTTGCTCCTGCGCCGTGAGCACCAGCGCGCGTTGCTCGATGCGTTCGGCCGGTGCGAGGCGCTTGCGTCCGACGTCGCCCGGCGCCATGCGGCCTGGCGCCGCGCGGCCGACCAGTGCGCGGCGCGCGAGCGCGCGCAGGCCGTCTCCGCCCGCGAGCGCGAGCTTCTGGCGCACGAGATCCGCGAGCTGGAAGCGCTGGGCTTCGAGCCGGCCGCGTGGGCCGAGGACGAGGCCCAGCACCGCCGCCTCGCGCACGCGCAGGAGCTCATCGAGACCGTCTCCGCCTGCGCCGACGAGCTGGACGAATCGGATGCGGCGATCACCTCGCGGCTGGCGGCGGTCGCCGCGCGATTGGCGCAGGCGGCGAGCCTCGATCCGGCGCTCGGGGAAGCGCGGCGCGGCTCTGAAAGCGCGGCGGTGGATGCCTCGGAGAGCGCGCAGCAGCTTCGCCGCTACCTGCAGCGCCTCGAAGTCGATCCCGCCCGCCTTGCCGAGCTCGATGCGCGCATGCGCGCGGTGTTCGATGCCGCGCGCAGGTACCACGTGGAGGCGGTCGAGCTTCCGGGCGCGCTCGAGGAGCGCCGCGCGCGGTTGGCGGACCTGGGCGGCGAGGAGAGCCTCGAGCAGCTGCGGGCGCAGGAGTCGGCGGCGGAGAAGGCCTATCGCGGCCTCGCGACGGAGCTCTCGCAGGCGCGCCGCGGCGCGGCGCTGCGTCTCGGGTCCGAGGTCACGCGCACGATGCAACGCCTCGCGATGGCCGGCGGCAAGCTCGAGGTCGTCCTGGAGCCGCTCGCGACTCCCGGCGCGGGCGGGCTCGAGGCGGTGGAGCTTCGCGTGGCCGCGCATCCGGGACAGGCGCCGGCTCCGCTCGCGAAGGTCGCCTCGGGCGGGGAGCTCTCGCGCATCTCGCTCGCGATCCAGGTGCTGCTGTCGGGCGAGGCCTCGGTCGCCACGCTCGTGTTCGACGAGGTCGATTCGGGCATCGGCGGCGGCGTGGCGCAGATCGTGGGCGAGCTCCTGCAGGCGCTCGGCCGCCATCACCAGGTGCTGAGCGTTACGCACCTCGCGCAGGTCGCGGTGCATGCGCGCCAGCAGCTCAGGGTCGCGAAGGCGGCCGGACCGCGCGGCACGGCCGCGAGCGTGGAGGCCCTCGACCGCGAGGCGCGCGTGGAGGAGATCGCGCGCATGCTGGGCGGGCTCAAGATCACGGAGGCGACGCGCCGGCACGCGGCCGAGATGTTGCAAAACGCGCGCACTGCGGGTACACCGGTGCGCAAGGAGCGGGGCAAGGCGGCTGCCGGACCGGGCTGAGGCGCCGGCTCGCCGAGGGAGGAGCGATGCAGCAGTCGCAGTCCACGGCAGGAAAGGCGGCGCTGGTGCTCGCGGGCGGTGGCGCCCGGGCCGCTTACCAGGTGGGCGCGCTGCAGGCGATCCAGGAGATCGCCGGCGCAACGGCGAATCCCTTCCGCATCATCTGCGGGACTTCGGCGGGCGCGGTCAACGCCGGCGCGCTCGCGGTCCATGCGGACGATTTCCGGGAAGCGGTCGGGCGGCTCCTCGAGGTCTGGCGCCACTTCGAGCCGCACCACGTGTACCGCTCGGATTTCCCGGGGGTCGCCGCGAACAGCCTGCGCTGGCTCGGCGGCTTCCTCTTCGGCGCGTTCCTCCGCAACAAGCGCATCTCCCTCCTCGACAACCGCCCGCTCGAAAGCCTGCTGTCGCGCCGGCTCGACTTCTCGCGCATCGCGGCGAACATCGATTCCGGAGCGCTCGATGCGATCGCCATCACCTGCTCGGGCTACACCTCGGGACAGAGCTGCAGCTTCTTCCAGGCGGCCGAGGACGTGGAGGGCTGGAAGCGCTCGCAGCGCCTCGGCATCCGCACGAAGATCGGCGTCGCGCACCTGATGGCCTCGAGCGCGATCCCGTTCCTGTTTCCCGCCTATCACCTGAACCGCGAGTACTTCGGCGACGGTTCGATGCGCCAGGTCGCGCCGGTGAGCCCCGCGCTGCACCTCGGCGCGGACCGCGTCGTCGTGATCGGAACCGCGCGCATCCGCGACGAGGCGCCGGCGCGTACGCGCGGCGACCTGTATCCGTCGCTCGCGCAGGTCGCGGGCCACGTGATGAACTCCATCTTCCTCGACGGCCTCGCCGTGGACGTCGAGCGCCTCGAGCGCATCAACCGCACGATCAGCTGCACCGAGCCCGAGCAGCTGCGCCGGATGGGCCTCACGCTGCACCACGTGGACGTCCTGGTGCTCACGCCCTCGCAGCCCCTGGACGCGATCGCCGTGAAGCACGTCGCGAACCTGCCGTGGTCGATCCGCTTCCTGATGCGCTCCGTGGGCGCGATGCGCCGCGGCGGCGCGAACCTCGCGAGCTACCTCCTCTTCGAGCCGGGCTACTGCAACGAGCTCATCGCGCTGGGCTACCAGGACACCATGCACCGCCGCGAGGAAGTGGCGACGTTCATGGAGGGGAGCTTGTGCGCGGTGCCCGGCATCTTCGCGCGAACCGTGCAGATGAAAGCCCCGCCCGTCGCGCCGGTGGAGGCGGGCGGCGCGGGCAAGACCGTCGCCTGAGATGGCGCGGCCGCAACCCGACCGGCGCGAAGCCTATCCGCACCATCGCGTGATCCCCACGCGCTGGATGGACAACGACGTGTACGGCCACGTGAACAACGTCGTGTACTACTCGTTCTTCGATACCGCGGTGAACGCGTGGCTCATCGAGCAGGGCGCGCTCGACATCGAAGCGAGCCCGGTGGTGGGCTTCGTGGTCGAGACGGGGTGCCACTACTTCGCGCCGATCGCGTTTCCCGAGGCCGTCACGGCGGGAATCCGCGTCGCCCACATCGGGCGCTCGAGCGTGCGCTACGAGATCGCGATCTTCGGCGCCGAGGGCGAGGCCGCCGTGGCCCAGGGCCACTTCGTCCATGTCTACGTCGACCGCGCGACGCGCCGTCCCGTGCGCGAGCTGCCCGCGAAGCTGCGCGCGGCGCTCGAAGCGCTCAGGACCTGAAAAGGGGTCAGATTACTTTTCCCGCCGGCGAGTGCCAGAAGGCCCTCTTCGGGAAAAGTAATCTGACCCCCTTTCAGGGCAGCAGGATCGAGGAGCGCGCGGGCGCCCCGCCGTCGCCGTACACGCGTGCGAGGAAGTCGGCGAGCGACCGGATCTCCTCGGCGCACACCGCGTGCGCCATGGGCCAGGTCTTCCACTCCACCTTGTAGCCGCGCCGCTTCAGCGCCGCCGCGGAAGCTTCGGCGAGGGAGAGCGGCACGATCGGATCCTGGGTGCCGTGAGCCATGAAGATCGGCGTCGCGCGGTTCGCCGCCGACGCTTCCGCGTCGAGCGAGTCCTCGAGCGCAAGGTAGGTGGAGAGCGCGACGATGCCGCCCAGCCGCTGCGCGTGGCGCAGTCCGGCCTGCAGCGCGATCGCCCCTCCCTGGGAGAAGCCCGCGAGGACGATGCGCGCCGACTCGATGCCGCGGTCGCGCTCGCGCGCGATGAGCCGCTCGACGGCCGCCTGCGACTCGCGGATGCCCTCTTCGTCGGGCAGGCGCGCGATGTCGTTCATGGAGATGTCGTACCAGGCGCGCATCACGAAGCCGTTGTTGATCGTGACCGGGCGCTCGGGGGCGTGCGGGAAGATGAAGCGAAGCGCCAGCGTCCCGGGCAGCGGCAGCTCGCGCACGATCGGCACGAAGTCCCAGCCGTCCGCGCCCAGGCCGTGCATCCAGATGACGGTGCCCGCGGGCTGGGCTCCGGTGGCGAGCTCGACGTGGGGGAGTAGATCCAGGTTCAGCTCCTCGGGGCGCGGATCGCGGATTTCGGGCGGAACGCCTTCACCACTTCCTCGCGGGATTCGAGATAGGGACCGCCGATGAGGTCGACGCAATAGGGCACGGCCGCGAAGATGCCCGCGACCAGCGTCTTGCCCTCGGGCGACTTCAATCCCTCGAGCGTCTCGCGGATCGACTTGGGCTGCCCGGGAAGGTTGAGGATGAGCGCCTTGCCGCGGACCACCGCCACCTGCCGCGAGAGGATCGCCGTGGGCACGAACTCCAGGCCGATGCGCCGCATCTGCTCTCCGAATCCCGGCATCACCCGGTCGGCCACGGCGAGCGTCGCCTCGGGCGTAACGTCGCGCGCAGCCGGCCCCGTGCCGCCGGTCGTGACGACGAGGTCGCAGCGGCGCTCGTCCACGAGCTCCCGCAACGTCGCCTCGATGCGCGGCTGCTCGTCGGGAACGAGCCGGCGCTCGAATTCGACGGGATTGAGGAGCGCGCCCGCGAGCCACTGCTCGAGCGCGGGAATGCCCTCGTCGCGATAGACGCCCTGGGAGGCGCGGTCGCTCGTCGCGACCAGGCCGATGCGCACGGGATCGTGGGGAGCGTTCGTCATGGGTGCGTGCCCGCGTGCCCCTGCAGGATCGCGGAAAGGAAGTGGAAGAGCTCGCGGAAGCGGCGCGGCGGGCGCGCCGCGCGCTTCTCCTCGCGCGCCTCGTCCACCATGGTGCGGATGCGGTGTGGGTCCGCCTCCGGGAACTCCTTCACGAACCGCTCGAGGGCGCTCGCGTCCGAGAGCAGGTCCTCGCGCCAGCGCTCCGCCACGTGGAAGAGCGCCGTCTGGCGCTTCGAAGGGGCCGTGAGCGCCGCGAGCTGCTCGACGATGGGTCCGGCGTCGATGTCGCGCATGATGCGTCCGATGTACTGCAGCTGGCGCCGGCGCGCCTCGTGGCGCGTGAAGCGTTGCGCATCCTGCACCGCCTCGCGCAGGCTCTCCGGCATGCGGATCCGCGCGAGCTGCTCCGCGGAAAGCGCCACCAGCTCCGCGCCCGCATCCTGCAGCTCGCGCATCTGCCTCTTGCGCCGGGTCTTGCTGATAAAATCGTCTTCTTCCATTCGTCGTCCGTGGCCTCGTGCCGGGTGAGTTTACCGCGGCAGGCGCCATCCAACGGGTCTCGCCCTTCCGGGAAAGCCGCCATGCCCGACCATCCGATCGCCTCCGCCGCACTGCCCCTCACCCGCGACGCCATGTCGGAGGTCGCACGCCGCGCGCTCCGGGTCGCCCGCGATCGCGGCGCGAGCGACGCGGAGGTCGAGGTATCGGCCGCCGTCGGCCAGTCGGTGACGGTGCGGCGCGGCGAGGTCGAGACCGTCGAGTACAACCGCGACAAGGGCCTCGGGATCACGGTCTACGTGGGCAGGCGGCGCGGCAATGCGAGCACCTCCGACCTCTCGTCCGAGGCGGTGGAGCGGACCGTCGAAGCCGCGTGCGCGATCGCGCGGCACACCGCCGACGACGAGGCGGCCGGACTTCCCGACGACGACCGCCTCTATCGCGGCGAGCCGCCGGACCTCGACCTTTTCCACCCGTGGGCCCTCAGCGTGGACGAGGCGATCGAGGTCGCGCGGCGCACCGAAGCGGCCGCGCTCGCCGTCGACAAGCGCATCACGAACTCCGAGGGCGCGACGGTCTCCAGCTACGACACCGATTTCATCCTCGCCAACACGCGCGGCTTCCTCGCGGGATTCCCCAATTCCAAGGCGAGCATCGGATGCGGCGTCGTCGCCGAGGACGTGAAAGGGATGCAGCGCGACTACTGGTACTCCACGGAGCGCGACCCGATGCGGCTCGAGGCCGCCGAGAGCGTGGGTCGTGCGGCGGGGGAGCGCACCGTGCGCCGGCTCGGAGGCCGCCGCATCCCGACGGGCGAGGCGCCGGTGCTCTTCGAGGCGAACGTCGCGGGATCCCTGCTGGGCCATTTCGTGGCGGCGGCGAGCGGCTCGAGCCTTTACCGGCAATCCTCCTTCCTGCTGGACCGCCTGGGCACGCCGGTGTTCGCGCCGGGCGTGGAAATCTTCGAGGACCCGTTCGTGCCGGGCGGCATGGCGAGCGGCTATTTCGATGCCGAAGGCGTGGCCACGCAGCAGCGGCGCGTGGTGGAGGCCGGAGTGCTGAAGGGGTGGTTCCTTTCGACCTATTCCGCGCGCAAGCTGGGCCTCGCGACCACCGGGAATGCGGGCGGAAACCACAACCTGGTGCTGAAGTCCGGCGACCGCGACCTGGCGGGCCTCGCGGCGCTCATGGGGCGCGGCCTTCTGGTGACCGAGATGATGGGGCAGGGCGTGAACCCGGTGACGGGGGATTATTCCCGCGGAGCCGCCGGCTTCTGGGTGGAGGATGGCGAGATCCGCTTCCCGGTCGAGGAGGTGACGATCGCGGGAAACCTGCTCGGCATGTTCCGCGGCATCGTCGCCGTGGGGCGCGACGTGCTGGTGCGCGGCTCGAAGATCACGGGCTCCATCCTGGTCGAGCGCATGACCATCGCGGGCGACTAGTGCGGCTCCTTGCCCGCTCCAGCGGTTCTCGCTAGGCTTCCGCTTTCCCCCGCTTTCCCCGAACCGCAATTCGGGCGACCGTCCCTCACGAAGACCATAACCAGCAGAGGAGCAATCATGCAACGCAGGAAATTCCTGAAGACCGCCGGCGTCGGGCTTGCCGGCGGCGCCGCGGCGGCGATTCCCACGCTGAGCCAGGCGCAGCAGGCAGCCCTTCCCGAGATCAAATGGCGGCTCGCCTCGAGCTTCCCGAGGTCCCTCGATACGCTCTACGGTGCCGCCGAGATCATGTCGAAGCGCGTGGCCGCCTGCACCGGCGGCAAGTTCCAGATCCAGGTGTTCGCGGGCGGCGAGATCGTCCCTCCCTTCGGCGTCGTGGACGCCGTGCAGAGCAATACGGTGCAGGCCGCGCACACCGCGCCCTACTACTTCTGGGGGAAGGATCCCGCCTTCGCGCTCGATTGCGCGGTGCCCTTCAGCCTCAACGCGCGCCAGACCAACGCATGGCAGATCTTCGGCGGCGGGCTGGAGATGTTCCGCGAGTTCTACAAGAGCTACAACATCCACAACGTGCCGTGCGGCAACACCGGCGTGCAGATGGGTGGCTGGTGGCGCAAGGAGATCAAGTCGGTCGCCGACCTGAAGGGCGTCAAGTTCCGCATCGGCGGCATGGCGGGCAAGATGATCGAGAAGATGGGTGGCGTTCCGCAGCTCATCCCAGGCGGTGACATCTACCCCGCGCTCGAGAAAGGCACCATCGACGCAGCCGAGTGGGTCGGGCCGTACGACGACGAGAAGCTCGGCTTCCAGAAGGTCGCGAAGTACTACTACTACCCCGGCTGGTGGGAGGGCGGGCCGCAGATCAGCGCCTACTTCAACACTGGCGAGTGGGCCAAGCTGCCGAAGGAATACCAGAACATCGTCGAGGCTGCCTGCTGGGAGGCGAACAGCTGGATGCTCGCGAAGTACGACGCGGAAAACCCCGTGGCGCTCAAGCGCCTGGTCGGGGGCGGCACGCAGCTGCGCCGCTTCTCCAACGACTTCATGGTGGCCGCGTACAAGGCGTCGAACGAGGTCTACAAGGAGATGGGCGAGAAGAGCCCGGCGTTCAAGAAGATCTGGGAGTCGATCGTCAAGTTCCGTACCGACGAGCTGCTCTGGTTCCCGGTGGCCGAGGCGTCCTACGACGACTTCATGTACCGGATCCACAACATCAAGTAGCCCGCCGCAGCTCGGGGCAAGGGCTCGCCCGCGCGGCGGGCCCTTTTCATTTCCCGCCCAGGCGCTTCATCAGGTCCTCGTTCTCCTTGTCCTGCGGGGTCGCCGGCGGCTCGCCGGGCGCGGGACCGCTTTCCCCCTGCGCGCCCTTGCGCGGCTGCGCGGGCTCCCCGAGCTGCTTCATGATGTCCTGCGAGGATTCCTCGCGCTCGGGCGCGATCTCGATCTTCACCTTGTTGATGTCGATCACCGGCTGTCCCGCCTTGTACACCAGCGACATCTGCGGGAAGGCGATGAGCAGCGTCACCATGACCAGCTGGATCAGCACGAAGGGGATTGCGCCCCAGTAGATCTGCCCCGTGGTGATGCCCGCGAGGCGCTTGGCGGTCACCTTGTCGGTGTACTCGTGCGCGGGCGCGACGCTCCTCAGGTAGAAGAGCGCGAAGCCGAATGGCGGGTGCATGAACGACGTCTGCATGTTCACCCCGAGCAGCACGCCGAACCAGATGAGGTCGATGCCGAGCTTCTCCGCGGCCGGCCCGAGCAGCGGGATCACGATGAACGAGAGCTCGAAGAAGTCGAGGAAGAATGCGAGCACGAAGATGAGAAGGTTCACCACGATGAGGAACCCGAGCTGCCCGCCGGGAAGGCTGGTGAGCAGCTGCTCGACCCACACGTGGCCGTTCACGCCGTAGAAGGTGAGGCTGAAGACGCGCGAACCGACCAGGATGAAGACCACGAAGGTCGAGAGCTTCGCGGTCGATTCCATCCCCTGGCGCAGGAGCTTGAGCGACAGGCGCCGGCGTGCGAGCGCCATCACCAGCGCGCCGGTGGCGCCCATCGCGCCGCCTTCGGTGGGCGTCGCCCAGCCGAGGAAGATGGTGCCCAGCACGAGGAAGATCAGCATGAGCGGCGGGATGAGGACGAACACCACCTGCTCGGCGAGGCGCGAAAGCAGCCCCAGCTTGAACGCCTTGTTGAGGAACGCCGCCGCGAACGCGAATGCCGCGCCGAACGCGGCGGCGACGACCAGCCGCTCGTCGAGCGCCGCCTCCGGGTGCCCGGGCACGTAGTAGTACTTGTCGAAGAGGACCGAGGCGACCGCGGCGAGCACGACGATCACGGCGACCGAGGTCGTGCCGCTCGAGCCGTCGGGCTGGCGCAGCTGGCGCGCCTCCAGCGGCAGCGCCGGCGCCCAGGTCGGCTTGAAGACGGACACTCCCAGGGCGTAAAGCGTGTAGAGGCCCGCGAGCGTGATGCCGGGGATGAACGCTCCGGCGTACATGTCGCCCACGGAGCGCCCGAGCTGGTCGGCCATGATGATCAGCACCAGCGAGGGCGGGATGATCTGCGCGAGCGTGCCGGAGGCCGCGATCACGCCGGTCGCGAAGCGCCGGTCGTAGCCGTAGCGCAGCATGATCGGCAGCGAGATGAGGCCCATCGAGATCACCGACGCGGCCACCACGCCGGTGGTCGCCGCGAGGAGCGCGCCCACGAAGATCACCGCGAAGGCGAGGCCTCCGCGGACCGGCCCGAAGAGCTGCCCGATCGTGTCGAGCAGGTCCTCGGCCATGCCGCTTCGCTCGAGGATGAGGCCCATGAAGGTGAAGAACGGCACCGCGAGCAGCGTGTCGTTCGACATCACGCCCCAGAGGCGATCGGGCAGCGCCTGGAAGAGCTCGGGCTGGAGCAGGCCCAGCTTGATGCCGACCAGCCCGAAGAAGATGCCGTTCGCGGCGAGCGAGAAGGCGACGGGATAGCCCAGCAGCAGGAACACCACCAGGCCGAGGAACATGATCGGCGCGATGTTGCCGGCGAGGAACTCCATCAGGGTTTCTCCTCGGCCATGCGCCGGATCTCCTCGGCGAGCTCCTGCTCGGCGGCGTGCGCATCGTGCCGCGCGATCGGATCGGGCCCCTTGCCGGTGACGAACGCGATGCGCTTCACGAGCTCCGAGAGGCCTTGCAGCCCGAGGAGCGCGAAGCCGATCGGCACGAACACGCGGGCGTACCAGAGCGTGAGGCCCCCGGCGCTCCCGGAGATTTCGCCCTCGGTGTAGCTGCGCCAGAACCACGGGATCGAAAGCCAGAAGAAGAGCGCGACCATCGGCCCCAGGAAGAAGATCGTGCCGAAGATGTCGATCCAGGCCTGGGTGCGGGGCGCGAGGCGCCCCTGGACGATGTCGATGCGCACGTGGTCGTTGCGCTTGAGCGTCCAGCCCGCGCAGAGCAGGAACACCATCGAGAAGAGGTACCACTGCATCTCGAGGAGCGCGTTGGAGCTCGAGTTGAAGAGCTTGCGGACGATCGCGTTGCCCGCGCTCTCGAGCACCATCAGGAGCACCAGCCAATAGGTCCAGCGGCCGACGAACTCGTTGAGCGCGTCGATCGCGCGCGCGAGCCGGAGCAGCGTCTTCATTCCTCCTCCCCGGGGCGTGGCGGCCGGAATAACGGCCGCGGAGTGTTGTTAGCGAGGCGGTACCCGCAAGCCCGCCGATTATAGGCGAAGGAAGGAGGCAAATACGTTGCGTACGGCGCTCGTTCTCGCGATTTCGCTCGTGGCGGCGCTTCCGCCCGCGGCCTCGGCCCTCGGCCCCGGCGCGACGCTCCCCGGCATCGCCGCGCCGCGCCTTGCGGATCCCGCGCATCGCGTGGATTTCGCGGCCCTGCGCGGCGACGTGGTCTACGTCGATTTCTGGGCCTCCTGGTGCGTGCCGTGCCGCCAGTCGATGCCGCAGCTCGACCAGCTCTACCGCAAGTACCGGGCCCGGGGCTTGCGCGTGGTCGGCGTGAACAAGGACGTCACCACCGCGGAGGCGCTGCGCTTCCTCAAGCGCGTGGACGTGAGCTTCCCCTGGTCGACGATCGCGACGATTCCGTCGCCAGGGCCTTCGACGTGCAGGCGATGCCGAGCGGCTACCTGGTGGATCGCAAGGGAGTGGTGCGCTACGTGCATCGCGGGTTCAGCGCCGAAACCGCGGTGGAGCTGCGCACGGAGATCGAGTCGCTGCTCGGGAGCGGGGCTTGAGGCTCGCGGCGGCGGCGCTCGCGGCCGCGCTCCTGGCGTGTGCGTGTACGCCCGTCGCCCCTTACCAGCGCGGTTACCTCGCGCGGCCGGACATGTCGATGGAGCCCGCCGACGCCGGCACGGCGAAGGCGCTCGAGAGGACGTATTCGGCCAAGGAGGCGGCGCGCGGCGGGACTTCGATCGGCGGGGGAGGCTGTGGCTGCAACTGAGGATCCGCCGGGAGGAGAGCCGCAGCGAGGCGGAGCGCTCGCCGCCCTCACGCAGGCCGCCCTCGCGCTCCCGATCCTGCTCGCCTCGGCGAAGGCGGGAGCCGCGCACGTGGGCGAGGTCGGCCTCGCCGCCCTCGGCTACCGGGAGCGCGGCCTCATGAAGGTGAGCGAGCCGCTGCTGTGGGGAAAGCTGCAGCTCGACGACGTGTGGGAATTCGAGGCGAGCGGCGTGTTGGACATGGTGACCGGCGCATCGCCCGAGCTGCTCACCAACGTCTCGGGCAAGCCCGTGCAGAGCGTGACCGGCGCCTCGGTGAAGGACCGCCGCACGACCAGCGACCTGAGGGCGAAGCGCCGCTTCGGCGATTTCTCGCTCTCGGTCTCGCGCACGGTTTCCAACGAGCACGACTACCACTCGCACGCCTATTCGGTGCAGGGCGAGCTCGACCTCGACCAGCGGCTCACCACCCTCGCGCTCGGCATCGGCAGGTCCGACGACCGCATCGGCTCCTCCATCGATGCGGCGCTCGACGAGCCGCGCGGCACGCGCGAGTACCTCGCCGGCGTGACGCAGGTGCTTTCGCCCCTGTCCCTGGTGGAGAGCACGATCACGGTGTCGCGCGGCGAGGGCTGGTACAACGACCCGTACAAGTCGACGCTCACGTTCTATCCGGACCGGGTCCTGCCGCTTTTCGTGACCGACACGCGCCCGGGCCATCGCAACGAGCTCGCCTGGCTCACGCGCTATCGGCGCCGCTTCCCGGGACGCAACGCTACGCTGCAGGCCGATTACCGCTACTTCCGCGACGACTGGGGCATCCGTGCGCACACGCTCGAGCTCGCATGGCAGCAGGACTTCGGCGCGCGCTGGTCGGTGCGGTCCGCGCTGCGCTACTACACGCAGGGCGCCGCCGACTTCTACTCGCCGGTGGTGCCGCGCCCGCAGCCCGCGGTGCTCTCGAGCGACCAGCGCCTCGGCGCCTTCGGCGGGCTCTCGCCGTCGCTGCGCGTGATCCTTCGGCTCGAGGACGGCCTCACGATCGAGGGCACCGCGGGCTACGTGCACGACGCCGCGTCGCTCCGGCTCGGCGGCGGGGGAAGCGAAGCCTTCTCGACCCTGCGCGCCGTCTATGGAATCCTCAGCATCTCGCGCCCGTTCTGAGTCGGTGCGAACGCCCCACCTCGTGGCGTTCCGGGCCATGGCTTCGCTCAACGAGATCCAGTTGTACGCGGCCGATGCCAGGGAGGCGCGATCGATGGCGGCGCTCGCGATCGCCGAAGTGCGCCGCATCGAGGCGAAGTATTCGCGCTACCGGGCGCAAAGCGTGGTCTCGCGCATCAACGCGGCGGCGGGCGGCGCGCCGGTCGCGATCGACGAGGAGACCGGCAAGCTCCTCGATTACGCCGAGGCCTGCTTCCACCAGAGCCGCGGGCGCTTCGATCCGACCTCCGGCGTGCTGCGGCGCGCGTGGCGCTTCGAGCGCGGAGCCGGCCTTCCCAGCTCCGGGCAGCTGGCCCCGCTCCTGGATCGCATCGGCTGGCACCGCGTCGAGCGCGGTCCGGGCACGCTGCGCCTGGCGCGCGCGGGAATGGAGCTCGACTTCGGCGGTTTCGGCAAGGAGTACGCGGTGGACCGCGCGGCGCTCCTGCTGCGCGAGGCGGGCGCGAACAGCGCCATCGTGAACCTGGCGGGCGATCTCGCGGTGGTGGGCCCCCATCCCGACGGATCGCCCTGGCGCATCGGCGTGCGCCATCCGCGCCGGGCCGATGCGGCGATCGCCACCCTTGCCGTGTCCAGCGGCGCGATCGCGACGAGCGGCGACTACGAGCGCTTCCTGGAGGTGGACGGAGTGCGCCACTGCCACGTGCTCGATCCGCGCACCGGCCGCTCCGCGCGCGGCTTCCAGTCGGTGACCGTGCACGCCGCGAGCTGCCTCCTCGCCGGAAGCGCATCCACGATCGCGATGCTCATGGGACGCGACGCCGGTCTCGAATGGCTCGAGGGCCTCGGGCTTCCTTACCTCGCCGTGCTGGAGGACGGGCTTCTGGTCGACCGCTTGCGCGGATCGGAATGAAAGGGGAAGCGCGGCTCCGCGCTCCTGCGGGGTCTCCGTGTTCCTGCGCGAGGAAGGTGAGCGCCGCGAAGGGGTGATAAAATTCAAAGTCCCATCAAGGACTTCGAAAATGTTCCCCGACTCGCAAACCATCGCAGCGACCGACCCCGAGCTGTGGGGCGCCATCACCGCGGAGCTGCGCCGCCAGGAAGAGGGCATCGAGCTCATCGCCTCGGAGAACTACGCGAGCCCCGCGGTGCTCGCCGCGCAAGGCAGCGTCCTCACCAACAAGTATGCCGAGGGTTACCCCGGCAAGCGCTACTACGGCGGCTGCGAGTTCGTCGACGTGGCCGAATCCCTCGCCATCGAGCGCGTGAAGAAGCTCTTCGGCGCCGAGTACGCCAACGTGCAGCCGCACTCCGGCTCGCAGGCGAACCAGGCCGTGTACCTCTCCGTGCTCAAGCCGGGCGACAAGATCCTCGGCATGTCGCTCGCCCACGGCGGCCACCTCACGCACGGCGCCTCGGTCAACATCTCCGGCAAGCTCTTCCACGCGATCGGCTACGGCCTCGGCGCGGACGAGGCGATCGACTACGACCAGGTGCGCGAGCTCGCGCGCGAGCACAAGCCGCGCATGATCGTCGCGGGCGCCTCGGCCTACGCGCTGCGCATGGATTTCCCGAAGTTCCGCGCGATCGCGGACGAGGTGGGCGCGTTCCTGATGGTGGATATCGCGCACTACGCGGGCCTCATCGCCGCGGGCCTGTATCCATCGCCGGTCGGCATCGCCGACTTCGTGACCAGCACGACGCACAAGACGCTGCGCGGTCCGCGCGGCGGGGTGATCCTCGCGAAGGCGGAGCACGAGAAGGCGCTGAACTCGTCCATCTTCCCGTCGCTGCAGGGCGGCCCGCTGATGCACGTGATCGCCGCCAAGGCGGTGGCGTTCCAGGAAGCGCTGCAGCCTTCGTTCAAGGAATACCAGAAACAGGTGCTCGCCAACGCGCGCATCATGGCCGAGACGCTCTCGAAGCGCGGCGTGCGCGTGGTCTCCGGCCGCACCGAGAGCCACATGTTCCTCGTGGACCTGCGCGCGAAGAAGGTCACGGGCAAGGATACGGAGGCGGCGCTCGGCCGGGCGCACATCACGGTGAACAAGAACGCGATTCCCAACGACCCGGAGAAGCCGATGGTGACCTCCGGCATCCGGGTGGGCTCGCCTGCCATGACCACGCGCGGCTTCAAGGACGCGGAAGCGGCGCAGGTCGCGAACTTCATGGCCGACGTGCTCGACGCGCCCGCCGATCCGGCGCGGATCGCCAGGGTGCGCGAGGGCGTGACGGCGCTGTGCGCGCGCTTCCCGGTGTACGGGCCGCAGATGCGCGCGGCCTACGGGCTGGTGGAGGCGACCACGGCGTGAAGTGCCCCTTCTGCAGCGCCGTCGACACGCAGGTGATCGACTCCCGCGTGAGCGAGGAGGGCGATTCGATCCGCCGGCGGCGGCGCTGCCAGGTGTGCAACAAGCGCTTCACGACGTACGAGACGCCGGAGCTGCGCATGCCGCAGATCGTGAAGACCAACGGCGAGCGCGAGGACTTCTCGACGCAGAAGCTGCGCACCGGATTCCAGCGCGCGCTGCACAAGCGTCCCGTCACCACCGAGCTGGTCGACGCGGCGATCCAGCGCATCGAGCAGAAGATCCTGTCGCTCGGCGAACGCGAGGTCGACTCGCGGCGCCTGGGCGAGATGGTGATGGAGGAGCTGAGGAAGCTCGACAAGGTGGCCTATATCCGCTTCGCTTCCGTCTACAAGAGCTTCTCCGACGTCGACGACTTCCGCGACGCGATCCGGGAAGCGAAGGAAAGGTGACGCCGCAAACCGCGCGGACGTTCTCCGCCGAAGACCACGCCTTCATGGCGCGCGCGCTGGCGTTGGCCGCGCGCGGACGCGACACCGCGACGCCCAATCCCAACGTCGGCTGCGTGATCGTGAAGGGCGGCCGGATCGTGGGCGAGGGCTGGCACGAGCGGGCGGGCGAGGCGCACGCGGAGGTGCGTGCCCTGCAGTCGGCGAACGAATCGCCCGAAGGCGCGAGCGCGTACGTCACGCTCGAGCCCTGCAGCCACCACGGGCGCACGCCGCCCTGCGCGGACGCGCTGGTCGCCGCGAAGCTCGCGCGCGTGGTGTGCGCGCTCGAGGATCCCAATCCGCAGGTGCGCGGGCGCGGCATCGCGAAGCTGCGCGAGGCCGGGATCCGCACGGACGTGGGCCTCATGGCGCAGCAGGCCGAAGAGGCCCATCGCGGATTCCTCACGCGCATGCGCAAGGGCCGGCCGTGGATGCGCATCAAGGCCGCGGCCTCGCTCGACGGCGGCATCGCGCTCGCCAACGGGTCGAGCCGCTGGATCACGGGCGAGGCGGCGCGCCGCGACGTGCACGCGCTGCGCGCGCGCTCCTGCGCGATGTTGACCGGCATCGGCACGGTCCGCCACGACGATCCCGAGCTCACGGTGCGCATGGTGCCGTGCTCGCGGCAGCCGAAGCGCGTGCTGATCGATCATCGCCTCGAAGTGCCGCTCTCGGCGAAGATCCTGCAAGGCGATCCGCCGTTGATCCTCACGGTGAGCGACGACGCGCAGCGGCGCGCGGCGCTGGAGGCGCGGGGCGCGGAAGTGGTGCGCGTGCCGGGAGACGGGCGCAAGGCGGACCTCGTCGCGCTCGCCCGCGTTCTCGGAGAGCGCGGCTTCAACGAAGTGACCGTGGAGACGGGCGGCAAGCTGATGGGCTCGCTGGTGCGCTCCGGCGTGATCGACGAGCTGGTGCTCTACCTCGCGCCGATGCTGCTGGGCGACGCGGCGCAGGGCCTGTTCGCGATGGGCGAGCTCTTGCGGCTGGACGAGGCGCCGCGCGTGCGGATCACCGACATGCGCAACGTGGGCGAGGACCTGCGCATCACCGCGCGCATGGGAGAAGGCTGATGTTCTCGGGAATCGTGACCGCCGTGGGCCGCATCGCCTCGGCCGCGCCTCGGGGGGACGGGGTACGGCTGCGCGTCGAAGCGCCGGGCTTCGGGCTGGAGGACGTCGCGATCGGCGATTCGATCGCGATCCAGGGCGTGTGCCATACGGTCGTCACGAAGTCGGGCGATGCTTTCGAGGTGGATAGCTCGCGTGCGACCCTGCAGGTCACCACCGGGCTCGAAGCCGGACGCGCCGTGAACCTCGAGAAGTCGCTGCGGCTCTCGGATCGCGTCGGCGGCCACCTCGTGAGCGGCCACGTCGACGGCGTCGGCGAGGTGACGGCGTTCGAGGACCTGGGCGCAAGCGTGCGGCTTGCGGTGCGCGCGCCGGCGGAGCTTTCCCGCTACATCGCGCACAAGGGCTCGGTCACGGTGGACGGCGTGAGCCTCACGGTGAACTCGGTCGAGGATCGCACCTTCGAGGTGAACCTCATCCCGCATACGCAATCGGTGACCACGCTGAAGCGGCTCGCCCGCGGCGCGCGCGTGAACCTCGAGGTGGACCTGATGGCGCGCTACATCGAGCGGCTGCTGGGCGCGCCGCAACCGGCGCGACCGGAAGTGGCAAAATAGCGGACTTCCCCGGGAAGTTCCCCATGACCCTCAGCCCCACCCAGGATCTCATCGACGCCCTGCGCCTCGGGCAGATGATCGTGCTCGCCGACGCCGAGGACCGCGAGAACGAGGGCGACCTCGTGCTCGCCGCCGATTTCGTGACGCCCGGGGCGATCAACTTCATGGCGACCCACGCGCGCGGCTTGATCTGCCTCACGCTCACCGAGGAGCGCTGCCGGCAGCTCAACCTCGCGTTGATGGTGAACGAGAACCGCTCTCCCATGGGGACGGCGTTCACCGTTTCGATCGAGGCGGCGAGCGGCGTGACGACGGGAATCTCGGCGGCCGATCGCGCTCGAACCGTGCGTGCCGCAACCGCGAAGCACGCGAAGGCCGAGGACATCGTGCAGCCGGGGCACATCTTTCCCGTCATGGCGCAGAACGGGGGCGTGCTGGTGCGGGCCGGGCATACGGAGGCGGGCTGCGATCTCGCCGAGCTCGCCGGCCTCACGCCGGCCGCGGTGATCTGCGAGATCATGAATCCGGACGGCTCCATGGCGCGCATGCCGGAGCTCCTCGCGTTCGCCGGGCGCCACGGGCTCAAGGTCGGCACCATCGCGGACCTGATCCGCCACCGCAGCGAGACCGAAAAGCTCATCGAGCGCGTGGCCGACCGCACCATCGCCACGCCCTACGGGCCGTTTCGCCTGTGCGTCTACCACGACAAGACCGTGGACGAGGTGCACTACGCGCTGGTGAAGGGCGAGCCCGCCGCCGACCGGCCGATCCTCGTGCGCGTGCACGAGCCCTTCTCCTCGCTCGACCTGTTCGATTTCGACACCGCCCGCCACGCGTACTCGGTGCAGGACGCGATGCGCATCGTCGCGCACCACAAGGAGGGCGTGATCGTGCTGCTGCGCCGGCACGAGCCCACCAGCGAGACCCTCGAGCGCCTGCAGTCGCCCGACGCGCATCGCCGCGGCACGCGCAAGTGGGATCCGCGCCTGCACGGCATCGGCGCGCAGATCCTGCGCGACCTGGGCGTGGGAAGGATGCGCGTCATGGCGCGGCCCAAGCGCATCCCGAGCATGTCGGGCTTCGGCCTCGAGGTGGTGGAGTACGTCTCGCCCGGCGAGGCGATGGTGAAGGCGGTCTGAGATGGTGGACCCGGACCTGCGCGGCAACGGCCTGCGCGTCGCGATCGTCTGGAGCCGGTTCAACGAGCCCATCGTGCGCCAGCTCCTCGCCGCGTGCGACAAGGAGCTCGTGGCGCTCGGCGTCGCGGCGACCGACATCGACGTGGTGAGCGTGCCCGGCGCGCTCGAGGTCCCGCTCGTGCTGCAGGCGCTCGCGCTCGAGCGGCGCGGGTTCGCGCGCCGGTACGACGCGCTCATCGCGCTGGGCGCCGTGGTGCGCGGCGAGACGTACCACTTCGAGATCGTCGCGGACGAGAGCGCGCGCGGCATCCTCGACGTGCAGCTCGAGACCGGCATCCCGGTGGCGAACGGCGTGCTCACGACGGACACCGAGGAGCAGGCGCTTTCGCGGGCCGCGGCGAAGGGCACCGAATGCGCGCGCGTCGCCGTGGAAATGGCGAACACGCTGAAGGCGGTGGGAGGATGACGCCGCGCCGTCGCGCCCGCGAGTTCGCCCTGCAGGGCGTCTACCAATGGCTCTACACGGGCGCCGCCCCGGCGCAGGTCCTGAAGGACCTCTCGGAGATGGAGCATTTCGAGTCCGCGGACCGCGCGTTCCTGGAGGCGGAGCTCGAGGGGACGATCGGCAAGTCGCAGGGACTGCGCGAGAAGCTCGAGCCGCTCGCCGACCGCAAGTGGGACGAGGTGAGCCCGGTGGAGCGGGCGATCCTGCTCATCGGCGCCTGGGAGATGGTCCACAACCCGGAGATTCCCTACAAGGTGACGATCAACGAGGCGATCGAGCTGGGAAAGCGCTTCGGCGGCACCGACGGGCACAAGTACGTGAACGGCATCCTCGACCGGCTCGCCACGTCGGTGAGGCCGGACGAGGTCGCGATGAAGAGAAAGCCGCGCCATGACGCATGACACTCCCGAATTCGACGTCATCGCACGCCACTTCACGCGCCCCGCGGCGAACGCGGTGCTGGGCGTGGGCGACGACTGCGCGCTGGTGGACGTTTCCAACGGCATGGACCTCGCCGTGTCGGTGGATACGATGGTCTCGGGCACGCACTTCTTCCCCGACGCGGACCCCGAGACGCTCGGCCACAAGTCGCTCGCGGTGAACCTGTCCGACATGGCGGCGATGGGTGCGATGCCCTGCTGGGCGATGCTCGCGTTGACGCTGCCCACGGTCGACCACGAGTGGCTGGGCGCCTTCGCGAAGGGCTTCTTCGACCTCGCCGAGGAGTTCGAGGTGTCGCTGATCGGCGGCGACACGACGCGCGGTCCGCTCACGCTCACGGTGACGATCATGGGCGAGGTGCCCGCGGGTGCCGCGATGCGCAGGAGCGGCGCGAAGGTGGGCAACGACATCTGGGTCTCGGGCTGCATCGGCGATGCCGCGCTCGCGGTCGCGCACCGCCACGGCAAGCTGCAGCTCGAGGAGGACGACTATCGCGAAGCGGTGATGCGCCTCTACGAGCCCGCGCCGCGCGTCCCGCTCGGCCAGGCCCTGCGCGGCCTCGCCACCGCGGCGATCGACGTCTCCGACGGGCTCCTCGCGGACCTGGGCCATATCTGCAAGCTCTCGAAGGTGGGCGCGGTGGTCGAGCTCGCCTCGATCCCGCTCTCGACGATCGGCGCGAAGCACGTGGGAAGCGAAGCGGGGCGCACGGCGATCGTGGCGGGCGGCGACGACTACGAGCTGTGCTTCGCCGCGCACCCCAATTCGCGCGAAAGCATCCAGGACCTCACGAAGATGCTCGGCGTGCCGCTCACGCGCATCGGGCAGGTGAAGCGCGGCAAGGGCGTGAGCCTGGTCGGGCCCGACGGCAAGCCCGTGAACATCGATGGCCGCGGATACGACCACTTCTCCGCGCCCTGACCTGCGCTTCCTCCTCGCGCACCCCGCGCATTTCATCGCCCTGGGCTTCGGGAGCGGCCTCGCTCCGGTGGCGCCGGGAACCTTCGGCACGTTGGTCGCGCTTCCCATCGTGTGGGTGCTCGGCCTCGCGTTGCCCCCGCTCGCGATCGCCTTTTGCGCGATCCCGCTCTTCTTCGTGGGATGGTGGGCGTGCGGGCGCACCGGGCGCGACCTCGGCGTCGCCGACCACGGCGCCATGGTGTGGGACGAGGTGGTCGCGTTCATTCCGCTCGCGGCGCTCGCATCCGCCAGCTGGTGGCTCCAGGCGGTCGCGTTCGCGCTCTTCCGCCTCTTCGACGTGTGGAAGCCCTACCCGATCCGCATGCTCGAGCGCAATGTGAAGGGCGGGCTCGGCGTGATGATCGACGACGTGCTCGCGGCCTTCTACGCCTACGTCGCGTTCGCGCTCTTCGTGATCGTCGCGTACAAGGGCCTCGGAATCTCGCGATGAGGCGCTGGCCCTATCCGCGCATCTTCGCGCACCGCGGCGGCGGAAGCCTCGCGCCGGAGAACACGCTCGCCGCCTTCCGCCTCGGCCAATCGCTGGGCTACGCGGCGCAGGAGTTCGACGTGAAGCTCTCGAAGGACGGCGTCGCGATCCTGCTGCACGATCCCACGCTGGAGCGCACGACCAGCGGGAAAGGCCGGGCCGCCGACCTCACGTGGCGCGAGCTTCGCGCGCTCGACGCGGGAAGCTGGCATTCGGACGCCTTCCGCGGCGAGCCGCTGCCTTCGTTCGAGGAGGCGGCGCGCCTGCTGCGCGAGGCAGGCACGGCCGCGAACGTCGAGATCAAGCCCACGCCGGGCGCGGAGCGCGAGACGGGCGAGCGCGTGGCGCAGGAGGCGGCGCGATTGTGGAAGGATGCCCCCGTCGCGCCGCTCCTCTCTTCGTTCTCGTTCGAGGCGCTGATGGCGGCGAAGGCGGCCGCGCCCCACCTGCCGCGCGCCTGGCTCGCGAGCCGTTTTTCCGAGGGGGACTGGGACCGGATGGCCGAGCTCGAGGCGGTCGCGGTGCACACCAACCACACCAAGCTCGACCCGGCGAACCTGCCGCTGCTGCACGAGAAGGGCTACCGCGTGCTGGCCTATACGGTGAACGAAGTGGAGGCCGCCGAGCGGCTCTTCGCCGCGGGCGTGGACGGCCTCTTCACCGACAACCTGCGCGAGTTCGCGGTGCGCTTTCCCGGCGCGATCCGCGAGCCCGCGTGAGAGGCGCGAACTAGCGCTGCGAGGCCCCGCCCGCGACTCCGGCGAGCATCGGCCGGGCGATTTCGGTCCGGGACTCCGCGGCGTCGTGCGGCTTGCGGAACTCGGCTACGAGGCCGGCGACGATGTCGCGCAGCGCGAAGATGTCCTCGAAGAACCGCAGCGGCGGTCCGGCGTGAAGCTCCCTCAGCATGCGTTCGATGCGGACGTTGTTCATTTTCTCGTTCTCCACTTGTGCGCCTTGTGGGCAGGGGTCGCTGCGTGGAGGCAGTTTCGGTCCGCGCGGCGGGCGCGTCTGTGCGAAGTCGCACAAGCACGGCCGTTCGCGGATTTCACCGGTAAGCCGGATTGCAGCCGTAACGGTTCAGGCGGTGGCGGCGCGCGCCGGCAGGTGGACTTCGCCGGCGCGCGCTTCGCGCAGGCGGGCGTCGAGGTCGCGGAGCGCCGTGCGCAAGCCCTCTTCCACGACCGGGTGGTAGAAGGGCATCTCGAGCATCCGTGCGACGGTCATCCGGGCCTGCAGCGCCCAGGCGAGCAGGTGGCCGATGTGCTCGGCGTCGGGGCCGGCCATCTCGGCGCCGAGGAAGCGGCCCGTCGCCGGGTCGCCGTAGACCCGCAGGTGGCCGCGGTTCCTCAGCATCACGCGCGATCGCCCCTGGTCCTCGAAGGACACCTCGCCCGCGGCGATCTCGTGCGCGCCCAGGCGGGCGAAGCCGCGGCCCACGATCGCGATCTGCGGATCGGTGAAGACGATCCCCAGCGGCGCCCGGCGCAGGCCCTTCGAGACCTTCGGGTAGCGCGCCGCGTTGGCCCCGGCGATGCGCCCCTCGTCCGCCGCCTCGTGCAGGAGCGGCGCATCGTCGGCGGCGTCGCCCGCGATGAAGATGGGCGCCCCGCCAACCTGCAGGGTCTCGCGGTCGTGCAGCGGCACGCCGCGCGCGTCCAGCGCAAGATCCAGCGCTTCGAGGCCGAGGCGCTCGACGTTCGGCGCGCGTCCGGTGGCCGCGAGCACGTATTCGAAGCGCTCGCTGCGCGGCGCCCCGTCGGCTCCGCGGTAATCCACCTCGACCTCGCCGCCGACGCGCTCGACGCGCGTCACGTGCGCATCGGGATCGAGCGTGAACTCCGAAGCGAAAGCCGCGAGTGCCGCACGCTGCACGAAGGGATCGGTGAGCGGGCCCACGCGCCCGCCGCGGCCGAGCACCACGACGCGCACCCCCAGGCGGGAGAGGGCCTGCCCGATCTCGAGGCCGATCACCCCGGGGCCGAAAACGGCCACGGATCGCGGCAGCGTGTCCCAGGCGAAGACGTCGTCGTTCACCACCAGGCGATCGCCCAGGCCGCGCAGGATCGGCGGGACGCTCGGGCGCGAGCCGGTCGCGATCACGACCGATCCCGCCTCGATGCGCGGGCCGCCCTCGACTTCGAGCGTCGATCGATCGACGAACCGCGCGTGGCCGCGGATGCGATCGACCTCGGCGATCGCCTCGACGCCCTCGAGCACAAAGCCCACGAAGCGGTCGCGCTCGCGCTTCACGCGGGCCATCACCTCGCGGCCGTCGACCCGGGCGGCGCCGGCGTGCACGCCGAAGCGATGCGCGCGGTCGATGCCATGCGCGGCTTCCGCGGCGGCGATGAGCAGCTTCGAGGGCATGCAGCCCACGCGCGCGCAGGTGGTGCCGTAGGGTCCGCCCTCGACGAGCAGCGCACGTGCCCCCGCCGAGCGCGCCGCGCGATACGCCGCGAGTCCCGCCGTTCCGGCGCCGATCACTGCAACGTCGACTTTCATCGTTGCCCTTTCTGAAAAACCGGTTTTGTCGGGCCGGCGCGGGCGGCCTTACGCCGCCTTGCGGTCCTTGGCGGCGAAGTGCTTCTCGAGCTCGTCCGCCCCGCCGATGAGGCGCCCGCCGATGAAGACCTGCGGCGTCGTGCCCTTGCCCGAGACCGCCCGCAGCGCCGAGGTCGTGATGCCCGCGCCCAGCGTCACCTCCTCGAAGACGATGCCGCGCTCGCGAAGGAGCTTCTTGGCGCGCGCGCAGTGCGGGCATCCGGGCTTCGCGAACAACAGCGCCGGCTCCGGCGCCTTCACGTTCGGGGCGATGTAATGCAGCATCGTGTCGGCGTCGGACACCTCGTAGGGATCGCCCTCCTTCTCCGGCTCGATGAACATCTTCTGGATCGTGCCGTCCTTCACCAGCATCGAGTAGCGCCACGAGCGCGGGCCGAAGTTGAGCTCGCTCTTGTCGACCAGCATCCCCATCTGGCGCGTGAACTCGCCGTTGCCGTCGGGAAGGAAGGTCACGTTCGGCGCGTCCTGCTCCTTCTGCCACTCGGCCATCACGAAGGGGTCGTTCACCGAGATGCACACGACCTGGTCCACGCCCAGGCCGCGGAAGGTGGCGGCGAGCTCGTTGTAGCGGGGAAGGTGCGAGCTCGAGCAGGTCGGCGTGAACGCGCCGGGCAGCGCGAAGGCGACCACGGTGCGGCCCCTGAAGATCTGGTCGGTGTCGATCTCGGCCCACTGGCCGTCGCGGCGCACGCGGAACGCCACCTGCGGTACCCTGCGGCCCTCTGAATTCGGAAGCATGTCGGTCTCCTGGAAGTCTGCGTCTGGAGCTGCGTTGATAGGTTTCATGGCCCAGTTTATTGGGCGTCGATTGATTGGTCCAATTGATTGTGGATATAATCCCGATTGTCCGACTCAATGAAAGAAGCCCGTGACCCTCACCGAGCTGCGCTACGTCGTGGCCCTCGCCCAGGAGCGCCACTTCGGGCGTGCGGCCCGCAAATGCTTCGTCACCCAGCCCACGCTCTCGCTCGCGCTCGCGAAGCTCGAGGACGAGCTCGGCGTGAAGCTCTTCGAGCGCAACCAGAGCGAGGTGCTGGTCACCGCACGCGGGGCCGAGATCGTCGGGCAGGCGCGCCGCGTCCTGGAGGAGGTCGCAAAGATCCCGCACCTCGCCCGCGGCGGCCGCGACCAGCTCGCCGGGGTGCTGCGCCTGGGCGCCATCCCGACCATCGGCCCATACCTCCTTCCGGACCTGGTGCCGATCCTCCACAAGCGCGCGCCGGCCATGCCGCTCGCGATCGAGGAGAACCTCACCGGGAACCTCGCGCCGATGCTGCGCGACGGCGAGCTCGATGTCGTGATCATCGCCCTGCCGTTCGCGGTCCCCGGCGTGAAGACGCGTGTCGTGTATGAGGAGCCGTTCCGGGTGGTGGTTCCCGAGGGGCACCGCTGGCAGGGTCGCAAGGCCGTGAAGCCGGGCGAGCTCTCCGAGGAGAACCTCCTCGTCCTCAACGCCGGCCACTGCTTCCGCGACCAGGTGCTGGAAGCGTGCCCCGGCCAGTCGAATACCGCGCTTTCCGAGGGGCGCGCAGGAAGCTCCCTGGAGACCATCCGGAACATGGTCGCATCGGGCCTGGGGGTGAGCGTGCTGCCCGCGAGCGCGCTCGCGCCGCGTTACGCGACGCGGCTTCTCAAGCCGGTGCCCTTCGCGAATCCGGCGCCGTCGCGCAAGATCGCCCTCGCCTGGCGAACGAGCTTCGACCGGCCGCTCGCGGTCGAGGCGCTCGCCGCGGCGATCCGGGCGGTGAAGATCCCCGCCCTCAAGATGGCGGAGGCGGCGTAGCGGAAATCGGGGACAGACCCCCTTTCCGCTGGCCGCGCGAGCGGACTCGCGGCTCGGAAATCGGGGTCTGTCCCCGATTTTCCGATTTTCGATCAGTCGAGGTCGGCGAGGAGCGCCGCGCGCACTTCGGTCGGCACCGGATCGAGCGCGGCGCGGTAGTGCGGATGGTCGACCCCGATCGCGAGGCCCACGCCGTACCTGAGCGACTCCACCATCTCGCGGGTGAGCTCCAGGCGCAGGAAGTGGACCGCGGAGGTCTTCTCCTCGGTC
Source organism: uncultured beta proteobacterium (assembly GCA_963839265.1). Lineage (GTDB taxonomy): Bacteria > Pseudomonadota > Gammaproteobacteria > Burkholderiales > Usitatibacteraceae > Usitatibacter. The sequence goes on from CAWIUI010000007.1 coordinate 727,627, forward strand.
TCCCGCTCCAGGTCCTCGTCCGCGATGGCGTAGACCGGGGCGCAGCCCTCGACCCGCACCCACACGCGGTCCTCGATGCCCTTCAGGCGCGTGAGCGCCGCGCGCCGCTCGTTCACGTCCTCGTACTCGATCATCATCGTCGCCTTGAAGTTGCGGCCGTCGGGGATGAGCGGGTTGTAGGCGTCGAGCTCTTCCTGGATGCCTTCGTCCTCGAAGATGCGCTCGACGCGCAGCATCTCCTGCACCTGGTAGCGGATGGTGAGCTCGTCTTCGAAGATGAGCGTCAGGTGCTCGCCGAGGCGGACGATGCGGCTCTTCTTGTGCGCGAGGACGCGTGCGCGGAAATCCTTGCGGGCCTTCGCGTAGGACTCGAGGGACATCAGGGAATCGCGGGAGATCTTTTGCATGGTGGTGGTGGTGAGTCCGAATGGCGTTGAATCCGCCGATCAGTGCCGAGGAACGCCGATGAGTGGCCTCAGTCCGGCAAGCCGTAGGCCATGCGCAGAAGGGTGAGCGGATGCCGCAGCTGCGCCTTGCCCCGGTCCTCGCCCAGCCCGTCGGCGATGTGGTGGCCGGCGAGCTCGCAGTCGGAGGCGAAGAAGTCGGGAGCGAATTCGGCGATCTGCCGGAACACCGGGCGGCCGATCCGCATCGCGGTCTCGTGGAACTCCGCCTTCACGCCATAGGTGCCCGCGTGCCCCGAGCAGCGCTCGATCACCAGCACGTCGGTGCCGGGGATGCCCTCGAGCGCTTCCCGGGTGCGCGCGCCCATCTTCTGCACGCGCGTGTGGCACGGCACGTGGTAGGCGACCTTTCCGAGGGGGCGCGGGAAGTCGGTGCGCAGCAGCCCGTCGCGCTTCCTCGCCATGAAGTATTCGAACGGGTCGAACATGGCGTCGCGCACCAGTCGCACGTCCTCGTCGTCCGGGAACATCAGCGGCAGCTCCTGCTTGTACATCAGCGTGCAGGAAGGCACGGGCGTCACGATCGCATGGCCTTCCCTGGCGAGCTTCGCGAGCACCGGGATGTTCTTCTCCTTGAGCGCGGCCACGGACTCGAGGTCGCCCTGCTCGAGCTTGGGCATGCCGCAGCACGCCTCCTTCGGCGCGAGCAGGTACGGAATCTCGTTGTGGTCGAGGATCTTCAGCAGGTCGTGGCCGATGCCGGGCTCGTTGTAGTTCACGTAGCAGGTGGCGTAGACCGCGACCTTGCCGGGCGTGCGCTCGCCGTCCTTCACGGGGTAGGGCCTGCTCTTCGCGGCGTGCGAACGGAAGGGTCGCGCGGAATAGGGGGGAAGCCACGCCTCCTCGTCGATCGCCATCATCTTCTCGCCGAGAGCGCGCAGCGGCTTCGAGCGCGCGGCCGCGTTGACCGCGTGCACGACGACCGGGATCGTCGCGAGCCTTCCGTTGCGATCCGTCGAGGAGAGGAACCGGTCGCGCGCCGGGTGCTCGAGCTTGCCGGCGCGGAACTCGTTCGCCTTCGCACGCAGCATGAGATGCGGGAAGTCCACGTTCCAGGGATGCGGCGGCACGTAGGGACACTTCACCATGTAGCACATGTCGCACAGGTAGCAGTTGTCCACCACGCCCTGGAACTTCTCGCGCGGCACCCCGTCGAGTTCGCCCGTCGGGCCTTCGTCGATCAGGCCGAAGAGCGTGGGGAACGCGTTGCACAGGCTCACGCAGCGCCGGCACCCGTGGCAGATGTCGAAGACGCGTTCCATCTCCGCCTGGATCTTCCCCTCGTCGTAGTACTCCGGGTTCTTCCAGTCGATCGGGTGGCGCGTCGGCGCCTCGAGACTGCCTTCTCTATTGGCCATGGGCGGAGCGAGTCATGCGGGCGAGAATCTCTGCAACGAAGACGAACGCAAACGAACGCGGAGGAAACGCAGAGGAACGCAGGAAGGGCAAGGAGGTCTGCGTTCGAGCAAAAAAGGGGGCGCAAGGCCCCCTTTTCCGCGCTGCGTCGCGACAAGGCTCAGTCGGCGAGCGCGTCGAGCGCCTTCTGGAAGCGGTTGGCATGCGAGCGCTCGGCCTTCGCGAGCGTCTCGAACCAGTCCGCGATCTCCTCGAAGCCCTCGTCGCGCGCGGACTTCGCCATGCCCGGGTACATGTCGGTGTACTCGTGCGTCTCGCCGGCGACGGCGGCCTTGAGGTTCTGGCGCGAGCTTCCGATCGGAAGGTCGGTCGCGGGATCGCCCACGCTGGCGAGGTAATCGAGGTGGCCGTGCGCATGGCCGGTCTCGCCCTCGGCGGTGGAGCGGAAGAGGGCGGCCACGTCGTTCTGGCCCTCCACGTCCGCCTTGCTGGCGAAATAGAGGTAACGGCGGTTCGCCTGCGATTCGCCGGCGAACGCCGCCTTGAGGTTGTCGTGGGTCTTGGTTCCCTTGAGCGGTTTCATGTGGATCTCCAGTGGGCGAAACTCGGAATTCCGGGCTTCTCGTTCGGTATCCCGATGTTGCGCCCGCGGCGGGCCACCGTCCAATTGATTGTTCCGATGCGCTTGATTGGCGTCATCAATGGGGAGCGGGAAGCCGCTCCCCACCCTCAACGGGGGGCGCGATCGTACGACGGGCGCTCCGGATAGCCGTTCGCGGCGTCGAAGGGCGCGCCGTCGGGACGCGTGTCGCGGCCCACGACGAGGTAGCGGCCCGGGTCGTGGTCGAGGCGGGTCTCGTACTGGCGGCCATGGAACTCGTAGCGAACGTCGTAGCCGGTCAAGTCCCGGTTGCTGTCCGATGCGTCGCGCACGGTGCGGCAGCGCTGCTGCGGCTCTTCGCTTTGCGCGCGGTCGCGGTCGACCCGATTGCCGAGGAGCGCGCCGCCGATCGCGCCAGCCGCGGTCGCCGCGGTGTTGCCGTGGCCGCTGCCGAACTGGTGTCCCACCACGCCGCCCGCGATTCCGCCGATCACCGTCCCCGCGCCGATGTGGTGGCGCTGGTAACTGTGCGTCTCGTCGTTCCAGCACTCCTCGTGCTCCCCGGCGGCGCCGTAGACGGGTTGCGAGTCGAGGACGCGCGCCTGGTCCTTGCCGCGCTCGTTGTCGCGATGTTCATCGCGGCGATCGTATGGCGCGTCCGCGCGATCCGGCGCCACATCGGGCTGCTGGTTGTCGAAGGGGCGATCGGGATACGGCTGCGCCATCGCGAGCGGCGCTGCGGCGGCGAGCGCGGACGCGACTGCCAGGGCAAGCATCTTCATTTGAACCTCCGAAAGTCGTTCGGCCTTCGGACGAAGGCCCTCGACGTTTCGATGCCCGCGTTCGCCGCGGCGTTCGGCCGGGGCCCGCGCCGGATGGCGCAGGAGAATTCCGATCGCGTCCTACGGAAAAACGGCGCCAGGGGCGCCGTTTTCCTGGAGGGGAGCCGGCGCCTCAGCGCCGGTATGCGGGCGGAGGCGGAGCGTCGTCGCGCATCTCGGCCGGGCGCACTTCCACCTCGACCGGCAGGAAGCGGCCCGGCTCGCGCGGGACGCGCGTGCTGAACTGCCGCCCGTGATACTCGTAGCGCACCTGGTAGCCGACCGTGGCCTCGCGGAGCTCGTGCACCGTGCGGCAGCGCCTGACGTGGCGCTCGACCGGAACGCGCTCGACTTCCGACTCGCGCTGCGGCGGCCCCGCGTTCTGCCGGTCGATCTGGTTGCCGACGAGGCCGCCGGCGATCGCGCCCGCGGCGGTGGCCACGTCGTTGCCGCGGCCGTTGCCCACCTGGTGGCCGACCACGCCGCCGACGATCGCTCCGAGGACGGTGCCGGGGCCGATGGCCGCGCCGGTGTCCGAGCGCGTGACGCGCTGGTCCTCGTAGCCGCGCGCGCGGTCGTTCCAGCACTCCTCGCGATCGACGGGAATGCGTTCGATCACGGGATGCGAAGACAGGACGCGCGCGCGATCCGGGAAGGATTGCGCGGCGGCGGTGGCGGCGCCTGCGGCGGCGAGGGCGGCGAGGGAAAGAGCGAGGATCTTGTTCATGGGACTCCTGTGTCGTGGGATGCCATGGTAGACGTTTCCCGCATCAACGCGTAACCGCATCGATGGTTGACCTGTCGCCGAGCCGCGACAACGTCCGCTCGGCGCCCACCGCTCCGCGCGTAAAATCGCGGGATGCAAGCGCTCCAGGGAATCAAGGTCCTCGAGCTGGGCCAGCTCATCGCGGGACCGTTCGCGGGCAAGACCCTCGCCGATTTCGGGGCCGACGTCATCAAGGTCGAGCCGCCCGACGGCGGCGACCCGCTGCGCAAGTGGCGCCTGCTGCGCAACGGCACCTCGGTGTGGTGGGAGGTGCAGTCGCGCAACAAGCGGTCGGTGTGCCTGGACCTGCGCGAGCCCGAGGCCCAGGAAGCGGTGCGTGCCCTCGCCGCCGAGGCGGACGTCGTGATCGAGAACTTCAAGCCCGGTACGCTCGAGGGCTGGGGCCTCGGGTGGGAGCGGCTGCACGCGCTCAACCCGCGGCTCGTCATGCTGCGCATTTCCGGCTACGGCCAGACCGGCCCTCTCAAGGACCGCCCGGGTTTCGGGGTGATCGGCGAGTCGATGGGAGGATTGCGCTACCTCACCGGGGAGCCGGGCCGCGTGCCGGTGCGCGTCGGGGTCTCCATCGGCGACACGCTCGCCGCGCTGCACGGCGTGATCGGCGTCCTCATGGCGCTCTACCATCGCGACGCCAGGGGCGGGGCGGGGCAGTACGTCGACGTCGCGCTCTACGAGTCGGTGTTCAACGTGATGGAGAGCCTGCTTCCCGAGTACGACGCGTTCGGCGCCGTACGCGAGCGCGCGGGGAGCGCGCTTCCGGGAATCGTGCCTTCCAACGCGTACCGCTGCGCGGACGCGAGCTACGTGCTCGTCGCGGGCAACGGCGACGGCATCTTCCGCCGGCTCATGAGCGCCATCGGCCGCACCGACCTGGAGAACGATCCGGAGCTTGCGCACAACGACGGAAGGGTGAGGCACACCGGCCGCATCGACGGAGCGATCGAGGCGTGGACCTCGCAAAGGTCGCAGGACGCGGTGATCGCGGCGCTCGAGGCGGCGCGCGTGCCCGTCGGCCGCATCTGCTCCGTGGCCGACATCGCGCGCGACCCGCAATACCTGGCGCGCGAGATGATCGTCGAGACGCGCACCGCCGAGGGCGAGCCGCTCAAGGTGCCGGGAGTCGTGCCGAAGATGAGCGCCACGCCCGGCGCGCTCCGCCATCCGGCACCGCGCCTGGGCGAGCACGACGCAGACCTCGCGCGCGGCGGCTGGCCGAGCCGGGACGAGGGCGCCACGTAGGCGGGCGCCGCGTCGCGGCGAAGGACGGCGCGACACCCCCCCATCGGGAGCAGAAACCCGCAACGCTCCCGCGTGGTCTGTCTGGAATACCACGCGCGGTGATCCGTCCTCGTGAAGATCCGCAGCCATCTCCTGATCCTCCTCGCCGGCGCGTTCCTGCCGCTCATGGTGTTCGCCGTGGCGATCACGTCGTTCTCGTGGTGGCAGCAGAGGAAAGACCTCGAGCTGCGCTACCTGGAGCGCGTGCGCGCCATGACGATCGCGCTGGACACCGAGATCGACGGCGCGATCCGGATGCTGCGCGCGCTCGGGCTCTCGGCGAGCCCGTCGGAGTCGCGTGCGGCGTTCGCCGAGCGCATGCGCCGCACGCTCGACACGCAGCCGCTCTGGAGCGCGGTCGCGGTGGGCGATCCGCAATGGAAGCAGGTGACCGCGGCGTGGCGCGAGAGCTTCGCGGCGCCGGTGCCGTTCGTCGACCGTCCGACGCTCGAGCAGGCGGAGTCGACCCGGCTGCCCGCGGTTTCCCGGCTGGTGCGCGCGCCCGGCGGCGGCTACGAGACCCAGATCGTGGTGCCGGTGATCCGCGGGAACCGGATCGAGTCGGTCCTGGTCGCCGTGGTGGAGCAGTCGGCGTGGCTCAGGTTCATGAGCCGGTACCCGATCGGCAACGGGGCGACCATGACGCTCCTCGATCAGGCCGGAACCGTCATCGCGCGCACGCAGGACAACGGGCGCTGGGTGGGCAAGCCTCCCTCGCCGCTGCTGCTCGAAAAGTCGCGCGCGATGGCCCAGGGGGCGTATCGCGGCACCGGTGCCGACGGCGCGCCGGTGTACGCGGCGCACAGCCGCTCGGTGCGCTGGGGCTGGACCGTCGCGACCTCGGTGCCCGCGGAGATCATCGAGGCGGCGCTGCTCGATTCGTCGGCGATGCTCGCGGCCGCGGCATTCGTCTCGATCGGCCTCGCGGTCCTGCTCGCGTTCCTCCTGTCGCGGCGCGTCCAGCGCCCGATCACCGCGCTCGGCGCGTGCGCGCGCGCGCTCGCGCACGGCGATCGCCAGCCGCCGCACCCGCCTTCCTCCATCGACGAGGTGGACGAGGTGCAGGACGCGTTCGGCGAGGCGGACGCCATGTTGCGCGAGCGGCAGGAGCGGTTGAACCAGGCGCTCGCCGCAGAGCGCGAGGCGCGCCGCGAAGCGGAGCAGGCGAGCCGCGCGAAGGACGAGTTCCTCGCGATGCTGGGACACGAGCTGCGCAACCCGCTCAACGCGATCGCGAGCGCCGTGAACGTGCTGCACTACGTCGAGCCCGAGAGCGAGCAGGCGCTGCGCGCGCGCGACATCATCGACCGGCAGATGGTGAGCCTGCGCCAGATGGTGGACGACCTGCTCGACGTCGCGCGCGTCACGCGCGGCCGCATCCATCTGAACCGGCGCCCGATCGACCTCGCGAAGATCGCCCGCCGCACGGTGATGATGATGTCGGCCTCGGGCAGGCTCGCGCGCCACAGGCTCGAGACCGACTATCGAGGCGCGCGCATCCTCGCCGACGAGACACGCATGGAGCAGATCGTCACGAACCTCGTGGACAACGCGGCGAAGTACACCCAGGAAGGCGGCACGCTGTTCGTGCGCGTGCGGCCCGAAGGAAAGGATGCGGTGCTCGAGGTGCAGGACAACGGCATGGGCATAGCTCCGGCGCTGCTGCCGCGCATCTTCGAGCTCTTCACCCAGGGCGAGCGCACCATCGACCGCGCGCAGGGCGGGCTGGGCCTCGGGCTCGCGCTGGCGCGCCGCCTCGCGGAGCTGCACGGCGGCTCGATCTGCGCCGAGAGCGGCGGACCGGCCCGGGGCGCGACGTTCCTGGTGCGCATTCCGCTCGAGCGCGTTTCGCCGGGCGCAACGCCCGAGGCGGCGCCCGCAACCCCATCGACGGAGGGAAAGCACTTGCGCATCCTGGTTGTGGAAGACAACGACGACGGCAGGGAAACGCTTGCGATGATGCTGCGCTTGAACGGACACCAGGTGCACGAGGCCGACAGCGGGCCGGGCGGGGTCGCGAGCCTGAAGACCGTGCATCCCGACGTGGCGATCGTCGACATCGGCCTGCCCGGCTTCGACGGCTACGAGGTGGCGCGCCGGGCGCGCGCCTCGCCGGATACGAGCGGCGTGCGCCTGGTGGCCCTCACCGGATACGGCCAGGAGGACGATCGCCGCAATGCCCGCGCGGCGGGCTTCGACTGGTTCCTGGTGAAGCCCGCGGACCTGGGCGCGATCACGGAGATCCTCACGCGCGTGTGAAGGAAGCGCGTCGATTCCATCGCCGCCGAGGTGGAGATCCTGCAGCGGCAGATCGAGGAGCTGCAGCAGGCGACGGCGCGCAATCCGGAGACCATCCGCGAGCTCGCCGAGCAGTTGAAGCGCGTGGTCGAGGCCCTCGACCAGGCGGCGGCGAACGTGGAGGCGGCGAATCGCCGCAGCTGGACGCTGGGCCTCGTCGCGCTGGCGATGTCGGCCGTCGCGCTCGCCGCCGTTGTCGCGCTGGCACTCACGCGCTGAGGCGTTTGATCCGTGCGCCGCGTGCGAGCTCATCGCAACGACGCCTGCTCTCCGCTGGTCGCGCGCGAGCTCATCGCAACGACGCCTGCGGGTCGCTGGTCGCGCGCGAGCCGGTGAAGATGCTGGGCGACGACGTGGGAACGGCCCTCGCGCGTTCGGCGTACCATGAGGTGGCGCGCGCGAAGGACGGCCGGTCCTCGTCGACGTTCGGCTCGACCGGGCTCGATTCCGCCAGGGATCGATCTCGATTCAGGTCGGATGAAAATCTTGCCGCCGACTGTTCTCCTCCCCGCAACCCAACCTCCAGGAGATACCCCATGAAGGCGCTATCCCGTACGCTCCTCGCCGTCACCTGTGCCGCCGCCCTGGGCGCGTGCTCGACGATGGAAGGCATGATGCATTCCTCCGCTACCCAGAACGTCACGCTCAGCGGCGCGAACGAGGTGCCGGCCGTGCAGACCGGCGCGAGCGGCACCGGCACGGTCACGGTGAATCCCGACCACACGGTGATGGCCGACATCACCGTGACCGGAATGGAAGCCACGGCCGCGCACATCCACCAGGGCGCGAAGGGAGCCAACGGCAACGTGATCGTCCCCCTCACCAAGGTGGGCGACGACCATTTCGTCGCTCCGCCCGGCGCGAAGCTCACCGACGAGCAGTACAGCGCCTACAAGGCCGGCGACCTGTACGTGAACGCGCACAGCAAGCAGCACCCGGGCGGCGAAGTCCGCGCGCAACTCGCGGGGGGCTGAACGGCGAGCATCGTCCGCCGGGCGCAAGGCCCGGCGGGATTCGACGCGCCGCCGGACCTCGACGCCTATTTCCGTCGAATCGGTTTCGCGGGAAGCGCAGCGCCCAGCCTCGAGGTCCTGCGCGAGATCCATCGGCTGCATGCCGAGGCGATCCCGTTCGAGAACCTGTCCGCCTTCCTCGGCGAGCCGGTCCGGCTCGACCTCGCCGCGCTCGAGGAGAAGCTCGTCGCGCGGCGCCGGGGCGGCTGGTGCTTCGAGCACAACCTGCTGTTCGCCCGCATCCTCGAGGCGCTCGGGTTCCCGGTGCGGCGCCTGGCGGCGCGCGTGCGCTGGAACGTGCCGGCGGAGGTGACGACCGCGCGCAGCCACATGCTGCTCGAGGTCGCGGTCGGGGGCGAGGCCTGGATCGCCGACGTGGGCTTCGGCGGGCAATCGCTCACCGCGCCGCTGCGCCTCGAGCCCGGCATCGAGCAGCCCACGCCGCATGAGGTTTTTCGCCTCGCGCCGCAGGGCGAGGGTTATTCGCTCGAGACGCACCTCGATGGCGAGTGGCGCGCGCTCTACGCCTTCGAGCGCCACGAGCAGCATCTGGCCGACTACGAGGTGAGCAACTGGTACCTCGCGAACCACCCGCAGTCGCAGTTCGTGACGGGCATCGTCGCGGCGCGCGCGGCCCCCGGCCTGCGGCATGCGCTGCGCAACGCGCGCTACGCGATCCATCATCGCGACGGACGCACGGAAAAGCGCGTGCTGGCGAGCGTCGCGGAGTTTCGCGACGTGCTGGAGCACGCGATGCGCATCCCGCTGCCCGATACGCCGCGCCTCGACGAGGGTCTCGAGCGTCTCGTTCGCGAGGCCTCGCGCTCCTGACCGGCGCAGCGCCGCGATCGCGGGCGCGAAGCCGGCTCCCGTCTCAGCGGATCAGCAGCGCCGCGAGCACCACCACGATCACCAGCAGCACCACCCACGAGATCCAGTTCCACGTGCGCGGATCGTGCAGCACGAAGCTCGACTCCAGCTCCTCGAGCACCGTCTCCTCGTGGCGCACGCCGGCGGGCGCGAGCTGCCGCTCGAACGCGGCGAAGAAATCGTCGGCGAGCTTGAGCGCGGCCGAATCGATGAGGCGGCTGCCCACCTGCGCGATGCGCCCGCCCACCTGGGAGCTCACCACGTAGGAGACGAGCGTCGCGCCGCCTTCGTCCGCGAGGCTCACGTTGGCCGACCCCTTCGCGAATCCCGCGGCGCCGCCTTCGCCCTCGAAGCGCAGGGTGTAGCGCTCGGGCACCACCGCGTCCTCCACGCGGAGCTTGCCGCGGAACTTCGCGCGCACCGGGCCCAGCGCGGCCACGACCTCCACGCGGTATTCGTTCTCGCCGGTGCGCTCCATCGTCTCGCAGCCGGGGATCGCGGCGCGCAGCCGCTCGGGGTCGTTCAGCGCCGTCCAGGCCGTGGCGCGATCGACGGGAAGCCTGCGCTCGCCCTTGAGCTCCATGGTCAGCGCGCAATCGACGCGGCGAGGCCGCGTAGCGTTTCGAGGTTGTGCATGGGAATGAACTCGTCGACGTGGGGAAGCATGGAAGCGATGCCGGAGGCGCGCGGCTCGAAGCCGGCGTAGCGCAGCAGGGGATTGAGCCACACGAGGCGGCGGCACGAGCGGTGCAACCGGTCCATCTCCGCGGCGAGGCCCGGCGCATCGTCGCGGTCCAGGCCGTCGGTGAGGAGCAGCACGCAGGCGTTCTGCCCGAGCACGCGCCGCCCCCAGCGGAAATTGAATTCGTGCAGGCACGACGCGATGCGCGTGCCGCCCGCCCAGTCATGCACCGCCCCGGCGACCTTCGCGAGCGACTCGTCCACGTCGCGATCGCGCAGCGGCCGCGTCACGTTGGTAAGGCGCGTACCGAAGAGGAACGTGCAGACGCGTTCCCGGTCCCGCGTGAGCGCGTGCACGAAATGCAGGAACATGCGCGTGTAGCGGTGCATCGAGCCGGAGACGTCGCAGAGCACGACGAGCGGCGGCGGGCGCAGGCGCCGCTCGCGGCGCGCGAGGCTCGCGAGGTCGCCGCCGCGGCGCGCCATTTGTCGCATCGTGGCGGCGAGGTCGACGGCGCGCCCGCGGCGCGAGGAAGCGTAGCGGCGCGTGCGCACTTCGGGCACGGGAAGCCTCAGGCTGGCGACCGCGCGCCGCGCTTCCATCCATTCGGCGGACGTCATGCGCTCGAAGTCGAGCGTCCTCATTCGCTCGCTCGCCGAGAAGGTGAGCGTTGCGTCCACCGTCACCTCGGGCGGCGCTTCCAGCTCGCGCCTCGGATCGCGCGCCGGGTGCAGCGCCTCGGCGAGCCGGCCGCCCGATTCCTCGCGCGGCGTGCGCCCCTGGACCCTGGGCAGGAGCAGCGCCCGCACCCGCTCCTCGATCGCCGGATCGCGCCAGAAACGCTCGAACGCCTCGTCGAAAAGCGCCTGCTGCTCGTGGCGCGTGACGAAGAGGGCGCCGAGCGTGTCGTGCCAGTCCTCGCGCCGCGCGAGGCCCGCCTCCGGCAGGACGCGCACCGCGTCGATCACCTTGTCCGTGCCGATCGGGATGCCGGCCGCGCGCAGCACGCGCGCGAAGTGCGCGACGTTCTCCGCGAGCCGGCCGCCCGGGCGCCGGGGAAGGGCGGAAGCGACGAGCGCAGTCATGCGGTCGCCCGCGCCTTCGTGTCCTCGAGGATCGCGGCGATCTCCTCGCGCGGCAGCCGCGCGAGGTCGTCCTGGTACTTGAGGAGCGCGCCCAGCGTGTCGCTCACCGTCTGCGGATCGAGCGTGAGCGAATCGAGCAGGAGGAGCGAGCGCGTCCAGTCGACGGTCTCGGCCACGCCCGGCGCCTTGTAGAGGTCCATGCCGCGCAGCCGCTGCACGAAGGCGACCACCTCGCGCGAGAGCGCCTCGGAGGCGCCCGGCGCCTTGCGCCGCAGGATCTCCAGCTCGCGCTCGGCATTCGGGTAGTCGACCCAATGGTAGAGGCAGCGCCGCTTCACCGCGTCGTGGATCTCGCGCGTGCGGTTGGAGGTGATCACGACGAGCGGCGGCTCGGCCGCGCGCACCGGGCCGAGCTCGGGGATCGTCACCTGGAAATCGGAGAGCACCTCGAGGAGATAGGCCTCGAAGGGCTCGTCGGCGCGATCGATCTCGTCGATGAGGAGCACCGGCGCCGCGCCCCCGGCCGGGGTCTCGAGGGCGGCGAGGATCGGGCGCTTCACCAGGTACTCGTCCGAGAAGAGGTCGCGCTCGAGCGAGCCCTCGCGCGCGCGGCCGGAAGCCTCCGCGAGCCGGATCGCGATCATCTGCCGTTGCACGTTCCACTCGTAGACCGCGCTCGAGACGTCGAGGCCTTCGTAGCACTGCAGGCGGATGAGGCTGCGATCCAGCGACGTCGCGAGCGCCTTGGCGAGCTCGGTCTTGCCCACGCCCGCCTCTCCCTCGAGGAACAGCGGGCGTCCCAGGCGCAAGGCGAGGAAGACGGCGGTCGCGAGCCGGCGCTCCGCGACGTAGTCGGCGCGGGCGAGGAGCTGCTGCACGGCTTCGGCGGATGCGACGGGTCCGGGCTCCGCATTCATGGCTGAAATTGGAGTCCGGCCGCAGGACGGCGTCAAGCGGCGGCCGCGACCGCCCGGCGAGCGAGGACGTTGACGAGGTGCGCGCGATACTCCGCGCTCGCGTGCAGGTCCGATTGCAGCTCGGAGGCGGGAACGGCGATCGATTCGATCGCCTTGGGCGACCAGTCGCGCGCGAGCGCCTGCTCCATGGCCTTCACGCGGAAGACGCCCCGGGAGCCCGCTCCGGTGACCGCCACGCGCGCGCCCTGCGCGGTCTGCGCGACGAACACGCCCACGAGCGCGAAGCGCGAAGCGGGATTGCGGAACTTCTGGTAGGCCGCGCGCTTCGGCACGGGGAAGGTGACCGACAGGATCAGCTCGCCGGGCGCAACCGCGGTCTCGAAGAGGCCCTTGAAGAAATCGTCGGCCGCGATCTGTCGCTTGCTCGTGTTCACGGTGGCGCCCAGCGCGAGCACCGCCGCCGGGTAGTCGGCGGACGGATCGTCGTTCGCGAGCGAGCCGCCGAGCGTGCCGCGGTTCCTCACCTGTCCGTCGCCGATGCCGCCGGCGAGGGCCGCGAGCGCGGGGATGCGCGCGCCGACCTCGAGGGAGGCGGCCACATCCGCGTGCGTGGTCATCGCGCCGACCGTGATCGCGGCACCATTCCCCTCGACCTTGATGCCGCGCAGGTCCGCGACGTGCGAGAGATCGACCAGCTCGCCGGGGTTGGCGAGGCCGAGCTTCATCGCGGCGAGCAGCGACTGGCCGCCGGCGAGGTAGCGGCTCTCGGAATTGGCGGAGGCCGCGCCCGTGGCCTTCGCGACCGTGGTGGGCTCGGAATAGCCGAAAGTCTGCATGGTCAGCTCCTCTCCTGGCTGGAGCGGATCGCGCGCCACACGCGCTCCGACGTCGCGGGCATCTCGATGTCCTTCGCGCCGGTGGCGTCGCAGATCGCGTTGATCACCGCGGGGGGCGCGCCGATCGCGCCGGCCTCGCCGCAGCCCTTCACGCCCAGCGGGTTATGGGTGCAAGGCGTCACGCGCGTGTCGACCTTGAACGACGGCAGGTCCGCCGCGCGCGGCATCGCGTAATCCATGTACGAGCCGGTGAGGAGCTGTCCCGAGTCGCGGTCGTACACGCAGGCCTCGAGCAGCGCCTGCCCGATGCCCTGCGCGAGCCCGCCGTGCACCTGTCCCTCGACGATCATCGGGTTGATGATGTTGCCGAAGTCGTCGCACGCGCTGAACGAGACGATCTTCGTCTCGCCGGTCTCCGGATCGATCTCCACCTCGCAGATGTGCGTCCCCGCGGGATAGGTGAAGTTGGTCGGGTCGTAGAACGCGGTCTCGTCCAGCCCCGGCTCGAGCTTGTCGAGCGGATAGTTGTGCGGCACGTAGGCGGAGAGCGCCACCTGCGCGAACGGCACGTTCTTGTCCGTGCCCTTCACCGTGAACTTGCCGTCCTTGAACTCGACGTCGGCATCGCTCACCTCCATGAGATGCGCGGCGATCTTGCGGCCCTTCGCGACGACCTTGTCGATGGCCTTCATGATCGCCGTGCCGCCCACCGCGATCGAGCGCGAGCCGTAGGTGCCCATGCCGAACGGGATGCGCCCGGTGTCGCCGTGCACCACGTCGACGTCGTCCACCGCCATGCCGAGGCGATCGGCGACTACCTGCGCGAACGTGGTCTCGTGCCCCTGCCCGTGGCTGTGCGATCCGGTGAACACGGTCACCTTGCCGGTCGGATGCACGCGCACCTCGCCCGCCTCGAAGAGGCCGGCGCGCGCGCCGAGCGACCCGGCGACGTTCGAGGGCGCGAGGCCGCACGCCTCGATGTACGACGACCAGCCCAGCCCTCGCAGCTTGCCGCGCCTGGCGGCCTCTTCCTTGCGCTTCGGGAATCCGGCGACGTCCGCGAGCTTCATGGCGCCGTCAAGGCACGCTTCATAGTCGCCCGTATCGTAGGTGAGGGCGACGGGGGTGGCATACGGAAACTTGCGGATGAAGTTGCGTCGCCGGATTTCGTCCTGCGCGAGGTTCATCTCGCGCGCCGCGGTGGCGACCAGGCGCTCGACGACGTAGGTCGCCTCGGGCCGGCCCGCGCCGCGGTAGGCATCCACGGGCGCCGTGTTGGTGAACACGGCCGTCACCTCGCAGTGGATCGCGGGCGTGGTGTACTGCCCGGCCAGCAGCGTCGCGTACAGGATGGTCGGGATGCACGACGCGAAGGTCGAGAGGTACGCGCCCATCGCCGCGGTGGTCTGCACGCGCATGGCGAGGAACTTGCCGTCCTTGTCGAGCGCGAGCTCGGCCTTCGTCACGTGGTCGCGGCCGTGCGCGTCCGCGAGGAAGGATTCGCTCCTCTCCGCAGTCCACTTGATGGGGCGGCCGATCATCTTCGAGGCCCACACGCAGACCGTCTCCTCGGCGTAGAGGTAGATCTTCGAGCCGAAGCCGCCGCCCACGTCGGGCGCGATGACGCGCACCTTGTGCTCGGGGAGCCCGAGCACGAAGGCGGTCATGAGGAGGCGCTCGACGTGCGGGTTCTGGTTCGCGACGTAGAGCGTGTACGACTCGTCCGCCCGCGAATAGGCGGCGTTGCAGGCGCGCGGCTCGATCGCGTTCGGGATCAGGCGGTTGTTGACGATCTCGAGCGTCGTCACGTGCGCGGCCTTCGCGAACGCCGCATCGACCGCGGCCTTGTCGCCCAGCGCCCACACGTAGCACACGTTGTCCGGCGCCTCGTCGTGGACCGCAGGCGCGCCCTTGCGCATCGCGTCGCGCACGTCCACGACCGCGGGCAGCGGCTCGTAATCCACCTCCACGAGCTGCGCGGCCTCCTTCGCCTGGTCGGAATTCTCCGCGATGACGATGGCGACCTGGTCGCCGACATGGCGCACCTTGCCCTGCGCGAGGATCGGATGCTTCGGCTCCTTCATGGGCTTGCCGTCGGAGCCCGTGATGAGCCAGCCGCAGGGAAGCCCGCCGACCGTGGGCGGCAGGTCCGCGCCGGTGTAGACGGCGAGCACGCCCGGGGCGCCCCTGGCGGCGTCCGTGCGGATCGAGCGGATCCTGGCGTGCGCGTGCGGCGAGCGGACGAAGCACGCATAGGTCTGGTGCGCCAGCGCGACGTCGTCGGTGTACTGGCCCGAGCCGGTGAGGAAACGCGCATCCTCCTTGCGCTCGATGCGCGCCCCGATGGGACCGGTCGGCTTCGCGGCCCGCTGCGCTGCCGCGGCGGATTTTTCGCGAACGGTGGTGTCGGTCATGGATGTCTCCAGTGCGAGTGGGATCCCCGCCTGCGCGGGGGTGGCGGCCTTGCGGCTCGCGGCGCCGGCCTCAGGCCGTCATTTCCGCGAGGCCCTCCTGCACGGCCTTCACGATGTTGTGGTACCCGGTGCAACGGCAGAAATTGCCGTCGAGCGCCTCGCGGATCTGCGCTTCCGTAGGCGGCTTCCCCTGTGCCGCGAGGCCCACGGCCGTCATCACCATCCCGGGCGTGCAGAAGCCGCACTGCAGGCCGTGGTGCTTGCGGAACGCGGCCTGCATCGGATGCAGCGCGCCGTCGGTGGCGAGGCCTTCGATCGTCGTGACGGACTTGCCCTGCGCCTGGGCCGCGAGCATGTTGCAGCTCTTCATGGGCTTGCCGTCGACGAGCACGGTGCAGGCGCCGCATTGGGCCGTGTCGCATCCGACATGGGTGCCGGTGAGCTGCATGGGGCCGCGCAGGAACTCGACCAGCAGGGTTCGGGGTTCGATCTCGGCGGAAACGGGCTTGCCGTTCACCGTGAGGGAAACGGGGATCTTCATCGACACTCCTCCTGGCGATTTCGGAAAGGGCGAAGGGATGCGAAGGCCGCGAGCGCGGACGAATTCCGACTCTACTCCGAAAATGCGGCCGCGCAAGCTCCGGCGGCGTGCGGCGTCAGCCGCGCGGCAGGGCGCGCGCGATGACCGCGAACTCGCCGGGCAGGTCGCGCACCTGGCTCAACCGGAAGCGCCGCTCGAGCCTCGGCAGCCACCACGATTTCGGCTGCTGGATGAGGTGCGCATTGCGCCCGTCGGCGAGGAAGTTCTCGGCCGGGCGGGTCGCGATGAGGAAGAGGCCCGCGTCGCGCGTCACGCGCCGCAGGTCGTCGAGCACCTCCTCGAGGCAATCGGGCTCGACGTGCTCGAGCACGTCCGTGCACACGACGATGTCGGCGGGTTCGGGCGGCGCGTCGAGGCCCGGGACGCACGGGTCGTAATTGCGGATCGGGAACGGCAGCGACTTCTCGAGCGTGCGCTGGCCGCAGCCGTAATCGAGCACGTCGCGCGTCGCGAGCTGCTCGCAGAGCGCGAGCACGGGCGCCGCCCAGCGTCCCCCGGACATGCCGAAGCGGCCGGTCGAATGGAGCCGGCGGTTGAGCTCGGCGTATTCGGGCGTGATCTTCATCGCAAGCGCGTGCGCTTCGATGGTAGCAGCTCTAGTAGACCGCGCGCCCGCCCGAGAGGTCGAACACGGCGCCGGTGGAGAACGAGCACTCCTCGGTGCAGAGCCAGGCGACCAGCGCGGCGATCTCCTCGACCGTGCCGAAGCGTCCCATCGGGATCTTCGAGAGCATGAAGTCGATGTGCGCCTGGCTCATCTGGCTGAACATGCCGGTGCGCACCGCCGCGGGGGTCACGCAGTTCACGCGGATGCCGGTCTTCGCGAGCTCCTTGCCGAGCGACTTGGTGAGCGAGATCACGCCCGCCTTGGAGGCGCTGTAGGCGCTCGCGTTGGGATTGCCCTCCTTGCCGGCGATCGAGGCGATGTTCACGATGCGCCCGTAGTCGTTCGCGCGCAGGTGCGGCACGAGCGCCCGGTTGCACAGGAAGACCCCCGTGAGGTTCACGTCCAGGACTTCCTTCCATGCGGCGACCGGGTACTCCCAGGTGGTCGCATTGGGGCCGGTGACCCCGGCGCTGCAGACCAGCACGTCCACGCGCGCGAGCGCCGCGAGCGTCGATTGCAGGGCGCGCGCGACCTCGCCCTCGTCGCTCACGTCGAGCCGCGCGGTGTGGGCGCCGCCGCCCACCGCGCTCGCCGCGCGCTCCAGCGCTTGCGGGTCGCGGTCCCAGAGCGACAGGCGCGCCCCCGAGGCGGCGAGGCGCTGCGCGATCGCGAATCCGATGCCGGCCGCGCCGCCCGTGACGACGGCGTTGCGCCCCTGCAGGTCGAGCTGGTTCACTGGTCCCCCCGTGGTTCCCGCGCAGGCGGGAAATCCTTCCCGCTGCCGCGCCAGCATACCGCGGAATTGGCCTGACCACTTGACCAGCGCGCGCGGCGCGACTTACCCTGTGCCGGCACGCCGAGGAGGTCCCCCGCATGGCATCGCGCAAGCGCCGCAGCGCCGAGTGGTTCGGGCGCGAGGGCAAGATGGGCTTCATCTACCGCTCGTGGGTGAAGAACCGCGGCGTGCCGCAGGACCAGTTCGACGGCCGGCCGGTCATCGGCATCTGCAACACGTACTCCGAGCTCACGCCCTGCAATTCCCATTTCCGCACGCTCGCCGAGCACGTGAAGACGGGCGTGATCGAGGCGGGCGGCTTCCCGATGGAGTTCCCGGTGATGTCGCTCGGGGAGACGCTGCTGCGCCCCACGGCGATGCTCTACCGCAACCTCGCGAGCATGGACGTCGAGGAATCCATCCGCGGCAATCCCATCGACGGCGTGGTCCTCCTCATGGGTTGCGACAAGACCACGCCCTCGCTGGTGATGGGCGCCTCCAGCGTGGACCTGCCCACGATCGGGGTCTCGGGCGGCGCGATGCTCTCGGGCTGGTACAAGGGCGAGCGCATCGGCTCGGGCACCAACACGTGGCTCCTTTCCGAGCAGCTTCGCGCGGGCGAGATCACCCGGGACGAGTTCCACGAGGCCGAGAGCTGCATGCACCGGTCCCATGGCCACTGCATGACGATGGGTACCGCGTCGACGATGGCCTCGATGGTCGAGGCGCTGGGCCTGGGCCTTCCGGGCAACGCGGCGTTCCCGGCGGTGGACGCACGGCGCAACGTCCTCGCGCGCATGGCCGGCCGGCGCATCGTCGGCATGGTGAAGGAGAACCTCACGCTCTCGAAGCTCCTCACGCGCGCGGCGTTCGAGAACGCGATCCGCGTGAACGCGGCGATCGGCGGCTCGACCAATGCCGTGATCCACCTCATCGCGATCGCGCGGCGCATCGGCGTGAAGCTCGACCTCGGGGACTGGGACGAGCTCGGGCGCGGCGTGCACACGCTCGTGAACCTCATGCCGAACGGCAAGTTCCTGATGGAGGATTTCTGCTACGCGGGCGGGCTGCCGGTGGTGATCCGCGAGCTCGCCGAGCAGGGGTTGCTCCACAAGGACGCCCTCACCGCGAACGGAAGGTCGATCTGGGAGAACTGCAAGGACGCGAGGAACGACAATCCCGAGGTGATCATGCCGTTCGCGAAGCCCTTCAAGCGCGACACCGGCATCGCGGTGCTGCGCGGCAACCTCTGTCCCGACGGCGCGATCATCAAGCCTTCGGCGGCCACCCCGAAGCTCATGAAGCACAAGGGGCGCGCGGTGGTCTTCGAGGACATCGAGGATTTCCATCGCCGCATCGACGACCCGAAGCTCGACATCGACGAGTCCTGCGTGATGGTGCTCAGGAACTGCGGGCCGAAGGGATACCCGGGGATGGCGGAAGTCGGCAACATGGCCCTCCCGCCCCGGATCCTCAAGCGCGGCATCACCGACATGGTGCGCATCTCGGACGCCCGCATGAGCGGGACGGCCTACGGCACCGTGGTGCTGCACGTCTGCCCCGAATCGGCGGCGGGCGGCCCGCTCGCGCTGGTGAAGGAAGGCGACCTGATCGAGCTCGACGTGGCCAAGCGCCGCCTGCACCTGCACGTGGGCGACGCCGAGCTCGAGAAGCGCCGCGCGGCGTGGAAGAAGCCCAAGCCCCACCTCGCGCGCGGCTACTGGAAGCTCTACGTGGAGCACGTGAACCAGGCGAGCGAGGGCTGCGACCTCGATTTCCTCGTGGGCAAGAGCGGGAGCGCGGTGCCGCGCGACAACCATTAGCCGAATGCGCTTCCTGATCACCGACTACGACTTCCCGGACGTCGACATGGAGCTTGCGCAACTTCGCGATGCCGGCTTCGAGGTGAAGGTCGCGCAGTGCCGCACCGAGGACGATCTCGTGCGCGAGGCGGCGGGCTGCTCCGGGGTGCTCGCGCAATATGTCCCCATCAACGCCAGGGTGTTCGCGGCGCGCCCCGAGCTTCGCGTCGTGAGCCGCTTCGGCGCGGGGTACGATACCGTGAACCTCGAGGACGCGCGGCGTTTCGGCGTATGGGTCGCCAACTCGCCCGACTACGGCGTCGCCGAGGTCGCGACGCACGCGCTCGGCATGGCGCTCTCGCTCGTGCGCCATCTGCCGCTGTACGACCGGGAGGTGCGCGCCGGGCGCTGGCATTACCTCTCGACCGGGGAGCTGCGCCGTCCCTCGAGCCTCACCCTGGGCATCCTCGGCCTGGGCCGCATCGGCAAGCGCATGGCCGCGCTCTCGCAGCCTGCGTTCGGCCGCATCGTCGCGTGCGACCCGTACATCCCGGACACGGATTTCCAGGCCTGCGTGGAGCGCGTGGGCCACGAGGACCTGTGGCGCGAGTCGGACGTGGTGTCCCTGCACCTGCCGCTCACGGAGCAGACCCGCGGTATCGCCTGCGCGCGCGCCTTCGAGGCGATGAAGCCCGGCTCATGGCTCGTCAACACCGCCCGCGGCGCCGTCGTGGAGCTGAACGACCTGCTCGCCGCTCTCGACGCGGGCCGGCTCCAGGCGGCCGCCCTCGACGTCCTTCCCAAGGAGCCTCCGGAAGCGGATCATCCGCTGCTCCGGCACCCGCGCGTGCTGCTCTCGCCGCACGCCGCGTTCTATTCCAGCGAGGGCGAGCGCGAGCTGCGGCGCAAGGCCGCGCAGAACCTCATCGACTGGGCCAGGAAAGGAAGACCGACGTACGTGGTCGTGGAAGGACGGGAAACCTGATGGCCTCCGTACATATCCGCAGCGTCCACAAGCATTTCGGCGGCACGCACGTGATCCGCGGGGTCGACGTCGACATCGCGGACGGCGAGTTCGCGGTGCTGGTGGGCCCTTCGGGATGCGGCAAGTCCACGCTCCTGCGCATGGTCGCCGGCCTCGAGGAGATCTCGCAGGGCGAGATCGAGATCGGCGGCAAGGTCGTGAACCGCATGCTGCCCAAGGAGCGCGACATCGCGATGGTGTTCCAGAACTACGCGCTCTACCCGCACATGAAGGTGCGCGACAACATGGCCTTCAGCCTGCTGCTCGCGAAGCGCCCGAGGAGCGAGATCGACGCGCGCGTCGCGAAGGCGGCGGCGATCCTGGGCTTGGACGAGCTCCTCGAGCGCTATCCGCGCCAGCTCTCCGGCGGGCAGCGCCAGCGCGTAGCGATGGGGCGGGCGATCGTGCGCGATCCGCAGGTGTTCCTCTTCGACGAGCCGCTCTCGAACCTGGACGCGAAGCTGCGCGTCGCGATGCGCACCGAGATCAAGGAGCTGCACCAGCGCCTGAAGACCACCTCGGTCTACGTGACGCACGACCAGATCGAGGCGATGACCATGGCCGACCAGATCGTCGTGATGCGCGACGGCGTGGTGGAGCAGCGCGGCAGGCCGCTCGATCTGTACGACCATCCGGCGAACCTCTTCGTCGCCGGGTTCATCGGCTCGCCCGCGATGAACTTTCTCCCGGCGAGGCTCAGCCGCGCGAACGGCCGCGTCGAGTTGGAGCTCGAGGGCGGGGCGCGCGTGCCCGCGCCGCGCGACGCCGCGGGCGAGGACGGGCAGCGGGTCGTTTTCGGCGCGCGGCCCGAGCACCTGGCGCTGGCGCAGCCCGGGCAGGGGCTGCCGGCGCAGGTGGTGGTGGTCGAGCCGACCGGCGCCGACACGCAGGTGTTCGCGAAGATCGGGTCGACGGAAGTGACGGCGGTCTTCCGGGAGCGCCACGAGTTTCGCCCGGGCGAGCCGATCCGCCTCGCCCCGGATCACGAGCGCACGCATCTCTTCGATGCGGCGTCGGGAAAGTCGTTGAGGCCAGTGGGTTAACAACAAGGAAGGAGGGTTGCGATGTCCAAGTTCACGAGACGCGATTTCCTGAAGTCCACGGCGGGCGCCGCGGCGGCGGGATCGCTGGGAGTCGGCGGCGCGATGTGGTCGCAGGACGCGCTCGCCCAGAGTCACTGGAAACCGGAGAAAGGGGCGAAGCTGCGCGTGCTGCGCTGGAAGAAGTTCGTGCAGGGCGACGAGGACCTGTGGCTCGCCAACACCAAGAAGTTCACGCAGCAGACCGGCATCGAGGTGCGCGTCGACAGCGAGGGCTGGGAGGACGTGCGCCCGAAGGCGGCCGTGGCGGCCAACGTCGGAGCCGGTCCCGACATCATCATCTCGACCTTCGAGGATGCGCACCAGTATCCGGACAAGCTGGTGGACGTGACCGACGTGTGCAACTACCTCGGCCACAAGTACGGCGGCTGGTACGACGTCTGCAAGGATTACTGCACCGACAAGGGGCGCTGGATCGCGGTGCCCATGGGCTGCGCCGGCAACGCGCTGGTCTACCGGCAGAGCCAGCTCGAGAAGGCGGGCCTGTCCGAGTTCCCGAAGGACCTGCAGGGCTTCATGAAGTACGCGAAGGCGCTGAAGGCCCAGGGCTGCCCGCCCGGCTTCGCGCTCGGCAACGCCACGGGCGACGGCAACTGCTGGACGCACTGGGTGGTGTGGGCCCACGGCGGCAAGATGGTCGACGAGCACAACAACGTCGTCATCAACAGCCCCGAAACCATCGCCGCCCTCGAGTACGCGAAGGAGCTCTACACGACCTTCGTCCCGGGCACGCTCTCCTGGCTCGACCCGAACAACAACAAGGCGTTCCTGGACGGCCAGATCGGGCTCACCTACAACGGCATCTCGATCTACTACGCGGCCAAGACCTCGCAGGATGCGAAGCTCAAGGCGCTCGCGCAGGACATCCAGCACGCAGCCATGCCGATCGGGCCGGTGGGCAAGACGACGGAGCTCAACCTCTTCTTCCCGATGATGCTGTTCAAGTACTCGAAGTACAAGAACGCCGCGAAGGCCTACCTCGCGTTCATGATGGAGCAGGCGCAGTACGAGCCGTGGCAGAAGGCCGCGATCGGCTACGTGACGCAGCCGCTCAAGGCGTACGAGAAGAACTCGGTCTGGACCGAGGATCCGAAGCACACGCCGTATCGCGACGCGATGAAGGTCATGCTGCCCAACGGCTACGCCGGCACCATGGGCTACTCGTCGGCCGCGACGATGGCGGATTTCGTGATGGTGAACATGGTCGCCGAGGCGGCTTCGGGGCAGAGGACGCCGAAGGAAGCGGCGGAGCGGGCGCAGAAGCGCGCGGAGCGGTATTACAAGGTGTGACCCGGGAGGGGCGCCTCGCGGCGCCCCTGCCTGTTCCAACCGCAAACACGGGCCTTGACCAGGAGCGTAGCGCAGGGTGGATTCGAAGCTGCTCGACAACCGCAATTTCCTCGGGCTGCTCTTCATGCTGCCCGCGGCGGTGCTGCTGCTGCTGTTCCTCACGTACCCGCTCGCGCTCGGGACCTGGCTGGGGTTCACGGACGCGAAGATCGGGCGCGTCGGCCATTGGATCGGGCTGGAGAACTTCGACGACCTGGTGCACGACTCGGTCGCCCGGCTCTCGCTCTTCAACACCCTCTTCTACACGGTGGTCGCGAGCGTGCTCAAGTTCGCGCTGGGCCTGTGGCTCGCGCTGCTGCTCAACCGCAACCTCCCGTTCAAGTCCTTCTTCCGCGCCGTGGTGCTGCTGCCCTTCATCGTGCCGACGGCGCTCTCGGCGATCGCCTTCTGGTGGATCTACGACGCGCAGTTCTCGGTGGTGAGCTGGGCGCTGGAGCGCATGGGCCTCATCCACCAGTACATCGACTTCCTCGGCGATCCGTGGAACGCGCGCTTCTCGACGATCGCCGCGAACGTGTGGCGCGGCGTGCCCTTCGTCGCGATCTGCCTGCTCGCGGGGCTGCAGACCATCCCGCCCTCGCTCTACGAGGCCGCGGCGCTCGACGGCGCGAGCCCGTGGCAGCGCTTCCGCTACGTGACGCTGCCGCTGCTCACGCCGATCATCGCCGTGGTGATGACGTTCTCGGTGCTCTTCACGTTCACCGATTTCCAGCTGATCTACGTTCTCACGCGCGGGGGGCCGCTCAACGCCACGCACCTCATGGCGACGCTCTCCTTCCAGCGCGCCATCCCCGGCGGCAACCTGGGCGAGGGCGCGGCGCTCGCGACGCTGATGATCCCGTTCCTGCTGGCGGCGATCCTCTTCAGCTACTTCGGCCTGCAGCGGCGCAAGTGGCAGCAGGGAGCGAGGGACTAGCGTGTCGAGCGAAGCGGCCGTCCGCGAGGAAGCGACCTCCACCGAGTCGATGGGATACCTGGAGTCCATCCCGCGGCGGGTGGTGACGCTCTACCTCCCGCTCGCGGTCTTCCTCTTCGTCCTGCTGTTCCCGTTCTACTGGATGCTGATGACGTCCATCAAGCCGAACTCGGAGCTGCTGTCGCGCGACCAGAATCCGTTCTGGGTGGTGGCGCCGACCCTCGAGCACTTCAAGTACCTCCTCTTCAAGACCGACTACGGGCGGTGGATGTGGAACACGGTGGTCGTCTCGGTCGTCTCCACGTTCACCTCGATCTTCGCGAGCGTGCTCGCCGCCTACGCGATCGAGCGCCTGCGCTTCAAGGGCTCGCGCCAGGTGGGGCTCGCGATCTTCCTCGCCTACCTCGTGCCGCCGTCGATCCTCTTCATCCCGCTCGCGGCGATCGTCTTCAAGCTGGGCCTGTTCGACACGCGCTGGGCGCTGATCCTCACCTATCCCACGTTCCTCATCCCGTTCTGCACCTGGCTCCTGATGGGCTACTTCCGCTCGATTCCCTTCGAGCTGGAGGAATGCGCGCTGATCGACGGGGCGTCGCGCTGGCAGATCCTGGTGAAGATCGTGCTGCCGCTCGCGGTGCCCGGCCTCATCTCCGCGGGCATCTTCGCCTTCACGCTCTCGTGGAACGAGTTCATCTACGCGCTCACGTTCATCTCGTCTTCCGAGGTGAAGACGGTCCCCATCGCCGTCGTCACGGAGCTGGTGGAAGGCGACGTGTACCACTGGGGCCCGCTCATGGCCGGAGCGCTCCTCGGCTCGCTCCCCGTGGCGGTCATGTATTCGTTCTTCGTGGAGTACTACGTCTCGGGCATGACCGGTGCGGTGAAGGAATAGCCGTGAAGGCGCGCCTCCTCGCGGCGCTCGTCCTCGTCGCGGGCTGTGCCGCGGCGCCCCGTGCGCCGATGGGCGAGCCGCCCTCGTATCCGGTAACGCTCTCGACGCCGGTCCCCAACGGAGCTGCGATCCGGCGCACGATCTGGGCTCCGGATCTGGGCGACGGTTTCGTCCCCCAGGGGCTCGCGGTCGCCGGGCGCGACGTGCTCGTCGCGGCCTACCGGGACGATCCGCTCAGGATGTATCCCAGCCGCTGCCGCATCTACCGGATCGCGATGGCGAGCGGCGAACGCGAGGGCTCGGTGGACATGCCGGCGGCATGCGCCCACGCCGGCGGGCTCGCGTACCTCGGCAAGGGAATGCTCGTCGTGGCCGACACGCATCGGCTCTGGCGCATCGACGTCGACCAGGCCTTCGCGGCCGGCCACGCCGAGCCGGCGCTGCGCGGCACGGTGAAGCTCGCCGGCGCGCTGCGCGGCTCCTTCGCCGCATTCGACGGGAAGGATCTGTGGATCGGCACCTGGACGCGCGACGCGGACCGGTCGCGCATGTACCGCCTCGATCCGCGGGTCTTCGACGAGCCCGAGGGCGCGAGCGTGGACGAGGGCCGCGCGCTCGCGTCGATCCCGGTTCCGGCGCAGGCGCAGGGCGCGGCCTTCGATGCGCAAGGCTCGCTGTGGGTCTCGACGAGCGACCCCGTCTCGGGTGCGCTCCACCGCATCGAGGCCGGCACCGGCAAGGTGCTCGCGAGCTATCGCACGGTGAGCGGCATCGAGGACCTGGCATTCGACCGCTCCGGGCACCTGTGGGCGGTATCCGAGGCGGGCGCGCGCAAGTACCTCACCTGGTCCATGCACTTCCCGGTGGCTTTCGAGATCGACGTCGAGAAGCTCAGGTGACGCGAGGCCCGCGTCGCGGAAGTTCCTCCCGGCGAGCGCGGTGCCACGGGCGCGAGGACGATGCGGCGGCGATCGGGATCTTCCCCGGAATCGCGCTACCATCGGTACGATGAGCTCCCTACTCCTCGGCTGCATCGCCGACGATTCCACGGGCGCCACCGACCTCGCCAACAACCTCGTGCGCGGCGGCATGCGCGTCGTGCAGACCATCGGCGTGCCCGCGGCGCCGCTCGACGAGGAAGTCGACGCGGTCGTGGTGGCGCTCAAGTCGCGCACCTGCGCCGCGAAGGAGGCCGTGGCGCAGTCGCTCGCCGCGCTGGAATGGCTGCGCGCGGCCGGCGCACGCCAGATCTACTTCAAGTACTGCTCGACGTTCGACTCCACGCCGCGCGGCAACATCGGCCCGGTGATCGACGCGCTGATGTCGGCCCTGCGCACCGATTTCACGATCGCGTGCCCGGCGTTCCCCGAGAACGGCCGCGTCGTGTTCAAGGGCTACCTCTTCGTGGGCGACGTGCCGCTCAGCGAATCGGGCATGCGCAACCACCCCATCACCCCGATGACGGACGCGAACCTGGTGCGCGTGCTGCAGGCGCAGTCGCAACGCAGGGTCGGGCTCATCGACTACCGCGTCGTCGACGCCGGGCCTTCGGCGATCGAGCGCCGGATCGCCGACCTGCGCCTGGACCGCGTCGGCATCGCGATCGTGGACGCGATCTCCGATGGCGACCTGGTGCGCCTGGGTCCGGCGCTTCGCAACCTGCCGCTCGTCACGGCCGGATCGGGCGTGGCGATCGCGCTGCCGGCCAATTTCGGCATCGAGCCCACTCCCGGAGCCTCGCGCCTTGCGCCGGCCGCCGGGCACGCCGCGATCGTCTCGGGAAGCTGCTCGACGGCCACGCGCGGCCAGGTGAGCGACTTCGTGCGCTCGGGCGGCGCGGCGTTCCCGCTCGACCCGCTGGCACTCGCCGAGCGCAAGGACCCGGTGCGCGTCGCGCTCCAGTGGGCGCGCGAGCGCCTCGCCGAGGAGCCGGTGCTGATCTACACGACCGCGGCCCCCGACGCGGTGAGCGAGGTGCAGGCGCGCCTCGGCGTGGAGGAGGCGGGCGAGATCGTCGAACGCGCGCTCGCGCGCGTCGCGCGCGGGCTGGTGGAGATGGGCGTGCGCCGGCTGGTGGTGGCGGGCGGGGAAACCGCGGGCGCGGCGATGCGCAGCCTCGGGATCGAGCGCCTGCGTATCGGTCCGCAGATCGATCCCGGCGTTCCCTGGTGCAGCGCGTTCTCGCCCGCGGCGGGCGGCGTGATGCATCTCGCCCTCAAGTCGGGCAACTTCGGCGCGCCGGACTTCTTCCTCAAGGCGTTCTCGATGCTGAAGGGCGAGGCCGAGGCGCCCGAAGCGCGGCATGGATGAAGCGCGGCTGCGCGAGGAGGTCTGCCGCGTCGGCGCCAGCCTCTTCGCGCGCGGCTATGTCCACGCCACCGCGGGCAATATCAGCGTCCGGCTTGCCGACGGCTTCCTGATCACGCCGACCGACGCGTGCCTGGGCTTCCTCGATCCCGCGCGTCTCGCGAAGGTCGACGTCGCCGGCGCAGCGCTCGCGGGCGAGCGCCCGAGCAAGACGCTCGCCTTGCACCGGCGCATCTACGAGAGCGACCCTTCGGCCGGCTGCGTGATCCACACGCACTCCACGCATCTGGTGGCGCTCACGCTCGCAGGCGCGTGGAGCGCGAGCGAGCTCCTTCCGCCCCTCACGCCCTATTTCGTGATGAAAGTCGGGCACGTGCCGTTGGTCGCGTACCACCGTCCGGGCGACCCCCGCGTGGCCGACCTCGTCGCCGAGGCGATCGCCGCGGCGGCGGGACGCGGCGCTGCGATCCGCGCGGTGATGCTCGAGCGGCTCGGACCGAACGTGTGGCACGAGACGCCGGCCGCGGCGATGGCCGTGCTCGAGGAGCTGGAGGAGACCGCGCGCCTGTGGCTCCTCGCGGAGCGGCGCGCCGAGCCGCTCGACGAGGCGCGGATCGAGGAGCTGCGCCGCGTCTTCGGCGCGCGCTGGTGACGGCCTGCCTCGGGAGAGAGCGCCGGGAGAACGCGATGCCGAAATTCGCAGCCAACCTCACGATGATGTACGGGGAGCACGCGTTCCTCGATCGCTTCGCGGCCGCGGCGCGCGACGGCTTCCGCGGCGTCGAGATCCTGTTTCCCTATGCGCACGAGGCGCGCGAGATCCGCTCGCGGCTGGAGGCGAACGGGCTCGCGCTGGCGCTCTTCAACACGCCGCCGGGCGATTGGGAGAAGGGCGAGCGCGGCTTGGCCTCGATCCCCGGGTGCGAGGACGAGTTCCGCCGTTCGATCGACACCGCGCTCGAGTACGCCCGCGTGCTGGGCAACCGCTGCCTGCACGTGATGGCCGGGCTCATCGCGCCCGGGGCGGACCGCGCGCGGCATCGCGCGGCCTACGTGTCGAACGTCGCCTGGGCGGCGAGGCAGGCGCGCGGCGCCGGGGTCACCGTCGTGATCGAGCCGATCAACACGCGCGACATCCCCGGGTTCTTCCTCAATCGCCAGGACGAGGCGCACGCCGTGTGCCGCGAGGCGGGCGAGCCCAACCTCAAGGTGCAGATGGACCTCTATCATTGCCAGATCGTCGAGGGCGACCTCGCGATGAAGATCCGCAAATACATCGCCGGCGTGGCGCACATGCAGGTCGCGGGCGTCCCCGAGCGCCACGAGCCCAACTTGGGCGAGGTGAACTACGCGTACCTCTTCGGCCTCGTCGACGAGCTGGGTTACGACGGCTGGATCGGCTGCGAGTACCGCCCGCGCGCCGGGACGAGCGAAGGCCTGGGCTGGATGAAAACCGCGATGTGAAAACCGGGGTCAGACCACCATTTCCGAGCAGCGAGCCCGCTCGCGCGGTCCGCGGAAATGGTGGTCTGACCCCGGTTTTCAGTTGTAGGGCGTGAGGAGCGGCTTGCCGGCGAAGAACGCGGCGAGGTTGTCGACCACCAGCTGGCCCATCGCGCGGCGCGTGACGTGCGTGGCGCTTCCCACGTGCGGCTGCAGGACCACGTTGTCGAGCGCGAAGAAGGCGGGATCGATGCGCGGCTCGTTGTCGTAGACGTCGAGGCCCGCGCCGCCCAGCCTCGCCTGCTGCAGCAGCTCGATCAGCGCGCGCTCGTCCACCACCGATCCGCGCGAGATGTTCACGAAGATCCCCTGCGGGCCCAGCGCCTCGAGCACCGCGCGGCTCACGATCCCGCGCGTGGCCTCGCCCCCGGGGCAGGCGGCGACGAGGAAATCCGCTTCCCGCGCGAGCGCGACCGGATCCCCGAAGTACGGCCACGCGATGTCGGCCTTGCGATGCGGCCCCTGGTACGCGATCTTCAGGTTGAACGCCTCGGCGCGCTTCGCGATGGCGCGCCCGATGCGCCCCAGGCCGATGATGCCGAGCGTCTTCTTCTGCGCCGTGTCGGTGAGCGGGAACACTTTCTCGGCCCACTTTCCGTCGCGCACGTAACGGTCGCCCTGCGGGATGCGGCGCACGGCGGCGAGGAGGAGCGCCATCGTGAGATCGGCCACGTCGTCGGTGAGCACGTCGGGCGTGTTCGTCACCTGGATGCCGCGCGCGGCGGCGGCCCCCACGTCCACGGAGTCGACTCCCACGCCGAAGTGGGAAACGATGCGCAGCTTCGGCAGCTTCGCCATCGTCGCCGCGTCCATGCCGCGGAAGGCGGTCGTCGCCGCGGCGGTGATCCGATCGGCGAGCGAGGCGAGGAGCGCATCCCGATCCGGCGCCTGGAAGGCCTTGTGCACGGTGAACGCTTCCTCGAGCGATTGCATCGTGGGCGGGTACATCGGGCCCATCAAAAGGATTTCCGGCTTCACTGTCGTCGTTCGGCGTTCATCGGCGTTCATCGGCGGATGCGAAGCCTCTTCATTTGCCCGGACAGGCGACGATCTTCTGCCGCTGCTCGCCGAGCCCCTCGATGCCGAGCGTCACCACATCGCCGGGCCTCAACCACTGCGGCGCCGGCTTCATGCCCATCGCCACGCCGGGCGGCGTTCCGGTGGTGATGATGTCCCCCGGCAGCAGCGTCATGAACTGGCTCACGTAGGAGACGAGGTTGGCGCAGCCGAAGATCATGGTGCGGGTGTTGCCGCGCTGGCGCTTCTCCCCGTTCACGTCGAGCCGCACGGCGAGCGACTGCGGGTCGGTGATCTCGTCGGTCGTGACGAGCCAGGGCCCCACGGGCCCGAAGGTATCGCAGCCCTTGCCGCGGTCCCACTGGCTGCCGCGCTCGAGCTGGAAGTCGCGCTCCGAGACGTCGTTCACCACGCAGTAGCCGGCGACGTAGTCGAGCGCCTTCGATTCGGGCACGTACTGCGCCTTCGTCCCGATCACGATGCCCAGCTCGGCCTCGTAGTCGAGCTTGGTCGAGCCGCGCGGCTGGATCACGTCGTCGTTCGGCCCGGTGAGGCACGTGGTCGCCTTCATGAAGATGATCGGCTCCTTCGGCATCGGCATGCCCGCTTCCTGCGCGTGATCCGAGTAGTTGAGCCCGATCGCCACGAACTTGCTGATGCCCGCATAGGGAACGCCGAGGCGCGGGTTGCCGCGCACCACCGGCAGCGTCTCGGGCTTCACCCGCGCGAGGCGCGCGAGGTTGCGCGGCGCGAGCATGGCATCGTCGATCTGGGTGATGACCTTGGAGAGGTCGCGGATGTTGCCGTCCCTGTCGGCGAGGCCGGGCTTCT
Organism: uncultured beta proteobacterium; assembly: GCA_963839265.1. GTDB lineage: Bacteria > Pseudomonadota > Gammaproteobacteria > Burkholderiales > Usitatibacteraceae > Usitatibacter. Next base: position 757,774 of record CAWIUI010000007.1, read on the forward strand.
CGCGGCCGGGAGGGCCATAGCGGAGCAGTCGCATGTTCTTTTCTCCATCGTGTTGGTGCGCGGAGGAAAACCGGGGTCAGACCACCATGTCCGAGCAGCGAGCCCGCTCGCGCGGCCCGCGGAAATGGTGGTCTGACCCCGGTTTTCCCTCTGGGGAACGACGAATCTTACAGGCTCATGCCGCCGTCCACATACACCGCCTGCCCGGTCATGAACGAAGATTCGTCGCAGACGAGGTAGACGAAGGTCTCGGCGATCTCTTCCGCGGTGGCGAGCCGCCCCATCGGCTGGCGCGCGACGAAGTCCTTGCGCGCCTGCGCCGGATCGGCGAAGGCCTGGATGCGCTCGCCGAGGGAGGGCGTGTCGACGGTGCCGGGACACACGCAGTTCACGCGGAGGCCCTGCTTCACGTGGTCGATCGCGAGCGCGCGCGTAAAGCCCTGCACCGCGGCCTTGCTCGAGGCGTAGGCGAGGCGGTTGGGCGCCGCCTTCCCCGCGCCCAGCACGGAGGACATGTTGAGGATCACGCCGCCGCCCTGCGCGATCATCCTCGGGACCATCGCCTTGCACATGACGAACATGCTGCGCACGTTGAGATCGAAGCTGCGGTCCCAGTCGGCGATCGCGCACTCGAGGAGCGAGCCCTGGTGCACCCAGCCCGCGCAATTGAACAGGATGTCCACGGCGCCGGCGGTCTGCGCGAAGGCGGCGACCGCCGCGTCGTCGAGCACGTCGAGGCGCGCGGTCTCGACGCCGGGCCTGCCGCCCAGGTCCTTCAGGAGCTCCGCGCTCACGTCGGTGGCGAGCACGCGGGCGCCTTCGCGCGCGAAGGCGAGGACGGCCGCGCGGCCCATGCCGGCGCCCGCCGCGGTGACGAGGGCACGCTTGCCCTGGAGGCGATTGGACATTGCGATGATCTCCCGGGAATCGGCTTGACGGGGGGCGGGGCGTGTGAAAAGCTCGCCCCGGATTGGCCTGACCAATTTACCAGATGCCCCTCGAAGCCGTCGACAGCCGGCGCCTGTACCGGCGCATCGCCGACCAGATCGCGCAGCTCATCGAGCGCGGCGAGTACGCGCCGGGCGAGCGGCTGCCTCCGGAGCGCGACCTCGCGCGCCAGCTCGGCGTGAGCCGCCCGTCGGTGCGCGAGGCGCTCATCGCGCTCGAGGTGGAGGGCTACGTGGACGTGCGCGTGGGCTCGGGCGTGTACGTGAGCCGGGCGGCGCGCGAGGCGCGCATCGAGCCGCTGCCCTCGGATTCGGGCCCCTTCGAGCTCATCCGCGCGCGCTCCCTGGTCGAGGCGGAATGCGCGGCGCTCGCCGCGAGGAACGCCACGCGCGAGCAGGTGCGGGCGATCGACCGCGCCGTCGACGCGATGGAGGCGGCGCGCGACCACGCGCGCCTGCCCCTCGCGCAGGACCGGCTGTTCCACCTGCGCATCGCGGAGGCGAGCGGCAACAGCGCCCTCGCGCTCGTGGTGAAGACGCTGTGGCTGCAGCGCACCGGGCCGCTTTTCCTGCGGCTCGAGCACCACTTCGACACGCCGGCCCTGTGGGGCGTCGCGATCCGCGAGCACCGGGCCATCGCGAAGGCGATCGGACAGGGCGACGCCGCCGGCGCGCGCGCCGCGATGCGCCGCCACATGCGCGAGGCCGCGCGGCGCTTCAGCGCGAGCTGGGAGAAGCGCAAGGTCGGCGCATAGCTGGTCCCATCGGAGCAGGGGTGCGCTTCTCCGATCTGTAAGGTGCGAGGGCGCGTCGTCCCCCGCGCCTGCGCGCTCGATCGCGTAGCACGTCGGAAAAGTCGCGGTCCGCCTTTTTCGTTGTAGGAAAGCAGCTACATGCCTACGGCGTGTTCCGACAGGCAAATCATTTGACGCCTGACTTCGTGACAATGGCGCTTGCACCTACGATGGTTCCCACGAACTCCCCCGAACGGAATGGAACCGCGCCATGGACAACACGATTCTTGTCGTTGAAGACGATCCCGAGCTGCAGGAGGTCTTGACGCTGAACCTGCAGAATGCCGGCTACAGGGTGATGCGCGCGGGCACGGTCCGGCAGGCCGAGCAGCTGGTGAACACGACCGTGCCGCAGCTCATCGTGCTCGACTGGATGCTGCCCGACACGCCCGGCCTGTCGTTCGCGCGCAAGCTGCGCTCCGAGCGGCGCACGCTCGCCGTGCCGATCATCCTGCTCACCGGAAGGAGCGGCGAGTCGGACAAGATCACCGGGCTGGAAGCCGGCGCCGACGACTACCTCATCAAGCCGTTCTCGCCGCGCGAGCTCCTCGCGCGCATCAAGGCGGTGCTGCGCCGCTGCGCGCCGCAATTCGCCGACATGGTGGTGGAGATCGCGGGCCTGCGCCTCGATCCCGCCGCACGCCGCATCACGGGCAACGCCAAGGATATCGAGCTGGGCGCGCTGGAATTCCGCATGCTGCGGTTCTTCATGACGCATCCCGGGCGCGTCTACAGCCGCGCGCAGCTCCTGGACGAGATCTGGGGCAACAACGTCTACGTCGAGGAGCGCACCGTGGACGTGCACATCCGGCGCCTGCGCCAGGCGCTCGAGCCCACCGGCCACAAGGACCTCCTCGAGACGGTGCGCGGCGTGGGGTACTCGTTCCGGCGCGATCTTCCGCCCGAGGCGTCGCGCATGGCCCCCATCCTCCGTCAGGCGCAGCCCCCCATGGACTACGTTCGCGCCGCGGCATGATCGCTTCGGCTTCACGCGGGCCGCCTACCCTTCACCGTGGGAATGCGGCATCCGCCGACGCACGGCGGCCGCGGCGTTCGACACCGAGTGGGCACGGAGGCTACATGCAAGACGGGAAAAGATGGATCGCGGCGGTCTCGATGGGGCTCGCAGCCTCATTCTTCGCGCTCGCCGCGCACGCGCAGGGCTGCGATGCGGCGGCGCTCACGTGCCGCGCGGGCAACGCGGCCGATCCTGCGGGGGGCGCGTCCTTCCTCGACCTCATCCGGGCGGGGCACGGCGGCTCCTCGGAGCATGCGGCGACCCGCGATCCGTTGGCGCGCCCGGCCGTGTACCTGCCGGATGCCGCCGAGGCGCCTTCGTCCGACAACATGGCGCCTGCCGGAGTCGGCGCGCTCGACTCGGTGATGGGGACGCAGCTTTCGGACGACGGCGAGCCGGCCTGGCTCGCGTTTCCGAAGTCGATCGCGGCACCCGATTCCTCGGTCGCCTGGATCTTCGCGATGGGCTTCCTGGGCTTCGTCGTGCTGCGCCGCGTGCGCGGCACGAATCCCTACTGATCGACCGACCCAGGGCGTGCTCGCCCGAGCATGGCCTCGATCTCCGAGCGCCCTTCGGAGAAGGTCACTCCACCGTCACGGACTTCGCGAGATTCCTGGGCTTGTCGACGTCGGTGCCGCGGCATAGCGCCGCGTGGTACGCGAGGAGCTGCAGCGGGATCGTATGCACGATGGGCGAGACCACCGCCGGGTGCGGCGGCATCTGGATCACGTGCAGGCCCGGGCCGGGCTCGATGCGCGCGTCCTCGTCGGCCATCACGTAGAGCTCGCCGCCGCGCGCGCGCACCTCCTGCAGGTTCGACTTGAGCTTCTCGAGCAGCGCTCCGCGCGGCGCGATGGCGATCACCGGCATCGTCGCGTCCACGAGCGCGAGCGGCCCGTGCTTGAGCTCGCCGGCGGGATAGGCCTCGGCATGGATGTAGGAGATCTCCTTGAGCTTGAGCGCCCCTTCCATCGCGATCGGGTAGTGGATGCCGCGGCCGAGGAAGAGGGCGTGGCGCCGCAGCGAGAACTGCGCCGACCAGTCCGTCACCGCGCCCTCGCTCGAGAGCACGCGGGTGAGCGCGGAAGGCAGCGCGCGCAGCGCCTGCAGGAGCTGCGCCTCGCGCGATCGCGACAGCTTGCCGCGGCGCTTGGCGAGCGTCATGGCGAGGACGAGGAGCGAGGCGAGCTGGGTGGTGAAGGCCTTGGTCGAGGCGACGCCGATCTCGGGGCCGGCGCGCGTGAGGAAGCGAAGCGCGGCCGCGCGCACCAGCGCCGACTCGGCCACGTTGCAGATCGCGAGGCTGTGGGGTTGTCCCAGCGCCCGCGCGTGCTCCAGCGCCGCGAGCGTGTCCGCCGTCTCCCCCGACTGCGAGATCGCGACCACCAGCGTGCGCGGATCCGGCACCGAGTCGCGGTAACGGTACTCGCTCGCGATCTCCACGTTGCAGGCGATCCCGGCGAGGGACTCGATCCAGTGGCGCGCGACCAGGCCCGCGTGGTAACTGGTGCCGCAGGCGAGGACGAGCACGGAATCGATGGCGTCGAGCACCTGCGGCGCTTCCGAGCCGAATAGGTGCGGGGAGAGCTCCGAGGTGCTCGCGGCGAGCTCGAGCGTGTCGGCCACCGCACGCGGCTGCTCGAAGATCTCCTTCTGCATGTAGTGGTCGTAGGCGCCGAGCTCCACCGCCTCGGCGCTGAGCGAGGAGCGGTGCATCGGGCGCTCGATGAAGCGGCCCTTCGCCTCGACGATGCGCACGCCCTCCAGGCTCATCTCGGCGCAGTCGCCCTCCTCGAGGAAGATCATCCTCTGCGTGACCGGAAGGAGCGCCGAGCTGTCCGAAGCCGCGAAGTACTCGTCGTCGCCCAGCCCAAGCAGCAGCGGCGCCCCCATGCGTGCCACCACCATGCGGTGCGGATCCTCCTCGGCGATGACCGCGATCGCGTAGGCGCCGCGCAGCTGCGCCACGGCTTCGCGCACGGCGCCGAGGAGCCCCAGCCCCGCACGGCGAAAGGAATGCACCAGGTGCGCGATCACCTCGGAGTCGGTCTCCGACAGGAAGACGTAGCCGCGCTCCTTGAGCCGCGCGCGCATCTCCTCGTGGTTCTCGATGATGCCGTTGTGGACCACGGAGATCCCGCCGCTCACGTGCGGGTGCGCGTTCGCCTCGGAGGGCGCGCCGTGTGTCGCCCAGCGCGTGTGCGCGATCCCGATGGTGCCGGCGAAGCTTTGCTGGGTCACGAGCCGGTCGAGCTGCGCGACGCGCCCGGTGCTCCTCAGGCGCTTGAGCGACCCGTTCACGACGGCGATGCCGGCGGAGTCGTAGCCGCGGTACTCGAGGCGCTTCAATCCCTCCATCAGGATGGGAACGACGTTGCGGCGCGCGACGGCGCCCACGATTCCGCACATGGCTAGTCTCCGCAGGTGAAGGTGGCCGCGGCGGGAAGCGCCCGCGGCGAGGTGACCGCTTCGAGGAAGAGCGCGCCGGCGACGGCCCGCACGATGCGCCCGGGGATCGCGGGGCGCATCATCGCGCCGCTTCCCGCTCGCGGTGCCACTCGTCGTCGACGCGCACGATGTCGTCCTCGCCGAGGTAGCTGCCGGTCTGCACCTCGATGAGCTGCAGCGCCACCTTGCCCGGGTTCTCGAGGCGGTGCACCTCGCCCAGGGGGATGTAGATCGACTGGTTCTCGGTGAGGAGCGTGGTCTGCTCCCCGCGCGTCACGCGCGCGGTGCCGCTCACCACGACCCAGTGCTCGGCGCGATGGTGGTGCCATTGCAGCGAGAGCTTGCGGCCGGGCTCGACGGTGATCCGCTTCACGCGGAAGCGCTCGCCCGAGTCGACGTCCTCGTAGCAGCCCCAGGGCCGGTGCACGCGGCGATGCACGCGATGCTCGGTGCGACCGCGCGCGCGCAGCGTCTCGACCGCCTCGCGCACGCGCTGCGTCTCGCCGCGGCGCGCGACGAGCAGGGCGTCGGGCGTCTCGATGACCACCACGTCCTCGAGGCCGATGGCGACCACGAGGCGATGGCTCGCATGCACGTAGCTGCCGCGCACGCCGTGCAGCTGCACGTCGCCGTGGCATTCGTTGCGCAGCTCGTCCTTCGCCCCGCGTTCCCACAATGCATCCCAGGATCCGATGTCCGACCACGCGAACCCGGCGGGGACCAGCGCGGCGCGGCCGGTGCGCTCGAGGACCGCGCGGTCGATGGAGATGTCGCGGCAAAGCGCGAAGGCCGCATCGTCGATGCGCCGGAAGGCGGCATCGTCGGACGCCGCGCGCGCCGCGGCGCTGCAGGCGGCCGCGAGCTCGGGCTCCAGGCGCTCCAGCTCTTCGAGGAACGCGCGCGCCGCGAGCAGGAAGATCCCGCTGTTCCACGAGTGGCGCCCCGAGGCGGCGAGTCGCTGCGCGATCTCGAGCTCCGGCTTCTCGACGAAGCTCGCGACGTCGTAGCAGCCCTGCGCGTCGCGCAGCGGATCGGCGCGCTCCACGTACCCGTAGCCGGTTTCCGCCCAGCGCGGCTCGATCCCGAACACCACGAGGCGCCCGTTCGCGGCGGCCGCGGTGCCGGTCGCGACCGAGGCGGCGAAGGCGGCGGTGTCGCCGATGTCGTGGTCGGAAGGCATCACGAGCATCACCGCGTCGGGATCCTCCGCGACGAGCTCGTGCGCGGCGAGCGCCGCCGCGGGCGCGGTGCCGCGGCCGAACGGCTCCACGTAGATGCGCCGCACCGTCCGGCTCGCCGCGCGCGCCTGGTCGGCGGCGATGAAGCGGTGCTCGCGGTTCGTGACCACGATGGGCGGCTGCGCGCGCGCGATCGCGGCGGCGCGCGCGAGCGTCGCCTGGTAGGGGCTCGCGCCGCCGTCGAGGATCGGCAGGAACTGCTTCGGCATCGACTCGCGCGACAGCGGCCACAGGCGCGTGCCGGAGCCGCCGGCGAGGATCACGGGATACAGGTTCAAGCAAGCCTCCTAGTACGCGTTTTCCGGCTTCCGGAAGACCACGAAGATGGTCTTCCAGATGATCGAGAGGTCGAGCCGCAGGGACCAGTTGCGCAGGTAGTCGAGGTCGTACTCGATGCGCGCCTTCATCTTCTCGACGGTCTCGGTCTCGCCGCGCAGCCCGTTCACCTGCGCCCACCCGGTGATGCCCGGGCGCACCTTGTGCCGCACCATGTAGCTCTTGATGAGCTTGCGGTACATCTCGTTGTGGGCCACGGCGTGCGGGCGGGGACCCACGACGCTCATGCGCCCCTGCAGCACGTTCACGAACTGCGGCAGCTCGTCGAGCGAGGTCCTGCGGATGAAGGCGCCGAACCTCGTGACGCGCGCGTCGTTCCGGGTCGCCTGCTTCACCACGGGCCCGTCCTCCGCGACCGTCATGGAGCGGAACTTGTAGACCACGATCTCGCGCCCGTCGAGGCCGTAGCGGCGCTGGCGGAAGAGGATCGGCCCCGGCGAGGAGAGCTTCACGCCGAGCGCGATCGCCGCGAGGATGGGCGAGATCAGCACCAGGATGATCGAGGCGAGCACGATGTCGCTCGCGCGCTTCACGACGCCGTTCATGCCGGAGAAGGGCGTCTCGCACAGCGCGAGCACCGGGATCCCGCCGATGGAATCCATGCGCCCCTGGATCAGGTCGAAGATGAAGATGTCCGGCGTGAAATACACGCTCGCCGTGGTGTCGTGCAGCTCGTCCAGGAGCTTCATGATGCGCGGCTGCGAGGCCATGGGCAGCGTCACGTAGATGAGGTCCACGCGGCGCTTCTTCGCGTAGTCGGCGAGCTGGTCGAGGTTTCCCAGCAGGCGCGCGGGCTCGGGGCCCGCAAGCCGGCCGGGAGCGCGGTCGTCGAAGTAGCCGGCGACGCGGATCCCCAGGTCGGGAGCGCCGGCGATCCGCTCGGCGAGCTTGCGCCCGAGGGGGCCGGCACCCGCCATGACCGCCACGCGCTGCATGCTTTCGGCCGCCAGCATGCGCGGCAGCACGAACGGGGTCGCGAGGTGCGCGGTGAAGAGCGCGAGCGGCGTGATCCCGACCCACGCCGCGAGCACCCGCGTATCGAAGGAACCGAGGGTGCGCGTCGCCCATCCCAGCATGAGGAGCAGGGCCACCGCGAGGGCCCAGCCCCCGAGCACCTCCCGCGCGATGGCGGTCGCGCTCGTGCCGCGCGGCACGCGGCCCGGGAACGTGAGCGAGAAGACGAGCAGGGAAAGAATGATGTACGGCCCGTCGAACCGCTCGCCGAACCACGCCACGCACGCCGCGAGGACGCCTACGGCGACGAGCGCCTCGAGGAGCATGCGCACGAGCGCCGCGGGCGCGAGCGGGCCCTGGCCGAGCCGGGGGTGGGTGTCTTGAGTGGCGATCACGGGGAGAACGTTAGCCGTCCTAATCGGACGGTTCGTCGTTGTGGCCGTGGTTCCACGGGACTATCGGTGCGGTCCTACGCCGCGAATCTCGACCGCTTCACGAGCATTTCACATTCCCCGCCCACACTGGCTCCCATGCGACTCATCACCCCACAGCCGGAATCGCCTCCACCGCGCAGACCTTTCCCGCCCGGTGCCCATGACGACGCGCACGACTCGCGGTCCGAGGCGGCGAACCAGGAAAGCGTCCCCGCACGGCTCAACGACAGCGAGCGCGAGGCTTTGCTGCTCAACATCGACGTGTCCCTGCGCGTGCACACGCGGCCGCAGCTCTTCAGCTGGGTGCAGGGCGCCCTGCAGAGCCTCGTCGCGCACGAGCTGTTGCTGTGCGGGTTGCAGGAAGGCCGCCAGACGCCGCTGCGCGTGGACAGCTTCTCGACGGTGCCGGTCGATGCCGCGCGCCTGAACGAGCTCTACCAGCAGGACGTCTCGCTCGTCCCGCATCTCATCAAGCTGTGGGAGGAGAACCGCTGCCGGGCGGTGGTGTGCGAAACCGACCGCGGGCCGCACGCGGGCGGGGCGCTCGCGCGCGAGCTCGCGCGCCTCGCGGTGCCGCAAGTGCTCGCGCACGGCACGCACGACGCGTCGGGCAACATGACCAGCTTCTTCGTCTTCTGCGCGCGTGCCGGCACGCTCGGCTCGAAGCAGGCATACCTCGCCGACGTGGCCGTCCCGTACCTGCATGCGGCCTGGGTGCGCAGCCAGGTGACGTGGCCGCTCGATCGCGTCGGCACCAAGCCCGCGAAAACGGGGCTCCTCACGCCGCGCGAGCAGCAGATCCTGCAGTGGATCTACCACGGCAAGAGCAACATCGAGATCGGCATGATCCTCGAGATCAGCCCGCTCACCGTGAAGAACCACGTGCAGAAGACGCTGCGCAAGCTCAACGTGCTCAATCGCACCCAGGCCGTCGGACGGGCCCTCGCGCTGCGCATCGTGAACCCGTAGATGGAAGTCAGGGGTCGGATCACTTTTTCCCGGCACGCGGCGAAAAGGTAATCCGACCCCTTGTTGTCGGGAGTCGCGCAGGCGCCGGCGAGAGCGCATTTGCGATATGCTCGCGCCTGTTCGCCCTTCCATGGACGAAAAATGGCAACAAAAAGAATTCGCGCGGCGTGCATCCTTTCCGTCCTCTGCGCCGCGCCGCTTCCCGCCGCCGCTCTCCTCCAGGATCGGGTGGAGGTGTTCGCCGCAGAAAACGTTACCTACGACGACAACCTCTTCCGCCTGTCGAAGGACGTCGACCCGAAGGCGGCGATCGGCTCGGACAAGAAATCCGACACGGTGAGCACGACCTCGGTCGGCGTGAACCTGGACCTTCCCTACAGCCTGCAGCGCTTCCAGGCGAACCTCACCTGGTTCGCGAACCGCTACAGCCGCTTCGACCAGCTGAATTTCAACGGCCACGCGGGGCGCGCGGCCTGGCTCTGGTCCGTGACCCCCGAGCTCACCGGGGACCTGGGCTACACCGACACCGAGACGCTCTCGAACTTCGCGACCAAGCCCGGCCCCACCGCGCGCGTGAAGGACATCCTGCGCACCAAGCAGGGATTCGCCGACGGAGTCTGGTTCCCCGTGGCGAGCTGGCGCCTGCATGCGGGCGCCGCGGCCGTGGAGCAGCGGCACAGCGATCCGGCGGAGCAGTTCAACGACATCGATACGGCGACGGGGGTGGGCGGCGTGAGCTACGTGACCGCGGCCGACGACCGGCTCGGCCTCGAGGCGCGCGTCGAGCGCGGCCGCACGCCGCACGAGGAGCTGCGCGGCACGCCGCTCGATCTCGCCTACCACCAGGACGGCGTCGGCATCGTCGGCCACTGGGTCGCGACCGGCAACTCGACGCTCGACGCGCGCGTGGACTGGGTGCGGCGCGACTACGACCAGCGTTCCTCGCGCGCCTGGTCGGGTCCCACCTTCCGCGTCGCGCATACCTGGACGCCCACCGGCAAGCTCACGGTGGCGAGCAGCCTCTACCGCGACATCGGCCCGGTCGCCGACGTGCAGAGCGGAAGCTTCGTGCTGGTGAAGGGCGTGGCGGTGAAGCCGAGCTGGGCCGCCACCGACAAGATCACCGTCGCCGGCGACGCCGAGTACAACATCTGGGAATACCGCGGCGACGTCCTTCTCGGCGACTACACGCATCGCGTGCGCACCCTGGGCGTCAACATGAGCTACCGCGCGACGCGCAGGATCGTGCTGCAGGCGGGGTACATCTACGAGATGCGCACCTCGACGGCGGCGCTCTCCGACTACAAGGACAGCGTGGTGAACGTCTCGGCGCGCGTCGGGTTCTGACGGACACGCCCGTGCGGGCCCGACCCGCGACGTAGTTCCTTCGGACTGTAGGGCCGCGCCCCTCGCGGCCGGTGCCTGTCACGCGCGCTCCGTAAGGTTGTCTCCATCACAGGAGACGATCCATGAGAAGCCATTACCGGTGCGCCGCGATCGCCGCGACCCTCCTCGCCGCCGCTTCCGCGTACGCCCAACCGCAGGCGATCGCCGTCAATCCGCTTTCGCGCGGCGAGCAGGATATCTTCGCGCCGTCGCTGCATGGCGCGTTCGACGGCCCGCTCGACCGCAATGCGGTCGCGCGTTCCACCCCGGTGCATAACACGGCGCCGGTCACTCCCGTGCCGGAGCCCTCGGAATGGCTGATGCTCGCCGCCGGGCTCGGCGCCGGCTTCTTCGTCGTGCGCCGCGGCGCGCGGCGCCCGTAGCGGCATGCACCGCAAGGCCATGCTGCGCGCCGCCGCGGTCGCGGCGACCGTCGCCGCCGCCGCGTGCTCGCGGGAAGGAGCCATCGGCAACGGCGACATCGCCGCGCGCGTGAACGGGGGCGAGATTCCGGTCGCGCGCGTCGAGGCGGCATTGGGGAACCCGCGCGCGGCCGCCGCGGCGGATCCTTCGCAGGCGAGATCGCGCGCGCTCGAGGCGGCCATCGACCAGGAGCTCCTCGTGCAGCGGGCGCTCGCGGCGCGCCTCGAGCGCGATCCGGACGTGGCGCGCGCCCTCGACGAGAGCCGCCGCCGCATCCTCGCCCGCGCCTGGCTCGACCGCGCGATCGGCGATCGCGGGCGCGCCGCTCCGGCGCAGGTCCGCGCGTTCTACCGGGAGAATCCCGCGCTCTTCGGCGCGCGGCGCATCTACTCGCTGCGCGAGCTGCGCGTGTCCCTCGACCGCGGGCACGACGCGCAGGCGCTGCGCGCCGCCGCCGCCCGGGGCGGCGCGGCGCGGTTCGAGGCGTGGCTCGCGCGCGAGCACCTGCGCTTCGAGGCGCGCGAGACGAGCGAGCCGGCCGAGTCGCTGCCGCTGGCGCTCCTCGCCAGGCTCTCGGCGATGAAGGACGGCGCCGTCGCGGTGATCGACGGCCAGGGCGGGACCACGGTGGTGGAGCTCCTCCACTCGCTGCCCGCGCCGCTCGGCGAAAGCGAGGCCGCGCCGCTCATCGAGCGCTTCCTCGCCTCGCGCCGCCGCGTCGTGCTCGCACGCGAGGAGGTCGCGCGGCTGCGCGCCCGGGCGCACATCGACTACGTCGGCGCGAAACGGGCGCCGCCCCTGCCGCGCCCCGCGGGCAACGCCGCTCGCCCCGGGGCCGTCGACGCATCCATCGAAACGACCTACGACCAACCCACGCAACCGGGGATCGCCGCCAGCGCGGTGCCCGGGAAGGACCAAACATCATGAACGCCATGGGACGCATTTCCGTCACCCGTCGCGCCGTGCGGCTTGCCGCCGGTGCGCTCGCCTTCCTGCTCGCGTCGTTCGCGGCGACGGCGCTCGCGCAGCAGGTCGCCGCGGCGACCCCCCTCGCTCCCCCGCCCTCGAGCGAGCTTCCGCCCGCCGCGCACGACGCCTCGCTCGACGCGATCGGCGCCGGGGACCTGGTGCGGATCACGGTGTTCCGCAACCCCGACCTCACCACGGAGACGCGCGTCTCCGAGCGCGGAACGATCTCCTTTCCGCTCATCGGCGAGGTGCACGTGGCCGGCATGACGCCGTACCAGGCCGGGCACACGATCGCGACCCGGCTTCGCGTCGGCCGCTTCGTGGTGAACCCGGAAGTGAACGTCGCGCTCTCGCAGGTGAACAGCCGGCAGGTCGCGGTGCTGGGCGCGGTGAACAAGCCCGGGCGCTATCCGATCGACTCGCAGAATTCGCGGCTCACCGACTTCATCGCCGCCGCCGGAGGCATCGCGCCGCCGGGCGCCGACTACGTGACGCTCGTCTCGACCCGCGGCGGCAAGACCGTGAAGCGCGACGTCGACCTCAACGCCATCTTCCGCGACGGCGACCTGTCGCAGAACGTGCAGCTGCAGCCCGGCGACACGATCTTCGTCGAGAAGGCGCCCATGGTCTACATCTACGGCCAGGTGCAGAAAGCCGGCGCGTACCGCCTCGAGCCGCACATGACGGTGATGCAGGCGCTCGCGCTGGGCGGCGGGCTCACGCCGCGCGGCACGCAGCGCGGCATCAAGATCGCGCGGCGCACGCCCGAGGGCGTGCGCGAGATCAACGCGCATCTCACCGACCAGGTCCAGAACGACGACGTGATCTACGTGAGCGAGAGCCTGTTCTAGGCGAGGGCCGCCGCACCGACGAAGACCACCCCGCGCACAAGCCACCGGATCCCCACACATGAACGTCCAGCAATTCCTCCTCGCCCTGCGCGGCCGCTTCGCCGTGTTCCTCGCGTTGTTCGCCGGCACCGTGGCGGCCGCCGTCGTAGTGACCCTCCTGCTTCCGCGGACCTACCAGGCGAGCGCATCCGTGCTCGTCGACAACCGCGACGAGCAATCGCTCAGCAACCCGGGGCAGCCGGTGCGCGAGCAGACCGGCTACATGCAGACCCAGATGGACGTGATCCAGAGCCAGCGCGTGGCGCGCAGGGTGGTGGAGAACCTGAAGCTCGCCGACGATCCGGGCGCGCGGGCCGCGTTCGCGAAATCGGGTGCGCACGGCTCGATCGAGGACTGGCTCGCGAGCGCGCTGCGCTCGCAGGTGCACGTCGACTCCTCGCAGTCGAGCGTGATTCAGATCTCGTACGCGGCGCACGATCCGAAGACCGCCGCGGAGCTCGCGAACGCGTTCGCCACGGCCTACATGGACGTCACGCTGCGCCTGCGCACCGAGCCCACCAAGCAGGCCGCGGCGTGGTTCGACGACCAGCTGAAGAGCCTGCGCACCGACCTCGCGACGGCCCAGACGCGCCTCGCCGATTTCCAGAAGGAGCACGGCATCATCGCGACCGACGAGCGCGTCGACGTGGAGAACGCCCGCCTCGCGGAGCTTTCGACCCAGGCGCTCGCGGCGCAGAACGCCACCTACGACGCGCAATCGCGCGCGAGCCAGGCGCGCTCGAGGGGCGCCATCGCGAGCCTGCCGGAGGTGCTCTCCAATCCCCTCATCCAGACGCTCAAGGGCCAGCTGCTCACCGCGGAGGCGAAGCTGCAGGAGCTGTCGACCCGGCTCGGTCCGCGGCACCCGGAATTCATCCAGCAGAAGTCACAGGTCGATGCGCTGCGCACGAGGCTCGACGCCGAGATGCACAAGGTGGTCGCCTCGGAGCAGAGCGCCGAGCGCCAGAGCCGCATGCATGCCGACGACCTGCAGGGCGCGCTCGCCGCACAGCGCGCCAAGGTGATCGCCCTGCGCGACGCGCGCGCGAAATCCTTCGTGCTGATCCGCGACGTCGACACCGCGCAGAAGGCCTACGAGGCGGCGCTGCAGCGCTACCTCGTGAACAAGGTGGAGAGCGGCGCGCAGCAGACCAACGTGTCGATGCTCAACGCGGCGACCGAGCCCTCGCAGCCCGCGAAGCCGAAGGTGCCGCTCAACATCGCGCTCGGCGTCATCGTCGGGCTGATGCTGGGCTTCGGCGCCGTGTTCCTCCTCGAGCTCCTCGACCGGCGCGTGCGCTCGACCGCCGACCTCGAGGCCGGCGTCGAGGCGCCGCTCCTCGGTACGCTGCGGCCCTGGCAGCCCTCGCGGCTGCTGGGCGGCGCCGACCCGCCGCGCGCGCTTCCCGGACCCGCATGAACACGCCCGCCCGAAGCCGCCCAGGAGACGCCATGAGCACGCACAACCAGGAGAACGTCCTTTCCATCGAGTCGCAACGCGCCGCGGTGGTGCGCGACCATCGCCCCATCGGCACCATCCTGGTCGAGGAGGGCAAGCTCGCGGCGCTCGAGATCGAGCGCGTGCTCGACGTGCAGCGCGCGCACGGCGTGCGCTTCGGCCAGGCCGCGATCCGGCTGGGCCTCGTCACCGAGGAGGACGTGCGCTACGCGCTCGCCAAGCAGTTCGACTTCCCGCACTTCACGCCGGGCAAGTCGGGCGCCACGCACGCGAGCCGCGAGCTGGTCGCGGCTTTCGCGCCGTTCCATCCGCGCACCGAGGAGCTGCGCGCGCTGCGCACCCAGCTCCTCATCCGCTGGTACGACCGCGAGGCCCGGCGCAATGCGCTGGTGGTGGCGAGCCCGGGGCCCGGCGAGGGGCGCAGCTACCTCGCGGCGAACCTCGCGGTCGTGTTCTCGCAGCTCGGCGCGCGCGTCGTGCTGGTCGATGCCGACATGAGGAAGCCGCGCCAGGCCCAGATCTTCGCGCTGCCCGCGGGGCAGGGGCTTTCCACGATCCTTTCCGGGCGCGGCGACCAGCAGACCACGTTCCCGGTCGCGGGGCTCTCGCGGCTGTCGGTTCTGCCCGCCGGACCGCTGCCGCCCAACCCCCAGGAGCTCCTTTCGCGCCCGGCGTTCGGGGCGCTGGTGAAGGACCTGCAGACGGTCTACGACGTCGTGATCCTCGACACGCCGCCCGCCGCCCAGTACGCCGACGCCCAGAGCATCACGTTCCGCGCCGGCGAGGCGCTCGTCGTGACGCGCAAGAACCACACGTCCGTGGAGGCGGCATCGAAGGCGGTGCGCGACCTCGCCGCGACCGGCGCGCGGGTGGTCGGCACGGTCATCAACGAGTACTGACGCGGCCGCCATGTCGACGGTCCTCGGCGAGCGCGCGCTGCCGCGAGCCTGGTTGCGCCGCTGGAGCGCTTCGGCCGCGGTGCTCGGCGCGTTGGCGTTGCTGTACGCGCCCGCGTACTGGAGCTTCGCGCACGGATTGTGGCGCGAGGACGAGTACGCGCACGGGCCGATGGTGATCGCGATCGCCGCCTGGCTCGCATGGCGCAATCGCAGGGCGCTCGCGCGTGGGGGCGAGACCGCCCCCGTCGCGGGCGCCGCGCTCCTCGCCGCGGGCCTCGTGCTCTATGCGGTGGGCCGGTCGCAGTCGATCGCGCTCTTCACGCTCGCCGCGCAGCTTCCGATCCTGGGCGGCCTGCTCCTCATCGTGGGCGGGCGCGCGGCGCTCTCGCGCTTCGCCTTCCCGCTCGCCTTCCTCGCCTTCGCGGTCCCGCTTCCCGGCTTCGTGCTGACGGCGCTCACCGCGCCGCTCAAGGCCTTGGCCTCCGCCTCGGTCACGGCGCTCCTGCAGCTGGGCGGCTATCCCGCGGCGCGCAGCGGCGTGGTGATCTCCATGGGCAACCATCCACTGCTCATCGCCGACGCCTGCTCGGGCCTGAACTCGCTCGCCGCGCTCTTCGCGCTCGCACTGCTCTACGCGCACCTCACCGGCGGCGTGCGGCGCGCCCGGGCGGCGCTCCTCCTCGCCGCGGTCGTTCCGGTCGCGCTCGCGGCGAACGTGCTGCGCGTGCTGGTCCTCGCGCTCGTCGTCTACTACCTGGGCGAGCCTGCGGCAGAGGGCTTCCTGCACGGGTTCGCGGGCATGGGCGTGTTCGCGATCTCGTTCTTCCTCCTGTATTCGTTCGGGCGCGGCATCGGGATCGCGAGCGATTCGGCGACCCGGCGCCGGCCGCCGGGGCCGTTGCCCGATGCGCCCGCCGCCCGGTCGCGCGAGCGGCACGCGCTCCGCAGCCGCACCCGCATCGCCGCTTCGCTGGTCGGGGCGGCGATCGCGATGACCGGCACCGCGCTCGCCACGCCCGCGCTCACGCCCACCCGCGTGCAGCATTCCGTGGACCTCGGGGCGATCCTGCCGGCGCGGTTCGCGGGATGGCGCGTCGACCCGCAGGTGGCTCCCCTCGCGCCTTCGCCGGACGCGCGCGCGACGCTCGAGCGCCTCTACGGCGAGATCGCGAGCCGCACCTACGTGAACGACGCCGGCGAGCGCATGATGCTCATCGTCGCGTACGGCGGAGACCAGAGCGACGCGCTCAAGGCCCATCGCCAGGAGGTGTGCTACTCCGCACAGGGGTTCTCCGTCGGCGCGCTCGAGCACGGCACGCTGCGCGCCGCGGGCCGGTCGATTCCCGTCACGCGCTTCCTCGCGGTGCGCGGCGCGCGCTCGGAGCCGGTGACCTACTGGTTCACGATGGGCGACCGGGTGGTCCTCGGCCGCCTGGAGCGCCTGCGCGTGCAGCTTCTCTCCGGCTTCCACGGGCAGATGCCCGACGGCATGCTGGTGCGCGTCTCGAGCCTCTCCCACGACGCGCCCGCGGCCTTCGCCGCGCAGCGCGGCTTCGTCGCCTCGCTCCTCGCGGCGATGCCGCAATCGGCGCGCGTGCGCTTCGCCGGCGTCCGCTAGCCATGGCCGCGCTCTCCATTCCCGCCGCCTTCGCCGATGCGCGCCTGCGCCGCGCCGCGATCCTCGTCGCGCTCCTCGCGTTCGGCTGCCTGTGGGGCGCGGCGGTCGCGACCGCCGGCATCGGGGCGGCGCTCATCTGCGTGTCGCTCATCGCCTGCGTGTTCTGCCTGCGCGATTTCCGCTCGGGCGTGGTGCTGCTGATCCTCATCATGCCGATCTCGTCGAGCTTCCTCTTCCCGCACTCCATGTTCGGAATCTCGGGCCTGAATCCGCTCAACCTGCTGCTCGCCACGACGCTCCTCTCGTACGGGCTCGGCTACGCCGGGCAGGGCGTGGTGCGCTCGCTGGTCAGCCGGCCGCTCTTCTTCCTCTACGTGGTGCCGATCGCCTACGGCGCGCTGCTCGGCGTCTCGCACATCGGCGAGATCCCCGGGATCTTCCGCGACATGCAGTGGATCGATTACAGCAGCGCATTCGGCTATGTGCGCGACCTGGTCCTCAAGCCGCTCCTCCTCGTGGTCTACGCGATGCTGGTGGCCGTGGCGATCCGGCACAGCCGCAACATCCGGCCCTTCCTCACGCCGATGTTCGTCTCGATGTGGGTGATGGCGCTCCTCGTGGTGGTGTTCACGGTCGCCTCCGGCGTGCACCTCTCGCAGCTCGCGGGCAAGTACGACCGCGCCTTCCTCTCGCCGCTCGGAATGCACGCGAACGACCTGGGCCGCCTCTACGCGACCGCCTACGCGCTGCTGCTCTTCATCTGGGACCGCACGCGCCGGCCGAGCCTCAAGGCGTTCACGTTCGTCTCGATGGGCGTGGTCTGCGCCGCGCTCATGCTCACGTTCTCGCGCGGCGCGATCGTGGCGTTCGTGATCGTGAGCGCGATCTACCTCTTCTCGCGCCGCAAGCTGAAGACCCTGCTCCTGTGCGCGATGGGGCTTCCGGTCGTGCTGTGGCTCATGCCGGGCGCGGTCTGGTCGCGCCTCGACATGGGCATGGGACAGGGCATGAACGCCGTGAGCGCGGGCCGCGTCGCCGGGATCTGGCTCCCGCTGCTTCCGTTCGCGCTGCAAAGCCCGGTCTGGGGTCACGGCCTGCAATCGGTGCTGTGGTCGCCCGCGATGCGCACCGGCCACATGATGCAGGTCACGCACCCGCACAGCGCCTGGCTGCAGGCCTTCCTCGATACGGGCGCGATCGGGCTCGCGCTGATCGTCGCCTTCTGGATCGGGCACGTCTGGCGCGGCTTCCGCAAGCTCGCGCGCGATCCGTCGCTCGATCCCGAGGTGGGCGGCTTCTTCGAGGGCGCGGCCGCGGGGCTCCTCGGGTTCGCCATCGCCAACGTAGCGGGGAGCAGCTTCTTCCCGGTGCCGGAGCAGAGCTTCCTGTGGCTCGCGGTGGGCGTCATGTACGGGCTGCGGCTGCGTGCGAGCGCCGCGGCCGGAAAGGCATAGCCATAGCCATGTGCGGAATCACCGGCTTCTGGGTGCGTCGCGGCGATCCCGCGGGATGGCTCGCGGACCTCGCGGCTTCCGTGGAGTCGCTTCGCAATCGCGGCCCCGACGACAGCGGCGTCTGGGTCCGCCCGGGCGGGCGCGTCGCGCTCGGCCACACGCGCCTTTCGATCCTCGACCTCTCGCCGCTCGGGCACCAGCCGATGCATTCGGCCGACGGCGCGGTCACGATGGCCTTCAACGGCGAGATCTACAACTTCCCGGCGGTGCGGGGCGAGCTCGAGGCGCTCGGCCACCGCTTCCGCAGCAGCGGCGATTCGGAAGTCGTGCTCGCCGCGTACCGCCAGTGGGGCGTGGCGGCCGCCGAGCGCTTCGTCGGCATGTTCGCGATCGCCCTGTGGAGCGAGAGCGAACGCCGCCTCGTGCTGCTGCGCGACCGCATGGGCGTGAAGCCGCTCTACTACGCGTGGGACGGGCGAGCGCTCTGGTTCGGCTCGGAGCTGAAGGCCCTGCGCGCCTTCTCGCGCTGGCAGCCGGCCATCGATCGCGACGCGCTCGGCGAGTACCTGCAGTTCGGCTACGTCTCCGCGCCGCGCTCGATCTACCGGGGCGTTTCCAAGCTCGCGCCGGGCCACTGGCTCGAGCTGGGCGAGGTGGGCGAGCCGGTCGCGCGGCGCTACTGGTCGCCGCCCTGCGAGGCGGCCCCGCTCGACCTGCCCGAGGCGGAGCTCGAGCGCCGCCTCGAATCGATCCTGGTCGAGGCCTTCCGCTACCGGATGGTCGCGGACGTGCCGGTGGGCGTGTTCCTTTCGGGCGGCATCGATTCGTCGCTCGTGGCGGCACTCCTCGCGCGCTACGGCGGCGGCGAGGTGCGCACCTTCACGATCGGCTTCGAGGACGAGCGCTTCGACGAGTCGCGGCACGCGAAGCGCGTGGCCGAGCACCTCGGCACGCGCCATTGCGAGCGCATCGTCACCGCGGCCGACATGAAGGACGTCCTCACGCAATGGGGCGAGCTCTTCGACGAGCCGTTCGGCGACACCTCGGGCGTGCCGACCTATCTCGTCTCGAAGATGGCGCGCGAGCACGTGAAGGTCGCGCTCTCGGCCGACGGCGGCGACGAGCTCTTCTGCGGCTACGCGCACTACGGGGTGGTGCTCGAGCGCCATCGCGCGCTCGCGCGCTGGCCCGGCGCCGCGCGCCGCGCGCTCGCCGCCCCGCTTTCCGTCTTCGATCGCGCGCGCCTGCAGGCGGCGGCCGATCGCCTGCCGCTTGCCGCGGGGACGCGCCACGCCGCGCGCCGCACGATCCTCGAGCGCCTCGCGAAGCTCTCGGCGATGCTGCCGCAGCTCGATGCGCCCACCGTCTACGACCTCGCGATGTCCTTCTGGACGCCCTGGGAGATCGCGGGCCTCCTCGGCGGCGAGGTCGCGCCGCGCGAGCGCGTGGAGGGCCCGGGCGGCGTCGCCGACCAGATGGTGCACTGCGACCTGCGCCATTACCTGCCGGGCGACATCCTCGCCAAGGTCGACCGCACGACGATGGCGGCGGGGCTCGAGGGCCGCGAGCCGATGCTCGACCATCGCCTGGTGGAGTTCGCGCTGCGCCTTCCGCTTTCCATGCGCCGCGGCGCGCTCGGCGCGAAGCACCTTCTCAGGAAGGTCCTCTACAAGCACGTGCCGCGGGAGCTCATCGAGCGGCCCAAGCAGGGCTTCGCGATCCCGCTCGCCTCGTGGCTGCGCGGCGAGCTCGCGCCGCTCGTCGACGAGTACCTCGCTCCCGCGCGCATCCGCGAGGCGGGGCTGTTCGATCCGGCGGCGGTGCGGCGCGCCGTCGCCAACTTCCGCGAGGGCGGCGCCGCGAACGACCGCCTCGACGTGCAAAAGGTGTGGCTGCTGCTCGCCTTCGAGATGTGGCGCAGCCGCTGGGACAGCGATCACGAGCGTCGAACGGAGGATGCGCCCCATGCGCGTGCTGTTCATCATCAGTGAGCTCACCCTGGGCGGCGCCCAGAAGCAGGTGGTGGAGCTCGCCCGCCAGCTCGTGCGGCACGGGCACGAGGCGGCGATCTACACGCTCAACCGCGAAGCGCCGCGCGCGAAGGAGCTGGAGGGCTCCGGGGTCGAGCTCATCGTCGACCAGAAGCGCTGGAAGGTGGACCCGGCGGTGCTGCGGCGCCTGCGCAGGCACCTGCGCGAATGGCGCCCGGACATCGTGCACGGCTTCCTCTTCGACGGCGACATCTACGCGCGCGTCGCCGCGTTCGGCACCGGCATCCCGGTGCTCAATTCCGAGAGGAGCGACGACTACACGCTCTCGCGCATCCAGTACCTGGGGCATCGGCTCACGCGCGCGTTGGCCGACGGGCTGGTCGCGAACAGCCATTCGGGCAGCGCGTTCGCGCAGCGCCTCTACGGCTTCCCGCCCGAGCGCTGCCACGTGGTGTGGAACGGCCTGCGCATCGAGGAGCTGGAGCGCCAGGCGGCGAGCCGCGCCGACTACCGCGCGGAGTTCTTCGGGGCCGGCCGCCACAAGCTCGCGTGCCTGGTGGGCGCGATCAAGCCCGCCAAGGACTACCACCTCGCGATCGACGCCGCGGCGCGCCTGGTGCGCGCCGATCCCGATTGGCGCGTGCTCTTCGTGGGCGACCAGCTCGCGAACCCGACCTATCGCGCCGGCGTGCATTCCGACACCGCCGCGTACAAGGAGTCGGTGATGCGCCATTTCGCCGCGCAGGGCATCGCCGACCAGGTGAGGTTCGCCGGCGCACGCACCGACGCGCCGGCGATCGTCGCGCAGAGCGACGTGCTCTACGTCACCTCGTGCCGGGAAGGATTCCCCAACGTCGTGCTCGAGGCGATGGTGCTGGGCGTGCCGGTGGTGAGCACCGATTACTCGGACATCCGCCGCATCCTGCCGCGGCCCGGACAGGTGGTCGAGAGCCGCAATCCCGACGACCTCGCGTGGGCGATCCTGGATGCCTACGGCGAGCGCGACGCGATCGCGAAGGAGCAGAAGCGCTGGGTGCGCACGCACGCCAGCATCGAAAACGCCACCCGGGAGCTCGAGCGTGTCTACCAACGCTACCTCAGGACCCCTGCGCTCGCGCGCGCCGCTTGAGGCGCCCGCCGCGACGCGGCACGCCCACGCGGGGCGCGAGCCCGGCGCATCGAAGCCGCACGTGTGCTTCGTCGCGCCCACCACCTGGCCCGTGCTCTCCGGCGACACGTCGATTCCCGTCGTGGGGGGCGCCGAGGTGCAGCAGAGCATGATCGCGCCCGGGCTCGCGCGCCGCGGCTGGCGCGTATCGATGATCTCGCTCGATTACGGCCAGCCCGACGCCGCCGAGGTGCGCGGCGTCACGGTGCACAAGATCCACAAGCCCGACGAGGGCATCCCGCTGGTGCGCTTCCTCCATCCGCGATTGACGTCGCTCTGGCGCGCGCTCAAGCGCGTGGACGCCGACGTCTACTACCAGCGCACGGCCGCGGTCGTCACCGCCTACGTGGCGCAATTCTGCCGCATGAACGCGCGGCGCTCGGTGTACGCCGGCGCCTCCGACGTGGACTTCATGCCGGGCGAGGAGGACATCCGCTTCGCGCGCGACCGGGGCATCTTCCGGTGGGGTTTGCGGCGCATGGACGAGGTGATCGTGCAGAACGAGTCGCAGCGCGCCGCGCTCGCCGGGCACTACGGGCGCGACGGCACGCTCATCCCGAGCTGCTACGCGGCGCCCGCGGGGGCGCGCTCCGATCCCTCGGGGTACGTGCTGTGGACCGCCACCGTGCGCCCGAGCAAGCGCCCCGAGATCCTGCTCGAGATCGCGCGCCGGCTTCCGCAGCACCGGTTCGTGATGATCGGCGGGCCCGACCCGGGCCGCCGCGCCGAGGAGTACATGCGCTCGGTCGCCGAGGCGGCGGCCGCGGTGCCGAACCTGGAGGTGCGCGGCTTCGTGCCGTTCGCCGTGGCCGAGCGCGCCTTCGACGGCGCGCGCGTGGTCCTCAACACCTCGCTCTACGAGGGCTTCCCGAACACCTTCCTGCAGGCCTGGTCGCGCGGCATCCCGACGCTCGCCTTCATCGACACCGGATCGCGTCGCGGCGGGGAGCCGGTCTACGATGTCGCGGCCGACGTCGAGGATGCCGCGCGCCGCCTCGGCCGGCTCATGGGCGACGAGCGGCACTGGGAGGCGGCCTCGCGGCGCGTCGCGGCGCATTTCGGCGACAGCCATTCCATCGAGGCGGTGCTCGACCGCTACGAGCGCGTGCTGTCGGTCGCGGCGGGGGCCCGGTGAACGCCGTGAGCGCGAGCCTCGCGCGGCGTGCGCTGTCGCTGGGCAGCGCCAACGCGATCGACTACGCGCTGCAGTTCCTGCTGCCCATCGTCCTCACGCGCACCATCGACCCGGCGAGCTTCGGGCAGTACCGGCTCCTCTGGCTCGCGGTGAACACGCTCATGCTCATCACGCCGATGTGCATGGCGCCGAGCCTCTACTACTTCCTGCCGCGCTCGGACCGTCCGACGCAGCGCGTCTACATCAACCAGACGCTGCTGTTCCTCGTCGCCGCGGGCATCGTCTCGGGACTCGCGATCTCGAGGTGGAACCCGTTCATGCCGCAGGCACTCGCCGGGGTGGCCGAAGGCTACGGGGCGGTCGTGCCGGCCTTCGCGCTCGCCTGGATCTTCGCCTCCACGCTCGACGTGCTGCCCACGGCCGAGGAGCGCGTGGGCTGGCAGGCGAAGGCGATCGTCGGGCTCTCGGCGCTGCGCGCGGTTTCCCTCTCCGCGGTCGCCATCGCGACGCGCAGCCTCGCGCCGGTGCTCTGGACGCTCCTCGCCGTCACCGCGGTGAAGGCCTGCGTCCTCGTCTGGTACGTCGCGCGCTACCACGGGCTGGGCGGCCCGCTCGCGCGCCGGCGGACGTTCAAGGCGCAGCTGCGCCAGGCGGCGCCCTTCGCGCTCTCCGGGGCGCTCCACGGCGTGCGCACGCAGGCCGACCAGTGGATCGCCGCCTCGCTCTTCTCGGTGGCGATGTTCGCGTCGTTCTCCATCGCGACCGTGCTGGGGCCCCTGGTGCAGATCTTCCGGCAATCGGTGAACAACGTGTTCCTGCCGAGCATGAGCCGGCTGCAATCGGCGGGCGAGCTGGGCGGCATGCTCGAGCTCAACAACCGCGCGAACGCGATGGTGGCGCTGCTCGCCTATCCGCTCCTCGCGTTCGCCTTCGTGTTCGCCGAGCCGCTCATCGGGCTGGTCTACACCTCGGCCTACCTCGACGCGGTGCCGGTCCTGCGCCTCTACATCGTGGGGCTGGTGGCGTTCGTGGTGGAGCTCACCAGCATCCTCTTCGTGCTCGGGCAGGGACCGTTCGCCGCGCGCGTGAACGCGATCGTGCTGGGCGTGTCGCTTCCGCTCAGCTGGTTCGGCGCGAAGCACTTCGGCCTGCAGGGCGCGGCGCTCGGCAGCGTCGTGGCGATCTACGGCGAGCGCATCCTCTCGCTTTCGCGCATCGCGAGCCTCACCGCGAGGCCGGTGCGGCGCCTGCAGAACTGGAACACGCTCGCCGGGATCCTCGCCGCCGCCGGCGCCGCGGCGCTCCTGGCGGGAATCGCGCTGCGCGGCACGCATCTGCCCCCGATCGCCGAGCTCGCCGCCGGCGCCGCGTTGATCGCGCTCGCCTATCCCGTCGCGCTCTACCTCACCGGTCAATGGCACGAGCTCACCGAGCTCGTCGCGGCGCTGCGCACGCGCGCCCATGCCGCCTGATCCCCTACCCATTCCCGAACGACTCCAGGAGAAACGAATGAACCGACTTACCGCCCTGTATCCGCGCATCGCCGCGACCGAGCGCACCTGGCTCGTCACCGGCTGCGCCGGCTTCATCGGCTCGAACCTCCTCGAAGCGCTGCTGACGCTGGGGCAGCGCGTCGTGGGCCTCGACAACTTCGCGACCGGATACCGGCACAACCTCGAGCAGGTTCGCGATACGGTGGGCCCCGCGTGGAAGGGCTTCCGCTTCGTCGAGGGCGACATCCGCTCGCTCGAGGCCTGCAGGGAAGCCTGCCGCGGCGTGGACGTCGTGCTGCACGAGGCGGCGCTGGGAAGCGTGCCGCGCTCGATCGACGATCCGGTGGCAAGCCACGCCACCAACGTCACCGGGTTCCTCCACATGCTGGTCGCCGCACGCGAGGCGGGCGTGAAGCGCGTGGTCTACGCGGCCTCGAGCGCGGCCTATGGCGACTCGCCGGACCTCCCCAAGGTCGAGGAGAGGATCGGGCGAGCGCTCTCGCCCTACGGGGCCGGCAAGCACATGAACGAGATCTACGCCGACGTCTTCGGGCGCTGCTACGGCCTCGACGCGATCGGCCTGCGCTACTTCAACGTCTTCGGGCCGCGCCAGGACCCGGACGGCGCCTACGCCGCGGTGATCCCGAAGTGGATCGCGGCCCTGCTGAACGGCGAGCCGGTACCGGTGAACGGCGACGGGGAGACCGCGCGCGACTTCTGCTACATCGACAACGTGGTGCAGGCGAACCTGCTCGCGGCGATCGTGGAATCGAAGGAAGCGGTGGGCCAGGTCTACAACGTCGCCGTCGGCGAGCAGACCACGTTGAACGAGCTGCACGCGCTGCTCGCCGGGATGCTGCAGGTGCGCGATCCGGCGTTCGCCGCCGCCGCGCCGGTCTACCGCGATTTCCGGGCGGGAGACGTGCGCCATTCCCTCGCCGACATCGGCAAGGCGCAGCGCCTCCTGGCGTTTCGTCCTACGCACCGCATCGGGGAAGGCCTCGAAGAGGCCCTCGATTGGTATATCGCGCGGCTGCGTCCTGTCACGAAAGCGGGGGAGGGGCTGGTTCCTTCGGACGGGGTGGTCCCGGCAGCCATTTCAAACTCGGCCGACAGAATGGGCCAACCCTTTCCCGCACTGGATTGACGGAGGAACGCAATGCCCGATGTGTCCGTTCTCGACAAGGAGCAGCCCCTCGCGGCGCTCGCCGCGCAGCCCGAAGCCGGGGCCGCGCAGACGCTTCCCGTCGTCGCCGTGGTGGGCCTCGGCTACGTGGGCCTGCCCGTCGCGGTGGCCTTCGGCAAGGAGCGCACCACCATCGGCTACGACCTGTCGTCGAAGAAGGTCTGGCGCCTCAAGCAGCATCACGACGCGACCGGGGAGGTCTCGAGGGAGGAGCTCGCCGCCGCAGGCCATCTGCTGATGACCGACGAGCCCGAGCACCTGCGCCAGGCCGACTTCGTGATCGTCGCGGTGCCCACGCCGGTGAACGACGCGCGGCAGCCCGATTTCACGCCGCTCGAATCGGCCTCGCGCATCGTCGGCAAGAACCTGAAGGCGGGCGCGACGGTGATCTACGAGTCCACCGTCTATCCCGGCACCACCGAGGAGATCTGCGTGCCGATCCTCGAGCGCTGCTCCGGGATGCGCTGGAAGCAGGATTTCCACGTGGGCTACTCGCCCGAGCGCATCAACCCGGGCGACAAGGAGCACACGTTCACCCGCATCACCAAGGTGGTCTCGGGCGACGACGCGCAGACCCTCGAGAAGGTGGCGGAGCTCTACGCCTCCGTGGTGAAGGCGGGCGTCTTCCGCGCCTCCTCGATCAAGGTCGCCGAGGCCGCGAAGGTGATCGAGAACACGCAGCGCGACCTGAACATCGCGTTCGTGAACGAGCTCGCCATCATCTTCGACCGCCTCGGCATCGAGACGAACGAGGTGCTGCAGGCCGCCGGCACGAAGTGGAACTTCCTCAACTTCAAGCCGGGCCTCGTGGGCGGGCACTGCATCGGCGTCGATCCCTACTACCTCACGTACAAGGCCGAGCTCGCGGGCTACCACCCGGAGGTGATCCTCGCCGGCCGGCGCATCAACGACGACATGGGACCGTGGATCGCACGCAAGGCCGTGCAGCAGATGATCCACCAGGGGCGCAACATCCTCGGCGCGAAGGTGAACATCCTCGGCCTCACGTTCAAGGAGAACTGCAAGGACATCCGCAACACCAAGGTGGTCGGCATGATCCGCGAGCTGGAGGAATACGGCTGCGAGTGCTACGTGCACGACCCCGAGGCCGATCCCGACGAGGCGCTGCACGAGTACGGCATCCGGCTGCGCTCCTGGGAGGAGCTGCCCGCGGCCGACTGCACCATCCTCGCCGTCGCGCACCGGGCATACCTCGACCGGCCGAACACCGACTTCCTGGAGAAGATCGTCCGCCAGGGTTGCCTCGTGCAGGTGAAGCCTGCGCTCGATCCCGCCGCGTTCCGCCGCGAAGGGGTGCGCGTGTGGCGGCTGTAGCCCCCGCTCCCGGCCCCGGCGCGAACGTCCGGCCCTTCGCCCAGCCGCGGGCGGGGCGCCCGAAGCTGCGCGTGGGCGTCTTCGCGGACCGGGCGGCACAGCCTCGCTGGCTGGTGGAGGCGCTCGCGCGCGTCGCGTCCTCCGACTTCGCCGAGCTCGCCTACGTGGCGGTCGACGCGCGCGGCCCCGCGGAATTCGCCGAGCCGATGCCGTGGCGCGCCTATCGGGCGCTCGACCGCCGCCTCTTCGGCCGCGGCTCCGATCCCTGCGTGCCTTCCGACATCGCGGCGCTCGTCGCGCCCGAGCGGCGCGTCGATCCGGCGAAGGCGTCGCCGGTCGATGTGGCGTTCATCCTGGGGGCGATGGACGACGAGGCGATCGCGGGCCTCGCGCGCCTGGGCGCGTGGCGCTATTGCTTCGGCGACGGGCGCGCCCTCGACGGGCGGCTCGCGGGCGTGCGCGAGGTGCTCGAGGCGGCGCCGGTCACCGGTTCGGCGATCCGCATCCGCAGGGCGGGCGGGGCGCCCGACCGCATCGCGTGCGCGTCGTGGTCGCGCACCGTGCCGTTCTCCTTCTCCCGCACCCGCGACACCATGTTCGCGAAGAGCGCGGGCTTCCTCGCCCGGTCGCTGCGCCAGCTGCATGCGCAGGGCGCGGCGTGGATCGAGCAATCGACCGATCCCGCGCCGGCGCCCGATCGCGGCGGTTTCCCGCAGGGCGCGGCGCTCACGGCCGGCCTCGCGCGGCTCGCCGCACGCGTCGGGCATCGCGCGGTGGAGCGCAGCCTCACCATCGACCAATGGCAGATCGCCTGGCGCTTCACCGACCTGGAGCCGTGGAGCGGGTCGCTCGACGGGTTCCACCGGCTGGTGCCGCCCGCGGACCGCTTCTGGGCCGATCCCTTCCCGATCGAGGTGAACGGGCGCCATTACATCTTCTTCGAGGAGCTGCCGTTCGCCGCGGGCAAGGCCCACATCAGCGTGGTCGAGGTGGATCGCTCGGGGCGCGTCTCCGATCCGGTGCCGGCGCTGGTGCGCGATTACCACCTTTCGTATCCCTTCCTGGTGCAGGAGGCGGGCGCGCTCTACATGATTCCGGAGACGGCGCACAACCGCACGATCGAGGCGTGGCGCTGCGTCGACTTCCCACGCAAGTGGAAGCTCGCCAAGGTGCTCGTCCCCGACGTCTGGTGCGCGGACGCGACGCTGCATCGCGCGAGCGACGGATGGTGGATGTTCGCCTCCATCGGCGCCGACGGCGGCGAGGTGAACGACGAGCTGAACCTCTTCCGCTCCGATCGCCTGCTGGGCGAGTGGAAGCCGCATCGCGCGAACCCGGTGAAGTCGGACGTGCGCGGCGCGCGTCCCGCGGGCCGGCTCTTCCGCCAGGGCGATGCGCTCTACCGCCCGGGACAGATCTGCACGCCGATCTACGGCGCGGGCATCGCATTGCATCGCGTGACGCGCATGGACGAGCGCGAGTATGCGGAGGAAGAAGTGCGCCGCATCCTTCCCTCCACGCGGGACGCGGTGCTCGGCATGCACACCATCAACCGCGCCGGCGCATTGAGCGTCACCGACTACTTCGTGCGACGGCCGCGGTTCGGCTCCGGCGCCTGAGGCGGCCATGGCGAGCGTCGTCGCGATCGAGGACTTCCTGCATCCGCTCCTGCGCGGCTATCTCGGCGCGCCCGCGTGGGTGCAGGGCGTCGTCGGACGCGCCTACGCGCTCCTGCCGCCGTCGGCCCGGCTCGGCCGCGCCCACGCGGAGTACCGCCGCATGCTCGAGGCGACGCGCGAAGGGGAGCGCGCGCGCGGCTATGCGGCTGCGAAGCTCGAGGAGACGCTCGCCTGGGCGATCGAGACCGTTCCCGCGTATCGCGCGCATCGCCACCTGCTGCGCGCGGCGCGCGATCCGCTCGAGGCGTTGCGGGAGCTTCCGGTGACCGACAAGCTGGACATCAAGCGCTCGCCGTCGCGCTACCTGTCGACGGCGATGCCGCGCCGGGCGGCGCTCGACACCTTCACCGGCGGCTCGACCAGCACGCCGATGCGCTTCTGCCTGCAGAAGCACGTGACGCGTTCGCGCGAGCACGCGTTCCTGCGCGAGTTCCGCTCCCGCGTGGGCGCCGGGGATCGCGAGCTCGTGCTGGCCCTGCGGGGGCGCACGGTATCCGGTGCGGAGCGCGGCGGTCCGCTGTGGCGCTACGAGCCGATCCGCCGCCAGCTCCTCGTTTCCTGCGACCACCTCGAGCCGCGCTGGCTGCCGGAGGTCGCGCGCGTGCTCGAGCGCCGCCGCCCGGCCTTCATCGAGGCGTTCCCTTCGGCGCTCTACGCGCTCGCGGGCTGGCTCGAGCGCCATCCGCTCGCCGCCTTCACGCGCAACCTGAAGGGCGTGATGCTCTTCTCCGAGAACGTCTACGGCTTCCAGATGGACAAGTTCCGGCGCGTGCTCGGCTGCCCGGTCGTCGCGCACTACGGCCATTCGGAGCGGGTGCTGATGGCGGGCTCCATGCCCGACGACGACCGCTACTTCTTCTGGCCGCAGTACGGCTGGCTGGAAATCGTCGACGCGCGCGGGCGCCCGGTCACCGAGCCCGGCAAGCTCGGCTACGTCGTCGGAACGAGCTTCGACAACCGCGTGATGCCGTTCGTGCGCTACCGCACCGGCGACCTCGCGATGTGGGGCCGCGACGGGCATCCGCGCCTCGCCGGGCATGCGGTGGTGGAGCGCATCGCCGGGCGGCTGCAGGAATTCGTCGCTTGCCGCGACGGGCGGCTGGTCTCGATCGCCACCCTCGGAACGGCGCATTTCCCGGAGCTTTCCGCGATCGACGCCATCCAGTACGAGCAGGACCGGCCCGGTGAGCTCACGCTGCGGGTCGCGGCCGAAGGCACCCTCGATGCGCGCGCGCGGCGCCGCATCGCCTCGGCCCTCGAAGCGAAGATGCAGGGCGGCTGCCGGGTCCGCGTGGTGCAGGTGCCGCGCATCGAGCGCACGGCGCGCGGCAAGGCGCGCATGCTCGTCCAGCGCCTCGACCTGCGCCGCCGCCTCGACGAACACTGCATCGCCTGACCATGGCCGCGCGCGATCCTTCCCACGTCGTGATGATCGGGACCGACCCGCGGACCCGCGGCGGCATCTCGACGGTGATCCGCAGCTGGCGCGGCGCGGGCCTGTTCGAGCGCTGGCCGGTGGACTACGTGGTGACGCACCGCGACGGGACGCGGCGCGAGAAGCTCGCGACCGCGTGGCAGGCGCTGGCCGCGTGCCTCGCCCTCGGCTGGCGCAACGGACGCGGCGTGCTGCACGTGCACGCCGCCTCGCGCTGGAGCTTCTGGAGGAAGAGCGTCTACATGGCCGCGGCGCTCGCGGCCGGATGGCCCGTGATCTTCCACCTGCACGGCGGCGGATTCGCGCGCTTCGTGCGCGAGGAGAGCGGCCCCGTCGCGCGCCGCCTCGTGCGCTTCTTCCTCGATCGCGCGGCGGCGATCGTCGTGGTCTCCGAGCGCTGGGCGGCGTGGATGCAGCGCGCGACGTCCAATCCGCGCATCGTCGTGATCCCGAATTCGGTGGCGCTCCCGGCGCCCTCGTCCACGCTGCGCGAGCCGGGCCTCATCGCCTTCGCCGGCCGCTGCAGCGAGGCGAAGGGCCTCTACGACCTCTTCGAGGCGGTGGCCGCGCTCGCGCCGCACGCGCCGCACCTGCGCCTCGAATGCGCCGGCGAGGGCGACCTCGACGCGGCGCTCGAGCGCGCTCGCTCGCTCGGCATCGCCGAGCGCATCGTGCTGCGCGGCTGGCTCGCGCCGCGCGAGCGCGACCAGCTCCTCGCGCGCGCCTGGGTGTTCGTGCTGCCCTCGCACGCCGAGGCGCTGCCGATGGGCCTGCTCGAGGCGATGGCCGCGGGCTGCGCGGTGGTCGCGAGCGCGGTGGGCGGGATCCCCGACGTCGTGCGCCACGGCGTGAACGGCCTGCTCGTCCCGCCGGCCGAGCCGCGGCCGCTCGCCGAGGCGCTCGCCTCGCTCCTCGCCGACCCGGGCCGCGCCGCGCGCCTCGGGCGCGCGGCGCGCGCCACCATCGCCGAGCGCTGCACGATCGAGCGCGCCCTCGAGCGGCTCGAGCAGGTCTATGGGGCGCTGGGCGTGCGGCGCGGCGGCGCCCGCGCCCCCGTCGCGGCGCCCCGGCTCCAGGAGATCTCATGAACCGCCCCGTCGTCCTCCTCCTCGGTCCCGGGCGCTCCGCCATGAGCGGCGTGAGCACGCACGTGAACCTGCTCATGGAATCGACGCTCGGCGACGACTTCGAGCTGGTGCACTTCCAGGCCGGCAGCGAGGGTCGCCGCGAGGGGGCGGGCGGCCGCTGGCTGCGCCTGCTCGCGAGCCCCTTCGCGCTCGCCGCGGCGATCGTGTTCCGCCGCGTCTCGGTCGTGCACGTCAACACCGCGATGAACGCGCGCGCCTACTGGCGCGATCTCGCGTATCTCTGCATCGCCAAGGCGCTGGGCGCGCGGACCGTCTGCCAGGTGCACGGCGGATCGCTTCCCAGGCGCTTCTTCGCCGGGCGGCCCACGCTCACGCGGTTCCTGCGCTGGACGCTCGGGCTGCCGGACCTCCTCGTGGTGCTCGCGCGAAGCGAGCTCGAGGCCTATCGCGAGTTCCTGCCCGGCCGCGAAGTGGCGATGCTGCCCAACGGCATCGACTGCCGCCCGTTCAGCCTCCTGCCGATCGTGCAGTGTCCGGCGGGCACGCCGCTGCAGCTCGTCTACATCGGGCGCCTCGCGCGCGAGAAGGGGCTCTACGAGGCGTTGCAGGGCCTGCGGCTCGCGCACGAGCTGGGCGTGGACGCGCGGCTCGCGATCGCGGGCGGCGGTCCGGAGGAGGCGCGGCTCAGGCGCTATGCGCACGCGCTCGGCATCTCGACGCGCGTCGCCTTCACCGGGCCCGTGTTCGGCGCCGACAAGGTGCGGCTCCTCGAGGGCGCGCACGCGATGCTCCTGCCGAGCTACGCGGAGGGATTGCCGTACGCGCTCCTCGAATCGATGGCGGCGGGCGTGCCGGTGATCGCTACCCCCGTGGGCGCGATTCCCGACGTGATGACCGACGGCATCCACGGGCTCCTCGTCGCGCCGCGCGACGGCAAGGCGATCGCCGAAGCGCTGGCCGAGCTCGCGCGCGATCGCGAGCGGATCTCGTGGATGAGCCGCGCGTGCCGCCGCCGGATCCGCGCCGCGTTCTCGATCGAGCGCCTCGCCGCCCAACTCGCCGCGCACTACGCCGCGTTGACCGGCAGCGCGGTGGTCGCGGGCGCGCCCCACGCGGCCCTGCCGCTTCCCGGGCGAGCCGAGGCCGTGCGCCCGGCGCCGGCGAAGGTCGCCGGAAGGAAGGGCTGAAGGCATGTGCGGAATCGCAGGCGCGGTCGTCGCCGGTTCGAGCGCGTTCGACCGTGCGGCGCTCGAGAGGATGCTCGCTGCCATCGAGCATCGCGGGCCCGACGGGCACGGCATCGCGCAGATCGAGGGTCCCGATGCGACGCGCGTCTATCTCGGCCACCGCCGGCTCGCGATCATCGACCCGGTGGGCGCCGCGCAGCCGATGCGCGACGCGAGGGCCGGCCTCACGCTCACCTTCAACGGCGAGATCTACAACTTCCGCGAGCTGCGCGGGGAGCTCGAGTCGAGGGGCCATCGCTTCGAGCGCGACAGCGACACCGAGGTCCTGCTGCACGCGTACGCGCAATGGGGCGAGGGCTGCGTGGAGCGCCTGCGCGGCATGTTCGCGTTCGCGATCTGGGATGCGCGCGAGGCGAAGCTCTTCCTCGCCCGCGATCGCTTCGGCGAGAAGCCGCTCTTCGTGCAGCAGGAGGCGGGCGCCCTTTTCTTCGCCTCGGAGATCAAGGCGCTCCTTGGGCGCCCGGGTGCGCGTCCCGGCGTGGACGAGTCCGCCGTCTGGGATTACCTCGCGTTCCGCTACGTGCCGGGGCCGAAGACGCTGCTGCGCGGCATCCGCAAGCTGTCGCCGGGGACGTGCGCCTCGTGGCGCGCCGGAAGCTTCGTGGAGAGAAGGTATTGGAGCGCGCCCGACAAGCTGCCCTTCGCCGCGCCGCGCGCGAGCGGGGAAGCGGAAATCGTCGAGGCGTTCCTGGATCGGCTCGACGAGGCGGTGGAGATGCAGATGATGAGCGACGTGCCGTTCGGCGCGTTCCTCTCCGGCGGGCTCGATTCCTCCACCATCGTCGCGCTCATGACGCGACACAACGCGAAGGTGAAGACCTTCTCGGTGGGATTCGGCGGAGCCGAAAGCGGGTACAGCGAGCTGGGCTACGCCGGCGTCGTGGCGCGGCACTTCGCGACCGACCATCACGAGCTGGTGGTGAATCCCGACGACCTCGTCGAGCACCTGCCGAGGCTCGTCGCCTATCGCGACGCGCCGGTGACCGAGCCTTCGGACATCCCGATCTACATGCTCGCGAAGGAAGCGTCGAGGAGCGTGAAGATGGTGCTCACCGGCGAGGGGAGCGACGAGCTCCTCGGCGGATATCCGAAGCACGTGTTCGAGCGCTTCGCCGCAGCGTGGCAGCGCGTGATTCCCGGCACCGTCCGCCACAACCTGATCCAGCCGCTCGCGAGCTCGCTGCCGTACGGATTCCGCCGCGCGAAGACCGCGATCGCGAACCTGAACCTCGAGGACTGGGCGGAGCGCTATCCGCGCTGGTTCGGCGCGTGCAGCAACGCCGAGCGGGCGAGCCTCGCCACGCTGCGCGTGAACGGGCACGCCTTCGGCGGCCCGCTCCCGCCCTTCGACGCGGATCCGCGCACGAGCACGTTGCGCCGCATCCTCTATGCGGACCAGACGAGCTGGCTGCCGGACAACCTCCTCGAGCGCGGGGACCGCATGACGATGGCCGCGTCGATCGAGTCGCGCGTGCCGTTCCTCGACCACGAGCTCGCGGCGTTCGTCTCCGCGCTCCCCGACCATTACCGCGTGCGCGGCTTCACGACCAAGTGGATCCTGCGGCGCGCGGCCGCGCGGCTCATCCCCGAGGCGATCCTGCGCCGGCCGAAGGTGGGCTTCCGCGTGCCGGTGAACCGCTGGTTCCGGGGCCCAATGCGCGAGTTCGTCTTCGACCACCTGCGCGGCTCCGGCTCGCGCACCCGGGCCTATTACGACGCGAAGGTCGTCGACCGCACGCTCGACGAGCACGTCGCGGGCCGCCAGAACCACGAGAAGCTGATATGGACACTGCTCAACCTCGAGATCTGGCACCGCCAGTACGCCTGAGCGGCATCGCCTGGAAATGGAACCGCCTGCGCTGCATGACGGCGGCGGAAGTCGGCCATCGCGTCGTGAAGGCGGCCGCGATGCGCTTCGAGCGCATGCGGCCCGGCGCGGCCGAGGTTCCGGCGCCGGACCTCTCGCGGCGCGCCTCGCCCTGGATCCGCGCGGACGCGAGCTTCGATGCGCGCGCGTACGCCGCGGCCGCCGATCGTGTCGCCGCCGGGCACCTCGACGTCTTCGCGCTCGAGGACGCGGACCTCGGCCGCCCGCCGCGCTGGAATCGCGATCCGAAGACCGGCATCGAGGCGCCGCTCGCCTTCGGCAAGCAGCTCGACTACCGCGATCCTGCCGTCGTGGGCGACATCAAGTACCTGTGGGAGCCGAACCGCCACCTGCAGCTGGTGACGCTCGCGCAGGCCTGGGCGCTCACGCACGACGCGCGCTACGGCGCCGCGCTCGTCGAGCAGGTCGAGAGCTGGATCGCGCAATGCCCGTTCCGCATGGGCGCGAACTGGTCGAGCTCGCTCGAGGCGGGGCTGCGGCTCGTCAACTGGGCGCTCGCGTGGCAGCTGGCGGGCGGCGTCGATTCGCCGCTCTTCGAAGGCGCCGGGGGCGAGGCTTTTCGCGCGCGCTGGCTCGACTCGATCTACCGGCACGCGGAATTCATCTGCGGGCACCTGTCGCTGCATTCCTCCGCGAACAACCATCTCGTGGGGGAGCTCTCCGGAGTCGTCACCGCGGCGATCGCATGGCCGCACTGGGAGCGCTCGCGCCGCTGGCTCGCCAAGGCGCTGCCGCTCCTCGAGCGCGAGGCGCTGGCGCAGAACGCGCCCGACGGCGTGAACCGCGAGCAGGCGGTCTCGTACCAGCAGTTCGAGCTCGACCTGCTGCTGCTGCCCTGGCTCGCCGCGCGGGCGAACGGCATCGGATTCTCGGCGCAGTACGGCGCGCGCATGGAGGCCATGCTCGAGTACCTCGCCTCGATCATGGACGTCGCGGGAAACGTGCCGGCGTTCGGCGACGCGGACGACGGCTACGTCGTGCGGCTCGATCCGCGCGCGGATTTCTGCCGCTACCGCTCGCTCCTCGCGACCGGCGCCGTGCTCTTCGGCCGCCCCGAGTTCAAGGCGAAGGCGCGCGCGCTCGACGACAAGACGCGCTGGCTCCTCGGGGCCGAGGGCGAGGCCGCGTTCGAGCGCATGGACGATTCGGGCGCGGAGCTTCCCGTGCGCCGGGCGTTTCCCGAGGGCGGCTACTGGATCCTCGGCTGCGACTTCGAGACGCCGCGCGAGATCCGCCTGGTCGCCGACGCGGGAGCGCTGGGCTACCGCGAGATCGCCGCGCACGGGCATGCCGATGCGCTCTCGTTCACGCTTTCGCTGGGCGGCCTTGAGGTGCTCGTCGATCCGGGCACGTACGCGTACCACACGCAGGGGCAGTGGCGCGCGTACTTTCGCGGCACGTCCGCGCACAATACCGTTCGCGTCGACGGCGTCGACCAGTCGCAGCCCGGCGGGAACTTCATGTGGCTGCGCAAGGCGCGGGCGTCGTGCTCGCTCTGGCGCAGCGACGCGCGCGAGGACGTCCTCGAGGCGGCCCACGACGGCTATTGCGCGCTGCGCGACCCGGTCGCGCACCGTCGCCGCATCTCGCTCGACAAGCGCGCTCGCCGCATCGTGATCGAGGACCGGCTCGACATGGCTTCCGAGCACGAAGTGGAGCTGCGCTTCCATTGCCACGAGGATTGCGCGGTGCGCGAGATCTGGGGCGGGGCCGAGATCGAGCGCGGCGCGGCGCGCATCCGCATGGCGCTTCCTCCGGGGATTCCCGCGCAGGTGGATGTGCTCCGCGGCAGCACCGCGCCCATCGCGGGCTGGGTCTCGCGCCGTTTCGACCGCAAGGTGCCGTCCCCCACCATCGTGTGGAAGGCCCGCCTCGCGAGGTCCACCGTCCTTCGCACCATCCTCGAGATCGAATAGAAACCGTAGAAACCGGGGACAGACCCCATTTTTCATTGGGCGACACGCGACGACGGGCGCGGCGTTCCACGTGCTCGTCTGTTTCTCGCAATGAAAAATGGGGTCTGTCCCCGGTTTTTTGGTCCGGTGGGACTATGAACGCTCGCGGCGCCGGAGGATGACCGGTCAACTGCGACCTACATGCTCGTGGCTCGAAGCGATCACTCGGAGAGCCGCAA
Organism: uncultured beta proteobacterium; assembly: GCA_963839265.1. Taxonomy (GTDB): domain Bacteria; phylum Pseudomonadota; class Gammaproteobacteria; order Burkholderiales; family Usitatibacteraceae; genus Usitatibacter. The sequence continues at coordinate 793,789 of CAWIUI010000007.1, forward strand.
CAATGAAGATCAGCATCATGGGCCTCGGCTACGTCGGCGCCGTTTCCGCCGGCTGCCTCGCGGCTGAGGGACACGAGGTCATCGGCGTCGACCCGCAGCAGGCGAAGGTCGACCTCATCAACGCCGGAAGGACGCCGATCATCGAGAAGGACATCGGCGAGCTCATCGAGCGCGCGGCGGCGGAAGGGCGCCTGCGCGCGACCGCCGATGTGCAGGACGCCGTGCGGCACACCGACCTCTCGCTCATCTGCGTCGGCACTCCGAGCCTGGGCAACGGGCACATCGACCTCAAGTACGTACGCCGCGTGTGCGAGCAGATCGGCGATGCGCTGAAGGACCACCCCGGCCACACCGTCGTGGTGAGGAGCACGATGCTCCCCGGCACGATGCGAAACGTGGTCATTCCCGCGCTCGAAGAAGCATCGGGACTGAAGGCGGGCGAGGATTTCGGGGTGTGCCTCAATCCCGAATTCCTGCGCGAGGGAACCGCAGTCCACGACTACTTCCATCCGCCGAAGACGGTGATCGGCGAGCTCGACCGCGCGAGCGGCGACGTGGTGGCGAAGATCTACGGCCACCTGCCCGGGCCCCTGATCCGCACCGATTACGAGACCGCGGAGATGGTGAAGTACGCGGACAACACCTGGCATGCGCTCAAGGTCTCGTTCGCCAACGAGATCGGCAACATCTGCAAGGCGCTCGGCCTGGACAGCCACAGGCTGATGGAAATCTTCTGCCAGGACACCAAGCTGAACCTCTCGCCGTACTACCTCAAGCCGGGCTTCGCCTTCGGCGGCTCGTGCCTGCCCAAGGACGTGCGCGCGCTCGCCTACAAGGCGAAGCTCCTCGACGTGAAGGTGCCGATCATCGACGCGATCCTGCCTTCGAACGACGAGCAGATCGAGCGCGGCATCCAGGCGGTGATCGACAAGGGCGAGAGGAAGGTGGGCGTCCTGGGCTTCAGCTTCAAGGCCGGCACCGACGACCTGCGCGAGAGCCCGATGGTGGAGCTCGTCGAGCGCCTCCTCGGCAAGGGCTACGACCTGAAGATCTACGACGGCAACGTGCGCATGGCCGCGATCCACGGCGCCAACCGCGAGTACATCCTGAACCACATCCCGCACATCTCGAAGCTCATGGTCGCCTCGATCGACGAGGTGATCGCCCACGCGAAGACCATCGTGATCGGCAACGCCGCGCCGGAATTCCGCGACGTGCCGCGGCGCCTCGAGGAAGGCCAGCAGGTGGTCGACCTCGTGCGCATCGCCGACACGAAGAGCGTCGAGGGCGTCTACGACGGGATCTGCTGGTAGATGAAGATCGCCAAACGGGTCCTCATCCTGGTCGAGAACCTGCCCAGCCCCTTCGACCGGCGCGTGTGGCAGGAGGCGACGGCGCTGCGCGACGCGGGCTACTCGGTCTCGATCATCTGCCCGACCGGCAAGGGCTACGAATGCCACTTCCAGGAGATCGAGGGAATCGCGATCTACCGCTACGACCTCGCCATGGAGGCCGAAGGCGCGCTCGGATACGCGATCGAATATTCCTCGGCGCTCTTCCACACCTTCGCGCTCTGCTGGCGCGTGCTCTTCACGCGCGGCTTCGACGTGATCCACGCGTGCAATCCGCCGGACCTCTTCTTCCTCATCGGCGGCTTCTTCAAGCTCTTCGGCAAGAAGTTCGTCTTCGACCACCACGACATCAACCCCGAGCTCTACGAGGCGAAGTTCGGGCGCCGCGACTTCTTCTGGAAACTCATGGTGTGGCTCGAGCGCCTTACGTTCAAGGTGGCGGACGTTTCCATCGCGACCAACGAGTCGTACCGGAAGATCGCGATCGAGCGCGGCGGGATGGACCCGCATCGCGTGTTCGTCGTGAGGAGCGGCCCGAGCCTGGAGCGCCTGCGCGTCGTCGCGCCGGAGCACGCGCTGAGGAACGGGCGCAGGCACCTCGTGGGCTACGTGGGCGTGATGGGGCGCCAGGAGGGCATCGACCTCCTGTTGCACGCGGTGCGCGCGATCGTGCACCGGCACGGGCGCGAGGACGTCCAGTTCGGACTGGTGGGCGGCGGCACCTCGCTCGAGGAGATGAAGGCGCTCGCCGAGGAGCTGGGCGTGGCGCAGTACGTGACCTTCACCGGACGCGTGCCCGACGCGGAGCTCCTCGCCGTGCTCAACACCGCGGACGTGTGCGTGAACCCGGACCTCGCGACCGAGATGAACGACAAGTCGACGATGAACAAGATCATGGAGTACATGGCGCTCGGCAAGCCGATCGTGCAGTTCGACCTCACCGAGGGACGCTGCTCCGCGCAGGAGGCCTCGCTCTACGCGCGCCGCAACGATCCCGTGGACCTCGCGGCGAAGATCCTGGAGCTCCTTGACGATCCGGCGCGGCGCGCCGCCATGGGCGCCTGCGGCCGCAGGCGCGTCGAGAACGAGCTTGAATGGCGCTACGAGGTCCCGAAGCTGCGCGCGGCGTATCGATCGCTGTGGAAGCCCGCGTCGCGCGCGGTGCGTCCCGAGGCCGCTCCATGACGACGGAAAAGGCGCGACGGAAAAGGGGTCGGAGCCCTTTTCCGGCCGAGAGCGCGGCAGGCTGGATCGTCGAAAAGTAATCTGACCCCTTTTCACCTTCCCAGCGCGTTGGGCGGTGTCGTTCCGCGACGACGCCTTCGGCGCGTGGAATGGCGCTGCAGGAGGGCGCTGCCGAGCTTTGTCAGCGATCTGCACCCGGTTGTCGTCCCGCGGCTACAGCGCGTGGAGCCGCGCCTGCGCAATCGTCGCGTCCTTGGGTGATCCGTCGCCGCGCGGCTACACCCGCAGGGCTTGCGAGCCACAGCGAGGCGCCGCGCGCGCCCAGGGCTCACCGGTAGCGTCTTGACCGCAAAGCGCAATTCCCGAGTGGCACGGCCGTTGCAGAACGATCTCCGCAGATCCAGCAATCCACTTCGGAGAATCGATGCCGCTCCAAGCAGCCCGCAGTCCCGCCATCCTCCTCGCAACCGCAGTGCTCGTCGCCGCCGCGCTCGCCGCCCCCCAGGCTCGCGCCGCGTGCGGTGGGCAGCACGACTTCCTGGTCCGCGCCGATCCGCGGCCGGCCTCGGTGCGGCCCGCCGATTGCGCCACGCTCCTCGGCGGAGCGCCGAAATTCACGTGGCCGCAGCAGAAGGGGCGCCACAGGTACACCGTGGCGCTGCGCTTTCCCGACGGCCATACCGAGACGCGCACTACCCGCCGCAATCGGCTCGCCTGGGGCCGCGCGGTGCCGGCCGGCGAGTACACGTGGCACGTGAGCATGTCGGGGAGCGCGCGTGCACGCAGCGACTTGCGCGCCTTCCGGGTGGAACGCGTCGAGCAACGGGCGAAACCGCCCGCGCGGCTCGCGGCATCCGGGGCGCCGCGTTTGCGTGGAGGCGCTTCCAGCACCGCTCCCGCCACCGGGCTCTTCCAGCTCGAACCCGCGGGGACGTGGATTCCCTCGGCCCGCGCGCCGCAAGCGCCTCGCAAGGGCGCCGTAGGAGCATTTTTTGGAGGCTTTACGGAATAGCGCTGTTTTCTAGTCTGGCCGGACCAGCGGCGCGAGAGGAATCCCTGCAATCCACTGTTCATAGACTTGTCTCGCCGCGCGGAGCGTTCCGCGACTCGGGAACGGCAGAATGGATTCGACCTGTAGGGACGCCACGTACCTGCGCAAGGACCCGGAGCGCGACGCCGGGTATTGCGCCGCAAGGGGCGCCCCTGCAGGGCGCAGCGCCGGGCGCGATCGCACCGCGCCGGACACGGCGTGCGAGCCGGGCACGGGCTGCACGCGATGCGGGCTCGCCCGATAAGCCATGGCCGACTCCCCGCACGCGAGCCTCCTCATCGTCGACGACGATGGTGCGAGCCTCCTCGCGCTGGAAGCGGCGCTGCGGCCGCTCGGCTCGCGCGTCGTCACCGCGCGCTCGGGCGAGGAGGCCCTGCGCAAGGTGCTCGAGGAGGACTTCGCCGCGATCCTCATGGACGTGCGCATGCCGGGGATCGACGGCTTCACCACGGCGCGCCTGATCCGCGAGCGCAAGCGCTCGCGCCACACGCCCATCATCTTCCTCACCGCGGCGCAGGAGGACCTCGCCTCCATGTTCCGCGGCTACCAGGCGGGCGCGGTCGACTACATCGTGAAGCCCGTGATCCCCGAGGTGCTGCGCTCGAAGCTCGCGGTCTTCGTGGGGCTGCACGACATGAACCGCATGCTCAACGCCGAGCTCGCGGAACGCGCGCTCACGGAGCAGCGGCTGCGCACCTCGGAGGAGAACCTGCGCGCGCTCGCCGCGCACCTGCAGTCGGTGCGCGAGGAGGAACGCATCCACATCGCGCGCGAGATCCACGACGAGCTCGGCCAGGCGCTCACCGGCCTCAAGTACGACATCGGCGCACTCGCCAAGGGCTACGGGACGGACGACCCCGAGCCCTTCGGCCAGAAGATCCAGGCGATCTCCCATACGATCGACCGGATCATCAACTCCGTGCGGCGCATCTCCTCCGGATTGCGGCCCGAGGTGCTCGACGAGATCGGGCTCGGCGCCGCGATCGACTGGCAGGCGCGCGAGTTCCAGCGGCGCACGGGCGTGCGTTGCCTGGTCGAGATGCCGCCGCGCTTCGCGGACCCCGACCAGGAGCGCTCCACCGCGCTCTTCCGCATCTTCCAGGAGCTGCTCACGAACGTCGCGCGCCATGCCAACGCGACGCGCGTGGACGTGAAGGTGGAGGACGCGGACGACGGGGCGCTTCGCCTCGCCGTCGCCGACAACGGGCGCGGGATCCGCAGCGCCGAATACGAGAGCCCGACCTCCCTCGGCTTCCTCGGTCTTCGCGAACGCGTCCTCGCGTTCGGCGGCTCGCTCGAGGTGAAGGGGGAGGAAGGGAAGGGGACCACGGTCTCCGTCACGATTCCAACAACGACACAACAACCGGTGCTCCACGCCTGATCATGAGCTTCGCATCCTCTTCCGTAATGCACGGCACCCCGGGCCATCCCGTGAAGGTGCTCATCGCCGACGACCATCCGGTCGTGCGGCAGGGACTCAAGCAGATGCTCAGCGCCGATCCCGAGGTGAACGTGGTGGGCGAAGCGCGCGACGGCGACGAGGCCTTCGAGCTCGCGCACCAGGTCGACTGGGACGTCGCGGTGCTCGACTACTCGATGCCCGGGCGCGGCGGCGTGGAGCTCCTCTCCGACGTGAAGCACGACTACCCGGACCGCGCGGTGCTGATCCTCAGCATCTACCCCGAGGATCCGCACGGGCTGCGCGCGCTGAAGGCCGGGGCGGCGGGATACATCACCAAGGAGAGCGCGAGCGAGGAGCTCACCGCCGCGGTGAAGAAGGTGGCGACGGGCGGACGCTACGTGAGCTCCACGCTCGCGGAGAAGCTCGCTTCGCGCCTCACGCCCGACCAGGAACGCCCGCCGCACGAGCGGCTCTCCGACCGCGAATACCGCGTGATGTGGCTCCTCGCCTCGGGCAAGACCCTGCACCAGATCGCCGAGGAGATGCGCCTTTCGCCTTCCACCGTGAGCACCTATCGCGGGCGCATCCTGAAGAAGCTGAGCCTCAATACCAACGTGGACCTGGTCCACTACGCGATGAAGCACCGCCTCATCGAGTGACAGGGACCCCATTTCCGGGGACGAAAGTTACAGAGCGTTGCGCGTGTAATCCCGCGGCGCGTGCGTTTGCGACTTTTCGCATAACGGCCGCGCGCCCGTCCGCCCGACACTGCGCTGCATCGAACCGGCATCCGTGCCGGAGAGGAGGGCGGCGATGAGGGAAGGCACGATCGAGCAGCGCCTGGCGCGGCAGAACGAGTCCTATCGCGGCAGCGGCGGGCGCAGCGAGGAGAACCGCGACTACGGCTTCCGGCCCGCGTTCTTCGACTACGCATCGCAGAAGCTCTACCTCTCGCGTCTTCGCCGACGGCACTCCCGCGCTGATGCATCTCCTCGACGGTCTCCCCGACGAGGTCGTGGTCGACCGGGCGCGTTCCGGACGCGTGCTGCGCACCCGCGCCTCGCTCGTCGCGGGCTTCGAGCGCAAGGGGATGTTCTATACGCGCAAGGCGGCCGCGCGCGCCGTGGCGGCGCTGCGCTCGCGCCGCTTGTCGCAGCTCGCGGAAGGCCGGCGCCTGTTTCCGTAGGAGCCTTCCTACAGACACGCTGCGCCAGGTTCCCGAAAATCTCGGGGCGTCGCTCACGCCCGTCTCCCCGCAACGTGGTGCGCACAAACCAAGGAGGGACCGAGGCGTGATTCGCCACCGATGGCGCACCCATCTCAAATCCGCAACGACGCAGGAAGCGGTCGTCGCCGTGGCCGGCGACTACCTTCGCGAATGGCAGCCCGAGGAGATCGAATCGCTTCCGGCCGCGTGCTGGCCCGGGACGCTGCGCGACCGCACGGACATCATGTCCTCGATGTTTCGCATCGGGGAGATCCATGGCCGGTTTCGCGGCTCGGCGGCCGCGCTCATGCGGCTGCAGGAGCTGCTGCTCTTCTTCACGCACGCGGCGGTGCGGGTTACGCAGATCGCGGCCGCCGCCGAGCGTGTTCCCGCGAACGACGAGGGCACGCACACGGCCGAGTGCGCACGCCCCAAGGCCTCGTGGCGGGCGCCGGCCGGGCGCGGCGCGAAGGGCGGCTAGCGGCGTCGACGCGGCCGCGCGCTATGCCGCGATGCCCGTCTTCGCGGCGCCCGGGACGTTGCCCGAGAAGGAAATGATGCGGAAGCCCGGATCGAGCGCGACGATCGCGTTATCGGGAACGTCGCGATAGACCACGGCGTTGGCACCGATCTTCACGTTGCTGCCGACGCGGATCCTGCCGAAGAGGCGCGCGCCCGGGGCGATGTAGACGAAGTCGCCGATCACCGGGACGCCGAGGCGCTCGCCGTGGCCCGACAGGCCGATCGTGATGGACGGCGAGAGCGAGCAATGCGATCCGATCACCGCGTCGGGCGAGATGGTGATGCCGCCGAAGTGGCCGATGTACAGGCCGGGGCCGATGCATGCCGAGCGCGGCAGCTCTATGCCCCAGAGGGCGCGCACCAGGAACTGGCCGATCACGAAGAACGGCTCGAGCAACCATCGCACGATGGCCGGACGGCGCGCGAGCCATTGGCCGAAGCGGTAGACGGCCACCGCCTGCACGCCGGGCGAGCACGCGCAGCCGACGAGCCGGCGCAGCCGGCCGCCTTCCAGCAGCTCGTAGGTGCGGCGGATGTCCGCGCGCAGCGCCGCGAAGGTGGCATCCATGGGAGGGCCAGCGTAGGCCGGAATTGCGAAGGCGGGCCGCGAGGGCGGATGCGCCGAGGGGACTATGCTTTCGCCTGCAACCGGCAAGGTACGTGTTACCGGCGGCCAGCCGGCTGTACGGTCAGGAGGAGTAGCGCCGCTTCACGGGCGCGAGCCCCAGGGCCGCCATGAGGTTCGCCGATTCGAGCGCGTTCGCGAGGCGCGCGGTGCCGCAACGCTCGCAATAGAACTTGAGGTCGTTGTGCTCGGAGGCGAGCGCCATCTCGGCCGCGGACCAGGTGATCCTGTTGAGGTGGCCCTTCGGGCAACGGTAGACCTGCACCACGGATCTCGAGGCTCCCGAGCCTTGCGCGAGCAGCGTCTCCATCGAAGGCAATCCAGAGTCGGCAGCCATGGATGAAATTGTGCGTCATTCCGCGCCGCGTGCATTGAGATTCCGCAACGATTGCCGATCGCGGGGGAGGCATCGGCGTGATCCGCGTCAACGCGGCGTAGGAGTGGGCCTACAGATTTCCCCGGGCGGTTGGAACAGACTGCACGCCTCGGTGGGAATGCGGCGATGATCTTCTTCGGCTGGCAGGAGCTGCTCGACGTCGCGGAGACGGAGGCGAAGGTGATCGCCGTCGCCCGCGATTACCTCGCCTCGCTCGAGCCGATGGAAATCGGGCGGCTGCCCGAGCGCTGCAGGCCGAGGAAGCTCTTCACCGCGGGCGACGTCGGCGCCTACGCGCTCGACCTCGTGCGCGAGCACGGGGAGGCGATGGACGATGCGGCGCCTCTCGTGCATCGCATGGCGGCATTCTTCGCCCACGCCAACCTGCGGCTTTCCAAGATCCTCGCCAAGGCCAACGACGACGACCGCGACGTGCGCGAGATCGCGTAAGGGCCGGGCACGGTAGCAGCGCTCCTGCAGGCTGCGGCCGCGCGGCCATTCGTTGTCTGCCGCCCCTGCCCGTGGACCGCGCGACCTTCGTCCGTGCCTGCACCTCCTTCGCGAACGATTACAAACGAAACAGATCGGGCGCGCCCGTCCGGTTGATGCGTGCGGCCCTGCCTCGCAAAATGGCGCGGATAACGCGCGTTAACCAGAACGAGCGAGAATCGCAGGAGGGGCGCACATGAGGGGAGCCGTCGAGGAGGTGAACGAGCGGCGTGCTGTATGCTTCGTGCGCTGCATGGACGGAACCTACACATATCTTCGGGTCGCACGGGAGGAGTTGCCCCGGGTGGGCGACGTGCTTTCGTGGCCCGGCCGCCTTGCGCCGCACGGCGCGACGGTGATCAACGAAAGCGAAGGCTCGAGGATCCTGCACGCCACCTCCGCCATTGCGCGGCTGCCGCGCGGCATGGCGCAGGGTCTCGTCCGGTAAATGACCCCCTCGCCCGACAGGACCGACATCCGGATGTGGGGAGCGATCATCGAGCGCGGTCCGCGGCAATACAGCATCATCGTGACGGGCGTCGCGACCAATTCGCACACCACCGTGGGCGTCACCGATTTCCGGCGCGACATCGCCGCGTCGCTCGCGGATGCGGAGTCGCGCAGGGATGCGATGCTTCGGAGCGTCGAGGCCGAAGTCCTCGCGCGCGGCGATCGCGTCGTCTCGTTCGAGCGCGTGCTCTGGGACGTGCCCGGCCTGCGCTGACGGGATTGAAAACGGGCCGCGCCTTGCGACGCGGCTCGTCCGGAAATCCTGGTGGGTCGTAGTGGGATCGAACCACTGGCCCCCGCCGTGATAGACCTGTTGAGGAGCTGTCGGAGCGTTGAGATGGCGATCTGGCTTGTCGTGGCGCTGGCGGTGTTCTTCGCTTACATCGTCTTCGGGATGACTGGGTTTGGGGCGGCTACCCTGCTGATCCCCGGCCTGTCGTTCGTGCTGCCCATCAAACTGGTCGTTCCGCTGGTCGGCGTGCTCGGATTCCTCGCTGCGATCACACTCAGCCTGAAAGAACGGCGGTTTACCGCCAAGCGAGAGATCCTGCCGATGATTCCGGGGATGGTGTTGGGGGTCGCCGTCGGCGTCCATTACCTCGTTCGCCTGCCGTCCCATTGGCTGCTTGTCGGGTTGGGAGTCGTTGTTCTCGGATTTGGCTTGAACGGGTTGCGCGGCGACTTCGCGGGGCGCACGGTCAGCCGAAAGCTGGCCTTTCCCGTGGGCTTGGTGGGTGGGGTGGTGGGCGGCTTGTTCGGCACGGAAGGTTCCGTCTTCGTCATGTACCTGTCTCGAAGGGTCCCGGGGAAATTCGAGCTTCGCGCTACCATTGCGACCGTTTTCATCCTGAGTGGCGCGGCCCGCATCGTCGGCTATACCGTGGAAGGACTTTTTCGGCAGCACCACCTGCTGGAGTGGGCGCTGGCGCTTTATCCGTGCATGCTCTCCGGCATATTCGTGGGAAACCGCCTCCATCGCTCCCTGCCGGTCCAACAGATCCGGGCCGGCGTGCAGGTGCTGCTGATCGTCAGCGGGCTTTCCATCCTCGGGCATTCGTTCCTGGCATGACGACCACGTACAGGAGCGAAAACGGGCCGCGCCTTGCGACGCGGCCCGTCCGGAAATCCTGGTGGGTCGTAGTGGGATCGAACCACTGGCCCCCGCCGTGTGAAGGCGATGCTCTACCGCTGAGCTAACGACCCGGGAAGCGGGCATTTTAGCAGAGGGGGGCGCGGGGACGCGAGCCGGTAGAATGGCGGTTTTTCCCGCGCGCGCCCATGATCCGCACCCGATTCGCACCGAGCCCGACGGGATACCTCCATCTCGGCGGCGCGCGCACGGCGCTCTTCAACTGGGCGTACGCGCGGCGCCATGGGGGGAAGTTCATCCTCAGGGTCGAGGACACGGACACCGAACGCTCCACGCAGGAATCGGAGCAGGCGATCTTCGACGCGATGAAGTGGCTGGGCCTCGACTGGGACGAGGGGCCGTTCTTCCAGATGAAGCGGCTGGATCGTTATCGCGAAGCGGGCGAGCTGCTGCTCTCGAAGGACCTCGCGTATCGGGACTACACCTCGAAGGAGGAGCTCGAGGCGATGCGCGAGGCGCAGATCGCGCGCGGGGAGAAACCGCGCTACGACCGGCGTTGGCGCGATTCGCGCGAGACGCCGCCGAAAGGCGTGGCCCCCGTGCTGCGCTTCAAGAATCCGCTCTCGGGCGAGGTCGGGTGGGAGGACCTCGTGAAGGGGCCGATCACGTTCGCGAACGAGGAGCTGGACGACCTGGTGCTGATTCGCCAGGACGGCGTGCCCACGTACAACTTCGGCGTGGTGGTGGACGACATCGACATGTCGATGACGCACGTGATCCGCGGCGACGACCACGTGAACAACACGCCGCGCCAGATCAACCTCTATCGTGCCCTCGGCGCGGAGCTTCCGCTCTTCGGCCACGTGCCGATGATCCTCGGCGCGGACGGCCAGCGGTTGTCGAAGCGGCACGGCGCGGTGAGCGTGATGCAATACAGGGACGAGGGCTTCCTTCCCGACGCGATGGTGAACTACCTCGCGCGCCTCGGCTGGTCGCACGGCGACGAGGAGATGTTCTCGCGCGAGCAGCTGGTGGAGTGGTTCGATCTCGCGCACGTGAGCAAGTCGCCGGCGCGCTGGGACCCGGAGAAGCTGCGCTGGCTGAACGGCGAGTACCTGCGGCGCCTGTCCGACGCCGACGTCGCGATGCAGATGCACGACGAGAAGCCCGGCGTGTATCGCTACCTCGAATCGGTGATGGAGCCGATCGCGATGACGGCCGCGGGCCGCGCCAAGTTCCAGACGCTCCTCGACCACGAGCAGTTCCTGATGGCGATGGCGCAGCCGCCCGATCCCGATCCCGCGATCGCGAAGGAGCACCTGGGCGAGGCGGGGCGGCGCGTGCTGGGCGAGCTCGCGCCGAAGCTTCGCGCGATCGCGAAGTGGGATGCGCCCTCGATCGGCGCGGTGTTGAAGGAGCAGGTGAAGGCGCTCGGCGTGAAGCCTCCCCAGGTGATGATGCCCTTCCGCGTGGCGCTCACCGGGCTCGCCCAGACGCCCGCGATCGACGCGATCGCCGCGGCGCTTCGCAAGGACGTGGCGCTTTCGCGCTTGGAGCGGGCGGCCGCCGGCTGATATAATGCTCGACTCGGTCGGGGGTATAGCTCAGCTGGGAGAGCGCTTGCATGGCATGCAAGAGGTCAGCGGTTCGATCCCGCTTACCTCCACCAAGATTTCCTCGGAAGCCGGGGAGCCCCTCTAGCTCCCCGTTTTCTTGTCCCCATCGTCTAGAGGCCTAGGACACCGCCCTTTCACGGCGATAACCGGGGTTCGAATCCCCGTGGGGACGCCATCAAACGAAAATGCCACCCGCACGGTGGCGTTTTTGTTTGTGGTTTTCCCTCGGTGTTCGAACTTGGAGAGGCTTCGGCTCATCGCGCGAGGGTCAGTCGCAGCGCGATCAGCAATCCCCGTGGGATGCCAGTTGTCGCATTGATTTCTGCTCGCATGCCCCGATTTACCTTCTTTCACCTCGAGGACGTCACCGATGACCGAAACCCTGCAGTGCCTGAAGAGGCATGGCCAACGCCTGGACCTCGAGATCGCCAAAGAGTTGTGCATGCCTCTGGCTACGGTGAGGCATCAACTCGCAGCCTTGGCAGAAAGCCGCGAGGCGATCATTTGCAAGACGATCAAATTCGAGAAAGGCCAGCGGCTCGAGGCGTGGCAGGGCCGCATCTCGGGTTTCGTCCCGCCGCCCACGCCCGGTCGAAAGCCCAAGTCGAAGGCGTAGGTCGCCCCAGTTCTGCCATCAAGAAAAGAGCCCAGCCTTGCGCTGGGCTTTTTTCCTTTGTGCGCTGTTCATTGCGATACGGACCATTCGACCGCTATCGGCGGCGGACCTTGGGCGTCCGATTTCTCTCTGACGGAAGCCGCGTCGGGCTCGAGCCAACGAACGGCGAGACACAGTGACGGAAAACTCCGATATCGATTAGAGTACGGGGCGCACTCCAACTCGCTCCACCAAGAAGAAAACCAAATCCCTTGACGCTGAAGAAGCTGTGCCGGTCGGCGGTGGCATTGCTGCTGCTCTGGCTGGTAGCGTACCCCGTCCTTGCGCAGCTCACGGTTCCCGTGGGCGGCACAGTGTCACTGCCACCGGGTGGCACGCTGAATCTCGGGTGCACGGACCTCAACGACCAGGGAGCCTTCAACGTCGGGAGCGGGCAAGTCCTGGCGGCTGCAGACATCAACATCGCGGCAACGGGCGTCCTCAACGGGGGCTCGGGCACGATTCGCCTGGGCAACTCCTGGAACAATCTCGGCATCTTCAATGCCGGTAGCGGCACGGTAATCGTCGATGACGTCTGCGGCGCCGCGGCGTTCCAGCTCACCGGCACTACGGTCTTCAACAACCTCACGCTGAGCAGCGTAAGCGGCCGGACCTTCGTCATTCCTTCGGGCGGGAACATCGTGGTGACGGGCACATTGACCCTTCAGGGCGCCCCTGCCACGCCCATCCAGCTCGTATCGTCTTCGGGCACGAGTGCCGTCATCACGCTCGGCCCCGGCGCCCAGCTTGTCCGGACGAACGCCGTCGTCGCTGCGAACGTGATCATCGGCAGCAGTTCCGCTCTCAATCCCATTCCGACGCTAAGCCCCTTCGGCCTGCTCGCCTTGATGTTGCTGATGGCGATCACAGCCGCGATCACCCACTACGCTCCGTTATCGCGCTCGCGCAGGCGTGCGCCCGTCGTCTTGCAGGGAGATTCCAACCATGAAGAAAAATAGGCTGTCCATGAAGCCGGTTGCCGCCGCGGTGCTCGCGGCGTTTGCGCTGAGTGGCGAGTTCGCCATCGCGGCCGATGTCGTGGTCTTGCCGCCCTCGGCGAGCGGCTTCGTCGTGAAGGATGCCACCGGCACGGTGGATCGCTTCCGCGTGCAGGAAAGCGGAGCGGTGACGGTGCCCGGACTAGCCACAGCACCGCAAGGCAACGCGCTGCTGTGCTTCGACAATGCCACGGGACAGATGGGACCGTGCCCTGCGGCGCTCGGCGCGACGGGTCCGACCGGTGTGACGGGGCCCACGGGCCCGACCGGTGCGACCGGCCCCACAGGTGCGACAGGAGCCACGAGCGCCACCGGAGCGACAGGCCCGACGGGGGTGACTGGTGCGACGGGAGCGCAGGGCGTCACCGGAGTCACAGGTGTTACGGGCGCGACAGGCGTGACGGGGCCAACAGGTGTGACGGGCGCAACTGGAGCGCAGGGCGTGACAGGCGTCACGGGCGCTACCGGGGCCACGGGCGTGACGGGTCCTACGGGACCGAATGGAGCAACGGGCGCCACGGGAGCGGCGAGCACGGTTGCAGGACCCACCGGCGCAACCGGTGCGACGGGTTCCACCGGGCCGACGGGTGCCACCGGAGCGGCGAGCACAGTTGCAGGACCCGCCGGTGCAACCGGCGCGACGGGCGCCACCGGGCCGACGGGCGCCACGGGCGCGGCAAGCTCGGTTGCAGGGCCAACGGGCGCGACGGGGGCAACAGGGGCGACAGGTGCCACAGGAGCAAACGGCCCCGGTACAGTGTTCGTCTACCGATTCGTCAACTCGGTGATCGGGACCAACCTCTTCTATCCCCTGAGTGGCAACAACACGCCGACGGATGGCGACGCCGCGGTCTACAACGCCCAGATGACACCCATGCCGGCCGGATGCACTTTCTCCACCATGTATCTCAGTGGCCAAATCAATTCGGCGGCCGCCACGGATACGATCACGGTGACTCTCTGGAAGAACGGCGTGGCGACCAGTTTTACGACGAGCATCACGGTGACCACATTGAATGCGCTCGTCACGAGCAACACGTCGGCGAATCCGGTCACGGTAGTAGCGGGAGATACCGTGGCGTTCGGCGTGACTCAGACCAACTCGACGCCGATCGCGTATACGACCATATCAGCGGTCTGCAAGTAGCGCCGCCGCGAGAGGCGGCAGCACAAGCCTGGGCAGGACCATGGGCCGCACGAGCGTCTGCCTCAACATGATCGTGAAGAACGAGTCGGCGGTAATGACCCGCTGCCTCGCTTCGGTCAGGCCGTTCATCGATCGCTGGGTCATCGTTGATACCGGTTCGACCGACGGCACGCAAGACATCGTCCGCGATTTCCTGCGCGATGTTCCCGGAGAGCTTCACGAGCGCGATTGGAAGAACTTCGCGCATAACCGCAACCAGGCGCTCGACCTGGCGCGCGGCAAGGCCGACTACCTGCTATTCATCGATGCCGACGAGCAACTCGGGGCGTTGCCGGGCGCGGCATGGCCGCTGCTGGTCGAGCCGGCGTACTCGCTCGAGGCACGCCTCGGCGAGCTGCGATACGACCGCGTGAGCCTGGTTGCGACGGCACTGGCGTGGAGATGGGTGGGCGTGCTTCATGAATATCTCGAGGCGGGGCGCATTGTCGCGCAGCCGCGCATCCCGGGATTCTGGATCGACGTGACCCCGGACGGCGCGCGCTCCAAGGACCCGCGAAAGTTCGAGCGAGACGTGGAAGTCCTGCTAGCCGCGCTGCGGGACGAGCCGCAAAACGCGCGCTACGTCTTCTATCTCGCGCAGAGCTATCGTGACTGCGGCCAGCTGCGACTCGCGCGCGACCGCTACGAGCAGCGGGCCTCGATGGGTGGATGGGACGAGGAAGTCTGGTATTCGCTCTACCAATGCGCACGACTGACGGAGCTGCTCGGGGAGGATCACGCCCAGGTACAGGCCTCGTACTTGCGAGCCCACGAGGCGCGCCCGTCGCGTGCCGAGCCCCTGGTCGCGCTAGCCACCTATCACCGCGGCCGCGCCGAATGGAACTCGGCGTACCTTTTCGCGCGGGGCGCGGCGGAAATCGCGTTGTCGTCCGATCGCCTCTTTGTCGATGTTACGGCTCACACCTGGCGCTCGCGCGATGAGTTGGCGCTCGCCCTGTTCTATACCGGCCGCCCGGCGCAGGCGGGCGAACTGTGGCGCAAGCTTCTGGACGATCCGGCCCTGCCCGCGGAGCATCGTGCGCGCATCGAGAAGAACCTCTCGTTCGTTCCCGCCTGAATCTGGCGGCCCAGAACACCATCCAGTCGGGAACGCAAGAGGGACTGACCATGCGTCGTATCGATGATGTAATCGCGAAGCTCCCGAAGGAGCGAGGAAACGCATCGCGAAAAAGGCCGATGAAATGGCCAGGGAAATGATCGCCCATGCCGATTCGCTGCGCGTCGTGCGAAAGGCGCTCGGCAAGACGCAAACCAGGGTGAAGAAGCCGGCAAGACGTCGAGATCGCGGAAACGAGTCCCGTTCGAACGCCTGAGGCCGGGCGCTATGCCACACTGGGCGTCATCCGTTGCGCCTATGGAGTACTCGAATGACTCTCTCTGCATCGCAATTCGCTGGCGCCGTCCTCCTGGGCATCGTCGCGGCCCTGCCTTGCGGCGCCGAGAGCTTCGCCTCATCTGCGTCGAGCGCCGGCTCCGCTTCGGTCGGTAGCTTGTCCGATTCGATACGCGACTCGAGCGGCAGCTCGACGCACAAGGTCGCCGAAGGCGACTACCGCATCATCGATGTCGCGGCGGCCGAGCGCCCGGACACGCTGCAGCTGAAGATGCAGCATGTCGCCCATGCGGGTGACGACGGTGCAGTCATCTATCTCGACGTGCCGAGAGCCGCGCTGGGCGATCGCGCTGCGGCGCCCGGCGACATCGTCGGCGTGCGCCAGCGCCCCTACGGCTACGAGTTCGCATGGGCCGACACGGGCGTCGCATTCTTCCTGGTGCTGGCCGCCGATTGGCAGCGCGACCTGGAAACGCGGCCCGTGCAGCTTTGAAGCTTCGCCTCCTGCTGCTCGCCGCCGCGGTGTGGTGCTGCGCGCAAGGCGCGGATGCGGCATCGGCATCATCGGGCTTTTGCGATCGCCCGGCACCGATGAGCGCGCGACAGGAGGACCGGCTGCTGCGCTTCGCCGCGCTCATCGAACAGGAGCTGGACAGGTCGGGCGCGAGGGTTGCGCTGATCGCGCGCTCCGGCGTGGACCTGAGCCGATTCGGCCTGCGCTACTCGCATGCCGGCGTCATCCTGAAGGCGAGTGACAACTCCCGGTGGTCGGTGCGCCAGCTGTACTACGCATGCGACGAGCAGCGACCGCGGCTGTACGACCAGGGCCTGTCCGGCTTCCTCTTCGGCACCGACGATCCGACGGTCGGCTATGTCTCGATCGTGCTGCCGTACGGCACCGAAGCTGCCACGCTGGAGCGTGCCGCACTCGACAAGCCGCTCGCGCTGCGCCTGCTGGCCGCGAGCTATAGCGCGAATGCATACCCGTTCAGCCTGAGCTACCAGAATTGCAACCAGTGGGTGGCGGAGCTGCTCGCCACGGCGTGGGGCGCACTGGACGACACGCCAGACCTGCGCGAGCGAGCCCAGCATTGGCTGGCACAGAGCGGCTACGAGCCGACGGCGATCGATGTCGGCTCGTGGCTGATGGCCGCGGCGCCCTTTGTCCCTTTCGTCCACCTCGACGACCATCCGCAGGAAGACCTCGACGCGCTGCGCGTGCGCACGAGCCTGCCGAGGTCCATCGACGCCTTCGTCCACAAGCGACTGCCCGCTGCCATGCGCATCCAGATGTGCCACGACGGCCGGGAGGTGGTCATCCGGCACGGCTGGGCGCCGGTCGCGCAAGGCTGTCGGCCGCAACATGGCGATCAGGTGATCGACCTCGACGAAGAGGTCGAGTCCGACCACGCCCCGTCACGCGACCTCGAGCCATACCTCGGCGGGCAGGGCGACGGCTGAAATGACCTGCTCAAACCCCCGTGGGGACGCCAATTCACAGAGGGGCTTATCGCCAGAAGCGATAAGCGCCTTTACCTTTTGGTGCCCGAGGCGCGCGAAGCCGCCCGATGTCGACGAACCCCGCGCGATGCGCGTCACGGCGCTCGTGAAGTGCGATGCGGTTCATGCAGCCCTCCCGTCGCGTCTACTCGGCGCGCGGCAGGCTGAGAATCAGCCCGGCAAGCTGCGTTGCCTCGGCCGGCGTCGCAAGTCCGCCAGGCATCGGCGGATATCCCGGCCACTGTCCGGAAACGCCGTTGCTGATCGAGCGGGCGAGCTCCTTGCGGCTGTCGGGGCGTCCAGCGAATCTGCGCGTGATGTCCGCGAGAGCCGGGCCCGTGCCTCTCCCCGAATAGGCATGGCAACTCATGCATGCAAGGCCGTTGGATCGCACATACGAGGAGAATTCATCCCACTGCGGATTCGAACCCTTGCTCGGGCCGGGTTCCGCACGGGGCCCGTATCCACCCATCATTCCCCCACCCATCATTCCTTGGGAGCGAGCGTGCAGCGGCGCCGCGAGCCCGAGACTGAGCGCGAATACCGCGATAACAAGCGAGCGATGTTCCTTCATGATGATCCCTTCATTTTCGTTGATGACGACGACGCCGGCGATCACCGGCCGGCGCGCCACCCTGAGCAGATAGCCGTAGTAGAGCAGCGCGGCGGCGGATAGTGCGGCCCCGGTCGGCAGGGCGAGCGGCCAGGGCAGAAACCAGAAAGCAGCCAACGCCAGGATCGGCAGGGCCCCCATCTCGCACGGAGCAGCCGGGCAGCCCGGAGTCGATGACAAAGCCTGCACCCTTCCATGATGGGCAGGTCAAGCGGGACGGCGATCATTCCGGTCCCTGCTTGACCTGTGTCAAAGCTGGCCGTTGCGCTTTCCTGCGGCGCAAGGCCTTCGTCCAGAAGTGGGGCTTCTACATGCCGGATTCGCGGCGCAGCGTCACGATCGGCGGCCCACCGGTCACGAGGTCGGGAGCTGATCGTCATCGGCGGATCGATGGATGCGCTCGAGGCATTGTCGCTCCACCGCTGGCTGGCGCGCTTGGGCGTAGCCCTCCATGGGAGATAATGGCGGGCATGAATCCGGCCCCCGAAGATCGCTACATCAGCCTTCCGTTGTTCTCCGTTATCGCGGTGTTCGTCGGAGTGATGACGGGCCTCGGCGCCGTGGTCTTCCGCGCGCTGATCTCCATTGTGCACAACGCGCTGTACCTCGGCACGTTCTCTACGGTGTACGACGCGAATCTCTACACGCCCGCATCGCCCTGGGGCGCCTGGGTGATCCTCGTACCGGTGATCGGCGGACTCGCGGTGGTCTTTCTCGTGCAGACCTTCGCGCCCGAAGCGCGCGGGCACGGCGTCCCGGAAGTGATGGCGGCGATCTTCTACAAGGAGGGCCGCATCCGCGGCATCGTCGCGTTCGTGAAGTCCTTCGCCTCGGCGCTCGCCATCGGGAGCGGCTCCTCCGTCGGCCGCGAGGGCCCGATCATCCAGATCGGCGCCTCGCTCGCATCGAGCGTGGGGCAGGCGATCCGGCTCCCGGCGTGGCAGCGCATGACGCTCGTCGCCGCGGGGGCGGGCGCAGGCATCGCGGCGACCTTCAATACCCCGATCGGCGGCGTCGTCTTCGCGATCGAGCTGATGATGCCCGAGTTCAGCACGCGCACCTTCCTGCCCGTGGCGCTCGCGACCGGAACGGCGACCTTCGTGGGCCAGCTGTTCTTCGGTCCACGCCCCGCGTTCGACGTTCCCGCCGTGGGCTCGCTCCCCGACGTCGCGTCCGGCGCCTACGTGCTCGCGCTCTACGCCCTCCTCGGCGTGGTGACGGGCCTTGCCGCGGCCGGATTCGTGCGCGGCCTGCACTTCACCGAGGAGACCTTCGATCGCATCCGCAATCCGTACCTGCGCCATGCGGTCGGAATGGGCATCGTGGGCGTGATGATGTACCTCTTCCTCCGATTCTCCGGCCACTACCAGATCGACGGAGTGGGCTACGCGACGATCCAGGACGTGCTGGTGGGCGGCCTCGCGTCCGCGCCGTTCCTGGCGCTCCTCTTCGCCTCGAAGCTCGGCGCCACGTCGCTCAGCCTCGGATCGGGCTCCTCGGGCGGCATCTTCTCGCCCTCGCTCTATATGGGAGCCGCGCTCGGCGCGGCGTTCGGCGCGGCCGCGCAGTACTTCTTCCCCGGCTCGAACATCAGCGTGCCCGCCTTCGCCATCGTCGGCATGGCGGCGATGGTGGGCGGCGGCACGGGTGCGGCGATGACCGCGGTGACCATGATCTTCGAGATGACGCGCGACTACGGCATCGTGATGCCGATGATCATCGCGGTCGCCGTGAGCATCGGAGTGCGCCGCGTCTTCTCGCGCGAGAACATCTACACGATCAAGCTCCTCGCCCGGCGCCACTTCATCCCGAGCGCCCTGCACGCGAACCTCTTCCTCGTGCGCCACGCCGAGGACGTGATGGACAAGGATTTCCTGACCCTGCCCGAAACGACGCACTTCGACGATTTCCTGCGGCTGCCCGAGGCGAGCGGCGGCATGCGCCACATAGTCGTGACCGGCCAGGACCGCATTGCCGGGGTGCTGCGCGTGAACACGGCGTTGCGGCGCGGGCTCGAGGGCGCCTATACGGGAGTCACCCTGGGCGAGGTCGCGAGCCGCGACTTCACGCTCGTACGCCCCGCCGACGCAATGTTCGACGTGATCGGGCGCATGTGGCGCAAGAAGGCCACGATGGCGGTTGTCGTCGGTTCCGGCGGCGTGCCAGCCGGGAGGGATGTGCTCGGGATCATCAGCAAGGAGCACATCGCCGATTCGGTCGCGGAGAGCATCAAGCACTACGCCACGACCCAATCGCCCCTGTAGCCGGGATCACTGAGGCGCCGCGAGCCGGCTTCGGATCAGGTTGTAGAGCCATGCGAAGATTGCCCCGCCAATCAGCGCATCGAAGAAGGCCCAAGCCAATCCGATCACGCTGCCCAAGGGGCTGATCGAGTAGCCGCGATAGAGCTCGCCGATGATCGTCCGCTCGCCCGTCGCGCCGTCGAACGCGATGATCCACCAGGTAAGCGCGAACAGTCCGAGGCCCCACACGATTGCGCAGGTGAGCGCGAAAGCCTTCACGTCCAGTTTCATATTCCCGCCTCCTTTCCGACGCCCCGAATGCTTCTCCGGCAACGCGCCTCGATACCCGGCTGTTGCTCTCGCAATCGTACGCGATCACTCTCGTGATTCGGGCCGGCGCGCAGTCGCGATGTCGCTCCCCAGATCCGCCTCGATGAGCCTGCTGCAAACCTTCAGAAGCTTGTCGACCAATGCCGGTTCGGCCTTGGCGTACGCTTCTGCATCGGGCACTCGTTTCACCACCACGCCGAGCAGCTCGGTAATGGCGTTGCCGACCGAGTTCTGGCTGATGGTCACGACGAGCTGCCCTTCATCGTTGCGATAGATGAGCTGCTTGTATGCGGGCTGCCAGCGTATCGCGTTGGCATAGCGCGGATCCACGATGCACCGATCCCGTACTTTCTTCGCGGTCCTGAGGAAATCGTTGTTGAACAACAGCACGCTTTCGACCTGTCCAGGGAAGTACAGATCTCTCGGCATGGACGAGTTGCGCGTCGACACCTGCCCGAAGAAGGTGCGATAGAAATCCAGAAAACCCATCAGCACTGCGTCGTATTCCGCCCAGAATCGCACGTCGCCCAACGCAGCCGCTCCACCCTGAACCTCCCACGACGGAAGACCTTGAGGATATCCGGTCAGTCCGAGCTGCGAACTCGTCGGCGTGAGGGGCCTGAGGATCCTGAGATCCAGCGCCTGCGTGAAGAACTCGCGGTAGACGTCGGCCATGTATGCCTGGAACAGGCTGTGCTGACCGCCGTCCGTCAGGTCCGGATTGTCGGAGTCGGCGAGGGGCGCCTCGTGGAGCTTCCGCATCGGAAAAACCATGAAATGGTTATGCAGCATGCGGATGCTCGGAACGCCGGGCGCGCTGAGGGGCCATGTCGCATCGAGGCTTGCTTCGCCGCACAGCACGAGGGCTTCGGCCGGGTCGGGGTACGTCTCGAGCATGAAGCCGAGGATGACCTGGTTCATGCGATTCCAGACGCGCTTTACTTCGGGCAGCACCTGGGTCCGGCGCACGGGCCGTCCCAGCGGATCGAGGGTGCTGCGCGACGTGTCGTAGATGATCGAGGTATCGAATTCGTTGGTGTGGCCGAGCGCTTTCCGGTACAGCACCAGGCCTTCGGGGTTGCCGAGGAGCCCGTTGTTGTCGATAAGGTCGCTGAGATTCGCCGCGCTGTTGAAGAACTCGTTCGCCGCCATCCCCGGAGGCACGGCTAGCGGGATCGGTCGAAACGGCGTGACGAGCTGCCTAGGACCTGTGACCGTCATGCAGCTCGGCGTCGCGCCGGCCCGCGGCTTCGGACATCGCCGCGGACAGCCGCTCGCGCACGCCGGCGGGCGAGCCCTGTCCGTTCACCTTGATGAGGCGAGGGGCGTGCGAATCGCCCGTGCGCGCCCAGTCGACGTAGTAGCCGATGATGGGCAGCGTGCGCGCGTTGTACGCGCCGATGCGCACCCGGACCACGTCTTCCCGGTCGTCCGAGCGTTGCACCAACGGCTCACCCGTCACGTCGTCCTTGTCCGGGACGCGCGGCGGATTGAACTGGACGTGATATACGCGCCCCGAAGCCGGATGCACGCGGCGCCCGCTCATTCGCTCCACCACGTCGCGCTCGGACACGTCGAGCTCGATCACGTAATCGATGCTTACACCGGCCTCTCGCAGCGCGACAGCCTGCTCGACCGTGCGCGGGAAGCCGTCCATCACGAAGCCCCGCTGGCAATCCGGCTCCCGAATGCGATTGCTTGCGAGACCGATGACGATGTCGTCCGCTACCAGCTCTCCGCTTTCCACGGCTTTGCGCGCGCGCAGGCCCAGATCGCTGCCGCTTTCCATCGCCGCGCGCATCATGTCCCCGGTGGAGATATGTGCGATGCCGAATTTCGCCGCGAGAGTGGCGGCTTGCGTCCCCTTTCCCGAGCCGGGGAGTCCGATCAGGATGCAGCGCATTGAGGCCTCCGTTCAAGGCGAAAACGAAGCTCTCCTACTCTATGCGCCTGCATGGGCGCATGGAAATGGAGACTTCTTATGCCTTGATCAGAAACAACAGCCTCGGTCGTAAAGGGTCTTGCCGCCCTCACGGCGATCACCGGGGTTCGAATCCTTCTGGAATGAGCCGGCGGCCCACCAAGGCCTTGATCCGGATCAAACATGCCGTCGTGGGCTGTCCGAGAATCGGATCAGCATCTACGCCGTCGAGGTCATCGTGAATCCGAATCTTGCCCAAGCCGAGCGACAACCATCCGATTCCTGCTGGGTCTTGGAGCTCACGTCGTGCGCGCGACATCCTCGTTGCCAGGGCTGCTCGATCGTCGAGAAGGCGTTGATCGCAGCGACCTGGGTCAAAGGCAACTGGATCGGGATCGAAAGCGGATGGCTACCGGTGCCCGAGCCACTCGGCCCTAAGACGCAATTGCCGGCGCATCGCTCGACGCCTTCCTGACTTCGAGCCTCGCTCGCTCGCGCGCCTCGGCGTCCGCTTCCAGTACCTCCTCGAGCGAGCTGCCCGGCACGGGTGACACGGAGTACAACGTTCTCTCCACCACCGCGGCGATTTCCGGAAACCGCAGCTTGCGTGCCAGGAAGGCCTCGACCGCGATCTCATTGGCCGCGTTGAGGATCGCCGGCGCCGTTCCACCGCGCGCAAGCGCCTGGTAGCCGAGGCGAAGGGCGGGAAATCGGTCGGGATCGGGATTCTCGAATGCGAGCTTTCCGACGCTCGCGAGGTCGAGGTGGCCGGCGCCCGATTCGATTCGGTCGGGATGCGCGAGCGCGGCGGCGATCGGCACGCGCATGTCCGGGCACGCCATCTGCGCGACGACCGATCCGTCCACGTACTCGACCAGCGCGTGCACTATGCTCTGCGGGTGGATCAGCACGTCGATCCGTTCCGGAGCCATGCCGAACAGCCAATTCGCCTCCACGACCTCGAGCGCCTTGTTCATCATCGTCGCTGAATCGACCGAGATCTTGCGTCCCATCGACCAGGTCGGGTGTGCGCAGGCCTCCTCCGGCGTGGCGTGCCGCAAGCGCTCGAGCGGCGTCCTGAGGAAGGGGCCGCCGGAAGCCGTCAGGACGATGCGCGACACGCGTGCAGGGCCCAGGCATTGGAAGACGCCGCTGTGCTCGCTGTCGATCGGCAGGAGCGCTGCGCCGGATTGGCGCGCCGCGGCGATCACGACCTGTCCGGCCATCACCAGCGCCTCCTTGTTGGCGAGGAGGATCTTCTTGCCGGCCCGAACCGCCGCGAGCGTGGGCGCGAGTCCGGCGCTGCCGACGATCGCCGCCACGACGACGTCGCACTCGGGATTCGCGACGACGTCCCGCAAGCATTGCGGCCCGCAAAGCAGCTCGGTTCCGACGCGCCCGAACTCGCGTCGCGTGTCCGCTTCGACGCACGCTCCGCTCAGGACGGCGTAGCGCGGACGATGGATGCGGCTGAGCTGAAGCAGCTTCGCCACCGATCGGTGCGCGGTGAGGGCAAACGGGCGGTAGCTCCCTTCGTGCCGGGCGATGACGTCGAGCACGCTCGCTCCGACCGAGCCGGTCGCTCCAAGGACGGCAATGTTGGAGCGCTTACCCCGGGACACGTCGCTTGGCCGCCGAAAGGGTCGGCGAGACCTCGGCGATCTCCCTGCGCCTGCCGTTGCGTTGGCGCAGGCGCGAGAGCAGGGGAAAGGCGAAAGCGACCATCGCGAGCAGCAGCAGGACGCAGCTGATCGGGCGCGTGAAGAACACCGTCCAGTCGTTGTCGTAGCGGATCATGGTCCTCAGGAACGAGGTCTCGGCCAGGGGCCCCAGGATCGTACCGAGAACCATCGGCGCGACCGGAATGCGGAATCGGTCGAACAGGAAGCCCACCACGCCGAACACCAGGACCATTCCCACGTCCGAGAGATTGTTGCGCTCGGCGTACGAACCGACGATGCAGAACAGCACCACGATCGTGATGATCACCGGCTGCGGGATCGTCAGCACCTTCACGACGAGGCGAATCCAGAAATAGCCGATCACGCACATTCCGATGACGCCCACGAAGAGCGAGGCGAGGATCGCATAGGCCGTGTCCGGGTGCGCGACGAAGATCTGCGGCCCCGGCTGGACGCCGTGCATCAGGAATGCGCCCAGGATCACCGCAGTCGCACCGCTTCCGGGCAGCCCGAGCGCGAGGAGCGGAACCATGTGCCCCGCGACCGAAGCCGTGGACGCGATCTGCGGCGCGACGATGCCCTCGGGAACGCCCGTGCCGAGCTGGCGGCCGCTTCGGGAGTATTGCCTCTCGATTCCATACGCCACGAAGGATGTGATCACCGCGCCCGCGCCGGGCACCACGCCAAGGAGGGTCCCGAGGACCGTGCTTCGCCAGATGGTGTTGCGCAGGTCCCAGATTTCGCGCAACGAGGGGAAGCGCGTTCCGACCGCCTTCTGGGCGATTGCGTCCTTGTCCACCTCGAGCTTGCGCCCGAAGCGGACGAAGACCTCTCCGAGCCCGTAGGCGCCGACGAGGACCGTTACGTAGTTGATCCCTCCGGCAAGGAGCGGATGCCCGAAAGTGAAGCGCTCGCTGCCGTAGGTGGCATCGATGCCGACGGTCGCGATCATCAGGCCGAAGAATAGGCTGATGAGCGCGTGCGAGAGCGAGGCTGTCGCGAGGCATACGACCGTCGCGAGCCCGAGCACGATGATCGCGAAGTAGTCAGGCGAGTCGAAGGTGAGCGCGAATCTCGCGAACGGACCCGCAAGCGCCACCATCACCGCGGAGGAGACGAGCCCGCCGATGAGGGCCGCGACGCACGCCCACCCGAGGGCCTTCGCTGCGTGGCCCTTGAGGTTCATGTTGTAGCCGTCCCACAGCAGCGGCACGTCGGACGGCTCCCCGGGAATCCTGTAGAGAATGGCGGTGAAGCAGCCGCCATAGGTGCCGGCGATGTAGATGGCGGTGAGGAGGATGATCGCGGGCTCCACGGCCATCGTGTACGTGAACGGCAACGTGAGGACGATCCCGAGCACGAGGCCCAGCCCCGGCATGATGGACACGGCCATGCCGATCAGCAGGCCGATCACCAGCATCAGGAGGTTGTACGGAACGAAGACGTGCGCGAACCCGATCGACAGGTCGTTCAACAGCGCCATCGTCAGGGGCGCTCCGTCACTTGATCCCCATCAGCGCCATGAGGTAGGCCGACACGTGGGCGAAAGGCTCCGCACCCATGGGCAGGGAGACGTAGACGATCTTCATGAAAATGAAGACGAACGCGAGGCTGGCTACGAGCGCGATGCCGCCAGCGACGGCACGCCGGCGGTAGCCTCCGCAGCAGATGAAGGCGAACACGAACAGGGTCGTCGCGAGGAAATATCCCAGCTCCGAGAACAGCAGCACATAGGCGATCGTGAGTGCGATGCCGAGGCAGGGGACCCAGGGGCGGACTTCCGCGCCCGGCTCGTCGGGAGATTCCGGCGCCTCTGCGGGATCGAGCTCGTCCGCCGCGGGCTCGGCGCGCGCCTTGCGCAGGATCCATGCGATCTCAAACACGCAGGTGAGCATCGCGAGGGTCAGGACGGTCCTCGGCCAGAATGCGGCGCCGAGCTGCCCCTCGGGAGCGGGCGCGATTCCGAACGCGCTGTAGAGAAGGAAGGCGCACAACGCGAGGATCGCGACATACGGCGCGATTGCCGCGACGGCGAAGCTCCTGGTGGCCCGGTGCAAGGGCGTGTGCGCTCGTTCCATCGCGCCTCCAGCGACCCTACTTCGCCTGCCGGATCTTCCTGGCCTCTGCGAGCCAGCTCTGGATGAATGCCGGTGCCTTGTCAGCGGTCACGATGGAATCGGGCAGTGCGGCCTCCCGGTCCAGCGCGGCCTTGTATCCCGGCGTTTCGAGCGCCTTGGCAAGGGAATCTCCCAGCTTCTCGACGATCGGCTTCGGCGTGCCCGCCTTCACGTACATCGCCCGGAAATGGATGAACGAGGCGTCGTAGCCGTGTTCCTTCGAAGTGGAGACGTCGGGAAACCTCGGATCGCGCTGGTCGGCGAACATGAGGATCGGACGAAGCTGATTGCTCTCGATGTAGCTCACGACGTCCCCGGGTTGCGTGAAGAGCAGCTCGTTGTGGCCGCCCAGCACGGACGCGATACGCTCGCCGGGCTTGTCGTAGGGCACGAGGTCGAATTTCGCGCCGATCTTGCGGTTGAGGTATTTCACCAGCAGGTCGCCGGAGCTGCCGAATCCGTCGAACGCGACGCTCACCCGCCTCGACTTCGCTGCCTTGACCACGTCTTCCCAGGTATGGAACGGGCTGTCCGCTTTCACGAGCAATCCCGCGTTCTGCTGATCGACGATGGCGAGGCAGATGAAATCGCCGAGCTTGAACAGCGGCTTTCCGGTGACCTCAAGCAGCACGGTTTCGGAGGTGACTTCCTCCATTGTGTAGCCGTCCGCGCGCTCGCCGGCCATCTTCATGATGCCGGTCTGCCCGGTGCCGCCCGGGACGTTCAGGACCGGAATCGACGCGCCGAGGTGCGGTTCCATCTCCTTCGCGATCGCCCGCCCGATGTAGTCGGCCCCACCGCCGGTTCCCCACGGAACGATGAGATTGACCGGCCGCGAGGGATAGGCCGCGTCCGCGGCGAAGGCGCTTTGCGTGGGCGATTGCAACCCGAGCCCGCACGCGACGAGAAGCAAAAGTAGCCGGATGGGCGCAAACGCCATGCGCATATCGATTCCTCCTCCGTGCCTTGCGTTCCCTGGGGCCGCATCGAATCTGCATCGTGCGGCTTCTTGATGGCCCATGCCCAGCCGATTTATAACAGAGTTCGACAGACGCTTTTGTCGAGTACTTGACACTTTGCCCGACAGCATGACTTAACAATTGTTGTCGAGGATGCGAGTGTCCTGTTTACGACAGAAACCGGCGGCGCGTCGTAGCACCATGTCGTTTCGACGCTCGCTCGGTGCCCGCTTGGAAATTCAGCTCAACACACGGAATCAGACCTACAGGTTCGAAGCGCAACGAGGCGAGCCGCTTCTCTATGCGGCGATTCGGCAGGGGCTGGAATTGCCCTATGGGTGCACGACGGGAACCTGTGGAACCTGCCGGGTGAAGCGGATCGCCGGAAGCATCGCAAATGCATGGGTGGATGCCCCGGGGATGAAGGGTGTGGACCCGGCCACCCGCGAATTCCTCATGTGCCAGTGCTCGGCCCTCGACGACCTCGTCGTGGAAGCGAAGTCGTACGTGTTTCGCTGCGATCCAGGAGCGTGCGCACCGCGCCATATGAACGGAACCTTGCGCACCCGCGGCTTCGTCGCCCGCGACGTGATGGAATTCTCGATCGAGCTGGGCGCGAAGATCAGCTTCGAGGCCGGACAATTCATGGCTCTCGGCATTCCGGGCGTTCCGGGCCGCCGTGTCTACTCCATGACCAACTTCGAGCGAGGCACGCGTCGCCTGGATTTCGTGGTGAAGCGCAAGCCCGAAGGTGCGTTCTCGACGAGGCTCTTCACACAATCGTGCGACGGCTTGTCGGTGGAGGCGTTCGGTCCGCTCGGCCGGGCCACCTTCTCCCCGTCTGCCGGGAGGGACCTCCTCGTAATTGCGGGAGGAAGTGGCATTGCGGGGATGATGTCGATCCTCGCTCGCGCGGTCGAGGAGGGATATTTCGAGCGCTATTCGGGGAACGTCTATTTCGGCGTGCGCACCTGGGCGGACGCGTTCTATCTCGAGCGGCTGTCGAGGATGGCGCAGGCGGCGGGCGATCGTCTCAAGATCACAGTCGCGCTGTCCGATGAG
Source organism: uncultured beta proteobacterium (assembly GCA_963839265.1). Taxonomy (GTDB): domain Bacteria; phylum Pseudomonadota; class Gammaproteobacteria; order Burkholderiales; family Usitatibacteraceae; genus Usitatibacter. The sequence continues at coordinate 821,834 of CAWIUI010000007.1, forward strand.
AATGTTCCCGACGCGGCTTCGAGGACGTTGCCCCGGCTCGCCTTCGCCCAGGGCTTCGTCCACCAAGCGGCGGCGCAGGGCATGAACGGCAAGTATGCGAATGTTCGCGCGTACGTCGCCGGGCCGCCTCCCGCGGTGGACGCGTCGCTGCGGTATCTCATCCGCGACGCGAAGATGGCGGCCACCGAGATCCGATACGACAAGTTCGAGTGACACCTCATGGGCCGGACATTTCTGTGCAAGCTCGCCGAGGTTAAGGCGGATGCCCTTCGGGAGGTCGCCTTCGAAGGCGACAATAAGCTTTGCCTCATCCACACCGGCGGCGAATTCTACGCGTGCCAGGCGTACTGTCCCCATCAGGGCATTCCGCTCTGCGAGGCCGCCCTCGACGGAACGACGTTGACTTGCCTCGAGCACCTCTGGCAATGGGAGCTGCCATCGGGGGAGCCGAAGGGGCTTGCGGAAGCACCGCTCCAGATGATGGAGGTCGAAGCCGACGGCGACTCGCTCTACCTGAAGGGGTGAGCCTGCTCAAAACGGCTTGGCATTGATTTCGGCCGGAACGACCGAGGCGAGCTTCTTGCAATCGGGCAGGATGATCTCGCGCTTGCGCATGCGCAAGAGGCCCCGGCGGCGAAGGTCGCTGAGTGTGGCGTTCACGTACTGACGCGAGACTCCAGAGATCGAGGCGAGATCTTCGTTGGTGATCTTGAGGTCGATGACCGTGCCCTCGGGACTCGGTGCGGCGAAGCGCTCGGCCAGCGCGAGGAGGACGCCGCATACGCGCTGGTAGCCCGACTCGGTCTCGAGCATCACGGCGAGCCGCGCCACCCAGCGCAGCCGAAGAGAGAGCGCATGGATGACGGACTGGCCCAGTTCCGGAAAGCGCCGCACGAGCGCATCGAAGCGCGGATACGCTATCGTGTACAGGACGCATGGCTCGAGGCAGCGGAGCGTCATCTGGCGCGTCGTCTTCGATCCCAGGTCGCCCGCGCCCAGGATATCGCCCGCGCACCAAAACCCCGTGGTTCCGGTCTTGCCGCTGCGGCTCTGATAGACCGACATTGCCTTGCCGCTCACAAGGAAGGCGGCGAACTCGGCGTGCTCTCCCTGGGACCAGATATTCCTGCCCTTGCGGAGGCTGCGGCGCTCGCACTGCTCGATGACGGCCCTTCGGTACTCCTCAGGGATCGAACTCAGGACGTCCAGGTGGCCGTCCGCCAGCGGATTCTCGACTCTCGCCATCGCTCGATTATAGCGAGCGGCGATTCCTCAACGAGCCACATAGTAGATTCCGATCCCCATGAGGATGACGGCGACGAAGGTCTTGAGCGCCTTCTCGTTGAAGTAGCGGTTGAGCACCGGCCCCAGGAAGGAGCCGAAGAGCACACCGGGGATTTCGGTCGCGACGAGCGACCAGTCGACGTGCACTCGCAGCGCGAGGTAGGTCGCGACGCTGATTGCGAGGGGGATCATCAGCGCGACGAGGCCGGTGCCTACGACGAGGTACATGGGAAAGAGCAGCACGCTCGCCATGAACGGCGTCACGAGGAAGCCGCCGCCGACGCCCACGAGCGAGCCGATGAAGGAGATCACGAAGCCGCCGGCCGCGGCCGCGAGCGGCTTGAAGTCGAAGTCCTCGCCGCCGAAGCGTACGCGCCCATTCGAGAGGCTCAGACTGATCGTGCGTGGATGGTCCGCCGCCTCGATCCGCGTGGAGCCCGACGCGCGCACACGCTGGTGCGCCCGGTCCGAGGCCGCGCGCGCTCGCATGAGGTGAAGGTTCCGGAGCGCGCCCTTCGCCCATCCCTCGTATAGCACGCGTGCGGCGACCAACGTCACCAGGACGCCGAACAGGTGGCGGTACGCCGTCATGTTCGAGAGGTAGGTCTTGGAGGTCCACGCACCCAGGATCGCGCCCAGCGGTGCGCCGAGGCCGAACATCAACGCGACGCTCCAGACCAGGCGGCCCTGCCGCTGGTAGAGCGGCACGGAGACCAGGCGGCTCGTGAATTCCATGATCTGGTTCACCACCTTGATCATGTTCGGGTCGGCCACCCCGAGCACCGAGATGTGGCCGACGCCGATCAGGATCCCGCCGCCTCCGCCTCCCATGGACATGAGAAAGCCCGCGAGGGCGCACCAGCCGAAGGCGAGGAGAAGGTGCGCCACTGCGGGCGGAGGAGAGTCGAGCCGCGCGACCGCGGCGACGCTCTAGGCCTTCAGCCCAAGCGCGTCGATCGCGGACCTCGAGAAGAAGTTTACGCGGGTCTCTTCATCGAGGTTCGGATAGTTCTTGAGGTAGCGGACAACACCCGAGACGCCGCTCGAGTCCCAGTGCGGGTAGTCGCTGGTGCACGCCATGTTCTTTCCTTCGAACCACTTCATGGTCTCCCCGAGAAGCGCCTCCTCGGGCTCGAAGGAGCAGATCACGCACTGCCGCTTGAAGTACTCCGAGGGCGGCATCTCGAGGCCGATCATCTCCTTCGGGCGCGCCGTGTAATGGTTGTCGAGCCGGAAGAGCAGGTAGGGAACCCAGGTGGCGCCGGCTTCGCAGAAGAGCACCTTGAGCTTCGGGTGGCGCTCCAGGACGCCGTAGCCCAGGATGCCGGCCACGGCCGCCGCCATCTCGAGGGGATGCGACATCGCATGCGCGATCCAGTAGCGATCGTACTTGTAGTCACTGCTATGGGTCGCGTTGTAGGTCCCGGTCGCTTCGTGGAAGACGAGCGACATTCCGAGATCGGTCATCGTCTTCCAGACCGGATCCCAGTCCTCGTTCCAATAACGCACTTCCTGCATCACGTTCGGGCGCATCCAGACAGTGGTGGCTCCCAGCTTGTGGCAACGCTTGATCTCCTCTACGGCCCATTCGGGCTTGAGCGGGATCGTCACGCACCACAGGTGCCGCTTGCTGGTCGCCCAGACCTTCGCGGTCCAGTCATTGAGGGCGCGCATGACCGCGTACTGGAAGTGCCAGTTCATGATGTCGGGGGTGAAGAGCCCGAGCGTCGGGATCCATACGGCGCAGTCGATGCCGCTCAGGTCCATGTCGATGTCGCGGTTCTCGAACGCGTGCTTGTACGCGCGCTCATAGGGCAGGCCCTCCCCGCGCGGGCGCTGGTCGCCGCAGCCTTCGGTGCGGCCCGGCCCCCAGCCGGCCTGCTTCTGATACAGGCGGCCTTCGATCATCAGCCGCGGCGCACCGGTGTTGTCCGTCGTCGGCTTCGGCGCCATGTGCTGCCATTCCTTGTCGAGATACATCGTGAACGCCTCGGGCGGCTCGATGATGTGGCGATCGCAATCGATGACGAAGTACTCCTGACCGAGCTTCTTCTTCGTCGAGCGATAGGCGTCCTCCACCCGTTGGTAGCGATCCTTCACCTTTTCCCTCACGGCAACCTGGGCCATTTCAATCTCCTCGTCTTGATAACGGTGCAATGTGTTCCGCGCGCCGGCTCAGTCGGCCGCGGCTTCGATCTTGTCCATGAGCAGGCGCTCGACGACCTTCCCTCCCACGATGTGGCTCGACAGGACTTCCTGCGCGTCCTCGACGGTCGGAATCCGGTACCACACGGCTTCGGGGTAGATGACCACCGAGGGCCCTAATGCGCAGTGCTCCATGCAGCCGGCCCGGTTGATGCGCACATCCTTTAGACCTGCTTTCGCAGCTCCGGCCTTGAGGACCTTGAAGATCTCCTCTGAGCCGCGATGCTTGCAGCAGCCCTTCGGATCGCTGGGATCGCGTTCGTTGAGACATACGAAGACATGCCGCCTGTATCCGGCCATTTCCGCCCTTTCGAAGAGTGGCGCTCATCGCAACCGTACGCGCCGGGAATGCGCGGCGCTGTCAGGGATTTGACAAATCAAGGTCTGCGCGGCATGCCAGGCAAAGTTGCTGCCGGTGCGAGGACCGTTGCTCGAGGCTTTCTATTACGCTGTTGACTGTCCGAGTCTGCCGGGAGAAGCACGCCGTGGAGGATCTCGTTACTCCACTCATGGCAATTCCCGCTCCTCGCCGAATGCCGATCCGAAGCGGACCTTCCCACAGCTAGCGACCGACGTACTTTGCGATGATTCGATCGATCTCAGGACCCGCGACGGGCCGAAGCCGTTTGAAAATGCAATGCACGCGGCGCGGACATCGTCGCGAGCGCGCTCAGGGTCGGTGCGTGGCGCCTTCCCGATCGCCGGCACCCAGTCGCTCGATGATCGCCTCGGTCATCCTGCGTGTGCCGCAATCGCCGCCGAGATCGGGTGTCACGAAGCGGCCTTCGGCGAGAACCTGGGAAAGCGCGGTTTCGACCGCAGTTGCCGCGCGGTGCTCGCCGAGATGGTGCAGCATCATGACGCCGGAGAGGATCATCGCCGTCGGATTGGCGCGATCCTTCCCTGCGATGTCGGGCGCGGTGCCGTGCACGGCCTCGAACGTCGCGCAGTTGGGAGCGAAGTTTGCCCCTGGCGCGATGCCCATCCCGCCGACCAGGCCCGCGGCGAGGTCGGAGATGATGTCGCCGTACAAGTTGGGAAGCACCAGGCAGTCGTAGGTTTCGGGACGCGTCACCAGGTCGGCGCACAGGGCATCCACGACCCGCTGGTCGACGGCCAGATCCGGATAGCGCTCTGCGGCAGCGAGCGCCGTCTCCAGGAACATCCCGTCGGTGAGCTTGAGGATGTTGGCCTTGTGCACGACGGTGAGTCTCTTGCGCCCCAGCCTGCGCATGGTTTCGAGCGCGAATTCGGCCACGCGTCGGCTCGCCCCGCGCGTGATCCGCTTGGTCGCCTCGGCCGTATCCGCGTCCTGCATTCGTTCGAGACCGAGGTAGAGGTCCTCGGTGTTCTCGCGAAAGATCAGGAGGTCGACGTCGCTGAATCGCGTCTTGATTCCCGGGTAGATCTTGGCCGGACGCATGTTGACGAACAATCCCAGCTCGCATCGCAGCGCGACGGTGACGCTCGGGTACGAGCGCGGCTCGCCATCGGCAGCGCTCTTTTCGACCATGACGCGGTATGCGCCGCCGAAGGGCGTCGCGGTGGGCCCCTTCAATGCGACACCGACTTGCGCGATTGCGTGCAGCGACTGCGCCGGCAAGGGCGTCCCGAACTCCCGCTGCGCTTCGAGCCCGGCCGGCCGAGGCTCCCATGCGATCTTCGCGCCGCATGCGTCGATCACTTCGCGCGCCGCGCGCGTGACCTCCGGCCCGATTCCGTCTCCCTCGATGAGCACGACCCGATGCATCGCTTCTTCTCTCCCGCCGTGTTGCGCCGTAGGCACCGTGCCGTTTGACCGCGCAAGGCGGAGAGTACTAGCATTCGCTCCGACCCGATGTCAAAGGCGCGTTGGCCGGCATCATCAGGAGAGCCCTCTCGTTCCGCCATGCTAGAGCTGCCCGAACGCTCACGGAAGCCGCGAAAATCGGGGCTCACCGCGATGATCGATTTTGGTCCCGATGCGTTCGGCTGGACCGGCCCGCAGGGCGTGGCCGACCTGCTGAAGTGCGCCGCGGAGTACATCGATTTCGCCAAGATCTACGCGCTCAACGCGCTGCTGCTTCCGTCGGAAGTCGTCGCCGGGATCGTGCGTCAGTATCGCGACGCGCACATCCTGCCGTACAGCGGCGGCATCCTCTTCGAATACGCCTTGCGCCGCAACGAGCTCGATAGCCTCGCGCCGTTCCTGCGGCGGCTGGGCTTTCCGGCGCTGGAGATATCGGAGAACTACATCGAGCTCTCCGAGGACGACCGCGGCCGTGCGATCGAGCGATTCCAGCGGGAGGGCTTCACGGTCATCTACGAATTCGGGCGCAAGAACCCCGAGCGGACGATGGACGTGGGCGAGCTGCGGTCCGTGGTGAAATGGGCCGCCGATCGTGGGGTCGATCACGTGATCGTGGAGCAGTCCGAGATCGACGCGCTCGACAAGGCGGCGCCCGGGGCCCTGTCGCGTGCGCGTGGCGAATCGTGGTTCCAGGCGGTACTGATCGAAGCCGATCCCTACCGGTTTCCGCAGCAGCACGCCAGGATGCTGGGCGACTACGGCCACGAGGTGAGCCTCGCGAACATCGCGGCGGGCCAGGTGTTGCGCCTCGAAGGCCTGCGGCGCGGCATCGGCCGTGCCGTCGATTACGCCCTGTTGCGCGCATAGATGGCTGCGATTCCTCCGGCAGCAGACCTGGTCGTCGTGGGAGCCGGCAATGCGGCCCTGTGCGCGGCGCTCGCAGCGGCCGAGCAAGGCGTGCGCGCTCTCGTGCTCGAAGCCGCCCCGGAGGACGAGCGGGGCGGCAATTCGACCTACACCGCCGGCGCGATGCGTTTCGCCTACGACGGCATCGAGCAATACAGCCAGGTCGTGCCGGACCTGACGGAAAGCGACCGCACGAACGTCGATTTCGGGGCCTATACCGAGGACCAGTTCTTCGACGACATGTTTCGGCTGACCGAGCATCGGTGCGATCCGGATCTCGCCGAGATGCTGGTGCGCCGAAGCCGCGAGACGCTGGTGTGGATGCGATCGAAGGGAATCCGCTTCCAGCCGAGCCTGGGACGCCAGGCCTTCAAGGTCGGCGGCAGGTTCAAGTTCTGGGGCGGAGTCGCATGCGAGGTGACGGGCGGGGGCCCGGGCCTCGTCGACATGCTGCATCGCGCGGCCCAGCGCGAGGCGATCGACGTGCTCTATCGGACCCGGATGACCGGCCTGCGCGTCGACGACCAGGGAGTGTGCGCCGTCCAGGTCGAGCAACCGGGGCGAAAGAGCGAGATCCGCACGCGCGCGGTCGTCCTTGCGTGCGGCGGATTCGAATCGAACGCCGAGATGCGCGCCCGCTATCTCGGGCCGGGCTGGGATCTCGCGAAGGTGCGTGGCACCCGCTTCAACATGGGCGACGGGATCCTTGCCGCGCTCGCCATCGGCGCGATGCCCGCCGGCCACTGGTCGGGTTGCCATGCGGTCGGCTGGGAGCTCAACGCCCCTGGCTTCGGCGACCTCGCCGTCGGCGACCAGTTCCAGAAACATTCGTACCCGTTCGGCATCATGGTCAACGCGCGCGGTGAGCGCTTCGTCGACGAGGGCGCGGATTTCCGCAACTACACCTATGCGAAGTACGGCGGCGAGATCCTGAAGCAGCCGGGGATGTTCGCGTGGCAGGTGTTCGACGCCAAGGTGGCGCACCTCCTGCGCGACGAGTACCGCATCCGGCAGGTGACGAAGGCACAGGGCAATACCCTCGAGGAACTGGTGGGCCGCATGGAGGGCGTGGATCCGGACGGCTTCCTGCGGACCGTGCGCGATTTCAACCAGGCGGTGCGCCGCGACGTGGCCTTCGACCCCAACGTGAAGGACGGCCGCTCGGCCCCGCTCGAGGTGCCGAAATCGAACTGGGCCAACACGATCGACCAGGAGCCCTTCGTCGCGTACGCTGTGACCTGCGGCGTAACGTTCACTTTCGGTGGCCTCAAGGTGAACACTTCGGCGATGGTGGAGGATCGGTACGCAGCCCCGATCCCGGGGCTATTCGCCGCGGGCGAGCTGGTGGGCGGGCTCTTCTACTTCAACTATCCGGGCGGTTCCGGGCTGACAGCGGGGGCGGTGTTCGGCCGTGCCGCGGGCGATAGCGCCGCGGGGCATGTGCGCCGTACGCAGTGATCCCATGAAAAGGAGGAGGGCTCGACCATGAATCTGAAACGATATTCGAAGGCCATGTGGGGCTTCGGCATTGCCGCCGCCGTCGGGATCGGGAGCGTGATGGTTGCGCCATCCGCCATCGCGGCGAAGTACACCGTGCGCTACGCCATGCAACAGGTGCCGGAGGACTTCGTGTACCGGGCCAAGGACTGGGGAGCGAAATACGACCTGAAGGTCGAGGAAACCGTATCGCCCTCCGCCGTTCGGTCGATGGAGGCGTTGCTCGCCGGGCAGGCGGACATCGTGGACAGCGGCTCGGGACCGGTGCTGAGCGCGATGAGCCGGGCGCCGGACAAGCTGATCATCGTCGCGGCGACGCACTCCGGCGGCCAGCGCCACGAGCTCATGGTCCGGCCGGATGCCACCTACAAATCGGTCGCGGACCTGAAGGGAAAGCGCATCGCGATCGCGGTGGGGTCCGGCGCGTACATCATCTTCGAGAAATACATCGAGAAGCAGGGCTGGACCAACGCCGACTTCCAGGTCGTGAACATGAAGCCCGGCGACATGGGCAGTGCGATCGCGTCGGGCCAGATCGATGCGGCGCTCACCTGGGAGCCGACCCCGTCGATACTCGTGACGAAGGGCGTGGTGAAGGAGATCCAGAGCTTCCCCGAGGTGAGCACCGATCCGGCCCTGCTCGTGACGACTCGTGCCTTCGCGCAGGCGCACCCCGATGCGCTCATCCGCGCAATCGCCTCGATGATGGACATGTACCACCTGATCACCTCGGATCCGAACGCGGCGGGCGAGCTGGCGGCGAAGGTCGAGGCGCAGAGCGGGGCAACGGTCGCGCCGGCGGCCTTTGCGCGAGCCTTCCAGCACATGACCTTCGATATGCGGGTCACTCCCGAGTCCATCAGCGCCTTGCAGTCCGTCGGCGAGTTCATGGTGAAGGCGCACCGCATATCGTCCGTGCCCGACTTCAAGGGTCTCGTGGACATGCGTTACCTCGACGACGCGGCGAAGCTCACGGGCGCCGTTGGAAGATAGGACGACGACCATCGCGATGCCTGGCGGCGTCCCGGCTCGCTGGGTCCCGCCGCGCGAGGCGCTCATCGGAGGGGCCTCGATCTGCGCTTGCCTGCTGCTCTGGCAGGCGCTGGCGAGCAGCGGCGCAATTTCGAGCGTGGTGCTTCCCGGCCCATTGGACCTGATCGGGCGCTTCCTTTACGCAGCCGGCCGAGGCTCCAATCCTCCCTACCAGCTCGAGGGCGACATTCTCCGTACGCTCGCTCGCCTCATGGGGGGATTCGCCGTGGCGGTGCTCGTCGCGGTGCCCCTCGGCATCGCGGCGGCGCTGTCGCGGCCGCTCGCCCTGCTGGTGATGCCGTTCGTGAGCGTGCTCATGGCGATTCCGGCGCTTGCGATGGTTCCGATCCTCATGCTGGTCACCGGGATCGGCGATGCGACCGATTTCACGGTCGTGGTCGTCACGGCGTCGGTGCCCATCGTGGTCTACGTGCACGACGGCGTGCGGATGATCGACCGCAAGTACTTCTGGACCGCCGGCTCCTTCGCCGCGACGCGCATGGACGTCTTCCGGCACATCATCGTCCCGGCGACCGTCGTGCCGGTCCTGTCGGGGTTTCGAATGGGCATGGGCTACGCGTGGCGCTCGCTGATCGCCACCGAGAGCCTCACGGCGCTCACGGGCGGGCTCGGATACACGATCTTCCAGGCATCGCAGTTCTTCGACACGAAGACGATCTACCTCTACATGGTGATCATCGCGCTGCTTGGCTTCGCCATCGAAAGCGCCTTCCGTGCCGCAGAGAGCAGGACCGCGGTGCGGTGGGGCACGCTCTCGCCGGGTAAGCGCTGAATGCCACCCACTCTCGAGGCGCCGCGCGCAGGTGGGTGGCTGGCCGAAGCGCTCGAGCGCTATTCCAGCCTTTGGGTCGTGCTGATCGTCGCCGCCGCGTGGCAGGCTGCTGCTGCCATGGGATTACTGCACAACCCGGCAGTTCCGGCGCCAAGCGCCGTCCTGGCAAGCCTCTATCGCGGCATGCTCGAACGCGGCCACGTACTGTTGTTCGCCACGCTCGGCACCGTGCTGCGGCTCCTTCTGGGCTACGCGATCGCGGTGGTTTTCGGCGGCGTGCTGGGCATCCTGGCGGGGCGACATCCCGATTTCGGCGCGGCGGTGAACCCGATCGTGGCGCTGTGGATTCCGCTGCCGGCGATCGTGACCATCCCGGTGCTGTCGCTGTGGATCGGGACGGGCGAGGCCGTGATCGTGCTGACCGTCATCTTCTCGGCGTGGATCCCCATATATCTTGGCGCATTGCAGGGAACGCGCGCGATCAGCCTCCACCAGCTCTGGGTCATGCGCTCCTATCGCGCTTCGGCGTGGCGCGAGATGCGCAAGGTGATCCTGCCGGGCGCATTCGTGAACATGATCCCGTCGCTGCGCGTCGGCATGGGCTACGCCTGGCGCGCGGTGATCGCGGCCGAGATCATCGTGCAGCATGGGCGCGGCCTCGGCATCACCATTTTCGCGGCGCGCCAGTTCTTCGATGTCCCCACAATGTACGCAGGCGTGGCGACCATCGCGCTTCTCGGGCTCGCGCTCGACCACCTGGTGTTTCCGGCGCTCGAGCGCGTGACGATCATGCGCTGGGGGTTGGCATCATGACTTCGGCGAAGACGGCGCCGGCGGAGCAGGGCGGCGCTGGGGCGGTTGCGGACAAGGCGAGCTCGGCGCCGGTCATCGAAGCGCTGAACCTGCGCAAGGTATACCCCGCTCGCCACGGGCATCCGCCTGTGGTCGCGATCGAGGATGTCTCCTTCGAAGTGCAGGCTCGCAAGTTCACGGTTTTCCTGGGACCGAGCGGCTGCGGCAAGTCCACCACGCTGCATATGATCGGCGGTTTCGAGCGGCCGAGCGCCGGCAGCCTGCTGCTCAAGGGCGAGCCGATCCGCGGCCCCGGACCGGACCGCGGCATCGTCTTCCAGGATTTCGTGCTCTTTCCCTGGCGCAGCGTGCTCGGCAACATCGCCTTCGGTCTCGAGATGCTGAAGCGCTTCAGCCGGGCGGAGATCAAGGCGCGCGCGGAGCATTACGTCGAGCATCTGGGGCTCGCCGGCTTCGCGAACGCCTACCCTGCGACGCTCTCCGGCGGGATGAAGCAACGCGTCGCGATCGCACGTACGCTCGCCACCCAGCCCGAGTTCATGCTGATGGACGAACCCTTCGCATCGCTCGACGCGCAAACGCGCGACCGATTGATCGTCGACCTGTCGGCGATCGCAAGCGAGCACAATACGACCTTCCTGTTCGTTACCCACGACGTGCGAGAGGCCATCCGCCTCGCGGACCGTATCGTGGTGTTTTCCCCGCGGCCGGCGCGGATCGTCGAGTCGGTCGACATCACATTACCCCGGCCGCGCGATGCGTACGGCCCCGGAGTCCTCGAGGTCGAGCGCTATCTGCGGCCGTTGATCGGAAAAAGCGCCGAGGGGTAGGGGCTGCGGGGAAACGAGCTGGGCGTGCCGGTTTGCGGTTTCCGCTGCGCCAAGGCTCGCGCCCCCGTCTCCCTGTGCGATCCGGATGCTCCGGCAGACGGTGTTTGATCAGGCACAAGGCGAGTCCGTGTCAAAGGTCCAAGCTGGATCGCAGGGGTGCGTTCATGCGCATGCCCTCCCTTGGATCATGCCGATCGTCCTTGCCACAGAGCGCGATGCCATCGTGCGGAGAATGCGCATTCCGGCCGCGCTGGCCGGACTGATGCTCGCCGCCTATGGGTGCGCATCCGTCTCCGAACGGAGTACGGCCCCGTACGAAATACCGACGGCGTGGTCTGTCGGCGACGCCCCCGCGACGGGCGGCACCGCGTCGCTCGCGCGTTGGTGGCTTCGCTTCGACGACCCGCTGCTCGCGCGCCTCGTGACCCGGGCCCTGGAAGCCAATACCAGCGTGAAGAGCGCCGAGGCTGCGCTGCGCCAGGCGCGGGCGCTGCGTGACGTATCGGCGGCCGCGCTGTGGCCGGGCGTCGGGAGCTCGGCATCGGCGCAGCGCGCCATGGCGGGCGGGCGCACCACCGGGAACACCTTCCGCGCGGGCCTGGATGCCAGTTGGGAGCTCGACATCTTCGGTGGCAATCGCAGTGCGCTGGAAGCGAGCGAGGCGAACGCCGCGGCGAGTGCCGCGAGCCTGGGCGAAGTTCAGGTGTCGATCGCCGCGGAGGTGGCGCTTGCCTACATCACGCTGCGCAATGCCCAGGTGCGTCTGGCGATTGCCGATGACAATCTGGCGAGCCAGCTCGAGACCCTGCAGATCACCCAATGGCGCCTGCAGGCGGGCCTGGTCTCGTCCCTCGATGCGGAGCAGGCGGCTGCCACGACCGAGCAAACCCGTGCCCAGCTGCCCGCGCTGCGCACCGCGATCGAGCAAAGCAGCCATGCGCTCGCGGTCCTCACCGGCCAACCTCCCGCGGCGTTGTCGGCGGTGCTGGCCGTGCCGGGCCCGGTGCCGCAGGCGCCCGATTCCCTCGTGCTGAGCATTCCCGCCGAGACGCTTCGCCAGCGTCCCGACGTCCGCGCCGCGGAATACCAGGTGACAGCGGCCGTCGCCCGCGTATCCCAGGCGGGTGCCGCGCTCGCGCCGAATTTCCAGATTGGCGGTTCGATCGGCCTCGCGGCCTCCACGCTGAGCTCGCTCGCGAGCCGAGCGTCGCTGGTGGGCGCGCTCCTCGCGAGCGTATCGATGCCGGTATTCGATGCCGGTGCATTGCGCGCCCAGGTGCGCTCGCAGCAGGCCGCGCTCGACCAGGCGTACGCGGCCTACGATGCGACGGTGCTTGCAGCGCTTCAGGAAGTGGAGGACGCGCTCATCGCATTGCGTGGAGACCGCGAGCGCCTCACGTCGCTGCAGCGCGCGGCCGAAGCGGCCGGCAATGCCGCGTTGATGGCCAGCCAGCGCTACGGCAGCGGACTCATCGATTTCCAGACCGTGCTCGATACGCAGCGCACGCAGCTCAACACGCAAGACAGTGTCGCCGGCGCCAACGCCGACCTCAGCGCCGACCACGTCCGGCTGTACAAGGCGCTCGGCGGCGGCTGGCTTCCCGATGCAGATGCCGCGCCGCGCCCCGATCGAAACGCAGCCCAAGGTCCCCCATCATGAGCACGACTCCCTCCGCAGCCGCTCCGCCGCCCGGCCCGGACACCGCAACCGACATCAAGACGTTGCTCGACGAGCCGCGATCGCGCGCCTGGTATCGCCGCCGCAGCCTGTGGGCCGGAGCGATCGTCGTGGCGCTCGCGGCCGGCGCGCTGTGGTACTGGCAAGCGCGCAAAGCCGCTGACGCCGCGCCGAGCTACACCACGCAGGCCGTGGGACGGGGCGATCTCACGCTCACCGTCACGGCGAACGGCACATTGCAGCCGACTCGCTCCATCAGCATCGGCAGCGAGCTTTCGGGCACGGTGTTGAAGGTGAATGTCGACGTGAACGACGTGGTGAAGAAGGGCCAGGTGCTGGTGGAGCTCGACACCGCCAAGCTGCGCGACCAGATCCTGCGCTCGCGCGCGTCGCTCGCCGCGGCGACCGCGAAGGTCGCGCAGACCGCGGCCACCATCCAGGAGGCGACTGCGGCCCTGGGCCGTCTCGAGGAGGTCGAGCGCATCTCGGGCGGCAAGGTTCCGTCCAAGTCGGAGCTCGATGCGGGACGCGCCACGCTCGCGCGCGCGATCGCCGACGATGCCAGCGCGCGCGCCGGTGTGAAGGACGCGCAGGCCGCGCTTTCCACCGACGAGATCAACCTCTCGAAGGCCTCCATCAGCGCGCCCGCCGACGGCGTGGTGCTTACGCGCAGCGTGGATCCCGGCAACGCGGTGGCGGCGTCCCTGCAGGCGGTGACGCTCTTCACCCTGGCCGAGGACCTGAAGAAACTTCGGCTGTGGGTTTACGTGGACGAGGCCGACGTGGGCTCGGTGGCTACAGGCCAGGACGCCACCTTCACGGTGAGCGCCTATCCGGGCCGAAATTTTCCCGCGCACGTGACGCGCGTGGGATTCGGATCGACGATCACCGAAAACGTCGTCACCTACCTCACCTACCTGGACGTGGACAACAGCGACCTGAGCCTGCGTCCCGGAATGACGGCGACGGCGACGATCGTCGCGAAGCAACGCAAGGACGTGCTGCTGGTGCCCAATTCGGCGCTGCGCTTCGAGCCGAGTGCCGCGGCCACCGGGCAGCCCGCGGCCGGCGGCGGCATCATCGCGAGCCTCACGCCGCGAATGCCCAGGAGAAATACGCGCAGCCCCGCGGCGGATGGTGCGAGCACGGCGTTGGCGCGCCAGGTCTGGGTGTTGAAGGACGGCGTTGCGACGCCGGTGCGCGGTCATCCCCGGCATCAGCGATGGGCGCATGACGGAGATCACCGGCGGCGACCTGCAGGCGGGCATGCAGGTGATCACCGACCAGAAGGCCGCGGCCAGGAAATGAGCGAGGCGCTGATCCAACTGCGGGGCGTCACCAAGAAATACGGGACCGGCCAGGCGGAGCTCATGGCGTTGAAAGGCATCGACCTCGACGTCGCCGCCGGCGAGTTCGTCGCCATCATGGGGCCGAGCGGCTCGGGCAAGTCGACCGCCATGAACATCCTCGGCTGCCTGGACACGCCCAGCGCCGGGCAGTACCTGTTCCACGGCGCGCACGTCGAGGCGCTCTCGCGCGACCAGCGCGCGCGGCTGCGCCGCCGCTACCTGGGATTCGTGTTCCAGGGCTTCAATCTTCTCGCGCGCACCTCGGCGCAGGAGAACGTCGAGCTGCCGCTGCTGTATCGCGGCGAGACCGCGACGGTGCGGCACGCGGCCGCATCGCGGGCGCTGCAATCGGTGGGCCTCGGCGGATGGGAACATCACACGCCGGGCGAGCTCTCGGGCGGCCAGCAGCAGCGCGTGGCCATCGCCCGGGCCATCGTCACCGAGCCGGCCGTGGTGCTGGCCGACGAGCCCACGGGGAATCTCGACACCCAGCGCAGCGAGGAGATCATGGAGCTGCTGCGGGCCCTCAACGTCGACCACGGCATCACCGTGCTGATGGTCACCCACGAGCACGACATGGCGGCCTATGCGCGGCGGGTCGTGCACTTCATCGACGGCCGCATCGAAAGCGACGCTCCGAACCCGCACCCCGTCCCTCCACGGGTGCCGGCGGCGCCGGCGCAAGCGCGGGCATCCTGATGCTGCTCAGCACGCTCCTCCTCGCGCTGCGCTCGATCCGCCGCAACCTGCTGCGCTCGTTCCTCACGATCCTGGGCATCGTGATCGGCGTGAGCGCGGTGATCACGATGGTCACGCTCGGCAACGGCGCCACGCAGGCGGTGCAGATGCAGATCTCCAGCCTCGGCACCAACCTGCTGATGGTGCGCCCGGGCCAGCGCCAGGGGCCCGGCGGTCCGGGCGGCGGTGCCCCTGCGTTCAAGGAAACCGATGCCGATGCGATCCTGGCGCAGATCGGCGGCGTGGCCGCCGTGGCGCCCGAAGCCCGCGCCGGGGTCACCGTGATCGGCAACGGCCGCAACTGGGCCACCAGCGTGACCGGCAGCAACGATACGTGGTTCGTCACCGGCAACTGGAAGCTCGCGTCGGGCCGCGAGTTCACCGACGATGAGACGCGAGCCGGCGCCGCCGTCTGCATCGTCGGCGAAACGGTGCGCCGCGAGATCTACGGCGGCACGCGCGGCCTGGGCGAGCAGCTGCGCATCAAGCAGTTCTCGTGCGAGGTGATCGGCGTGCTCGCGTCCAAGGGGCAGGGCGCGATGGGCAACGACCAGGACGACACGGTGCTGGTGCCGCTGCGCACGCTGCAGCGCCGCGTCACCGGCAACCTGAGGGTCAACTCGCTGCTGGTGTCGATGCAGGACGGCAGCGACAGCACGCGCCTGAAGGCGGCGCTGCGGGATCTGCTGCGCGAGCGCCGCAAGCTCGCCGCCGGCGACGACGACAACTTCAACATCCTCGACACGCAGCAGCTCGCCGACACGCTCTCGGGCACGACGAAGGTGATGACGACGCTGCTGGGCGCCGTGGCCGCGGTGAGCCTGCTGGTGGGCGGCATCGGCATCATGAACATCATGCTGGTGAGCGTGACCGAGCGCACCCGCGAGATCGGGCTGCGCCTGGCCATCGGCGCGCTCGAGCGCGAGGTGCTGATGCAGTTCCTGATCGAGGCGGTGACACTGGCCGCGCTGGGCGGCCTCATCGGCATCGGCATCGCCACGGGGGCCTCGTTCGTGCTGGCCCGGGTGATGGGCGTGCCCTACCTCTTCGATCCCACCATCAACCTGCTGTCTTTCGTCTTCTCGGCCTGCATCGGCGTGCTGTTCGGCTACTTCCCGGCGCGCCGCGCGGCGCATATGGATCCGATCGAGGCGCTGCGGCACGAGTGAGGCGGGCGCGTGGCCGAGCTGGTCCGCAATTCACTCCCGAGCAACGGAGATCTCTACCGGGATAAGTTCTTGTCCCCGGGGGGCGCCGGTCGGCTTCACGAGTTGACGTGCGAGCCCGGACGAAATGAACGCGCGCCGCCGAGATTTGATGCAGGAGCTGGCGCTAGCCGGCAAGCACCGAGATGTTCGCGCTGCGCAGCTGCGCAGAGTCGATCAGCGCCCCCAACACCATCTGGCGCGCCGCTTCGATCTGCTCGACGGTGGCCTCCTCGGCCTTCTTGCGGTCGCCGGCGAGCAGTGCGTCCACGAGCTTCGAGTGCTCATGGCGCATCTCTTCGGAACGGTTGCGCAGCGCCAGGCCCAGGTGGAAGAGCCGCTCCATCTCCTCGAGGATTCCTTCCAGCGCTTCGGCGAGCCGTTGATTGCCGGAAGCGCGCGCGATCGAGACGTGGAAGGCCTTGTTCGCTCGGAGAAACCGAGCCTCGCTCGTGCGGTCGCCCGGCGCATACTCCGCCTCGCACGCGGCATTGAGCTCTTTGAGCCTGCGCGCGTCGATGTTGCTCACGGCGAGACGCGCCGCCTGCGGCTCCAAGATGAGGCGTAGATCGAAGAGGTCACGCACGGCCTGCAGGGTGACGGGGGCCACCACGTAGCCGCGGCGCGGACGCGCGGTGACGAGGTTCTCGCGGGAGAGCGAGGCAAGCGCCCAGCGGATCGGCGCCTTGCCCATCCGGTAGCGCTTGGCGAGGAATGCCTCCGAGATCTCCGCGCCGGGCGGCAGCGCGCAGGTGATGATGTCCTCCTTGATGCGCTCATAGGTTCGGGCACTGAGCGACAGGCGGGCGGCAGTCTCCCGGGGCGCGGTGGACCCGGCGCCGTTGCGCCCAGGCGCACGACGCGCGGCCGCCTCCTTTTTCCGACTGACATGTATCTTGACATGGGTTGACATGTCACCTAGCATCCTTCGGCATGGTGAGCGGGTTCGCTCCTTCGCAGTGTAGACATGTGAGACATGCCAGCGCAAACCGGCCATAAGGCGGCGAACTCCAGCGGCGACGTCGCCGCGTCTCAAGCGCGGGGGAAGCCTGCAGCACTCGCCGCGCTCCTGCGCGCCGGCACGATCGGCATCGGCACGCGCTATCCGGTGATCGGCGGCCGGCGCACCGAACGCGTCTACCTGGACAGCACGGCGACGTCGCTTCGCCTGGGTCTCGTTCAGGCCGTGCTCGACGCCTTCCAGCCGCACTACGCCAACACGCACAGCACGCTTCACTACAGCGCGCGCCTGTCGACGGCCGCTTACGCCTGGGCCCACCAGACGGTGCTTGCATTCGTGAGTGCGCGCGCGCCGCAATGGACATGCTTCTTCACGGGCAGTGGGGCCACCGGCGCGCTCAACCGCATCGCGCGTACTCTGCGTGCCGCGCGGCCCGGTCGCGACATCGTCGTTACGTCCGTGATGGAACACCATTCGAACGACCTGCCGCACCGCAAGCACTTTCCGAAGGTGATCCACGTTCCTGTGGAATCGAGCGCGCACGGTCTGGGCGGAATCGACCTCGCACGCCTTGAAGCGGAGCTCGAGGCGCACCGCGGCCGGGTGAACTATGTCGCAGTGACCGGCGTGTCGAACGTGACCGGCGTCGTAAACCCGGTGCATGACATTGCACGCATCGCGCACCAGCACGATGCGCTCGTCGTCGTGGACGCGGCGCAGATGGCCGCCCACGTCCCCATCCGCATGGCGGGCGGAGGCGACCCCGCCGAGGCGCTGGACGTGATCGCTTTCTCCGGTCACAAGGTGTACGCGCCCGGCTCGCCCGGCGTTGTGGTCGCGCTCGCGGAGCTCTTCGCGGATATCGAGCCCGACGAGGTGGGCGGCGGCATGGTGGATCACGTCTGGCTCGATCGCTACGAGGTTACCAAGCGCCTGCCCGACCGCGAGGAGCCGGGCACGCCGAATATCGCCGGCGCCATCGGCCTGGCGGCCGCCCTTCATGCGCTGCGCCGCATTGGAATGGAGAAGGTCCACATCGAGGAGCGGCGCCTCATGGAGTATGCTTTGAGGGAACTGGGGACAGTTCCTGGCCTCGTCATCTACGGCGACGCCGATCCGACGGCCCATGAAAGGGCGGGCGCGATCTCGTTCAACCTGCACGGCATCGACCACGCCCTCACCGCAGCGATCCTGAACGACCACTTCAACATCGCGGTGAGGAACGAATGCTTCTGCGCCCATCCCTACGTGCGCGAGATGATCATGTTCGCGCTCGAGCGTGTGGCCGACGGGCTCTCCAACGAGGAGCTCGAGCGTCGGGCGGACGCGCAACGCGGCATGGTGCGGGCAAGCTTCGGAATTTACACGACCATAGACGACGTGGATCGCCTGGTGGAGGCACTCAGGCGCATCGTCGCAGAGGAAGACAAGCTCGCAGCCGGGTACGAGCGCCTGCCCAATGGCGACTACCGCCATCGCACTTTCCGCCCCGACCTCGCAGAGCTGTTTTCGCCCCAGGCCATCATCGACGCGATGCTCGATGGACGAGCGCATGAGTCGGGCCCGGACAGCCGCGCTTGAGCCGGTGAGCGCGGCCGGTGCGCCTTTGCGGCCACTGCTCGAGCTCGACAACATCTCGCTCGTCTACAACACCAAAACGGGACCACTCGCCGCCCTCGAGGCCCTGCATTTTGGTGTCGCCGAGGGAGAGTTCGTTTCGGTCTTGGGCCCCTCCGGCTGCGGCAAGTCGACGCTTCTGAAGATTCTCTCGGGTCTCGTGCTGCCTACCGCGGGCGAGGCGCGGCTCGCGGGTACGACCATCGTGCGACCAAGCGGCGACGTGGGGGTGGTCTTCCAGAAGCCGAACCTCATGCCGTGGCGCACCGTACTGAACAACGTGCTCATCTGCGCCGAGGCGCTGCACATGGACGCGCGGCGCACACGCGAGCGAGCGCGTTCGCTCTTACGAATGGTGGGGCTCGAGCGATTCGAGGGTAACCATCCCCGCGAGCTTTCGGGCGGGATGCAGCAGCGCGTGGCACTCGTTCGCGGTCTCGTGCATGACCCCAAGATACTCCTCATGGACGAGCCCTTCTCGGCGCTCGACGCGATGACGCGCGAGCGGATGGGGCTTGAGCTCCAAAAGCTTTGGCTCGAGACCCGCAAGTCCGTCGTCTTCATCACCCACAGCATCCCTGAGGCGGCGTTCCTCTCCGACCGTGTGGTCGTACTCTCGAGTCGGCCAGGGTGCGTTATCGCCGACATCGCGGTGCGGATCCCGCGACCCCGAACGCTCGAGACGATGAGCGACCCGCGCTTCGCCGAAGTCTGCGGGCAGCTGCGAAGCTACTTCTCCCATGAGATCGGAGGAGGGAGCCGATGAGCCGCTTGGCGCGAATGGGCTACCCGCTGGTCACCCTGGTCGCGATCGTCCTTGTGTGGCAGGGCTATGTCAGTTTCTTCAAGGTGCCGGCCTATATTCTGCCCACGCCCGGAGCGGTCTTCGTCTCAGCCTGGCATACCCTTCGTCAGCCGGTCATCTGGAGCAACGCCGGCTTCACGCTGAAGGCGATGCTGCTTGGATACGTCGCCGGCTGCGGCTTCGGCGTCGTGCTGGGCGCGCTCGTGGCCGAATCGCGGATCTTCGAGCGCTTCGTCTACCCGTATATCGTCTTGCTCCAGTGCCTGCCGAAGGTGGCGCTGGCACCTCTCATCATCGTGTGGTTCGGCTTCGGCATCGAATCGAAGATCGTAATGGTGTTGCTGCTGTGCTTCTTCCCGGTGTTCCTGAACACGATGATGGGCATCCGGCAGACGGACCCCGAACTCGTGAACGTGCTGCGGGCCTGCGGCGGTTCGCGCACGCGCATCTTCTTCCATATCAAGCTGCCCGCGGCTGCCGGGTCGATTTTCGCCGGCCTGCAGATCGCGGTCTCGCTCGGGCTCATCGGGGCCATCGTGGCGGAGTTCGTCGCCTCGCGCGCAGGATTGGGCGTGCTCATACAGCAGTCGGGGCTCGATCTCAACACGCCCCTGATGCTCACCATCGTCATTCTGCTGGCAGCCCTCGGCCTGCTCGGGAACCTCTTCGTGGGGCTGCTCTACAGGAAGATCGTTTTCTGGGAAGAGGCGGCGCGGAGCAAGGCCGATTCGGTCGCGCGTCGACGCCTGCGACACTTGGGGGCAAGGAACAAGGAGGAGGTCATGAAGAAGCGCAGTGCGGTACTTTCTGTGGCGGCGGCGATGATGGGGGTGCTCGTCGCATGGTCCGGCGTCGCGTACGGTCTCGAGAAGGTGGTCGTCGCGCAGGGCAACCCGCGCGGTTTCTCGACGGGGCTCGCCAGCTGGTTCCTGGCGAAGAAGCTGGGCTACTTCGCGCAGGAGGGCCTCGATGTGGATCTCGTGAACCTGAACGGGAGTGCCATCGTGTATCCGCAGGTAGCGGCGAAGAAGGCCGACATCGGTTGGGGCACTCCCCTCTGGTGGGGGTCAAGAGGGGCGCTCACCCGTTCCCGTGAAGTTCTTCTATAACCACATTTACTCGAACATCTGGGAGATCGTCTTCCCCAATTCGAGCTCAATCCACTCGTTCAAGGACCTGAAGGGCAAGAAGATCGGCGTGGGCGGTCTGTCCTGGCAGAACGTG
Source organism: uncultured beta proteobacterium (assembly GCA_963839265.1). Classification (GTDB taxonomy): domain Bacteria; phylum Pseudomonadota; class Gammaproteobacteria; order Burkholderiales; family Usitatibacteraceae; genus Usitatibacter. Next base: position 842,560 of record CAWIUI010000007.1, read on the forward strand.
CCGGTCACGCGTGCACTCCTCAAGGAGGAGGCGGGACTCGAGGCCGGCAAGGACTATACCTTCATCGCGGTGGGGCCAGGGCCCACCGCCCTGTACGCCCTCGCCACCGGAGAGGTCGATGCGCTCAATCTCTTCAATACGGTAAACATCAAGGTTCGCCAGTCCGGTCAGAAGATCCGCTACCTCGAGTATCCCGAGAAATACCGCGAGCTCTTCGCCAATTCGTTCTTCGCGAACGACGACACGATCCGGGATCGCCCCCAAGATGCTGGAAGGCTTTGGACGCGCCGTGGCGAAGGGCGTCGTCGCCTGCCAGGCGAACCTCGAGGCGTGCGAGAAGGCGTACTACGAGTCCAATCCGGCCGCGAAGCCCGACGAGGCCTCGATGCAGAAGCGTCTCAAGCAGGATCTCGAGGCGCTCGATGACATGCAGAAACACCTCTACCACCCGCCGGGCGACAAGCTGCGTTACGGCGAATTCGACATCGACACCTGGAAGAACTACGTGGCGATCCTCCAGCAGGGGGGCGTCATCGGGAAGACGGTGGTACCGGTCGACCAGCTGTTTACCAATCAGTTCGTCGGTGCCTTCAACGACTTCGATGCGGCGAAGGTGCGGGAGCAGGCGGAGAGCCTGAAGTGAGCGCCGAGGCGCAGGCGCCGGCATGCCTGCTCTTCGAACTGGACCACGTCGGCATCGCCGTGCGCGAGCTCGACGTGGCGCGCCAGCGCTTCTCGCGCCTGGGCTTCCGGCTCACGCGCCGCAGCATCCACTCGGGCTCGCGGGCGCCCGGCGGCCCGGTCGAGCTAGTGGGGGTCGGGCAACCACACGGCGATGCTGCGGCAGGGCTATCTTGAGATCATCGGCCTCACCGACCCCACGCTCTATAGCTCGGTGAAGGACATGGTCGCGCGCTACGAGGGCGTGCACATCGTGGCGATTGGCTGCCGGGAGGACGCCGACACGGTGTTCGGAGCACAGTCGCGCAAGGGGCTGCCCCTGGACGCGCCGCGGCTGCTCGAGCGCGACGCCGCCTTCGGCCCGCACGACGAGGGGGTGCGTCCGCGCGCCTCCGCAATGCGATCCTGCCCCGCGAGGCGCTATCCCGAGGCGCGGTTCCAGGACATCGAGCACCTCACGTGCGAGGCGCTGGTGGCAGCCGCACCTGCTGCGGGAACATCCCAACGGTGCGCAGGCGCTCTCTGGTCTCTGGTTCGCCTCGGCAGTGAGCCGGGGCATCACCACCAAGCGTCTGGTCCCGATCTTCGGCTCGCGCGCAGAGGCAGACGGCGACGGGGGCATGTGCATCTTGCTCGGGCGCGGCGGGGCGGTCGGGCGGATAGTCGGGCGCAGCACCTGGCGCCGCCTCATGCCCGGGGCGCCGATGCCGCCGCTGCCCGCGCCAGTGGCCGTCGGGTTCGACGTCGGTCTGCTCGCTGCGACCGCGCATCCCCTCGAACGTGCGGCGGTCCCCACGGTGCCTCTGCCTGATGACGCTATCGCCGTCCCCCTGCAGGAGGCGTGCGGCGGCGCTGCGATCATCTTTTCGCAGACGAAGGAGAGGACAGCATGAGGGCAGCAGTGATCTACGAGCACGGCAATGCGCAGATCCGCATCGATCTGGGGTTCGCTGGCCCTGTCTCTGGCGAGGGGGAGGTCGTGGTCCGCTTTGGCACTGTGCTTGTTGCTCAACGACGATCGACATCTTCACGTGTCGCGGCATGGCCTGGCATCAAGGTGCCCATGCCGGTGATCATGGGCTTTGACCTCGCCGGCGAAATCGTGGCCCTCGGCGAGGGCGCGGGTGCCGAGTGGAAGAAGGGATACTGCGTACTGGTGGATCCCATCGACTGGGTGGGCGCCGGCGGGCTGATCGGGCACATGCGGCATCGGTGAGCTCGCGGAGCTCTGCAAGGTGCCGGTGCACCAGCTCGGTGCGCCTGCCGGACAACGTCTCGTTCGAGGCCGCGGCGTGCCTGCCGGTGGCGCACGGCATGGCGCTTCGGATGATGTACACCATCGGCAAGATGTGCAGAAGGGTGAGCGTGTGCTGATGCTCGGCCCCTCGGGTCGGCCGTGGGCACCCGCTGTGCCCAGCTTGCGAAGATGGCCGGCGCGGACGTCATCGCCTGTGCCTCGAGCGAGAAGAAACTCGCCCAGCTGAAGGAGCTGGGCGCCGACCACTTGATCGATTACAAGCAGCAGGAAGCCTCCCGCGAAGGCCATCGACGGGCGTCCGACGGCAAGCCGCATCGCCGCAAGTTCGAGGGCGGTGTAGATGTGGCTGTGAAGTTCACGGGCGGGGAAACGTGGGTGCCGACCCTCAAAGTGGTCCACCGCCGTCGGCCGTATCCTCACATGCTGCGTCATGGTGGTTTTTTTGAGCTCGAAGGAGCATCTGCGCTATATCTGGAGCTTCGAGCTGCAAGTGCTGGGCTCGAACGGCTGGATGCGGCGACGACCTGGGCGAGTCCTTGACCATGATCGGCAGCGGGAAGCTGAAGCCCGTCATCGACCAGGTCCTGCCGCTCGAGGAAGTGAACGAGGCATTCCGGCTTCTCGAGGATCGTGAGGTGTTCGGAAAGGTGGTGCTGAAGCCAATGGAGTGAAGAGACCTCAAAGCGCTTGTCCGCGGAGCAGGTTCAGGCGATCTTCGACCGCTCGCCCTTCATCTCCTTCCTGGGCCTGCGGGTCACCGGGCTCGATCACGATAAGGGAGAGCTCGCGGGTCCGGCATGCTGCTGCGCGCGCAGCTCCAGTGTCGAAGCCGGCACCGCCCAAAACTGACGGCGGCCCGCTGGCGTCTTTCATCGACACGGGTCGGCGACTTCGCCGTCGGCATGGAGGTCGGCGGCGGCGTGCCGACGATCAACATGCGGGTGGATGACCTGCGCCCGGCCGGGGGGGAGAGCGTGACAGCTGTGGCACGCGTGCGGCGTATCGGCAAGTCGACAGCGGTCGTGGATGTTGATGTTTTCGACGTCTCGAACAAGCTCGTCGCTGTTGGTCGCTGCACCTACGCGCCCCAGGCGGGCTAGCCGTGGTCGAGTTCCACGAGTGCTACGTGCTCTCCGACGGCGTGCGCGCCGGTAGTTCGCCCAGGCCGCGCGGGAAGCGGGCGTGCGCCTCGCGAGCTACGAGCATCCTTCCGCGCGCGGTCCATCGGGCGAGCCGCTTGCCATCGATGTGGCCGTCGCGGGCGATGCCGCGGCGAGGCGCTGCCTCGTTGTCATCAGCGGGACCCACGGGCAGGAGGGCTTCGCGGGCTCGGCGATCCAGGTGGCCTGGCTGAGGGGGCTCGCTGCACGTGCCAGCGGGGTGCGCGTGGTTCTCGTTCATGCCCCTGCAACCCGTGGCGCTTCGCGCACTACAGCCGCTCCAACGAGAACAACGTCGACCTCAATCGCAACTTCGTCGAGCACGACGGCGCGTACCCGGACAATCCGGGTTACGACTTTCTGCATCCGGTTATCCTGGCCCGACGAGTGGACGACACAATCCCTGGCGCAGGCCGACGCCCGGTTTGCCGAGTATGAGAAAGCGCACGGCAAGGACGCGCTCTTCGACAGTCTTGCGCGTGGCCAGTACACCCATGCCGATACCGGGCTCAACGACCGGCGGCCGCCCACCGGAGTGGTCGAACGTCGTGCTTGAGCGCATCCTCGGGGAGCATGCAACCGGCGTCGAATGCGTTGGCCTCATCGACTGGCACACGGGCATCGGCGAGTACGGGAAGCCTTTCTTCCTCTGCTTCAAGCGATCTGCAGTCTCCGGAGTTCTCGCAGGCGGTGATGTGGGTGGGGTGCCCATCGCGTGGCTGACCAGCGCCCGCACGGCATGAAGCGCCCCGACTATCGCGGCCTCGTGTTCCTCGGCGTGCTGCGTTTCCTGGGCAGCGTCCCGCTTGCCGGGGCGGTGGTCGAGTTCGGTACACGCGGTATCCGCATGCGCAGGGCGCTGCGGCTCGACCGGCGGCTCAAGTTCCGGGGGATCCGGTTTCCGAGCAATACCAGATGCTGCACGCCGACAATGCGCGACGCCTTCTGTCCCGTGGAACAGGCGTGGCGGGACGAGACCCTGCGACACGGCTTGGAGATCATGCGCCGCGCCGGCGACGGCGAAGCTTCACCTGGGGCTAGCGCATCGGCTCATGCACGGACCGTCCGTGCTGCCTCCAGCGCATCGCGCAGCAACGCCTTTCGGTCGACCTTTGTTGGTGCCGAGCAGCGGAAGCGACCGGACGAACGTGACCCGCCGCGGGTGCTGGAACGCCGGCGCGTTCGGCGAGGGCGTAGCGCTTCACCTCATCCTCGGTGAGCTGTGAGCCGTCCCGTAGGACCACGAATGCAACTGGCTTCGCCCCCTTGATCTCGTCCGGCACGGCGACGACGCACGCCTGCACGATGTCGGGGTGCTTCTTCAGCACCTGCTCCACTTCTACCGGGTAGATATTCTCCGCCGCCGCACACGAACATGGTCGTCGGGCTCTTGCCGACGAAGCAACAGCAGCCGTCCGTATCGCGCCGGAAGACGTCACCGGACTTTCTGTACCACCCGTCCTCGGTCAGCACTTCGCGCGTCTTCTCGGGCAGGTTCAGGTAGCCGGTTTCAAGTCAGATGCTGGCGGACGCTGCCATAGCAGCACCCCCTCGTCGCTTTCCTCGCCGCCTGTTTCACGAGCTTTCGCGTTCTTCAATCTCGGCCGCGGCCAGCCGAGCGCGCCGGCGGGCACGGGCCGGCCGTCCGGATCGGGACCGAAGACCACCGGCCCCGCTTCCGTCGTGCCGTACACGTTGGAGATCTCGGCTTTGGGAAATGCGGCACGGACCTCGTCGAGCAGCGTGCCGGTCACAGGGGCCGATCCCATTCGGATGCTGCGCACCGAGGTGAGGTCCGTGGAGGAGAGCAGGTCGCGCTCGCGGCAGGCAAGAGCGAGCATGGTCGGCACGGAGGTGAGGTAGGTGCACCGAAAGCTGCTGATCGTTTCCACATAGTGGCGCGCGTTGAACTGCGGCATGAGCACGACGCTGGCATGGGACGCCATCGCGAACTTGCTGGTTCCCGATGTATTCATGTGGAAGAGCGGGGCGGCGACGAGCAGACGTTGATCGAGGGGGCGCGGACCCCGGAAATCCGCGACCGTAATCGCCCAGAGCTGGGACTGGTGCGAGAGCACGACTCCCTTGGGCCGGCCGGGTCGGGCCCGAAGTGTAGAGCACCATCGCTGGCTCGGCCGCCTCTGGCGTCACGGGGATCGAACTGGCACCAGGGGAAAGGAATTGCTCCCAATCGGGGCCGAAGACGACGGCTGCAATGCCGGCGGGAATGATGTTGCGCTGCGCTGCATCGGCGAACGCGAACCTCACCCGGGAATCGTCGAAGACGAATGCCACGGTATCCGACGGGAACTTGTAGTTAACGGGGACCGGGATCAGGTCCGCCCGCATGATGCCGAAGTACGCGGCAATGAACTCCGCACGGTTCTCAGACAGGATCGCGACCGCATCGCCGCGGCGCAGGCCCCGGCGCGAGCAGTCCGTGCGCGGTCGCGTCTGCGAGCTCGTCGAGTGCCCGGTGCGAGAATGTACGCGGGTTGTGCCAGTCGAAGGAATCTTGATGGAGGCGATCTGATCGCCGTCGAAATCGCGGTTGCGCAGGGCGCCGAGGTTGTGCGGAGTGGGCATCGGGGAGGATCCGTCCCGTCCTCGCATTATTCCAGCGGATCAGTGTCCGCCCAGCGCCTCTGCGACAACGGGGTCAACGACTCGCCCGTCTTGCATGTTCACCCCCCCCGCCAGGTGTGGATCGGATTCGCACGCCCGTTCCCAGCCAAGGTCGGCAATGGCGAGGGCATAGGGCAGTGTCGCATGGGTGAGCGCGAAAGTGGAGGTGCGGGGTGCTGCGCCCGGCATGTTCGTAACGCAGTAGTGCACGATCCCGTCCGCCACATACGTTGGCTGCTCATGAGTGGTGGGACGGGAGGTATCGAAGCAGCCCCCCTGGTCGATCGATACATCGACAAGGACCGATCCCTGCCGCATTCGATGGAGGTGGGCCCGCGTCACGAGCCGTGGGGCGGTTGCGCCGGGCCGAAGCACCGCGCCGATCACGAGGTCGGATTCGGCGACGGCTGCCTGGATCGCGTCGCTCGTGGAGAATTGCGTCTTGGCGCGGCTACCGAACTCATCGGCGAGAGTGCGGAGGCGCGGAAGGGACTTGTCGATAATCGTCACATCGGCCTCGAGCCCCACGGCCATGCGCGCCGCATTGGCCCCCACCACGCCGCCCCCGAGGACTGCCACCTTGCCTGGCAGCGTTCCTGGCACACCGCCCAGCACAATGCCGCTGCCGCCGTTCGGCTTCTGCAGAGCCACCGCGCCTACTTGGACAGACATGCGGCCGGCCACCTCGCTCATCGGCGCTAGCAGCGGCAATCCGCCCAGCGAATCCGTCACCGTCTCGTAGGCGATCGCCACGCAGCCGGATTCGCGCAGCAGTCGGCCTTGGACGGGGTCTGCCGCGAGGTGAAGATAGGCGAAGAGGACCTGGCCCGGGCGTAGCATCCGGCACTCATGCGGCTGCGGCTCCTTCACTTTCACAATCAGGTCGGCCGTGCCGTAGATCGCCTCGGCGGTCGGGCCTATGGAGGCGCCGGCTGTGACGTATTCCGCGTCGGCGCAGCCGATGCCCATTCCTGCACTGGACTCGACGATGACCTGATGGCCGTGGGCAACCGCCTCCCGCACGGCCGCAGGCGTCATTCCGACACGGTACTCATGGACCTTGGTTTCTTTCGGGACGCCGATTTTCACTTGCAAGCTCCGCAGGGCAATGCATCGCTGAAATACTAGTAACAGCGTTCTGACATGTCAACGTTGTTTTTTTGCTGCCTTCGGACGCACGGAGGCCGACGCCGCCGCGCTCCAAGCAAAGCGTTCAATGGACTTTGGTTGCCCTACCGCGAATGACCGCCGAGCCAAACGTACATGGCTGCCCCTTGCCGTCCTGCTCAATGTCACGAGCTCGTCCAAACGGGCCGAAGGTTCAGCAGCCAAGACCTTTTGGCGATATCAGTGTCGGCAGGGCCTTTCCTTCCACGGCCTGACGTACCAGCTTTGCCGTGGCAGGCCAAGTGTCATTCCCAGCGTGCCATGCCCGCACGCTACGATCACGCGCGGATGCCGGCTGAGCGGCCAACGATGGGTAGACCTGTCGGCGTGAGCGGTCGAAAACAACCCACCCATCGCTGAACGATGGCGTAGGCCCTGCGAGGAATTCTCCAGCGTGTCGCGCCATGACCTCGAGCTGGCTCTGATGTGGAGCGCGATTCAACGAACCCAGCTCGAGCCCCGTCGTCATTCGCACGCGGAACGAAGGAGGCGCGGCAATTCCCAGTGAGCTTTATGCCTGCCCGTCTCGCGTTCTCGGTGGCGGCGAGCACGAAGGCATGCGGATCAAGGTGTGCGTCGCCCGGATAGCGCACGGCTTGAAGAGCACTCGCTCACTCGGCATTCGCAGGGGACGTTCGCATCCCGCCAGCCACAGCATTCCCGGCCCTACGCGACGAACGCATGCGAAAGAGAAGTTGCCCTAGGACGAGAAGCAGGCAAATCCCGAGGAAGGACGCGCTGATCGGCCGCTGAATGAACACGCCCAGGTTGCCATTGGACAGCACGAGCGCACGGCGGAAGTTTTCCTCAACAAGCGGACCCAGGACATATCCCAGCAGGACGGGTGCGATCGGAAAATCGAAGAACAGGATGACGGCGCCCACGATGCCGAAGAAAAGCGCCTCGCCGACCTCGAAAAATCCGCTGTTCGTGCTGTACACGCCTACCGCGATGAAGAATAGGGCGGAGGGAAACATGAACCGATAGGGGATCCGCAGCAGCCGTACCCAGATCCCAATGAGAGGCATGTTGAGCAGCAGGAGCAAGACGTTGCCCACCCAGAAGCTTGCGATGAGGCCCCAGAAAACATCCGGATGTTCGGTGATCAATTGGGGACCGGGGTTGATTCCCTGGATCAGCAATGCACCGAGAATCAGCGCCATGACCGCATCACCCGGGATTCCCAAGCTCATCGTCGGGATGAAGTCGACCTGAGTCTTCGCGTGGGACGCGGCTTCCGGGCTAACGACGCCCTCGATCGCGCCGCGGCCGAAATTCTCCCGGTTCTTGGACACCTTCTTTTCAAAGGCATAGGCCACGAATGCGCTTACGGTAGGGCCGGTACCGGGCATTGCTCCGAAAAGCAGGCCCGTCAAGGTTCCACGCAGCATCGGAAAAAAGGATTGCTTCACTTTTGCCCAGCTCGGCCTCATGTCGCGTAGCCGAACCTTCATCGTCGTGTTCTTGGCCTCGAAATGGTTCACGGTCAGGATGAAATCCGCGAGGCCGAAGAGGCCAAGCGCAAGGGCGACAAGCTGCACGCGGTCGGCCAATTCGGCGAAGCCGAAGGTGAAGCGCATAACTCCCGTATCGATGTCGGTTCCGGTCACGCCGATCAGCAATCCGACCGCCGTCATCGCGATACCTTTAACTGGAGAGCCCTTCGACATCGTTCCGCCGCACAAGAGGCCGAGCAGCATGACGGAGAAGAATTCCGCGGGGCCAAACTTGAACGCGATCTGAACCAGCAATGGCGATGCGAAGATCATCAGGATGATCCCGCACGATGCGGCGAAGAAGGACGCGAGCATCGTCATGCCGAGCGCAACTCCTGCCTTGCCTTGCCTCGTCATGGGATAGCCATCGAGGCAGGTGACTGCATGCGGCGGGTGCGATGGCAAGTTCAACAGGATCGCACCGATCGCGCCGCCATACATGGAACCGTAGTAGATGCCCGCGACCATGAGGACCGCTGCAACCGGGGAGAGAGTGTAGGTCAGTGGCAAGAGAATGGAGATCGCCGAGAGGGCTCCCATTCCAGGCAGCACACCGATAAGATTTCCGGAGACCACGCCGAAAAATGCCCATAGGAGATTGTGCGGCGTAAGCGCGACGCCGAAGCCGTAGAGCACGCTCGAAAGGGACTGACCGATCATCGTCCATCCCATTGGAAGAGGGGGAGCTGGATCTGCAGCAGCCACCAGAAGACGACGAGACACACGCCGACCATGCCCAAGGAGAGGATTGCGGAGTCACGCAGCGTGTTCTCCCGGTCACCCAATGCGGAGATGAATACGACGGCGAACGTTGCGGGGACCAGGCCGCCGTACTTCCCCAGCACGATGAAGGCGATCATTCCGCAGATGATGCAGAGCGGGCCGCGAAGGTCGAGCGGCGTCGATTGGCCGCGCTCGGGCAGCCCTACGGATCTTGAACTCAGCGCTATCGATATACCGGCAACGGCGATGCACACGCCACAGCCGAAAGGAAAGAAGCCCGGGCCCATTTTAGTGAGGCTGCCCAGCCCGTACGCGGCTGATCGGGCTCCAGCGGCCAGACCGACGACGATCAAGAGGATTCCGCCGTAGTAGTCCCGGGTATCGAGCCTGAAGGAATTTCCGCATGGTGAGCTGCGCCTTCCTCCTGTTCTGGGCTTCCGATGCCGGGCTTTACCAAACTACCTTGGGGTGGGCATGGCGAATGGGCACGTCGATGCCGACCATCCCTGACCTGGACGCACCTGGCGCACTCGCGCGCGGTGTACCCGTTTCGCGTATAGCAGTCCGCGCCGTTTGCATGCTCGTGCGAGTTCACAATCTCGAGCGCCTCTTGGAAGTCCTTGGCACGAACACAGGCGAGAACCGGACTCGAAGATCTCCTCCTTGATGGAGAAGATATCCGTCCTGGAGAAACTTAATGGCTAGGGCCGAACTTTCAGTCTACGAAAGGTGTGATCCCATCTGCAATGGCTAGGCCTCGGGCTTCGGGCGCTTTCGTCCTCCTGCCGTCAACGAATTGAGGTCAATTTGGCCGGAATCGGAGCATTGCCATCCGGGCTTCGCTTAAATTCGCCTCATAACGCTCCGCAAATCGCAACGCGGGGAGAGTCGCATGACTACGACGAGAGGAAGGTGGAATGAGCGCTCAATTGGAGGATGTTCAACGAGCGGGCCAAAGACCCAGCCTTTATGCACCCAATTCGCCGGTGCGCGGACTGCATGCACTGAACCTGCGGGAGAAGCGATTCCCCCTCGCAACGGAGAGCAAGAACCCGAAGCTCGCCGAGCTGTGGAATCAGGCCAAGCATCGGTTCTGGGACGCCGCGACGGACATCCCCTATGCGTCGTTTGATCGGAGCAAGTACAGCAAGGAGCAGCTCGATGCGGGGCGTCTGTGCTGGAGCCGCCGCGCTTGGACGGAATACACGGGGATCGTCGAATCTCCCGCCCTCTGTATCCGCCTGTGCCTCCGAAGGCCAGCAGTCGATCGAGATGAAGTTCCTGCTGGCGACCAAGGGATTCGAGGAGGCGCGCCACGCCGAAGCCTCGTTCATGCTGGCAAATGCGATGGGCGGATATGTGCAGGAGCCGCCCCCCGGCGACGCGATCATGAAGATGCTCGTCGCGGGCTTTCGTGACCGCATGGGATTCAACCCTGAGGTGCCCGTGGAGGCCGCCGTCGCGGGATGGCATTGCGTTTCGGAAGGGATTGCCCTCGAGACGTTCCTTGCGCGTTACGAGTGGACGACGGAGCCGGTAACGCGGGAGGTGATTCGGCTCATCGCCCAGGACGAGATGCGTCACGTCGAAATGGGCTGGGCCTACCTCGAGCAGCGCACGAAGGAGCTCAACCACGGCCCGGTCGCCGAGATCGAGGCGGTGGTGCGGGACGTGATCGAAAACGTCGAGCTCAAGGGGTTCCACTCGACGTTCATGCTTCAGGATGCCGAGACGAGTCTGCTGCGTGATGCCGAGGCAATCGCGGCAAGCGCGCGGCTCGGCTTCTGCCCGCCCGACGAAGAGCACAAGTGCTTCGTCAAGACGATTCAGCGAATTGGGAAACGCTTCTCGCGCCGATGGGGATCGAGATTCCCGTCTCTCTACCCGGAGATCGAGTAGGGTGGGGGAATGCGGGGGGCCGGCAGGCGAGATGCCAGTCGTAGACTTTCACGCCTACTTCCAACCCCCTAGATTCCTGGCTCATCTTCGACGACGCAAGCAATATCCGCGCATTGAAATGGTGGAGGGCCGCGAGGCCGTCTTCACCGCGCCGGGCGCCGGACGGCCGATTCGTCCAGAGCAGATCGACCTCGATCGCCGCATCGAGCTGATGGACGACGCGGGCGTCGACGTTCAGGTTCTGCGCCTGCAGAACGTGGGTGGCATCGACAGCTTCCCGATCGATGAAGCCGTCGAGATGGCGCGCATGGTGAACGAGGAACTCGCGGACGTCGCCTCACGCTATCGAGGCCGCTTCCTTCCGTTCGCAGCGGTTCCTCTCAATGCACCGGAAAAGGCTGCGCAGGAAGCGTCACATGCGGTGAGTCATTTGTGCCATGGTGGTGTAGGAGCCTCGTGCCATCTGGATGGGGTGGGGCTGGACGACCCGAAGTTCGGCGAGTTCCTTCGAGTCGTACAGGACCTGGGCTCACCGCTGCTCGTACTCCCGAATCATCCGCCGCTGCTGGAAGGCGCGTTGCACCCGCACCAATGGCTTGCCGGCGCCTTCGGCTTCCAGGTCGACTTGACATGGGCCGTACTGCGTTTGCTCGCGTCGGGGGTCGTCGAGCGGGAGGTACCTGGGCTCACCGTCATCATCGCGAACCTTGGGGGCGTGCTTACCAGTATCACCGAGCGGTTGGACCAGTATTGGGAGCGCGTCCACGCAGGATCAGCCACGCTGACCACGAGGCCTTCGGAGGCGGTGCGAAGGTTCTACTTCGAGACCGCCTCCGCGCACCCCGAAGCAATCTCGATTGCAGCCTCCATTCTCGGGAGCGACCGTCTGCTCTTTGGGAGCGATTACCCCTCGTTCTCGCTAGAGCGCGGTATTCGGAATGTCGTGGAAAGTCGCTTGTCCAGAGCCGATGTAAATCGAGTTCTTTCCGGCAATGCATCTCGCGTGCTTTCGCGCGCGCCTTCAAACGCACAAACATCCATAGCTTAGGAGCGCTGACGATGTCCCGCAGATCGACCTCCTTTCGCATCGCCCTGGTCGCATTTATCTCCCTGGGTCTCATCCTCGCCGCTGTTCGGCCAGCGGCCGCGGACTCGTTCCCGTCACGACCGATACATCTGATCGTGCCCTATCCGCCGGGGGGGAGCGCGGATGTTCTGGCGCGATTGGTCGCTTCGGCAATCGCCAAACCACTTGGCCGCAATGTCATTGTCCAGAACAAGGGCGGTGCGAGCGGAAACATCGCGGCACAGATGGTTGCGCAGAGCCGCCCCGACGGCTACACCCTCATGATGGCGAATGCGCCGGTCCTCGCCATCAATCCGAATCTGTACAAGAACCCGGGCTTCGATCCGGTCAAGGACTTCCAGCCCATCAGCCTGGTCGCCGGGGTGCCGCTGTTCCTCCTGGTCAACCCGAAGGCACCGTTCCAGTCCGTCGGCCAACTCATCGACTGGGCGAAAAAAAATCCGGGACAGCTGCATTACGCAGCCGGGAGCTCCGGCAGCACCACCGCGCTCTCGATGGAGATGTTCCTGATGGACGCGAATGCGAAGGGAGTCCAAGTCGCTTACAAAGGCAGCGGGCCTGCGTTGCTTGCGCTCACCGAGGGCCAGGTTCCGGTGATGTTCGAGCTTATGCCTTCCGCCATGCCTCTCGTGCAAAGCCATCGGGTGAACGCGATTGCGGTGACTACGGCAGCGCGGACCGACCAGTTTCCCAACCTTCCCACCATCGCAGAGTCCGGGTTCCCGGGATTCGAGGTGTCATCGTGGTTTGGCGTGGTCGCCCCGGCGGGTACGCCGAAGGACGTCGTTGCGAAGCTCAACAGCGTAATCTCGAAGGTCGTCAGCTCGCCCGCGTTCAAGGCCCGAATCGTGAGCCTCGGCGCAGTGCCGTTGAGCGGTGGGCCCAACCAGTTTTCGCAGCTGATCAAGACCGAGCTGGCGAAGTGGAAGCCGGTCATCAAGTCGTCGGGCGCGGTTATCGAATGAAGCAGGCGCTGGTCCGGAGTGACCGTGCCGGATTTCAGGTCCGGCTTCGATTGGGCCTTTCCGTATGCGGCCCAGAAGATGCCGACCTTGGCCGACTCGATGGTCTGCACGTCTCAACCTTTGGCCGCCATGGCGGGCGTTGCCGCACTACAGCGGGGCGGCAATGCCGTCGATGCCGCGTTGGCTTCGGCGATTACGCTCACCGTGGTCGATCCCGTCATGAACGGCATCGGGGGCGATACCCTCGCGATGGTCTGGGACGGAGAACGGCTGCAGGGAATCAACGGCTCGGGGCGGGCCCCCGCTGCGTGGACCTCAGACCGCTTCCGGGGTCGCCCGAGCATGCCCGGCGAAGGATGGGATGCCGTTACCGTACCGGGCACCGTAGGGACCTGGGTGGACCTCTCGAAGCGGTACGGAAAATTGCCCTTCCGCTCCTTGTTCGACTTCGCCATCCGGTATGCCGAAGATGGTTATCTGGTTTCGCCGATCGTAGCCCGGCAATGGAGTGGGCAGTGCGAGCGCGTCGCTGCGCAACCCGGATTCAAGCAGGCGTTCTTGCGCTCAGGCAGCCCTCCGCAACCCGGCGAACGTTTCTCTCTTCCCGAGCAAGCCGAGAGCCTGCGCAAGATCGGCGAAAGCGACGGAGAGGCGTTCTATCGCGGCGATCTATCCCGGGCGTTGGTCATGCATTCGCGTTCGTGCGGCGGCGCGATGAGCGAAGGCGATCTTGCCGAGCACCGGTCGGAGTGGGTCACTCCGATCTCCGGCCGCTATCGGAGCCTCACGATTCACCAGTTGCCTCCCAATGCGCAGGGACTCGCTGTGCTGATCGCGATCGGCATCCTCCAGCATTTCGATTTCCCGGATCGGCCGGCCGATGACGTCGAACGCATCCACGTGCAAATCGAGGCGATGCGCATTGCCTTCGGGGACGTCTATGCGAGCGTGTGCGATCCTGAACATGCCCGGGACGACTGGAACGGGCTCCTGGATGCCGATCGGCTCAATCGGAAGGCTCGAGAGATCCGGCGGCGCGAAGCCGGGCGTGCGCCCGCACGCGTGCTTCCAAGTGGTGGAACCGTGTACGTTGCGGCCGCGGACACAGCTGGAATGATCGTTTCTCTCATCCAGTCCAACTACCGCGGCTTCGGTTCGGGCGTAGTCGTTCCCGGGACGGGAATCTGCATGCACAACCGTGCGACATGCTTTTCGGTCGACCCGGCCCATCCGAACGGCGTGCGGGGTGGGAAACGTCCGTTCCACACCATCATTCCCGCACTGCTGTCCCGCGCAGGGAAGGTGATCGGGGCGCTGGGAGTCGTCGGAGCCAACATGCAGCCCCAAGGTCAGGTCCAGATCATCGCCAATCTGGAGGACTTCGGCATGAATCCACAGGCGGCCATGGACGCGCCGCGATGGCGCATACGCGAAGACGGAAAGGTGATGCTGGAGGAGGCCTACGGCCCCCGCTTTGCGGCGCAGCTGGCGCAGATGGGGCACGAAGTCCTGGTGTGCGAGAGAGGCCACCTCGAGTTCGGTGGAGCGCAGCTGGTTCACGCTTTGGGGGATGGCTACGTCGGCGCGTCCGATGCACGACGCGACGGCATCGCCTGCGGGGCGTGAAACGGGAGAGCGAATGCAATCCAGCGTGAGAAAGATGGCCTTCTTGTTGGAAGAAACCGCTGCGGCCGGCGATGAAAGCAAGTCGCGCCGCATAACCGGCATGGCGGTCTTGACAAACCCGTGCGTTGGGGACGATCCAAGGCCGCTTTCCGCATTGTCCGAGATTGCAGTCGAGATCGGGGATGCCCTCACGAGGCGAATGCTCGAGCTCCTCGCCGGGCCTGCCGTTTCCTATGGGAAGGCCGCCATCATCGGCACCCTTGGCGAGGCGGAGCATGGCGCCGCCTTGCTTCATCCCACCCTTGGCCGATCCATCCGGGGGGCGATAGGCGGCGGGGCAGCGCTGATTCCGTCGAACGCCAAGGTGGCGGCGATAGGCTCGATGGTCGACGTGCCGATCGGCCATCGCGATGAGGCCTGGTCGTTTGCACACATTGACACGGTGACTACGGGGTTGGCCGACGCGCCGCTACCCAGCGAAGTGCTGCTCATCATCGTACTTGCGGGATCGGCCAGAGCGAATGCACGGGTCACGGGCGGAACTCCGCCTGCCACCACCACCGGAAAACGGTAGGCCTCAGGCCCTTCGACGAAGCTGGGGGTCTCGCGATTCCATGCCGTTCTTCACGATGAAGGCCTTGTACTCCTCGAGCCGTTCGAGGGTCGCCGGCGTTAGATACAGCTGGACGCGCCTCCCATCACCGTCCGACTGCTCTTGCTCCACGATTCCAAGTCGTCGCAGCCGCTCCAACCTGCGCTGGACGGTCTTGGGTGCGCCGAATTCGCCGGTGCTGAGCGCCTTCATTCCGACCGGTTTCCCGATCCGCTGGGCGTACCCGATCGTCCACACCAGGTCCAAGTCTTCGAGACTATCGATGAAGTGCAGTTTGCTGCGTTCGAACTCCCGTAGCAACCGCTTAGCCAAGAAGAAATTCCAATCCGACATAGCGAGCTTCCTTGCGACGCTGCACTACGAACCTACCGGCGTCCGGAGCTCCTTACGGCTGCACTTGCCACCCCCGGGGTGGGGCGCCAAGGATCACCCCCGAGCCTCCCTGATCTTACATGAGCGATTCCGGCGTGGACAACGGGTCGGCCGCGTTACTCCGATGAAGGTCACCTTGAACCGGGGCCCTGTCTCGACAACTGTGGACGTTGCGCCCAACGAGACCATTCTGGATTCCCTTCTGCGCTCGGGGGCGGAGGTTTCGTACTGCTGTCGGGGCGGCATTTGCGGCATGTGCGCTTGCACAGTGGTCTCGGGCGAAGTCGAATCTGTTGGCCCTTCCGTCGAGTTTGCCGCGTTACCTCCCAACTCAAGGAGAGGCAGATCCTCATCTGCAGGAGTCGGCCCGCCACCGGATTGCGTAGTGCAACAAGCGGCTGCCGGCTGGACAGAAATGGCGGTGTGCCTCCCGCAGCCTGGCCGTGAGCGAGCGCGTTGTCTTGGGCGGCACCGTAGTGCGCTTCAGAGTCTCCAGCGCAGGCGAGATGCAGTCGCTGCGATTCCGTGCAGGCCAGTACGTTCGGCTGCAGCTCGCCCACTCGCCAGAGGCGCTTTCCGACCATCTGTTCATTGCGTCGCGCCCGGGCTTGCCCCAAATTTGGATTTCTATATGCCCCTTGCAGCTGAGGACTTCATGGCCTCGCGCCTGCAGCCGGGGGTCGAAGGTGCTGGTTGGGGAACCGATGGGAAGTGCCAGCCTTCGGGAGGACGAGACGGAGCCCCTGGTCGTAGTCGCTGAGAAGGCAGGCCTGCCTTCTGCACTTGGAATCCTGGGAAGCGTGGGCCGCGTACCAAGTGTCTCGACCAGCGTCCTCTGGTAATGAGGGGGCAGCCGGATGAGGTGCTGGAGCGGCTATTGATGGACCTCGCCGACCGGGCGTGCCTTCCCTTAACCTTGCTGGCACCATCAGACGAGCGGATTGGAAAAGCGGTCGAGGAGGCGGTCCTTGAACTGGAGAGCAATTCGCATGTGCCGATTCCCCGATTCCGGTGCTATGCCAAGGCCACCAGGGCGAGCATCGTATCCGCACGAGCTGCGCTGCATCGATGCGGAATGCGGCCATGGAACGTGCACGTGGATGCGCTCGATTGATGATGTCTGATTGATTCACGTCAACCAGTCAGGATCAGCGGCCGCGTTAGGCTTCAATTCTTCGTCGGTTGTGAAAAACCATCATGAACGATTTAACGGTCATTGCAGGAATCGCCATCCTTGCGCTACAGGCGTTTATTGCTCTCGCGCTGCCCTTCGTTCTCGATCCGGCGAGAAGGCTGGTAGCCTTTGATGGCTCAAGGCCGCTCAGTCGGGTATTGAGGCGTCTCCATGTCTCCTCGATTGATACCGCTGGTCGCGAGCACGAGTTGGCACTGGCGGTCGCGCGATGCGAGGATTGCGCATCGAGAGATGAATGCGAACGATGGCTCAAATCGCGTTGCGAACGCGACATCTCCTCCATCTGCCCGAACTGGCCGATCATAAGAGAGTTCCACTAAGCCGGCGCCTCTTGCGCGTCGATCTTTAGCTCGCTGGCCGCCGCCGATTCGATGATAACCTTGTCATTTGTCGAGCTTCGAAATCGTCTGGCCGTCTGCACGACGAAAGCCGCGAGCCTAGTAGGTGAACTCGCCCGTAGTATCGTTGCGGGATGGCCTACTCCGATCAGAGCCGCTGGCCGGCCCTTCCGCTCGCGAAATCGCGGAACGCCTGCCGCGCGCTGCACATTCGGATGCGGTAGGGCGGGCGGCAGTCCATGGCGCTCTCTCACCTCAAGCTCCCGCCAATCCCGCGCGTCTCGTGGCGGGACTTCGCGGCGACCGTGGGCCCGTTCGCCCTGATCGTCGTCGCCGCATTCTGGTTCACGTACCGCTTCGTCCGTCCCGCGCCGCCGCGCACGATCGTAATCACGGCCGGTCCGGCGGGAGGCATCTTCCAGGCGACGGCCGAGCGGTACCAGGCGATCCTCGCGCGCGAAGGGGTGACCCTCGACATCCGGCCCTCGGAAGGATCGCTCCAGAACCTGAGACGCCTCGCCGCTTCCGACTCCGGCGTGGACGTGGGTTTCGTGCAGGGGGGCCTTGCCGGCCTCGGCGATCGCCACGGGGGCCTCGTACGTGCTGGCCCGGGTGATGAGCGTGCCCTACCTCTTCGATCCCACCATCAACCTGCTTTCTTTCGTGTTCTCGGCCTGCATCGGCGTGTTGTTCGGCTACTTCCCGGCGCGCCGCGCGGCGCATATGGATCCGATCGAGGCGCTGCGGCACGAGTGAGGCGGAGAGCCCGAACGGAATGAACGTGCGCCGCAGGGTCGTTCGGGAACTCAGTGGACGATAACTGGAGTCGCGAGAGTGTGGTGCCAGAGACCGGTTTTCGGCTCACCGAAGAACTTCACGCGGCCGGGAAATCCGACAGATAATGGCTTGTGCGAATCCTTCAATGGAAGGTTGCGCGACGAGTGCCTGAACGTGACGGCGGCACTGCTGTAGCCACCCCCGACGATCACGACGCGCGCCGTTGTTCGTCAGCGCGCCGGTGTGATCGTCAGACGGCATCACCCTGCTCGAACTGATAGTGGCTCGATCGGGTATCGATGCGGCTTTGTCGTACTTCGACGGGAACGCCGCCGAACGTATAGGCGATCCGGCGCAGGCCGAGGATGGGCTCGCGTGCCTTCAGCTCGAAGAATTTCCTCGCGACCGGATCCGCCGGGATCGCCTTGAGCTCTTCCTTGATGCGAATGATCGTAACTCCAAAGCGCTGCTGGAAGACCGCATAAAGGGTCCTTCCGTGCTCCCGAATCATCTTGGCCGTCAGGCCCTTGAAGAGGCAGGCCGGCACCGTGATGTCCGAAATGACGACCGGAGTGCCTTCAATCCGCAGCACGTTCCGCATCCTGAAGACCTGTAGCCTTTCCCGTGAACGGGGCAACTCGAGAAGATCCGCGACTTCATCCTCGGCGGCCCCCTTCGAAAGCGAGATCAGCTCGCTCACGGGGAACTCCTTGATGCCGCCGTCACGGACCACATTGAAGAAGCGGTAGACGCTGCGCTCGTCGCCGTGGACCGCGACGAAAGTGCCTTTGCCCTGCCGCCGGACCATGAGACCCGCTTGGGCGAGCTCGCCGACCGCGGCCCGAATGGTGGAGATGCCGACGTCGTAGAGCTCGGCGAGGCTCGATTCGCTCGGAAGCATCTCGCCCGGCTTCCAATGGCCCTCCCGCAGGGACGCGACGAGCCGGTTCTTTACGTGCTTGTAGAGCGGGTCCTGGGTATCTGCCATTCCCACAGCCGGCGCAAATTGGTTCGAGATCTTATCAGTCGATCCTCAAATGGCGGGCCGCGGCGAGCCTGGCGTAGCCGTCGCTTTCCTTCTTCATCGACTGTCCCATGTCCTCCGGCGTGTCGCCCACCGGGGTCAGGCCCATCGAGGAGACACGAGACGCGAACGAGGGGTCGTCCAGTATCTTCTTCGTGTCCGCGTAGACCTTCTGCACGATCGCCGTGGGCGTGCCCGCTGGCGCGACGATCCCGAACCAGCCCAGGTTGCTGAAGCCGGGAATCGTCTTTCCGATGGGCGGCACGTCCGGCAGCTGCGGCACCGGCTCGCTGCTGGTGACCCCGAGCGCCCGAAGCTTTCCGGCTTTCACCTGGGGAATTGCCGAGGAGAGGGTCGTCACGCAATAGGTAAGGCGCCCCCCGAGGAGGTCGTTCAGTGCCGGTGGGTCGCCCTTGTAGGGGACTCCGACGACGTCGATCTTGGCCGCGAGGCTGAAGCTCTCCCCGGCAAGATCGGTCTGGGATCCGATCCCCGCGTGGCCGAAGGTGAGCTTTCCGGGGTGCTTGCGCGCCGCGGCGATCAGCGCGGCGACCGTCTTGAAGGGGGAATCGGCATTCACCACGAGGATCTGCGGACTCGAGACGACCTTCGTGACGGGAATGAAATCCTTGTCCGGGTCGTAGCTCAAGTGGGTATAGATGTGCTGGTTGGCCGTGAGGACCGATCCGGAAGGGAAGAACAGGGTGTAGCCGTCCGGAGTGGCGCGGGCGGCTTCCGAGGCGCCGATCGCTCCTCCGGCACCGGTGCGGTTCTCGACGACCACCGGTTGCTTCCACACCGCGCTCAGCTTCTCGCCGAGCACTCGCGCAGCGAGGTCGGTCGCCCCGCCCGCGGCGAATGGGACGATGAAATAGACGGGTTTCTGCGGCCATTGCTGCGCCAGGGCGAGCGTGGAGAATAATGCGGCGACTACGAATGCTGCGGCGGATTTCAGCATCTTCACGTCTCCTCACGTTATTGGTAGTGGAACCCGGCCTCTGGGGCCTTTGCTACGAGTACTGCGGCCCCGAGCGCAGGCCGGCGTGGAGCAATCTCTCGCCGTCACTCAGGGCCTCGGCAACTCACTTTTCGTGGTCATACGCGAGCTCGCGCTCGACGTTTACCCAGATATCGCCTTCGCGCTCCTGGCTCTCGTAGGTGAGGAGCGGCGCCTCAGCCTCACCGATCGGCTGGCCGTCGGGAATCGACCACTGCCACAGGTGCTTGTTGCAGGTGAGCACGCAGCCATCGAAGAACCCATCGACGAGGGCGTTCGCCATGTGGGGACATAAGGGCGGAATTGCCATGAAGCCCCGCTCCCCACGGAGCAGCACCATCGGTACACCGCTCGCGGTGGCGGAGCGCATTTCCCCCGGAGCCAACTCCTCGCGCCTTGCACACCTTTTCCCATCCCATTCCCCAGCCTCCTACAGGGGAAAATGGGAGCCGATGTCGACCTGGCGCGTGTCGAGAACGACCGTGCGCGCGATCAACCGAGGGCGTCCGCCGTCTGCCGGCAGCTTCATCCGGTCCTCATAGCGCCCGATCGCGAAGAGCTCCGTGCGCCCGGATTCGAAGTGCGAGTTCATGCCGTCGAGCTGGGTCCGGTAGATTGCCACCTGGCTGGTCGCGCGAGCCTCTCCGCTCGCCTCGTCCGCGGCCACCTTGTAGACCGTCGCATGCCGAGTGAGCGGGGAGTGGTCCGAGTTATGTCGAGGGAGCAGGTCGATCATCGCCTTGAGTCCCTTGAAGTCGCGGTCCATCCAGCATTGCTCTCGCCGAATCTCGGGGCTGTAGTTGGTGATGCGATAACGGAAGGCCTGCGAGTCGCACGCATCCAGGAACGCCTTCCAGTTCTCGGTGTTCAGTGCCATGCACGTCTCATAGACCACGTCGGAGATGTGGAGCCTAAGCTCCAGGCTGCAATCGCGCAGTGCGGTATCAGGGCTCATCGTGCTCATTCCTCGGTGCTCCTTGCCGGATCGCTCGAGCGGCGACGCATCCTTCGCGACCATTCCGCGAAATACGAACGCAGACCCACCTCGTCGTGGATCGTCTCGTTCTCCTCGCGCGCCATGATCAGGTACTTGCTGCCCGATCCTTTGCGCATCGCGACCGTCTGGTTCTGTACGGCGAGGAAATCCTCGTGCAGGTTTCGGCCGAAGGGGCCCCAGACCGTGTCGTGGTCGGCGATGCGTTCCTCCCGTTCCTGCGGCGTATCGCGCTTGAGCCCGAGCCCACGGATCTCGACCAGGGTCTCGCTCTCGCTGATGGGCGTCATGACGCTCACACGCAGGCAGGAGGCGCGAAGGCTGTAGGTGCAAGCCGGGAAGATGTTGATCTGCTTCCACCCGTTCTTGGGCATGCCGGGGAAGGTGAGGCCGCGGTCCTTGTTGCCCTCGTAGGCGTCGTACGTGATGGTGGTGAGGCCGGTCGCGGCGTGTCCGTTCGGGAACACCGTGTACTTGCGATCGAAATAGCCTTTCTGCAGCATCCCCGTCGCGCGGTTATGGAAGTGAAGGTAGTCGTGATAGAACTCGCGGCTGGTCTCGTGCCAGAGCTTGTAGTTCGTCTTGATGACCGCCTTCTGATAGTGAAAGATGTCGAGTGGCTCGGATTCGAGCTCGGTCTTCAGGAAGTCGAAGGCGCCGGCGATGTAGTCCGCGAGCGGCTCGCATTCCTCGTCGAGGTTCACCCAGACGAAGCCGCCATAGGCGACTTGCGTCGGCAGTTCGCGCAGCCCGACGTCGGCCTTGCACAGGCGATCTTGGTAGCCCGCTTTCTCGCGCGGAATCTCGACACACTTGCCGGTGGTGTCGAACTGCCAACCATGGAACATGCAAGTCATGTTCTTCGGGTTTCCGGAGGGTTCGGCCTTGAGCAGGGAGCCGGCCGGGGAGCGAACGATCGTGTTGCCGCGGTGCGGGCAGACGTTCAGGAACGTACGGATCCGATTGTCTGCGCCGCGTACCACTACGATCGGCTTGTGGCCGGCGATTCCGGAGGTTCGAAAGTCGAACGGTTCCGGCAATTCGCTTTCATGGCAAACCGGCAGCCAGACCCGATGGAAGATCCGGTCGATCTCTTCCTCGAAGATCGAGGATTCCGTATAGACCCGCGTGTCGAGGTAGTGGGTATCAGGGAGGTTGGGGCGCCGCGTCCACTGCTCCAGATTCCGGGACGAGGCCGTCTTGCCTTCCGACCGGCCCGCTTCGTCCTTCGCCTTCTGACTATCGGTCCACAGGGTGCTCATGCATTGCTCCATCGTGACAATCTTGGAAAGACTTACGCCGGGACGGCCGTCTTTTCGGCGAGTGCCTCTACGATCGCCGCGCAGAACTGGGGAAGGTCTCCGGGCTTGCGGGATGTGATGATGTTTCCGTCGCGAACCGATGCCTGGTCGACCCAGGTAGCACCGGCGTTCCGGACGTCGTCGCGGATTTGAGCGGCTCCCGTCGCCTTGCGGCCTCTCAGAACGTCCGCGGATGCCAGCATCCATGTTCCATGACAGATCGCCGCGACGATCGCGCCTTGCTGGACATGGGCGCGAACCATTTCCACGAGGCGCTCGTTGGTCCTCAGGAGATCCGGCGCATAGCCTCCGGGAATGATGACGGCGTCGAACCTGTGCCGAGCTGCTTCATCGGCACCGAGCTCGGCTTCTGCGGGGTAGCCCAGCTTGGAGCGATACGTCTCCTTCTTCGGCCCGATCAACGTCACCTTCGCGCCAGCCTCCTGCAGGCGGAAGTAGGGAACCCAGACTTCCATCTCCTGATACAGGTTCTCCACGAGAATCACGGCGCGACGCAGCTTCAGGTCCATGAGAAGGCTCCGGGAAAGGTTGGCCGCGGCGTGATGCTACTCATACGAATGAATAGAATGATTAGAGGAAACCCGACCGTTGTCAACCACGGCCCCGCAATTCTGTGAAAGGCAACGTTCCAGCGATGAGCGGTTCCGCTGCGTTTCGAACGGCATCGAGCTCGCCCCGTCGTCGCAGCGCCGCGCGTTTCCGCGGAGATGCCGTTTGAGCTACGCTCGGACGCCCATGAGCACCCTTGCCGATCTTGTCGCGGACAACAGCGACCTTCACGCGATCTTCCGCCTCGTTTCGGACGGGGAAGGCGGGACGGCGAAGGCGATCGCACGGGCGCGCGCGCTTCTCGAGCGCTCGGCGCACGAGGCCACGCGCGAGGCGAGCCGCCGGTTGATCGAGGCGCTCTCCGGAATGGCGGGATCGGACGAGTCTCCCGGATCGTTGGGTTTGGAGATCCGCTCGTGCGATGCCGCGATGGGGCTGCCGACAACATCCCTCGCAGCGCGCGAAACGCTGCTCATGCGCAAGCAGCTCCTGCTCCGTCGGCTGCGCGCCGCAGCCGCGTCCTCGCAGGCGGGGATCCCGCGCATCGTCCACCTGGTGAAGACGGATTCCGGAACTGGCGACCTCCCGCTTCTCCAATACCTGTGCTACCGAAGCGTCCTCGCGCACTGCAAGGGATACCGAGCGATGCTGCATGCGCCCGAGGTTCCCCGCGGGCAACGCTGGTCGGCGCTGCTGCCTCATCTCGAGGTCCGCGTGTCGATGCCGCCGCAGTTCCTGGGACCCCGCCGCATCGTGGCCGCGGCGCACCAGTCCGACGTGTGGCGCGTTCGGCAGCTGCTCGCCCATGGGGGCTTCTACTTCGATTGGGACCTGCTCTTGCTGCGCGAGCCCGAAGCCCTGCGCGACAACGTCTGCGTGATGGCGCTCGAGCGCCAGGAGCAAGGCTACGACGAGGTCCTCGGCGTATCGGCGATCGGCGCTGAGCCCGGCAGCGTGTTCCTCGAGTCCTGGCTCGGCGCGATGCCGGCCGCGTTCAATCCCCGCAGGTATGTCGCGCACTCGACGATCCTGGCGCGGCGGCTTGCGATGAAGCGCCCGTCTCTCGTCCGCATCCTCGACCACCGCGCCTTCTATTACCCCGGGTGGAGCGAGGATGCGATGCGCTGGCTCTTCGACCCGGCCGAGCGCCTGCCGGAATCCGAGCTGAACGAGGATCTCGCGCGCAGCATCGGCATCCACCTCTTCTGCTCGCACGCCCACTTCGTGCGCCGCGCCGCCGCGTTCACCGAAGCCGATATCGAGCGCGCGCGATGCAACCTCGCGACGCTCATGCGCCCTTACCTGTAGCGGCCTCCAGGAGGTCGAGATGCGACGGCGCATAGTGCAGGCCGAGAGAGATGCACTTCGCGCAGAACGGGTGGCGGTACTTCCGCACCTCGATGTCGGCGTGGGCCTCGTCGAGGAAATTCACGCCGAGCATGTTCGGCTCGTCGTAGACGCTGCAGCATAGCGACACGGTCGCGTCGAAATTGATCGCGGTCTGGTTGTAGCGCAGCTCGCAGTCGTGGTCGCGGCGGCGCGTCGCGCGGAAGCGCGCCAGGTACTCGCGCGGGTGCTCGAGCAGGTCGTCCATGACGGGATCGGCGGGACCGCCTTCGGCGAGCGCGACCAGCCGCTCGAGGGGCTGGTAGAACGCGGCGATCGGGTGGTGCTCGAACCCGAGCTCGGCGCAGATGCCCGCCATCGTCGGGACCTCGTGGCGATTGGAGCGGTACACGTGGTGGCCGACCCACACGCGGGTGCGGCTGTGGTGCAGGTCGAGGAGCCGGCGGATCTCGCGCATGTTCGCGAGCACGAGGTCGAGCTTTCCCTTGGCGTGCGTGCGCGAGTACGTCTCCTGCGACACGCCCGAGATGCTGATCTTGAGGCTCGTGGGGTTGGCGCGGATCACGGCGTCGAGCCCCTTGCGCACGTTGAGGTTCGAGGAGAGATGCGACTCGAGCCCCGCGGCGCCGATGCGCTCGAGGATCGCGGGAAGGTCCGGATGCAGCAGCGGCTCGCCCCAGCTGAAGAGCCAGATCTCGGGCCGCGCCGCGATGCGCTCGCGCACGATCTTCGCCAGCACGCGCTCGAAGGTCGCGAGCGGCATGAAGCCCTTCGCCCGCTTCGCGCCGGTGAAGTTGCCGACGGGGCAGGTCGGGCATCGCAGGTTGCAGGTTCCGACCACGTCGATCGCGTAGACATAGGTAGCCGACTCGCGCGGGACGCCGCGGCGCAGCACGGTCCCCTGCAGCGGATCGAACACCTCCGGCGCGAGATGCTCGCGCGGCCGGGCACGGGCGAGGGCGGCCTCGAGCTCGCGATCGCCGGGAAAGAAGACGAGGGCCTGCTCGAGCCAGCGCAGCGCGAGCTCCCAGTGCCCGGCGCGGAAGAGCGCCAGGCCCAGCATGCGGCGGCTCCCCGCGGTCTGCGGCTCTGCGGGATACGCGGCCGCGGCTTCCGAGATGAGGCGCTGCGCGTCGGCGAGGCGTCCCTGGGCGACGCGCACGATGCCCAGGTTGTGCGTCGCGAAGAGGTTGTGCGGCTGCGCGGCGAGCACCTGCTGGTAGAGCGCGTCCGCCTCCGCGAGACGGCCGGTGCGCTGGGCGTCCATCGCGCGATCCATGACCTGCGCGATCGCGCTCACGACCCGGCTCCCTGCGCCTGCCGCGCTGCGCGGTCGCTCGCGAGCGCGAGGTAGTTCCTCTCCAGCTCGCGCGCCACCGTCTTCCCGTTGCCGATCTCGCTCGCGCGCATCCGGCCGCGGAGCGACGCCCGCAGCGCGGAGAGCCGCTCGCGGTCCTGCGCAAGGCGAGTCGCGATCTCGACGTATTCCCGCGGCGTCGCGGCCGCGAGATCGTCCAGGCCGATCGCGCCGAGGATCGAGAGCGATTGCCGCGAGACCGGCCGGTGCCAGGCGAGCGTCACGACCGGCACGCCCATCCAGAGCGCCTCGCAGGTGGTGAGGGCGCCGCTGAAGGGGAACGGATCGAGCGCCACGTCGATGTCCGCGTACTCCTCGAGCATGTCGCGGTGCGGTGCGGAGTCGCGCAGGTCGATGCGCGCCGGGTCCGCGCCGTGATTGGCGAAGCGGCGCAGGAGGTTGTCGCGCAACCACGAATCCGCCAGTCCCTGCCACTTGAGCACGAGCCGGCTCGCGGGGAGGGCGCGAAGGATCGCGCTCCACGCGCCGAGCACCTCGTCGTTGAGCTTCGCGATGTTGTTGAAGCTGCCGAATACCGGATCGCGGGAGGCGGGCTTCGCGACTTCGGGCGCGTCGTGCGGCGGCGAGTAGGCGAACTGGCAGCACTCGAGCGGCAGGAGCTTCTCCGTGAAGTAGGCCTGCGCGCCCTCGGGCATCTGCTCGCGTGCGAGGAGCACCGCATCCATGGCGGCGAGTCCCGTGCTCGCGAAATAGCCGAGCCAGCTCACCTGCACGGGCGCGGCGCGCAGCGCGAACACGCCGAGGCGATTGCCCGCCGTGTGCCCGGAAAGGTCGACCAGGACGTCGATGCCGTCCGAGCGGATCCTGCGCACGAGGTCCGGGTCGGTAAGCTCGCCCACGAACGACCAGCCGTGCGCGGCCGCCATCATTTCCTCGGTGAGCGCGTCGCGCCGCGTCTGGCTCGCGTAGCAGCGGACGTCGAATCGGTCGTGGTCGTGGTTACGGAGCACGTCGCTCAGGAACCAGCCGACGGGATGCTCGTAGAAATCGGCCGAGACGTAGCCTACCCTGAGCCGCCTTCCCTCGATGCCATCGCGCAGGGATGGTGGTCGCAGCGGCAACGGCAACGGCGAGATCGCGCCGCCCATCGCGCGCTGCCATTCCAGCGCCAGCTCGCGCAGCTCCGACGCCGAGAGGGCCGGGTCGTACTGCGCGCACATGAGGAGGTTCCACCACGCGGGCGCGAAGCCGGGGCGCGCCGCGAGCGCGCGCCGGTAGGCCGCGCACGCACCCGCCGCATCGGCACTCGCCTTGAGGCAGACGCCGATGTTGGTCCACGCCTCCGGGAGATCGGCGCTCAGGGTGAGGGCGGCGCGATTCTCGTCGATCGCATCCTTGAGCTGCCCGACGTGCTGCAGCAGCAGCGCGCGTTGCGCGTGCGCGTCGGCGAAAGAGGGATCGAGCCGCAGTGCGGCATCGACCGCCCCGAATGCCGAATCGATGTCGCCCGCCATGCGAAGCGCGCCGGCGAGATTGGCGAGCGCGGCGGGCATCCTCGGATCGAGCGCGACGGCGGCCCGGCCCGCATCCAACGCGTCGCCGATGCGCCCCAGCCTTTGCAGCACGAGGCACCGGTTGGATTGCAGGGCCGCATCCTTGAAGCCGGCGGCGACGGCGGCATCCAGCGGATCCAGCGCCTCGGCGAGGCGTCCCTCGTGGAAGCAACGCTCCGACGCCGCCATCGCAGCCGAAAGCTCGATCCCCACCTGCGGCAATCCCTCCATCCCCTTCCATGCGGCGCAACGCCTCTCCCCCCATGGTAGCAAGCGTGCCGAAAGGATTCCCGGCACTGTGAAGTTTTTCTTTGCAGATTCGGGGGCGTCGATGTTCTAATCCGAGGCGACCAACCGCCGGGGAGGGCGAATGGCTAGGAGCGATCGAAGCGCGCGGCGCAAGGCGAATGTGCTGCCTTTCGTTCCCAAGGCGATCCCGCTCGCGCTCGCCTTGTGTTTCTCGTCCGGCGCCTACGCCGCGCTGTGCACCATCGGCAACTGGTCGCCCACCGGAACTGACCCTTCTTGCGCGCCGGCGGACCCCGGGTACTTCGTCGATACCGTCGGCGCCAGCGCCGAGACGAAGTGCATCCCGGGGCAATATCAGCCATCGGCGGGAATGTCGGCATGCCTGCCGGCGGACACGGGGCGGTTCGCCACGGGGCCCGGCGCGACGTCCGAACAAGCCTGCCTGAGCGGCACCTTCGCATCGGCGACCGGACAGTCCGCGTGCACATTGGCGCCCTTCGGGAACTTCGTGAGCTCTGGCGGGGCTACCGCGCCCACTCAGTGCTCCGCCGGCTTCTACCAGCCAGCAACTGGCCAGAGCGCATGCTCGAACCCGGTGCCCGCGGGATACTTCAGTCTGGCCGGGGCCAGCGCGGCGACCCAGTGCATCGCCGGCTTTTTCCAATCGCTCATCGGCCAATCGTCGTGCAACCCGGCGGACGGCGGGCACTTCGTCGGTGTTCCCAGCGCGACCGCCGAACAACCCTGCCTGAGCGGCACGTTCGCGTCGGCGACGGGACAGTCCCTGTGCACGTTGGCGCCCCAGGGCAGCTTCGTGAGCGCGGGCGCCGCCACCGCGCCGACGCTCTGCTCGGCGGGTTTCTACCAGCCGTCGATGGGCACGTCGGCGTGCTCCACGCCCGCGCCCCCGGGAAGCTTCGTCGGGCTCGCCGGACAGAGCGCGCCGTCGCAGTGCTTGCCGGGAAGCTACCAGCCTGCGACCGGGCAATCGGCGTGCAATCCTGCGGGCGCGGGATTCTTCGTCTCGACGTACGGCGCGACGAGCGAGACGGCATGCGCATCGGGAACGACGTCTTCGCCCGGCGCGACGGCGTGCTCCACCATCCAGTACTCGCTGTCGGTCGCGAAGGCCGGCTCCGGCGGTGGAACGGTGAGTTCCGCCCCCGCGGGAATCAGCTGCGGCGGGACGTGCTTGGCGAGCTTCGACACTGGCACGGGCGTGGCGCTCGCAGCGACGCCGGACGCTTCGTCCATCTTCTCCGGGTGGAGCGGGGCCTGCACGGGCGTGACCGCGTGCAACGTCACCATGGACAGCGCCAAGTCGGTGACGGCGGACTTCGAGCCCACCACGAGCATCCCGCGCCTGGGCAACATCTCCACGCGCATGGAGGTGCTCACGGGCGGCAACGTCATGATCGGCGGCTTCATCATCGGCGGCTCGACGAACAAGACGGTGGCCATCACCGCCACCGGACCTTCTCTCGCGCCGTTCGGCATCTCGAACTTCCTCGCCAACCCGACGCTCACGCTGGTGCGCTCGTCCGACCAGAGCGTCATCGCCACCAACGACGACTGGCAGACCGACGCGAACGCTTCCCTGCTGCAAGCGAGCGGCTTCGCGCCCGGCAATCCGCTGGAGTCCGGGTTGTACGTGAACCTGCCGCCGGGCGCCTACACCGCGATCGTGCAGGGCGCGGGGGGGGCGATCGGTGTGAGCGTGATCGGCGTGTTCGAGGTGGACCATCCCGACGTCCCGCTCTCCAACATCTCCACGCGCGGGCTCGTGCTCACCGGCGGGAACGTGATGATCGGCGGCTTCATCGTGCAGGGCAGCGGCCCGCAGACGGTCGCGGTCACCGCGACGGGACCCTCGCTCGCGCCCTTCGGAATCTCCAACTTCCTCGCCAATCCGTCGCTCACCATCGTGCGTTCGTCCGACCAGAGCGTGATCGCCACGAACGACGACTGGCAGGCGGATCCGAATGCCGCGCAGCTTCAGGCGTCGGGCTTCGCGCCCGGCAATGCGCTCGAGCCGGGACTGCTGCTCACGCTGCAACCGGGGGCGTACACCGCCATCGTGCAGGGCGTCGGGGGCAGCACCGGCGTGAGCGTGATCGGCGTCTTCACCGTGCCTTGAGGCTTCAGCGGCGCGCTGCCTTGCGCGAACCCTGCGAAACGGTTCGCGGCGCCGCCGAAGTCAAGCCCTATATTTAAATATATCCCTAGGTGACTCGGTGCTTCCGGGCGCACCGTCGAACGATGCATCCTCACGGAAGCTTTTCATGTACGTGTCCGAGCGCCACGACGCGCTGCGCTACGTGATGCCCGCGCCCGGGACCGAGTGCAGCGGCCGCGTGCGCATCTAGTGCGCCGCAAGCGCCGCAGCAGGCCTCTCGCATGAGAGCGCGCGGCGTCCCCCTGGGAATCTTCGGCTATGTGCTCACGCGCAGCAGCGCGCGCGAGCGCTCGGGCCTGAGTCGATGGGAAGACGAAGGCGGCGCGCTCGATACCGGCCGGCCCGCGCCCCGCGGCAAGTTGCCGCGCAATCGGAGGGGATCACGCTCCCCGTCTCGAAGCTGACGCGGCCCATGCAGCGCGAGGTCGCGCCGAAGCCATCCCCCCCGGCCGAGGAGGCTCGATCCGGTTTGAGAGGATAATCGAGGCTTCCGAAGCGAAAGGACCGAGATGCGCCCCGCCCGCGTGAAATCCCTGATCGAAGAAGTCCTCAAGACCCTGCCCAAGCCCTACACGGACGACGTGGTCGAGGACGTCTTCGTCGCCATCGAGAACGATCCCCGCTGGAAGAAGCAGTACGACGACCTGCGGTACAACCTGCACAAGAACGTGGTCAATCCGTGGGGCGGATTCTGGATCGCTCACCTCACCGGCCGGGTTCCGGGGGAGCAGGTATCGGCCTCGCGGACCAGCCTGATCGAGTCCTATGCGAAGCTCGTGAAGGGGCCCAAGGTATCGAGCAAGAAGGTGAAGGAGCCCGAGGCATTGAAGATGATGTCCGAGTACTTTTTCGCCAACAAGGAGACGCTGCCCGCCGCCGTGCGCGAGAACCGGAGCCTCATCCTCGAGCTCATCAAGGCCGGCTTCGGTGTTCCCGACGCATTCGCGAGGAGCCTCGAGAAGCCCGCGGTCGCCCGCTAGGGATCCGCTGCGCGAAGGCTTCCCCCGCTGGCCGCGATTTTGGCGTACACTGTGGGTGCAGGATCATCAGGTAGTGAAGTTCCAGTCCCTCCCTGCCGCCGTTCCGGGCGGAATCGAAGCGACATTTCCCTTCCTTGGTCGTGACCCGCCGCCGGGCCGGGGTTCGCCCGCGCACACAGCAAAGGAAGTCAGTAAATGTCGACAGGTACCGTGAAGTGGTTCAACGATGCGAAGGGCTTCGGGTTCATCACGCCGGACGACGGCGGCAAGGACCTCTTCGCCCACCACACCGCGATCCAGATGGGCGGGTTCAAGAGCCTCAAAGAAGGCCAGAAGGTGGAGTTCGAGGTGCAGAACGGCCCCAAGGGCCCGAACGCCGCGAATATCCGCACGCTCTAGAGATCTTCGAACGCGCAACGAGGCCCGGGCGACCGGGCCTTTTGTTTTTCACGAACCGTTCCAGGAGGCGCCCCCATGGCCACAGGCATCGTCCGCTCGTTCAATCATTCCAAGGGCTTCGGCCTCATCACTCCGGACGTCGGCGGCCCGCCGGTGTTTGCGCGGCAGTCGGCGATCACCACGCCGGGCCTGAAGACGCTCAAGGCGCCGCAGCGGGTTCGCTACGAGGTGCTCGAGCTCGCCGAGGGCCTCTTCGCCACGAACATCCAGCTCGTCATGGATTGAGCGCCGGCGCCTGCCCTGCGCGGCGAACGGAATCCGCGATGCCCGCGTCACCCGGCAAGCCGATCAACAACGTCGATCTCGTCGAGCGGCTCTGCGCCGCGTCGGTCGCCTTGCAGGAGGCGCGGCGAGTCCACGTGCACAACTTCGGAACGCTCATTCCGCACGTCTACATGGCCGCGGTGCTCGCGCGCGTCGGGCAATGCCTGCTCATGGGTTCCGAGCACGCGCAGTCGCACCATCGCGACGAGCTGGAGGGCATCGTCGCCGCCCTCGAGCTCGGCATGAAGACGGGCGACCGGGAGACGCGCAACGTGATCGCGATCTCGTTCGTGCACGACGGCGAGGTCGAGCTTTTCTTCGACGAGCTCAAGAAGTGGCTGGGGCCGAAGACGCTCGCGCAGATGCAGGGGAAGTAGGGCGGCCGCGGCCCGATCTCGGTCGCAAGCTTCGCGATACGAGCGCGGCAGTGTAGCGCCCAAATCCCGGTTGTCATGCGCGATCCGCCGCTCTCGATCCTCAGCGGGGAAGCCGGTAGTACACGAGCAGCAGCCCCACCGCGAGCCCCAGGAAGCACGCGAGGCTTCCGTCGAGCTGCCCGAGCAGCCGGTGCGCATCGTCGGCCGTCCGGTAATACACGCTCGGCTGCATCCCGAACGACTCGAGCGCCATCGAAACCGGCACGGACAGGTACGGCCTGAAGAGCCGATACACGAGTCCGGCCGCGACGATCCAGAGCGGCACCAGCAGGATGAGCCCCGCCATGCGTCCGATCAGCCGGAACCGCTCCTTGCGCGCGACCGGATACGAGGCGTGCGCCCAGGGAAACAGGACCAGCGCGAGAACCAGCAGCGCGAGGAGCAGCGGGAAGGGCGCGCCGAAGGAGAAGCCCTCGAGAACCCGCCGGTCGTTGAACATGAGTCCGGGGCGAACCAGGATGGCATTGGAAAAGCCCGGCGCCCGAGCGGCGAGCCACAGCTTGTCGAGCGCGATCCCCGCGAGGAACGCGGCAAGGACGAGCAGCGATGCGATCCTGCGCGTGCCCATGCGCCCCTCCTGGTCGTCGCTCGGCGTGGCGACGCCGGCCTTGTCGGCCATTAGCCTAGCGGAGTTGACCGTCGTTGACGAGGGCACGCGCGCTTGTCGTGCAGGTTGTCGAATCGCCCCCTGCTCGTTCGACTCCCCCGTACCATCCCGTTCATTCGCCATCGAAAGGAACCGCCATGCCCAGCAACATCCGTCTTCACCGCGTCCTGCGCGCGCCCGCCGAGCGCATCTATCGCGCGTTCCTCGATCCGGATGCAATGGCCAAGTGGCTGCCGCCGAACGGATTCACCGGCAAGGTCCACCGCATGGACGCGCGTGTCGGCGGCTCGTACAAGATGTCGTTCACGAATTTCACCACCGGAAGCAGCCATTCCTTCGGCGGCAGCTATGTCGAGCTGGTGCCGAACCAGCGCATCCGCCACACCGACCAGTTCGACGATCCCAACCTTCCCGGGACGATGGTCGTCACCATCGCGCTGAAGAAGGTCCTGGTCGGCACCGACGTCGAGATCGCACAGGAGGGCATTCCGGATCCGATTCCGGCCGAGGCCTGCTACCTGGGCTGGCAGGAATCGCTCGCCCTGCTCGCGAAGCTCGTCGAAGCGGAAATTCCGGACGGGGCGTAGGCAGCGATCAGGAGGCCCGGCGCGTGGCCGCAACCGCGCGCCGCGCGAGCACCACGCAGGCGACGCCGAGCAGCGTGACGATCGAAAGCAGCGCGAAGCCGACGCCGTAGCTCCAATGCAGCCAGGCGTGCAGCGCCGAGAACGCCGGCGGCATCACGATGACGCCCGCATAGGTCCACACGAGGCTTCCGCCCACCGCGAAGCTCACGCTGCCTGCCGGGCTGAGCCGCGAGATGACGGCCATGTAGACACCGTTCCATCCCACCGCGCAGAAGCCGAAGAACGCACACGTCGCGATGACGGCGGCGAGCGGCCATTGCGGTGCGATCCCGGCGGTGAGGAGCGCGCCGAGCGTCGCGAGGGATCCGTTGAGGATCAGCGCGAGGCCGCCCGAGCGAAGTCGATCCGCAACCCAGCCCCACGCGAGCCGCCCCACGGCGCCGCTCGCATGCGTGATCGACAGGACGGTCCCCGCCAGCACCAGGCTCATCCGCGCATCGCTCACGAGATAGGTCGCGAGGAAGCCGGTGAGCGAAAGTTGTACCGCCGAATAGAGGAACGAAGTGAAGGCGATCCAGCGCAGCGGCTCGTGCCGCCAGACCAGCGCGAAGCTGTGCAGCGCGGAGGAGAATACCGGCGCATCCGGCTGCCGATCGCCATCCCAATCCTTGCGCACTACTCCGGTCATCACGCCGAGCGCGGCGAGCAGCAGCGCGCAGGCGCCGAGCGCCGACTGCCAGCCGAAGGCGACCGCGAGCGGCGGCGCGATCATCCCCGACAGGATGCCGCCGATCGGAACTCCCGTTTGCTTGATCGAATAGAGCAGGTTCATGCCTCGCTTCGAGGGAACCCGGGCGAGGAGCTGCGAGGCGGCGGGGTTGGGTATGCCGTACCCGAGGCCCATGGCGATCGCGCCCGCGACGACCGCCGCGATGGAGCCGGCGGCGGTGACCGCGCAGCCCGCGGCGATGAGCCACAGCGACATCTGGCTCGAGCGCACCGCGCCGTAGCGCATCACGATGCCGCCCGCAGCCGACGCGGAGAGCATGGCGCCGAAGAAGACGATGCCGACCTGGTAGCCGATCAGCGCGGGGCTCACGCCGAGCCCCTTCGCCGCGGCGGGTGCCACCGCGGCGAGCACGAGGATGCCGAGCGTCGAGAGCGACTGCGTCGCGGTGGTGAGGACCAGAACCGGCCCGACGGGCAGCTCTTGCGCTGCGCTCAACGCGGCGTTTCCCCCGCGGTGCCCGCCGCGATCGGCGAGAGCCGGAACGTGAGCACGCCGT
Source organism: uncultured beta proteobacterium (assembly GCA_963839265.1). Classification (GTDB taxonomy): domain Bacteria; phylum Pseudomonadota; class Gammaproteobacteria; order Burkholderiales; family Usitatibacteraceae; genus Usitatibacter. Next base: position 876,691 of record CAWIUI010000007.1, read on the forward strand.
TCACCGCCATTGCCTGCAGCGGCCCGAGCGCACCTTGCACGCGCAGCATGGAGCCGGGCATCGCGACGAGCGCGAGGTTGGATGCATCTCCCGAGTACGTGTGCTCGGAGCTCCACCAGCTCCCGATCCGCGCGAGCGCGGCCCAGGCCTCGCCCGGCGGCGCGTGCAGCTCAGGTGGAACGAGGAGAAGAAAGCGGACGGGGACACCTCGGAGGTCCTTGCCAGGCAGGGGTGCGCGGCGGCGAGCAGGACGGCGAGGGCGAGGCCGGGCGAGCGAGCGGACATCGCGGCAACTCCGACGAAGGTGGCGAGCCGCAAGTATGGACCAGGCCCGGGTCAGCCCGATCCCGGCAGCGCCTCCTGCGCGAAGGTCTTCGCCAGCTCCTCGTCGAGCAGGGAATAGATCTCGCGCTCCATCGCGACCAGCCCGTCCGCGGTGATGTCGCGCGGGCGCGGGGCGTCGATCCGCCATTCCCCCTTGATGCGGCCCGGCCGGCACGACATGAGGAGGACGCGGTCGGCGAGGAACAGGGCCTCGGTCACCGAGTGCGTGATGAACACCACCGTGCGCTTCTGCTCCTGCCAGATGCGCAGCAGCTCGCGCTGCAGGAGGCGCCGAGTGAGCGCGTCGAGCGCGCCGAACGGTTCGTCCATGAGGAGGATCGAAGGCTCCACCGCGAATGCGCGCGCGATCGCGACGCGCTGCTTCATCCCGCCGGAGAGCTCGTCGATGCTCTTGTTCGCGAAGTCCTGCAGCCCCACGAGCTTGAGGTACGACTGCGCGATCTCGCGGCGCACGCGCGCCGAAGGGTTCTTGCGCCGCAGCCCGAACTCCACGTTCTCGACGACGGAGAGCCACGGAAACAGCGCGTAGCTCTGGAACACCACGGCGCGATCGATGCCCGGACCGGAAATGGGCTCCCCGCCCACGAGGATGCGTCCCTCGGTCGGCGCGAGGAAGCCGGCGAGGACGTGCAGGAGCGTGGTCTTCCCGCAGCCGCTCGGGCCCACGACGACGAGGAACTCGCCCGCCTGCACGTCGACCGATATCGGGCCGAGCGCCTGCAGCGTCTCCCCGGAGCGGCTTCGGTAGGTCTTGGCGAGGCCGGCGATCTCGAGTCGCTTGCCGATGTCGGGGACCGCTTGCATCAGCTCGCGTGGCCGAAGCGGCCCTGCAGGTAGCGGAAGAAGGTGTCGAAGAGAAAGCCCAGCACGCCGATCGCGATCATGCCGACCACCACCTCGTCGGCGCGGAGCACATCCATTCCGTTCGCGATCAGGAAGCCGAGCCCGCTCTGCGCGGCGACGAGCTCCGCGGCGATGATCGCGGCCCATCCGGTGCCGAACGCCACGCGCAGTCCCACCACGACCGAAGGCATCGACGCGGGCATCACCACGCGGCGGAAAAGCTCCAATTGCGTGTCGCACCCGAAGACCTCGCCCGCGTGCAGCAGCGTGCGGTCCACGCCCTTCACGCCCGCGATGGTGTTCAGCAGGATCGGGAAGAACGAGCCGATGAACACGACGAAGATCTTTCCCAGCTCGCCGATCCCGAACCACAGGATCGCGAGCGGGATCCACGCGAGCGGAGAGATCGGGCGCAGCAGTTCGACGAAGGGATTCACCACGCGCTCGAGCGCGGGCGAGCTTCCCATGACCAGCCCCAGCGGCACCGCGACGAGTGCGGAGAGCAGCCACGCGGAGAAGACCCGCGCGAGGCTGTACAACGCGTCGTTGGCGAGCTGGCCGTTCGCGAGAAGGTGCCCGAACTCGACGACCACGGCGCTCGGGGTGGGAAGGATCGAAGGATCGGGGTGCGTCGTCCACACCACGAGCTGCCAGGCGACCGCGATGAAGATCGCGGCGAAAAAGAAGGGGAGGACGCGCCTCCCCCCCTCCGTGACGCTTCGAGCGGCGCCCACTCGGCTAGGTGCGCGCCGCCGCGCAGGTCTTGCCCTTCTTCACTTCCGCGAGCGCCTTGGTCGCGAAGGAGGGATCGATCTTCGGCGCGTCCGTCGGCTTCAGGATGCTCGCGTCCTGGAGGAACTTCGTGTACTCCGCCATCGTCTCCCGGCGCGGGATCACGTCGAGGCTGTAAACCGAGACGCCTTTCCTGAGCGAAAGCGCGATCACGTTCTCGGGGATGCCGATCTGATCGCTCCAGAGCTTGGCGGCCTTCTCCGGGTTGCAGAGGATGTAGTTGATCGCCTTCACGTTCGCGGTGACGAGCTCCTGCGTGATGTCCGGGTGCGCCTTGAGGAATGTGTCGTGCACGTACACGCCGTTGCCGATGTAGTGGCCGTTCATGATCGGCATGATGTCCTCGGCCTTCGCGAGCAGGCGCACCTTGCCGGAGGCGAGCCCCACCGAGATCGACGGATCCCACGTGATTCCCGCATCGACCGACTTGTGCTCGACGAGCACCGGAATGTCCGGGCCGGTCGACTTGAAGAGCTTGATGTCGTTCGCGGTGAGCTTGCACTTGGCGAGCGCCTTGAGCAGCAGGGGATACTGCTGCGAGCCGATGCCCGGGAAGGCGACGGTCTTGCCCTTGAGGTCGCAGGGCGTCTTGAGGGGCGAGTCGGTCGGGACGAGGATCGCGGTCTGCTCGAGGATGTTGATCGCGACGAGCGTTGCGGGAAGCCGCGACGCGGCGATCGCGGCCGGGCCCATGCCCGCCGAAGCGATCTCGAGCGCGCCCGCGCCCATCGCCTGGTTCTCCGGAGCCCCATAGGAGAACTGGCGGAAGACGATCTTCACGTGGTGCTTCTTCTCGATCGGCTCGAAGTACCCGAGCGCCTTCGCGATGAAGGACGGATCGGTATCGGGCTGCACTCCGTAGTTCACGGTCTCTTCGGCCGCCGCGGGCAACGGCGCAAGCGACGTGAGCGTGCCGAGCAACGCAAGTGCGAGGACTGCAAAGCGAAAGCGGGAACCAATCACAATCGACCTCCTCGTGCGGGAATGGACCACTTCGGGCTCGCGAGGGGGCTTCGCGAAAGATGGTCGAAGGGGATGGGTGCGGGGCGCGACGCGAAAAAGTATCGGGTTGGGGTCCTCGAATGTCAAGAAAGTCCGGGGCGCGCTTCTCTCCTGACCTGCGTTGCGGCCGCCTGGCATTCGGGTCCGGCGAGCATCGCCGCCAGGGCATCGATGAAGACGCGCGTCTTCGCGGGCATCAACCTTCTTCCCGGAAACACCGCCCAAGCGCTCACCGGCGCAGGCCGCCAATCGGGCAGGACGCACACGAGCTCCTTGTGCTTCACGTGAGCCGATGCGAAATGGTCGTTCACGATCGCGATCCCCGCGCCCTTCAGCGCCATGCGCATCAGGAGCTCGGGCGAGTTCGCCATCGCGCGCGTAGGCGGGATGCCGTGCCACTGCTGCTTGCCGCGATGCAGGGTCCAAGGCATCGGATCCCCCGTACGGGAGGTCACCTGCAACGCATCGTGCTCCATCAAGGCCTCCGGCTGGGCAGGCTTGCCGCGGCGCTTGAGGTACGCAGGCGACGCGTAGAGCCCGTTCGTGAATACGGCCACGCGGCGGGCCGCGAGCGAGGCGTCGTCGCGAAGGTCGCCCATGCGGATCGCGAGGTCGAAGCCCTCGCCGATGAGGTCGACGAAGCGCGCGGAAAGATCGAGCTCGAGCCGGATCGCGGGGTGCGCGAGCGCGAACTCGGCGAGCATGCGAGCGAGCACGAGATTGCCCAGATCGCCGGGCATCGTGAGCCGGAGCCGCCCGCTCGGCTGGACCTGGCGATTGGCCGCGAGCGAGGAGGCGGCTTCCACATCCTCGGCGACGTGGCGCGCATGCTCGAGCACGGCCTGGCCGAATTCGGTGAGCGTGAGCTTGCGCGTGGTGCGCTGGAGCAGACGTTCGCCGAGCTGCGACTCGAGCGCGCTCACTCGCCGCGAGACGGTCGACTTCGGCATGCCGAAGCGCTCGGCCGCGCGCGAGAAGCTGCCGAGGTCCGCGACGCGCGCGAAGAGGAGGAGGTCGTTCGGCTCGGGGCCGGCGCGTTTCATGGGGCCTGCCTGGAGAGCGTTCCAGGAATGGAACAATGATATCCAATTTCAAGGCTTCCGAAGCATCCATGGAACCCCCACATTTCCTTCGTCGCAGGTCCGAGGGCTCCTGACGGGCAAGACCACGTGGCGCTCGGCCGCGGCTGCCGCGGTCGCGACACGCCGGCCGATACGCAGGTACCCTATCCAAAGACGGTGACGAGGAGAATCGCAATGAGCACCATGACGACAACCGATGCAGTCGCCCGCAGCCGCGCCGTCGAGCGCGTCATGGCGGGCACACCCACTTCCGACGGCGCGGGCGTGAAGCTCACGCGCGTCCTCACGCAGCCGCTGCAGCGCCGGCTCGATCCGTTCCTCATGCTCGACGCCTTCGGCACCGACAATCCCGAGGACTACATCGCGGGCTTCCCGGACCATCCGCACCGCGGGTTCGAGACGGTGACGTACATGATCGCCGGACGCATGCGCCACCGCGACAGCGCCGGCCACGAGGGCTTGCTGCAGAACGGCGGCGTGCAGTGGATGACCGCCGGACGCGGCGTCGTGCACTCCGAGCTTCCCGAGCAGGAGGAGGGCCGCATGGAAGGCTTCCAGCTGTGGTTGAACCTCCCCGCGCGGGACAAGATGCGCGCGCCCTGGTATCGCGACTTCCAGGCGTCCGATATTCCCGAGGCGGCGAGCGCGGAGGGCGTGAAAGTGCGCGTGATCGCCGGGGAATCGCACGGCGTGAAGGGCGCCATGCAGCGCGAGGTGACCGAGCCGCTCTACCTCGACCTCGAGATCCCGGGGGGCGCCGGCTTCGCGCAGCCGATCGCCGCGGGCCACAACGCGTTCGTCTACGTCTACCGAGGCGAGCTCGAGATCGAAGGAACGCCGGTGCCGGCGCAGCGCATGGCGCTCCTCGCGAACACTCCTGAAGCCGAGGGCGTGATCCTGCGCGCGACCCAGCCTTCGCGCGCGCTGCTCATCGCCGGCAAGCCCCTGCGCGAGCCGATCGCGCAGTACGGCCCGTTCGTGATGAACACCGAGGGCGAGATCCGGCGCGCGATCCTCGACTACCAGGCGGGGCTCTTCACTTCGCAGTGAGCTCCGGACGTAGGTGAACGCCTACAGGGCGCGTTGCGCGCGATCAAGCGCGCGGCGCGCGCGGGCCGGACAATGAGCGCATGAGCCTCGAATTCGGCCCGTGCATGGAAGAAGGCGACTTCGACGAGGTGCAGATACTGCCCTCGCTGGTGCAGAGCTATCGCTGTCCCCAAGGACACCTGAGCAACATCGTCTGGACGGCGGGCGAGATGATGATCGCGTGCGAAGCGGGGGACGTGAGGTTCTTCTGCCGCCGCTGCAAGACCGGGCGTTATGCCTCGGAGCCGGAAACCTCGAGCCTGCTCGCCGCCTTCGGGCTTTTGCCCGCGCTGCGCATCTACGCCTCCTGAAGCCCGGCTGTTTCCCGAAACGCGTTGGGACGTCGAGTAGACGCCGTCCGACGTCCGGCATCCGGGAATCACTATTGCGCCGTAGGATCGCGACGGATTCTCGGAACCGGATTCGTCCGATGGCCGCCGCGCGGCCGCCGGCTTACTTTTCCTCCGAAAAAGGAGTTCATCGACGCACCTCCGGCACGCTCCGACTCCGACTCGTGACGGAAGGGCCCCTCCTCGGCAGAAGGGCTTTTCCTTTTCGACCATCGACTTCCATGAGCGCGGCGCCGCTTCCTCCCTCTTCCCCCGCCAAGGGGAAACGCTGGCTCTCCGAGCTGGTACAAGCAAGGTTGGACGCGCAGCTCCTATGCGTGCGCCGCCGCTACCTCTCGTCGATCCGCCGCTGCGACGTCGAGGCCCTGCCGCTCGCGTGCCGTCCGATCCCGCTCGAGGACGCGACGGATCTCTCGGCGTACGCGTCGCAGCTCGTGCGCTACCGCTGTGAGGTCGACCAGCCTTCGCTGCTCGTGCTGTGCATGGCGGCGTTCTTCGCCCACGCCAACGTGCGCATGGCGCGAATCCTGTGGCAGATGAACGACGCGGCCGAGGCCGACAGTATCCTCGCGCACATCGGCCGTCCCCACCCCGGGAATCCGAGCTCGCAATCGCCTGCGTCGGCCGGGGATGCTGGTCGCGGCGCGAGCGCGGAATCCAACTGAATCCGTACATCTCGACGGCGGTCGAGTTCGCCTCGCGTGCGGTCGAGCGCGGCCGGCCAACCGCGCGAATGTTACCGGTGTAAAGGAGGAGCGCCATGGATCGCCCGGAAAGGGTGACGCACGGCACAGCCCGCGCGCGCCTCGAGCCGTAGGCTGCCGCCTCATCGATCTGATCGAGGTGCGACGTGAGCCAGCCGGCGATTCCGCTTCCAGCGACCCACGCGCTCCCGCGATTCGTCGAGCGCTTCGCGCTCGCGCTCCCCGGGCTCGCGTTCTGCACGGTGCTCGCCGTGACGGCGACGTTCCTCTCCGAGCATTTCCGCCTGAGCGCGATGGTGTTCGGGCTGCTCCTCGGAATGGCGTTCAATTTCGTCGCGGCCGACGCGCGCTGGCGCCCAGGCCTCGAGATGTCCTCCAGGATCGTGCTGCGCACCGCCGTGGCCCTCCTCGGGCTGCGCATCGCGCTCTCCGACGTGCTGAGCCTCGGATGGGCCGCCATCTCGCTCGCGGCCGCGGGCATCGTGTTCACGATGGCGCTGGGACTCCTGCTCGCGCGCGCGCTGCGCCTCGGAAGCCGCTTCGCGATCCTGAGCGGCGGGGCCGTCGCGATCTGCGGAGCGTCGGCTGCGCTCGCGGTGAACTCGGTGCTTCCAAGGACCGACCACACGGAGCGCGACGCGGGCTTCGTCGTGATCGCGGTCACGATCCTTTCCACGGTCGCGATGTTCGCGTATCCGCTGATCACGCGGATGGCGGGTCTCGACGACCGCTCCGCCGGCATCTTCTTCGGCGGCACGATCCACGACGTCGCGCAGGTCGTCGGGGCCGGCTACTCGGTGTCGCAGCAGGCCGGTGACGTCGCGACGATCATGAAGCTCACGCGCGTGGCAATGCTTCTGCCGGTCTGCTTCGTGATCGGCATGGTGGTGCGCGCACGCGGCGACGCCGCCACGCGCGCGGCGCCGACCGTGCCCTGGTTCGTCGCCGCGTTCGCGGCGCTCGTCATTCTCGGCAGCTTCGGGTGGCTTCCGGCTTCGGCGGTCCGTCTGGGGGGCACGATCTCCGGATGGCTGCTCGTCGTCGCGATGGCGGCGATCGGGATGAAGACGCCGTTGCGCGCACTCGTGAAGGTCGGCCCGCGCGCGATGATCCTCGTGATCCTCGAGACGGCCTTCCTCGCGCTCTTCGTCTTCGTCGCGATCGCCTGCCTGCGCAGCCGCGGCGGGTTCTGACGCGCCTCAGAAGTTCACGCGGTCGCCGCCCTTGAGCTCGAGGATCGCGCGCGCCTCGTCGGGCGTGGCCACCGCGAGCCCGAGCCCCTCGATGATCTGCCGTGCGGCGCGCACCTGCTGCGCGTTCGATTCCGCGAGCTTGCCCGGTCCGATCCACAGCGAGTCCTCGAGCCCCACGCGCACGTTGCCGCCGAGCGCCGCCGCTTGCGCCGCGATCGCGAGCTGGCTCCTTCCCGCGCCGAGCACGCTCCACACGTACCGATCCCCGAACAGGCGATCGGCGGTGCGCCTCATGTGCGCGACGTCTTCGGGATGCGGGCCGATGCCGCCGAGGATGCCGAACACCGACTGGATGAAGAACGGCGGCTTCACGAGCCCGCGATCGGCGAAGTGGCGCAGCGTGTACAGGTGGCCGATGTCGTAGCACTCGATCTCGAAGCGCGTGCCGTTCGCCGCGCAGGTCTCGAGGATGAAGCGGATGTCCCTGAAGGTGTTCCTGAAGATGCGCTCGTCGGAGCCGGCGAGGTACGGGCGCTCCCAGTCGAACTTGAATTGGCCGTAGCGCTCCAGCATCGGGAAAAGCCCGAAGTTCATCGAGCCCATGTTGAGCGAGGCGACTTCGGGCCTGAAGTGCGCGCACGGCTTCACGCGCTCGTCCACCTGCATCGTGGGCGCGCCGCCGGTCGTGATGTTCACCACCACGTCGCAGGCCTCGCGGATCTTCGAGAGGAACGGCGCGAAGGCCTCGGGGCGCTGGTCGGGGCGTCCGTCCTTCGGGTCGCGCGCGTGCAGGTGCACGATCGCCGCGCCCGCCTCGTGTGCCCCGATCGCCGCCTCCGCGATCTGCTGCGCGGTGATCGGGAGGTAGGGCGACATCGTGGGCGTGTGGATCGCACCCGTCACGGCGCAGGTGATGATGACCTTGCGGGGTGCCTTGCTGCGCGGTTCTGCCATGGTCGTCGGATACCCAAAGGATGCGCGGGCAAAGCGCTCACGTTAGCATGTCGCACTCCCTGCGAAAGGACGACATGGACCTGGACATTCGCGGCCTGCGCGTGATGGTGAGCGCAGGTGCTTCCGGAATCGGGCTCGAGATCGCGCGGACGTTCGTGCGCGAGGGAGCGAAGGTGCACGTATGCGACGTGGACGAGCTGGCGCTCGAGCGCCTGCGCTCGTCGGACCCGCCGATCACGTCGACGCGCTGCGACGTCGCCTCGCGCGAGGACGTCTTGCGCTTCTTCGACGAGGGCATGGCGGCGCTGCGCGGCCTCGACTGCCTCGTGAACAACGCGGGCGTCGCCGGCCCGACGGGAAGGATCGACGAGATCGATCCCCTGGAATGGGACCGCTGCATCGCGATCGGACTCACCGGCCAGTTCAACTGCGCGCGCCTCGCGGTGCCGCACCTGCGCCGCTCGAAGAACGCGAGCCTCATGAACGTCTCCTCGCTCGCCGGAAGGCTCGGCTTCGCCATGCGCACGCCCTACGCCGCGGCGAAGTGGGGCGTGATCGGGCTCACGCGCTCGCTGGCGATCGAGCTGGGCGGCGACGGGATCCGCGTAAACGCGCTGCTTCCCGGCGTCGTCGCCGGCGAGCGGCAGAAGCGCGTCCTCGCGGCGAAGGCCGAGGCGCGCGGCATCCCTTTCGACGAGATGGAGAAGCTCGCCTTCTCCTACAGCTCGATCAAGGAGTACGTCACGCCGCAGCAGCTCGCCGACCTGGCGGTGTTCGTGGCGAGCCCGCGGGGCCGCATGATCTCCGGCCAGGCGCTCTCGGTGGACGGCGACACCAACATGCTCGCCTGAGCCGCGCGGCTCACGCTCCGGAGACGAGCTGCCACGCGCCCCAGGCGACGAGGGCCGCGCCCACGGCGCGGTCGAATCCGCGGCCGAGCGGAAGGATGCGCTCCAGCAGCACGTAGGCGGAGATCGCGATCGCCCAGGCGATGCTCATCGCGCCCCCCACGAAGAGCACGACCATCATCAGCCAGCAGCAGCCGACGCACCACGCGGCATAGCGAAGCCCCATCGCGAAGGCGCCCGCGACGCCCTCGCGCCAGTCGCTCATCATGAAGCCGAGCGGCGAGCGGCATTTCGAGACGCACGCGGCCTTCCCCGCGGACCATTGCCATGCGCCGACGGCGAGCAGCACGAGCCCGACCGCGCGCGCGCTCGCGAGCCGCATCTCGCCGTCGAGCATGCCCGCGCGATCGAGCGCGAAGTGCGCCGCCGCGTAGCCGAGCCCCGCGAGCGCCCACAGGCCAAGGTAGCCCGCGAGGTAGGCGGCCGAGGCCGCGGGGCTCCTCGACATGCGCGCGTGCAGCAGCCACGACGGCACGGCGGCGGGGACCATCATCACCGCCATCATGACCGCCCACATCGCGGCGAGCGCGGCGAGGCTCTCGTGCATCGCGCGGCGCCTCAGCCGTTGTAGCGGAACGGCGAGTAGAAGGCGTTGCGCGCCGAGAAGTGCCAGCTCATCCCGTGGTCGGTGTAGTCGAGGTTCTTCGACCGCCCGGCCACCGCGGGCTCGCCGGGCGCGATGCACAGCGGATGGTTCTCGATCCGGATCTCGGCGCCGCCCTGGCCTTCGAGCGCCTCGACGTTCGCCTCCACGATCCCCGGGATGGAGAGGCTGCGCTGCCTGCCGTTGGCCGCGTACCGGATCGGCACGCTCGCCACACCCAGGATCTTGCCGACATGCGCGGCGAGGCGCGAGGGATGACCGCCCGCCTGTCCGGCGAAGATCTTCGTGAGCGCGTCCTTCTGCGGCGGCGTCGCGCGCTCGTCGAGGTACACCGCGACGTCCCACTTCACCTGCGCCATGTGGCCGGGCGAGTGCACCGCGAAGGCGACGTTGAGCCCGTCGAGCTTCACGTCGTCGAACCCGCCCTTGTCGATGTGCCAGGCGACCATCGCGTCGCAGTGGCCCTCGCTCGGCTTGCTGAGGAAGACGCACGGGCAGGCCGTCTCGCAGTTGCAGCTCTCGAAATACGTTCCTTCGATCTTCCAGGTCATGACGGGGTCTCCTTGGAGAGGGCGGCGTGGAGCAGCGCGCCGAGCTTCTCGACGCCGAGCGCGATCCTCTTCTCGTCGAGCGCGGCGAAGTTGAGGCGGATCCAGGGCTGGTCCGCCGGGGTCACGAAGAACGCCTCGCCGGGAGCGAAGCTCACGCCCGCGCGCATCGCATCCTCGAAGAGCGCGCGCACCGAGATCGCGTCCGGAACGCGCACCCAGAGCACGGGGCCGCCCGCGGGGCGGCGCCATTTCGCGCCGGCGGGGAAGTGCCGCGCGAGCGCATCGGCCATCACCCGTTGGCGCTGCGCGTAGACGCGGCTGATGCGCTTCCAGTGGCGCACCGCCTCGCCCGATTCGAGGTACGCGGCCATCGCGCGCTGCAGGAGCGGCGAGCAGAACAGGTCGCGCGAGCGCTTGCGCTCGACGGTCCAGCGCACGAGCGCGGGCGGGGCGACGAGGTAGCCCAGGCGCGCCGCGGGCATCAGCGACTTGCTGAAGCTTCCGACGTAGATCACGTTGCCGCTCGGGTCCAGCGCCGCAAGCGGCGGCGGGAGCGGGCTGCCGAAGCGCACCTCGCGCAGGGCGTCGTCCTCGAGGACCGGCAAGCCGTGGCGGCGCGCGAGGCGCACGAGCTCGCGCCGGCGCGAGGCCGGCATCACCGCCCCGGTCGGGTTCTGGTACGTCGGCACGGTGTAGACGAGCCGCACGTCGCCCTCGCCGAGCGCGCGCTCCAGGGCATCCATGCGCATGCCGTGCTCGTCGACGGGAATGCCGATCATCCGTGCGCCGGCCGCCTCCAGCGCGCCGAGGGCGCCGGGCCACGTCGGGTCCTCGACCGCCACGCGATCGCCCGGCTGCACGAGCGCGGAGACGACGAGGTCGATGGCCTGCTGCGAGCCGCTCGTCACCACGATCGTGTCGGCGGTCGCGGGAACGTCGAGCTTGCGCAGGTACGCCGCGAACGCCTCGCGCAGGCCGCGATGGCCCTGCGTCTCTTCGGGCCCGAGCGCCGCGCCGCCGCTACGACGCAGGATGCGGTTGATGATGAGTCGGAACGGCTCCACCGGGAAAAGGGCCGGATCGCCCGCGCCCCACGCCAGCGGAATCGTGCCCTCGACGCAGACGCCACGGAAAACCTGGTTGAGCATCCGCTCGCGCGCCGGATTCGCGCACGGGGCGAGGCGGGCCTCCCAGGGTAGCGAGAGACCGGGCGCGACGCCGGCGTGTGCGGCGGGCTGGCCGAGGAATCCGGTGACGTAGGTTCCGGAGCGCGCGCGGGCCTCGATGAGCCCCTGCGCCTCGAGCGCCTCGTAGGCCGTCTCCACGGTGACGCGGCTCACGCCCAGGTCCTTCGCGAGACCCCGCACCGAGGGCAGGCGGCTTCCCGCCGGCATGCTGCCCCGGAGGATCGCGCCCACGAGCTGGTCCTGGACCTTGCGGTAGAGCGGGCGGTCGAGGGTATCGGTCATCGGGGCCTCTGCGGGGATCTGGCAGGGCGATTATTGGCCTGACCGGCCTCGGCGAACAGGGCCAGTTGCCGGGCAATCCGATAGGTCCAAGCGCAGCGATCGTGAGAACATTCGGCCTTTCCCACGAAACCGGGGAGGCCCGATGCGTTTCGTCGCTGTCGCCGTGATGTCGATCATGCTCGCGCTCTTCGCCACGCGCTGCCCCGCAGCGCCCATCGCGCCGGAGTTCCCGCCCGGCCTGCACGTGCCCGCCGCGGCGCAGCCGGGGCCGGGCTTCGATGTGGACAAAGCGACCGCCGCCTACCTGGCGATGCTCACGCCGGAGCAGCGCGCGCGCTCCGACGCGTACTTCGAGGGCGGCTACTGGATTGGGCTGTGGGACTGGCTCTATGGCGTCGTCCTCGCGGCCGTCGTGCTGCTCTCGGGGCTTTCGCGCCGGATCCGCGACTTCGCGCAGCGCGTGAGCCCCCCGCACCTGGCTTCATACGATCATCTACGGCGCGATCTGGATCGCGGTGGGTTTCGTCCTCACGCTTCCGTGGACGATCTACGTCGGTTACGTCCGCGAGCACGCATACGGGCTTTCCGGGCAGCCGTTCCCCGGCTGGCTCGGCGACCGGCTGAAGGGCCTCGGCGTGGGCCTCGTGCTCGGCTCGATGGTGATCACCGGCGTGTACGCGGCGCTGCGGCGCGCGGGGGCGCGCTGGTGGATCTGGGCGACGGGGCTCGTATTCGTCTTCAACCTGTTCGTCGGCATGATCGCGCCGGTGTTCATCGCGCCGCTCTTCAACCACTACCAGCCGCTCCCCGAAGGGCCGGTGCGCGACGCGGTGCTCTCGCTCGCGCGCGCGAACGAGATCCCGACCGACCACGTGGAATGGTTCGACGCCTCGAAGCAGACGACGCGCATCAGCGCCAACGTCTCGGGCCTGTGGGGCACGACGCGCCTCGCCCTCAACGACAACCTGCTCCGGCACACGTCGCTGCCGGAGATCAAGGCGGTGCTCGGGCACGAGATGGGCCATTACGTGCTCTCGCACGCGCTGGAGCTCACGATCGACCTCACGATCGTGTTCGGCGTGGTGTTCTGGATCGCGCGCTTCGTCTTCGACCGCTCGCTCGTGCGCTGGGGTGCGCGCCTCGGAGTGCGCGATCGCACGGATCCGGCCGGGCTGCCGCTCCTCGTCGCGATCGTGACGACCCTGCTCTTCCTCGCCACCCCGGCGATCAACGGCATCGTGCGCAATGTGGAGAACCAGGCCGACGCTTTCGGCCTCAACGCGGCGCGCGAGCCCTACGGCTTCGCGATGGTCTCGATGCGCCTCGCGACCTACCGCAAGATCGCGCCGGGTCCGATCGAGGAGTTCCTCTTCTTCGACCATCCGAGCGGATACGAGCGCGTGCACCGCTCGATGATCTGGCTCAAGGAGAACCTGTCGCCGCGCCTCGCCGAGGAAGCGGCGAGGGCGCAGTCGCGATGAACGCGGCGCCGAAACGCGCGAGCGCTCCGCTGTCGAGGCGCAACTCGATCCTGATGGGCCTCGCCTTCATCGCCATGGGCCTCTATCCGCTCGCCATCGGTCTGGGGTTCGCAACCGCGCGGCCGGGAAGCGTGCATGCCCCGCTGTGGGTCGTCGCTCTCGCGGGGGCCTGCTTCGTGCTGGTCGGCACCGTCCTCGCCGTGCCGCAGAACGACCTGCGGCTGCGCGGGCTTCTCGTCGGCCTCATGGTGACGGCGCTCGCCGCGATCTTCGACTGGGTGGCGTTCGGCCCGGGAGAGCGCCATTTCAGCGGCGGCATCTCCTTCGCCGGCTCGTCGATGCGGACGGGTGCGAGCGAGGCGTCCGGGCGCATCGCGTTCGGGATCGCGGCAGTGATCCTCGATGCGTTCGCGATGTGGGGATGGTATCGATGGCTGCGCGGGTCTCGCGCAGAAGGCACGGGGCCACGGTGAACCGCCAGACCGGCGAGTAGCGGCGGCCGGCTTCAGCGTGCGTCTTGCAGGACGAGGTCGGCCGCGCGCTCGCCGATCATGATCGAGGGCGCGTTGGTGTTCGACGAGGGAATTGTCGGCATGACGGATGCGTCGGCGACGCGCAGCTTCGCGATGCCGTGCACGCGCAAGCGCTCGTCCACCACGGAATCGGCCGGCCGGCCCATGCGGCATGTTCCCACGGTGTGCCACGCCGTCTGGCCGCAGCTTCGCGCGTAATCGAGCAGGGCGGCATCGTCGGCGATTTCCGGGCCGGGTCGCGTCTCGCGCACGATGAGGCCGCGCAGCGGCGGCTGCGAGGCGATGCCGCGCACGAGCCTGAGGAGTGCCAGCGCGGTCGCCCGGTCGTGTTCCTCGGTGAAGTAGTTGGGCTCGATGCGCGGAAAGGCGCGCGGGTCGGCCGAGACCGCGTGGATCGAGCCGCGCGAGCGCGGATGCAGCTGGAAGCCTCCGATGGAAAAGCCGGGGAACGGGTCGATCCCCGCCCCCGGCGATCGCGAATAGCGGTCCTTCCCGCTGATGTGGTAGATGCGCACCATCACATCGGGCGCGTCGAGCGCGCTCGAGGTTCGGGTGATCGCGTGCGCCGTGGAGGAGGTGCCGGCCATCAGCCCGCGGCGCGTGAAGACGTACTGGAGTCCGACCCTCAAGCGGCGCCAGGGGCTGCGCATCACGTCGTTGATCGTGATCGGGAGCGTGCATTCGTAGGTGCAGCGCACCTGGAGGTGGTCGATCAGGTTCTCGCCCACGGCGGGGCGGTGCACGACCACGCCGATGCCCAGCGCCCGAAGGCGCTCCGCATCCCCGATCCCGGAAAGCTCGAGGATCTGCGGCGACTGGATCGCGCCCGCGCAGACGATCACCTCGCGCGCCGCCTTCGCCACGCGCTTGCCGCCGTCCTTCTCGTACTCCACGCCGCTCGCCGCGAGCCCGTGGAAGAGCACGCGCGTGACGAGCGCGCCGGTCTCGATGACGAGGTTGTCGCGAGTGCGCGCCTCGCGAAGGTAGGCGACCGCCGTGCTCCAGCGCCGCCCCTCGTGCGCCGTCTGCTCGAGGTAGCGCACGCCCTCGTAGCTGGAGACGTTGTAGTCGGCGGTCTCCGGGATTCCCGCGTCCCGGCAGGCGGCGACGAAGCCGTCGGAGAGCGCGTCGCGGTCGCGCGCCTTGCGGTCGGTAATGCGCAGCGGACCTTCGCGCCCGCGCCCCGTGGCGCTCGTGTAGCGGTTGCTCTCCATGCGCCGGAACCAGGGATGCACGTCGTCCCATCCCCAGCCGGCGAGCCCCGACTCGCGCCAGCGATCGAATTCGCGCGGATCGCCCCACACATACGCCATGCCGTTCAGCGCGCTCGAGCCGCCGAGCACCTTGCCGCGCGGCCAGTAGACCTTCTGTCCCTTGAGCTCGGCCTGCGGCTCGGTCTCGAACTTCCAGGCGTAGCGCTCGTCGGTGAGGAGCTTGCCCACGCCGAGCGGGATGTGGATCCAGCGGTTGCGATCCGCGCCGCCCGCTTCCAGCAGCAGCACGCGATGCTTCCCCGACTCCGTGAGACGAGCGGCGAGCGCGGCGCCCGCCGAGCCCGCGCCGACCACCACGTAGTCGTAGAGACGTTCCACCGTCAAGCTCGCGGCTTCGCCCGATGCTGGAAGGAATCGCGGCGGAAGCTGTAGAGCGCGGCCGGATCGACCATGACGTCCACGATCGCGGGCCTGCCGCAGGCGAAGGCCTCGCGCAGCACGGCGTCGAGCTCCGCCGCTTTCTCGATCCGGAAGCCGGCCGCGCCGTGCAGCGCGGCGAGCTTGTCGTAGGGCGGATTGGGGATGTCGGCGCCGACGTAGCGTCCGCCGAAGAAGTCGCGCTGGTACGCCTTCTCCGCGCCCCAGCATCCGTTGTTCATCACGATGCAGACGGTCGCGATGTCGTTCGCGACCGCGGTGCCGATCTCGCTCGCCGTCATGCCGAAGCCGCCGTCGCCCATGAGGCTCACCACCGTGCGCGTCGGGCACGCGAGCTTCACGCCCAGGCCCGCGGCGTACGAGAAGCCCACGAGCCCGAAGTCGAGCGGCGTGAAGAGGCAGGGCGGCTCGCGATAGGGCAGCTGGTCCGTCGCCTGCAGGCAGAGCGTGCCCGCGTCCATGGTGAACATCGCGTCGGCCGGCACCGTCCTGCGCAGGGCCGAGTAGAGCATCGCCGGCTGGATCGGATCGCGGCGCTCGCCGCCGGTGGCCTCGCGCTCCGCGAGCATGCGCGCGCGATCGGCGCGGAACCTGGCGCACCACTCGGCGACCTCGCGCGAGGGCTCGTGCGGGCCCAGCGCCTCGGCGAGCCGGGCCGCGAAGGATCCCGCCTCGCCCACGATCCCCAGCGCGACCGGGAAGAAGCGGCCCACCGCGCCCGCGTCCTGGTCGACCTGGATGATCTTCGCGTCGCGATTGAGGTTGTCGTAGCTGTAGAAGGTCGTGTTGAAGCCGAGCCGCGTACCGAGCGCGAGGATCACGTCCGCTTCCTTCGCGAGCGCCGAGGCGACCGCGTTGCCGCGCGGCCCGACCTGCCCGGCGTAGAGCGGGTCGTCGCAGGGAATCGCGTCGCCGTGTCCCGGCGACGTCGCGATCGGGGCGCCGAGGCGCGCGGCGAGGGCGAGCGCCTGCAGGTGCGCGCGAGCGTTCTTCACGCCGCCGCCGGCGATGATGAGCGGGCGCTTCGCGGCGGCGAGGAGGTCGGCGGCGAGCCGCACGAGCTCCGGATCCGCGCACGCGGTGGAGGCCGGGCGGTGCGATTGCGCAGGCGCCGAGGGTTGCGCCTCGATCGTCTCCGCGAGAAGGTCGCGCGGGAGGTTGAGCGCCACCGGCCCGCGGCGCGGCGCGAGAGCCGTGGTGAAGGCTTCGCGCACCATCTCGGGAATCCGCTTCGCCTGCGTGAGGGTCCACGTCTTCTTCGTGACCGGGCGGAAGAGCGCCTGCTGGTCGACTTCCTGGAAGGCGTCGCGGTAGACGTGGGCGGTGGAGAGCGACCCCGCGAGCGCCACCACCGGCGAGAATGCGGCGAAGGCCTGCGCGAGGCCGGTCACGAGGTTGGTCGCGCCCGGGCCGTTCTGCCCGGCGAGGAACACGCCCGCGCCGCCGGATGCGCGCGCGTAGCCGTCGGCCATGTGCACGCCGGTGCGCTCGTCGCGCACGCCGATGAAGCGGATCGCGCGCGAGCCGTGCAGCGCGTCGAAGATTTCCATGCCCGCCGAGCCGATGAGCCCGAAGACGTGCCGCACGCCTTCGGCTTCGAGCGCGTCGACGACCGCCTTGCCCCCCGTGATTTCCGCCATGCGATCTTTCCCCCGGTTCGTTTCAGGCCGGGCCCGTGATCGCGTTCACGGCCCCGAGATAGAGCGCCCCGGCGATGCCGTACGCCACGCCGAAGAGCAAGTCGCGGCGCGTGACGAGGCTGCGCACCGGGACGCTGAAGCTCAACGCGGCCGCCACGATCGGCAGGCTCCACATCGAGATCGACGCCGAGAGCCCCCAGGCGAAGACCGCCGCCGAGGCCAGCACCGCATGGCTCACGCCGAAGGAGCCCGAGGCGATCACGGGCAGCACGATCCCCGCCCCGATCATCGGATGCAGCCCCGCGAGACCGAAGAGGTAGAGCACGAAGATCAGCGCGGCGAGCAGCGCGAAGCCCGAGATCATCGCGGGGTCGATGCTCGCGCCGATGGCCCGCGCGTAGGGCGAGGCGGCCACTACCGTCGCGAGGATCGTCGCGCCGATCACGATGAGGAGCTCGTCGGCGAGGCGTCCGAAGCTTGCGAGCGTGCGGCGCGCGGCCGAGCGCGCCGCCGGGGCGCCGAGCCGCACGAGGTAGGCCGCGCAGCAGAGCGGAACCACGAGCGAGACCGACGCGATTCCCCGCAACCCGAAAGCCGCCGAGGCGCCCACCACCGCGGCGATCACGATCGCCATCGGCACGAGGAGGGGCCGCAGCTGCGCGACGCTCGCGACGAAGGCGGCGCGCGTGAGGCCCGGCGTGAACATCGCTCCGGAGAGCGCGAGGCCGATCGCCGCGAGCCCGGCGCCGATCGCCATCAGCTCGCCGATCGCCACGTGCGGGACGAGCTGGCTCGTGAAGCCCATCGCGACGAAGAACGGCGACCACATCACCGCCGCACCCACGCCGCGGGCGGAGCTGGTCGCGAGCTGGACGCGCTGGGCGTCGTCCGCGCCGCGCGAGACCACGGGCGCGAGGATCGACATCGCGCCCACGTTGAGCACCGCCCCGAGGGCGTGGGATCCGTAGAGCGTCCAGTTGCGCGAGGCGTTCGGCGAGAGGCCGCCAAGCCCATGGCGCAGTCGCTCGATGCGCGGGCTCTCCTCGGCGGTGGCCCGCAGGAACAGTACCGAGGGAAGGAAGGCGCCGAAGATCTGGGCGCGCTGGTAGCCGCTCGCGAGCGCCTGCGGCACGCCGCCCCGCAACGCGATCGCTGCGGAAACGCCGGTCACGCAGAGGAAGAGCACGCGGATGTGCGCGCTCGCGCGCAGGAGCGCGAGCAGCACGAACGCGGCGAGCGCGATCGCGCAGGCCGCGGAGAGCGCGGCCTGCGGATGCACGATTCCCGCGAGCTCGCCGATCCACACCCCAGCGAGGATCAGTCCCGAAAGGCGTGCGGCCGGCGCGGCGCCGGATGCCGCGGTCAGGAGTGCATCCCCCATCGGCGCACGGTGCGCTGCTCGATCGTCCGGAAGATCAGGTTCTCCACCAGCAGCCCGATGAGGATCACGGTGAAGAGCCCCGCGAACACCGCCGGGATGTCCAGCACGTTCTTGTTCTCGTAGATGAACCAGCCCAGGCCGCCCGAGCCGGACGTGGTGCCGAACACGAGCTCCGCCGCGATGAGCGTGCGCCAGGCGAAAGCCCAGCCGATCTTGAGGCCCGAGAGGATGCTCGGGAACGCGGCGGGAATGAGGATTCGCCTCACGTAGCCGAAGCCGCCGAGCCCGTAGTTGCGCCCCACCATGCGCAGCGTGTTCGAGACCCCGAGGAAGCCCGAGTGGGTCGCGAGCGCGATGGGCCACATCACCGCGTGCACCAGCACGAAGATGATGCTGCCGCTGCCGAGGCCGAACCAGATGAGCGCGACCGGCAGGAGCGCGATCGCGGGCAGCGGGTTGAACATCGCCGTGAGCGTCTCGAGCAGGTCGTTGCCGATGCGGGTGGTCATGGCGAGCATCGTGATCAGGAGCGCGAGCACGAGCCCGACCAGGTAGCCCTGCAGCAGCACCTTGATCGAGACCCACGACTTGCGCAGCAGCTCGCCGCTCGCCACACGGTTCAGGAACGAGTGCATCGTGTCCGTGAAGGTCGGGAAGAGCAGCTGGTTGTCGAGGTGCATCGCGTAGGCCTGCCAGACCGCGACCAGGATCACGAGGATGAACGCCTTGCGCACGACCGCTTTGCCGTAGATGCGCTCCCAGGCGGTGAGCGGCTTGTTGACGACGCCGAAGTCGTGCTCGTCGACCTGCTCGCGGACGTATTCGGGGCGCGCGGCGGGGCTAGACATGGGTCGTCTCCGGCTCCACCTCGCCCTCGGAGAAGAGCATCGAATGGATGCGCTCGGAGAGCCTGCGACCGTTCGCATCCTGCGGGTCGGTGCCGTCGCTGTTGAGCTCCGCCTTCACCTGCCCGGGGTGGGGCGAGAGGAGAAGGATGCGGTTGCCGATGCGCACCGCCTCCGGGATGGAGTGCGTCACGAAGAGCACGGTGAACTTGGTCCCCTCCCAGAGCTGCAGCAGCTCGTCCTGCATCTTGCGTCGGGTGAGGGCGTCGAGCGCCGCGAAGGGCTCGTCCATCAGCAGGATGTCGGGCTCCATCGCCATGCCGCGTGCGATCGCGACGCGCTGCTTCATGCCGCCGGAGAGCGTATGAGGCAGCGAATCGGCGAAGCGCGTGAGGTTCACCTTCTCGATGTAGCCCATGGCGCGCTCCTCCGCCTCGCGTCCGCGAAGCCTCCCCGAGGCCTCGAGCGCGAAGAGCACGTTCTGCCTCACGGTCTTCCACGGCAGGAGCTGGTCGAACTCCTGGAACACCATGACGCGATCCGGGCCGGGGCGCGTCACCTCCGCGCCCTTCAACCGGATCGTGCCCTCAACGGGCCTGAGATAGCCGCCCGCCGCCTTGAGCAGCGTCGACTTGCCGCATCCCGACGGACCGAGCAGCACGAATCGGTCCGACGGGAGCACGTCGAAGCTCACGCGGTAGGTGGCCGTGACGAGGTGCTCGCGCGTCTTGTACTGGAGCGTGACTCCCTCGACCGCGAGGAGCGGCTTCGCCGGCTGTGCCTCCATGGTCAGCTTCCCGGCAGGTTGTGCACCTCGGGGAAGAAGAGGTCCTTCCAGGACTGGGGATCGTGCTTGATCACGCCGACCTTGTACATGAACTGGGCGTAGGGAAGGATCGCCTCGGGCGCCATGGTGTAGTGCACCTGCGGGTCGTCCATGATCTTCAGGAGGAAGTCGACCGTCTGCTTGCCGTGGCCCTCTTCGGAGTAGATCTCGGCCGCGCGCTTCTTGTCGGCGTTGATCGCGTCGGTCGCTTCCTTGAGCGCGTCCACCACGGCCTTGTACGTCTTCGGGTTCTCCTTGCGGAACTTCTCCGTGGACCAGACCATGAGGAAGGTGTTGGCGCCGCCCATCACGTCGTACGAATTGAGCACGGGATGGATCGCGGGGTTCTCGAGCGCGATGTTCTGGAACGGCGGCGAGGCGAACTGCGCGGTGACGCCGCCCGCTCCGGACAGGAGAGCGCGCAGGCCCTCGGGGTGCGGCAGGTTCACCATGAGGTGGTTGAGCTTCTTGTAGTCCTTGATGCCCCATTTCTTCGCCGCCGCCATCTCCAGGTAGATCGTCTGCACCGAGGAGCCGGCGCCCGCCATCGAGATGCGGTCCTGGTCCGTGAAGTCGGCGATCGTCTTCACCTTCGGATTGCGCGAGACCAGGATGCAGGGCATCGAGGAAAGCGCGGCCACGCCCTTCACCTGCACGGGCGTGCCCTGCGTCTTGTCCCAGAGGATGATGGCCGGGCCGGTGCCGCCGGCGGCGAAATGCAGGCTTCCCGAGAGGAGCGCGTCGTTCGCCGCGGAGCCCGCGCCGAGCGTCGCCCACGTCACCTTCGTGTTCGGCAGTCCCTCGGCCTTGAGATGCTTCTCGATCAGGTGGTCGTGCTTCATGAGCGTGAGCTGCATGTAGCCGATGCCGTACTGCGACATCATCTTGAGCTCGCTCACCTCCGCGGCGGCGAGCGTGGATGCCGCGAGCCCGATCGCCGCGGCGGCGAGCGCCAGGATGTTCCTTCGATTCATCGTCCCCTCCGGTTGTGGTTGTTGCTGCTCTTTGTCGAAACGCCTGCGAATGCGGAACCTTCAGCCGACCGCGCCGGCGGATGCCCGGCCCACGATCTGCGCCGCGAGTCCGGTATGGACGCGTCCGTCGCGGAACTCCTCCGAATCGAGGATCGCCACGAGCGCGGGTACATTGTGCTTCACCCCTTCGATGCGTGCCGCCCGCAGCGCGTCGATCAGCCGGTCGATGGCCGCCTCGCGCGTCTCGGCGCGCGCGATCACCTTGGCGAGCAGGGGGTCGTAGTGCGGCGTCACCTCGCGCCCCTTCGCGTAGCCGGTCTCCACCCGGATGCCGGCGCCCGAGGGCAGCGCGAACTCGGTGAGCGTCCCGGGCGAGGGCAGGAAGCGCTTCGGATCCTCGGCGTAGATGCGCGCCTGGATCGCGTGGCCGCTGGCCCGCGGCGCAACGGGAAGGATCTCCGTGAGCGTCATGCCCGCCGACGAGCGCAGCTGCGCCGCGACGAGGTCGATGCCCGTGATCTCCTCCGTCACGCCGTGCTCCACCTGCAGGCGCGTGTTCATCTCCAGGAAGCGGAACTCGCCATCCGGCGAGAGCAGCATCTCGACCGTGCCCAGGTTGTCGTAGCCCAGGCGCCCGAAGGTGGCGGCGAGCTTCTCGAGGAGCGGCGCGAGGTGCGAGCGATCCACGCGCGGAGCGCGCGCTTCCTCGATGATCTTCTGGTGGCGGCGCTGCACCGAGCAATCGCGCTCGAAGACGTGCGCCACGTGGCCATGCCGGTCGCCGAGCAGTTGCACCTCGACATGACGCGGCGCCTCCACCAGGCGCTCGAGGTACACCTCGCGGTTGGCGAAGCCGCGCTCGGCCATCGACGCGGCACGCTCGACCGCCGCGAGGAGCTCGTCGGGATTGCGCGCCGGCAGCATGCCGATGCCGCCGCCGCCCGCCGCGGGCTTCACCAGGATCGGGTAGCCGATCTCCGCGGCCGCGGCGAGCATCGCCTCCCGATCGCCCGAGAGCACGCCCGAGCCGCGGCCCACCGGCAGGCCTTCGGCGGCCGCGAGCTCCCGTGCGCGCGTCTTGTGGCCCATCGCCTCGATCCACTTCGGCGCGGGCCCGATGAAGCGCATGCCGAATCCCTCCACGGTGCGCGCGAAGCCCGCGTTCTCGGAGAGGAAGCCGTAGCCGGGATGGAGCGCGTCGCAGTGCAGCTCGCGCGCGGCGTGCAGGATCGCGGCCTGGTTCAGGTAGCTCTCGCGCGCCGGCGCGCCGCCGATATGCACGGTCTCGCTCGCGAGCTCGAGCCACGGCGCTGCGCGGTCCGCATCGGAATACACCGCGGCGCAAGGGATGCCGAGTCCGTTGCACGCGCGCAGCACCCGGGACGCGACGGCTCCGCGGTTGGCGACGAGGACCTTGTGGAAGAGCGCCATGGTCAGTAGCTGGTCGGCCAGGCGCGCATGAGGTGCTGCCCCACGCCGTTCGTGGGCCGCAGCCGGTGCACGTCGAGCATGCGGATCAGGTAATCGCGCGTCTCCTCGGGCCGGATCACCGACTGCACGGCGTAGATGGAGGCGATGTCCCAGGGAGCGCTCTCGCGGCTCATGGCCGCGAGCGCCTCGTCGTAGCCGGGCGCGCCGGGCTCGAGGCCGTGCACGATCTTCACGGCGAACTGCGAATCCATGAAGCTCACTTCCGCCGTGGGCCACGCGGCGACCTCGTCGGAATTGCGCCCGCCGCCCATGTTGAGGTAGGCCTGGCCGTAGCTCTTGCGCAGGATCACCGAGAGCTTGGGCACGGTGGCGAGCGACAGGGCGTTCATCATGTTCATGATCTTGCCCGGCGCCTTGCGCCGCTCCGCCTCGGTGCCGATCACGAAGCCGGGCGTGTCCACCAGCATGACGAACGGGATGTTGAACGAGTCGCAGAGCACGAGGAGGCTCGTGATCTTCTCGCACGCCTCGGCGTCCATCGCCGCGCCCTTGAAGAGCGGATTGTTCGCGGCGATGCCGACGGTGCGGCCGTTCAATCGCGCGAGGCCGGTGGTCGCGACCTTGCCGAAGCGGGCTTTCAGCTCGAAGTAGCTGCCCTCGTCGACGATCGAGCGGATCACCTTGCGCACGTCGTAGACCTGCGTGCGGGAGATGGGCAGCAGGCGCAGGACGTCCTTCATCTGCGCGCCGGAGCCGGCGGGGACGGGCGCGACCGGCGGCTCCTCGTTGTGGTGGCCCGGCAGGTACGAGAGGAAGCGCTTGATGGCGTCGATCGCCTCCTCGTCCCTATCGACGACCAGGTCCGCGAAGCCGGTGACCTCCGAATGCAGCTCCCAGCCGCCCAGCGCCTGCGGATCGACCTCCTCGCGGATCGCGAGCGAGGCGAGGAGGGCGCTCGAGACCGCGAGCACCGCGCCCTTGCGCATCACGTTGAAGTCCGAGAGCACGGCGTACCAGGACGCGGAGCCGTAGGACATGCCGAGCGTGGCCGACGCCCACGGCACCTCGCGCATGCGTCGGTACTGCAGCCCGTCGTTGCCCAGGAGCGAGCCCATGCCGCGCGAGCCCATGTGGTCGGGCATGCGCGCGCCGGACGATTCGCCGAGGAAGACGAGCGGCACGCCGCGCTCGGTGGCGACGCGCTTCATGTGAGCGATCTTGCGGCCGTTGGTGGCACCGCTCGAGGCGCCCATCACGGTGAAATCGTTGGAGACGGCGGCCGCCATGCGCCCGTCGATCCTGCCGAAGCCCGCGATCTTGCCGTCGCACGGCGACCGGTCGCGGTCGGCGGGATTGGCGGAGGTGGAGAAGAGGCCCGACTCGATATACGTGCCGGCATCGAAGAGCCGCTCGAGGCGCTCGCGTGCGTCGAGGACGCCGGCATCCCTGCGCTTCGCGAGCTTCTGCGCGCCGCCCATCGCGCGCGCCTTCGCCTCGCGCTCGGCGAACTCGCGCTCCAGGCGCTCGCGGCGTTGCTCGAGCGGATCGGGATGCTTGTCGTCGGGCATGTTCATTCCTTCATTCCGTCGTCCCCGTCAACGCCGCCCAGGCGCGCTCACAGGATGAAGCGCTGGTACTTCTCCAGCGCGAGCTTGGCGCTCTTCAGGCCGCTCCTGCGGATGTTCTCCGCCTCCTCGGCATCGCCGCGGCACATCGCCTGCAGCATCGCGACGTGCTGCTTGCGCCCGACCTCCGCGCGTCCGGGCAGGATGATGATGCGGCGGATGAGCACCTGCGTCTTTTCGAAGATGGTATCCATCATCTCGGCGAGCACCGGGTTCCTCGCCGCCTCCGTGATCTTCCTGCGCAGCCGTTCGTAGTGCTCGATGTATTCCTGCAGCTCGCCGCGGTCGATGAGGTCCTTGAGCGGGCCCTGGAAGCGCGCGAGATCCTCCTTCCACGCCTCGGGCGGCGTGTTCTGCGTGGCGAGCCGCGTCGCGAGCCCTTCCAGCACCTCGCGAATCTCGTAGATGTGGAACACCTGCGAGAGGTCGAGGCGCATCACGACCGCGCCGCGGTTGGGGATGCGTTCCACCAGGCCGCGCTGCTCCAGCGCGCCCAGCGCATCGCGCACCCTCGCGCGCGAGACCCCGAACTCCTGCGCGAGATCGGTCTCGCCCAGCTTCGCGCCGGGCGCGATGTGCTGCTGGGCGATGCGCGCTCGCAACGCCTGGAAGATCTCCGCGGCGCTCTTCGCCTTGCGCGTCGCGCCGCGCGCGGCCCTGCTGCGGCCGGCGCCGCCGGGCCTCGAGGAGTCGTTCGGCAAGCTGGTCTCTCACGCCTGGAAATGCCCGCGATCTGCGGCGCCGCCCGCGGAACGGGGCCATGCGGCACCGTACACCCGGCCCCGGAAAAGTGTCAACATTCCTGTAAACAAATCCGTTGACGTCGCGCCGGGGCGCGCCGCAGAATGCGTTCCGGTGCAACGCAGGGACGCAAGCATGACGCAAGCGCAGCCGCCGGCCGCCGGCCCGCTCGCCGGATACCGGGTGCTCGAGATGGGATCGACCATCGCGGGGCCGTTCTGCGGTCGGCTGCTCGCCGACTTCGGCGCCGAGGTGATCAAGATCGAGCCCGCGGAAGGCGACCCGGTGCGCACCATGGGCAAGCGCTTTCACGGCAAGTCGCTCTATGCGGCGAGCATCTTCCGCAACAAGACGCTGGTCTCGCTCGACCTGCGCCGGCCCGAGGGCCAGGCAATCGCGCGCGCCATCGCGGCGAAGTCCGACGTCGTGGTCGAGAACTTCCGGCCGGGCGGCCTCGAAAAGTGGGGCCTGGGCTACGCCGACCTCTCGCGCGACAATCCCGGCCTCGTCATGGTGCGCATCAGCGGATTCGGGCAGACCGGACCCTACGGCGACCGCGCGGGATACGGCGTGATCGGCGAGGCGGTGAGCGGGCTGCGCCACATCACCGGCGATCCCGACCGGCCGCCTTCGCGCGTTGCGGTGTCGATCACCGACTACATCACCGGCCTCTACGGAGCGTTCGGCGCGGTGATGGCGCTCCTCGCGCGCGGAAAGAGCGGGCGCGGGCAGTACATCGACAGCGCGCTCTACGAATGCGCGTTCAGCTTGATGGAACCGCACATCCCCGCGTTCCAGAAGCTCGGCCTCGTCGCCAACCGCGCCGGCTCGCGGCTTCCCGACAGCACGCCCAACAACCTGTACGTGAGCCGCGACGGGCAGTTCATCCACATCACTGCGATGGGCGACGCCGTGTTCCGCCGCCTCGTCGCGTGCATGGGCGCGCCGGAGCTCGCCGCGGATGCGCGCTTCGCCGACGCCCTCGAGCGCTCGCGCAACCATGAGGAGATCGACGACCTCATCGGCCGATGGACCGCCAAGCACGACCTTGCCGAGCTGGAATCGATCCTCATCGAGGCGGGCGTTCCGGCGACGCGCATCTTCACGATGGCCGATATCTTCGGCGACCCGCACTATGCGGCGCGCGGCGCGATCGCGCAGGCGCCCGACGACGAGCTGGGCGAGGTCGCGATGGCCGCGCCGGTGCCGCGCCTTTCGCAGACGCCCGGCGCGATCCGCCACGCGGGCCATCGCGTCGGCCAGGACACGCGCCGCGTGCTCTCGGAGCTGGTCGGCCTCGAAGAGGCGCAGATCGAGCGCCTCGAGCGCGCGGGCGTGGTGGCCTGCGACCGGCGCCCGGCCGAGCCCGCGAACGAGCGCGCTGGCGCGGGCTGATGCGAACCCATTCGAACCAAGGAAACCGCGAGATGGCGAACAAGGAAATCAGGTCGGAGATCACCGGCTCCGTGTGGAAGATCCTCAAGCGCGCGGGCGATTCGGTGGAGGAAGAGGACTCGTTGATGATCCTCGAGTCGATGAAGATGGAGATCCCGGTCCTCGCCGAAGTGAAGGGGAGGGTCGCCGAGATCCGGGTGCAGGAGAACGATCCGGTGGCCGAGGGACAGGTCCTCGCGGTGCTCGAGGTGTGAGGGGCATTCGGCGATGACCTGGAAGCCGGAAGCGGACGAGATCGCGGCGCGGCGCGCGTTCGCGCACGGGCTGGGCGGCCCGGAGGCGGTGGGCAAGCACCACGCACAGGGCCGCCTCACGGTGCGCGAGCGCATCGCCGGGCTTTGCGATCCGTCTTCCTTCCAGGAAGTGGGCACCCTCGCCGGGAAGGGCACGTACGCCGACGGCAAGCTCGCGAAGGCGACGCCCGCTCCCTACGTGATGGGGCTCGCGAAGATCGACGGCCGCCCGGTCGCGGTGGGCGGCGAGGACTTCACGGTGCGCGGCGGAACGAGCTGGGGCAGCGATCGGCGCAAGGGCGGCCAGGGCGGCTTCGTCGAGGACCTCGCGCACGAGTACCGCATCCCGCTCGTGAACCTCATCGACGGCGCGGGCGGCACCGTGACCTCGGCGCTGCGCCGCGGCTACACCGTCTTTCCCGGCGTGCACGGCTTCGAGCGCTCGGTGGAGCTGATGTCGGAGGTGCCCGTGGTATGCGCGGTGATGGGTACCGCCGCGGGCGGCCCCGCGGGGCGCGCCATCCTCGCGCACTGGTCCGTGATGGTGAAGGGCACGAGCCAGGTGTTCGCGGCGGGCCCTCCCGTGGTCGAGCGCTCGCTCGGGCAGAAGATCGACAAGGAAGCGCTCGGCGGCGCGGCGGTGGCGGTCGACATGGCGGGCACCATCGACAATGCCGCGGAGAGCGAAGCGGACGGCTTCGCGATGATCCGCCGGTATCTCTCCTACATGCCGCAGAACGTGTGGGAGCTTCCACCGGTGGTCGATACCGGCGACGACCCGGATCGGCGCGAGGAAGCGCTTCTCACGATCGTGCCGCGCGAGCGTCGCCAGCCCTACAACATGCGCAAGCTCGTCTCGCTGGTCGCCGATCGCGACTCGCTCTTCGAGATCCAGCCC
Source organism: uncultured beta proteobacterium (assembly GCA_963839265.1). Lineage (GTDB taxonomy): Bacteria > Pseudomonadota > Gammaproteobacteria > Burkholderiales > Usitatibacteraceae > Usitatibacter. Next base: position 904,292 of record CAWIUI010000007.1, read on the forward strand.
ACCTTCGGCCGCGCCGTCATCACCACCCTCGCGCGCATGAACGGCAAGGTGGTCGGCATCATCGCCAACAACCCGATGGTGAACGGCGGCGCGATGGACGTGAAGGCCGCACGCAAGCAGACGCATTTCATCACGCTGTGCGACACGTTCCACATCCCGCTCGTCTTCCTGGTCGACGTGCCTGGGTTCATGGTGGGCTTGCAGGCAGAGCAGGCGGCGACGCTGCGCGAGGGAATGCGCTCGGTGTACACCGCGCTGCAGGCCACCGTGCCGATGCTTACCGTCGTGATCCGCAAGTGCTACGGGATGGCGGGCATGGCGGCCACGGACAAGAACGGGCTCGACTTCAAGATCGCCTGGCCCTCCGCGGAATGGGGCTCGCTGCCCGTGGAGGGCGGCGCGGCGGCGGCCTTCCGGCGCGAGATCGAGGCCGCACCCGACCCGAAGCAGCGGCTGGCCGAGATCGAGGCGGAGCTGCGCGCGTTCGCCTCGCCGTTCCTCACCGCGGAGGCGTTCGCGGTCGAGGAAGTGATCGACCCGCGCGAGACGCGGGCCATCCTGTGCCGCTTCATCGACGCGATGCAGGGACGGCTCGCCACGAGCGTCGGGATCAAGCGGCGGGCGGGCGTCCCGCCGTAGCATCGCCGCCCTTCGCGGCCCCCGCGCGACACCGGGAGCATGAGCCGGCGGCGCCGGGGTGTAGGCGGCCTCCCGCTTCGCGCGGCGGCATCCGCCGTCCCGCCCGGCGCGAACGCGCCCCCGGCGCGACGGTCGAACCCGCATGATCAAGTGGGCGATCATCTTCTTCCTCATCTCCGTCGTCGCCGGCTTCTTCGGATTCACCGGCGTGGCGGGCGGCGCGCGCACCATCGCGAAGTGGCTCTTCGGCATCGCGCTCGTGCTCTTCCTCATCGTGCTCGTCTTCGGCGTGATGCTCGGCAAGCTGATCTTCTGAGCGCCGCGCCCGCAATGAAAAAAGCCCGCCTTCGAAGGCGGGCTTTCTCATTGCGAGGAATCGGCTAGTGCCGGTTCGGCTTCTCCCTCTCGGCGTCCTTCGCCGCTTCCTTCGCGTCGCCGAGGTTCTTCTGCACCTTGCCGGCCCCTTCCTTGGCGAGGCCCTTCGCCTGCTGGCCCAGGTCGTCGGTCGCTTCGCCGACCTTCTTCTGCACTTTGCCCTCGACTTCCTTCATGTTTCCCTTGATCTGGTCCTTGTTCATCCGTTTCTCCTTGCTGGGATGGAAAGCGGCGGCCGGCGGAGCGTGGGAGCCCGGCCGCACGAACGTGGGACCGATGGCGGGGAGCGCCGGTTCGGACCAAAGTCCCACATCCGCCCGTGCCGAGCGGATCAGCGGCTTTTCGGAGGAAGATCTTACAAGTATCTGATCCATATCATTTCTTGTTTCGGTTGTCATTTTGAAGCTAGGGCCCGATGGGTTAAACTCGACGGTGTCGTAGGAACTACGGAAGCAAGTCGTGGCGAAACCCGGATTCTTCGTGTCGTTGTGCCTCGCTCTCGCCGTGTACGCATTCGGCGTGCGGCCCGCGCTCGCCGATATCTATACGTTCAAGGACCCGCGCGGGGTCGTGCACTTCACGAACATCCCGGGCCTCGATCCGCGCTATCGGCTGCTGCGCAAGGAAGGGTCGAGCGCGGTGCCGGGCTCGCGCAGCGTTGCGCGGGTCTACATGCCGACCGCGGCGGAGATCGCGCGCTACTCGAGCATTATCGACACCGCGGCGCGCACTTATGGCGTCGACAAGGCGCTGGTGCATGCGGTCATCTCGGCCGAATCAGGGTACAACCCGCAGGCCGTGTCGCGCACCGGCGCGCAGGGCCTCATGCAGCTCATGCCCGAAACGGCGCGCCGCTATGGCGTGCGCAATTCCATGGATCCCGCGGACAACATCTACGGCGGCGTGAAGTACCTGCACGACCTGCTCACGATGTTCAACGGCAACCTCAAGCTCGTGGTCGCCGCGTACAACGCGGGCGAGAACGCGGTGATCCGCTACGGGCTGCACGTGCCGCCGTATCCCGAGACCCTCGGCTACGTGCCGAAGGTGCTCGAGTTCTACCGCAAGTTCCAGATGCGCCGCGGCTAGCCGCGCGCGACGGTCAATTGGGCACAGTCTCGGCTCGGGAGACCGGCGGGGGCTGTGCCCGGTCTCTTCGGGGAGCCGCCTAGGCGGGGATGTCGGGGACCAGCTGCCGCTGCAGCATGAAGATCTGGTCCTTCAGCATGAGCTTGCGCTTCTTCAGGCGCTTCAGTTGCAGCTCGTCGTGCAGCGGGTTGTGCTCCAGGGCTTCGATGGCGCGGTCGAGGTCGCGGTGCTCGAGGTTGAGCTCGCTGATGCGACGCCTGATTTCCTCGGCGTTTTCCATCGTCGCGGTGACCATCGGCAATTCCTCGGGGAATCCCAAAACCATACTCCGGGGCGCGGGCTTTGGCTAGTGCGCGGGGCTCCGATCCCACCTTGCGTGGGGGCCGACGATGCGCTCAAATGGCGCAACTGCGGGCACCAGCAGGTCGCTGAAAAAAGCACAGAAAAACAAGTTATTACCGGAGGCGCATGAATTTCCGTCGCAGCGAGTTCGATGTCACGAACCGCATCAACACCACCGATCCGGTGTGCGTGAAGCTGGAGGTCGACCGCATCTTTCGGTCCCTCTATTCGCGCCCGAACGCGCTCACGCTCAACCGCGCGTTCGACGACATGGTGCGGCTGTATCGCGGCGAATTTCCCGGCTATGCGAAGTGCGACACGGGCTACCACGACCTGCAGCACGTCCTCGAGGTGACGCTCGCGATGGCGCGCCTGCTCGACGGCTACGAGCGATCGCGCGGGGAAGGGCGCCACATTCCGGAGCGCCTCTTCGATCTGGGCGCTCCCGCTCATGCCGGCGGTATTGGTTCAGCATTGGCGTGTGGGACCCGAATCGGAGTGGATTGGCCGATCGCGTCGAACGGGCGATCAGCTTCGAGGTGGTTCCTGCAGACGTCTACGGCAGCGGGTACGACGTTCAAGCCCGTGAAGGGGCCGTCTTCGCCGACTTCGAATGGGAAGTACGTCCGGTCGAGAACGGGCGGTCGTCGCCGAGGACCGAACGACGAAGGTGCCACGGGGAACATGACGCCGCCGACCTTCACGGTTGTGATTCCCACGTACAACCGCTGCGAGCTGCTGCCATTTGCGATCGAATCCGCGCTTCGGCAGACCTTCAAGGACGTGGAGGTGCTCGTATCGGACAACCAGTCGACCGACGGCACCAAGGCGGTAGTGGAGCGATTCGACGACGAGCGGCTCAGGTACGTCGTTCCGCCCGAACACTGCGCAATGCCTGCACACTGGGAGTTCGCGAGGCGACAGGCCCGTGGGGACCTGATCCTGCTCCTCGGCGACGACGACGCGCTGACGAGCGAGGCGCTCGAGCGATTCGCCGCTCCGCACGACCGATACGACGCCGAGCTCCTCTTCTCCAGCCTGGCGGAGTACTTCGATCCGGGTTTCGACGGACCCGAGGCGAACTCGCTGATCTGCTTGCCGTTCACCGGTTCGACGTCGTTGATCGCGCCCGACGATCTGCTCGGCCCGCTGTACAAGACGTTGAGACCGAAGTACCGGATGGACCCGAGCGCGTTCGTGTTCTCCCCCGCGCTCGCCGAGCGCAGTCGCCGAGGAGGCGGGTCATTTCTTCTACACGCAGGGAGCGGAGTACTTCGCGTGGCCGCTCGCAGCGGTGTTCGCGAACCGGATATCGCATGTCTCGCTGCCGCTCCTGCTCACGGGTCGCACGCCCAAGTCCTGGGGCACCAACATGGTTCTCGTCAACCCCGGGAAGCAGAAGATCGACTCGCTGGTGTCGGATGTAGTGCGGGATGGAGCGCATCGCCGCTCAGCAACTTCACGTTCTCGAACCTCATGGCCCAGGGAATCCTCGCTGCGAAGGCGGCGTCGCCCGATCGCCTCGCCGGGTACGAACTCGACACCAACGCGTCGTTGCGTGCGATCCACCGGGAGCTCCTGAGCCGCCAAGGCCAAGGGTGTGGATGTCGGTGCGGAGTTGGCCGAGCTGGAAGCGTTCGTGAGGGATCACCCCGAAGTCGGCCGGCTGACCGACACGTTCGCCACACACGCCGGAACTCGGATTCCGCCGGGCCGCGCGTCCGGGTTCACGAAAGCGTTCGACTCCGGATCCGGAGCGCGCCCGTGCCGCGCGACGGCTTCAAGGTCAACGGCGCGGACTACGGATTCGCCGACATCCTCGAAGCCGGTGAGCTGCTCTCGGCGGTGATCGGGAATCCGGATGCGGCACCTCACGGGATCTCCGGTGCGGCCGCCGCGGTAGTCCGGGTGCCGGCTCACGGCACGGCGAGCGGCCGCTCACCGCACGGATGCGCCGTCGAGACCCGAATCGCCGCTCCCCGCCCGGGCGAGGAAGGAGCCGCTCCAGCTCACGGGCCCGGAGCGTGCCACTGCCGCGCACTGGTCCGCGTCGCACGCGGATGTCGTCGAGCGCCGCGACGAGTCCGCCGACTGGTGCTCCGCGGAGTACTCCGAGAGGATCCAACGCGAGCCTTCGGCGGCGATCCGGTCCAGCTCGGCGCGCCGGTCGTCGTACGCGGCGACGAAGGTCTCGACCGCTTCCGCGAGCCCGATCACGTCGCCGTCCTCGATCACTCGGCATACGGCTCGACGAAGAATTCGCGGCCTCCCTGGCCGTGCGATCCGATGACGTGACAGCCGCATGCCATTGCCTCCGCCGGCGGGAGCCCGAACCCGTCGTTGCGGCTCAAGCTCATGAAGAGGCGGACCGTTGTAGCGTTCGGGCGACCTCCGCCTCGTTCATCCCTTGCAGGACCACCATTGTCCCAGTACACGACCTCGAGCGCGAACATCGTCGTGGAGTCGGTCGAGTTCGGGCCGCCCTCGGCATCACCGCGAACTGCGTGGTTCGGCATGCGGATCGGGGGTGAAGACGGCTGGCGTCGATGTGTTGACGGACAACACCGTATGCGAACGAAGGCGGGCGCTACAAAAACATTA
>CAWIUI010000008.1:0-355166 GCA_963839265.1 uncultured beta proteobacterium
CCGCGTACCCGCCCCCTAGCCCGTCAGTCCGCTGCGCTGGCTCCGCTGATCGAGGTCGTGGGCGTGGGCGTGTACGTGCCCAGCGACAACCCCGTCCGGCTTCCTAGCTGGGCGCTGATACCGCTAGGATGCCGCGGTGGTGTCGGTTTTGTTCGCGCTGCTTACGGCGCTGTTCAACGGCCTGGCGTCGGTTCTGCAGCGGATGGCCGCGGCGACCGCACCGGCCGCTGCAGCCCTGCACCTCTCCTTGTTCAGCTACCTGATCCGGCACAAGGTATGGCTGGCGGGCATCGGCATGGTCATCCTCGCCGCGGTCTGCCAGGCCATCGCGCTGGCCACCGGCCCGGTGGCGCTGGTGCAGCCCATCTTCATCATCGAGCTTCCGTTCACCCTGCTGGTGGCGAGCAGGGTGAACCGGCGCAAGCTGCCGCGGCGGACCTGGTGGGCCGTCGGCCTGGTCACCGTCGCCCTCGGGGCCGGGCTCGCGGCCGCCGCGCCATCCGGCGGCGGGACGAACGCCAGCCCCAAGGTGTGGGCGGCGGCGCTGATCGTCACCGGCATCTTCCAGACGGTAGTGATCACAGTCGGCGTGCGGACCAGCGGGAACGCTCGCGCGGCGGCGTTCGGCCTGGCGGCTGCCTGCGGCTACGCACTGACCGCGACGCTGATGAAGAGCGCGGTGGCAGCACTGGATCACGGGATCGGACCGTTCTTCAGCTCCTGGCAGCTGTACGGGACCGCGGTCGCGGGGGTCGGCGCGTTGTTCCTGCTGCAGAACGCCCTGCAGGCGGGCTCGCTGGTCGCCGTCCAGCCGCCGCTAACCCTCGGCGACGCGCTGATCAGCGCCTGCTTCGGGGTGACCGTCTTCGGTGAGGAGGTGAACACCGGCGGCTGGCTGCTCGTCATCGAGATCGTCGCCGTGATCGCGATAGCCGTCGGCTGCGTCGAGTTGTCCCGCTCGCTGGCCTTGATACAGAGCCCTCAGCCGGGCTCCCCGCCGGCGGAGTTATCCCGGTGAACGCGCCGCCGGCTAGCGAATGTAGACCGGCTCACCAGGAACGGTCACCAGCTTGTGGAAGAACACGGCGATGTCCATCGGGATCCTGACGCAGCCGTGTGAGACCGGCGCCAGCGGCACGTCGGTGTCGCCATGGATGGCGAACGCGGTGCCGATGAAGAACACCGGGTTGTACATCTCGCCGAGCGGTACGGCGACCCAGCCGGGCATGAACACGACGGTCCGGTAGTTGCCGGTCGGGGTGACGGCGTATCCGCAGCCGCCGTTGGAGCAGTAGTGGTAGTGGCCGCCGGTCGACACGTGGCTGATCAGCTCCACGTGGCTGTTGTGGTAGAGGACCAGGACCTCACGGGACAGGCTGACCTCGACCCGGTTCGCCCCGCCGCGCGGCACGAGCATCCGCGGAGCCAGCGGGTGGGCCAGCGCCCGCTGCATCGCGGAGGTCACGTAATCGTGTGCGGGCAGGCCCTGCACCTCCTCGAACGCCCACACGGCCTCGAGGGTGCTGGTGCCGAACCGGCCGTCGATCGAGCCCGGGTAGTACTTCAGCGCGGCCAGCCGCCGCTGCAGCGCCTTGACCGCCGCCCCGCTCATCCCCGGCTGCAGCGCCCGAGCCGGCGCCGTCCTGGCCGCGGGCACCGTCCGGGCCGCGGGCGCCGACGCCGAGGCCGATGCCGCGGCGGGCACGGCGGCCGCTATGACCGGCACAAGCAGCAGGGACATCCACAGACGCCGCATCGCCGACCTCCGCACGCCTTCGGGGGCATGCTCCAGCCCCCCGGTTACCCGCTAGATACCCCAACATTAGATCTGGGTACCACGAACCACGCGGACCGGCATATCTCGATCTGATAGCACCGGATCGCCCCCCATGGCGATCACGGGCGCCCTGCGGCGTGAGCAGCCTCTGGCGCGAGCGGACGAGTCGCGTGGGGGCCGCCCGCTTTGTATGTCAAGCGGGCCTGCTTGACATCTCAATCACGCTTGGTATAGTTAGCAGAAAAGTGTATGAGGAGGCAATTACCATGGCCAGCACCCCCACGCGGGACCTGCAGGACGAGTTCCTGGCCGCCACGCGCAAGAGCCAAGAAACCGTGGTTCGCGCGATCAAGACCTGGGTTGAGACGGTAAGGACCGTCACCCCGAAACTACCGTCCGTCTACGCACCGCTGGCGGATAGGCTACCCACGCTGCCGTCGGTCGCGGACCGGCTGCCCAACCCGGAGGAGGTCGTGGCCAGCAGCTATGACTTCGCCGAGCAGCTGCTCGCGCTGCAGCGGCACTTCGCTGAGGACCTGCTGAAGGTGACCGAGCCGCTGCTGCCGGGCAACGGCAAGAGCCACGCCCCGGCCGCGAAGAGCGCACCAAAGGCCGCGCCCGCGCCGCCGAAGCCCGAGCTGAAGCCCGTTGCGACCGTCGCTGAGCCCGAGGCCCCGGCCGCTGTGGCCGAGCCGAAGGCCGTCGCGACCGAGCCCAAGGCCGTGCTGAGTGAGCCCAAGGCCGTGCTGAGTGAGCCCAAGGCCGTGCTGAGTGAGCCCAAGGCCGTGCTGAGTGAGCCTCAGGCCGTGGTGGCCCGGATCGCGCCCAAGGCCGTTGCCGCCCCCAAGGCTGCCGCTCCGAAGGCTCCGGCCGCCAAGAGCGCGCCGAAACCGGCCGCCGCGAAGCCCGCGACGAAGGCCACCCCCGCGACGCGTACCCCGAGGTCCACGGCGGCCAAGAGCGCGCCGAAGCCCCCGGCCGCCCGCCGCGCACCGAAGAGCACCGGCGCCAACTAAGGCGCCGAAGAGCACCGGCGCCAACTAAGGCGCCGAAGAGCACCGGCACCAACTAAGGCGCCGAAGAGCACCGGCACCAACTAAGGCGCCGAAGAGCACCGGCACCAACTAAGGCGCCGAAGCCGCGCTGCATATACCAAGCAGCCCGCTTGACATCTCAATCATGCTTGGTATAGTTAGCAGTAGAAGCCCACAGGAAGGCAAAGACAATGGCCAGCACCAGCACCAGCACCGTCACCAAGGAACTGCAGGAGCAGATCCTGTCCACCGTCCGCAAGAGCCAGGAGATCGCGCTCGACGCGATCAAGACCATGGTGGACACGATCCAGAACATCACCCCGAAGGTCCCCGCGGTCAGCGTGCCGTTCGCGGACCGGCTGCCCAAGCCCGAGGCCGTCGTGGCCGGCGGCTATGATTTCGCCGAGCAGCTGCTCACCAGCCAGCGGAAGTTCGCCAACGAGGTCGTGAAGGCCACCGCCCCGCTGATGCCGGGCAAGGCCGAGGCCGCCGCCAAGTAAGGCAGAGCCCGTGCCCGCGCCAGGCCAGCACAAGCCAGGCCAGGACAAGCTAGATAAAAGTACGCGGCAGTTCCGGAACACCGGAGCTGCCGCGTACTTGCTTTGCGCTTAACTCCAGTCCCGACCGGCGGGACTTAGGCCCGTATGACCAGGGACCTTTGGCCGGTACCCGCAGGGTAACGAGTCCCTAACGTCACTGGCATACATGTCACCAAGGCCAGACAGGGTGCACCGTGTCCATCCGGCCGCGGGCAGCATATCCAGACTCATCGTGGCGGTATCCCGTCGTGCGGGACAGCCGACGCAGGCAGACGCAGACAGGAGCGAACGCGATGTCAACCGCCACCGGGCCAGCACCCCTAACGGCGCTCGCCACGGCACGTAGTGGCGTTCCTGGCGGCTGACGAGTCGGCGTACCAGATCTGGTCCGTCAGCGGCGGCCTGGACATGTGAGAGGAAGAGCAGCCATGGAAGAGGTACTCGTGCTGTCTGGCGTCAGGACCCCGATCGGCAAGTACGGCGGTGCCCTGGCCTCCGTCCCGCCGTGTGACCTGGCCGCGCAGATGGTGCGCGAGGCGGTCAACGAGGCGGTCAAGCGGTCTGGCGCGGATCCGGTTGACGTCGGGCATGTGGTGTTCGGCAACGTGCTCCACACCGAGCTCAGGGACATGTACCTGTCCCGGGTGGCTGCCGTCAACGGCGGCCTGGAGGTAGGAACGCCGGCGCTCACCCTGAACCGGCTGTGCGGCAGCGGGATGTACGGGCGGCCGGTACGCGCTGGCCACGATGTGCATCGGCGGCGGCCAGGGCATCGCGGCCATCTTCGAGCGGGTCTGATGCCCAACTGAACCCCCAAGTCAAAACCCTCTACCCAACCCCAACCCCAACCCCCAACCCCAACCGTCCTCGCTAACTTTGCCAAGCATTACGCTTGACATTCCAATCAAATGCTTGGTAAAGTTAGCGAAGACGCAACAAGGAGGCCAAAATGCCAAGTACCCCCACGCAGGAACTGCAGGACGAGTTCTTGAGCACGATCCGCAAGAGCCAGGAGACCGTCATCGACGCGATCAGGTCCTGGGTCGAGAGCGTTCAGTCCATCACCCCCAAGATCCCCGCGGTGCAGGTGCCTGGCGCCGACAAGCTGCCCAAGCCGGAGGAGGTCGTGGCCAGCGCCTACGACTTCGCCGAGCAGCTGCTCGCCAGCCAGCGCAAGTTCGCAGAAGAGGTCCTCAAGGCGACCGTTTCGCTGCTGCCGGGTACCGAAGCCAGCAAGTGAGCCATCGCCCCGCCGCACGCAGGCGGGGATCCGCGCAGGCCGTGCGCGGCAGTGCCGAACACCGGCGCTGCCGCGTACTATTTTTAGCGTACGAGGAGGTGCGCCGTGCCAGACCTGTGGGATGCGCAACGGGAGGCGCTCGGCGCCTTTATCCGCGAACAGCGCAAGCGGGCCAACCTGTCGCTGCGCCAGCTCGCCGAGCTGACCAGCCTGTCCAACCCGTACCTGAGCCAGGTCGAGCGGGGCCTGCACCAGCCGTCGGTCCGGGTGCTCAAGGCGCTCTCTGACGCGCTCAACGTTTCCGCGGAAACGCTCATGGCCCAGGCCGGCCTGATCGATGCGATAGCCGCCACCGGCCCGGACGGCAAAACGGACGGGCAGACGGACGGCGAAAAGCCAGACCTCCCGGACACCGAGGACGCCATCCGCGCCGACCCGCGCCTGGGCGAGGAGCAGAAGGCGGCGCTGATTGCCGTCTATCGCAGCATGCTGCCGCCCCAGCCCCTAGCTACCTGAAGCCGCCTCGGGTGGCGTGCCGGAGCGTCAAGGCCGTATGCCGGCAGGTTACCCAGCGGCCGGTCCAGCCCTTACAGTTGGTGTTATGCACGGGTATACGCAGGACAAAGACGCCTACCTCAAGCGGCTGCGGCGGATCGAGGGTCAGGTACGCGGGCTGCAGCGCCTGGTGGAGAACGACACGTACTGTATCGACATCCTCACCCAGGTGTCCGCGGTGACCCGGGCGCTGCAGGCGGTCGCCCTCGGGCTGGTCGAGGACCACCTCGGCCACTGCGTCACCCAGGCCATCGAGGCCGGCGGTCCCGAAGCCAGCGACAAGGTGAAGGAAGCCTCTGAAGCCATCGCCCGCCTTGTCCGCTCCTGAAGCCCGGCCCCGCCCCACCGACTGGCGCCGCTGGGTCGTCTACCAGGTGTACCCGCGGAGCTTCGCCGACTCCGACGGTGACGGCGTGGGCGACCTGCGCGGCGTCCTTGACCACCTGGATTACCTGGACAAACTGGGCGTCAACGTCGTCTGGATGTCCCCGGTCTACCGCTCGCCGATGGACGACAACGGCTACGACATCAGCGACTACCAAGACATCGACCCGCTGTTCGGCACGCTGGCCGACCTGGACGAGCTGATCGCGGAACTGCACGCCCGCGGCATGAAGCTGGTCATGGACCTGGTGGTGAACCACACCTCCGACGAGCACCCGTGGTTCACGCAGTCAAGGTCAAGCCGCGACAACCCCAAGCGCGACTGGTACTGGTGGCGTGACCCCCGCCCCGGCGTCACTCCGGGCACGCCGGGCGCCGAACCCACCAACTGGGAGTCCCACTTCTCCGGCCCCACCTGGACCTGGGATGACCGGACCGGCCAGTACTACCTGCACATCTTCTCCGCCAAGCAGCCCGACCTGAACTGGGAGAACCCCGAGGTCCGCCTGGCCGTCTACGCCATGATGCGGTGGTGGCTGGACCGCGGCGTGGACGGGTTCCGGATGGACGTCATCAACATGATCAGCAAGGACACGTCGCTGCCGGACACGCAGTCGCGGCCCGGGTCCTTGTACGGCCCCGGCGACCAGCACTTCACCTTCGGCCCGCGCAACCACGAGTTCCTGGCCGAGATGTACCGCGAAGTCTTCGCCGGCCGGGACGTGCACGTGCTCACCGTCGGCGAGATGCCCGGCGTCACGATCCCCGAGGCGGTGCTGTTCACCGACCCGGACCGGCACGAGCTTGACATGGTGTTCCAGTTCGAGCACGTGCGGCTGGATCAAGGGGCGCATAAATACGACCTGCGCCCGCTGCGGCTGCCGGCCCTCAAAGCCTCGATGGCTGCGTGGCAGACCGGTTTGGCCGAACGAGGCTGGAACTCGCTCTACCTCGGCAACCATGACCAGCCCCGGTCGGTATCGCGCTTCGGCGACGACAGCCCCGCCCACCGGATCGCCTCGGCCAAGACCCTGGCCACCGTGCTGCACCTGCACCGGGGCACGCCGTACGTGTACCAGGGCGACGAGCTAGGGATGGCCAACGGCCCGTTCACCGCGATCACCGATTACCGGGACATCCAGGCGCTCAGGTTCTACGCCGAGGCCGCCGAACGTGACGAGGCCAGCCTCGCGGCGCTGCTGGCGGCGATGGCCCGGATGAGCCGGGACCAGGGCCGCACCCCGGTCCAGTGGGACGCCTCACCGGGCGCCGGGTTCACCACCGGAACCCCCTGGCTGGCCATCAACCCCGACCACACCGAGGTCAACGCGGCCGCCCAGGTCGGCAACCCCGTCTCGGTCTTCGAGCACTACCGCCGGCTCATCGCCCTGCGCCACGCCGACGCCGTGGTCACCGACGGCGACTTCGAGCTGCTGCTGGAAGACCACCCGTCGCTCTGGGCCTTCGCCCGCCGTACCGCCGACGCCGAACTACTCGTCGCCGCGAACTTCTCCTCCGACGTGATCAGCGTCGGCCTCCCCGTGGACAGCGACTGGGCGGACGCCTCCGTCGTCCTGACCAGCCTGGCCGGCGACGCCCCCCTCCAGCTCCCGCCGGACCTCAAGCTGCGCCCCTGGGAATCCGTCGTCTGGCGCCGCACCCGGTCCTGAAGGGCTCTGCCCTACCGGCAGAGCGCGCGGCTTCGGCTAGCTGGACGCGCCTATTCGAGCACGTACGTGCCGGGAGCGGGGTCGAGCGGCGGGTATTGGCGGTTGCCGAGGGTGGCCCGGGCCGCCTTCTCGGGGCCGGAGCGGGCGATCAGCCACTCGGTCCAGGGCCCCCACCACGAGCCGTGCTCCAGGGTGGCCGTATTTTGCCACTCGTTGGGATCCGTCGGCGTGGGCGGGCCGTACCAGCGGTCGTAGCGGGTGCTGTCCGCCGGGTAGACAACCGACTGGATGTGCCCGGAGCGGATCAGGGTCATTTCCTTGTCGCTGCCGCCGACTAGATGGGCGGTGTCGTAGCAGGCGCGCCACGCCGTGATGTGGTCGGTGAGACCGCCGACGTGGTAGGCGTCGCAGGTGACCTTGCTGAAGTCGGTCTTGACGCCGAGTATGGTCGGCCCGGGGCCGTCCCATCCGTCCAGGGCCAGCTTGGTGCTCTCGAGCGCGAACTTGGCCGTCGTCCGGGTGGCATCGTCATTCCAGGCCAGGACGTCGAACGGGGCGGGCGACTCGCCCTTGAGCCAGCCGCTGACCAGGTAGTTGAACACCAGGTCGTTCGGCCGCAGCATGGCGAACAGGCTGCGCAGCGCGCTCCCCGGGACGATCTCTTCGTTCGCGGCCGCCGACTCAAGGATGGTGCGCGCCTGGCCGGTGTCGAGCATGCCCACGACGTTCGGCTTGTCGCCGGTCAGCATGGTCACGACGAAGGTCGCCGCCCCGGCCGAGTCATCGCCGATGGCGGCGAGGTGCGCGAGCACGTAGGCAAGGGTGATGCCGCCGGCGCACAGGCCGAGCAGGTTGATCTTGTCGGTACGCGTGATCTTCTTGACCACCTCGTTGGCTCGTTCCTCCGCGGCGAGGTATTCGTTCAGTCCCCACTTCCCGTCGCCGCGCTGGGAGTTCGGGTTCCGCCAGACCACCATGAACACCTGGAGGCCCTGGCTGACGGCGAACTCGACCAGCGACCGCCCCGGCGCGAGATCCAGGACGTAGTGCCGGTTGATCTGCGGCGGGATCATCAGCACCGGAATGGTGCGCACCTTGGGCGTGGTCGGCGTGTACTGCAGCAGCTCGAACATCTCGTCTCGGTACACCACGGCGCCCGGGGTGGCGCCGATGTCCTTGCCGACGACGAACTTCTTGCGGTCGATCATCGAGGGCATCCCGCCCTTGGCCATGTCGTGCAGCATGTTCTGGGCGCCGCGCATGAGCGAGAGACCGCCTGTCTCGAACGCCTTCCGCATGGCTTCGGGGTTTGTGCCGAGGTAGTTGGTCGGAGCCACCGCGGCCGCGATGACGTCGGCCGCGAAGCGGGCGCGCGCCTTGTTCTGCCAGGTGCCGTCCGCGTGCTGGTACATCCGGTCCATCCACATCTCGAACAGCCGGTAGGACTGCCCAAGGAGCTTGAAGTAGGGGACGGTCCGCCACGCCTCATCAGCGAAGCGCTTGTCTCGCTTGTCGAACGCGACATCCGACTTGCCGAGTGCGATCTTGGTCAGTTCCTCGGCCAGCCACGGCATTTCCTTCGCGACGGTGGCGGGGTCGGCGAGATCGGCGATGGCGTTGACCATGTCTAGCGGTAGCATGCCGGCCGCTGCTTCAGTCGCCTCTGACATGATGTTCATGGCGTTGGTGGGTGCTTCGTTGGTGTCCATGACCTCTCCCAGAGAATGCGGCTACAGGGCAGGCGGGAACGCTGGAAACGCCGGGTCTGCCGGTACGTAACCTCACCGTTGCAATGCCCCCGGAGCTGGTCAAGATTCGGACGGCCCCGGTGAAAAGGGACTTAAGTCCCTAATGCGGGGCCGTATGGCCGGTTCCCGCCAGATCACACGACCGTAACATCCGTGGTACGTGGCACCAGGCCAGAAGGCCGAGGAGACGGCCCGCGTTTTTGGCGGCGGGCGAGTCTTCGTATGTCACCGGACGGAACTGGACCGTCAACGGCGGCCTGGACGTGTGAGAAGAGGAAAGCCCATGGAAGACGTATTTGTCCTGTCCGGCGTCAGGACCCCGATCGGCAAGTTCGGCGGTGGCCTGGCCTCCGTCCCGCCGTGTGATCTGGCCGCGAAGGTGGTACGTGAGGCGGTCAGCAGGTCGGGCGTGGACCCGGCCCAGGTTGGCCACGTCGTGTTCGGCAACGTGCTCCACACCGAGCTCAGGGACATGTACCTGTCCCGGGTGGCGGCCGTCAACGGCGGCCTGGAGGTCGGGACGCCCGCGCTGACGGTGAACCGGCTGTGCGGCAGCGGGCTGCAGGCCATCGTGTCCGCCTCGCAGTCCATCATGCTAGGTGACTGCGAGGTCGCGGTGGCCGGCGGGGCCGAGTCGATGAGCCGGGCGCCGTACTGGCTGCCCGGCATGCGCTGGGGCCAGCGGATGGGCGATGGCGTCGCCGTCGACTCCCTGACCGGGGCGCTCTCGGATCCGTTCGACGCGTGCCACATGGGCGTGACGGCGGAGAACGTGGCCGCCGACTTCCACGTGTCCCGGGAGGACCAGGACGAGCTGGCCGCGGAGAGCCACCGCCGGGCCGCGGCCGCGCAGGCGGCGGGGTACTTCAAGGAGCAGATCCTGCCGGTCGAGATCCCGGGCAGGAAGGGCCAGATCACCATCGTCGACACCGACGAGCACGTGCGGGCCGAGGTCAGGCTGGCGGACATGGCGAAGCTGCGGCCCGCGTTCACCAAGGACGGCACGGTCACCGCGGGCAACGCGTCCGGCATCAACGACGCCGCCGCGGCCGTGGTGCTCGCGTCGGAGTCGTTCCTCCGGAGCAGCGGCCGCACCCCGATCCTCAAGCTGATCGGGTACGCGCACGCGGGCGTCGAGCCGCGCATCATGGGCATGGGCCCGGTGCCTGCGGTCCGCAGGCTGCTTGACCGCACCGGCCTCAAGGTCGACGAGATCGACGTGTTCGAGGTGAACGAGGCCTTCGCCGCTCAGGCGCTGGCGGTGGTCAGGGAACTGGGCCTGCCGCCCGAGCGCACCAACCCGAACGGCAGCGGCATCTCCATGGGGCACCCCGTCGCCGCTACCGGGGCCATCCTGACCGTCAAGTCCCTGTACGAACTCCAGCGCACCGGCGGCCGGTACGCGCTCGTCACGATGTGCATCGGCGGCGGCCAGGGCATCGCCGCGATCTTCGAGCGCGTCTGACGTGCTCGCGGCCAGTCGGCAAGGCGAAAGATAAAAGATAATGGTCACCAACCCCACGCAGGAGCTGCAGGACAAGCTCCTTTCGGCCATCCGGGAGAGCCAGGAGACCGTGATCGACGCGATCAAGGCCTGGGTCGGAGCCGTTCAGTCCGTCCTCCCCAAGATGCCGGCGGTGCCGGTGCCGGGCGCCGGAACGCTGCCCAGGCCGGAGGAGGTCGTGGGCAGCGCCTACGACTTCGCCGAGCAACTGCTGGCCAGCCAGCGCAAGTTCGCCGAAGAGGTGCTGAAGGCGACCTCCTCGCTGCTGCCGGATGCTGGTAGCACGCCGACGGCTGAAGCCGCTACGGCTAAAGCCACCACAGCCACCACGGCTAAAGCCACCACGGCTAAAGCCGCCAAGTAAGCCTTCGGGTCCCCGTCAAGCCGATGGGGACCCGAAGACCCACAGTCCGGGACCTTTGGCCCTGCGGATCCACGATCCATCGTCCTAGGCTCGGGTTCCAGACGTCTGAAAAGCAAAAAAATCCATATGTTCTTGAATCCGAACCTTATTAGTTTGGCGGAATTCGCATCCGGCTTTGGCTCAGCCTGTCTTGCCTGGCGATCCGGCAGCCACGGACTCAGATATTAAACCGGACCGTGAAGGTCGACATTAGGGAGATGCTCGCACCATGGACTTCGAGTTGACCGATGAGCAAGAGCTTATCCGCGAGGCGGTACGGGAGTTCGCCGAGGCCGAGGTGGCGCCGATCGCCGCTGAAGTCGACCGTGATCACCGCTTTCCCTGGGAGCTTCTGCCGAAGATGGCGGAGCTGAACCTCATGGGCATGCCCTTCCCAGAGAAGATGGGTGGCGCGGGCGCGGATGAGGTGAGCTACGTCATCGCGGTCGAGGAACTGTCGCGGGCGTGCGCGAGCACGGGCGTCATCGTGTCGGCGCACACCTCCCTGGCCACCTGGCCGATATACAAGTTCGGCACCCAGGCTCAGCACGAGCGGTACCTCCATGACATGGCGTCCGGCCGCCGCCTGGGGGCCTTCGCCCTGACCGAGCCCGCCGCGGGCACCGATGCCGGCGCCGGCACCTGCACGGCGCTGCTGAGCGGGGATGAGTACATCCTCAACGGATCGAAGATCTTCATCACCAATGCCCCGTTCGCCGAGGTCTATATCGTCTTCGCGAAGACCGATCCGGCGAAGGGGACGCGCGGGATGAGCGCCTTCATCGTCGAGAAGGGCACCCCCGGCTTCACCGTCGGCGAGGCCGAGCACAAGCTGGGCATCCGCGGCTCGAGCACGCCGCCCCTGTACTTCAACGACTGCCATATTCCCAAGGATGCGCTCCTGGACGGGGAGGGCTACGGCTTCAAGGTCGCCATGCAGACCCTGGACGGCGGGCGGATCGGCATCGCCGCGCAGGCGCTGGGGATCGCCCAGGCCGCGCTCGATGCGTCGGTCGCCTACGCGAAGGAACGCGTCCAGTTCGGCAAGCCGATCGCGGACCTGCAGGCTATTCAGTGGATGATCGCCGATATGGCTACCGAGATCGACGCCGCCCGGCTCCTGGTCTACCGCGCCGCATCGTGCATAGACAACGACCGCCCCTATTCCACCGAAGGTGCGATGGCCAAGCTGTTTGCCTCGGAGGTGGCCACCCGGGTGGCCGGCAAGGCCATCCAGATCCACGGCGGATACGGCTATACGGAAAGCTACCCGGTGGAGCGGAACTACCGTGACGCCAAGATCACCGAAATTTACGAGGGGACCTCCGAGGTTCAGCGCATGGTCATAGCGAGAAACTGCCTGCGATGAGGGCAGCCGCCGCAGGAAGTGACCGCGAATCGCCGCCGTCAGGAGAATCGTGATGAGGATCGTAGTCGCCTACAAGTGGACCCGCGACCCGGAGGAGGCCACGGTTGGCGCGGACGGCACGGTGGACTGGAGCCGGGCGAAGCCGGGCCTGAGCGCCTACGACCCCGTCGCCATCGAGCTGGCCCGCCATCTCGCCGAGGCAGCGGGCGCCGAGCTGATCGGCGTGACGGCCGGGGGGAAGGGCGTCGCCGCGCCGATCGCGTCCAAGGCCGCCTTGTCCCGCGGCCTGGACCGGGTGGTGATCGTCGAGGATGAGTCGCTGGCCGAAGCCGGGCGGTCTGAGCTGGCCGCGGTGCTCGCCGAGGTGATCCGGCACGTCGGCGACGTGGACCTGGTGGTCACCGGCGACTCGTCGGTGGACGTAGCGGCCAAGATGGTCCCGACCGTGCTGGCCGGCGAGCTCGGCTGGCCAGCCGTAGCGGAGGTGACGGCCGTCTCCAGCCAGGCAGGCGCGCTGCACGTCGAGCGGGCGATCCCAGGTGGCGTGCAGGTGCTCGAGGTTTCGGGACCCGCGGTGCTGGCCGCCTCCGCCGACGCTGCCGTGCCGCGCGTGCCCGGCATGAAAGAGGTCCTCGCGGCGGCCAAGAAGCCGGTGGAGCTCCTCGAGCTCGCGGCCCTGAAGGTGCCCAAGGACAGCGCCGTCATGACGGTTACCGGCAGGTCGCGCCCGGAGCGCAAGGCCCGCAAGGGCGTGCTCATCGACACGACCGACCCGGCCTCGGCCGCGGCCGAGCTCGTCACCGCGCTCCGCGAGGCCGGCACGCTATGACAACCAGCCGGCACACTATGACAACCAGCCGGCACACTATGACAATCACGGGAAGGACCCGACAGTGAGCGTGAACGCCTGGATCGTCGTCGGTGATCAGCCGGGCATCGGCAACCTCATCACGGTCGCGCGATCCCTGGGCGGACCGGTGGGGGCCGTGGTCGCCGGACCTCGCTCGGTGGCCGAGACGGTCGCGGCGAGCGGCGTGGACAAGGTGGTCTGGTGCGGCACGACGGATGACGTGCCCGCCGAAGCCAGCGCTCCGGCGGTGGCCGAAACCGTCGCCGCCGATCCGCCCCGCGTGGTGCTTGGCGGCCGCAGCCCCGGCGAGCGGGTGCTCCTGGGCGCCGCCGCCGCCCGGCTCAAGGCAGCCGTCCTGACCGGCGCCCGCTCGGTTTCGGCCGACGGCGACGGCGTCATCGTGGTCAACGCCGTTTTCGGTGACATCGCCGAGGAGACCGTCGCCGTCTCCGGCCCGGTGGCCCTGCTACTGGACGGCGGCTCGGTACCTGCGCCCGGCGGCAGCACCGCCCCCATCGAGGAGGTCACCGCCACGCCGCTTGGCCTGAAGGTGATCGAGACCAGGATGTCCGGCTTCGAAGAGGTCGACCTCAACGAGGCCCACCGGGTGATCGGCGTCGGCCGCGGCCTCAAGGCCAAGGAGGACCTCGCCCTTATCGACGCGCTGGCCGAGGCGATCAGCGCCGAGGTCGCCTGTTCCCGCCCGGTGGCCGAGGGCCTGAACTGGATGGGCAAGGACCGCTACATCGGCAGCTCGGGCGCGCACATCGCGCCCCAGCTCTACCTGGCCGTCGGCATCTCCGGCCAGCTCCAGCACATGGTCGGCGTGCTGGGCGCCGAGACCATCGTGGCCATCAACTCCGACCCGAACGCCGCGGTCTTCGCCCAGAGCGACTACGGCCTGGTCGGCGACCTCTACCAGCTCGTGCCGGCGATCGTCGCCGCGCTGAAGTGACGGTGCCCGATGACAGAACCAGCCGAACCCGACTTCGAGGTCATCGTCATCGGCGCCGGCATCGCGGGCTGCGTCGCCGCCTACCAGCTCGCCCGGCAGGGACGTTCGGTGCTGCTGATAGAGCGGGGCGAGGCGCCCGGCTCGAAGAACCTCTCCGGCGGCGTCCTGTACTCGCGCGGCATGGAGAGCGTCTTCCCCGGATTCCTCGACGAGGCGCCGGTCGAACGCCGGATCACCCGGAACTACATCAACTTCATCAACGCCGACAGCTCGGTCGCCATCGACTACAAGGACGCCAGGCTGGCCGACCCGGTCAACGCCGTCACTGTCCTGCGCGCCAAGCTGGACCCGTGGCTGGCCGCCAAGTGCGAGGAGGCCGGCGCCCTGATCATGCCCGGCATCCGCGTGGACCGGGTGCTGACCGAGGACGGCCGAGTCGTCGGCGTCCAGGCCGGCGATGACCAGCTACGGGCCCACGTGGTCGTGGCCGCCGACGGCGTGAACTCCTTCATCGCCCAGGAGGCGGGCCTGCGCAAGAAGGAGCCGCTGAACCACCTCGCCGTCGGCGTGAAATCGGTGGTATCCCTGCCCAGGGAGACCATCGAGGCCCGGTTCAACCTCACCGGCGACGAGGGGGCGGCCATCGCCGCGGTCGGTGACTGCACCGAGGGAGTGGGCGGCGGCGGTTTCCTCTACACCAACATCGACTCCCTCTCCGTGGGCATCGTGGTGCGCCTGGACGACCTCACCGCCAAGAAGAAGGTCGTCACCGACATCTTCGACCACTTCCTGGAGCACCGGTTCATCGCTCCTTACCTCGAGGGCGGCGAGCTGCTCGAGTACGGCTGCCACCTGGTCGCCGAGGGCGGTTTGGACATGATCGGCGAGATCACCATGGACGGCATGCTGGTGGTCGGCGACGCCGCGGGGCTCACCCTCAACACCGGCCTGACCGTGCGCGGCATGGACCTGGCCGTCGGTTCCGCGGTCGCCGCCGCCGAGACCATCGGCTCCGCCCTGGATGCCAACGACACCTCCCAGGCGGGCCTGGCCGGATACCGCAAGCGCCTGTTCGCCTCCTACGTCGGCCAGGACATGAAGACCTACGCCAAGGCCCCGTCGTTCCTGGAGGTGGAGCGGATGTACAAGCAGTACGGCGAGTTGCTCGCCAACGTCCTGTACGACGCGTTCAACCTGGACACCCAGCCTCGCCGGCATCTCCGCACCGTGGCCCGCAAGTCGCTGGCCCGGTCCCCGCTGAAGATGAGGCAGCTCGTCAAGGACGGCATCGCGGGAGCGCGGGCCCTATGAAACCACTGTCCGTCCCCGAGCGCCTGACGAAGAACCGCTTCAACCTCGACGAGGAAGAGTGCCACATCGAGGTCAACCAGGAGATCGCCAAGGCCACCGGAACCGGCAAGGCCATAGTCGCCTGCTGCCCCGCCCGTGTGTACACCGAGGAACCCGACGGGACCATCTCGGTCGAGTACGCCGCCTGCCTGGAGTGCGGCACCTGCCTGGCCGTCGCCGCCCCCGGCGCCCTGAAATGGCACTACCCCAGGGGCGGGTTCGGCGTCCAGTTCCGCGAAGGCTAGTTTTTGCCGCAGACCGTCCATTTTCGCCTGCCCGGTTCGTCGTAGCTGTGAAGACGGTCATGAACCCGTTTCACAAGAGGTTTTCGCCATGAGTCTTCCCGAGGTGACCTCGCGCGAGCAGTGGCTCGAGGCCAGGCGCCGGCTGCTGGCGCAGGAGAAAGAGATCTTCCACACCTACTCCGTTTACGGCAGGGGCACCGAGTATGTGGGGAACGCCTACACCTTCCTCGACCTGACCGCGCTCGGCCGCCAGGAGGACCGGGAGGAGCCCAAGGGCCTGGTTGCCCCGGTCCGCGGCGGCGACCCCACGTTCACCAGCTGACCCGCCCGCGATAATGAGCGCAATACCCCGGCGGGGTTTAGGAATTACCAAGATTGGTTCCTTTGGATACCCCCGCACGGCATTCCTAATACCCGCGCGGGGTATTGGCGCCCTTACAGGCTTATCACTTCATTCCATTACAGCTTGTGCGATCTAGCCGCATGCTATTAATCTCATGCCATTGCCAGCACCGCGGGCGGCTTATTCAGGCAACCGCCAGGACAGCCGGGCGTCGGCTCGGCGCAGGAAGGACACCATGGCAACCCAGGCGGCGGACGCCAGGGCGCGGGCCGGCTGGCTGCGCGGCACCGGCGCGGTGCACGAAGAAGGCTGGACGGCCCCCGACCTCAAGCGGCGGCTGCAGCTGGCGCTGGCCGGCCTCTGGCTGCTCGATGCGGTGCTGCAGTTCCAGGCGTTCATGTTCGGCAAGGGCTTCTCGCAGATGCTCGGCGGGACGGCGGCGGGCAATCCGGCCGTCATCGCCGACCCCATCAACTGGTCCGCCAAGCTGATCGCCGACCACCCCACCGCGACGAACGCGGTCTTCGCGTTCATCCAGCTCGCGATCGGCCTCGGCATCGCCTGGCGGCCGACCCTCAAGCTCGCGCTCGGCGCCTCGATCGCCTGGGCGCTGGGCGTGTGGTGGTTCGGCGAGGGCCTCGGCGGGGTCCTGAGCGGCGCCGGCGGCCCGGCCAACGGCGCGCCGGGCGCCGTGATCATCTACGCGCTGCTCGCCATCCTGCTGTGGCCCGGTACCCGTGACCGGGCGGCGCCCTTCGTCGCCGGCCGGTTCACCGGGGCGAACGTGGCCCGGGCGCTCTGGCTGGTGCTGTGGGGCAGCCTGGCCTACCTGGCCCTGCTTCCGGCGACCAAGGCGCCGAAGGCGCTCGGCGACATGGTCTCCGGCATGGCGTCCGGGCAGCCCGGCTGGCTGTCCAGCGTCGACAACCACATGGGGGCGTTCCTGACCAGCCATGGTCCGGCCATGGCCGTGATCCTGGCGATCGCGCTGGCCCTGGTGGCGGTGAGCGTCTACCTGCCCAGGACCGCCGCCCGGGCCGGCGTCGTGCTGGCCATGGTGACCGCCGCGTTCATCTGGATCGCCGAAGGGCTCGGCGGCATCCTGACCGGCGGCGGCACCGACCCGAACTCCGGGCTGCTGCTCGCGCTGACCGCGGTGGCGTACTGGCCGCTCGCCAGCGGCGCCTTGCCCGCCGCCGGCCAGCCCGGCCTGGCCGCGAGCCCCCAGCCAGACGCGAGCCCCCAGTCAGCCGCGAGCCCCGAGCCAGAATCGCCTGAAGGAGCCTGACATGGCCGGACCGTCCTGGCTCGCGTGGACCTTCGCGGGCATCATGATCATCGTTTCCGCCTACTGCCTGACCCGGCTGGCGATCTCCTGGCGGCGGCATCGCCCGGCCGATCATCGCGTGGACGGCATCCACGTGCTGATGGGCGTCGCGATGGCCGGCATGCTCGTGCCGCGGCTGCGGGTGTTCTGGACCGGCGGCTGGGAGGTCATCTTCGCGGTCGGCGCCGCCTGGTTCGGCTGGCTAGCCGTCCGCGAGTTCCGCGGTCGGCCGACGGTGGGCGGACGGCCGGGTCATCATCTGCAGCACGTGCTCGCCTGCGGGGCGATGCTTTACATGTACCTGGCCGTGGCTACCGTCGCGAAGGCCGCGGCTGGCGGCTCGGCGATGGGCGGGATGGCCGCTGGCGGCGCGCACTTCCGCACGCTGGCCCTTGTCTTGGCCTTGGGGCTGTTCGGGTACGTAGTCTGGACGGCGGACCGGCTCTCGTCGCTGGCGCCGGTGGCTGCCCTCGCGGCCCGCAGCGCCCCGGTACCAGTCCTGGCCGGAGCGGGCCTGGGGGGCGGTGGCGCCAGCCTCGGGGCCGCGGAAGACGAAGGCGCGGGCAGCGTCCCGCGGGATGACGGCCAGCCGTCGGCGCGCCCCGCCCGGCCGGTGCCACTGTCCCCCCGACTGGCCGCGTGCTGCGAGATAGCCATGGGCGTAACCATGGGCTACATGCTGATCCTGATGCTCTGAACTTCGCACGCTAATTAACGAACTGGCCCCGCATGGCAGCTGCGGGGCCAGTTCGCATAATGGCACACATCGCCCTCTTGGAAATGTGCGCGCGACCAGTCATCGTGGAAGTATGCGTGACGTCGCCTATATCCGGAAATAGATAGCGCCGCCGCTAATTCCATCCAGAGCCGGCTAGCGCGGCTCGGCGAGCTGGTAACCAGCTTCCTCGACCGCCGTCCGCAGGTCCGCGATGTCCGGGGCGGGCTCGGCCGTGACCTTGACCTCGCCGGAAGCCAGGTCGACATCGACCTGGCTGACGCCGGGGATGGCCGAGATCTCCGTCCGCACCGCCTTCTCGCAGTGCTCGCAGGTCATGCCGGTGACCGTGATAACGCTCAGGCTCATGCCCGAATCGTATAGCCACTGTCGGCGCGGAGCTGGCCGCTCAGGTCGACCCCGGCTTCACCCTGACCCCCGGGGCGCAGGCACTAGGAGTATCTTGACCAGCATGACGGCTACCGCCGCCCCCCAGGCCACCGAGGTCGAACTCGCCGTCGGCGGGATGACGTGCGCCGCCTGCGCCGCGCGGGTACAGGCCAAGCTGAACAAGGTCGATGGCGTCACCGCGTCCGTCAACCTTTCTACCGAACGGGCTTACATCACCGCCCCGGCCCACGTCTCCGCCTCGGACCTGGTCGCCGTGGTCGAGACCGCCGGCTACTCCGCCGAGCTGGCCAGCCCCGCCGCGGCGGACGCCGGGGAGAGCGCCGACGAGGCCACCGTCCGGCGGCTGCGCCGCAGGCTGATCCTGGCGCTTGTGTTCTTCGTCCCGCTGACCGACCTGTCGATCGTGCTGTCGGTGTTCCCCTGGGCGCGCTTCCCCGGCTGGCAGTGGTTCCTGGTCGTGCTGGCCGCGCCGGTGGCCACCTGGGCGGCGTGGCCGTTCCACCAGGCCGCGCTGCGGCAGGCCAGGCACCTGGCGTCGTCCATGGACACGCTGGTGTCGCTGGGCATCCTGGCCGCCTGCGGCTGGTCGGTGTACGCGATGTTCGTGCTGGACCGCAGCCGGACCGGGCCCGGCGGCCTGCAGGCGCTGCTGCACGCCTCCGGCGGCGGGATCTACCTGGAGGTAGCCGCCTCAGTGACCACGTTCCTGCTGGCCGGGCGGCTGTACGAGGCCCGGGCCCGGCGCACCGCCGGGCAGGCCATGCGGGAGCTTGCCGCCGCCGGGGCCAAGGACGTGTGCGTGCTCGGCGACGACGGTGCCGAGCGGCGCATCCCGGCTGACCAGCTGCTTGCGGGCCAGCGGTTCGTGGTGCGCCCGGGGGAGCGGATCGCCGCCGACGGCGCGGTCGTCTCCGGCCAGTCCGCCGTGGACCGGTCCATGATGACCGGCGAATCGGTCCCGGTCGACGCGGCCGCGGGCAACACCGTCACCGGCGGCACTATCGCGCTGACCGGCCGGCTGGTGGTCCGCGCCGACAAGGTGGGTAAGGACACCCAGCTCGCCCACCTGATCGCGATGGTCGAGCAGGCTCAGGCGGCCAAGGCCGGAATCCAGCGGCTGGCCGACCGGATCTGCGCCGTGTTCGTCCCGGCGGTGCTGGCCTGCGCGGCGTTCACGCTGGCCGGCTGGCTGCTGGCGGGCAGTACGGCCGGCCACGCGGTCAGCGCCGCCCTGGCCGTCCTGATCATCGCCTGCCCGTGCGCGCTCGGCCTGGCCACCCCGGCCGCCCTGGTGGTGGCCTCGGGCCGCGGCGCCCAGCTCGGCATCTTCATCAAGGGCTACCAGGCCCTGGAGTCCTCCCGCGCCATCGACACCGTCGTCCTGGACAAGACCGGCACGGTCACCACCGGCCAGATGACCGTGACCGGCGTCCAGCCCCTCCCCGGTACCGGCCGCACCGACCTGCTCCGCTACGCCGGCTCGGTCGAGCAGGCCTCCGAGCACGCGGTGGCCGCCGCCGTGACCGCCCTCGCGGTAGCGGAAACAGCGTCGCTGACGTCCGCCGAAGGCTTCAAGGCCCTGCCCGGCCTGGGCGCCCGCGGCGTGGTGGACGGTCACGAGGTCATCGTCGGCCGGTCCGCTCTGTTCGCCGACCAGGGGATCGAGGTTCCCGCCGGGCTCGCCGCCTGGTGCCGCGCCCGAGAGCAGGCCGGCTGCACCGCGGTGCTTGTCAGCTGGGACAACGTGGTCCGAGGCGCGCTGGCGGTGACCGACACGGTCAAGCCGTCGGCCGCCGCGGCCGTGGCCGGGCTGCGCGGCCTTGGCCTGCGCCCGGTGCTGCTGACCGGCGACAACGCCGCCACCGCCCGGGCGGTCGCCGCCGCCGCGGGGATCGAGGAGGTCATCAGCGAGGCGCTGCCCGCGGCCAAGGCGAAGGTGATTACGGATCTGCAGCGGGCAGGACGTTCGGTGGCCATGGTGGGAGACGGGGTCAACGACGGCCCGGCCCTGGCCGCGGCCCAGCTGGGTCTGGCCCTCGGCTCGGGCACGGACGTCGCCATCTGCGCGGCGGACATGATCCTGCTCCGCGACGACCTGGCGGTCGTGCCCGACGCGATCAGGCTGGCCCGGGCCACGTTCCGGACCATCCGCCGCAACCTGGCCTGGGCGTTCTGCTACAACGTGCTGGCCATCCCGCTGGCCGCGCTCGGCTTCCTCAATCCCATCGTGGCCGCGGCCGCGATGACGCTATCCTCGGTCTTCGTCGTATGGAACAGCCTGCGCCTGCGGGGCTACGCGAGGTGATCCGGTGATTCGCGAGGCCAAGCTCGTGGGGTTCGTGCTCCTGCTCGCGGTGATCTTCGCCGGCGCCCACCTGGCCGGGGCTCACCTGGGTCCGGTGACGACCGGTCACGCCCAGGTCAGCGGTCCGGGCCTGGGCGGCACCAGCCAGATGGGCGGCATGAACATGGGCGGCAGCGGCTCCGGCGGCAGCCAGGGGCCCGCGCCGGCGGTGCGGCTGCGGGGCGGCCAGCCATGAGCGACACCGAGACGGTCGTCGAGGCCGAACTCGTCGTCGGCGGCATGACCTGCGGAGCCTGCGCCGCCCGGATCGAGCGGCGGCTGAACCGGCTGGACGGCGTGGCGGCCACCGTCAACTACGCCACCGGGCGGGCGTACTTCTCATCTCTGGGCGGCCGTGACCCAGACGAGCTCATCGGCGTGATCACCTCGACCGGCTATACGGCGGAGCTGCCCGTCCCGCCAGCCCAGGACGGCGTGCCCCCGGCCGACCCCGAGTCCCGCGCGCTTGCGCGGCGGCTCGCGGTCTGCGTGCCGCTGGCGGTGGCGGTGATCGTGCTGGCCATGGCGCCCGCCGCGCAGTTCACCGGCTGGCAGTGGGTGAGCCTGGCACTGGCCGCGCCGGTCGCGGTGTGGGGCGCCTGGCCGCTGCACCGGGCCGCGTGGTACGGGCTCGGCCACGGCACCGCGACGATGGACACCCTGGTGAGCGTGGGAGTCGCCGCCTCGTTCGGCTGGTCGGTGTACGCGCTGCTGTTCGGCGGGGCGGGCATGACCGGCATGCGGATGTCGTTCGCCTTCACGTTCGGGCAGGCCAGCGGGCAGACGCTCTACCTGGAGGTCGCCGCGGGGGTGACCACGGCGGTGCTGGCCGGGCGGTACCTGGAGGCCCGGGCCAGGGTCCGGTCGGGGTCCGCGCTTGCGGCCCTGGCCGCCCTGGGAGCCAAGACGGTCGCGGTGCTGCGCGACGGGACCGAGCAGCGGGTGCCGGCGGCTCGCTCGCCGCCGGGGAGGAGTTCGTGGTCCGGCCGGGGGAGAAGATCGCCACCGACGGGGTGGTGGCCGAGGGCAGTTCCGCGGTCGACGCCTCGCTGGTCACCGGCGAGTCGATGCCATCCGAAGTGGGCCCGGGCGACGAGGTGACCGGGGCCACCGTGAACATGAGCGGCCGCCTGGTGGTGCGCGCCACCCGGGTCGGGTCGGAGACGCTGCTGGCCCAGATCACCCGCCTGGTCAGCCAGGCACAGAGCACCAAGGCCAGCGCGCAGCGGCTGGCGGACCGGATCGCCGCCGTGTTCGTCCCGTGCGTGATCGCCCTGGCGGTGGCCACCCTCGGCTTCTGGCTGGGCGCGGGCCTGTCCGTGGCGGCGGCGGCCAGCGCCGCGGTCGCCGTGCTTGTGGTCGCGTGCCCGTGCGCGCTCGGCCTGGCCACCCCCACCGCCCTGCTGGCCGCGGTGGGCCGCGGCGCGGAGCTGGGCATCCTGGTCAAGAGCGCCCAGGCGCTTGAGTCGGCCGGCCGGGTCCGCGCCGTCGTCCTGGACAAGACCGGCACGCTGACCACCGGCGTCATGACCGTGCAGAAGGTGGTCACGGCCGATGCCGCCGAGGACGAGGTCCTGCGGCTGGCCGGGGCGGTGGAGGACGCGTCCGAGCACCCCATCGGCCAGGCGGTCGCGCGTTTTTCCGCCGAACGTCTGGGCTCCTTGCCCCCGGCCACCGCCTTCGCCGCACTGCCGGGCGCCGGGGTGCGCGGCACCGTCGACGGCCGCGTGGTCAACGTGGGCAGCCTGCGCCTGTTCGGCGAGCTGTCGCTGCTGGTGCCCCCGCCGCTGCGGGAGGCGGCCGAGGCCGCCGAGCAGGAGGGCCGGACCGTGGTCCTGGTCGGCTGGGACGGCGCGGCGCGGGCCGCGCTTGTGGTCGCCGACCAGCTCAAACCGCACGCTGACGCGGCCGTCGCCTGGGTCCGCGAGCTGGGCCTGCGGCCGGTCCTGCTGACCGGCGACAACCCGCGCGTCGCGCTGGCGGTCGCCAGCCAGCTCGGCATCCCGTCTTCCGACGTGTTCGCCGACGTGCGGCCCGAGGGCAAGGTCGAGGTCATCCGCCGGCTGCAGGCATCCGGGCTGACCGTGGCCTTCGTGGGTGACGGGGTGAACGACGCCGCCGCGCTGGCCCAGGCCGACCTGGGCATGGCCCTCGGCGCCGGCACCGACGCGGCCATCGGCGCGGCGGACCTGACGCTGGTCGGCAGCGACCCGCTGAGCATCGTCTCGGCCATCAGGCTGGCCCGGGCCACCATGGCCGTCATCCGCGCCAACCTGGCCTGGGCGTCGGGCTACAACGTGATCGCGATCCCGCTCGCGGCGCTGGGCTACCTCAACCCGCTGTTCGCCGGGATCGCGATGTCGGCAAGCTCGCTGTTCGTGGTGGCCAGCAGCCTGCGGCTGCGGCGGTTCCGCCGGTGACCGGGCGGAACGTGCTGCGGGAGCTGGCGCGGGCCGCGTTCGGCCCGGTGATCTGCGCGGTGGTGCTGATCGGGCTGCTGTCCGCCTGGGTCGCCGCCGGCGGGGCGGGCACCTTGTCCCGGGTCAGGCTGCAGGTCACCCTGGCCGCCGTCCCGATGCGCGCGTTCACCCCCGCGGCCGCCGCGTCGGCGGGTGCCGCGACCACGTTCCTCACCATCCGCAACCTCAGCGGCGCCCCCGACCAGCTCGTCGCCGTCCGCAGCCCGGTCGCCCGCCAGGTCGTCCTGACCGTCCGCAGCAGCTTGGCCGGCCCGAGGCGCGTGGTCAGCGATCTGGCCATTCCCGCGCACGGGACGCTGACCCTGAGCCCGTTCGGCGATGACCTCGTGCTCCAGCACCCCGCGCCGTTCGAGACCGCCTCGGTCGTGCCGCTGACCCTGACCTTCCGCCACGCCGGGACGGTCACCGTCGAAGCGACCGTGACCGCCCCGGGTACCCCCTGACCCGCGATCAGACCGACCCGTGACAGGCCTGAATGCGTATCAGTGATCCTCTGCAGAAGGTTCCGCCTGGCGCTATGGGTAGCTGGTCGATAGCAGGCTCCGGTCGGCGGTCTCCGGTGACGTTCCCGGCGGAACATAGCCCGCGCACATGCAGCGTCTCCCCACCCCCTGCGGGGCGGTGCAGAACGCTGGCGCGCGGTGAGATGCGACGGTGTGCGCGCATCGGACGCACATTCTTGCCGTTGGCAAAGACATGCAGTGCCATTCCCAGAGCATGTTGGCCCCGCTGGACAGCCAGAACAGGAAATAGACAATTGCGATCAGGAGGCCTACCGCCCCAAACCCACTGCCACCGCCCAGGGCAGCAGGGGTAAAGGCGAGGGCAAGAATGGCTGGCGTGACGAACCCGTAGGCGCCCCACCTGGCGGCCCTGCTCATCGGCCGCCGGGGCGGCCTGCGGGCCGGCTGCGCTCCGGCCTGCCCGATAGGGATGTCGGCGGTGACCGTGGCCAGTTCCGCGTACGTGCGGGTAGTGAGCGTCTGGCCGATTCGTTCGTCGAACTCGTCCTTGGTCAGCCGCTCCTGCACGAACGCGGCCTTGAGGGCGTCGATCGCCTGCTCGCGGTCGGCGTGCGACGCCCGCATCTGGCCGCGTCGCGTCGCGGCTGCCTTCTCGTCTCCCGGCCTTGCCATCAGGGCGCCTCCCCAGGGGGAAGATAAAACAACAGCCTAACCCGGCCGCCAAGGCGCCGGTCGCTGCCCTGACGGGCACGAGCCCCAGCCGTTCGGTAAATCTTCTGGCGCACACCGGCGGCGCGGCGCTTGCCGGCGACAGCCCGGACTGTCGTCCGCGGTAACGTTCCGTAATTATGACGCCTTAATGCGGTCACCATGGGTGATATAGGAGGCTGCGCAGCTGGTCCCGTATCACCCTGCCCCGGTCACTTAGCCCGTCCCTGCTTCCCTGCTTCCCTGCTTCCCTGCTTCCCTGCTTCCCTGCTTCCCTGCTTCCCTGCTTCCCTGCTTCCCTGCTTCCCTGCTTCCCTGCTTCCCT
This sequence comes from uncultured beta proteobacterium, assembly GCA_963839265.1. GTDB lineage: Bacteria > Pseudomonadota > Gammaproteobacteria > Burkholderiales > Usitatibacteraceae > Usitatibacter. Next base: position 24,741 of record CAWIUI010000008.1, read on the forward strand.
GCTTCCCTGCTTCCCTGCTTCCCTGCTTCCCTGCTTCCCTGCTTTCCCCTGTGCCCCATGAGCCTCACGCGCCCGTCCCGGCGCGCCGATCCGCGCCCGCGCCCGCCCCGGTAACGACCCCAATGGCACATCGGGGTCGTCCCAACGACAGCAATGGTCCATTGGGGTTGTCCTGTCAGGGGCAGGACCACGCTGAGGGCCACCTGCGGCGTGTGGCGGGGCTCAGCGCGTGGCTGGAAGCGGCGTGTCGCCCGCGCGTTCGGCCCGTTCGGCGGCGGCGGTGATGTTTCGGAGCATGCCGCCGAACACGACGCCGTGAAACGGCGAAATCGAGCGCCAGTAGGCATGACCTGCGAGCCCCTGCGGCCGGAAGATCGCCCGCTGGCTGTAGGTCGTCATCCCGTCATAGTCCTTGCCCACCGACAGCTCCAGCCAGGCCAGGCCAGGCAGCTTCATCTCCGCGCGCAGCCGCAGCAATCTGCCCGGCTCGATCGCCTCCACCCGCCAGAAATCAAGGGCGTCGCCCATGAGCAGGTGCCGGGGGTCGCGGCGGCCGCGGCGCAGTCCGACCCCGCCGGCGAGCCGGTCAAGCAGCCCGCGGACGGCCCAGGCGGCCGGGAAGGAGTACCACCCGGTCTCACCGCCGATGCCCTCGATCACCCGCCACAGCGCCGCTGGCGAGGCGCGCACCACGCTGTTGCGCGCGTCGACGTACAGGGATCCGCCGGCCCAGGACGGATCGGTCGGCATCGGGTCGCTGGGCGCGCCGGGCGTCGCGGCCGACGACCAGCGGGTGGTGACGGCGCCCTCGCGGGTGTACCGCAGGGCCAGGTTGATGGCCTGAGTGAGGGGCAGGAGCCCCTCGGGCGGGTCCGGGATGTACTCGGCGATGTCGTGTTCGGCGCAGACGACCTCGTTCCGCAGGGATTCCACCAGCGGCCTGGCCAGGTCGGCGGGCACCGGCGTCACCAGCCCGACCCACAGCGACGACAGCCGCGGCGTCAGCAAGGGCACCTGCACGATTATCCGCGGCGTGAGCCCGGCCACCTTGGCGTACAGGCGCATCATCTCCGCGTAGGTGAGCACGTCAGGGCCGCCGATGTCGAAGCGGCGGCTGACCTCGGCCGGCAGCGCGGCGCTGCCGACCAGGTAACGCAGCACGTCATGGACGGCGATCGGCTGGATGCGGGTGTCCACCCATTGGGGGGTGACCATGGCCGGCAGGCGCTCGGTGAGATAGCGGAGCATCTCGAACGACGCCGACCCGCTGCCGATGATCACTGCGGCCTGCAGCGCCGCAGTCGGTACGCCGCTGGCCAGCAGGATGTCGCCGACCTCAGCGCGGGAGCGCAGGTGCGGAGACAGTTTCCCGGCCTGCCCGGAGATGATGCCGCCCAGATAGACGATGCGTTGCACTCCTGCGGCTTTCGCGGCCGCGGCGAAGGTCTCCGCCGCGATGCGGTCGCGCCGTTCGAACGACGCGTCCGTGCCGAGGGAGTGGATGAGGTAGTAGGCGACGTCCACGCCCTCCAGGGCGCGCCGCACCGCGCTGGAGTCCATCACGTCGGCGGCCGCGATCTCGATATCGTCCGACCACGGACGGTCGCTGAGCTTCCCCGGATCGCGCGCCATGCACCGGACCGCGTATCCCGCGCTCAAAAGCTCCGGGACGAGCCGGCCGCCGATGTATCCCGACGCGCCGGTAACCAGGCAGGTCTGTGGCGATGACATGATGTCAGTCTTACACGGCCCGGCCGGCGCGATGATGGGCGCAGGGCCTGCCACCAGGCCCTGCGCCCGCGTGACCTGCTCAGGCGGTGCGGCTCAGGACGACCTTGAGCGCGCCCGTGTCGGCGGCCCGGCCGAACACGTCGTAGGCCGCATCGAACTCATCCAGCGTGAAGTGGTGGGTGATGAACCGTCCGGCTTCGATCTGGTGGGTGGCCAGCAGGTCCAGCAGCGTCGACGTGGAGTACGCGTCGACCAGGCCGGTCGTGATGGTGACGTTCTTGATCCACAGCTCCTCGAGGTGCAGCTTGGCAGGCTCGCCGTGCACGCCGACGTTGGCGATATGACCGCATGGCCGGACCAGCCGGGTGGCGAGCTCGAAGGTGGCGGGCACGCCGACCGCCTCGATCGCCACGTGGGCGCCCAGCCCGCCGGTCAGCTCACGGATAACCTCCAGCGGGTCCTGCCGGCTGTTGTTCACGGTGATATCGGCGCCGAACGTCTTCGCTGCCTCCAGGCGGGTGTCGGCCAGGTCGATCGCGACGACGTGGCTGGGGCTGAACAGGCGGGCGCCGGTGATCGCGGACAGGCCGATGGGACCGGCCCCGACGATCGCGACCACGTCGCCTGGCCGGACGCTGCCGTTGAGCACGCCGACCTCGTAGCCGGTCGGCAGGATGTCCGCCAGCATCAAGATGTCCTCGTCGGATGCCCCGGCTGGGAGCGGGTAGGTAGAGGTGTCGGCGAACGGGACCCGGACATATTCGGCCTGGGTGCCGTCGATCTTGTGGCCAAGGATCCAGCCGCCCCCGCCGAGGCACTGCCCGGCGTGCCCAGCGCGGCAGTACAGGCAGGTCCCGCACGCGGAGATGCACGACACGAGGACGCGGTCCCCGGCCTTGACCGTCTTGGTGCCGCTGCCGACCGTCTCGACGGTCCCGACCGCTTCGTGACCCAGGATCCGCCCGTCGGTGACGGCCGGGACGTCGCCCTTGAGGATGTGAAGGTCGGTACCGCAGATCGTCGTGGCGTCGACCCTCACGATCGCGTCCGTGTCAGCGATCACCTCTGGCTTCGGTACGTCCTCCCAGGCCTTCATGCCTGGTCCGTGGTAAACAAGGGCTCGCATGAGCATCTCCGCTTCGTTGAGGGTTCAACAACAACAACACTGGTCGCTGCGGCCCTCCTGTCGCAGAGCCGAAGGTCCTGCCACGGCAGAGCAGAACGTCCTGCCGGACTCAGCTCGTCTGCCGGACTCAGCTCGTCTGCCGGACTCAGCTCGTCTGCCGGACTCAGCTCGTCTGCCGGACTCAGCTCGTCTGCCGGCCCAGCTTGTGCCTGGCCGTGCGTAGTCTGGCTGCATGATCGAGGCACGCGATCTGACCAAGCTCTACGGCCGCAAGGCGGCGGTGGATCACCTGACCTTCACGGTCGAGCCGGGCCGGGTGACTGGGTTCCTCGGGCCGAACGGCGCCGGCAAATCCACCACCATGCGCCTGATCCTGGGTCTGGACCGGCCGAACGTCGGCACCGCGCTCATCAACGGCCGGCGCTACCGTGACCTGCGGGATCCGCTGCGGACCGTCGGTGCGCTGCTCGAGGCCAAGACAGGACCATCTTCGTGTCTAGTCACCTGATGAACGAGATGGCCGTCACCGCCGACTACCTGATCGTCATCGGCCGGGGCAAGCTCATCACCGAGGGGTGATCCGCGCCTCGCTGCTAGCCGTCCCGCGCCGGATACCGGTGCTGGCCGCCAAGGCACTGGTGCTCGCCGTTCTCCTGCTCGTCGTGACCGAGATCGTGGCCTTCTGCTCGTTCTTCGTCGGCTCGGCCATCCTGCACGCCCACGTCCCGGTGTCGCTGAGCGGCTCGGGCGTCACCCGCGCCGTCGTCGGCGCCGGGCTCTACCTCACCGTCCTCGGGCTGCTCGCGCTGGCGATCGGCACCGTGATCCGGCACACCGCCGGCGCCATCTCCACGGTCATCGGCATCGTGTTCGTGCTGCCGATCCTGACCGGGCTGCTGCCCAGCAGCTGGGGCGCGCACATCAACGCCCACCTGCGCGAACAGGCCGGGACGCTGATCACCCACACCCAGGAGCAGCCCGCTGACCTGCTGTCCCCCTGGCAGGGGTTCAGCGTCCTGTGCATCTGGACGGTGCTGGCCCTGGTGGCCGCCGCCTACCTGCTCGAGCGCCGGCGACGCCTGACCCTCCCGCGCAACGTCGTCGGCGACCCCAAGATCAAAATCATTATCCCGAACGGTGCTGGTGCGTCCCCAGCTCCGGCCGGCGAGCCTCGGCGGCCAGGACGGCCCCGCCTTTCACATGCTTTCGATGAGCTTCTCGACCCGCTCGTCGACCGAGCGGAACGGGTCCTTGCACAGCACGGTCCGCTGCGCCTGGTCGTTCAGCTTGAGATGAACCCAGTCGACGGTGAAATCGCGCCGCTTCTCCTGGGCCCGGCGGATGAACTCGCCCCGCAGCCTGGCCCGCGTCGTCTGCGGCGGGACCGACTTGGCCTCGAAGATGTCGATGTCACGGGCGGCCCGCTCCACCGCCCCGGCCCGCTGCAGCAGGTAGTACAGGCCGCGGCCGCGGTGCACGTCATGGTAGGCCAGGTCCAGCTGGGCCACCCGCGGTGAGGACAGCGGCAGGTCATGCCGGGCCCGGTACCGCTCGATCAGCTGGTACTTGGTCACCCAGTCGATCTCCCGCGCGATCTTGTCCAGGTTCCCCGTCTCGATCGAGGTGAGCGCCCGCTCCCACATCTCCAGCACCCGCTCGCTGACCGGGTCCAGGCCGTTCTCGCTGGTAAAGTCCCGCGCGCGGGTCAGGTACTCGTACTGGACCTCCAGCGCGCTCATCTCGCGCCCGCTGGCGAGCCTGACCCGGCTGCGCCCGGTCATGTCGTGGCTGACATCGCGGATCGCCCGGATCGGATTGTCCAGCGTCATGTTCCGCAGCACGACGCCGGCCTCGATCATCCGCAGCAGCAGGTGGGTGGAGCCGACCTTGAGCAGCGTGGTGGTCTCGCTCATGTTGGAGTCGCCGACGATCACGTGCAGGCGGCGGAACCGCTCGGCGTCGGCGTGCGGCTCGTCCCTGGTGTTGATGATCGGCCGGGACCTGGTGGTGGCCGAGGACACGCTCTCCCAGATGTGCTCGGCGCGCTGGCTGACGCAGTACACCGCGCCCCGCGGCGTCTGCAGCACCTTCCCGGCGCCGCAGATGAGCTGCCGGGTGACCAGGAACGGCGTCAGGATCTCCGTCAGCCGCCCCAACTCCTCGTACCGCGGGACCAGGTAGTTCTCGTGGCAGCCGTAGGAGTTGCCGGCCGAGTCGGTGTTGTTCTTGAACAGGTAGATGTCCCCGGCGATGCCCTCCTCGCGCAGCCGCCGGTCGGCGTCGACCAGCAGCCCCTCCAGGATCCGCTCCCCCGCCTTGTCGTGCGCGACCAGGTCCACGATGTTGTCGCACTCCGGGGTCGCGTACTCGGGATGACTGCCTACGTCGAGATAGAGGCGGCCGCCGTTGCGCAGGAAGACGTTGCTGCTGCGACCCCAGGACACCACGCCCCGGAACAGGTAGCGCGCTACCTCGTCGGGAGACAGCCGCCGCTGCCCGCGGAAGGTACAGGTGATGCCGTACTCGGTCTCGACCCCGAAAATCCGCCGGTCCACACACCCAAACTACGTGCCTCCACGACCGATGTCATGGGAGGCGTAACGCCTGAACCTCCCGCGCGATGAGTTTGCCCGGCTCGGAGCGTCAGCACCGGTAGACATCGACAACCTGCCGAAGGGGGCACTCTGGTGACCGACCCGAAGACCCACACCCTGGGCGTGCCGGGCGCCGTGCTGACCTACGACGTCCGGAGTAACGACGCCAGCACCGAGCCCGTCCTGCTGATCATCGGGTCGCCGATGGGCGCCGCCGGATTCGGCACCCTGGCCAGCCACTTCACCGACCGAACGGTCGTGACCTATGACCCCCGCGGCGCGGACCGCAGCAAGCGTACAGACGGCGCCGCCGAAACCACCCCGGACGAGCACGCCGACGACCTGCACCGGCTGATCTCCGCGCTGGACGCCGGCCCGGTGGACATCTTCGCCAGCAGCGGCGGCGCCGTCAACGCGCTGGCCCTGGTGGCCAAGCACCCCGAGCAGGTCCGAGCGCTCGTCGCGCACGAGCCGCCCGCCTCCCAGGAGCTGCCAGACCGCGAGGAGGTGCTGGCCGCGTGCGTGGACATCCAGCAGACGTACCGCCGCAGCGGCTTGGGCCCGGCGATGGCGAAGTTCATCGCGCTGGTCAGCTACCAAGGCCCGCTGACGCCCGATTACGCTAACCAGGCCGCCCCGGATCCCGCCATGTTCGGATTGCCAGCCGAGGACGACGGCTCCCGGGACGACCCGCTATGCGGCCAGAACATCGTGACCTGCAACACCTACCGGCACGACTTCGACGCGCTCCGCGCCGCCTCCACCCGCGTCGTGATCGGGGTCGGCGAGAAATCAGGCCAGATGATCGCGGGCCGCGCGGGCCTGGCCGTGGCCGAACGGCTCGGCACGCCCCCCGTCACCTTCCCCGGCGATCACGGCGGCTTCCTCGGCGGCGAATACGGCCAGACCGGCGAGCCCGACGCCTTCGCCGCCACCCTGCACCAGGTCCTCGCCGGCTAGTACACCTCACCGTTGTACTTCTATGTACACGAAAGTACAATTTCTGTCATGGCATCGATCACTGTCTCCGAGGCACGGGCTGAACTCCCTGAGTTGCTGTCCCGCGTTCATGACGGTGAGGAAATCACGATCACACGGCACGGCAAGCCGGTGGCTGTTCTTATCCGGCCTGACGTGCTGCGCAGCCGCCGGGCAGGTGCCGCGCTGGATGACGCCGAGCGGATCCATGAGCTACTCATCCAGGCGGCGGCCGCTGACCTTCCGGAAGGTCCCGGGCTGACGGCACAGCGCGCCGAGGAACTGATCGCCGAGATCAGGGCCGGGCGAGACGCCCGGTAGTGGATGCCTTCGACGCCGACGCGCTCATCTACGCCGCCGTGCCTGGTCACCCGCTGGGCCAGCGGGTCGCCGGCCTGTTCCGGTCCGCGGCTCCGGCGACGATGGCGGGCATCGGCTCGGTCCTGCTGCTGCCGGAGGTACTCAGCAAGCCGCTGCGCGACGGCGCAGCCGACGAGGTCCGCATCCTCGCCGGGCTGCTGGCCAGACTGGACCTGCGTCCGGTAGACCGAGCCACTGCCGAGCTGGCGACCGCCCTGTCCATGCGTTACCGGCTCAAAGCCGCGGACGCCACTCATCTGGCCACTGCGGTAGGCATGGGCGCCGACCGGTTCATCACCAACAACCAGCGCGACTTCCTGGCCACGATCACCGAGATACAGGTGACCTACCCAGCCGATCTCCGATCCGGTGAGCACTGCCGCCGATGAGTCCGTGAGCCCGCCAGCGTCCTAACGTCAGCGACACGATATGAGGGCTCAACCGGAAGGACGCACGGAGCTGCGAATCAAAGCATCTAGCGAGGCGCGGAGCGCGAACCAACAGCGCCAGGTCACGTTCGCCTTAAACGTACTCGTCATGGCGGCGGATCCAGGTCTGGAACGCGTCGCCCTCGTCGCGCCCCTTCGGCGCCCGGTCGAGGATCGGGTAGTAGCCCATCAGGAACTCGACCCCGCGCGCCGCGGTCGCATAGGTCTGGTAGACGGCGCCGTCCTGGAGCGTGAAGGCGCTCATCGCCGGTGATTCGGAGAGGTATCCGGTGACATCGGTCCCGGTCGCGGCCGCGTTCAGGGCCACGATCGGCGGCAGCCCGCTCTCGTCGAGGCCCCATGAACGTACCTGCTCCTCGGTGTAGGAGCCGCCGAAGTCGACGTTGAAGCCGGTGTTGGCCGATGAGACCCAGGGCAGGCTCCAGCCCATCCTCCGCTGGTACGCTTGCAGCTTGGCCAGCGGGGCCTGCGAAACGAGCAGCAGGGTCACGTCGCGGGCATGAAGGTGCGGCAGGAGGCCGTTGAGGCCATCGGCCATCGACGAGTTGACCGGGCACCCCGCCTCGTAGCTCGGCCCGAACATGAAGTGGTAGAACATGAGCTGCGAGCGGCCGTCGAAGAGCTCGGCCAGGGTCCGCGTCCCGTCGGCGGTGTCGAACCGGTATTCCTTCTCGATCGCGACCCAGGGCAGCTCGCGGCGCTGGCGCGCCAGCTCGTCCCCCAACCTGGTGTGCTCCTTCTCGCGCTGAAGCAATTCCGCACGAGCGGCCTGCCACTCCTGGCGGCTGACAACCTGGTGATCCGTCATCTGCTTGTCTCCTTTTCCGGGTGTGCCTAGGCTGCGGCGGGCTCGGCCGCGACGAACGCCGCGTTCTCGCGCTCCATCGCCTTGACCGCGCCGTTCCGCCAGCTGTCGGCCAGGGACTGCGACATGGGATCGGGGAAGATTTCTTCGCCGTTCTCCACTCCGCCGAAGATGGCTCGCGCGACGGACTCCGGCGCGGCCTTGGGGATGTCGAAGCCCCGGGTCATGTCGGTGTCGATGCTCTTGTGGTTCCGAGCCGCTTGTCCGGCGGCCCACTTATATAGACCAGCCGGATTCCCGGCAGTCGCCGCGGACGACCCGGTGATTTTCAGGGTTTTCTGGCCGGCCTGAGCCGGGTGCCTGGTTCAGGCGCGGCCAGGACCGGGCGCGGCTTGGGAGCGCGGCTGGCGGCCGAGGAAGGCGACGAGCTGGTCACCGGGGCAGGCCGGGCGGGCCAGCCGGATCGGGTCAGCGAACAGCCCAGGCCGGGTGCCTGAGGTGATGAGCAGCGGGGCGATCGGCAGCAAGACGGCCGCCAGCCCCGGCGGGACCGGACGGCGGGCGTTGCACGCGACCCAGATGTCCCAGCCGTGGGCGGTGATCTCGAGTGCTCCGGTCACCGCGACCATGCTCGTGGTCAGCTCACGGTCCCAGACGGCGACCCGCCGCCCGGCGGGCCCGGCCGCCGCCAAGGCGCCAAGCAGCGCGGCGGCCTGGCCGCGCAGCCGCGCGACCGGGTCAGCCCCCGGTCCGGGGTAACCCGGACCGGAAGCTGCGCTGGCGCCGTCGCCGGTTATCGCTCCGGTCAGCGCCCTCATCGAGTCGCTGAGGTGGTCCAGCAGCGTTTCCAGGTCCCAGCCCGGGCACGGGGTGGAGCGCGGCAGGAGCTGCGGAGTGCCCAGGGCGGCACCGGCGAGCGCGTAACGGACAGCTGCTTCAAGCAGCTCAAGCCCTCTGCTCAAAGAGGCCACGGCGGATCGCCTAGTCCTGAGTTGGCGCCGGTCCGGACCCAGCGCCGTATTCCTGCGGCAGACCGAACGACCCGAACAATCCCGGGTCCTGGAAGGCGACGATCCGCGCGATCCCCGTCGCGGTGACCGCGGGCACCAGCAGGGCGTGCGCGTGATACACCCGGCCTGGTTCGCGCCGGTAGACCGCGAACGCCCGCTCCCCGTTCGCCGTGACCCGAACCAGCCAGAGCCCTCCGCGCTCGGTGAGAAAATGCTCCGCGATAAAGCGCGCCACGGTCTGGCGGCCGGTGAACCAGGTCAGCAGCGGGGGCATCTCCAGCGCGACATCCTCCCGCAACAACTCGGCCAGCGCGCTGCCGTCGCCGTCCTGGATGGCTGCGGCGAACCGGTCAAGCGCCGCCCGCCGGTCCGGCTCGGCGGGCTCGGCCAGCTCGTCTTCGGCGGGCAGCACCTCCGCGAGCTGGGCGCGGGCCCGGCGCAGGCTGCTGTTCACCGCGGTGGTCGTGGTGCCCAGCAGATCCGCCACCTGTGCGGCCGGCCACTCCAGCACGTCCCGCAAGATCAGCACCGCGCGCTGCCGGGCAGACAGGTACTGCAGCGCCGCGACGAAGGCCAGCCGGATACCCGCCCGCGACACGACCGCCGCGGCCGGATCCTCGCGCTCCCCGGCCAGCAGCGCGCCGGGAAACGGCTGCAGCCACGGCACCTCCGGACCCGCCACCAGCGGCGCCTCTATGTCCTGCGCCGGCCCGCCCAGCCCAGACGGCAGCGGTCGGCGGCCGCGCCGCTCGATCGCGGTGAGGCACACGTTGGTCGCGATCCGGTACAGCCAGGTTCGCACCGACGAACGGCCCTCAAACCCGTCATAAGACCGCCATGCCCGCAGGTACGTCTCCTGCACCAGGTCCTCGGCCTCCTCAGCCGAGCCCAGCATCCGGTAGCAGTGAGCCAGCAACTCACCCCGGAACCGGCCGGTCAGGCCGGTGAAATCCTCGCTGACCGTCATCGGCTGCCCCAAACTCGTCCGCGCGAACGCCAGCGCCACGCTGGCCTATATATACAGACCCGGCATCCGGCGCAAAATCGCCGCCCCGCCGCAGCCTCCCGTCGCCCGGTATAGAAGTTGCCGAACGAGCGGGCGAACTGCTCAGCCTTACCCTGCGTGAGGACACCGGGGAGAGCCGGTCCTGGTCACCCGCCCCGCGGCATGATCTGATACATCTCGGCCGTTGACTCAGACCTTGAGAGGAAGATCATCAGTGCCTGATCGCAATGTCCTGTTCGGCGTCGGGCTGGACCTGCTTGCCCTGGTCAGGCCCAACTGAAGGAGGCTCGCATGGCCCGGCTGATCTACTCGGCCATCATGTCGCTCGACGGCTACACCGCCGACGCGGACGGACGCTTCGAATGGGCGGCGCCGGACGAGGAGGTGTTCGCGTTCGTCAACGAACTCGAGCGGCCGGTCGGCACCTATCTCTACGGCCGGCGGATGTACCAGACGATGCGCTCCTGGGAAACCGCGCATACGGCCGCTGACCAGCCGCCCGTCGCGCTCGACTTCGCGCGGATCTGGCAGGCGGCCGACAAGATCGTCTATTCCACCACCCTTCAGACGCCGGACACCGCCAGGACCCGCATCGAGCGGGGCTTCGACCCGGTCCAGGTCCGCAAGCTGAAGGAAGCGGCCGACCGTGAGCTCACCGTCAGCGGCGCGCGGCTCGCCGCCCAGGCCATCGCGGCCGGGCTGGTGGACGAATACCAGCTGTTCGTCGTCCCGGCCCTCGTGGGCGGCGGCACCCGGGCCCTGCCGGGCCAGGTCCGCCTGAACCTGGCCCTGGCCGAGGAGCGCAGGTTCGGCAGCGGCACCGTCTACCTCTGTTACCGCCCGGCTTAGCGAAGGGCCGGCGTCAGCCGACCTTTCCAGACTCGCGGAGGGGCCGCGCGCACGCAAGGGCTAAGGTCACCAGTGACAGGACCAAGGCCGCTTCTGCCAAGGTAGCCGGGGCATTTACTGTGTCTGCCTGGTCCGGACCACCAGCGTGGGTGGCCAGGGTGAAAGGGACATGCCATGACTCACGAGAACGACCTTCCCGCCGAAGTACGACGGCAAGACGAAGAGGACGAACTGCAGATAGCCGCGCAGCTAGCCGAGCTGCGCGAGGAAGAGCATGTCTCGGCCGCCAGACGACGGTGGAGCGATCTCAGCAAAAGCACTCGCAGGCTGCTGATCGCTGCGGCTGCTGTCGACGGTGCCCTCAGGGTTGCCGCGCTCATCGACATCCAGCGCCGGCCAGCAAGCCAGATCCGGGGCCGGAAGGGGATGTGGGCGGCAGCCGTGGCACTGGTCAGCTCCGCCGGAGTCCTGCCAGTCTCGTACTTCGTCTGGGGGCAGCGTCGCGAGCCCTGAGCACGCTCCGGGAATGCCACGCACCCAGGTCAGCTGGTCCGCGCCGGGCGTCGGCATCGGCGATGAGGTAGCTGCCCCGAGGTGCCGGCAGCGGTTCGGCTGGTGCGGTGCGGCACCGTTCCGGTCAGCGGGACGGCCGGACGGACGGGTGCTGGTCGAAGAAGCGGATGAACTCGGCGCTGGCGTCCGGCCCTCGGGGGTCGGTGTAGGAGCCGTGCGGGACACCACCGGACCAGGCATGGCCGCCCTGGTGGATGGTCCAGCGCTCGGCCAGGGCCGCGCCCGCGGGGTCCTGGTAGCAGGTCCGGGTGTAGGCATGCCCGCCGGGCACCTGCCCTGTGGTCACCGCGGTCGGCGGGTTGCCCGGGCGGTGGTCCGGGCTGGCCGCCGCCAGGACGTGGTCGATGAGGCCCGCGGCGTTGGCGTGGGCCACGATCGCATCCCGGTCACCGTGGAAGACGATCAGCGGCCGGGGACGGGCCGGGGGCCGGGCCGACCGTGACGGGCCCTGTTTCATCGCCGCGAACGCGGAGGCCACATCGCCGGCGGCGGCGTAGGGCAGCCCGGAGTGCACGCCGGCGGCGGCGAAAAGGTCGGGGTAGACCGCGGCCATCACCGCGGCCATCGCGCCCCCGGCGGAAAACCCGGCCACGTATACCCGGGTGCCATCTGCCCCGTAGCGATCGGTGACCTGGCGGGTGATCCCGGCGATCAGCGACGGCTCGCCGGCGTCGCGGCGCTGGTGACCGGGCGCAAACCAGTTCCAGTACTTGCCCGGGTTTGCCGAGGGGGGCTGTTCAGGGTAGGCGACGAGGAATGCCTGACGCTCGGCGAGGTCGTTCATGCCGGTGGCGGTAGCGAAGGTCGCGGCGTCCTGGGTGCCGCCATGCAGCATTACGACCAGGGGCAGCGGGCCGCCGGTGTGGCCTGTGGGAACGTAGAGCCGGTAAGCGCGGGTGCCGGCGGCGTTGGTGTAGGAGAAGGCCTCAAACCGGCCCGCCGGCCGCTTCGTGGCCAAGGCCGCTGGCCGCTGCGGCCGGCGGAGACTCGATGCGTTTCGGCTGGGGAGAGTGCGGCGGCGGGTAAGCCGGCCGGAATGGACCTGCCCCGGTGGTATCCCCTCGCCGGCGCGCAGCGCTGGCGGGGGAGCGGGGTGGCTGTCAGGCGTGCGACTCGACTCCTCCTCGGCGGATGGCGCAGCTTGCGGCCGCCGTGTCACCGCCGGGCTGGCCAGGGTCTGCTGGATCAGCGCGGTTGCCTCGGCGAGGCGGCCCTGGCGGGTCAGGCGAGTGGCCTCAGCCATCGCCGCCATCTGGCGTGCGTGCATGGCGGTGTCCCTTCTCGTGGTTGTCTTCGCTGGCCTGCTGGCAGGACGGCCTGTACGTTGCGGGGCCGGCGGTCTGGGTAGCGGCGTGATCACGGCGCCCTAGGCGGTGCGGGGCGCCAGGGCGGCCTTGACTGCCGTGGGGGCCCGGAAGGCGCCGAGTACCTCCACCGAGGCGATCGTGGCCAGGGCCAGCTGGGGCGAGACGTCGGTGGCGATGCTCGCCAGCCCGAGCACCCGGATGTGGATCATCTGCCCGGCGTCGCGGATTTCCTCCAGGTCGCGACGGGTGTAATGAGAGCTGCCCAGGGTGAGGGTGCGCCGGGCCGCCGTCTGGTCGAGCGCTTCGCCCCGGGTGGCGAGATGGGTGCGGATGGCCGTGCGGATGAAATCGGTGCGGTTGGTGTAGAAGCCTTCCTGGACCAGCAGATCGATCTGCCCGAGGTCCACCAGTCCCAGGTTGATAGTGATCTTCTCGGTCTTCTCGCTCTCACCCCGGGCCATCGTCCACCATCTCTGAGCCATCTCCTTACCATCCATTTGGATGGTAAGTGCGGGAGCGGCGGCGATGCAACGGGCCAGCAGCAGTTTTCGTGAATCATGCGTTTCCCCAGCCCGCTGGTCGGGGCGTAGGCACAGCCTCAAGCTGAGCAGAGCTCCCGGGATGACGCCGCGACGAAGCAGGCGATGCTCCAACTGGTGGCTGGCCTGCAGGCAATGGTGCAAGAGTCGAATAAGCGCCAAGAGCGCGAAGCCCCGATGGCGCTGACGCTGCTGTCGGCGCTCGCTCAGCTCTGCCGGAGCGACTCGGCTTCGCTTCTCCAGCGGGCGACCTGAGCACGCGGAGCGGTCAGCGGCCCTGGCCTCCGGTGGCGGGACGCGGCTGTTCGAACATCAGCTTCAGTCCGCGCGGAGGGCGCCGCCGCCGGTGGCCGCCACCTCAAGGCCGAACGGGCTCAGGAAGGTCACCCACAGCCCGCGCCGGCAGGTCCGTACCGGATCGCCCGCGCGCAGCCGTGCCGCGAAGCTGGTCATCGGAATGTCCTCACCTCCCAGGTGAGCCGGGCATGGACCTAACGTAGAGCACCGCCCGGTAGACACTCGGCCAGGCAGGCCGGACCCAGCTCCCGGCAGACCAGCCAGGGCCCCGGGCTGACGCCGAGACGCAGCAGGCGATGCGCTAGCTGCTCGGCAAGAGGGCCAGGAGTTGTTTGGTGTGGCCGGGCAGCTCCACTTCCGCCAGGCCGGTGACAATGGCAGATCTTCGTCGGCCTGACCTCACGACTGACCATCGGACGTGAACCCAGGACACGATTCGTGCTGTCGGCTGACCCGTGTGGCACCCCTGGTGGATCGTCCGGCGCGGTGTTAACATGCGCCGATGGCAAGACGGGCGCGCGACCCCCGGCCAGCTGGCGCTGCGGGTGCGGTGGCGGAGCAGCTGGCTGAAGGGCTCGCGGGAACAGGCGGGCCACTCCGCCAGCATGTCGCGGAGGGGCTGCGCGATCTGGGCGCCGTGGACCTGGCGGTCTACTCCGCGGTCGCCGACACGCCCACCCCGTCCCTCGACGAGACGCTACGCCGGCTCTCCAACGCCGCCAATAACTCTGGCCTCTGGCTCGCGATAGCGGCCGCGCTCGCCCTGGCGCGCGGCGGCGCCGGGCGCCGGGCCGCGCTGCGCGGGACGCTGGCCATCGGCGCCACGTCCGCGCTGGTGAACCTGGCGGTCAAGTCCATCTGGGCCCGGCAGCGGCCGGACCGGGCCGGTGCGGGAGTCCCGGTCTGGCGTAACGTGCGGATGCCGACCTCCACGTCGTTCCCGTCCGGCCACGCGGCGTCGGGGTTCGCCTTTGCCGCGGCCATCGGCCGGGACCAGCCCTGGCTCGGCCTCGCGCTGCGCTTCCTCGCGGCGGCCGTGGGATACTCCCGGGTGCACACCGGAGTGCACTACCCGGGTGACGTCGTGGTCGGCTCGCTCATAGGCGAGGGCACCGGGCAGGCCGTGGCCGGCCTGGTGGACCGGTTGCAGCCTCCTCGAAGCCCCGCCTCGTCGAGCAGCGATCAGCAGCGTGAGCAGCCGCCGGATGCCCAGGACCCGGACGCCGAGGACGTTGAGGATATGGAAGGCGCGCCAAACTAAACCGGCGTCGGCGGTTCGAACATCAGCTTGAGTCCGGCACGGAGGGCGGCGGCGTCGCGAGCTCAGCTTGCGAGCCTTTCGGCGCCGGCTCGGGCCGCGTCGGCCGTGCGGTGCAGGAAGTCGGCCAGGAGCTGAAGGTCCTTGGCGTCGTACTCGGCGCAGATCCGGTCCATCGCGGTGTTCATCCCGGAATCGACGAGGTAGAGGCGGAGGATCTCCGCTTCGCGGCCCCGGGCCGCCTGGACGACGACGCCGCGGCGGTCGGAGGGGTCACGGCCGCGATCGATCCAGCCGCCGCGTTCGAGCCGGTCGAGGATGCCGGTCATGGTGGCGGGGTGCAGTCCGGCGCGCCGGGCCAGAGCGCTCGGGCTGAGCGGGCCGTACCGGGTGATGAGGTCAAGGCACTCCAGGTCAGCGGCCTTGAGATCGAGGCGTGCGCCGACGCTGTGGTTGAGCACCGACAGCTGGGCACCCAGCTCCCGCAGCGACTCCTTGATCGCGCGGTTCAGTCGTCCGCGGTGCGGCACCGCGCCCGCATCTCCCGATAGTATCGATTCCATATGATATTATCTCCGTATAGTATGAGTTACGGAATAAATGTACCGGAAGGCAACGGAACCTGGAAAGGCGAACACGATGAAACTCACCATCCTGGGCGCGACGGGCGCCACCGGAACCTGCCTCACCAGCCAGGCGCTCGCGGCCGGCCACGAGGTCACCGCGGTAGTCCGCGATCCTGCCCGCCTGGCCGGGCCGGCTCATCCCCGGCTGCGGACCGTCACCGCCGACGTCATGGACCCCGCATCCGCCGCCGCGGCTATCGCAGGCGCGGACGCCGTCATCTCTGCGGTAGGCCCGCGCGGCACCGGCCCCACCACCGTCATCCAGGACAGCGTGCACAGCATCATCGCGGCCATGCACAAGACCGGCATCCGACGGCTCCTGCAGGTCAGCGGTTCCATCGTCGCCGACGAAGGCGAAAGCCCCTACATGCGCTACCTGGTCAAGCCCGTGGCACGGCGCACCTTCCTGCGCCATGTCTGCGCCGACATGCGCCGCGGCGAGGACGAGATCCGGGACAGCGACCTGGACTGGACGATCTTCCGCCCGCCCGCGCTGAACGGCAAAGCCGCCACGGGCGCCTACCGCACCGCGATCGACCGCAACCTGCCGCACGGATTCACCGTCTCCCGCGCCGACCTGGCCGCCTGCATGCTCGCCATGCTCGGCGACCCGGCTACCGTGCACCGGCACGTAGCCATCGCCAGCTGACACCGGTGCCCAGCCCCAGCGCCACGCCATTCGCATGCCTGGCTACAGCGCCGCCTCGCACGACGACGTCGGGCAGGTCACGGAACAGGCGCCGAGCAGGCCATGCCGTGGCACGTCAGGATAGCGTGGCGGCAGGCGGAGGGCGGCGGAGGTGTGATGGCCGAGGATGAGGATCAGGAGATCGCGGCAGCTCTGGCGGAACTGGCCGAACACGACGCGGCCGTCGCCGAGGACGCGCGGGCCGCGCTGGAGTGGGTCGCCGGAGACCAGGGCCGGGCGTTCATCACCCAGGAGCATATCCAGGGCTTCTGCTGGTACGAGCTGCCGGTGAAATGGTTCGCCGGTCTCGACAAGAAGCTGCGGGTGGTCGCGGCGCTGGCCGAGGCACTGGACCTGCTGCAGCTGCCGCGGTACGCCGCCATCTGCCGGTCCGGGGCGACACGCGAGATCCTGAACGCCTATGAGGTCAGCACTGCGCACGGCAAGGCCGCCTTCCGCCGCGCCGCCGCCGCCTCCGGCATCACCCCGCCCGACCTGCCGGAGTTCGAATGGGGTGCGGTGATGGGTTTGGAGGAGGCGTCCGCGCGTTCGTCAACCGCCGATTTCCTTGAGGTCGCCGTGGCCAGCGGCAACCTGGTCCCGGGGGCCACCGGCCCGCGAACGATCCCGTGGCCCTGACGTCGGCCAGCGTGCCAGCCGTGTCGCTCACCGCGGTGATCACGAGTTGCCGGTTACCGCAGTCTTGCTCGGCCGGGGCCTGCAGAACGACCGGCGGTATGATTGCGGGTATGACCAAGAAGATCGGCATCTCTCTCCGCCAGGAACTGTACGAATGGGCGGCTCGCGAGGTCGAGGAAGGACGCGCGGAATCGGTGTCCGCGCTAATTGCCGAGGGCCTGGAACTTCTTGAGTCTCGTGCGCAGCTCGAAGCGGTCGTCAAGGACCTGCGGACGGAGGTCGGCGATCTGGACGAGCAGGCTAAGGCGAGCCTCGGTGCGGCTCTGGGGGCCGCGGACGAGGCATACCGTAACCGTGGAGCGGGCGACGCGGGCCACGCTGCGTGAGAGGGTTCGTCTTCGACGCGGGCGCGTTCATCGCGCTGGAGCGGCGGGCTCCGCTGCTGCTCGGCATCCTTGATGAGGCGTTGCACGGCACGATCCAGATAGTCCTGCCGCGCACCGTGATCGCCCAGGTGTGGCGGGGCGGTCCCCGCCAGGCGAATGTCGGGCGACTGATCAGCGCGGGCCGGGGACCTGATGGCCCGGTGATCATCGATGAACTGACCGCCCGGCGCGCGAAAGAGATCGGCGTCACGATCGGCAAGATCTCCCACCCGGACATAGTCGACATCCACGTCGCACTGGCCGCCGCGGAGCGAGGCCACGCGGTCCTCACCTCAGACGACGCCGACATCACCGCGGTCGGCCTAGACCTCGTCCTGGTGCACGTCTGACAGCGAGCCGCCTGACCGTTACCGCTGCCCGCTTGCCAGCACGGCGACGGCCGGCAGCGCGACCTGGCCGTCCTCGACCGCATACGGCGCGGCCAGCCGGTCGAACTCCTCGCTGATGCGTGCCACGGTCGCGGCGTCCTGCCGCCCGATCACCACCCCGTTGGCCCCCACCCGCGCCAGGTACACCTTCTCCCACCACTCCCGCGGATCCATCCGATGCTCCCAGCTCAGCATCCGTGCCGTCAACGCGCCGAACCCCGCCCCGCCCAGCAGCGCCGCGAACGCCTCCGGCGAACTGTGCCGACGGAACGGCGCGACGGGGACGTCCTCCGGCCACGCCACCCCCGCCGCCGCGATGGCCTCGGTGGCCAGGCCGAGCGCGGGAGAGGGTGGGTAGCTCCAGCAGGTCAGCGCCAGCCGCCCGCCGCCGCGCAGCACCCTGCGGAGCTATCCTCACTGGTCGCTGCCCAGCAGTTCGGCCATGACGTCTTCATGCGACCGCGCGCCTGGACATCCCGCGGCGACCCACTCGTCATGTGCCGCGACCGCCCTGGCCGATGATCCACACCCCGCAGAGGGATTCCACCGAGGCAGGTATCACCGGCTGCGGGTCGGCCCGTACCGGGTCATGTACGTCATCGACGATGACGTGATCAGCATCGAGCGGGTGCCCGCCGAGGACTTCCCGCCCCGCCTCGACGCGGTACCCGAGCTGGACATCCGCGGCGCGCTGACC
Source organism: uncultured beta proteobacterium (assembly GCA_963839265.1). Taxonomy (GTDB): domain Bacteria; phylum Pseudomonadota; class Gammaproteobacteria; order Burkholderiales; family Usitatibacteraceae; genus Usitatibacter. The sequence continues at coordinate 43,087 of CAWIUI010000008.1, forward strand.
CGCCTGCGGGATCACCTGAAGAAGGGCCATAAGCAGCGCCTGTACGGCTGGTTCCAGCAGTGGGCCGGCATCGAAGCCCAGGCTGCGGCCCTGCGCTGGTACGAGCCGCTTGTCGTCCCAGGCCTGCTGCAGACCGAAGAGTATGCCCGCGCGATCCGGTGCCAGTCGACCAAGTCGGCCAGCAGCGCCCGCGCCTGCCCCCCGGGCGTTTCCGCGGAAACGCCGGCGAGCAGGGCCGACCTGATCCGGGCGGTCTCGGGATCCTCGGCGGCATCTGGCTTCTTCGCGAAGACCGGCCGCGGAAGCTCCTGGCCCAGCCGTTCGGCCAGATCGGCCCGCCGTTCCTCCAGCCAGTCCCGCAGCGCCAGCGTGGCCCGGCAGTCGTCCTGTTTGTACCCGGCCACGACCCGCTGCCGCTCGCCGTCCCCGTCCGCGGTCCCGTCTTCGAGCGCCGCCTCCAGCGCGATCAGGCTGACCGTCGCTTCCTCCAGGTCCACCCGCCGGCCGTACCCGCATAGCTGCTCCAGTCGCTTGATCGAGTAGTTCTCCACCCCGGCCCGCACGCCCTGCCGCACCACCCGGTACAGGTCGGTGAACACCCGAGCCGGAACAGGTCGTCCACCTCGTCCTCACGCGTCGCAAAAACGTCCCATCGGCGCGCCCACCGCCTCCTGGCGCGTGCCGTGGAGTTCGGTGAGATGGTCGACCGACGCGGGCTCGTAATGGTTGTAGTGGTAGACGTGCGGGCTGGGGTGGCGCGCGCGGCGTTCGGTGATGAAGTCGATCAGCTCCTCGAACGCGCGCTTCTCGCCCGGCCGGTCAAAGGCCCAGATCTGCGTGTACCGGGGGACTCCCGCCTCGTCGACCTCAGCCGTGTCGATGACGCCGAACAGGTACTGCAGCCCGAACTCCCGGCCGTCCTCGGAGTAGTACCGGGCCCCCTCGATATCGAAGAACAGGTCCCCTTCGGTGACGAGCTGGCGCGATCGAACCACAGCAGATTCGCGTACCAGAAGATGCCAGCTGGCCCGGGGCGGCGGCCAGGCTTGATGAGATCACCGGCCAGATCGAACAGGAGCCCGGCCGCGCGGACGCGCTCCGTCAGTACCAGGACGGCCCGTGGTTGCTGTAGGGCTTTTCGAGGGCGGCGGCTTCGTCGGCGGTCAGTTTCAGCTCGAGCGCGGCGACGGCTTCGGGCAGGTGATGCGGTCTGGTCGCGCCGACGATCGGGGCGCAGACGGCCGGGTTGCGCAGCACCCAGGCCAGCGCGGCCTGGGCCATGGTGACACTGCGGACGCCGGCGAGTTCCTGTACCGCGTTGACGATGGGCTCATCCAGAGGTGAGTCGAAGGCCTGCACGACGTGGTCGACGCTGGACCGGGTGGACTGCTCGCCCCAGGGGCGAGCCAGGCGGCCTTTTCCTAGGCTTTGCGGGACAGGCCGGATCCGCCAGGACCGTCGTGCATCTTGCCGAACACCTTGGTGGCCAGCACGATGTCCTCACGAAGCGAATAGCGCCTGATCGCGCGGCCGACGACCTCCTCCGAGGTACCAGCCTGGTAGACGTTCGCGGTGTCCCAGAAGGTGATGCCGAGCTCGATGGCCTGCCGGAAGAACGGCTGCGCGTCGTCGTCGGCCAGGGCCCACCGGTGGGCTCCTTCGGTCGCGGGGTCGCCGTAGCTCATGCAGCCCAGCGCGAGCCGGCTGATTCTCAGCCCGGTGTCACCGAGCCGGGTGTGCTCCATGTCGTCTCCTAGCGGGGTCCTGCTCGCGTCCGCGAGTGGTGAGGAACTCGCGGATCTCGGCTCGGTTGCCTACGATTTCCGAGCCTACGGCAGGCCCCCGAACAAGGCTGGACCCTGCTGTTCCCCGACCGTCAACCCCACGCCGGCGGGCGGAGCCACCCGGCTAGCACGTCAGCTTTTGCCAGTGCGGCGGATCAGGACGAAGGCGACGGGGATGGCCGCGAGGCCGGTCAGTCCGCACACCCACAGGGCCCGCTGGAACCCGCCAGTGAGGGCGGTGGCGGTTGCGTAGCCGTGGTGGGCCAGCGTGTGGGAGTACGAGGCCGCGATGGACGAGGCGACGGCGACTCCGATCGCCGCGCCGAAATTCTGAGAGGTGTTGACCAGGCCAGCGGCGACTCCCGCGTCGCGCTCGGTCACCCCGGCGAGGGCGCCGATGGAGACCGGGATAAAGGCGAACGCGGTGCCAATGCCGGCGACGAAGAACGGCCCGGCCAGGTCGTGCCAGAAGGTCCCGCCGGCCGGGGCCTGCGTGGCCCACAGCGTCCCGGCTCCGATGAGCGCCATGCCGAAGGCCATGACGAGCTTAGGCGAGGTCCTCGTCACGATTCGCTGGGAGAGGCCCGCGCAGGCCAGCGAGGTCACCAACGCCGTCATCCAGGCCGCTCCCGTTGCAAGAGCGGAGAAGCCGAGCACCTGCTGCATGTAGAGCGTGCCCAGGAACACGAAGGTGAGGAAGCTCGTCCCGAGCAGGAAGCCGACCGCGTTGGATCCCGCGACGCTGCCCAGGCGGAAGAGCCGGAGGGGCAGGAGGGGTGCCTCGACCCTGGCCTCGACGACGAGGAACAGGGCAGACAATGCCGCGCCGACGGCGAGCATGGCGACGGTCTGACTGGCCGTCCAGCCGACCTGGGGCGCCTGGGAGATGGCGTAGACGAACACAAATCGGACTCGGGGAAACGGAGTTCGCGGCCGATGGTAGTCAAGGCGACGTTCACGATCGTGAAGTCCACGATCGCGATGAAGTAGGTCACGACCAGCAGCGCGAACGCTTTCCACCGCTGGCTTGCCCGCTGGGGAGGCCCGCTGGCCGCGAGCCCGGCTGCCGGCCCGGCGGGCCGTGCGTCGGCAAGCGGCACGCCGTCTCCGGCGGGGCTTAGCGCGTTCTTCATGATTCCCTCCTTCTCGATGTGCAACCGAAGGTAGCAGATTCCTGCAGAGAAGTGCAACTGTTGGTTGCAGATCGTCTCCTAACGTGCTACCGTCGGTTGCACATACACGATGGGAGCTGATATTGATGCCAGGCCTCACGATCGAGCGGGAGATCCTGATCAAGGACAAGCTGCTGCCAGCCGCGCCCGCGGGGGAAAAGGACGAGACCTTCCCGACCCGATATCCCCTGGACGCAGATCGCACGCATGCGTGACCATCTGGCTCACCGCTACTCGACACATCCTCGACGAGGGCGTCCTGCACCGCGCCATCGGCGGAGCAGCGCGGCCAGCTACCAGCAGGCAGAACAGCCCGTCAGCCAGCTGATCAACGACTTCGGCCCGCCCGTGGCCAGCCCCGCCGCCGCCCGCCAGCGAGCGGCCAGGTGACCATGCACATTGCGGCCAGATGTCCACAAGATGTGCGGCCAGACGTCCGCGTGTAGTGCGGCCATCTGATCGCACCAAGGACAAGGTTGATCGCCCGCCCGATGAGGCCGGTGACCAGCTGGCGCGTGGTACGCAAAGAGGATGCCATCACGTCGGCCTCGAAGATCGTGAACAGCGTGGCCGAGTGGGTCAGCAGCAGGCACGTGCACCGACCGAACCGTAACAGGTTCGCGTACCAGTCCTCGGGATCCGGTGCAGGCGCTGGCTCGGCGACCGCCGAGCCCAGGACAGCCAGGAGCCTTCTCGCGCACCGCAGGATCACTGTGCGATCGTAGGGCGTGGAGCCGCGAGCAGCTGGCCCGGTTCTTCCGCTCCCCGTGCGCCAGCTCAGGGCCGTAGCATCACGGCCCGTCCGGAACACTCCAGATCTCTATTACCGAACGAACCTGCTGCTTGCCCCGGTAACCCTGCGCGCGAGCGCATCTGTCGATGTCACGGCCTTCTCCGGCATGCCGCCGATCATTCCATAGGCCGGCGTGCGCCCCACTGCCCGCGCTCTTCCTCCGATCCTTCAACAGATGACGTCGACCCCGGCCCGGATGGCTGCCACGGTCGTCTCAGCGGTGTCGACCTCAATGACCTGGCGGCCCTCCGTGCGGAACTGGTCAAGCACGGAGGTTTCGATGAGTCCTCGACCCGCGTGCCGTAGTCGGCCGTTAGCGGTTGCCCGGCCGGGTGTAGATGAGGCGGAGGGCCGGGCCTGCGGTCTGGGCCGACACCAGGGTCAGGTCTATCGGCGGGGGTGCCGTCGGGGAACAGGCGCTCACTCGTGCCGAGCACCTGCGGGAACACCAGGAGCCGGTACTCATCGACCAGGTCGTGGGCCATCAGCGTGCGGACGATGCTGGTCGCTGCCGGTGACCATGATGTCGTGGGCCCGCTTGCGCTCCCGCACCGCGGCCACCAGGTCGTCCTGGAGCACGGCGGAGTTGTGCCATTGGGTGGCCTGCCGTAGTGAACGCGACGCCACGAGCTTGGGCATGGCGTTCATCTCGACCTCGGCCGGCTCCTGACCGGTCCCCGCTGGCGACCGACCAGTGCGGTCGTGAAAATTCCGCCCTATGTCAGTTGGTGTTCCCGGGAAATGTCGCACAAGCCGGGTAGAATCGAACTCAGATCATAAAGTTCTCAATATCGAGATACTTATCTCGATCAGGAAATAGGAGAACCAGCAAGAACAGTCAGCCCGCGAGCTCGGAGGGAGGCGAACACCCCGGTGGGCACCGTCCCGGTCTTCGCCAGCGCCACCGAGGCCATGGCCATGGTCCGCGCCGGGCTGGCCTATCTCGCCGCCGCGGACGCCACGGCGATGGCGGCTGAGACCCGAGTGCAGTGCCTGCGCGAGCTGGAGCAGGCGAACTCGGTCGCAACCGCGGCGCGGACCTGGATCCTGGGCGCGTTCGCCGCCGGGCAGGACCACGCCGACGATGCGGACTACAGCCCACGGGCCTGGCTGATCCACCAGACCGGCGTGACCAGGGGTGCCGCCGTCGGCTACACCGCGTGGGTCCGGCGGGCAGAGGCGCACCCTCAAGTCGCCGCCGCGCTGGCCGCCGGGGAGATCTCGGAGTCGGTGGCCCGGACCTTGTGTCAGTGGACGGACAAGCTGCCCGAAAAGCACCGGGAGGACGCCGACGAGATCCTGCTTTCCGCCGCGGCCGGGGGCCTGGGGCTGGCGGACATGGCCGGGCTGTTCGCCGAGATCTACCAGCGGTCCTTGGCGGATGAGGTCGCCGACGCCGCCGCTGAGCCCGGCCAGGACGACGACGATACCTTCGAGGACCGGGCGGTGCGGCTGGTGACCACCTTCGGCGGCGCCGGCGTGCTGCACGGGGACCTGGCGCCGGATTGCGCGGCGGCGGTGCAGGCGGTGCTGGATGCGCTGTCCGCGCCTGCAGGCGCGGAGGACACCCGCAGCCAGGAGCAGCGGTGCCACGACGCGCTCCAGGAAGCGATGCGCAGGCTGGCGGCGGCGGGCATGGTGCCGGAGCGGGCCGGCCAGCCGGTGAAAGTGTGGGTGCACATTCCGCTGGCCGAGCTGCTGGCGATGAAGGGCAGCACCACCCTGATGAAGGAATGGGTCGCGCATGTCCGCGCCCGGTGGGCGGCGCACCGCGCCGAGGCCTCGGAAGGCGGCAGTGACGGCGCCTGCTGGCTGGACGGCGACGCCGCGGCCGCGGCCGCCTGCGACGCAGCGATGGCCCCGTTCGTGACCGGCGAGGTCAACCCCGGCGCCCTGGACGAACTGGTCCGGCTGTGCGTCCAGCTCGACAGGCTCCGCCACGGCCGCCCGGACCAGAGCACCGATGACGCCAGCGGCGGCGGCACCGGCACTGGTGCGAGCGGCCAGGCCGCGCCCGCGGCGGACACCGCCCAGGCGTGGGAAGCGATCGAGCAGGCGGTGATCGGCAAGGCAGTGGACCTCCTCTCGGGTCCGGGCGGGCTGGCCAGCTTCCTGCGCCGCCGCCAGCTGAGCGTCCGGCTGGGCGGTCCCAGCCTGCCTTTGGACATCGGCTACTCCGAGACCATCCCGGCCGGGATCCGCAACGCCGTGATCCTGCGCGACCGCCACTGCCGGTGGGCCGGCGGGTGCAGTCAGCCCGCCTCGGCCTGCGAAGTCCACCACGTCAAGCACAAGGCCGACGGCGGAAAAACCAGCACCAGGGACTGCGTGCTCCTTTGTTTCTTCCACCACCAGATCTGCATCCACCGGTGGGGCTGGACTTTGGTGCTGAACCCCGACGGCACCACCACGGCGTGGAACAAGGACCGGACCAAGGTGCTGCACAGCCACGGGCCCCCCGCCAGGCCCGGGTAAAGACCCATGCTCGCGGGCGTCGCGAGCCTTGACCACGCTCGGGGAATGTCGCGTACCGGGGTCAGTTGGTCCGCGCCGGGCGTATTACCTGGCTGGTGCGTGCGCTGGTCCGGGCGGCGTCCAGCACGGCGCCACCGCTGGCCACGGGCGGCCCGGGATCGGGCCTGAACCGTTCGAACCGCGACTCGAAGACGGTCAGCTCGCCGAGTGATCCGTTGCCGAGCAGCTCGCGCAGGGTCAGGAAGTCCGAGTCCCAGCAGCGGTTCTGGTAGACCGTCAGCGGGACTCCGAGCTGCCCGGCAAGCTCGACGGTCTGCCGGGCGGAGCCGGCGTCCGGCGCGAACGGCTTGTCGCAGGCGACCGCCAGGCCCAGGCGCAGCGCCTGCTGGGTGAGCGTGACGTGGGTGGCCGCCGGGGTGGAGATCGCCACCGCGTGCGCTCCCGCGCTGGCCAGCTCCGGCAGCGAGGCGAAGGCCGGGCGGGCGAGATCGGCGACGACCTGGCGGCGGCGCTCGGCTGAGGTGGTGACCACGCCGAGGAACTCGCAGTCCGGTGCACCTTCCCGCGCCGGACCAGCTCCTGGAACCCGACGTCGAACTCCCGCGGCGGCCGCAGCTCCCCCCGCGCCCTCAGCAGGTCCAGCTGCGTCAGCCGCCGGCACGCCAGGAAGTTCGCCACATCGCTTGCCGCCACCCGTACGCGCCCCTCAGTGATCTTCATCTGGATCCCCAGCGATCGCCCGTACCAGCCGTCCGACTCCTACCCCGCCGACGGCCCATTCTCGCCCCGCCGCCGGGCGGCGTCAGACGCGGTCAGCGCATGCCGTAAGGGCTCCCTGCAGTAGTGACCAGTTACCGTTAGTCTGACAGTGCACGAGGAGGGAGGAAGTCTGATGACTGCCTTGCCTGGCTGGATGGATCTGCCCGACGGCCTGAGTGCCGAGGAATACGAGGCGCTCCCGGAGGATATCTGCCGCCGGATCGAGATCGTTGACGGAGCCATCATCGTGAACGCCGCCCCGCGCCGCCTTCATCAGGACATATGCCGCCGCCTCGCCAACGTCCTGGAGGCAGCATGTGGGCCCGCCTTTGCCGTTTCCACGGACGTGGACCTGCGCTTGCGGGACATCCCGTTGCTCAACCGTCGCCCCGACGCCGTGATGTACGACGCCTCTCTTCCTGATGATGTAGTGCTCCGCCCACAGCACTGCGCGCTTGTGGTGGAAGTCATGTCACTCGGCTCGGTGACCACTGACCAGACCGATAAGCCAGCGGAATATGCCGTAGCCCGCATCCCGCACTACTGGCGCATCGAACATGATCCGGCTGAAAGGGTCCTGTCCGTCTTCTGCTACCGGCTTGACCCGACCACGGGTACTTACGCGTCAGCGGGAGTGCACACAGGAAAGATGATCGTCACCGATCCCGTCAGCGTCACGATCGACCTGACCACACTGCTCTGATGCCAGGACACCGGAGAGCCAGGCACCAACGTCAGCCTCCGGTCGTTCCGGTACCCCAGCATCATCAAATATAGCATAATTATTGTGCTTATTTATAAGCACCCTTTCGGCCTAACGAGAGTGGGTTCTACTCTCCGCGGTCCGTCATCGCGGCGACCGGCGGGCACGTCCCTGGCCGCGAGCGGAAGTGTGTGAGAACGGTGGGCTCGTGGCCATAACGAGCCTGACGACAATCTGACTGATGTGGTCACGGGCTTGTGAGATTGGCATCTCACTCATGCCTGGATTGTTGTCCATCTTGTACAACTTGGGAGAGCGCTGAAGATTAGCTTTGACCGGTGAGGTGTGATGGCTGAGGATGAGGACCCGCAGATCGCGGCCGTCCTAGCGAAGCTGGCCGGGCAGGACGCGGCGGCCGCCGAGGATGCGCGGGCCGCGCTGGAGTGGATTGCCGGGGACCAGGGCCTGGTCTTCATCACTCAGCAGCGCATCCAGAACTTCTGCTGGTACGACCTGCCGGTGAAATGGCTCGTCGATCTCGACGACAAGCTGCGGGTCGTCGCGGCGCTGGCCCAGGCTCTGGACCTGCTGCATCTGCCGCGGTACGCCGCCGTCTGCCGGTCTGGGACGACCCGCGAGGTCCTGAGCGCATATGAGACCGGCAGCGCGCAGGGTAAGGCCGCCTTCCGCCGGGCGGCGGCCGTCTCCGGCGTCATGCCGCCTGACCTGCCGGACTTCCAGTGGGGCCCGGCGATGGGCTTCGAGGAGGCCTCGGCGTGGTCGTCGACCGCGGAGTTCCTCGAGGTCGCCGTGGCCAGCGGCGATCTGGTCCCGGGGCGGCGGGGCTGGAAGGCCCGCCAGCAGGAACTTGTCCGGGCGCACCTCAACGTCCCGCAGGCCGGGCTGCTCGGGCAGACGCTGGCCCAGGTCATCCTCACCGAGCGCGCCGGGACCTGGCTCAACGCCCGGCGCAGCGAAACGCGCCGCCGGATCCTCGCGGCGATCGCCAACCGGCTGCTCCGCCCCGCCGAACTCCCCTCCGCCACAGCTGCCGACCCGCTTCCCCCGCTGCGCTGGCTGCTGGGCCAACTGGACGGCGGTATCGCCCTCACCCAGACCGGAAATCTCAACCGGAAGTTCGTCCAAGACAGCGCGGACCGGTTCGGGTGGGACTTCTCCCGCCCGCCGCGGACCGAGGACGACCTGTTCGACCTGTACCAGCTGCGCCACTTCGCCCAGGACCTGGGCCTGGCCCGCCGGTCGGGCCGCATGCTCACGCTGACCGCCAAGGGCCGCCGCCTTCTCGCCGACCCCGGCAGCCTGTGGCACGCCGTCGCCGCCGGCCTGCTCGGCGACAACCACTTCGCCGTGTTCGCCGGCGAGCTGTTCCTCACCCTGCTCCTGGACGCGGCCTCGGTATCCGACACCCAGATCAAGGCGACCGTGGAACAGGCGGTCGCCGAAGAGGGCTTCCGGGACAGCCGGACCGGTGAACTGCCGGACGAACACGACATCGGCTGGGCCATCCATGAAACGAGCAACCTGTGCCGGGCCCTTGGCCTGCTGGCGGTCGGCGGTGATTGGCGCGACCGCAGCTACGGGCTCACCAGCACCGGCCAGGCGACCGCCCTCGCCGCGCTGCGGGCCAGGGCCACCGGCCCGCGAACGATCCCGTGGCCGTGACGTCGCGAGGCTGACGTAGTCGACCATAGATATCCAGATTGGATATCTATGATATCCTCAGACTGGATGAGGGAGGTAGGTGCATGACGATGGTGAAGACGCCGGTCGAAATCGACACCGAAGCCCTGGCGGTGGCTGCTGAGGTCCTGGGTACCAAGACGAAGAAGGACACCGTGAACGCAGCCCTCCGCGAGGTCGGCCAGCGGCTCGTGCGGTTGCGCGCGCTGGCCAGGCTCGGAGAGATGGCGGACCGCGGTGACTTTGATGAGTTTCTCGACAACAAGGCGGCCTATCGCCGGTGAGCCCGGCCCTCTACCTGATCGACACCTCTGGCGTGTTCCGGATCCTGCAAGACAAGCTGCGACAAGCGTGGTCTGACCATCTTGCCGCAGGCGTCATCGCGACATGCCCGGTTGTCGAGCTGGAGTTCCTGTACTCGGCCCGCTCCCTGGCCGACCGCCTGGAAAAGCAGCGCCTGTTGCATGAATTGTTCGGCTGGGTACCGATGAGCGAACGTGCCTGGGAGCGCGCCGAGGAAGTTCAGCAGTCGCTCACCGAGGCCGCGATGCATCGCTCGGCCGGCCCAGTAGACCTGCTGATCGCGGCGACCGCGGAACGTGAGAGGCTCACGTTGCTGTGCGACGATCGCGACTTCACGGCCATCGCCCAAGTCACCGGCCAGCCTGTCAAGCTCGTCACTGACGTATGACGGAAGTTGCTCAAAACGGCGATAAGGGTTCTGTCACCTTTACCCGAACGGACCGTGGTGCGTCTTTCGCGTTCCCTGCTTGGCTTGAGCGGCAGGGAAGGGCCGGCGTCAGCCAGCCCGGCACCGCTTCCCGGCGCCAGGCGGACACGACACGCGCTTCCCGCCATACTGGGCAGGTGGGGCGGGAATGGCAGTTATCCCGGAGACAAAGCCGGCGCGCGGGGAAGCCTAGCCTGCGGCTGGGTGCTCAGATCGAGCTGATGGCACCGCTTGAGGGCACTGGAGCGCCTAGCCCGGGACACCATCCCCGGCGGCGCTGTCCATCAGGACGACGCTGTCCGTCAGGGCGGGGCTGGCCGCCGGCGCGGCACTAGCCGTGGGCTCCGTGTTCCGCAGCTCCTCCAGCCTGCGCCGGGACGGCACTAGCAGAACCGCCGTTAGCGCGCCGATGCCGAACAGCGCCGCGGAGACCGCGAACGCCACGCTGTAGCCGTGCACCGCGGCGTAGCCGGGGCCAGCCATCGGCAGGAAGGCCAGCCCGCTGGTCACCGGGCTGTAGCCCTTGACGTCCTGCAGGTAGTACGTGAGGAACTGACCGGCCTGCACTGACGCTGCGGCGGCGAAGCTCAGACAGGCTGTGGCTGATTCGCCTCGACCTGGTTCGCTCGATGGCTCGCCTGGTCTGCTTCCAGCGCATGCGCGATACGGATGAGCTCCCTGACCACCACGCTGAAACCGATGGCCGAGACCGCCACCCCGGCCAGGCTGACCCAGTCGCCCGCCGTCATGGTCCCCGGCTCCCCGGTCCTGATCATCGAGAGGGGAAGAGCGATGGTTACCTTGTTCCTCGGTGCTACGACCCTCGGTGCCGGACCTGACCGCCGTGCCGGCGCGGCGCCCTTGCTGTCAGCCATTTCACGACTCCCATCAGCCAGACGAACGGTAGCGAGACGGCATCTCCAACGGCAATGGGGCTAAGGTCACCAGCGGCATTACCAAGGCCCTCGCGGCCCGCAGGAGCACTACGATCTGCTGGACACCCGCGGCGCCTGACCCGGCTGCGGGATCACCTGAAGAAAGGGCCACAGGCAGCGCCGGTCCGGCTGGTTCCAGCAGGGGGCCGGCATCGAAGCCCGGGCCACGGTCCTGCGCTGGTACGAGCCGCTCGTCGTCCCCGGCCTGCGGCAGACCGAGGAGCATGCCCGCGCGATCCTGTCCGCCCGCCCCGACGGCAACCTGGAGGACCTGGAGGAGCAGGTAGCCGCCCGGCTGGCCCGGCAGGCCATTTCGGGCCGAACGGGTGCGCCCCAGCTCTGGTGCATCCCCGACGAAGGCGTCCGGCACCGCGCCATCGGCGGCCCCAAGGCCATCCGAAGCCAGCTCTACCACCTGGCCGAGGTAGCCGAGCACCCGAGGACCACCATCCAGGTCATCCGCGCGCTCCGGCGGCGCCCACGCCGGCCTGCTGGCGCACTTCGTCATCGCGGACCTGGACGGCAAGCCATCCGTGGCCTACCTGGAGACAGCGGCGCATGGGCAGGTCACCGAAACCGCGTTGGCGACAGCTCATGTCGCTCTCTCGTTCGATAGACTCCGGGCGGAGGCCGAATCGTGGGCGGCCTCCCCCGGTGTCCGCGGCGTTCTACGCGGCCAACTGCATGTCGGAGCGATCCAACCCTGGGAGTGATCGATAGGCGCCGCCCTGGCCGTCAAGGTGTCGTACCTGCTGTGCTACCATAATGTAATGGCTCAGCGTGAGAAGCGCTCCGTATCCCTGCCCCCTGACCTGGCCCGGGCCGTCGAGCAGGCCGCCAAGGCGGAGGGAACCACCTTCAGCGCATGGCTGGCGCAGACGGCAGCGCACCGGCTCAAGCTCGAGGCGGGACGGCAGGCGATCGCCGAGTGGGAGCTGGAGAACGGGCCGCTGACCGAGGCCGAGCTGGCTGACGGGCTCGCGCGGGCACGCTCCTCACTCGGCCGGGCTCCTGCCCCAGCTGCCGAGCGCCGGTCCGCGTGACCGGACCGTTGCCATGGGCGGCGTGACCTACGATACGGGCGCGCTGGTCGCTGCGGAACGCAACAACCGCCGGATGTGGGCCTTGCACGCGGGCTACCTCGCCGAGGAGGTGATTCCCGCGGTGCCTGCCCCGGTGCTGGCGCAGGCGTGGCGGGGAGGGTCCCGGCAGGGGAGCCTGGTCCGTTTCCTGCGCATGTGTGACATCGAGCCGATGAGTGAGGATCTTGCCAGGCACGTCGGCGTGCTGGCTGGGAAGTCCGGCCACGATGACATCGTCGACGTCGCCGTGGTGGAAGGCGCCATCCGCCGTGGGGACGCCATCGTGACCTCGAATGTCACGCACATCCGGAAGGTGGCGGAAGCTGCCCGTGCGGTGTTGCGAATCGAGAGCGTCTGAGCAGGGGATGACCGAGGTCCTGCTGCACCCCGGCCATCTTGGCCCATTAGCTGATGCGACGTTACTTCTCCAGCGGGTGGCCTGACGGCACGTCCTGGTCACCTGACCGCGCCCCCGTCGCGGGCTCAGGCCGCCTGCCTTCCAGCTCAGCCACGTACTCCGCCGGCAGGCCTGCGTCGCGGGCGGCTTCGATCAGGCTCGTGAGGTGCTCGACGTCGGGATCGCCATCCGGCCGGTCCGGGACGGCTGAATAGGTGTGGCATCCGCCGAACGGCTTGCCGGTGAGCGAAAAGACGGTCAGGGGCCGCCGCGAATAGGCGCGGACGCCCCCGAGCGCCGCGCCTGGCTACTGGACCGCGGCGCCGTAGGCCGCCTGCGGGCATCTGTAGGCCGAGTCACCCCGTACGACTACCGGCGGATGTCCGACCTGCTGACGACTTATGATGCCGGGTAGCCCAGGCGGTGGCCGCCTCATGGACCGTTCGGTCCCGTCCTTATCGCGGCACGTCGGTCATCTGATCGTGAGTCAGGTGGATCCGGCGTGTCGAGCCCGGCCAGGACGGGCATCCGCCCGGCGATTAGGTTCAAGCCGATGCAAGCCGGGCAGGCCGCCTCGGCCCAGGCTTCGGGTGCTTCTCTCTTCCCCCGCCTGGCCCGCCAGAACACCAGCGCGCCGATGAGCACCACTGCGAGTATGGCGATGGCAGGCGCCTTCGCCCGGTCGAAGGCCCGGTCAGCGAGCGGCCCCAGCAGCAGTCCCAGGACCAGGTGCAGCTGAAGGAACACGCTGCTGCCGAGGATCAGCGCGGGCAGTGCCCGGCGTTTGCTCAGCCCGGAGGCGCCCGCCGCCACCACGGTGAGCGTCCGCAGCCCCGGCATCCCGCGTCCCACCGCAAGGGCGGGCAGGCCGCGCGCCTCGGCAAAGCCGGCGCTGCGACGGACCCGCGCCTGGGTGAGCCCAAGACGCGGCCCGAATCGCGCGATGACCAGATGAGCGGGTCCCCGGCAGGCTAGGAAGAGGGCAGTCGTGCCCAGGACGGAGATGACCTCAAAGCCGATCACCGCCAGCCACAGCGGGAACGTCCCGGCGGCCACGCGCTCGCCCACGGTGAACATCACCAGATCGGCCGGAAGCGGGATGGGGACGCCCGCTTCCATCGGGAGAAGCAGCGCCAGGGCAGTCAGCCCGCCCAGGCCCGCGGCACCGGCTTTCACCTCACGCCGCCGCCGGTCAGCTGCCGGGTGCCGCGGCGGTGGGGGCGATGACGGCGCGTTGCGGTAGGTACACCTCGTGGGCGGGGTAGAAGGTGGCTTCCGGCTGGACGTTCACGCCGACGGCGGCCATGGCCGGACCTAGGCGCTGCTCGCCGAAGGTGGCGAACGCCGCCTCGCTGTCCCACGCGTCGACGTTGTGACAGTCCGCGCCGTCCCACCAGGTCAGGTGCGCGATCCCGCCGTCCGGGGTCTGCTCGAGCCAGCCGGTCTTGGCCCGTACCGCATCGTATTGCCCGGGGGTGACGCCACGCAGAATGACGTGGGCTATAACAGCCATGCCTGCCTCCTTTTGCCAGGAACGTTGCCTGTTGCCACGGGTACGGCACCGGGACCCGGGCCGGATCACCGCGCAGCAGAACGGAGCCGGAATTTGATCCGGTCGCGGGTACGGTGACGTACCCCTGACAGGATCCTTGGTGCGGGAGGTGCGGTGCCGGCGACGCTTGACCACGTGCGCCTGGACGATCCGGTCACGGGTCGGACGGTGCCGGAGCATTGCGCGGCGGCTGCGAGCCGGGTTAGCGTCAGGGGCGTGGGGGGGAGCGACGCGCTGCTCGCGGCGCGCCTGGCGGCCGGAGACGATCACGCGCTCGCTGAGGTCTTCGACCGGCTCGGGTCGGCCGTGTATGGTGCCGCGCTGCGTGTTCTGGGGACCGGTGCCGCCGCGCAGGATGTGGTGCAGGACGTGTTTGTCGAGCTGTGGAGCCATCCCGATCGGTACGATCCGGCGGCGGGGACGCTGCGCACCTTCCTGATGGTGCAGGCCCGGCACCGGGCGGTGGACGTGGTGCGGAGCGAGTTGCGCCGCATCGCGCGGCAGGAGCGGCACCACCGGCTGACTCCCGGGCAGGTGCCCCCGTCTCCCTGCGACGAGGTCACGGCCGCGCAGGCCGCCAGCGCGGTGCGGGCGGCGGTCCGGCAGCTGCCAGACGGGCAGCGCCGGGTCGTCGAGCTCGCCTATTTCGAGGGGCTGACCTGCCGTGAGGTCGCGCTCGCGGCCGGCATCCCGGAGGGTACCGCCAAGTCGCGGCTCAGGCTCGCGCTGGCCAGGCTGGAGACCGTGCTGGACCGGCAGTTGCTGGAGTCGTCATGACCGCCGAAGGGCGTGAGCCGGCGGTGCTTCCGGCCGGCTTGCGGGAACGTGTCCTGGAGGCCTCCCGGCAGGCGCGGGCGGCCGGCCGCTCCGTCCCAGAGGTCATGGAGATCTCCCCTGCGGAGGCGTTCAGCCGCGCGGCCGACGCTTTTTTCCGGCTGCTGTGTGCGCTGGGCGACGACGACTGGCGGATACCGGTACTGCGTGGCCTGGACGTGCAAGGCCTGGTAGGTCACCTGATCGGCGTCGAGGACGACATGCACCGCTGCCTGTCCGGCGACCCGGAGGTGGCCACGGCGAACCACGTCGAGTCGACCCAGCCTGCGGCGGCGCGCCAGGCCGGGCGCCCTGCTGCCCGGAGCCGCGCCGACTGGCGCCGCGCGGCCGACCGCACCCTGGACCTCGTCCGCGCTGCGGGTGACCCCTGCGGCGAGGTCGCGATGCACGGCATGCGGCTGCCGCTGGGCGCGCTGCTCGTGGCCCGGGCGTTCGAGCTGTGGACACACGACAACGACATCCGCCGAGTGGCCGGGGTGCCTGCGACGGTGCCGGACCCGCCGACGCTTGCCCTGATGACCAGGCTCGCAGCCCGGCTGCTCCCGTACGCCGCGGCCCGCACCGGCCTGCAGGAACCCGTCAACCTACGTCTGGTGCTGACCGGGCCCGGCGGTGGCACCTGGGATATCGCGGTGGGCGCGGGACCGCCAGATCCCGTCTCCATCCGAATCGTCGCCGACGCGGTCGGGTTCTGCCCGGCTGGTCGCCAACCGGGCCGCTCCCGCCGACCTCGACCTGCACGTCACCGGCGACCCCGGACGGGCCGCCGGGGTGCTGGCCGCAGCGTCGGCACTTGCGCTTGACTAGACCGCTCCGCGGCCAGGTGATCCGCTGCCTACCCGGGTGACGTATCCCTGCTGGAGCTGCGAGCCTTCAGGCGCGCACAACTCAAGGGAGGAGCAGCCGTGCCGCAGGTGAGCCATCACTTCGTCGTGGACCGTCCGATCGACGCCGTGTTCGACGTCGTCACCACCGCCCGGTTCTGGCCCGAGTGGCACCCGGCCACGCGCGGCGTCGAGGGGGACATCGACCATCCCGCCCGGCTCGGTGACAAGATCACCGAGCACGTGACGATCGCGGGGATCCAGGGTTCGGGCACCTGGTCAGTGGTGGAGCTCGACCGGCCGCATCACCTGGCCCTGGAGACCGACCTCGCCTTCGGTCACCTGCGGATCAGCTACCAGCTGACCACGGTCGACGGCGGGCGCACGCGATTCCAGCGCGACCTGGACTTCCCCGAACTAGGCCCGCAGGTCAGTGCCGCCATGCAGGCCCAGTCCGCGGAAGGGATCACCAGCCTCGCCCACCTGGTGCAGCGCCAGGTCCCGGCGCCCGGGGCTGCGACCGTCGAGTAGCTCGTGCATATCCACCTGGATCGCGAGGTCCTTGATCCGGCCGTCTTCCCGTACATCACATACCGGGAGCCCGGCGGCGCGACGAGCGACCAGGTTCTCGGGCTGCTGGAGACCATCGACCGCGCGCTGCCCGTTACCTCAGCTTTCGTCGGTGAGCATCTCGGCGGCGATGAACCAGGCACAGCCGCCGTGGCCGCGCTGCTGGAACAGTTTCTCGGCAGCATCGGGCGGCGCCGGGCCCATTGACGCCCGCCGTGTGACCGTCAGACTTCCAGGACAGTCAGGAGCTTTCTCGTGCACCGTAAGATCACTGTGCGATCGTACGGCGTGGAGCCGCGAGCAGGTGGCCCGGCTCTTCCGCTCCCCGTACGCCGGCTCAGGGCCGTAGCATCACGCCCCGTCCGGAACAATCCAGATCTCTAGTACCGAACGAACCTGGTGCCTGCCCCGGTAATCCCGCGCGCCCACCTGCGCGGGCCCGGCATCGTGGGGGACGCACCAAGCCGAGCCGGTAGACGCCGAGTCCATGAGGGGTACGCCCAGGAACCAGGCGGGCGCGTGACGCCGGAAGGTCTTTGCTGACGGTGTCCGGCAGCGGATGCAGCCGCTCGCCCGCCGCAGATCGTAGACTGGGCTCAGGAGCCTCGGGCTTCGCAGGAGAGGAGAGCCATGGCGACGCAGATCATCCTGCCGAGCGACGGGTTGATCACTCGCGACGCCTTTGCCGGGTTGCCCACCCCCTCGCATGGCTGGGCGTGGGAATTGCGTTCCGGTCGATTGGAGCTGACCTACATGCCGGTCACGTTCTGGCATTGGCAGGTGGTCCTCGCTTTGCTCGAATACTGGCGGCGACGTGGCCATCAGGTGGCCGGTGAGCAGTACGTGGCTGATTCGGGCTTTATCCGCGGTGGCACCGGACGCAATAATTACGTGGCCGATGGCGTCGTCTTCGTCTCGGGTCATCGTCCGGCGCCCCGTGAGACAACCCACGACGTATCCGTCCTTCATGCGGTTATCGAAGCGGTATCGAATAATAGCGAGGAACAGGACGCAACGCAGAAGCTTGCCGTCTACGCGAAGCTTGGCATCCCGCACTACTGGATTGTCCGCGGTGACATAAACGCGGAAGACGTCGATGGGGTAGTCACCCAGTACAAGCTGGCCGACGGAGAATACGAGGTCACCGGCCAGCGACTGGTCTCTCAGCTCGCGTCTGAATGATTCAGTCATCCCCGCCTGACGCTCGCCCTCCCCGAGAGGATGCCGGACGATGTCGGCCGAGCCGGGACACCCGCGGGTGTATTCGGCGCGGAGCTGCGCTTCTACCGGACCCGGGCGGGCTGTCCCAGCAGGACCTGGCCGCCAGGGCCACCGTCTGGCACGACGTGATCAGCAAGATCGAGACGGGGGAGCGGCCCCCGGCTGAGGACTTCCCGGCCCGCCTCGACGCGGTACCCGAGCTGGACACCCGCGGCGCCCTGACCCGCCTGCGGGACCACCTGAAGAAAAAGGGCCACAGGCAGCGCCGGTACGGCTGGTTCCAGCAGTGGGTCGGCATCGAAGCCCAGGCCACGGTCCTGCGCTGGTACGAGCCGCTCGTCGCTCCCGGCCTGCGGCAGACCGAGGAGCATGCCCGCGCGATCCTCAGCGCCCGCCCCGACGGGAACCTGGAGGACCTGGAGGAGCAGGTAGCCGCCCGGCTGGCCCGCCAGGCCATTTCGGGCCGAACGGGTGCGCCCCAGCTCTGGTGCATCCTCGACGAGGGCGTCCTGCACCGCGCCATCGGCGGGGAGCAAGGTCATGCGAAGCCAGCTCTACCGCCTAACCGAGGTGGCAGAGCACCTCCTGCTGTTGTGGCTGTTCGGCCAGTTCGCAGGCACCGGCAGCAGCGCAGCCAGCTACCAGCAGGCAGAAGAGCCCGTCAGCCAGCTGATCAACGACTTCGGCCCGCCCGTGGCCAGCTCCGCCGCCGCCCGTCAGCGAGCCGCCATGCCCTTCGTTCACCTGGAACGCGACCTGTTGTTAGCGTCATTCACGGTGAGCGTGGGCTGGGCAGGCGCGTCATTGACCGTGAATGACGGCTAATACCGCCAGCCGCACCCGCCCCTCAATGATCTTCATCTGGATCCCTTTCCGGTCGGACACGCCGCTGGCGTACCACCGTAGGACCACCGCCCGCCCGGGATAATTGAAGTTCTTTATTACCGAACGAACCAGCTGCTTGCCCCGGTCGGGCCCGTTGTCATGCTCAGGAGGGGACGTGGATATCCGCTCAGCACAGAAACGAGCCTGGCAGAACAAAGTCGCCAAAGGGTTCAATACGACCGATATCCCGCTCGAGTTCTGCATGCTCCAGGGGGAGATGGCCGAAGCATTCGACGCCTGGCGCAAGGGCCGCGAAGACCTCGGGCGAAGAACTGGCCGACGTGGCGATCTACCTGCTGAGCCTGGCCGAGATGACCGGCATTGATCTGCAGGACAAGATCGAGGCCAAGATGGCCAAGAACGCGGCGCGCGTCTACCACCGCCTCCCGAACGGCGTTCTCGCGAAGAGCACCGGCGACGCCGCCTAGCAATCCCCTGATTCCTGACGCTCTAGCCGCGTGCGCCTGCAGGACCTTGCCGAGCTTGGTCGACGTATTCGAGGAAGATCCGCTTGTCGAAGCCGCCGCGCTCGGCGCGCTTGCGGCTAGCTTCGGACACCACGTCTTCCCAGCTCATGTCGTAGGCCGCGGCGAGGGCCTTGAGTACTTCCAGGACGTCAGCCAGCTCCGATGCCAGCTGCCCGTCCGGTGCCGCCTTCGTTTCCCGGGCCTCCTCTACCAGCTTCGTACGCAGGGCGGCCTGATAGCCGGCCTGGTCCAGGATGCGGGTCACGGGCTGGCGTCCGGCGGCCGCGATGATCTCGGGGATCTGGTCGCGGACGAGCTTCTGGTGGGCGACACGCATGACCTGGACAGTACCGCCCGGCTAAGCGCGGCAAAATGGCAACGTGTTGCCATTCCAGGATGCGGCCAGAACTCCCGAGGGTGACTGGCGGCATATCGTCCGGTTCGGCCGGAACGTGGCCAGCTACAAATGCGTCTGGCAAAGTTGCCAGACGCAACCGGTTGCCGATCATCGGCAAGCCACCGGCCGCGAGCTCACCATGCTGAGGGCCGTTGGGCCGCAGATGAGGTACTCACTGCGTTTCATACGCGAGCACTCACGCGAGCCCTGGCCACCGCCAGTTCATCCCGCCAGCGGGGAACCAGATCAGCCCGCGCCGGAGCGGAACAGAGAAATCGAGTTCATCGAGGACCTGGGCGTCCTTGCTGGCTAACGCCAGCTCAGCTACGCGACATCATCTACGGGTACTGCCACTAGCCCTGGCAGGTTGCGGGCCACTTCCATGCAGTTGCCGCTCTGGCCGCTGTAGCTGCTCTTGTGCCACTCAGCGCGGGACAGGTCGATCTCGGTCATCCCGCGCACCCCTCATATGTTCTGGCGCTATGCCATGATGCTGGCCACCTGTTCGATCATCTGCACGGAGTCGTCAGGGTGCAGCGAGGCGGCCAGCAGCCGGTCGAATGCAAGGGTATAGCGGTTCACATCCGAACGCTCCTCGAGGTAGATGTCCCCGGCGAGCGTCTCGACGTACACCATGGCGGGGTCGGTGGGCTCGGGGAAGTCCAGGATGACGAACGCGCCGATCGTCCCGGCGTGTGCGCCTGCACGGTAGGGCATGACCTGGATGGTGGTCTTGCCCTGCTGAGCGGCGTCGGCCAGGTGGCGGAGCTGCCCGCGCATCACCTCGGCGCTGCCGACGACGCGGCGGATGACGGCTTCGTCGATCACGGCCCAGAGCCGCGGTCGGTCATCGCGGGTCAGGATCTCCTGCCGGGCCAGGCGGACTTCAACCAGGCGTTCGACCTCATCGGGGTCCAGCTCTATCGGCCCGTTCCTGAAGATCTCGCGGGCGTAGTCCGCGGTCTGGAGCAGGCCGGGCACGACGACGGGCTCGAAGTTGCGGATGGAGGCGGCTCCGGCTTCCAGGCCGATGTAGACCTCGTACGGGTTCGGCAGGACATCGCGGAAGGAGTGCCACCAGCCGGGCTGGCGGGCGTCCCGGGTCAGCTGGATCAGCCCATCCCGTTCGGGGCCGGTCACGCCGTAGAGCTCGAGCAGCGTCCGGACGTTGCCGGGCTGCGGCCGGCTCCGGCCGGTCTCGGGAAGATGGTCGAGGTCGACCACTCCAGCGGGCGCGCGACCTCCTCGCGGCTCATGCCGGTGGCTTCACGGCGGCGCTGGAGTTCCATGGCCACGATCCGGATCTTCTACGTCGAGTCCGGAATCGTCTCCGAGACCTCAGCCTTGCCGGGAATTCACAGCGGTACCGCTTACTGGTAAGGGATGCTCGTCGAGCTGCTCGGCGCCGTGCTGATCACCCACGAGCACCCGGATCACCTCGCCGCGAACGCGGAACGCGAGGCCCTGTTCAGTGACCCGGAGCTGACGCTATGGGCGCCCGAGGCGGTCGCCGGTCAGTCCAGGCTCGAGGAGGACCCACGTCTCGAGCCGCAGGAGCTGGAGGTAGTCGCGGAGGTCGGCAACGGATTTGACCTGCCGTCGACACGGACCGTCAAACAGGTAAGACTGGCCACATGGATCGCCGCAGGTTCCTCGCCCGGGCCGGTCTGCTCACCGTCGGCGGCGTGGCCGGGGCCGGTGCCGGGTTCGCGGCCGAGCAGATTCTGACGGAGGAGAGCCCGACAGCGCGGACGGCGAGCCCGGCGGGGCCCGCGTCGTACGTGGCGACGGCGACGTTTCGTACCAAGGCGTCCGCCAGGCTCATCGCGCTCACGATCGATGACGGCCCGACACGGGGATGGACGCCGCAGGTGCTGAAGATCTTGCGGCGGCGCGGCGTGAAGGCGACGTTCTTCAGAGTCGGCGAGCGGGCGCAGGCCGCTCCTGACTTGGTGGCGCAGACCGCGGATGCGGGTCACGAACAGGGTAATCACACCTGGGCGCACGACGATCTGACCCGGCATGACGAGACGTTTGACCGCGACACCCTGGAACGCACCCACGAGCTCCTGGCGAAACTGACCGGCCGGGCGCCGACGTTGTGCAGGCCGCCCTACGGCCGCATCGACAGTGTCGGATTGGCGGTCTGCGCCGGCCTGCACTACGGCGTGACGTTGTGGTCGCATCACGTCACCGGCGTCAACGCGCAGGTCGACGTCGACGAGATCTTGCAGCAGGCCTCGCCCGGCAGCATCGTGCTCCTTCATGACGGCGGATCGGAGCCCAACGCCAGCCTCATGAAGCAACTTGACCGGCTGACGGGATCCATGACGGACGCCGGATACAGGTTCGTGACGGTCAGCGAGCTGCTGGCGGCTTCGGCGCCAGACGGCGACGGCGGCCCTCCGTCACGGTCAGCTCCCGCTTGACGGCCGCCTAGCGGGCAGATCGGGGTGACCGCCCATGAACGGCAACGGAGTCGCCAGGTGGCGGACCGTCGCGGTCGGCGCCGCCCTGGTGCTGGCGGCCGCCGGGGGCATCGCGGCGACCGGGCCGCCCGGGCCGCCTGGACAGCCTCGGCTCACGGTCGCCGGCATCGCGCAGGACCCATGTCAGCCGCAGCGGGCGCTGCCGGTTCCGGCCCAGCTGAGCGGCCAGTTCGAGCCGGATTCCAGCATATTGCGCACGGCCGGGGGAGTCTACGCGGCGCCGGGTCGGGCGGCCCCGCTGACCTGGTCCGAGTCGGCCTGCGTCGAGGCCACCGAACGGGCCGACCGCAACTGGCTGCGGACCGGGCGTGTCCCCGGTGCCACCGCGACGCAGCGGTCCATGGCCACCCGGGCACTGCTCGACCTGAGGCTGGCTGTCCGGCCGGATGGCGCCGTGCTGGCCGGCTGGCACGCCGGCCCGGAGTATGAGTATGCGTGGCCGCGTGACTCCAGCTGGGTCGCGGTGGCACTCGCCGACACCGGTCATCCGGCGATGGCCTACCGTATCCTCCGTTTCCTGCAGCGCATGCAGGCCGGCGGCGGGACCTGGGCCGCCAGGTACCTGCCTGATGGCTCGGGTCCCGTGTGCGACGGCCGGCCCGCCGAGCTCGACGCGGCCGGCTGGGTCCCGTGGGCCGTCTGGTCCTGGGTAGTCACGCAGCAGCTCGGACCCGCCAGCCAGCCGCGCCGCGAGTTCGCGCTGCTGTGGCCGATGGTCACCCGGGCCGCCGACGCCGCTGCCCGCTCGCTGACCGGTGACGGCCTGCCCGGCCCGGCCATGGATTACTGGGAGGATTCGGTCCAGGTCACGCTCGGTACGGCCGCCCCGCTGCTGGCCGGCCTGCGCGCCGCCGCTGACCTGGCCACGGATGTCGGCGGTGCGACAGCCACGAGCGATGGCCGCCGCTGGGCGGCCGCGGCGGCCCGGCTGGCGCGGGCGATCGCGGCGACGTTCGGCCGGACCGGCTATCAGCGCACGCCGGCCGCCGGGTCGGGTGCCGATGCGGCCGTCACGTTCCTCGGGGCGCCTTTCGCGGTGCCGGGCCCTGGGATACTGCAGGCGGCCAGGTCAGCACAGCGGGCGCTCACCATCCCCGACGGCGGCCTGCGGCCCGGCACCAACTGGCCAGGCACGCCCGACGTCGCCTGGACCCCGGAGACCGCATTCTTCGCGCTGTTCGATGCCTCGACGGGGCGGTACGGCCAGGCATCGGCCGTGCTGGCCTGGCTCGCCGCGCACCGGACGAGGCTGGGCTCGCTACCCGAGCAGGTCAACGCGGCCGGCCAGCCAGCCTCGGCAGCCCCGCTAGCCTGGACCGACGCGGTGACGCTGCTCGCTCTGCTGGCGCAGGCCGGGCACCTCGCGACCATCCCGGTGCCTCCTGCGAAATAACTGTGGCCTGGCGGCGGCAATGGAACTCGCGCGCCGGTCCCTCCCGCCGGGACGGCTGACGGCCGAACTAGTGAACGAGCTGCCCGCCCGGGCATTGCTCGACCGGGCAGCGCATGCCGATCTGCTCGTCCTGGGAACGACCCGGCCGGCGCCCCAGTCCGGACAGCCGCCGCAGGCCATGGGGCCGGTGGCGCGCGCTTGCCTGCAGCGCGCACACTGCCCCGTCGTGGTCGTCTCTCCCGATGACCGGCCGGTCAGGGACTTGACTGGCGGGCAAGGCGAGCAGGCCGCGGCGAGCCGCCAGGCGGCCAGGGTCAGCAGTGAGGCATAGGACGCGCGGTCCACATTGTGGGCCGACCCGGCACACTTCACCCAGGTCTATCGTGTCCTGCTGAGCGCGGCCCGCGCCGAGGGCATAGGTGAGGACCGCCTGCCGGATTTCCTCGGACTTGAGCACGACGGCGAGTTCGGCCTGCTCTGCCAGGACGAACTAGGCCCTTCGGCCCTGGAGAATGCCTTCAAGGACCAGATCGCCAAGGCCGCTGCCGAAGGTACCTGGACCGAGCAGCAGACCGAACGCATCCTTCGCTGCCTGACCAGAAACCAAGTTCAGAACGGCGCGGAGCACGTCAGCCCCGGCTGATTCGCTCGGTCTGCTCGTGGATGACGGCGAGGACCCGGGCATCGCCTGGCGTCGCCGGAATGGCGGCGAGCACCTGGTCCAGTGTCTCGGTCACGACCGCCGATGCCGTGTGTCGCCGGATTCCCCACGTTGCCGCTTCGTCGATCAGGCTGGCCGCGGTCACCGTCCGGATGTCGGCCTGACCGCCGACGCGCTGGCCCAGATACGTGTCCGCCTGCATGGGCCGTCCCGCGCTGTCGGTCAGCTCGAGGGCGATGGTCGAGAGCACGTCATAGAGCGGGGCGAGCCTGACGGCCGGGCTTGCCGGCGCGTGCAGGATGGAGAAATTCTTGGCGTGCGCGTCCGCGTTGCCGACGGCCATGTTGAACGTCGTGCGGCGCAGCAGGCTGGTCACGTCGCGGGGATCGCCGAAGTTCCTGATGACGTCGGCCAGGTCGCGCAGGGCCCGGCCGCCTTGTTCCTGGTGCTTCAGCCCGGGAGGCGTGGCGGTGGCCTGGCAGCCGTCTTCCTGGTGCACCCGGACCGGAATGCCTCCGGCAGGTGCGTCCTGCCGGTCGTAGCGCTTGACCGCCAGGACGGGAAGGCCGGCGACGTCGAGCAGTTCCACCTCGGGCACCGGCAGCCCGCAGGCGGCGGCGAGCCGCAGACAGGTGGCTTCGTTGGCGGCCATCGCGTGCGGGCCATCCGGCTTGAGGATCCAGGTCGAGGGGGCGTCCCCGGACGGGAACTGCCAGGTGCCGTCGTCGGCCCGGCCCAGCAGCGCCTTGCGCTGGAAGCCGGCCAGCGACGGGCGGAAGCCGCGCTCCGGCGCGGCGCCGAGGGGAGCGACGTCGAGAGCGCTGATCACCCGCTGCAGGTCACCGAGCGTTATGGGGAAGTATCCGCTGTCGGCGTTCCCGCCGGGCCGGTCCCCGTCGGGGAGCACCATGATCGCCCCAGCGCAGTCGCGGCCGAAGGCCGCCAGGATGCCATAGGTGTCCACCGGGCGGACCCCGGCCAGGGCCGCCATCCGCTCCAGGGCGGGTCCCTCGGGCAGCATGTTCTCGAAGAAGTCCAGGCCGCGCATGTCTCGCGGTCCGATCGGGGCGCCGATCGGCAGCCCGACCGACAGAGCGGGGCTGCCGAGCCCCCACCGCTCAATCCCCTCCGGGCGCCACTCCAGCCGGATCCGGAATTCCGGCCCCCGAATCAGTACCGCGACTGGCGTGTCGTAGAGCCACGCCACGAGCCGGTCAGCCACGGGGCGCCCTCGGGCGGACGACGACCTCGCAACCGACGAAGCGCAGCAGCCGCAGCGCGTGCGTCAGCGAGCTACCGAACTTTCCCCCTTCCAGCGACGACAAGTACGGCTGCCCGATGCCCATGGCCTCGGCGGCATCTGCCTGCGTCACCCCGGCCGCGGCCCGGAAGTGCTTCAACGCCGCGCCTAGGTCTCGCGCCGTAGTCACCAGGTACTCGCCGTCCGATATCGCCACAGACCAATAATACCGCACTATCGGCAAAAGGCGATATCGCCAAGGAGTGATAAATGCTCGTGCAGCCGTCATGTGAGACCTGGGTTCGTCCCGGCCAGTGTGGCGCAGCGAGCTGCTCGCGGATCCCGCCATCGTCGCGTTGCATCCGCCGGTACCTTGAGTCCGTCCCGGTCGGTGTGGCGCACGCTCTCCTAAAAGCCTGGCCAGCGGTGATGGGCCGCTAGGCGCGTACGCCCCTGAGGAAGACACGCCAGGGCCTCCGGCGAGACCACCAGCTTGGCGCCGTCGGGTGCCTTGGAGTCGCGTACCGCCACTAGCTCTGGCAGGTTGCGGGCCACTTCCACGCAGTTGCCGTCCTGGCTGCTGCGGCGAGCATCTCGACGTACACCATGGCGGGGTCGGTGGGCTCCTCGAAGTCCAGGATGACGAACGGACCCGTGGTCCCGGCGTGTGCACCTGCACGGTACGGCACGACCTGGATAGTGGTCTCACCCTGCTGAGCCGAGTCGGCCAGATGGCGGAGCTGACCGCGTATCACCTCGGTGCCGCCGACGACGCGGCGGATGACGGCTTCGTCGATCACGGCCCATAGCTGCGGCCGGTCATCGCGGGTCAGGATCTCCTGCCGAGCCAGGCGGACTTCAACCAGGCGTTCGACCCCATCGGGGTCCAGCTCAATCGGCCCGTTCCGGAAGATCTCGCGGGCGTAGTCCGCCGCCTGGAGCAGGCCGGGCACGACCACAGGCTCGAAATTGCGGATCGAGGCGGCTCCGGCTTCCAGCCCGATGTAGACCTCGTACGGGTTCGGCAGTACATCGCGGAAGGAATGCCACCACCCGGCTGGCGTGCCTCCCGGGTCAGCTGGATCAGCCCATCCCGTTCGGGGCCGGTCACGCCGTAGAGATCGAGCAGCGTCCGGACGTTGCCGGGGCTGCGGCCGGCTCCGGCCGGTCTCGACGCGGAAGATGGTGGAGGTTGACCACTCCAGCTGGCGCGCGACCTCCTCGCGGCTCATGCCGGTGGCTTCACGGCGGCGCTGGAGCTCCATGGCCAGGCGGCGGCCGCGCAGGGTCGGGGTTCTGTTCTGGGTTGCTGCGTCGGGCCATGCCATCTCGGCGAAGACAGCACACCTGACCCTCAAGAAAAGGGCGGGCGCGGATTGTTCCTGGTGGCGGCGCTGAGTACCCGCCGGGACTGGTACCTCACCCAGGAATCCACCGGCAAGGTCGTCTGGTGCGAGCTGATCGCCGAACTGCCTGAACCCTCGGAAGGTGCCCGATCTGCTCCGCAGGCATTACTACCTCGGCGGGTATCACGTGAGCAGCGGAAACATCCGATCGAGGTGATGAACGATCCAGATGTTCTATGTCAGCTCCGGGATTGTCTCCGAGACCTCAGCGCTGCCGGGGATGGCTAACGGCGCCGCTTCACAACGATCTTCAAATGTGAGGGTTACAGAAGGGCGTGAGGTCGTGCCTGGTGGCTGTGACGCCTTGACGTAGATCCAGATCAAGCCCGCCCGGGCGGAGCGTGCCCGCGATCACCGGCGCCGACGATCACGGCGGCTTGCGGATAGCGGTATGCGGCCGGGAGGATCAGATCTGGGGCCGGCGGCACCGGAGCTGGCGGCGGGCGGAGGGAGACAGCGCATGCGGATCGGCATCTTGGCTGCGGAGACGGGCGGTGACCAGGTACTAGCCGAACTGGCTGATCAGCTCCGCCGGGCGGCCGACGACGGGTTCGCGTCGGCCTGGATGTCGAACATCTTCGGGCTTGACGCGCTGACCGCGCTGTCGGTAGCGGGCAGCCAGGTGCCAGGCATCGAGCTCGGCACCGCCGTCGTTCCCGCCTACCCGCGGCATCCGGCGGTGCTGGCGCAGCAGGCGCTGACCGCGGCGCTGGCGGCCGGCCCCGGCCGGCTGACACTCGGCATCGGGCTGTCGCACAAGATCGTCATCGAGGACATGTATGGGTACAGCTTCGACAGGCCTGCCCGGTACATGCGCGAATACCTGTCGGTCCTGCTGCCGCTGCTGGACGGCACGGCGGTTAGCGTCGATGGCAGCACGCTGAGCGCGCACATCGGCCTGTCCACGCCCAGAGCGGGCCGGGTGCCGGTGCTGCTGGCCGCGATGGCACCGCGGATGCTGAACCTGGCCGGCGAGCAGACCGACGGCACGGTGCTGTGGATGACCGGGCCCGCCACGGTCCGCGACTACGTGGTCCCGGCGATCTCGGCCGCGGCCGCTGCCGCGGGCCGGCCCAGCCCACGGGTCGTGTGCACCCTGCCGGTCTGCGTGACGAGCGACCCGGCCGCCGCCAGGGCGAGCGCGGCGGCGGAGTTCGCCATCTACGGACAGCTGCCGTCCTACCGCGCGATGCTAGACAGGGAAGGCGCGGCCGGCCCCGCCGACGTGGCGGTCATCGGGGATGAGGACGCGGTCGCGGCGCAGATCCTGGCGCTCGCGGACGCTGGGGTGACCGACTTCGTCGCCGCTGAGTTCGCTCGTGGCGAGGACAGGGAAAGGACCCGCAGCCTGCTGAAGGCAGTCATCGCCGGAAGCTAGCCGGGCAGCATGTGTTCACGGTGAATGTGCTGAGCAATTGCGGCAGGCGGTGCGTCTTCTGCGGGCTGGATCCCGTGCCGTTCGTTGCAAAGCGCATGCTCGTAGCTGGACATATCAAGGCGTGGAAAGACAGCGCGCCGAGCGAGCGCCTGGATCTGCGGAACGGCCTGGCCGCCTGCCCGGATCACGACGTCGCCTTCGACACGGGGCTGCTTACCGTCGGCGCGGGGCTGCAGATCCATTTCTCCGGGGCTTTGGCTAACGCTGTCCGCGCAGATCCCCTGGCCAGGCAATATTATGGCAGGCCGCCGGTTCTTGAGCGGCTGCTCCTCCCCGGTGACGCCCAGCCGCCTGCCCGCAAGTATCTCGACTGGCATAGGGCCAACGTGTTCGCCGCCTGATCAGCGAGCGGTACATACAAGCTGGAGGGGTCCATCGATCGCCACCCGGATCTTCTCTTGCCTCTAGCCCGCACCGTAGATCAGGCCACCGCGTCCCCGAAGATCCTGTGGGACATGGCCAGGGCGTGTGCGAGGCCGTTCGGCACAAAACAATTCGGCACAAAACAAATAGACAGGGCGGAGTAGCTGGCCCGTGACGTGCTGCCCGGGAGCCAATTCGATCGTGTCTCCCGCCGCGACCTTGAAGTCTCCTCGTTCACTCGTGGCCGGCGGCGAACCACCGCCTCCGCGTCAGGCGGGCTGGGCGCGGCTCAGCCGGTGACCAGCGTGTTGTGGAAGGCGGTGATCTCGTACTGGTCGTGGTGCTTGACCAGCACGACGGTGATGGTGGAGGCCTGCTCGCCGGCCAGCGGGCCGCCCGGTGCGCTGATGCTGCACCGGGCGTGCGCCAGGATCACCCGGTCGTCAAGCTCTCGCGCCTGCAGGCGGGGTCGAACCGCACCGGCAGGTTCGGCGGCGACCGGAAAATCAGCCCGTGGATGTGCACGTCCTCCGCATCGGGATCGAGCCGCAACCCCGGCAGCCGGTCGAGCACCGCATTCAGCAGCACCCGCATCTCCATCCGCGCCAGGTGCATCCCCAGGCACTTATGAATACCACTGCCGAACGAGATGGACTGCCCGTCCTCCCGTACGACATCGAAGCTATCTGGGTCGGCGCACCGCCCGGGATCCCGGTTGGCCGCCCCCAGCGACACCGCCACGAAGCTCCCCGCGGGAATGCGCACTCCGCCCAGCTCCACGTCCTCGGTAGCCAAACGCGCCACGGTCAGCAGCGGCGTCTCCCACCGCAGCGCCTCCTCGATCGCCTGCGGCACCAGCCCACGGTCGGCCCGGACCATATCCAGCTGGCCCGGGTGGGACAGCAGGCCGAACAGGAGGTTGCTCGACGACCGGTACGTAGTCTCAGCCCCGGCCGGCAGGAGCAGCAGCAGGAACGGGTAGATCTCGTCATCGCTCAGCCGGCGCCCGTCCACCTCAGCCGAGATCAGCTGGCTCACCAGGTCGTCGCGCGTATGCCGCCGCCGGTCGGCGATGATCTCGGCGAAGTACCCGCGCATTTCCCGGCTGGCCGCAAGAGCGCCCTCCCAGTTCCGCATGACCGCGATCAACTGCGTCGACAACCGCAGGAAGCGAGGCCAGTCGGCCTCGGGCAGGCCAAGGATGCGGGCGATGACCTGGACCGGGAACGGGAACGTCAGCTGCGGGATCAGGTCGGCGTGCCCGACCTGGGCGAACTCATCAATCAGTTCCCCGACGCACCTGCCGATGATCGCGTCGTTCCACCGGTCCAGGATCCGCGCGCGGAAGGCCTTGGCCACCAGGGCTCGGTGCCGCTGGTGCTCCGGCGGGTCCATTTCCAGGATGGTCCGCCCCATGACCGGCCCGATGGTCATCGCGTTGGCGGCCGAGGAGAACCGCTCGTGGTCGGTAAGCACCTGCTGCGCGAGCTCATAGCTGGTCACCGTGAACAGCGAGGTGATCCGCGGCGCCTTTTCGTCGTGCCGGTACCGCCCGGACCCGCCGCCCACCTCGACGTGCAGCACCGGGGTCTCCGCCCGGATCCCGGCGAACATCGGATAGGGATCTCGCACGTCCCCGGCCAGTTCGGCGAACTGCCGCATCGGATCGTAGCCAGCCTCACCAGACGCCGTGACCAACCCCTTCCCCTACATAACCGCCATCCCAACCTACCGCCGCGCCACAATAAGGTCGGCGTCAGTGCCTTTCACTGTCGACCGGCCTTTTGCCGTGACGATTGCCCCGGCCCGCCTGACCAGCGGACTGCTGCCCCACTGACCAGGGATGCTTTGCGTCGGGCGACCGCGCGCGCCGTACCGACTGGGTCCGGCCGCCTGGCCTTACACGAGGCGTGCACCCGGCCCGTTCGGGGCCTCGATCGCTGGCCCGGGCGTCGTGACCAAGTCCGTTTGCCTCCGTGTCGTGTCTCGGTTCGGTGAGGGCGAGCGGTGACGAACCAGACTATGCCGGCCTCACAGGCCGATGAGTTTCGCGCGCTCGCGAGGTCTACTTGGCAAGCGAGGGTGCCGCCCCGGCACCCAGTCAACCCCTCAGGGAGGAGAGACGCCGACGTGACCACTACGCCACTGCCTCCGGTTGTCGACGAGCCCACCTGGCGGCGCCAGCTCGACGAGCTGCGCGCCCGGGAGAAGGCTGCTACCAGGGAACTCGACGCCATTGCCGCTCAGCGTCGGCGGCTGCCCATGGTGCAGCTGCCCGATTACACCCTGCAGGGACCGGACGGTCCCGTCCGGCTCGTCGACGTCTTCGACGGAAAGTCCCAGCTGATCGTATACCACCACATGTGGGACCCCGGACAGGAGTGGCAGTGCCCGGGCTGCACCGGTTTCACCTCCCAGTTCTGGAGGCTGGAGTTCCTCGACGCGTACGACGCTCGCTTCGTCATCGTCACCCAGGGGCCGATTGAGGAGGCCCTGGCGTACAAGCGGCGGGTCGGCAACAAGATGGACTGGTACTCCACGGCCGGCAGCTCCTTCGGAAGCGACATGGATGCGCCCCCAGGGGGCGGGTTCGGCGTCAACGTGTTCCTGCGCGGTGGCGAGGCCGTCTACCGCACCTGGCACACCAACGGCCGGGGCACCGAACAGCTGAGCCACACGTTCCCGCTGCTCGACCTGCTGCCCTACGGCCGGCAGGAGGAGTGGCAGGACGTCCCGGAGGGCTGGCCGCAAGCACCGACGTACAGCCATTGGTCGAGCTCGCAGGAGTTCGCCCGATACGGCGCGGAAGCGGACCGGTAAAGACGCTCCACACCGCGTACAGGGTCACCGAACTGGCCGTCTCACTCGACTTCTACGCCGCGCTCGGGGCGTGCCGCGCGACCGTGCGGTAGTCGGCGTCGTCGTGAAGGACGGTCAGGCCGTGATGAGCCGCCGTGGCGGCGATCATGAGGTCCGCCGCCGAAGCGCTGCGGTGCTCGCCGGCCTGGGCCATGTGCCGTTGCGAGGCTACGGGCGGGAGCGGCTGGGCCGGAACTTGATCCAGGCCACGATGGCGACGGCCACCAGCAGCCAGGGGGAGAACAGGACGTGCAGGACGAAGCCGAGGACGGTCAGGGCCACGATTGCGGCTAGGACCAGGGCGATGATCGCGGGCATGGTGATCGGTCTCCTTTGATGCCGGGTGGTTGCTTTCTTGATTCAAGACTGCCCTCGGCGGCGGCTCCCGTCGATCGGGATCAGCCCCGGTTCGTACCCTGGTGTGCCTCCCAGGGATCTCAGGGTTGTCCCTGGCGATGGTCGAGAGCACGTCGTAAAGCTGGGCGAGCCTGACTCACCATCGTCAACGTGGCGCTGCCCTCCGTCCAGCGTGACGTGGCCAGCGCGCTGGCCCCTACATGTACAAGCCGCCGTTGACGGGGTAGACCTGGCCGGTGATGTAGGCCGATTCGGGGTCGGCCAGGAACTCCACCACCCGGGCGACCTCGTTCGGCTCGCCTAGTCGGCCGGCCGGGATCCGGGCGACGACCTTCGCCAACGCGTCGGCCGGGACCGCCGCGGTCATGTCGGTGGTGATGAATCCGGGCGTGACGGTGTTGACCGTGATGCCCTTGCCGGCGGTCTCGAGAGCCAGGCTCATGGTCAGCCCGAACATCCCCGACTTGGCCGCCGCGTAGTTGGCCTGCCCGAACCCGCCAGCCGAGCCGATGATCGAGGAGATGTTGATGATCCGGCCGTAACCGCGGTCCAGCATGTGCTGCAGGACGGCCCGGGACGCGTAGAACGCGCCGGACAGGTTGACGTGGATGACGTGGTCCCACTCCTGCGGATCCATCTTCCGCACGGTCTTGTCGATGGTGATGCCTGCGTTGTTGACCAGGATGTCCACGTGCCCGTGCCGGTCGAGGACCTCGCTGAAGACACGGAGGACGTCCTCGTTGTGGCCCACGTTGCCCTGATGGATGCTCACGCCGCGGTTGGCGTACTTGTCGGCGAACTCCCGGGCGTGGTCGTGATTGGTCGCGTAGCCGGCCGCCACCGTGACGCCGCGGTTGAGCAGCCGCTCGCTGATGGCCAGCCCGATGCCCCGGGTCCCGCCGGTGACCACCGCGACCTGCCCGTTCATGTCACCCATGGTGTACCTCCGATGCTGTCAGTTTGGCGGACCTGCCCGTGGCATCCGCGATGGTCTGGTGCCGCCCGCTGCAGATAGCCCTGCCGCACTGCGAAGAACGCCGGGTTCTCGTCCATGCCCAGTCATGCCGACAGCCTGCAGCTCCCCATAACCGCCCACTAGGGGAGAAAGTCCCGGTGTGCCGGGCCGCGCACTCAACTCGCCGACAGCAAGCTCATACGGCACCAGCACCGCTCGGGCAGCCGGGCGGACGGTCGGGGCTGCCCCCGGCTGGTCGTCGGCAGGTCGGTCCCGGCTGCTACAGCGGTGACCGTGAGCGGTCCGGCGTGGTGTGGCATCGTGGAGTGAGCTCAAGGAGCGAGGGAGATCGCCGTTGTCTGACACATCAGCGTCTGGGGACGGGCGGCGACGCGGGCTCTCACCCGGGGTGCCGGCAGGCTCGGATGTTCGCCGCGAGTGTGGCCAGCAGACAGATACCCGCCAGGGCGAGGCAGTGCTGGCCAGGGCGGTCTCTGCCTATCGGGCTGCTCTGGGCTCACGCCTGATCGCCGGATACGCGCTGGGCAGCCTCGCCCACGGAGGCTTCAGCCCGCTGGTGAGCGACGTCGATCTCGGGCTCATCCTGCAGGACCCGCTCAGGGCGAAAGACCGGTTGACGATCCGCACGGTGGCCCGCTCCGTGAGAGCCGGAGGACCGGGGCTTCACGAGCGGCTCTCGGTGTTCTGGGGAACACCGTCAACCTTGCGGGGCCAGGGCCGCGGCGGCCGGTTCCCTCCGCTAGACCGGCTGGACCTGCTTGACTACGGCCGGCTTCTGACAGGACAGGACGCCCGTTCAAGCGTGGCCCGCCCCGAACAGGCCGAACTGCTCGTAGCAGGCGCCGAGTTCGCGCTCGGCTACCTGGGCGGAGCCCGGAAGCTGCCAGGCCGCCTCGCGGACTGGGCCCGGCTCCGGCTCCAGGACGACAACGTACTGAACGAAATCCGCACCCCTTCGCAGCTGGTCTCCCGCGGGCCCCGGCGGCTGACCAAGATCGTGCTCTTCCCCGTCCGCTTCCTTTTCACCGCAGAGACGGGCCAAGTGGGCACCAACACCCTCGCGGCCGGGCACTACCTGGCCAGCGCGCATGCGCCTGCGGCCACGCTGGTTACCACGGCTCTTGCCTGGCGCCTCGTACCGCCGGCCGACGATGAGGCGACCGCACTCCTGAGCCGGGAGCTAATCCCGCTCTATGTCCATTACATCGACGATCACATCACGCGCCTGCACGCCGTCAATCACCACCGGCTTGCCGGCAGCTTCGACCGGTGGCGGACGCGCCTCCTGGCCTGAGCCAGGGCACGAGGACGGTCCTGCCGAACACCTCGCCGGCATCCATCTTCTGATGCGCTAGCACGGCTTGGTCCAACGGCAGCAGCTCGTGCACCACCGTCTGCAGCTCTCCGCGGCTTGCCGCCGCGAATTGCTCGGTCCGCACGGCACGCCCCATGGGTCGCGCCGAGCTCGCGCAGCCGGTCACCGCGTTCGGCCGACGACGTCGTGACCGCCACCGCGCTGGCCCCGCCACGCGCAGCGAGCTGGACCGTCATGATCCCGATGCTGCCGGCCGCGCCTCGCACCAGCACTGACTCGCCAGGAGCAAAGCGAGCATGGGCAAGGCCGAAAATGGGCCACAGCTCCGGAGCTCCCGAGCGTCACCGCACCGACCGCGGACAGGTCCGCGGGAAGGGGAAGGATCTCCTCGACCGGGGCGATCGCCTGCTCGACGTAGCCGCCGCCCAGCCCGGTGAACGCCCACACCCGACGGCCGACCCAGGACGCGTCGACGCCGTCGCCGACCGCGGTCACGGTGCCCGCTACCTCGCTGCCGAGGATGTGACCTTCCTTGAAGCCGTAACCGGCGATGGCACCGCTCCGGATCACGGCGTCGACGCCGCCGACGCCGATCGCCTCGGTGGCGATCAGCACCTGCCCGTCAGCCGGACTCGGGTCCGGGAGGTCGATGACGGCCAGGCCTTCGGGACTTCCGAACGCCCGGATCGCAACTGCCTTCACTGTCGTCTCCTTGCCCTGGGATCGATGTCCTGGGATCGATTCGGACGCTAATCGACACCGCGGCCGGGCTGGCTAAAGTGAGAGCGGTGACCGTCCGTTTGCCTCACAACCTGCGCTCCGACGCCCTGGACAACCGCGATCGCATCCTCGACGCGGCCCGCGCGGTGTTCGCCGCCGAAGGAATGAACGTGCCGATGCGGGAGATCGCCCGGCGCGCCGGGGTCGGCCCCGCCACCTTGTACCGCCACTTCCCGACCAAGCAGACGCTGGCCACCGAGGCCTTCACCGACCAGCTGTGCGCCTGCCGCGTCATCGTCGACGAAGGGCTCGCCGACCCCGATCCGTGGCACGGTTTCTGCCTCGTGATCGAGAAGGTCTGTGAGCTGCACGCACGCAACCGCGGCTTCGCCGCCGCCTTCAGGTCGGCCTTCCCCGACGCGATGGACGTCACCGCAGGCCGCGAATACGCGCTGAACTCGGTCGCCGAGCTGGCCCGCCGCGCGAAGGACGCCGGCCGCCTGCGTCCCGACTTCGTCCTGGACGACCTGATCCTCATGATCATGGCCAACGACGGCATCCGCGCCACCTCACCGGCCACCCGGGTCGCGGCCTCCCGGCGCTTCGCCGCGCTCGCGATCCAGGCATTCCAGGCGCCCCCGGAGGCCTCGCCGCCGAGCGCGGCCGCCAGCGGTTTTTAACCAGTTGAACGCCGAGCAGCCTCCATAAGCCTCTGCGGGCCGAGGCCGCGAGCCGCTCGGCGAGCGCGATTACCAGGCCGCGGAGCGAGATAGAGCCCAACCGCAGACCAAGGAGATCACCATGGACTTCGTCTCGATCCGCGTCATCACCGATGACGTCGCGCGCCTCGCCGGCTTCTACGAGAAGGCCACCGGAGTGCGGGCAACCTGGTACAACGAGGACTTCGCCGAGCTCGGGACCGCCCACGCCACGCTCGCGATCGGCAGCACCCGCACCGTCCCGCTGTTCGCGCCCGGCGCTGCCCGCCCGGCCAGCAACCGCACCGTGATCATCGAGTTCCTCGTCGACGACGTGGACGGCGTGCACCAGAACCTGGCCGGCTTGGTCGAGGACTTCGTCCAGGAGCCCACCACGATGCCGTGGGGCAACCGGTCACTGCTGTTCCGCGACCCCGACGGCAACCTCGTCAACTTTTTCACCCCGGTCACCCCGGCCGCCATCGAGAAGTTCGCCCGCTGACCCCATCGCGGCCGCCCGGCGAACACGACCTGGTCCCACTGTGGACCGCTGATGGGCGGCTCCGGGAATGTCATAACCCACAATCACGCAGCACATGCCGGCGTGCCGCAGCCCGCGCCTCGCGGGCACCTAGCCGCATGGCGGTTCCGGATGATGCTGGCTTGTCAGGGCAGCGCTGCACGTTATCTGGCAGGCTGGCGGAGCCTCCCCGTGCGGCCTGGAAGGAAACCGATGCCTGTCCGCTTCCAGCTAGTGATCGACTGCGCCGACCCGGACCGGCTTGCCCGCTTCTGGGCCGCCGCGCTGGGCTATGAGCTTGAGCCGCCCCCGGCTGGTTTCCCTACCTGGGACGACTACTACCGCGACCTCGGGGTGCCCGAGGAGGACCTAGGTGTCGGGGCGGACAGGATCTTCGACCCGGAGGGCCACGGGCCGCGCATCTGGTTCCAGGTAGTCCCCGAGACCAAGGCCGTCAAGAACCGCCTGCACCTCGACATCCACGCCGGCGGCGGCCGGACGGTCCCGATCGAGACTCGCAGGCAGCGAGTCGACGCTGAGGCCGGCCGGCTGGCTGGCCTGGGCGCCACCATTGCTGGCATCTTGTACCAAGAAGGGCTCGACCACTATGGGGTCGCGATGACAGATCCGGAGGGTAACGAGTTCGATATCAACTGACCTCGGCAGCCACGGCCGGGTAGCACGGCGGCCTGGTGATCACCCCTGCCCCGGCATCACGCTGCTGAATGGCCTGAACGTCACTCGCAGCCCGACTACAGGACTTCCGAATACTTACGATCGCTGCGGCGACCGCGTCCGGGTCATTAGGAGTGATGAACGCCGCGGAAGGACTGCGGCGGGAACTGGGAGTCCGCGGCAATCAGCTACCGGGGTGGCCGAGTTCCTCCGGTGACGGCCAGTCGCCCGGCAGTTCGGCTAGCCGCCGCAGGAAATCCGCACGGTCGAACGACCGCTTCTCGGCCAGGGCGCTCCAGACGGCCTCGGTCACCGGGCCCATGATCAGGTGCATCACGTTGTGCCAGTCGTAACCGAGCCCGGCGAGCCGCTGGACCGTCTGCCACGTCTCGGGCGGGTCGTCGGCCAGGATCTGGTTGGCGACCACCTGATGGAGCGTGACGTGCAGCTGGGGGTTGAACGGCTCGCCGTCGGCGCCCGTCATCTCCTCGTGACGTTCGAGCGCCTCCGCCATGTCAAGGTGCTGTGCCTCGAGCAGGAACATGCGCTCGTCCTCGTCGTCCGGATCCAGTCGCTCCAGGTCGAGGTCCTGATAGCTGCCATGCCCCGGCGGGACCGCCCAGGACCGCCGGTCGCCCGGGAGCGGCTCGTCGAACCAGCAGTCGGTGTCCTCCTCGGCCACCCACCTGGATATGCTCCCGGCCCGCTGCGGCTTTCCGGCAGGCCGGCGGCCTGATGCCGGACGCCGGCTGCGGCCACGACCAGGCGGACGCCCGCGGCTCTTCGGACTCATTCCGCGATTATCCCAGACGCAGCACCTTCCGGGGGCTCGTACCCCGGGTCCGTTCGGCCGAACGAGACGTGCTGCTTGTCCTGGAAGATGCCGAAGTCGTCCGCGCCGGGTAAAAGGTATTAATCAAGCGATCAGCGAGACCACCGTGAGGCAGGCGGCCCGGGGAGCAGCCACAGCATGGAAGCAAGCGAGGACACGGCAGGCGCACAGCCGCCGGGCAGCTACACCAGGCACCCTGCCCCCGACGACGAGCGCTACCACCGGTGCCCGGCTGGGCGGCACTGGGGACCGAACGGCGCGGCAGGCGTTCTGCCGTGGACGGTGACGCCGGACGGGCGCACCTGGGTGCTGCTGAGCCACCGTTCCCCGCACGTACAGGCGGGCGGCACCTGGTCCACGTTCGGCGGCGCCATCGACGGCGGCGAGACGCCGTGGCACGCGGCCGTCCGCGAGACCAGTGAGGAGATCGACGGGATCGACGTGCGCCTGGGCGCCGTGGCCGCCGAGCTGGAGGTTCCGTGCGAGCACGGCTGCGGGTGGACTTACACCACCTTCGCGGTGCGGATCCAGAACACCGAGGCAAGCTACCTGCCCACCGCCCGGGTCGCTTCCGGTCACGCGGCGTGGGAGACGGCCGGGCTGGCCTGGGTGCCAGCTGAGCAGGTTTCCGACCATTCCGGCCTTCACCCGGGGCTGCGAGCCGCCTGGCCGGCGCTACGAGACGCCATCCGCCGAGGCAGCGGAGCGAGTCCTACCCGCTAGGCGACGACCGCGGGACCGTCGACCAAGGCCAGGGTCTCCCGGCACCTGACACGCCTGCTCGGATCACCTCTGATAGAACGGGCCGAGGGTGTCGCGGACCCGCCCCAGGTCATAGGACGCGGCGGGGCCGAAGTGCGATGACCCCGCCGGACAGCCGCCGGAGGGCCAGTTATGAGAGCAGCCAGTAGACCTCCGTCCACTGCTGAGCCGGATCGTCGTTGTGCGATCCGTAGACTTCCCAACGAGTGCCACTCGGTCGATGCCCTTGTGTGGCGCACCAGCCGAGAACGGCGTCATGGGCCGCCTCCACGTCCCCGAAGGGGCCACGATGGACAGTTATGGCCGCGGTCCCCGCGGGCAGCGCGGATGCCACCACGCGGCCGACGAGCGGGCACGGCTGGTCGAGTAGGACACCGACCTCCACGTTCGGCACGCTGTCCAGGTAGAGCATGATATTGCGGCATCCCCGGAAGATCCCGCCCGCGTGCAGACAGTCCCACACCTCACCAAGAAGCTGCCCCCACAGCGCGGGGAACTGCTGCCACGTCGTCGTGGCGGCAACTACGGCGGTCCGACGGGACTCGACATCAGTGAGGCTCACCTCGTAGTCCATCCGATCATCATCGCCCTGCGGTCACCGCACTGTCATAAGTAGCCAAGAAGATCGGCAGACACCAGGCACTGTTCGGGATCGTTGTCATACGTGCCGGAGGCCCGCGGACCTCGCCGCTGACCGGCGGTGGCCGGCCCTCACTTAGGGGAGGGGCAGGGACCTTGCCTGCGGCGACCAGGCCGTCGGTGGATCTGGCATGTGTAGCGCAAAAGCTACAATGTAGTCATGACGACGCCGCTCTCCATCCGCTTCACCCCGTCATTGCTGGCCCGGCTGCGGCAGCGCGCACGTGCCATGACGGGTGCCAGCGCCGCCGGGCTGGCGCAACGGCTCATTGACGAGGGCCTGCGGATGGCCGATCACCCGGGCGTGATCTTCAAGGACGGCCCGTCCGGCCGCCGGGCTGCGCTAGCCTACGGACCTGATATCTGGGAGGTCATCAAGTTCCTCCGTGAGGTCGATGAGCGCGGGCCGGCGGCGCTCGACGCCGCCGCCGAGGTGTTCGCGGTCGATACCAGCCGGATCAGTACGGCGATCAGCTACTACGGGGATTATGCCGACGAGATCGATGCGGAGATAGCAGATGCCGACGAGGCTTCGGCCCGTGCCGAAGCGGCCTGGCGCGTCCAGCAGCATCTCATAGCGTGAACCAGCGGCCTGACGTCAGGCTTCTGCTGGACGAGATGTTCTCCCCCAGCATCGCGGCCGAACTGCGCGAACGCGGTCACGACGTGATCGCGGTAGCGGACCGGCCTGATTTGCGGGCAAAGTCTGACGAGGAGATATTCGCCTGGGCGAGCGCGGAAAGGCGATGGCTGCTCACGGAGAACGTCAAAGACTTCAGGCCGATCATGCTGCGCGCCTTGCCAGGCGGGCCGCCGGGCTGCGGGCTGCTGTTCACCAGCAGCCGGGCCTTCCCCAGATCCAGAAAGAATCCCGGCCCGCTGATCAGTGCCCTTCACGAGTGGCTGATCGCCGGGCCACCAGCTCCGCCGGTGACGGAATCCTGGCTTCTCGGCGCATCAGATTCCTGCTGAGAAGTCGTCGGCCGGCGGCCCTGGCCGACCTAGCCCGCCAGGTCGGCCAGGCAGGAGGTCACACCGCCGGGAAACGTTCGCTGGATGAGGCGCATGGTCTGCGCAATGGCTGGAACAATGGCGGCCATGCCGAAGAAGCAGGTGCCATCGACCGACGAACTCGCCCGGATGCTGTGGCAGTTGGAGGCGAAAGCGGGCGACATCCTGATGCAGCGGATGCTGGACCAGCTCAGCCAGGAGACGCTCGTCGGCGGCAAACGCGTCGCAGTCCAGAAGCTGCCCCGCCTGCCGAAACAGGCCGCGACCACCGTGCACCGTGTGAAGGTGAGCCTGCATGGCTCCAAGCCGCCGGTCTGGCGGCGGATCGAGATTCCCAGTGCCATGCGACTGGACCTGATACACGAGGTCATGCAGGTCGCCTTCGACTGGCACGGCTACCACCTGCACGCGTTCGAGACGGTGTGCGGTGAGTTCGGCGCACCGGACGACGATGACGACTGGTCAGACCGTAAGGACGAGAGCACCGCCGCCCTGGCCCAGGTGGCCGCTGGCGAGAAGGCGAAGGTCGTTTATTCCTACGATTTCGGTGACGACTGGCGGCACGACATCGTGGTGGAAAAGATCGCGCCGGCCGAGCCGGGGATCGCCTACCCGCGCTGCACCGGCGGGCGGCGGGAGGCGCCGCCGGAGGATTGCGGCGGGATCTGGGCCTTCAATGAGTACCAGGCCGAGCTGGATGACACGTTCGACGCCGGTGAGGTGACCGCGCGGCTGGCCGGCCTGGCGGAGGTGTGGTCCGCCGGGCCGTAGGATGCGTCCCATGCCGGACGCCCCATCTGCCGCTGCTGGGCCCCGCCCCGAGCCGTTCGCCCCGCAGGCCGCCCCCGCGGCGCTGGAGGATCTCCGCGCGCGGCTGCGCGCGACGCGCTGGCCGGACGCGCCCGAGGACGCCGGCTGGTCGCTCGGGACCGACCTGGCCTACCTCCGTGAGCTCGTCGCCTACTGGGCGGACGGGTTCGACTGGCGGGCGCAGGAGGCGGCGCTGGCCCGGTTCCCCCGCTTCCGCATCCGCCTCGGCGGCCTGCAGATCCATTTCGTGCACGTCCGGGCCGCCGCGCCGGCCGGGCCTGTCCTGCCGCTGGTGCTGAGCCACGGCTGGCCGGACTCGTTCTGGCGCTACGCGAAGGTCATCGGGCCCCTCACCGACCCCGGCGCGCACGGCGCCGACCCTGCCGACGCGTTCGACTTGGTCGTGCCCGACATGCCGGGCTACGGGTACTCCGACCGCCCGCCCGGCCCGCCGCTGGACTCCATCGCCGTGGCCGGCCTGTGGGCTGAGCTCATGGGCGTCCTGGGCTATGCGCGGTTCGGCGCGGCGGGCGGGGACATCGGCAGCCACGTGAGCCGCTACCTCGGGCTCGACCATCCCGGCCGGATCGTGGCCGTCCACCGCACCGACGCGGGCGTGCCCGTCTTCACCGGCGACCCGGCGGACCTCGCGCCCGAGGAGCGCGCCTGGCTCGAGGACGCCGCGGCCTGGGGCGCGACCGAGGGCGCCTACGCCGCCATGCACCGCACCAAGCCCCAGACCGCCGCCTTCGGGCTCACCGACTCACCCGCCGGGCTCGCCGCCTGGATCGTCGAGAAGCTCCGGGCATGGAGCGACTGTGACGGCGACGTCGAGCGGCGCTTCACCAAGGACGAGATCCTCACCAACGTCACGCTCTACTGGCTCACCGGGACGATCGGCTCGTCGATGCGCATGTACCGCGCGAACGCCGCGATCCCGCTCGCGCAGCACGCCCGCCGGGTCGAGGTGCCGTCCGGCTTCTCGCTCTTCCCCGGCGACATCGTCCGCCCGCCGCGGGCGTGGCTCGAGCGCACGGCGAACGTCGTGCGCGTGACTGAGCCCGCGCGCGGCGGGCACTTCGCGCCGTTCGAGGAACCCGAGCTCTACGCGGAGGAGCTGCGCGCGTTCTTCCGCCCCTACCGGGCGGCGGCGGGCTGAGGCCGCCGCGGTGGGCCGTAAGCCCTGACCTGTGAGCACACCAGAATAACGTGAGTTTCCGGCGTGTCGCGTTCGGCGGACACCGTCGCGCCATTTGCGTGGTCTGCCATGATTGAGCCCCGGCCGTGCCGCAGCCCGGCGTGCTCCAAGTCCCGCACCGGCGCCCCGCTCCCGTGATCACGAAGACTTCACAGTCTGCGGGGACTGCAAAGTCTTCGTAGTAATGAAACTCTGCCCCGGGGAGCACGGCGCGGCCGGGGCGCGGGGCATCAAACCACATTCGGAGGCCCCGCCACGCCGCGAAGTCACCTTACTTTGGAATGCTCACCTGGGGATGGCGAGCTGCGAGCGCAGGCGTGTGGGTGGCCTTACGCGAGGCAGGCACCGTGCCCGTTCGGCATTAATCGTGTGACACACCGCAAGCCCGACCTGCTGCGCGAGGCCGTCGACGGACTCGTCGGCGAAGACCCGCCGCAGTAACCGCGACCGGCACCCGGCCGGGCGCAGCGCCCGGCCGGCGTTGCCGAACGCGGCGACGGGGTCCGCGAAGAACATCGTGCCGAACCTGCTGATAGCCTCCTCCCCGCAGGCCGCTGGCCGGAGGTAAGGTCGGCGGCGTGACTCAGCCGTCTGACGCACGGGCCACGCCTGTACTCGAAGGAGTCCGCGCGCTCGTCACCGGAGGTACCAGTGGGCTGGGCTTTGCCATAAGCCAGGCGCTGGCCGAAGCTGGCGCCCGGGTCGCCCTGACCGGCCGGACCGAGCGGCGCGTTCAGGATGCTGCTACCCGGATCGCCCGCGGCGCCCGTGTGACCGGGCTCGTCATGGACGTCCGCGATGAGCGATCCGTCTCCGCTGGCGTAGATCGCGCACTCGCGGTTCTCAGTGGCGTTGACGTACTGGTCAACAACGCCGGCATCGGCATGCGCACCGTGAACCCGGACTTCATGACCGACCCGGTGGGTTTCTGGCACGTCAGCCCGGACGGCTTCCGCGACCTATTCGCCACCAACGTTCTCGGCTACTTCCTGGTCGCGCGGGCAGTCGTGCCGCACATGCTCGAAGCCGGACGCGGCAAGATCGTCAACATCTCGGTCAATGAGGCCACGATGCGGCGGAAAGGCTTCACGCCTTACGGACCGTCACGCGCGGCGACCGACGCGCTCTCCCACATCATGGCCGCTGACCTTGCCGGCACTGGCATCGACGTGAACCTGCTGCTCCCCGGCGGCGCCACCAGAACCGGAATGACGCCGGATTCGGCGCCGGAGGACTTGCGGGCTAGCTGGCTAGACCCGGCGATCATGGGGCCGCCGGTCTGCTGGCTCGCCTCCCGGGCCTCTGACGGCATCACCGATCAGCGCATCGTCGCGACCGAGTTTGATGTGATCGATCCACGGCAGCACGGCTGACTCCGGCCGGCTCGGGCGTGACGGGCCGTCATCCTCGTGGCCGAGCCTTCACCCAAACGGGGTGTCGTTTACTCTGCTGCCACCGGGCCGGCCTTCTTCCTTTCTGGCGCCGCGGTAACGGCCCTGGCCTGGTTGCGAGCAGCCCGGAAGCGTTGCTGGGCGCCTTGTTTGGTGAGTCCGTAGCACGCGCCGATCTCAGTCCAGGTGGCACCGGCCTTGCGGGCGGCCTCAACCTGGGCGGCCTCCAGCTCCTCTGCCGCTTCTCGCAGCTGCCGGGCAGCTTCGAGTCGGCTAATCGGTCCGTCGGCGACGTCGAGAGCGCCGAGCGCCGCAGTGATCCGCCTGACGGGATTCTTTGAGGCCACTATCACAGCGTATTCGACAACCGGTACCGGTCAATGATATGTTGACGTCTCGGTCAACATATCGTTGACTTGCCCGAGTCGGGAAGCGAGGTGATACCCGTGGCCAAGAAAAGCAAGAAGAGCAAGAAGGGGAAGAAGAAGTAGCTGCCCCCGACCTGGACGGCAGCGGTCCGGCGACGTACCGCTGCCGTCCACACGTCGAGTCCTGGGTCGCCGTCAGTACGCGCGGTGCGGGGCGGGAACGCCGAATCACATCCGGGAAACGAAGCGCAGACGGCGCCGGCGATTTGCCGTCACTCGTACCGCAGGGCCCAGTACGATCACGATGCTCACATTTACCACTAGGCCCCGCGCCCCGGGCGTATGCAGGCGTCCTGCGCGCCAAGGAGACGCCATGTTCCTCGCTGCGAGTTCCTACTCATATCCGGTACTGGGCGTGTTCTGGACGATCTTCATGATCTTCCTGTGGGTGATCTGGTTCTGGATCCTGATCACCATCATCATCGACATCTTCCGCAGCCATGACCTGTCCGGCTGGGTCAAGGCCCTGTGGTTCGTGTTCATCTTGTTCCTCCCGCTGATCGGGGTGCTGGTGTACCTGATCGCCCGCGGCGGCAAGATGCATGAGCGCCAGGTGCGGCAGGCACAGCGTCAGGAGGAGCAGTTGCGCAGTTATGTCCAGGAGGCTGCGGGCTCGCAGAGTTCGGCGGACCAGCTGGCCAAGCTCGCCGACCTGCGCGACCGGGGTGTCATCACGGCCGAGGAGTTCGACCGCGAGAAGGCAAAGATCCTGGCCTGACCGGGACCATAACCGGCCCGGCCAGCACCCGGCCGTGCCCGACTTCGGCGCGGCGGTGCGTCGCGGGGCGGCGGG
Organism: uncultured beta proteobacterium; assembly: GCA_963839265.1. Classification (GTDB taxonomy): domain Bacteria; phylum Pseudomonadota; class Gammaproteobacteria; order Burkholderiales; family Usitatibacteraceae; genus Usitatibacter. The sequence goes on from CAWIUI010000008.1 coordinate 87,342, forward strand.
GCGCAGCAGCGGATCCTGCGCGCCGTGCAGGACCAGGGTTGGCATGCGGAGCTGGGACAGCGTGCCGGGGACTTCGGTCAACGGGAAGCGTGGCTCGCGCTTAGGGCGATTCGCTACAGTCGCGTCAGAGGTAAGAGCGTTTCCGCGGATACGGGAGGATCAGGGCCATGGCGACGGCGGCGCGTGACCGGCTGGCCAGGACGCTGCACGGCGATGCGCAGGCCGCGTTCAGCGTCGAACTGACGGCGAGGACGCACGACTTGAGCCTGGAGGTGGAAGGCCTCGGGCACGTCAAGTTCCCGGTGACCCCCGGAGGAGCCCGCAAGCTCCTCGGCCTCGGTCAGCCGGCCCGGTTCGGCCGGGGCGAGGAGACGCTGACCGACCCGGATGTCCGCGACACGTGGGAGATCCCGAAGCACCTGGTCCGCGCCGAGTGGGACGACGCCACGCTGAAGGACATCCTCGCGACGGTAAAAGAAGAACTAGGACTACCGAACGCTGCCGAACTCGTCGCCGATCTTCACTCCCTCCTGGTCTATGAGACAAACCAGCACTTCCTCGCCCACCAGGACTCCGAGAAAGACGACTCGATGGTCGGGACCCTGGTGGTGACGCTGCCGTCCAGCTACGCCGGCGGCGAGCTGATGGTGGGGCACAACGAGGAGTGGAAGGCCTACCGGGGGTCGAAGACGGCGCTGTCGCTTGTCGCCTTCTACGCCGACTGCCGGCATGAGGTTCTCAGGGTGAAGTCGGGCTACCGGATCACGCTCACGTACAACCTGCTCCTGCACGGCGACACCAGCCGTCCGGAAGGCGACGCCGGAACCGCCGCCGAGCTGGCGGATCTCCTTCGCGAGCACTTCAGCACGCCGGTACCCCGCTATTACGGCGGCCCCGCGGCCGACCCGCCGAACCGGCTCGTCTACCTCCTCGACCACGAGTACACGCCCCGCGGGCTGAACTGGCGGCGGCTGAAAGGCGCGGACGCGAGCCGGGTGGCCCTGCTGCGGACCGCGGCGGACAAGGCAGGCTGCGAGGCCGTCCTCGCTCTCGCCGACATCAAGACGACGCACAGCGCGTTCCCGGCCGATGAAGGCTACGGATACGGACGCCGGGACTGGTATGACGACTACGACGAAGACGATGACGAGTACTCCGGCGGCGCGAACGACAGCGAACGCGAATACGAAATCCAGGATCTGGTCGACTCCGAGGTGACCCTCACTTACTGGACCGGGCCGGACGGTACCCGCCTGGAGGAGACCGCGCTGTTTGTGGACGGCGATGAGGTGTGCGCGTCCACCCAGACGGGCGCCCTCGAGCCTTATTCCTCAGAATATGAGGGCTACATGGGCAACTGGGGCAACACGCTGGACCGCTGGTATCACCGGGCGGCGGTCGTCGTGTGGCCCCGCGACCAGGCCTTCGCGAACCGCGCCGAGACCTCCCCGGCGTGGGCCCTTGACGAGCTCGCTGCGATGGCGTCAGCTGGTGGCGTGCCGCACGCGCAGGCCGCCGCGGCGACGCTCGCACCGTTCTGGGACGGAGCCCTGCGCACCCGGACACCGGAGGAAGGGGGCAGAGCCTCCGGGCTCTTCGGAAAGGCGCTGCTAGCGGCGGACGCCCTGGCGGACGCGGAAACCGCGGCGATGCTGCTGCGCCCGTTCAGTATCGAGAACCTGACTGACGTGTACGTGGACTCGTTCGGGAAGATCGTCAGCCGGTATGGTCAGCGATGGACGGCGGAACTGCTGCGGACGTGGTTCGGCGGGCAGCAGCCAGCGTGGGCATATGGCGGGGGACAGGAACGGCCGCAGTGGGTGGCGGAGTGGCTGCCCGGCCTGTGCGCGGGGCTGCACGCCACGGGCAGTGCCGGCGCGGTGGCCGCGCAGCGGCTCCTTGACCTGGCGTGGGAGTGGCTCGGCAAGGACATCGGCACCGGACTCGCGTCGTCGTCGCCCAGCTACCGCGAGAAGGATCTCGGCGGCCTGGGTAAGCCGCTCGCCTCGGTGCTGACGGCCGCCGCCGCGATCGGGGCAGCTAGCACACGAGACGCTGTTTACGGATACATCCGGCAGCAGGGGGACGCGGTGACCGCGCTGGAGATGTCCGCGCTGCGCGCCGCGGCGGAGCTGCCGCGGGACGGCGCGCGCGGCGACGCTGGTTTCGGCGACCTGGCCGCGGACTGCGCGGTGCGGCTCCGCGCCCGGCTCGCCCGCCCGCAGCGCGCGTCCGGCGACTGGTCGATCGAACTGCCCGTGGGCGGCTGCACGTGCGACCTGTGCGACACGCTTCGCGTGTTCACAGAAGACAAGAGCCGGCGCACCTTCGAGTGGCCGCTCGCCCAGCAGCGCAGGCAGCACATCCACGCCCGGATCGACGCCGCCGAACTGCCCGTCACGCACGTGACCAGGCGGCAAGGCCGCCCCTACACGCTGGTCCTGAACAAGACCGACGCGCTCTTCGCCCGCGAGCAGGAGGCACGGATCAGGGACGAAACAGACCTGGAGTGGCTCGCGGCGCAATGGAATCCCGGCGCTTGACCGGCGTAATCTCCGATCCGGACCGGGTGGCCCTCCCGCTCGTAGACGGCCAGCTACTAGTCCCGCCACCAGCCGGTGCGCGGTGCTGGTGGTCGTCAGGTCGGGAAGAGCCGGATCTTGACGCCGATCGAGCCGGCGATGCGGGTCAGGTCGCCGGGGTCGCTGGTGACGACGGGGGCTTGGTGGCGGACGGCGGTCACGATGACGATCGCGTCAACGACGTCGGCAGTCCCTGAGGCGGCACAGGCGACGCCAGCGGCGCGGCCGGTGCGCTGGTCATCAGGAAGGATATCGCAGGCTTTGAGGACCCGGGAGATCTGGTGCTGAGGACCGCCGCGCCAGGCCTGGGCCAGGACGACGACCGGGACGAGCGGCCGGATGCGCGCACTGGTGAGTTCATCGTGCAAGGCGAGGAAGTCGGGGTTGCCCCGTTCGGCGGCGAGCAGCGCGCCGGTGTCGTAGACGATAGCTGGCATTACCCAGCGGCCCGCTGGGGCTCGTCGTCGATCAGCCCGGCCTCGATCAGGAACTGGCGGGCGCGCTGGCGGGATGCTGCGGGGAGCGGGCCGTGCTCGCTCTCGTACTCGGCCACCAGTTCACGGGCGGCGGCGCGGCCGACGGCGTGCAAGGCGGCGGCGCGGGCTTTCTCGGTGGCGGCCTCGGCGAGCCATGTGGATACCGGTTTGCCTTCGTCGGCCGCGGCGGCCTTGATCGTTTCCTCGATCTCGGGAGGGACTGAGATCGACAGCTTCCGTACGGTCATGCCGCCATGATAGCGCGCGGTAGGAATACGATCCTACCGCACCTCGTGTAAGTCGGATGGATATCCAGCATCAGCCTCCGCATTCGAGCTGCGGGACGGCCGTTACGCCCACCGCGCATCTCACGCCCCGCTGCGGCGATGCAGCTGGGTGAGCCCTAGGTACGTCGCGGCGTTGCGCTCGATCTCCGCGCGCTCTGCTTCTGACAGATCCCGCCGCACCTTGCCCGGCACCCCGGCCACCAGAACTCCCTCCGGGACCTGCTGCCCTTCGGTCAGCACGGTGCCGGCGGCGACGATCGAATGGCGCGCCACGCGTGCTCCGTTGAGCACAATCGCGCCCATGCCGATGAGAACCAGATCCTCGATGGTGCACCCGTGGAGCGTCGCGTTGTGGCCGATGGTGACGTGTGAGCCCACCGACAGCGGCATACCGGGGTCAGCATGCAAGACGCACCCGTCCTGCACGTTGCTGCGCTCGCCGACCACGATCGTGTCACGGTCAGCGCGGAGCACGGCCCCATACCACACGCTCGCCTGTGCGCCGATGGTTACGCGTCCGATGAGCACGGCACCGGGGGCGACGAAGGCAGTTCCGGCGACATCGGGACGGTCCCGGCCGAGCGCGACGAGGGACGGTACGTCGGCACCGGGGCGAGGCACAGGCTGGCTGTTCATATCTCCCACCACTATGGGGTTTGTGCCGCCCGCCGTAAACAGGAGGCTGGGTCAGGATCAGCTGGCCGACCCGGGCGGGCGCCGGCTGGCCCACGGCGCGACTTGCTCGAGCTGACTGGCGACCTGGATGAGCACGTCCTCCCGGCCGTAGCCGGCGGCCAACTGTACGCCGACCGGAAGGCCTTCGCGTGTCCAGTGCAGGGGCAGGCTGACGGCAGGCTGGCCGGTCATGTTGAACTGGGCGGTGTAGGGAATGAAGCTGGCGATTCGTCTGCCCTCGTGCTCGGGCCCGGCGGCAGTAAACCATCCGAGCTCAGGGGGCGGTGCGCCGAGGGTGGGGGTCAGCAGCAGGTCGTGCCGGGTCCACCAGTGCGCCATCCGGCGTGCCCAGCCTCCCAGCCAGTGGCGGCTGTTCAGGTACGCCACCGCGCCGAGCGCCTGCCCGGCCCGCCGGTAGGCGATGTTGCGCGGCTCGATCTCGTCGTCGGCGATCGGGCGTCCGAGCATCCGCTCGAACGCCTGGAACGTGGCTTCGGTGTCGGCTGCGATGACCGTGTTGAAGTGCTGGCCGAACTCCTTGTCGAACATGCCCGCCGGCGCGGACTCCTCCACCTGGTGACCGAGTGATTCCAGCAGGCGGGCCGCTTCGGTCACCGCCCGGCGGCACTGCTGGTCGTCCAGGTACACCTCGGCGCCGGGCCGGTCGAGCACCCCGATCCGCAGTCGGCCCGGGTCGGCGCCGACCTCCTGGCTCAGCGGCCGCCGCAGCGGCGGCGCGTAGTACGGCTCGCCTGGAATGCGGGCGCTGATCACATCGAGCACGCCCGCCGCGTCCCGGACGCTCCGCGTGACCGCGCCGTCGATGACGCCGCCGGCCCAGGCCTCGCCGGTCAGCGGGCCCTGGCTCACCCGTCCCCGGGTCGGCTTCAGCCCCACCAGCCCGCATTCGCTGGCGGGGATGCGGATGGACCCGCCGCCGTCGCTGGCGTGCGCCACGGCCACCATGCCGCTGGCTACCGCCGCCGCCGACCCGCCCGACGAGCCGCCGGTCGAATGGCCGCGATGCCAGGGGTTGCGGGCCGGCGGGAAGCTCCGCGGCTCAGTCGTGACCGTCGTGCCCAGCTCCGGCACGTTGGTGCGCCCCAGCGGGACGAAGCCAGCCGCCCGGAACTGCTCCGCGAGATAGGACGTCGCCGGCCAGGCCAGGTCACGCAGCGGCCCGAGGCCGGACGCCGTCACCTCACCGGCGACCACGCAGCCCAGGTCCTTCAACAGGATCGGCACACCGCGGAACGGGCCGTCGGGCAGTTCGCCTGCGGCCTCCGCCCGGGCCTGGTCGAACCGGGTCCGGATCACCGCATCCAGCCCCGGGTTGACCGCCTCGATCCGGGCAATCGCCGCTTCCACCAGATCCTGCGGGCTCACCTCGCCACGGCGGACAAGGTCGGCTTGCGCCGTGGCATCCAGCCAGGTCGTCTCCGTCACCTCACGCACGCTACCCCTGGCCCTGGTGGCCCGCATCTCGGCGCGCGGTGACGAGGACTGCCGCTCCTTCGAGCCTGCCTGGCGGGCAAGAGCTGGACCGACCTTGCCCGCCAGGCGCCCGATCTGAACAGCTCTTGCCCGCCGGGCGCGCGATCTGACCAGCATCGACCTGGTGCTCGCGGAGGCCTTATCGCCGCCGCCGAACGCGCTCGTTTCGCCTAGCTATCAGCGTGACCGCGTCAGGGGGTAGCTCGCGCGCTCAGTTGCCCGCCACCCCTGATGGTGACCTCGCCAGTGCAGACGTCCATGCTCTCTACCTCGCCGGCGAACGCGCGGCCGTCACGGCTGGTGACCACCGCGAAGTCGCCATGGAACCAGCGGTCAGGGCGGACTACCGAGATGTTGATCGTGTCCTCGTCGACCGCGATCTGGCCGGCGGTCAGGCTGCTCGCGATGTTGTGGGGCACCGTTTCCGTGATGCCGTCGACGTAAGGCTGTGAAATCATGACTCGTCTCCATTTGTCCGGTTTGCGGAGTGGATACAGCAACTGGCTGGCTGTGCCAAGAGAAATTTCGGGCGGTGCCGCTAATTTCCGCTTCGGAAATTAGCTGATCGCATACACGCCTTACATGCGGGTGCGGGACTCCCTCTAGCCTCTGGGTGATGACATTTCCATTTTCCCAGGCCCCATTGCGCCGAGACGTCTCACAGCCTACGCACGGGACGGCCGAAGGCAAGGCCCGGGGGTCTCCCGGGGTCTCCCGAGGCCTCCTGCTGCCGCTCAGATCTAGTCCTGACCTGCGGGAACGCAACTAAAAAAAATAATTTCCTTTCGTTATCTGCCCGGCCGAGGGTGTAGACAATGCATCCGCTGGGGTGCCGCTGCTGTGGCCTGGGACTGATGTTATCCCCGATTCAGGCGATGAACACGGCGGAACTGTGCCACTCGGGACAGCCGTTGATTACCAGGCCACCATAGTCATTTCCTGTCGATCTCTAATTCATGAATTCTTCATTAAAGAGTGCCCGGGCGTTGCGGTATGACTCATCCCAGCTGTTCTCACGCCGGGTCAGCGAATAGGTTTCAAAGCATCCCGTTGCCCGCATAGAAGCTGGGCCCGTCCGCCTCGTCGTAGCTAACGCCGATGGTCCCGAACGCGGCCACCTCCGGACTCCGGCCGTCACGGCAACCGGCCGGATCGCCGGTCAAGCCAGCAAGAAGCGGCAGCTGGTCCGCTGGCGATGTTATTTTGGCACCACCCTGGACCAGACTGGACGCGATACCAAAGGGGAAAGGGGATTTGAGATGACTCAGCACAAGGTCGCAACGCGCGAGGAGTGGCTGGCTGCTCGCGGCGAGCTGCTGGCGCGGGAGAAGGAGCTGACCCGCCGCGGTGACGAGCTCGCGGCCGAGCGCCGCGAGCTGCCGTGGGTGCCGATCGAGAAGGACTATAGCTTCGCCACCGACGAGGGGCACAGGACGCTGCGGGAGCTTTTCGGCGGGCGCTCGCAGCTGATCGTCTATCACTTCATGTTCGGCCCGACGTACACGGCGGGGTGCCCGGTCTGCTCGTCGGCGGCCGACACGTTCAATGGTGCGGTCACGCACCTGAACGCGCGTGACGTGACCTTCACCTGCATCTCGCGGGCGCCACTGGACAAAATCCAGGCGTACAAGCGGCGGATGGGGTGGACCTTCCGGTGGGCCTCCTCCCACGACAGCGACTACAACTTCGACCTGGAGATCTCGCGCCCGGAGGAGGTGACACGCGGGTTCCTGGCTGGCGGCGTCCCCGAGGTGGCCGTCGAGCTCGCGCAGGAGTGCGGGACCGAGCCGGCGGCATATCTTTCCGAGGCGCCGGTGATGAGCACCTACGCGATCGAGGACGGAACCGTCTACCTGACCTACTCCACGACCGCGCGCGGGCTGGAGTTCATGATGGGCTACTACGGGTTCCTCGACCGCGCCCCGCTCGGGCGCAACGAGGGCGACCCGCCCCAGATGTGGGTACGCCGCCACGACGAGTACCACGACGCGTACGCGACAGGGCGGTAAGGGGCGCTCGCTCGCGGCGGCCTTACGCGAGGCACGCGTCGGGCTCCGTTCGGGCCTTGATCTCTTGACGCACCCGGGACCTCATCGCCGATGAACCGGCCAGAGGTAGACATCGTCCTAGACAGTGATGGTTGGATTCTTGCCCCGATGTCGTCCTCGCTCAATCGCGCTGGACCAGTGTGCTGCTTGTGCCATGACCAGTGTGCTGCTTGTGCCATGAATTGCTCTCCCGCTTGGTGTCACGCCCCGGCAAGCAGGGCGGCGGTGAGGTCCGATGGGTACCGACCGACCCGGTGACGACGACGTGCCTCCGGATGAGGGCGCTGATCATCCGGATGGGGGCGCAGATCATCGGGATGACCAGGGTGGTGGCGGCGGCCGAAATGGCCGGGGTGGTGGCGCCCAGGCTGAGACGCGCCTGCGGCAGGAGTACTACGACGACCTGCGCGTGGCGGTTTCCGCCGAGGAGTCCGTGACGGCGCAGCGGGCCGCGGCCAGGGAGCAGGCCGCGGCGGAGAAGTGGGGTGAGACGGTCAAGGAGTCCAAGTGGATGTGGGGGGAGTACCAGCGGAAGTGGCCGCCCGGCGAACGCGCGCCTGCGGACCGGTCCGATGATTCGCCGGGCTCGTGGCACGGCGACGGCGACAGGCGCCTGAAGCCCGCAGAAAACGGCCAGGTCGAATCAGCGTGCGACCGCATCGCCGAACGGGAGCGGGAGAAGATCTCGCCAGCGATGCGCGCCGTGGAAAGCCAGGATCCAGACCGGCACCTGATCGGCTTCGAGCACCGCCTGAAAGACCGCGACCGCATCAAGGAGAAGGTCTGACGGAATCGATCAAGGAGCTCGAACGTCTCCCCGGAGCAAGCTGTTTCGCTCGTGCCTGACGCGATCCGGTACACCTTTCAGTACCAGGAGGCCCGTTACACTCAGGGCGTCCGGGCGGATATCGAGCGCCTGAAGGATCAGGGCTTTGAGCTCGACAAACTCAAGAATTCCTGGTCCAAAGAACAGTACAAGGGCATCAACAGCCAGTGGATCGATCCGGATACCGGCCAGCGGTTCGAAGTGCAGTTTCACACCCGCATCAGCTTCGAGGCCAAGCAGCTCACCCATGGCGCCTACGAACGACTCCGCAGTCAGCAGGCCGATGCGTTCGAGGAGCTCGTGCTTGAGGCGTTCCAGAAGAAAGTCACTGCCGATGTGCCGGTTCCGCCCGGCGCCGACGGCATTCCCGACTACCCGGAGAGAGGCGCAGATGCCAGATAAGGTCACTTACTACGCCATCGTGAATGACCTGAGCAGCCGTGAACGGCCGTGCGGGGGTGTTCCGGCGCACCTACTTCGAGTCCGGCGGCAAGCGCGATGAAGCGTTTACCACGGATCTCGTGTGGGAGCGCAGCGCGTCCCTGGTCTCCGCCGAGCGTGGCGACCTGCTAAACGAGTTCATCGAGATCACCGAGGACGAAGCCAACCAGATCGTGGCACGGATCCGGGCCAAGGTGACCGGCGCGAGCACCGATTAAATGCTTCGGCAGGCGAGCTTTGCCTCCGTAGCATGTCCGTCATGGAGGTGACCTTCACCAAGCTTGACGGCCGCCGGTACCTGATGACGGTCGTCCGCGACCGCGGCCCCGAGCTAGCGCCGCGCCAAGGCCCCGGCTACAACGACTACCTGCCCCATGACGCGGTGCACTTCATAGTTGAGGCCGAGGCTGCCCTGTCCGGCGGTGTCTTCGGCCGGGTCGCCGCCGGCCAGAACAACATCTTCACCACGGCCGACCCAGCCATCAGGCGCCACCAGGCTCGCCGCGAGGCGAAGCGCCGCCCCAACGCCACCGATCGCGCCGACATGGCAACCTCCGAATCACTCGCATCCCTCTGCCAACCCCTGTGGGAACTCCGCGCCGGACTTCGATCCGCCCTGCCCCCCTGGACCTCCCGCGTCGACCCCGACCTCGCCACCTCACCCCTCGTAGACCGCATCGTCGACGGTCTGAACGAGTTCGCCGCCCGCTGGCACGCCCTCCCCGCCGGCGGCAGCATCACCCTCGCATGGCCACTCGGTCAACCCAGGACAGGCGGCCCCGCGAGCCATCAGGCCCGCTTGGCACGAAGAGGTCATGACCGAGCTGTATGGTGAACCCCATCGCGTACCGGGCGCGGCACTTGCAACTCCGTCAGGGTGGAGGCTCGTGATGCAGTTCACCAAACTCGGGCACTCGTGCGTCAGGCTGGACAAGGACGGCGCCGTCCTGGTCATCGACCCGGGGACGTTCAGCGACGCGGCCGGGGCCCTGGACGGGGCCGCCGCGGTGATGGTCACCCACGAGCACCCGGATCACCTGGACGCGGACGCGATCCGCGCCGCGCTGTCCAACGATCCCGGGCTGACCCTGTGGGCCAACTCCTCGGTCGGCGCGCAGTTCGGCGAGTTCGGCGACCGGGTGCACGAGGTGCGACACGGCGACGCGCTGGATGTCGCCGGGTTCTCCGTGCATGTCTACGGCATCGATCATGCCCTGATCCACCCGGACATCCCGCTGGTCGTGAACACCGGGTTCCTGGTCGAGGACGAGCTGTTCCACCCGGGCGACTCGTTCACCATCCCCGAAGATCCCGTCTCCACGCTGCTGCTCCCGATCAGCGCCCCATGGCTGAAGGCCGGGGAGATGATCGACTACTTCCGCGCGGTCGCGCCTGCCCGCGGCTACGCCATCCACGACGCGATCCTGAACGAAGCCGGGCTGGGCCTGATGACCCGGATGATGTCCGTCGCCGCCGCCCCCACCGGCACCCCCGTCGCCCGGCTCGAACCCGGCACCACCCTGGAGCTGTTACCTGCCGCGATCACTGATACGAGATCATGGAGGGCTCCGGGGTTCTTGCCATCGTCAGCCCCGGGCCCATCATCGGATGGTCCTTGACGTAGAAGTTCTTCCACCCGAAGTACACTCCCGCGGGAGCGGCCCTGGTGACCGTCTCCCAGGTCTGCTGCTTGACGGCCGGGGTGCCTTGCCCGTCCATATGAATGAGGATCGCCAGATCGTCGTGCTGGGTGTCGAGCTTCTGCTCGCCGCTGATCATCGACAGGCTGAACTGGTGCAGCACGAGGAGCTTCTGGGGTAGCCGGTATTGCGCGGTCAGCCGGGCCAGCCACCCGATGACCGTGTTGACCTCGCCGATGTTCACGCTGCCTATCTGCTGCAGCGGCCGCTGCCCCGGCTGCAGCTTCCATTCGGGGTCCAGAGCCAGCCCGACATCGGGCATTTCGAGCAGCGTCTGGTATCTCCTGGCCTGGGCGAGCAGGCTGGCCCGGCCCGGCTGCAGGTCCAAGATGACGTACATGCCGGCCGCCGTCGCCTGGCGGACCCACGGACGCAGGGAGGCGACGGGGGACTGGTAGGAGTAGTCGCCGTCCCAGCCCGGGCGTGCCTGGGCGACGGTGGCGATGATCTCGAAGGCAGGTATGACCGGGGTCCTGCTCAGCGACCAGTAGGCCGCGGCCACCTTCCTGGCCCGCACGATGCTCGCTGGCAGGTCCTGTTGCCCAAGGGCGCCAAGCCCAGGAACACCGGGGTGACCGTACAGGGCGACCAGCCGGCGCATCGGGAACAGGATCTGGCCACCGCCCGGCAGCTGTACTCCGGTCTCTGCGACGGCGACCCGGGAGGCCAGCCGGGCTGCTGGCCCGAAACCGGCCCCGATAGCGAGTACCTGGCGGGGCCGGGCGGCTGAGAGCGCGGCGATAGCGGCTGGGTCGGCGCGTGGGTCGGCGCCGCGGACGGTGATCACCCGCACCCCCGCGACCCGCGCGGTGGTGACCGCGGCCAGCGTCGCTGCATCGTCGTGGCCGGCCGGCACCAGCAGCGCCAGGTGGTCCAGGGGCGTCGGTGTCTTCGTCGCGGGCAGCACCGCCGGGTTGGTTACCACGCGGATGCCCGGCAGCTGAGCCGCGAGCGCACTCCTGGGTACCCCGACCGGGAGCACGGCCTGCGGGTCCAGCGTTCTGATCTCGGCCCGCACCGCGGCGCTGACCACGGCCGCCGGGCAGGCCGTCGGCGCTGCGGCCAGCAGCAGGGGCGCGTGCGCCCGCATGGCCAATCTGGCGGCAGACGGCAGATCGGCCGGCTGGCTGGGGCTGGCCACCACCACCACCGGCGCGGACGCGAACAATCTGTGTGCCGTGTCCTCGGCGATCACATCCGGGCCACCGGTCAGCACCGACGTCGCCGGTGCCAGCAGGCGGGCACGCGCTGCCAGCGGTACCGGAGCTGGCGGATCATGCGAGACAGCGCCAGTACAGGCCGTCGTGCCGGCCGCAACGGCGGCAAGCACCATGAGCTCTGCTCCGGCACGGCCTCTATCGATCCGCAGACGCAGCCTGCGGCATCTACGCAGCATGAGCGCAGCCCATCCGTCACAAACGGAACACGGTCAGCTGACCATGGTAGCCATCTCGCCCTGAAACGCTGGGTAGGCTCGCCCGGAAACACTGGATAGATCAGCGCGGCAAGCCAGCCGTCCGGCGCCCCAGTCTAGGCTCAGTCGCGATCCCAGGGGGCCTCTTCGCCCATCTTGGCGTAGTACTTGGCGAGGTGGCTCTTCACCCGGTCGATGTCCTTGCGCGGGAGGTCGGCTCCGCCGCGGGCGCCTCGCATGATGTTGCCAGCGGCCATGATGCCGCGCGGCACGGCAGCTATCTTCCCGCCGATGACGTCGGCGATGAGCAGCTTGTAGGCGGTGAAGTTGTCCTTGTTCTCGCTGTCGTACCAGAGGTGGGCGTCGCGGTACTTCTCGTTGGGCTCATCCTCGGCGCCGGCCCACCTGCGGACCCGCTTCTCCGCAGCAGCGCCATTCCACTCACGATCCCGGTCGGCGAGCGGGTAGTCCTGAAACGCTGAGACAGCCATATCGAGGGCCTCCCTTCCTGTCGGTCCGCGGCCTCTACCCGCCGCCGCGGTGCCTACACGAAGAAATCGCCGCGCCGCGCCGCCCGGGCAGGAGCCGAAACCACCAGCTTCAGCGCAGCTCGTTCGGCTTCACGGTTGTGATGAGTTCGTCGGCGGCCTGCGATCCGGCGAGGTCGGGGCCGGGGTCAGCGAGCGCGCCGGGGCCGGGGTCAGCGAGGGCGCCAGGGGCGGGGTCGGCTAGGGCGGCGGGAGTGCGGGCCGGGACCGGCCGGGCGGTCAGCAGCACGGCGGAAAACGGCCCCCGCGGCGGCGAAGAACGCGATGACCAGGATCAGGCCGTGCCGGTACGCCGCCACCGGATCAGCCCGCGACACGCGGGACAAGATGGCCACCAGCCCGGCCACGCCGAGCACGGTGCCGACCTGCCGTGCCGTGTTCAGGATGCTGCTGCCGGTGCCGAACCTTCCCGGTGTCAGCGACGCGCTCCCCGCGCCGAGCAGTGACGGAATCGTCAGTCCCACCCCGGCGCCGCCTAGCCCGAGCTTGCCGTAACTGTCTGTACATCTAGCAGGCTTGACCTGCGGGAACCGGGCCCGATGCATGACTGATTGTAGCCACTAAATATAGTGGACATCGGTACGCTGACCTGCGATGATCAGCGTATGGCGAGTACACGGCATTCGGGGATGTACGTCGAGAGCCCGTCGCGGACCTACCGGGCCAAGGACGGCAGCACGCGGACCTACCGCACCCATTTGCTGCGCCGCTCGTTCCGCGAGGGCGGGAAAGTGAAGAAAGAAACGCTGGCGAATCTGTCCGCGCTTCCCGACAGCGCGATCGCGGCGCTGAAGGCGTCGCTGTCCGGCTCGATACTGGCGGACGCGGGCGATATGTTCGAAATCGAGCGGTCATTGCCGCACGGGCATGTCGCTGCGGCGCACGTGATGGCGTCACGGCTGGGGCTGAAAAACCTGCTCGGCCCCGATTGTTTTGAGCGGGACCTGGCGTACGGGCTGATAATCGCCCGGGCGGTCGCGCCGGCCTCCAAGCTGGCCACCACCCGCTGGTGGGCGGACACTACGCTGGGCGTGGACCTGGGTGTGGAGAATGCCGGCACCGACGAGGTGCATGCGGCTATGGACTGGCTGCTATCCCGCCAGGACGCGATCGAAAAGAAACTGGCGGCCCGGCACCTGGAGCCCGGCGGGCTGGCATTGTTCGATTTGCCGTCGGCGTGGCTGGAAGGGCATAGCTGCCCGCTGGGGGCTTTCGGGCATTCCCGCGACGGCAAGAAGAACCGGGAGCAGATCGAGTTCGGCATGGTGACCAGCCGGGCCGGGATCCCGGTCGCGGTCCGGGTATTCGCCGGGAACACCTCCGATTCGGTGGCGTTCGGGGAAATCATCCCGGTCGCGCGCGACAAATTCGGGCTCGGTGAGGTCATCTTGGTCGGCGACCGCGGCTCGGTCACCCAGGTGCGGATCCGCCAGCTGAAGGCGCTGCCCGGCGCGGGCTGGATCACGGCCCTGCGCGCCCCCTCCATCGCGGCCCTGGCCCGCGACGACGGGCCGCTGCAGATGTCGCTGTTCGATGACCAGAACTTCGCCGAGATCACCGACTCCAGATATCCCGGGGAGCGGCTGATCTGCTGCCGCAACCCAGCGCTGGCCGCCCAGCGCGCCGCCAAGCGCGAATCCCTGCTGGCCGCCACCGAAAAAGAACTGGACATAATCAGGGCATCGGTGCAGGCGGGCCGGCTGAAAGGCGCCGATAAGATCGGGGTGAAGGTCGGCAAGGTCATCAACAAGCGCAAGGTCGGCAAGCACTTCATCACCGATATCGCGGACGGGCGCCTTTCCTGGCGGCGGGATGACGAGAAAATCGTCGCGGAGGCGGAGCTGGACGGGATCTACGTCATCCGCACCTCCGCCGCGGAGGAAAAGCTCGGCGCCGCCGAGACCGTTGAAGCATACAAAGATCTCGGGAACCTGGAACGCGATTTCTGGTCGATGAAAGCCGAGGACATCGACCTGCGGCCGATTTACCACTACCTGGAAAACCGGGTCCGGGCGCACGTGTTGTTGTGCATGCTCGCCACCTACCTCACCTGGCACCTGCGCCAGGCGCTCGCCCCGCTCACTTTCACCGACAACAGAAAGCCCCGCCGCGAAGACCCTGTTTCCCCGGCCCGCAGGTCCGCCACGGCAACGGCGAAAGACACCGCGAAAATCACCCCGGATAAGCTGCCCGTCCGCGGCTACCACGAACTAATCAGCCATCTGGCCACCCTGACCAGGAACACCGTCAGCTTCAACGGGCGGCGCCTGGAAAAACTCTCCACACCGACCCCGGAACAGCGCCGCGTATTCGAGCTGCTCGGCAAGCCGATCCCGGAGGGTTATCAAAAACTCTCCAGCGCGGGCTTTCGCGGATCTCCATCTAATTGTTAGTAAAGTTCTAATTTCGGCACGGCGCGCCTAAAAGGCAACGGCTCCCCGCGTCGGTAGAAAGAAGGTGCGAACCGAATCATTTTACTGATGGAGGAGCCGTTGCGTTACCATCGTACCTTCGGACTCGATGCCGGACAACTCGATGAACTCGAGGCGCGTATCGAAGATATCCTGTCCGAGCCCTGGGATAAGGGAATCGGGCGGCCGAAGAGCCTCTCGCTGCGGGAAGCGATCATGGTAACGCTGCTCTACAAGCGGCAGCATATGATCGAAGAAGTCATTGCCGATCTTTTCGGCGTCTCCCAGGGCACCGTCTCGGACATCATCACAGAATTCACCCCGCTGATCGCTCAGGCTACCGAAGAGTTCCGGCCGGACCTGGAGGAGGCGAAGCAGATGACCCGCGGTCGGCTGGCGCTGGTAGACGGCACGTTGTGGCCATGCTGGTCATGGGAGCGCGCCCCCGAGATGTGGGCCGGGAAATATAAGACTACCGGCCATGGCAGCCTGATTATCAGCGACGAATTCGGGAACATAATCTTCGTCTCGGTCCCGGCACCCGGATGTGACCATGACATGAAGAAGCTGGAAGGCGAGGTGAAGGAGATTCTCGACCTTGCCGGAGCGGTTATCGCAGACAAGGGATTTCAAGGATCCGGCTACGTCACGCCGGCGAAGAAGCCACAGGACCGTGAACTCTACATGCGTGAACATGAATACAATAACCAGGTCAGTTCTATCCGCGCTCCCATCGAGCGCGCGGTTGCGCACCTCAAGACCTGGAAAGTCCTTTTCACCGATTATCGGCGGCCACTTAACACGTTTCTTGATTCCTTCCGCGCAGCCATTGGCCTATATTTCTTCGAATTGAGTTTTCAATAATCCTCCCGCTCCGCCTCGACGCAGCGTAACCAGCGTAGCCACGAACGGAGGTCCCCGCCAGGCCCAACCAGACGGCAAAACCCCAGGTCAGCACCCACAATTCCCTAGTAGAAGATCACGTAAGGACGGCCTAGCAGCTGAGCCGGCAGCAGGTGGGTGAGGTAGGCCGGCTGGGCCTGGATCTGGGCCAGCCACAGCAGCTGAGCGGCGGCGTTGACGGCGCAGCCGATCACCGCGACCCGGCCGGGGCCGCCGAGCCGGGCGGCCAGGCGCGGCGCGACGATGCGGGCGAACGGCAGCACCATCAGCGGCCCGGGCGCGATGGCCAGGCCGGCCAGCACGGCGGAGTAGTGCCACACGCCGGTGAGGAACTCGACCGCGCTGAGCACGAAGGCGCCGAACCCGGCGTAGTACAAGATCGAGGCGCCGAACGCGCCGCTAAAAGAACGGGACCGGAGCAGCTCAACTGACGTTCCGCACTTCTCGGTTGGGTTTTCCCGGTAATTAGCGGGCTGGCTTCTGGTGTTCTGGCAAGGTGGCCAGGATTAGGTCGCGGGCCTTGTCGCTGACTTGCTGCATCTGGGCGAGCAGGTCGCCGAGCGCGCGGCCGTTGCCGATCCATTCGGCGTAGAGGGCGGCCTGGGCTGCGCTGAGGCGGCGGGTGACGGTCTTCCCGCTGACCTTCCGGGTGTACTGCCAGTAGGGGCCGTGGCGCCTGGCGGGGTCGGCGTGGCATGAGCAGCCGGCCGTGCCGCATACGTTCCGGGTGCTCAGCACGGTGCCGGAGGCGGTGAACCCGATCTGTGCGATCTGGGCGGCGAGGTCGCGGTAGCGGGCACGCAGTTCGGCGAGGCCTGCTTCTTCGGTCAAGGATGTTCTCCCGTGTCGTGCGGCGTGCCGGCTGGCGCGCGCCTGCCGTAAGTATAGATACTTACGGTAGATACCGGGCTACCGTCAAGGAGGTGGCGATGGACACGCCGGCGTTCACGCTGACCACCCAGCGTCTCGGCGCCCTGCCGCTGATCGGCTGCTTCGCGGCCCGGATGGGCCTGCCCCGGCTGCTGGATACCTGGGTCCCGGCTGATGATGCCCGGCTGGCGCTGGACCCCGCGGTGGTGATCGCGGTGATGATCGCGAACCTGGCAGTAGAGCACCGGCCGCTGTACGCCCTGCGCGAGTGGGCCGCCGCCTACGAGCCGGCCCTGCTGGGGCTGGCCGCGGGGGAGGCGGAACTGCTCAACGACGACCGGGCCGGCCGGATGCTGGACCGGTTGTTCCATGCTGACCGGGGCAGCCTGCTCACCGAGCTGATGACGGGCGTGATCAGCGAGTTCGCCATCGACTGCTCGCGGCTGCACAACGACTCCACCTCCGTCAGCGTGCACGGCGCCTACCAGAACGCCGGCGGCCAGGACGTGGCCGGCACCCCGGCGCCGGCGATCACGTGGGGGCACTCCAAGGATTACCGGCCGGACCTGAAGCAGCTGGTGTTCATCCTGACTGTGACCGGGGACCACGCCGTGCCGGTCATCTACCGGCTGGCGGACGGCAACACCAATGACGACCCGACCCACATCCCCACCTGGGACGCGCTGGTCAAGCTGACCGGCGGCCCCGGCTTCCTGTACGTCGCGGACTGCAAGCTCGCCTCGGCGGAGGCGATGGGCCACATCGACCGGGGCGGCGGCCGGTTCATCACCGTGCTGCCGCGCAGCCGCAAGGAAGACGCCGCGTTCCGCGCCTGGATGCAGGACCACCAGCCGGACTGGGCCGAAGCTCACCGCGCGCCCGGCCGGATCGGCGAGCCGGACCAGGTCTGGTCCGCCTGCCAGGCGCCGTGGCCCTCCGCGGAGGGATACCGCGTGGTGTGGATCCACGACAGCGGCAAGCAGCTCCGCGACGCCGCCGCCCGCGCCCGCAAGATCGAGAAGGGCGTGCAGGCGATCGAGGATGACCTGGCCGGGCGGCTGTCCTCCCCGCGCACCCGGCTGCGCACCGCCGCCGCGGTCCACGTCGCCGCCGAGGCCGCCCTCGCCGACGCCGGCGCGGCCCGCTGGGTCCGCTTCACCGTCACCAGCAAGACCCGGGAGTCGTTCCGGCAGGACGGGCCCGGCCGGGCCCGCCACCACTTACCGGCGCATCGAGAAGCAGTCCTTCGCGGTCACCTGCGACATCGACCACGACCAGGTCAGCTACGACGCGGCCAGCGACGGCTGCTGGCCGCTGATCACCAACGACCGCGACATGACCACGGCCGGCGTGCTCGCCGCCTACCGGTACCAGCCGAACCTCGAGCGGCGCCACCACCTGCTCAAAGGCATCCAGGACGCCGCGCCGGTCTGGATCAAGACCATCCCGCGCATCGAGGCCATCTTCTTGTGCCACTTCATCGCGCTGCTGATCAGCGCCCTGATCGAACGGCAGATCCGGATGGCGATGAAGGCGGCCGAGATCGCGAGGATCCCCATCTATCCCGAGCTGCGCGGCTGCGCCGCGCCCACCGCCGACCGGATCTTCGAGATCTTCGCCCACGTCTCCCGGCACGAGCTCCGCGACACCGCCGGCAACCTCATCCAGGTCTTCGAACCCGAGCTCACCGAGCTGCAGCTGAAGATCCTGGACCTCCTCGGCATCCCCGCCACCATCTACAGCAGAGCCGCCGAACCCCGGCCCGCCGTCGGCTAATCCCGGAGATAACCCAACCGAGAAGTGCGGAAGGTCAGGCTCAAGCTCGATCACGGGGGAGATTTTGGGATGATGCCGCTTCGAGCGGATCACCATGATCGTGCCGCAGGCCAGGGAAGCAAGAAGCAGGCCGATGAAGCCGACCGAGCCCCACCCCAGGCCGGCGCCTTGACCAGCGCCAGCGCGACCAGGCCAACGGCCGCGGCGAGCAGCCCCGCGCCGATCAGGTCAGGCCGGCCGCTGGCCCGCTCGTCCTTGCTCTCGGGCACCACCTTGACGGCCAGCACCATCGCGGCCACCCCGACCGGCAGGTTCACCCAGAACACCCAGCGCCAGTCGATCTGCACCAGGGTGCCGCCGATCACCGGGCCGAGCGCCGCGCCGAGCGCGCCCAGCGCCGACCAGGTGCCCAGGGCCTTCGGCCGGGCGTCCGGCGGGACCGCGGCGAGCAGCAGCGACAGCGACGCGGGCACCATCGCCCCAGCGCCGGCCGCCTGGACGACCCGGGCCGCGATCAGCGCGGCCACGCCCGGCGCCAGCCCGCACAGCAGCGACCCGACGCTGAACACGGCCAGCCCGGCCACGAAGAACCGGCGCCGCCCGATCCGGTCGGCCCACCGCCCGGCCGGCACAAGCACGGCGGCGAACACGATCGTGTAGGCGTTGAGCACCCAGGACAGCGAGCTCAGGCTGGTGCCCGGGTACTGCTTGCCGATGGCCGGGAAGGCCAGGTTGACGATGAAAAGGTCTCTGTTATCACCGTCTGCTCACCGCAAGGAGAGCGCCGTGACCAGTAACGACGATGCGAACCGCGAGCCCTACGACGTGCACGCGAAGTTGGAGGACCAGACGGGCGTGCTGGCCGTGGCCCTGGCGCAGGGGGAATTGCGGGACGACACCATGCCGCAGCCCGAGGTCCGCCGGGCGGCATCCATCGGGGTGGATGCGATCGACACCATGCTCGCCGCACTGCACGCGATGCGGGCCCGGCTGGTATCGGAGATCCGCGCCACCGACGACGCCGCGCCGCGCGAGCGGATGCGATGACCAAGGCTAACGGCCTGGCGTCCCGCCGGACATAGTTCCCGTGCCCGCGCAGCGTGACCACCAGGCCGCGCTCGCGCAGCAGGCCGATCGCCTGCCGCAGCGTGTTGTACGCAATGTCATACTCCGCTGCCAGCTCGCGCTCCGGGGGCAGCCGGGAACCCGGCGCCAGCTCCCCGGCCCGCACCCGCGCGGTGAGGTGATCCGCGACCTGGACATAGGCGAGCTGCAGCGGGTCGCGCGTGAACGGCGGCACAGCCATAACAAGCACGCTATCGGTCCACTGACCAGCAGGGATACCGCACAGGCTCCCGTGTGCCTTAGCAAGCTCGCTATAGCAGTCGTAGCATTAGGCACATGAACGGTGACTATGCAGCCGACCTGGCCAGCCTGCGCTACCACTGGGGCAGCGCCTACCTCATCGAGCACCCCGAGCCCGACGTCTGGATCGCGGTCCGGCGGGATGACCACGCCACGCTGCGCGCGGACAGCCCGGAGGCCCTGCGCGAGAAGATCGTCGCCGACTACACCGCTCACCCGGTGAGCAGGTCGGTGGCCCCCGGTACGGACCGGCCGGAGACGCCGAGCTGCCGGTTCCTGCCCGAGGCCTGACGGCGAGGGCCAGGCCGAAGTGAGGACGGCCCTAGCGTGGTTGTGTAGAAATTCCTGGTAGGGCGGCGTGTCGGGTACTCGTGCTATCGCACGATCGTGCTAACCTTGTCAATGTAAATAATCATCACTGGCCAGAGCGGGACGGCCGGAACCGGCAGTCCGAACCGCCCCGCCCTAGCTGTCACACGTGCCGCGCGACGAGGTCCACCTTCAGTAAGACTCGTAGCTGGACACATGCGGTCGGCGGTCGCGGGTTCGTCACGTCACTGTGACTAGCCCCGGCCGTCACCACTCCAGCAATGGCCAGGCTCACGATCACCTGGACCCAGCCGGACACGCTCGGGTTCTGTTTCTTTCTGCCCATATTCACCTCCTTCCGCTATGCACGGCACCCGGCTTGGTGCGCGATCGCAGCACCCAGACGGGCAGGAGGTAACCGAAGCGGGACCGGCGTAGGTCCTAGCAGTAAAAGTAACGGAGCCCGGTCGGATAGCCACGGAGGCACGCCGGGCGAGTCGGATGCATCTCTTTCACCGTCTGCGGAGGCGCGTGTTCTATCCAGGTCGTTTGGATGGTGACCTATGAGCGATCGGCCCGGTGCCGATCGTGATCGGCTCCTCATTGCGGAGCTGCACGGCACGGCGGGCCACCACGCTAAGTGGCGCGAGCTGACCGAGGCCGAGGAGGCCGCTGCGGTGGCCGGGCTGCGGGAGCTTGCGGCCGGGCGCGTCGACCTGCTGGCCGAGGTCGCCGGGATCCTGGAAGGCGCGTCGGAAGGCGAACTGAACGAGCCGATCAAGCGGCAAGCCGCGCAGCTGTGCCGCAAGGCAGGCGCCGACCCGAACGCGATACCCGCATGGGTAGAAGAAGGGCGCCGCCGCCGGGCGAATGCCGGCAAGCCGCCGTTCATCGAGGCGCGTTACCGGCGCCCTGGAGCCCGTGCGTAGAGGGTCGCCGGGCGGGTCACAGGTACCGGGCCCGAGCGCCGCGCATTTTCCGGGTCGGCCCCTCCAGCGGGCCTGACGGCGAGGGCCAGGCCAGAGGCCAGGCCCTATCGGCGCGCGGCGAACTAACGGTAGCGACGCCACGGAACGCCTGCAAGGTGCTGAAGTCCAGTCACGGGGACGTAATGCTTCCTGTAGGCGTCCATTTACCCAATGTGAAGGTAGGGTGCCAGAAGCTGAGGGGCCAGGTCAAGATCGAGATGAAGTACTGGATCCAGCTATGAAGCGTCGCCAGAGTGGCAGTAGTCGGCGGAATATGGGGGGTGCTGTGTTGTAGAAGATACCGATCAGAATGTAGATGGCAATGAGCAACCCAGTTGTGCTGAAAAGGGTTTTCAGGAATTTCACCTCAGCTCACCTCCTGCGTGGACGCTGGAACTGGTGCAGATGAGTGACCGCCTTGCGGGCAGTAGACGCGGAACGTGCGGACGTAGGATGTCGTGTTCGTCACCAAGATTAAACACCATTCCAACATAGTCGTCTCGCAGGTCCTGCATGAGGGAGGAGACATGATCAGCAGGGTCGACCTCCAGGCTGCCTGCAAGATGCGGAAGTCACGGGAAGATAATGCTTCCTGTAGGTATCCACTTACCCACTGAGAAGGTAGGGTGCCAGAAGCTGAGGGGCCAGGTCAAGATCGAGATGAAGTACTGGATCCAGCTATGAAGCGATGTGAAACTGGCAGCAGTCGACGGAAAATGGGGGGGCGCTGTGTTGTAGAAGATACCGATCAGAAAGTAGATCAGGATGATAAACCCAATTGGGCTGAAAATAAGGGCTATATAAGCACCGATTCCCCGAGATGTGGTCCCGCCCCTGATGAAGCTGAAAGCCACCTCTGCTCACCTCCTGTGTGGACGCTGAAAGTGGTAAGGATGAGTGACCGCTTTTGCGGTCAGTACCCCGGATACGGCGATCGTGGTGCGTAACACCACGAAGCCGTCAAGCTGGCCGCTTACGCGCGTCGGGCAGGCGGCAACCTGAGGGCGCAGGATGTCGTGCTCGTCCCAAGATTTGAACACCATTCCAACATAGCGGTTCTTCGCCATGAACCGCGGATCGTGTCCCGTGACACGCCGGTGAGGTAACAGGTGCATAGCCCGGCTGGCTTTTTTGACCACCTTAGGTGTCACCGCCCGCTTGACCGCACGGCCGGGATGGACCGCACGACGCACACTGCGCGGGATAAACAGCCTTGATGGGAAGCCCACGGACGAAAGGATAGCCCTCGGCCGGGCCTAGACCGGTTCCCACCGCCAGCCGTCGTTGTTTTCACAGATGATCTTTTTGCCGTCTCCCGCCACCCCGAACGCCCAGCGCGCGCTGACCAGCGGCAGCCTGATCCGGCAGCGGACACAGGTCACCTCGTCGCGCAGCGGTAGTAGTTTCACGGCCCTACCACCGGCATTCGGGGTGCCGATGCTGACGGGCGACCGCCGCTGGGCCGTGACATCGTGGGCGGTGCTGGCTGCTGGGAACGGAGGCGGCTCAGGCGGTGGCTCAGGCGGCGAAGCCGCTTGACTCGCTGTTCCGCAGCTGGCAGCGGCGGCAGGCCTGGCGACACTGGCGTCCCGATGATGCCGGCGAGGATGGACTTGCAGGGGCCGCAGGCGAACAGGTAGCCCAGGTAGGAGCCGCTGCTGTCGGCGGTCGGCGCCGCGTGCTGGTACGCGGTGCCGCATCTGACGCAAGAGAGGTTCCAGGTGGGGGTATTCCCGCCGCCGGACGCGGCGGGTGCCGATGACGGACCCAGGCAGTAGTCCAGGATCGCGCGGGCGGCGGTCACTGCGGGGCACCGGCCTGCTGCGTGGCCAGCGCGAGCACGCCGGCCTTGAACTGCCGCAGCTGCTCCAGCTCGATCTTCATCGCGGCGACATCGGCCTTGATGCCGGTGTAGACGCCGTGGTTCTCCCGCTCGAAGGAGCGGTAGACGGTGGTGCGGGCGACGCCGAAGTACCGCGCCACCTGGGACAGCGACGCGCCCGACTCGATCAGCTCGTGCGCCTGCGCCACCTTCTCGGGCGGCAGCGCCAGCTCCCGCCCGCGCCGCCGTGCTGCATCTGACAGCTCCATGGTGCCCCCTTGGTCCTAGCCATGCTGCCTACCTCAAGTATAACGAACACCTGTATGATGTAGATAGGCAGCATGCCCGTGGACCCGAACAAGGCTACGTAAATGTGTCAGACAACTGAATAAGGCGAGACGGAAGAACCCCCACCGAGGTAGGGGTTCAACCGATAAAGCTCAGGGCGGCGGCCAGCACTCCGCGCGCCTGACAACAGCACCATCCAACCGAGCTACCGAGAGAGGACGCTCTAATGACATCTTATCAAGCGCAGCAGGTCGAACGCGAGTCTGATTTAAGCGGTCGAACCGGGGCGAACGGCACCAGTGCCGGGTCCAACGGCGACGGCGGGCGCACCGGGGCATCGTCCAACGGCACCAGTGCCGGGTCCAACGGCGACGGGACGGACGCCGCCAACGAGAACCCCTACAACGGCGACGGCCGGCGCCAGGAAGAACGCTGGATCGAGCCGTTCGTGAGGCTGGACCAGCTCAGCGACGAGCCCGTCGAGATGCGCATTCCGGGCCTGCTGACCACGCGCGGCACCGTGCTGTTCAGCGGGTACCGGAAATGCGGGAAGACCACGCTTGACTTCCACCTGGTCAACGCGCTGTCCCAGGGCGGCAACTTCCTCGGGCGGCCCTGCACGCGGCTGACCGGCCCCCTGGTCTACGTGAACCTGGATATGACGGAGAACATGGTCCGCCAGTACGCCACGGAGCAGGGTTGCCCGCTGGACAGCCCGGACATCCTCATCCAGAACTACCAGGGCATCGCCAGCAGGTTCCAGCTGGGCGACCCGTCGTGGCGCTACGACTACGCCCAGATGCTCTATGACCAGCGTGCCGCCGCGCTGACGGTCGACCCGATCCACCCGCTGTTAATCGGCGTGTACGCCGACTCCAACAACAACGACGAGTCACGAGCCACCCTGGAGTACCTCGGCGAGGTCGCGCACCAGGCCAAGCTCAAGCACCTGATCATCATCGACCACACGGGGCACGCGGACAAGGGGCGGACACGCGGGGCCAGCGGCAAGGAGGACTGGGCCGATATGCTCTGGAACCTGCAGGGCGCCGAGGGCCAGCCCACCCGCACGCTCAACGTCATCGGGCGCGGCGTCATCGGGTCGGCGAGCTACCTGATGGGCGACGACCACCAGCTGGTGCCGTGCGATACGCCAGCGTCCCGCCAGTCGCCGCAGGAGGCGCAGCTGACCGAGCGGGTGGCGATGATCAAGAAGATGCGCGAGCAGAACCCGGACATCACCCAGGCCGAGGTCGTCGAGATCACCAAGATCCCCAAGAGCGCCGTCAGCCGCCTCTGGGCACGGACCTTGGCGGACCGATCCGATACCGAACCCACCAGATTCTAGTGGGAGGTCCCCCAGTTGTCCCGGCGTCCCACCCGCCGTCCCGGCCGGGACGGGAATTGGGTGCAAGCTGTCCCGCCGTCCCGTCCCACCCACCACCCTTGGTGGTGGGACGGGCGGGACAAGCACCTGGGAGAGCAACTGGGAGAAGTAAGGGCCAGTGGCGATGAACTCCACAGGGCTGGCAGAGAGCTGGCCAAGACCGAGCCGAAGGAGAACCCGATGAGGAACAAGACCACGACCAAGAACCGCCCTACCCTGACCGCGTACCAGCACAGGCTGGCTGGCGTGGCGCTGGGCCACGGGTACGCCTGGCGTCCCGCGCTCGGCCCGGAAGAGACACGCTGGGCCACCGTCTACGCGGCGATCCTCCGCTACGCGGTGGAGCCGCTGTCCCACCCGCCCGGCTTACGCCGTGGCTGCCCGATCTGCGCGCACGAGCTGGCCGCGCTCGACGAGCAGACATAGGGAGGTTCGATAGTGAACGTCCCCCCTGTCCGGAGCCAGCGCAGCGGCACCGACGTCTGGGATGATGGAGGACAAGACGTATTGGAGGTGCAGCTCATGAGCGCTGTCTGGCGGCAGGGTGCTGACATCGGACCCGGCCGCGACTTACGGCGGCACCAGCAGCAGCGGGGGCTCTATCCCGGCGCGCACCCCGGCTCCGCCGAGCTTGACGCGCAGCTCGCTGGTGATCAGCCAGCTGTACGGCGTGATGTACAGCCCGCCGAGCTTGTCGTCCCGCAGCAGGTCTACGACCGTCCGCGAGCCGGTGACGTGCAGCATCATCGAGGTGGTGCCCAGCTCGTGGGCAAGACCCGTGCCGACCGGCGGCAGCAGCCAGTGCCGCAGCCAGATCTGGTCGTTCACCGCGATCATCAGGGGGGTGGGGCGCAGATTCGCCCAGTTCATACCGATCGTGGTGCCGCTGACTATCTCGGCCGCGCATACTTCCTCGACGGCCAGCCGAGCCCTCCAGTCGGCCGCGCTTGTGCCTGCGGTTGCGGGCAACCGCTCATCGGCGGCCGTGATGATCGTCGTTACCTCAACGCCGCGCACCGCGCCGGAGCCTCCTGGCGGCGCCGGCAGCACGCAGCTTCGCTCAGCTAAGGTCAACTACTACAGCGTGTAGTCCTACGCGTAAGCCCTGGAAGGTCCGCGCCGCCGCCGTCCTCGATCACGCCCAGGGCGTCGAACGCAGTTGCCAGGGCGACGTGGTGAGCACTGGTAGCAGTTCACCACCGGGTACCCGTCGACCACGACGACGGGCACCGAGAACACCTACGGCTCGCCGCCCGCTGAGCAACCTAGCGCCTTACCCGTACCTAGCCCGCCTCGGCTGGCCCGGAGCCGGTGCCCGCCCGCTGCAGCCGGCCAGAATGGGCGTCTAGTTTCCAGCCCTCCGGAACCGGCGCGTCGGCGGGCCACTTGACGCCCGTGAGATTCGCGCCCACGAGGTACGCGCCCTTGACGTCTGCGCCGGTGAGGTCGACGCCGGCGAGGTTCGCACTCATGAGGCCCGCACCAGTGAGATCCGCGCTCACGAGATGCGCGCCCGCGAGATCTGCGCCCACTAGGTTCGCACCGGTGAGGTTCGCGCGGAGGAGATTCGCGCTTGCCAGGTTCGCGCGGAGGAGAATCGCACAAATGAGCTTCGCGCCCCGGAGATCGAGTGGCCGGATGTCGCGCTTTGCATCGCGGCGTCCAACTACGGTCACGGCGGCCTGAACGTCGGGCCGGATCGATGGGTCCCGCTTTTGGTCTCCGGTGCCTGGCGGCGTCCGCTGCTCGTCTGAGTGCTCGCGAATGAACGCGGTAAGTACTTCCATCACGGTCGGATGGTCTCTTGCGGAGTCGCGGGCGACGCGCTCCAGCGCGTAGATGCCGCCTATCCGCACGTCGAGCTTGTCCGAGCCGAGCTGCTCAATGGCCTTGGCGTAACGATCGGTCACCTGCCCCTGCTCGGTCAGCTCATGGGTGCGCCGCTGCCACTGGTCGGCCTGTTCCGAGTTACGCCGCAACAGGCTGAAATTCAGGGCAGTGAAGACCAGCGCGGCTGCGGCAGCCAGGCCCGCGCCCAGCGTCAGCAGCCGGCCCCTGGCGTTATCCACGGCTGTCTCGTGCAGCGCACCCGTGGCTGAGCCGACGTCCTGGCGCGCCAGCCAGTCCGCCAGCGGCATGAACGCCGCCCACACGACTGCCAGCCCGAACACGACAGCGGTGATCCCGCCTATCGTCCATCGGATCCCCTGCGGCCATGCCGCCCAGCGCTTTAGCACGTGAAGACGTTAGGGGGAATGAGCCTGTGCCCGCTCGCTGGTGCGGACATGAGGTAGCGAAATCGATACCCAGGCGGATGCCCGGTGAAGGCCAAGCCGTCCGCGCCGTATGCCCTGCAGTATGTCGGGGCCGCCCGACCCGGTGACATAGCCGGGCCGGGAGCCTAGTCCGCTGGTACGTCCGGACCGTTCTTTAACGGTTGCTCTGCCGGGTAGCGCCGCGCCGAGGCTGCCAACTAGGGTTCCCGCCCAATCTGCCCGTCATCACGATCTGTCACCGGCATCTGCGCTGGTCACTGACATGTCTGTCGCGCCTCGTCCTCCTTGCCGAGCACTGAATTAGGGCATAGGCTAGTTGGTAGGAGGAGAACATAATGACCAGCATCGACGTCGCGGTCTGGTACCGCGTCAGTGGCAGCGACCAGACGACAGACAACCAGATCCCGGACGTGCAGCGGTTCTGCCAGCACCACGGGTACACGGTCACCAGGACCTACGAGATCAGCGACTCGGCCTGGAAGCAGGGGCCTGAGTACCGCAAGGCGGTCCAGCGGGCGCTGGACGACGCGCAGGAGGGTCACTTCGCTGTGCTGGTGGTCTGGGCGCTTGACCGCATCGTCAGGTCGGGCAGCGAGGCAGGCAAGTCCGCGTCCGAGGAGGCGCTGTCGCTGTTCCGCCAGTTCGGCCAGCGGCACGTGTCCATCCTGTCCGTGAAAGAGCCGTGGCTCACGGCCTCGCCCGAGATCCAGGCCGTGATGATCAGCTTCGCGGCCTGGGTCGCCGAGCAGGAGAGCCGCCGCCGGTCCGAGCGCGTGCGTGCAGGGATGGCCAGGGCGAAGGCCGAGGGCAAGACGGTGGGCGGCAGGCAGCGCGGAGCCAAGGACCGCAAGCCGAGGTCACGGGCGGGGTACGCCGCCGAGCAGGCCCGGCGGAAGGCGGTCTCGTCATGATGCGCCAGCGGACCTACCGCCTGATCGTGGTCGAGGTGGATGGCGAGGTCACCGATGAGGGTTGCACGCCGATCGAGCTGGAGGTGGCCACCTACCTCACCGAGTCGTGCTGCGCCCACGATGCGGTGCTGGCCGTAGCCGACCGCCTGGCTGATGAGCACGCCTCCTAGAACATGCTCCTGGTAGGGGTAGAGCGGAAGCCGTGGTTCCGGCTGACCGTCTCGGCCACCGGGCTTCCCAGCTCAGGCACCCTGATCGTCTCCACGTTCGACGCCCTGAGCGCGATTCTGCGGCTCCCGGAAGCGCCAGGGTCCGGGGGGACTATGCCCACCTGCGCTCCTGGCGCTCCTACGCCCCTCTACAGCGCCGTACAGCACCGTTCCAGCCGCGCCGTCCCGTAGCTGAGTTCGACTTTATCCGCCCAGCAGCGGAAGGCCCCATCCCTTTAATTGCCTGGCATAAAAGCGGCTGCCCAGGGTGGTTGGGCGGCCCGCTGAAAATGCGACCGCACGAGGTGCAGAAAACAGGTACCGGAGAAGTTGAGCCAGCCCAGCCGCGCGCAGTGCCGCCTGACAGCCTCGGGTGTGCCCGTCTCAGCGGTTCCTCCGGGTGCGGTACGTCCATGCACCTGCACCTGCATGTAGGCCGCGCGCTCGCACCAGTCCTTCTTGGCCAGCTCGGAGACGTAGCAGGGCCTCCAGATGAACGTCTCGCAGCAGATGCATCTCCGGGTGACCAGCGGGTTGATCAGTAGATCATCGGCACCGCTGCGCTCTTGGGCACACGCACATCCGATGCTCTCCTACAGCGCGCCGGTGATCCGGTTACCCAACTGGCTGGTTAACTGGCCAAGACGCGGGTTGGTGACGTAGTTGAGCCTGGCACTTCATGAACCAGATGTCGCTGGCGCACGAGGGATTCAGCGGACGAGCGCCTGTCGCCGGCTGGCCGTCGCCGACCAGCGCACGATGCCGGCCTCGGCGAGCTGCTGCAGCGCCGCCGGCACATGCTGCTTGGCGATCCCGGTCCGTGCCGTGACCATCGCCTGCGTCACCGCCGCGCCGGGCTGCAGGTCGCCGCGCTTCACCAGCTCCGCGACCGTGCGCACGGCGTCGTCCACCATTATCTGCCGGGCGTCACGCTTCCTGGTATCGTGGCCGCGCCGGATATGGTCAGCCAGGTGCTCGGCTGCGGTCTTGCCGCCGACCGTGATGTGCTCGGCCCCGCAGTGTGGGCAACGGGCACGTTCGGCGACGTCAGGCGAAGATAACCGCTCGGTACGCCACGGCGAGCTGCCCTTTAATGCGGTGATGCGACCGTCGACCAGGCTGTGTTGCGGGGTGTAGCCGCTGGTCCTCAACGCCACTCGTCTTCGGTGGCCGGGTCGCGCCGGTAGCCGGGCGGCACCTGACGGGATGAGTCGCGCAGCTGCCCGCTGAACACCTGCTTGTTGGCCACACGCGGGTCGGCGTAACCAGGCAGCCCATCGAACATCCCCTGGCTGCTCGCCGTGGTATGTCCCGGCCTGCGCGGTGGCCCGGCTGGCGGCGCGTCGTGTACGCCAAGCTCGTCGCGATGCGCCACGAAGTCAGCCATGCTCATCGTCGCGAGCTGGTCCGCGTCGAGCTGGCTGGCGTCGGCCTGCTGCGGGACCGCCGGACCGGCAGCGGAAGCGATCTTCTCCTGCCACCAGGTGGACCTCGACGCGTTTAGCGCCGACTGGGGTATCCACTTAACCGGACTGGAAACTGCAGCTGGATTTCGGCGGTCCGCCACGGGCGGTCCGCCGCTGGGCGCTCGAGGCTCGGAGGGTGTCCCGTGCCGCCCTCGGCTCGCTTCGCACGGCGCGGCTTTTTGCTGGCGAGCAGATCCACGTACCGGACTGGCTCGTGGCCGGCGGCTAGCTGCAGGACCCGGTAGAACACCATGCCCCGGCTGGCCGATCGGCGGCGGTTGAACCGGAAGACGAACTCGTTGAGATAGGCGGGCAGGTGCGCGGCGTCAACCGAGCCCTGGTGGGTGCCCAGCAGCCACCGCTTGCACAGCGAGGCGACCCGATGGACTCCGGGCAGCAGGCTGTCCGGGTCATCCCCAGCGGCGCGGGCCGCTTTCTGGTTGATGGGCCGGTGCTGATATCCCTTGCCGCTGATGGCCCGGTAAGCGGCCCAGCCGTCAGTGATGACCGTCGCCCCTGGCTGGACGTTCTCGGTGACGAACGTGCCCAGCGTGTCACCGCTGGCGTCATCGAGCGGCGCCATCCGGCAGCGGCCGATGCCCTTCGGCTCGCGAACCTCCACGGCGATCCCGGTGAGGACCTTCTTGCCGCGCTGCCGCCCGCCCCGCAAACCGGGCTCCTCGCCGCCGATGTAGGTCTCATCGACCTCGACCGTGCCGGACAGCCGGTCACGGCCCGGCCGCACCAGCGCTGACCGGAGCCGGTGCAGCATTGCCCACGCCGTCTGATAGGAGCCGATCTCCAGCACCCGCTGCAGGTGCTGGGCGGAGATGCCGTCCTTGGCGGTCGCGAACAGCCAGCAGGCGTGGAACCACACCGTCAGCGGTGTGCGCGTCTTGTCGAAGATAGTCCCAGCCGTCACCGAGGTCCGTGATCCGCAGCCGCCGCACTTGACCCGGCCGTCACCCAGCCGCCAGCCTCCCGCATGACCGCAGTCCGGGCAAACGAATCCGCCCGGCCAGCGCAGCCACTCAAGGTAGTCCAGGCAGTCGTCGTCAGTGCCGTACCAGGAAAGGAACTCGCCGGTCGATCTCGGGTAGTGCGCGCCCGCGACCGGTGTCGTCATGCGACGAGTCTAGTCCGGTTAAGTGGATACCCCAGAGCGCCGATACCCGCTCGGCTTGTCTGGCGCGGGATTCGAGCTGGTCGAGTGCGCGGGCCTGGTCTTGCTCGGTCATTGTCGTCTCTTCCTTGTCATAACCTGGAGGAGGAATTCGAGACCCTTGCGATTCCCGAATTCCTCCCGCTTCCCTTACGGCCGGAACTGGCGGCCTTGTATCCATTATCCCATGAAATTCCTGATATACTTAAGTGTGTATAGAAGAGCATTATCAGGAGAGGGCAATGGCGAGGTCAATCGCTAATTTCAGCCTCGATCCGGAGCTATTGGCGTGGTTCCAGGGCCAGGCGCAGCTGGAAGGCCGCCCGATGAGCCGCATCGTGGCCAGGCTGCTCACCGAGTACCGGGCTAAGCAGGCGGAGAAGTCCAGCGCATGAGCCTCAGCGAGCCGATCGCGTTAGACCTTGAGCTGCGTGCCTTCGTCTACCGGCTGTGGAACGCGGACGGCGCTTGCATGTATGTCGGGCAGCACCGTGGTATCCATCCAGCTGTCCGCATCAACCAGCATCGGAGCCAGCCCTGGTTCGGCGAGGTTGATCATGCTGACTTCGTAGAGATCCTGGACGGTGACCTGGATATCGCCGAGAAGCAGATGATCGCCGACTTGGAGCCGCGCTACAACAATGGCGGCTATTACGGGCTCCATCCCCGTGCCCCGCTGCCGCCGGAGGATGTGCGTGCACCGCATGATGACGAGGATCTGCTATTTCGCGATTTCCTGCTGCGTCTCCTGGAGGAGAACCTGGGCGCTGACCTCTGGGCGCTCGTCAAGGCCCGCAGTGAAGCAGCTGGCCGACGAGCGGAGCGCGTGATGACTGACTCCGTACTCGACCCCCGCACCCACCCGGTGAGCTTCGACATCACCCAGCCGCCGCAGCAGGTCATCGCGCGGGCGCTGGCTGAGCCCGCCGCTGACCGCCTGCGACAGCGCCTTGATGATCTTGAGCACCGCCTGGATATCCTGCAGGGCATCCTGGCCGATCTCCTGGAGGACAGTTAGATATGGCAGTCACCCCGTTCGACCCGACCGTCTCGACGCTGCTCATCCCGAACCAGCTCCAGCCCGTTAACGGTGTCTCGGACGCGACTTTCCTCAACCAGTTGCTGCCCTACGCCTCACGCATCAGCCCGATTACCCGAGCGCAGCAGCAGGTGCAGCAGGAAGGACAGCCGGAATGACGAAGACCGGGAACAAGAACTTCGCGCAGGGCCAGGCCGTGTCGGAGCGCGAGACGGGAGCCGGGTGGGGATCTCCCGCTGATAGCGCCAGCCCGCTGCCGCTCGATCAGCATCACACCCGCCGCAGTTACGTCGGTTTCGGCGAGATGCCGCGCGATGCCCGGCGTGAGCTGGCCAAGGCGGGTGATGAGCTGGAGCGCACCGTGATCAACCTGTCTGCGGCTCAGCTGGTCCACGGCGCGACCAGGGGCCTGCCCGGCCAACATGATGAGGTGGACAGCCCCGGCCGCACGTCCGGCAAGATTCCGCGCCGTGCATACGTTCCTGGGAGCCGCATACGCGCGGCCAGCAGCCGAGGGCCGGGATGATCCATTGGACCGCTATGTAGGTGTTCGCGCGCTGCTGCTGCCGTCGTCGTCAGCGCCCCGCAGCGGCTTCGACCGCACGCATGAGCTGAGCCATCACGACGTGGCCGGCACCACCATCATCAACGCGCTGGAGCAGTCATGAACGACGACGACCGCTGGCAGACGCAGCGGGTGGCTGATCACCGCGTGCGGGAAGATGACAGGTTAGCCAGCGCCCGTGACCAGGCTCGGTTCCACGGCCCGCCGCCGCACACGGTCGCGCTGTTCTCCGAGCGCATGTTCACGCCCAATGCCCGCGAATCCCAGCAGCTCGGCACGGTAAGCGGCGAAACCGCGCTCGGCCTGCCGCCCGCGCCGATCACCGTGGGACGGGCACGACCGAGTGACTACGACGAGGAGGACTACCGGTGACAGTTTCACTCTTGGACGCCGAGGGCCGCCCGATATCCGCATTCGGCTCCCATGCGTCCTGGAATCAGGGCGCGGTGACCAATGCCGCGTCGTTCAGCGAGACGGGCGCAGGCAGTACCAGCGGCAGCACCGGCACGGGCGCGGCCAAGATCTCGCCGACCAAGGCGGGCTCGACCAAGGCCCTGGGGTACCAGGATCTGGCCGCTCAGAGCCCTGGCGCGCCCCACCAGCCGCCCCTGGAGGTGGCCCCGGCACAGATCACGCCGCCGCGCACCAACCCCGATGAGCAGCCCGGCAGCAACCCGGTGGGCGATGCGCTCAAGGCGGTCGCGCAGCACTACGGGCCGACGGAGCAGCCCGGCCGTAACGACGAATTCCAGGTCGGGCGGACCAGCAGCCTCCCAGGTGCGGGCGAAGCAGCCGGCATAGCCGAAGACCTGGCCGACGTCGCGGAGGTGGCGTAGCCGTGCAGCTGAACGCGACTGAGCCGTTC
The DNA here is from genome assembly GCA_963839265.1 of uncultured beta proteobacterium. GTDB lineage: Bacteria > Pseudomonadota > Gammaproteobacteria > Burkholderiales > Usitatibacteraceae > Usitatibacter. Next base: position 120,425 of record CAWIUI010000008.1, read on the forward strand.
GACATTAACGGCGCGGTCGGGCAGCTGGCTCATTTCGCCAAGGGCATCGTGTCCGGCCGTCCGGGTCATACTCTTCCAGCTGCCGCAGGCGGTGCTGGCGAGGTGGCCGAGGAGGCTGCCCCGTTACTGCTGGCCTGAGCGTCGCTGTAGCCTGTTCTGCGCGCCGGGTACCCAATGCACGCTGATCGCCGTAGAACCGCCTTCAGGTGCCACTACAGCGCGTCCAGCGTGATCTAGGCGTCAGGCCGGGTACGGGAACACCCCGTGGTCCGCGCCGTCGATGATCACCCGGACGCCCTTGGTCGCGCCGGGATCAGCCGGCGTGGCCTTCTCCACCCGGATGTCACGGGTCTTGAGGTACTCCCGCTTGCCGTCGTCGTCTAGGCCGTAGAAGTGCTCGCCGACCGTCATCCCGGTATCGCGGTCCACTCCCAGTGGCCCGCCGTGGCCTCCTCCTCGTTCTTGCGCCGGTACTCCGCCAGCGTGGCCTGCAGCGCGGGCAGGTTCTCGAACCGCTCGGCCTCCACGGCTTCGCGCAGGTCCTGCTTCACGTCGGCTATCTCGGCATCCCAGTTGATGCCCGTGGCCCATTCGCGGGTCCGGTAAGGCTCCTCGCTGGTCAGGAACACCCGCGTGATCACGATGGTCTCGGCCTGCGCCAGCGGGACCATGTTGCCGCATCCCTTCCGCTGCGGTCCCGAGCCGAAGCACCGGTAGTAGTACCGCCCGCCGCCCGTGCTGCCGCTCTTGATCCGGTACATCGGCGAGCCGCAGCGGGCGCACCGGAGGCCGGCGAGCATCGGCGGGTCAAGCGTCGCGGGTCCGCGATGCGGCCGGGTCTTCAGCGCCTGGTTGGCGCGGTCGAACACGTCGGCCGGCACTACCGCCTCGCACCGTTGGATGGTCACGCCCTGGCGGTTCTGCAGCCGGCCGGCGTACGCCCTGGTGCGGATCGTCCAGCGGACGCTGCTCTCATTCCAGTGCGCCTTGCCCCGTGGCGACGGGATGCCCTCGGAATCCAGCCAGGCGGCGATCGTCCGCAGCGAGTCGCCGGCGATACACCGGGCGAATATGTGCGGGACCACCCGGCGGCACAGGGCGGTCGGCACGATCCGCTTGTGGTGCTTGGCGCCCTCGATCGTGAACCCCCACGGGACGTTGCTGTACACCGCGCCGTTCCGGTGCATGGTGTCGAGCGCGATCTTGACCTGCTCAGACAGGTGGACCGAGTGCTGGTGGGCGATGACCGCGCCGAGGGCCGTGACGGCCTCGCCTGACAGGTCCTCGGTGCCGAGCAGCGGCTCCTTCACCGACTCGATCCGCCCGCCGGCGTCCTTGACCTGCCGGAGCAGCCGGAACAGCGCCTCGGGACCACGCCGCTCGGCGCGGTCGCTGTGCCAGCACACCAGCACCCTGATCGTGCCCTCGCGCATGTCGTTCAGCATCTCGTCCAGCGTGGCCTGCTGCTCGCCCTTGCTGGCGCTCTTGTCGTTCAGCTCGTACCGCCGCGTCACCAGGTAGCCACGCTCCTGGCAGTGCCGCTCGACGTCGGGAACCTGGCTGGCCTCGTTCTGGTCGGCCGTGGAAACCCGGACCCAGGTGCCTGCTGGCTCGTTCATCGTCCTCGCCCTGCCCTTCACCTGTTAGCATACTCGGTGAGAACAGGTCCAGGCTGGACATGAAGATGGCCAGCGAAAGCACGCCGATCACGGCAGTGACCCGGCGAGCGTCCGGCAGCGGGGAAGGGGAGCTCACGGGCCGTCCTCCTAAGGTAAGTCCGAAATCTGGACCCACCCACCATAACCTGCCGCCCACTAGTGAGTCCAGAAATCCAACTGACGAGGTAAACTCATATCCGTGGTAAGTGTCTCTGCCGGGCCGCGGCCCTGTTCCATAGCCCGCACCCTGGACATCGTGGGCGAGAAGTGGGCGCTGCTTGCCGTGCGCGAGGTCTTCCTCGGCAACCGCACGTTCGACGAGATGGTGCGGCGCACCGGGGCGCCGCGGGACACGCTCGCGGCCCGGCTGCGCACCCTGGTCGGCGCCGGGATCCTCGAGCGGCGGCAGTACCGCGAGCATCCGGCCCGCTTCGACTACCACCTGACCGCCGCGGGCCGCGACCTGTATCCCGTCATCGTCACGCTGATGCGCTGGGGCGATGAGTACCTGGCCGGCGACGACGGGCCGCCGCTGGTCCTGGAGCACCACTGCGGGCACCGGATGACAGCCCAGGTGGTGTGCGAGGCGTGCGGCGAGCCGCTGGCGGCCCGCGACACCAGGCCGGTGACCGACCGCCTAGGGTAGTCAGCCCGCCGGGGCTTTCCTGGCGGTGCGGTACAGGTCGACGAGCTCCTGCGTGCTGGTCGCGTCTTCCGGCGCCTTGTCGTCGCGCCAGCGGCCGGTGAACCGGGGGAAGCGCATGGCCAGGCCGGCGTTGGGCTTGATCTGTCCCCAGGCGGCGGTGTAGTTCGGGGACAGGGTGAGCTCGGCGGACAGGATCTCCAGGACGAGCCCGGGCTCGAACCACACGTCGGGCGCGGCGCGGGCGTCGACCCGGGCGGGCCGGTGCTCGGCGGCCAGCGGCGCGAGCCTGCCGGGCAGCGCGGCCAGATCTGCGTCGGAGAACCCGGTGCCGCACTTGGTCACGGTGCGGAACTCCTCGGCAGCCGGGTCGTACGCAGCCAGCAGCAGCGCGCCGTAGACCCCGGCGCGGCGCCCCCGCCCGGCGAACGCGCCGACCACGACCAGGTCGACGGTATCGGAGAGTTCGGTCCGGTAGTCCCGCTTGAGCTTGATCCACAGCCAGCCGCGGGCGCCGGCCTGGTAGATCGAGTCCGGCTTGACCGACTTGCACACCAGCCCCTCGCAGCCGTCGGTGACCGCCTGCTCGAACGCGGCATCCAGCGCCTCGGGGGTGCCGACCTCGGTCGCGGTGGTGAGCCGCAGCCGGTCCGAGACGGTGATGGCCTCGGCCAGCGCCGCGCGCCGCTGCGGGTACGGCAGCATGGTCAGGTCCTGGCCGTCGGCGTACAGCAGCTCGAAGCAGAACAGCCCCACCGGCACGTCAAGCACCGCCTGGTCGATGCCGTGCTTGCGCCGCCGGAACATGACCTCCTGGAACGGGTGCAGCTCTCCGGTGGCCGCGTCGTAGGCGACCACCTCGCCCTCCAGGATCGCCTCGCGCGGCCCCAGCCCGGCGGCCAGGCTCGCCACCACGTCGGGGAACTGCTCGGACAGGCTCTCCAGCCGCCGGGTGAACAGCTCGATGTGCCCGTCGGCGGTGCGGTGCGCCTGGACCCGGACGCCGTCGTACTTGTACTCCGCCGCGCACTCCCCGCCCAGCTTGGCCAGGATCTCGCTCGCGTCGGACAGCCGCTGGGCCAGCATGGCCCGCACCGGGTTGCCCGGGCGCACGTGGATCTGCTCGGCCGCGGCCAGCCCGCCTTCGGCCAGAGCTGCTGCGACCCGGCCCAGGTCGCAGCAGATGTTGTAGGCGCGTTCCAGCACCGGCCGGGCGGCCCGGCTGCCGGTGTACACCTGGGCCAGCGCGTCCAGGATGGTGGGCGTGCCGATGCCAAGCCGCAGTCCCTTGGTGACCAGCCGCAGCAGGTAGCGGGCCTCCAGCGGGGTGGCCCGGGCGAGCAGCGAGGCCAGCAGGTCCAGCTTGCGGCCCTGCGACCCCTGGCCCTCCGCCGCGGCGATCTGGCGCAGGGTGTCCACCACGGCCGGCACCGACAGGCTGGCCGGCCGGTCGGCCAGGCCGGCTGGCCGGCCGGGCGGGGTCGCGGCCAGCAGCCGCTCGGCGGCCAGGCCCAGATCCCCGGTCTGGTGGACCAGGGCGGTGACCTCGGCGGGGCTGGTGCCGGTGGCGGTGGCGACCGCGTGGACGGCGAGCTTCTCGGCCAGGCCCAGGTCCACCCCGGCGAACTCCGGCGCGATCAGGCCCTGGCACAGGTAGCAGACCACCGGCCGGAGTTCGGCCGGGGTGGCGGCGAGCAGCGCGGCCAGGCGCTCCACCAGTGCCAGCCGACCGCTGGCCTGCTCCAGGTCACGGTAGGCCTCGGCGACCGTCTCGTACTGCATGCAGGATAATTATCCCGAACGAGCGCGCGGCAAGCATCGGCCGCCCCCTCGTGCCTCACCTGGCGCCCCGCGCCGCCGCCCCCTCGTGCCTCACCTGGCGCCCCGCGCCGCCGCCCCCTCGTGCCTCACCTGGCGCCCCGCGCCGCCGAGTCATCCCTGAGCCTCGCGGGCCAGCTCGCCGATCAGGATCGCCTCGTTGAGGCAGCAGTTCTTGAGTTCCGCCAGGTGGACGCTTTCGTTTTCGCTGTGCGCCCGGCTTTCCGGGTCCGCGACCCCGGTGAGCAGCAACTCTGCCTCTGGGAAGGTGTCGGCCAGCGCGGCCACCAGCGGAAGTCCGCCGCCGCTTCCCGCCTTGACCGGGGCGCATCCCCAGGTATGGGAACAGGCTTGGTGAAAGGCGTTGAAAGCTGCGCCAGAAGCGTCGATCAGGTGCGGGGCGCCCGCAGTCACGAAGCGGACCGTCACCTCTGCTCCCCACGGTGCCGGGGCCAGGCTGAGGAGATGCTCTTCGACGGCGGCCCTGGCCTTGGCCGTGTCGTCGCCCGGTGCCAGCCGGACGCTGATCTTCGCGCGCGCCACGGGAACCAGTTTGTTCGCGGCCCCGGCGGCGGGCGGTGCGTCGATGCCGAGGACAGCCACCGCCGGGCGGCCCCAGAGTCGGTGGGCCAGGGTGCCGGTGCCCATGAGGGAGACGCCGGGCCGGACGCTGGCGAACCGGCGGATATCCGCCTCGTTGAGGTCGATGTCGTACGGCGGTCCGCAATGCAATCCCTCGATAGCGACATTGCCCCGGTCGTCATGCAAGGTCGCGATCAGCCGGGATAGTGCGGTCAGGGCATCGGGAACGGGGCCGCCGTAAACGCCGCTATGAACGGCATGATCCAGCGTGCGGACTTCGACGATGAAGTCGAGGATCCCCCGCAGCGAAGTCGTCAGCGCCGGCGTGCCAAGCGTCCAGTTAGAGCAGTCGGCCAGCACGATGATGTCAGCCTGAAGCAGATCGGAATATTTCTCCAGGAAGGTGACGAAGTTAGGCGAGGCAATTTCTTCTTCGCCTTCGATGAACACCGAAATGGTGACGGGCGGCGCGCCTGCCCAGGCCAGCAGGGCGGCGGCATGCGCGGCAATTCCCGCTTTATCGTCCGCGGTACCGCGGCCGAACAGCCGGCCGTCGCGCTCGGTCGCGGAGAATGGCTTCGAGGCCCACAGATCCGCGGACCCGGGTGGCTGGACATCGTGATGCGCGTAAAGCAGCACAGTGGGAGATCCGGCGGGTCCTGGCGTTTGGCCGAATACCGCCGGATGCGTGCCGTCCACTTCGAGCAGGCGGACCCCCTGCAGTCCCGACCGTTCGAGCCAGGCCCCGGTCTGCTCGGCGGACCGGCGCACCTCATCCGGGTTGTAGTCTTCGTAGCCCGCCACGCTTACCGACGGTATGGATACGAGGTGCTCCAGGCCTGCCCGGACGTTCCCGAATACCGACTCCACCGCCCGGCGGATATCCTCCGGGCTGGACCTACCGCGAGCCGTCGGCACAAGCAGCGCTCCCGTAGCCTGGCGTTAGCCCCCGACACCGATCCCGCCCATATTCAGTTACATTTCCCTCCATGCTTGCACCATACGGACACGAGTCCCGCCAATCAATGGGCGAGCGGTGTTAACCTGCTCGCCCACCCAGCGCCCTCCGTGATCGCCTGAATCGCAGGCATCGGGAAATACCGATAAAATCACCCGCAACAGCTGCTTCGCGAGTTCTGCTGTCCCTCAGGAAACTCAAAAGTTTGCATGGCGAAAGATCGTTTGCCGGACACTAGGAAGCCGGCTGGCGCTCCAGGTAGGTCGCCGGAAAATCGACGGTGCAGACGAGAACGTCACGCTTGGCCCGGCCGCCGGGCGGGGGGATGAGCGGGGTAGCGCCGTGCTTAAATCTGCGGTCCTCGAAGATCATCAGGTCGCCCGGGTTTAGTTGCTGCCAGAGAACTTGCTCCCCGACTTCCTCGGCGCCCATACTTTCCTTATCATATTTATACAGATAAGACTCAGCGCCGTCGCCTTCCCGGTCCAGGACATAGAGGATAATAAACTCCTCGTCGTCCTGATGCGACTTGGACACCACGTCGGTGTGGGTCCGGAACAAATTGACCCCGAATGTGCCACGCGGCCGCCGCCGTCCTTCGGGAACAAGGCTGAGAAATGTCTCGACGAGCTCCCTGGCCTGCGGGTCATCGAGCAGTTCGATGCGCGTGTGGATACGCTCTCCCTCAATCTCGGAGCGATCCCAGATGGCGATGGTCTCGTATTCTCGGAGGCTCAGCTTGCCGTCGTTCCACTCGTAGTAGATGACATCCCTCGCCCGCTCGCGATCAGGTGGCCGGTCACCCTCGTCATGCTTGAGCTGGCCGCCGTCGAAGTAGGTCCCCCGAAGGTTCTTCCCGCACTTCGGGGGGAGGCCGACAGCCCACTCGGCAGTCAGGGCAAAGCCGTTCTTTATTACATCTTCGTGAACTCTGCGTAGCTCCGAAACTGGGTTCGGAGCTGATGTATCGGCCATTTATGCGCTCACTCGGCTAGGCGGAGATCCAGGCTACGGCGCTGTAGCTGGCGAAATCCTAGCGCTTTCCCTCTCTAGGCCACGCCGAAACGCTGATCTACGTTATAGTTTTGTGTCTTCGGCGGAACTTGCCACCTGGCCGAATGTCACAAAGGCGGACGGATCGGGTGGCCAGGGCGTGGCGTTTCTTCTGCAGCTTGGTGCGGCGGGCCGCGTTGAGCGCGATGCCGGCCTTGGCGGCGTCGGTGAAGTACGTGCCGTGGGTGACGCGGTCCTTACGGCTGACCGCGGCTTGGCCTGCCTCGCGGGCGGCGCCGGCAGCGTTCTTGAGGGCCAGGAGGGCGTCGATGGCCTGCTGTGCCAGATGACGTCCAGGTCCGTTCCGTTCTGGTGACCGCGGCAGTTCCGGGACGTGCGCCCGCCAGGCCGTGGCCGGCGGCCGTCGAGGTGTCATAGGGCGCCCAGGCGTCGTGGACAGCGATCCGGTAAGGACGGCAGTACCCCGGCGGCGTTCATGCCTTCGGTGCCGCGCTTGGCGTGCCGGTGACCAGCCGTGCTTGCCGGTGGGCGGAGTGCACCCAGGCGAGCTTGCCGGCGACCGGAACCGGTCTCATCGAGTGCGCCACCTCGGAGGCGATCAGCGCCTGCCGATCTCCTTGATCGCGGGGCTGCGAGCGGCACTCGCCATCGCGGCGACCGCGCGGGCGCGGCCGCGTGCGCCAGGGCCTGGCAGGCCGGTCCGCGAGAGGACTGCCGTGCCGAGGACGGCAGCGCTGAGGCCGCGGCCGCTGCGCGGCGCGTCCCCGTCCGGGGTGCGCGGGGCCTGCGCGCCGCGCCGTCCCGACACTGGTGCTCGGTACGTGGCTTCACTGGGGGACTCGGTGACCTGCCGGGCCCGGTCTGCTCAGCTGCAGGCCGCGCCGCCCGAGCCGCGCCGGACGTGCCGGACACCGGTCGGGGTGACGGTCAGCTCCACGCGCCCCGGGCCGGGCGGCCGGCGCGGCGGTCGCGCGACGGCCGGGCCAGCCGTCGAGGACGGCGGTGGGAGTCTGAGTTCGCCCTGGGCGGCCAGGTCAGCCACCTGCGCTGCAGCTCGCCGACCGCGCTCGCGCCGCGACTGTGCCTGCAGCTCACGATCCGCGCGTCCGGCGGCGAGGTCCGCAGGGGCGCGCGCGCGCAGCCGGCTGCGGTCAGTCACGGAAGGGCGGCACACGGGCACAGGGGGCGTATCGGGCAATGGCAGTGAGAGCCGGGAGAAAAAGTGAGCGGCGAAAAATATAGAAGGAAGCGAAGAGGGGAGAGGCGGACAGCTTGGCTAAGGGCGGTGATATCCCATCCCTGATGCTCCGGATGAGCGCACGGGAATCGTCCTCGACCAAGGAGGAACCGATCAGGCTATCATGCGCCTTTCGATATCCGGCGACCTGGCCCGGGTCTTCGATCGTCCAGAAGCCGGCCGGTGTTTCGAACTCGACTAGGTCCTTCTCGAGATCCTCCGGATCCTGATACTCGAAATAAGCCCACATGCACGTCATGGTGAACGCCGGCTTGGCCAAGAACGGGAAAACGTGCAGGCTGACATTTTCGTCGTATGAACGGACCAAAAGTTCGTCCAGCTGATCGCGCAGGATCTCCGGCGAGCCAACGGTCTGCCTGAGCGTACATTCGTGCGTCACCGCGACGTACTTCAGCGGTTCGAGTCCCGCGCGCTGTTTCAGCGCTTGCTTGCGCGCTCGCCGGATGTCCAGGAGCTCACCGATCTGCTCCTCGGACCGGTGCTCCATGTCCCGGTACACGGCCTCCGTGTATGCGTCGATCTGGAGCAAGGCCGGCACGAACGGCAAGGTGTAGACTCGCGCGACGGCGGCCTCGGCCTCGTGAGCCAGGAGGGCGTCCAGCCGGTTCTTCAGCACGTCATCACTGAAGTCCGTCCACCAGCCCGGTACCTGCGCCGCTTTCACCCATCGCTCGAGCCGGTCGGCCTGCGGCGTTCCCTCTTTCCCGAAGTGCCGGATCAAGTCCCTGACGTCGCGCAGCCGGGGCTTGCCTTCGGCGTTCTCCAGCCGGGAAAGCTTGGACGTGGAGATGAGCGTAACTTCATGGACCTCAGCGAGGCTCTGCCCGGACTCGCGGCGCCAGTTGCTCAAGGTCGTGGCTATCTTCCGCCGGGGACCGAGTGGGCCGCTGACCGGTGGCATTGATCAGCACCGCGTCCAGGTGTCCGGCTCGGGAGCCGCGTCCAGGTAAAAGCACACATATGGAAGCCTATTTGCGGGCGGCCCATTTTGCAAGCCTATTAAAGGATACCTCAATTGGGAATCCCAAAACTGAGTATATGTGTTAGTCAGTTGCAAAATGGGCTTCTTTTACGGCGTCACCACGCGGCCCTTGCCGACCACGGTGACGCCGCCGCTAGAAACCGTGAATCCGCGGGCCCGGTCGTGCTCCTTGTCCACGCCGAGCGTGGCGCCCTCCATCACCACCACGTTCTTGTCCAGGATCGCGTTCTCCACGATCGCGTACCGGCTGACGCGCGAATTATGCAGGAGCACGGCCCGCTCGACCCGGGCCCAGCTGTTCACCCGAACCCCCGGCGACAGCACCGAGTTCCGCACCAGCCCGCCGGAGATGATGACCCCGTTGCTTACCACGCTGTTAATTGCCCGTCCCACCCGGTCGCCCTCGTCATGGACGAACTTGGCCGGCGGCTGCGACGGCACGTACGTCAGGATCGGCCACTTGTCGTTGTAGAGGTTGAACACCGGGTGCACCGCGCACAGGTCCATGTGCGCGTCGAAGTAGGAGTCGAGCGTCCCGACTTCCCGCCAGTAGCCGTGGTCGCGCCCGTCGCTGCCGGGCACCTTGTTCTGGCCGAAGTCGTAGACGTGCGCGACGCCGTCCCGCGCCAGCATCGGGATGATGTCGCCGCCGATGCTGTGCCGGCTGGTGTCGTCAACGGCGTCCCGCTGCAGCGCCTCGACCAGCACCTCGCGGTCGAACACGTAGTTGCCCATGGACGCGAACGCCTCGTCCGGTGAGCCACGAAGCGAAGGCGGCTCGGTCGGCTTCTCCAGGAACGCCTGGATGTGGTGGCCGTCCGGCGCGGTCTGCACGACGCCGAAGTCCGTCGCCGCCGTCCTGGGGACTCCGATCGCGGCGACGGTGACCCCCGCCTTCCAGGCCAGGTGCGCCTCGATCATCTGCGCCGGGTCCATCCGGTACACGTGATCGGCCCCGAAGACCACCACGAGGTCGGGCCGCTCGCTGTGGATGAGGTTCAGCGACTGGTAGATCGCGTCCGCCGAGCCGGTCTGCCAGCGCGGGCCGAGCCGCTGCTGGGCCGGCACCGGCGCCACGTAGTTACCCAGCAGGCTGTTCAGCCGCCAGGTGGTGCTGATGTGCCGGTCCAGGCTGTGGCTCTTGTACTGGGTGAGCACGCAGATCCGGAAGATACCTCCGTTGGCCAGGTTGGACAGCGCGAAGTCCACCAGCCGGTAGAGGCCGCCGAACGGCACGGCTGACTTGGCCCGGTCCTCGGTCAGAGGCGCCAGCCGCTTGCCCGCCGCACCCGCGAGGACCAGGCCCAGGACCCGCAGACTGTTCATCAGCGCTCACCCTAGCCCGGCGCACCCGGAGGGTGCCTCACCCGAGGCGGGCGATTAGCTCCTGGTGCTGTTCCCAGAGCCGGGCGGGCAGGTGCCGGTGGAAGGTCTGGAAGTGCTCCGGGATGTGCTCGGCCTCCAGCTTCCAGGCCTCGGTGTCCACGGTGAGCAGCAGAGCCAGGTCAGCCCAGGTGATGTCCAGGCCCTCGACATCGAAGGAACCCGGCGCGGGCAGGTTCCCGATGGGGGTCGAGACCGCTGCGGCCTCACCGGACAGCCGCTGGATGATCCACTTCAGCACCCGGATGTTCTCGCCGAAGCCGGGCCAGACGAACTTGCCCTGAGCGTTCTTGCGGAACCAGTTGACGTAGAACAGCCGCGGCAGCTTGGCCGGGTCCGCGTTCGCGCCGACCTTCAGCCAGTAGCCGAAGTAGTCGCCCATGTTGTAGCCGCAGAACGGCAGCATGGCGAACGGGTCGTGCCGCAGTTCGCCGACCGTGCCCTCGGCCGCGGCGGTCTTCTCCGAGGCGATGTTGGCCCCGAGGAACACCCCGTGATCCCAGTCGAAGGACTCGATCACCAGCGGGACGGTGCTCGCCCGCCTGCCGCCGAACAAGATCGCCGAGATCGGCACGCCGGCCGGGTCGTCCCACTCAGGCGCGATGATGGGGCACTGGCTGGCGGGGGTGGTGAACCGGGAGTTCGGGTGAGCGGCGGGCTCGGGCGAGTCCGGCGTCCAGTCCCGGCCCTTCCAGTCGGTCAGGTGCGCGGGCGGGGTATCGGTCAGGCCCTCCCACCACACGTCGCCGTCGTCGGTCAGCGCGACGTTGGTGAAGATGCTGTTGGCCGTGAAGGTCGCGACCGCGTTGGCGTTGGTCTTGGCGCCCGTGCCAGGCGCGACGCCGAAGAAGCCGGCTTCGGGGTTGATCGCGTACAGCCTGCCGTCCTTGCCGAACCGCATCCAGGCGATGTCATCGCCGATCGTCTCGACCTTCCAGTCCGGGATGGTGGGCTGCAGCATCGCCAGGTTGGTCTTGCCGCACGCGGACGGGAAGGCCGCCGCGATGTACTTCGGCTCGGCGTCCGGCGGGGTGATCTTGAGGATGAGCATGTGCTCGGCCAGCCAGCCTTCGTCACGGGCCATCACCGAGGCGATCCGCAGCGCGTAGCATTTCTTGCCGAGCAGCGCGTTCCCGCCGTAGCCCGAGCCGTAGGACCAGATCTCCCTGGTCTCGGGGAAGTGGGAGATGTACTTGTTCGTGTTGCACGGCCACGGCACGTCCGCCTGGCCGGGCTCCAGCGGAGCGCCGACCGAGTGGACGGCCCGGACGAACGACCCGGTCTCCTCGATCGAGCGGAGCGCGGGCGTGCCCATCCTGGTCATGATCCGCATCGAGACTGCCACGTACGGCGAGTCGGTGATCTCGACTCCGAGCTGGGAGATGGTGCTGCCGAGCGGTCCCATGCAGAACGGGATCACGTACATGGTGCGGCCGCGCATGCACCCGTCGAAGATCTCCGCGAAGGTGTTGCGCATTTCGTCGGGCGCGATCCAGTTATTGGTCGGCCCCGCGTCCTGCTCGCGCTCGGAGCAGATGAACGTGCGGTCCTCGACACGAGCCACGTCGCTCGGGTCCGATGCGCAGTAGAAGCTATTCGGCCGCAGCTCCGGATTCAGCCGCGTGAACGTCCCGCCCTCGACGAGCAGTGTGGTCAGCCGGTCCCATTCGGCTTGCGAGCCGTCGCACCAGACGATGTCGTCTGGCTTGGTCAGCTCGGCGATCTCCCGGACCCACTTGGCCAGTTCGGGAAGGTTTGTCTCGGCCTCGATACGGTCTTCGTCATACATTTCTCTCACTCCTGCCCCAGGACTCACGTGCGCGGCGCATCCACGGTCAAGATTGGACCGAACGACTCCGGCTCATGATCTATAGTCCACTCTTGCTTCATCTCCCGTCGCCCGCGGCAGGGTCAAAAGTCCTCTATGACGGTGTGATCTGGATCGCGTGATCTGCGTCTCATTGATTTCCGTGGGCGTGCCCGATGCGGATTATGGCTTGTGTCCAACACCGTCAGCCCTGGATTCATTGCGCCGGGCGGCCGGGTCGCGCACTACTTGTCCCGGATTATCTCGGCGAGGAATCGCGCGCTGGCGACGGGAGTCAGGGCTTCGGTGCTGAGGTGGTTCATGACCTCCATGTAATGGTCGACGTCCTCGCGTTTGTCTAGGTAGAGGGCGCTGGTGAGCTGCTCGATATACACCACGTCCGGCAGTTCGGGCTCGCCGAAGCGCAGCACGGTGAACGACCCGCCCGCCGCGGCGTGCCCGCCCCGGCTGAACGGCACGACCTGGACCGTGACTTGGCGCAGCCTGGCGACCTCGATGAGCCGTTCCAGCTGGGCCTTCATCACCGCGGCACCGCCCACCGGGCGCCGCAGCGCGCCCTCGTCGATGACCGACCAGACCTGCGGCGGGTCGGGGCTGGTGAGCAGTTCCTGTCGCTTGAGCCGCATGTTCACCCGCCGGTCGATTTCCTCCGCGGTGGCGGTGGTGTGGCCGAGCAGGGTGACGGCGCGGGCGTAGTCCTCGGTCTGGAACAGGCCGTGCACGAACTGCAGCTCGAACGTGCGGATGACCGAGGCTGCCATCTCCAGGCCCAGGTACGCCTCGAACCAGTCGGCCATGATGTCGCCGTACTTCGACCACCAGCCCGGGGCGTTGGCCTGCCGGACGAGCGCCACCATGCCGGTCCGCGTCTTGGAGTCGGTGATGCCGTACAGGGTGAGCAGATCGGTCACGTCCCGCTCTTTGAACCGCACCCGGCCGTTTTCCATCCGGCTGATCTTGGACCGGGACGCCCTGATCTCGTACCCGGCCTGCTCAGGCGAGACGCCGGCCGCTTCGCGAAAGCGGTGCAACTGGATTCCGAGCAGCATGCGCGGCACGGTCGGGCCCAGGGTGTCGGCAGCAGGCCTGCCGTCCCGCTCGACCGTGCTCATCCTCGCCCCGTGAGCTGATGGATGGACGCCGCCGTGCCGACGCCAGATTGGTAACGGCGGTGCACATACGGAACCTTATCACCGTGCTATGGCACCGCCGTAACGTCATTTAATGTGACTGCTCGGTAAACTGCTATGTTCCGGCTGGCCTGCCGGTATTGCGGTCAAACCTGCGGGCACAGGTCGTCGAACTCGCCATTCTTCACACCGGTACTACAGTCCGGGTTTGTGAGCTAGCGCCGGGATGATCATGGTGCGCCCGGCGTGTCGCGCCGGATGCAGAGCGGCCACCCCAGGATCTTGGATTTGTGAAGAAACAAGATCAAATAGAGGTGACCGCAAGGGCCATCGTAGGGGACCGGGCGTGGCTGCGGGAACTGCTGGCCGAGCTATCCGGGCTGATCTGCCCGGTGTTCTCGCAGGCCAGGTCGGCTGCGGTGGCCGTGGCATACGTAGCGGCTCTGCTGGCGGTAACCGGTGACCGCAAGTCGTGCTGGCAGCTGGGCGAGCAGGCCGGGCACGCGACACCGGGGCGGATGCAGGCGCTGCTGGCCGAGTACGCCTGGGACTGGCGGGTGGTGCTGGAGCGGCTGCAGCGGTTCATCCTCGCCCGCCTCGCCGACCCCGGCGCGATCCTGGTGCTGGACGAGACCGCGGAACTTAAAAAGGGCAAGATGACCGTCGGCGTCGGCCGCCAGCATGCCGGGATCACCGGACAGATCGAGAACTGCCAGACCGTCGTGTTCCTCGCCTACGTGACCGCCCGCGCGCACACGTTATTCGATTTCCGCCTCTACCTGCCGAAACAGTGGTCCGGCGACACCGGACGGCGACGGCAGGCGCAGGTCCCCGAAGACGTCGCGTTCACGACGAAGACCGAGCAGGGCACCGAGATGGTCACCGGGGCGATCGACGCGAGCGTCCCGTTCGCGTGGCTCGCCGGCGACGAGGTCTACGGCCGCAGCTCAAAGCTTCGGGCGGCATGCGAGAAAGCAGGGAAAGGCTACGTCCTCGCGGTCCCGGTCAACTTCAAGATCACCACCGCCGCCGGCCGCAAGGACGCGGCGGTCCTGGCCAGGCTCGTCCCGGCCCGCTGCTGGGAGACCCGCACCTGCGGGCGGGGCTGCAAGGGCCACCGTGATTACCAGTGGGCGATGGTCGCGACCAGCTCGCCGCGGCACTGGCTGCTGATCCGCCGCAAGATCACCGACCCCGATGACCTGGCGTTCTTCTACTGCTACGCCCCCGGGCCGGTGTCCTTGTCTGTCCTGGTCAAAGTCGCGGGGAAACGCTGGCCCGTGGAGGAGTGCTTCCAGCAGGGCAAGGGACAGGCCGGCCTTGACCAGCACCAGCTCCGCCGGTGGCACTCCTTCCACCGCCACACCGTGCTGTCCATGTGCGCCCTCGCGCTGCTCGCCGTCGCGACCGCCAGGCCGCCCGGCACACCGGTGCCCTGGGCCGCCAGCCCGCGCACCGCTACCGGGCCGCAGGCCCGCCACGGCACCACTGACCAGCCCGAACACTGGCGCGACACCGGCAAGCTCCCGGACCGCGCATGGGAAGCACCACCGCGGGACACCGGCCTGACCCGCGTGACCGTGCCCGAAGCCCGCAAGCTCCTCGCCCTCCTGGCGCTGCCCGCCATCCAGGCGAGCGAGACCTTCCGGTACGCCTGGAGCACCTGGCGAAGACGCCACCAGGCACGCGCCCGATGGCACCACTACCAGGCGCAACTCCGCGCCGCCGCGACCTGACCAGCAAGAACACCACGGGCAGCAATACGAGGGTCGGAATGAAAACCCGGACTGTAGTACCGGTCAGGAACGCCTCGACCTCGGCGCGCGTGTAGATCAGCGCTGGCCCGGACGGATGCCGGGAGTTACGGACGGCGATCCCGCCATCAGCAAGCTGAGCGACCTCGACGCAGCTCCCGCTGGGGTTGCTGGCGCGGCTCTTGCGCCAGCGCGCTGAAACCAGCTCGTCGGCCGGGATGCCGTTGGTGACCTGCATCTTTCTCCTTTTTCTCATTAGCAGGGAAAAGGGATCCCATGCGGGCGGATGTCTCATGCGGTGACCACCGCCTGCACAGTGCAGCCTACAGAGCAAATGCAAGTGCATAGGTGCGTGCAGCTAATTTTGCATAAGCGGCGGGATAATGGTCAGAACATGAACCATTTAGATCGCGAAGCATATGAAACGGTGCCGCTGACAGCACCGAATCCGTCGGGCTGTGGTTGTTGAACGCGACGCAGGGCGAGATCACGTCGAGGAACGCCGCCCCGCCGTGCGTGAGCGCCCCCTTGATGAGCGGAACGAGCTGCGCCTTGTCGCCGGAGAAGCTCCTTCCGACGTAGGTCGCCCCGAGCTGCAGCGCGAGCGAGACGAGGTCGATCCCCTCGTCGGTGTTCACCGCGCCGCGCTTCGATTTCGAGCCGCGGTCGGCGGTGGCGGAGAACTGGCCCTTGGTGAGGCCGTACACGCCGTTGTTCTCGACGATGTAGCACATGTTCACGCCGCGCCGCATGCTGTGCGCGAACTGGCCGAGGCCGATCGAGGCCGAGTCGCCGTCGCCCGAGACGCCGAGGTAGATGAGGTCGCGGTTGGCGAGGTTCGCGCCGGTGAGCACCGAGGGCATGCGCCCGTGCACGCTGTTGAAGCCGTGCGACTGCCCGAGGAAATAGGTGGGCGTCTTCGACGAGCAGCCGATCCCCGAGAGCTTCGCGACGCGGTGCGGCTGGATCGCGAGCTCCCAGCAGGCCTGGATGATCGCGGCGCTGATGGAATCGTGGCCGCAGCCGGCGCAAAGCGTCGAGATCGCGCCCTCGTAGTCGCGCCTCGTGAGCCCCAGCTCGTTCTTCGGCAGCTCCGGGTGGTGCAGCTTCGGTTTCGCCAGGTAGGTCATCGATCACCCCGAAAAGCGAGAGAACCACAGATGAACACGGATGAACACAGATGTCTCGAGAAGAGGAATTGCGCTGCGACAATGGCCACGGCCCGATTTCTTTCGTCACTCATCTGTGTTCATCTGTGGTTCCAATGCATTTGGGGTCAATCCGCCGCGGCGGTCTTTTTCAGCGGGGAGACGTTGAAAGCCGAAAGGCGTGAAGCGATCGCGGAGTGGATGAAGCGCGCGGTGATCGGCGTTCCGTCGTAGTGCAGCACCGGCGTGAGCTTCTCCGACGGAAGCATCGCCTCGGCGAGGAGGAGCGTGCGCAGCTGGCCGTCGCGGTTCTGCTCGACCACGAACACGTGGTCGTGCGATCCCACGAAGTCCGACACCTCGTCGTGGAACGGGAAGGCGCGCACGCGCAGCGCATCGACCGGCATCCCCTCGCCGTCGAGGAGCCCCAGCGCCTCGTCCATCGCGGCCGCGGTCGAGCCGTAGTAGATCACGCCGAAGCGCGACCCCGGCGCCGAGGCGCGCAGCACCGGCTTCGGGATGTAGTCCTTGGCCCTCTCGAATTTCTTGAGCAGGCGCTGCATGTTGTCGACGTAGGCGCTGCCTTCCTCGGTGTAGCGCGCATAGCGGTCGCGGCTGGTGCCGCGCGTGAAGAAGGATCCGCGCTTCGGATGCGCGCCCGGATAGGTGCGGTAGGTGACCCCGTCGGCGTCCAGGTCGAGGTAGCGCCCGAACCGCTTGCCGGCCTCGAGGTCCTCGTACGAGAGCACCTTGCCGCGGTCGTAGCGAGTCGCGTCGTTCCAGGCGAGCGGCTCGCACAGCCGCTCGTTCATGCCGATGTCGAGGTCGAGCATCACGAAGACCGGCGTCTGCAGCCGCTCGGCGAGATCGAAGGCCTGCGCCGACATCTCGAAGCCTTCCTTCGGGTCCTCGGGGAAGAGCAGCACGTGCTTGGTGTCGCCGTGCGAGGCGTAGGCGCACGAAAGGACGTCCGCCTGCTGCGTGCGCGTCGGCATCCCGGTCGAGGGACCCGCCCGCTGCACGTTGATGATCACGGCCGGGATCTCGGCGAAATACGCGAGGCCGATGAACTCCTGCATGAGCGACACGCCCGGGCCGGAGGTGCAGGTGAAGGCGCGCGCGCCGTTCCAGCCGGCGCCGATCACCATGCCGATCGAGGCGAGCTCGTCCTCGGCCTGGACGATCGCGTACCTGGCCTTGCCCGTGTCCGGATCGGTGCGGTACTTGCGGCAATGGCGCGAGAAGGCTTCCGCGAGCGAGGAGGACGGCGTGATCGGGTACCACGCGCAGACCGTGGCGCCGCCGTACACGCAGCCGAGCGCCGCGGCGCTGTTGCCTTCCAGGAAGACGCGCTTGCCGACGCCGTCGCCGCGCTTCACCTTCAGGCCGATCGGCGGCAGGTTCGCCACCGCGTAGTCGTGCCCCATGCGCAGCGCGTTCACGTTGGGCTCGAGGAGCTTCTCCTTGCCCTTGTACTGCTCGCCGATGAGCTCCTCCACGCGCTCGAGCTCGATGCCGAGGAGTGCGGCGAGGGCGCCCACGTACACGATGTTCTTGAAGAGCTGGCGCTCGCGCGGCACCGAATAGGCGGCGTTGCAGATCTCGGTGAGCGGCATGCCGATCACCTGCACGTCCTCGCGGAACTTCGAGGGGGAGAGGGGTTTGGTGGAATCGTAGAAGAGGTAGCCGCCCGCCTCGATCTCGGCGACATCCTTCTCCCACGTCTGCGGGTTCATCGCGACCATGAGGTCGACGCCGCCGCGGCGGCCGAGCCAGCCCGCCTCCGAGACGCGCACCTCGTACCAGGTGGGCAGGCCCTGGATGTTCGACGGGAAGATGTTGCGTGGGCTGACCGGCACGCCCATGCGCAGGATCGACTTGGCGAAGAGCGTGTTCGCCGAGGCCGATCCGGAGCCGTTGACGTTGGCGAACTTGACGACGAAATCGTTGACCGCCTCGAGCGGCTTCATCGGCATGGCCCGGGGGCGGGCCCGTTGTGGAAGTGACCCAGTTTACCCCCGCCGGTGCGCGGCGTGGCGGCCGCGGCTTTGCCGGCGGACAAACCCTAGAAGATTTCCACCTTCGTGCCTGCCTCCTGCCCGTCCTCGGCCGCGATGGCGGGGTGGCGCGGCAGCGACTCCTCGACCGCGTCGAGCTTGCGCCCTTCGACCTCCACGTCGCGCGCGCCGGGCATGCGCGGCCTGAGCGCGCTCTCCGAGTAGGCGCGCACGGCGCGGTAGAGGTCGCGCTGCAGCAGCGCCTGCGTCTCGTGCGAGAGCAGCGACAGCGACGCGGCCGCCGCACCCAGCGCCGGCTTGTGCAGGCGCTCGAGCTTCTGCCGCGTGATGTCCTGGAACTGCATCGCCACGATGATCTGGTTGATGTCCTTCTGGATCTCGACCGAGAGGTCGTTCACGTGCTTGAGCGTCGCCTCGATCTGGCGCGTCTGCTCGATCGTCGCCTCGTTGAGGGTCCCGATCTCGGTGCGCGCGATCTCCACGGCGCGGCGCGCGGCCTCCGCCACCTGCGTCGTGCGCTTGTTCCCCTGCCGCACCTCGTCGCCGATCGCGTCGAGGCCCGCGCGGGTCTTGCGCGTGAGCTCGTGCGCCTCGGCGCTGATCGCGCGGATGCGATCGGTCATCTCGACGAAGTCGCGCGGCGTGAGCGTCTGCGACGTCATGGCGACCGAGCTGTCGAGCGCGATGCGCGAGATCTGCGAGGCCATGTTGCGCAGGCCGTCGATCGTCCCCTCCATGACCCGGGCATGCTCGGACACGCGCTTCTGGTGGTTGGCCATCTCGTCGGCCGCCTGCGAGAAGCCGGTCATGTGGCTGGTCACGTTCACGAGCTGCGTGTCGTAGGCCTTGATGAAGTCCGGGAGCGACAGGATGCCGCGGCGCTCGCCCTCCTCCCCGGCCTTGAGGAGCGACATGGCGGCCTCGGTCTGCTCGTTCGCCTTGCCGACCAGCACCCGGAAGCGCTTGCTGATCTCGGTGACCGCGCTCTCGGTGAGCTTGATCACCTCCTCCACCGATTGGTTCACCATGTCGAGCTTCTGGCGGTTCACCTGCGAGGCGGCGTCCCAGCGCTCGAGCATCGTGTCGAGGCCGACGACCACCTGCTGGAACAGGCGCGTGCGCTTGCGCCACTTGAAGAGCGGCTCCTCGGGATTGCCGGCGCCGAGGTCCTCGTCGTTGAGGTCCTTCATCACGAGCGCGAGCGCGACCAGCGCCGCGAGCGGCACGATCGCGAGCGAGGTGAGCAGCGCCCATTGCGGGATCAGCACGCCCAGCCACAGCCACGGCAGGAAGAGGACCACCATCAGCGCCGCCAGCAGGTACGGGTGGCGCCAGGCGAATCGGAGGTAACGGCTCACGACGCCGACTCCGCCACCTGGCGCAGGAGGTTCAGCTCGCCGCTGGAGAGCAGGCGCTCGATGTCGACGAGGAGCACCATGCGGTCGTCCTGCGTGGCGACCCCGTCGAGGAAGGAGCTGTCGACCAGCGCGCCCAGCTGCGGAGCCGCCTTCACCTCGCTCGCGGTGAAGCGCACCACGTCGGAGACGCCGTCGACCACCAGGCCCACCACGCGGCCGCCGATGCGCAGGATCACCACCACGGTGAACGAGTCGTAGCGCACCTCCGGCAGCCGGAACTTCACGCGCATGTCGATCACCGGCGCGATCACGCCGCGCAGGTTCACCACGCCCTTGAGGTAGTCGGGGGCGGAGGGAATCGGCGTCACCTTCTCGTAGCCGCGGATCTCCTGCACCTTCAGGATGTCGACGCCGTACTCTTCCTTGCCGAGGACGAAGACGAGGACTTCGCGCGTCGCTTCCCGTTCCGCCGTTGCGGTCTTCATAGTGCCTCCTAGAACTCTTTCCATTCGTCGGACACGCTGCCCGCCATCGCCGCCATCGGCGCGGACGCCACGCGGCCCGCCGGTGCGATCGCGGCGGGGGCGCCCTGCCTTTCCTGCGCCGCGCGCGCATCGTGCTCGCCGCGCACGCGGAAGGCGCCCACGGCGCGCAGGAGCGCGTCGGCCTGGCGCCGCATGCCGTCGGCCGCAGAGGCCGAGCGCTGCACGGCCTCGGCGTTCTGCTGCACGACCTTGTCCATCTCGGTCACCGTCTTGTTCACCTGCTGCACGCCGCGGCTCTGCTCGGCGGAGGCCTCGGCGATGGAGCGCATGAGGCCGCTCACCCGCTTCACGTCTCCCACGAGAGCGGCGATGGTACCGCCCGCCTGGTCCACGAGACGCGTGCCCTCGTCCACCTGCGCCACGGAGCTGCCGATGAGGTCCTTGATCTCCTTGGCCGCCTGCGCGCTCCTTTGCGCGAGCGAGCGCACCTCGGAGGCGACGACCGCGAAGCCGCGGCCCTGCTCGCCGGCGCGCGCCGCCTCCACCGCTGCGTTGAGCGCGAGGATGTTGGTCTGGAAGGCGATGCCGTCGATCACCGAAATGATGTCGGAAATGCGCCGCGCGCTCTCGCTGATCTCGCTCATGGTGACCACCACGCGCGCGACCTCGCGTCCGCCCTGCTCCGCGCGCTTCGAGGCGCTGGACGCGAGCCCGTCGGCCTCCTGGGCGTTCTCCGCGTTCTGGCGCACGGTGCCCGAGAGCTGCTCCATGCTCGCGGCGGTCTCCTCGAGGCTCGAGGCCTGCTCCTCGGTTCGCTGCGAAAGGTCGGTCATGCCGGCGGCCACCTCCCCGGAGGCGCCCACCACGGCTTCCGCCGCCGATCGCACCTGCGTCACCACCCGCGCGAGCCCCTCGTTCATGCGCGCGAAGGAATCGAGCAGCTGGCCGGCCTCGTCGCGCGACGTGCCCTCGATCTTCGCGGTGAGGTCGCCGCGGGCGATGCGCTCGGCGTGCGACGCGGCCGCCATGATCGGTACGAGCAGCGCGCGGCGCGAGTAGAACCAGACGCCGACGATGGCCGCGACCAGCGCCGCGAGGATCGCGGCGATGGCGATGCCGTACGCGCGGCGTCCGGAGCCCACCGCCTCGCCGATGAGCTGCGCGCCGCGCTGCTGCGCGATCGCCTCCGCCTCCTCGAGCCGATCGGAGGGACCGCGGTCGAGTCCCGCGGCCGCCTTGTCGGCCGCTTCGATGTTCCACCCGCCTTGCCGCGCCGCCAGGTAAGCGCGCCGATATCCTTCACCGGCCTGCGCATGCGCGGCCAGGAACTGGTCGAGCGC
The DNA here is from genome assembly GCA_963839265.1 of uncultured beta proteobacterium. GTDB lineage: Bacteria > Pseudomonadota > Gammaproteobacteria > Burkholderiales > Usitatibacteraceae > Usitatibacter. Next base: position 141,782 of record CAWIUI010000008.1, read on the forward strand.
CTGCGCGACATCCGGATGCTTCGTGGCGCCGCGGGCATCGGCGACGAAGTCGTGCACCGACTTCTCCGCATCGAGGAAGGCGTTCCAGTAGTTGTCGCGCATCGACGCGTCCGCGCCGCGCATCACCACGTTCTGCCACTCCTTCACCTCGGTCTTGAACGCGACCTCGCCGCGCACGATCCCCAGCTGCGTCTCGTAATCCTCGCGGCTGATCCTCTCCACGTCCTTGGCGGCCCCGTACACGCGCGTGAGGGCGCCCAGCGCCACCGCGACCGCGACCGCCATGGCGACGCCCACGATCGCGATGAGCTTCGCCTGCAGCCGGGAGACGCGCAGGTGGCGCAGGGCGCGCAGGGGATTCATGGCGGGCTCAGAAGAGCGTGACGTTGCGGCCGGCGAGCATCTCGGCGAGCGCGCCTTCCGCGTTCACCAGCCGCTCGGCCATCGTGCGCAGGAAGGCCTCGTCGAGCTGCCGGGTGCATTCGGGCGAGGCGAGCCACAGCACGTCGGGATCGAACTCGATCACCGTGCAGTCGGTCACCGCGGTCACGCTCGCGAAGCGGCGCGCGGCGTTGCGGCGCAGGAATGCCGTCTCCTCCAGGCACTGCCCCGCGCCGTGGATGCGCAGCAGCGTTCCGCGGCGCGTGACGCGCATCTGTCCGCGCACGAGGATGAAGAACGAGTAGCCGGGATCGTCCTCGCCCACCAGCGTGGAGCCGGCGCGCACGTCGAACCAGCGGCCCATGGGGGCGATCTCGGCGAGCGCCGCCTCGCCGAAGCCGCGGAAGAACGGCAGCGCGCGCAGCTGCGGCACGCGCTCGTCGGCGGCCACCTTGGTACCGTCGGGCTCGGAGATGCGGCGCAGGTCCGCGGCGAACGCCTCCCAGTCGGGGTAGCGGTCCGCGGGGTTGCGCGCCGTCGCGCGGGCGAAGATCTCGTCGAAGAGCGGATCGAGGCCGCTGCGATCGGCACCCGGCTTCGGCAGGTTCCCGAGCAGGATGCGCGTCATCAGCGCCGCGGGCGTGTCGGGCGGGAAAGGCAGCTCCCCGCGCAGCATCTTGTAGAGCACGATGCCGAGCGAGTACATGTCGGACTGCATCGACGCGGGCTTGCGCTCGAGCTGCTCGGGCGCCATGTAGGCGGGCGAGCCGACCATCAGGCCGCGCGTGGGGTCGAAGGTGAAGGCGGTGTGCGCGACGCCGAAATCGGCCACCTTCGCCTCGCCGTCGGCGCCCATGAGGATGTTCGCGGGCTTGAGGTCGCGGTGCACGATGCCGAGCGCGTTCGCATAGCTCAGCGCGTCGCAGACGCGCTCGAGCACCTGCGCCACGCGGCGCGGCTCGAGGAGCCCTTCGGCCACGCAGTAGCGGTCGAGGCTTCCCGACTGCACGTATTCCATCACGATGTAGGCGCGCTGGTCGTCGGCGGCCGCGTCGTGCACCTGCGTGATGTTGGGGTGCGTGAGCTTCTTCGCGAGGAGCGCCTCCTTCAGGAAGAGCGAGCGGAAGAGCGCGCGGTCCTCGGAGGCGAGGAGGCGCGCGTCGTAGACCTTGATCGCCACGTCGCGGGCGGGAAAGAGCTCGCGGCCGAGGTAGATCGTCGCCGACTCGCCGCGCCCGAGGACGCCGCGGATCTCGTACTGGCCGATCCTCGCCGGCATCATGGCCGTCGCGTCGTTGGGCGGGAACCCGGCGTGCACGCTCATTCGCGTTCCTCTCGCACGCGGCGCAGGAGGTGCTGCACGTCGAGCAGGAGCAGGCTCGCCGCGCCCTCCTCGCCGCCCGCGGCCCCGCGCGTGCCGATGCCCATGATGGCGCGGCCGATCGCGCGTTCGCCGAGATCCGGGGGCGGAAGGATCTCGTGCTCGGCGAGCGCCACCACGTCGGAGACGCCGGCGACCACGAGTCCCACCATGCGCCGCTCGACGTTCAGCACGATCGCGCTCGCCTTCTCGAGCGGCAGCGGCTCGGGGAAGCCGAAGATGAGGCCCAGGTCCACGATCGGCACGATCGCCCCGCGCAGGTTGATCACGCCGCGCACGTAGGGGGCGACGTGCGGCACGCGCGTCACGCGATCGATCTCGCGGATCTCCTGGACCTGCAGGATGTCGATGCCGTAGTGCTCGTCGCCCAGCCGGCAGGTGAGGAACTCGCGGCGCGGGGCCTCGGCGGCCTGCGCGCGCTCCTCGACCGACAGGGCTTCCACCATCGCGGAATCGGCGCTCATCGCGACATCTCCTTCTTCGCCACGCGCGCGAGGGCTTTCTCGCGCAACCGGTTGAGGGGTGCAACCTCGTGAACAGCGCCCAGCTCGATCGCTTCCCGCGGCATGCCGAAAATGACCGAGGTCGCCTCGTCCTGCGCGATGTTCCACGCGCCCGCCTTCTTCATCTCGAGCATGCCCTGGGCGCCGTCGCGCCCCATGCCGGTCATGATGACGCCGATCGCATCCGCGCCCAGGTACTTCGCGGCGGACAGGAACAGGAAGTCCACCGACGGGCGGTGCAGGTTCATCGGCGCCTCGGTGGAGAGCTTGGCGAGGAGCTGCCCCTGGTCGCGCTTCACCCACAGGTGCTTGCCGCCGGGCGCGATGTAGGCGTGGCCCGGCAGGATCGGATCGTTGTGCTCGGCTTCCTTCACCGTGATCTGGCAGAGGCCGTTCAGGCGCTCGGCGAACATGCGCGTGAAGTTCTCGGGCATGTGCTGCACGACCACGATGCCCGGGCATTCGGGCGGCATCCCGACGAGGAACTCGCGGATCGCTTCCGTGCCGCCGGTGGAGGCGCCCACGGCGATCAGCTTGTCCGAGGTCTTGACGCCGCGCGGGACCGGCCGCTTCTGCACCGGGACCACCGGCACCTGGCCCAGGCCGCCTTCCTCCGGCGAGCGCCGCGGAAGCTTCAGGCGCGCGCTCTTGGCGGCGCGGATCTTCTCGGCGATGAGCGCGCCGTAGTCGTCGGGCGTCTGCTCGTTCAGCTTGGGCTTGGTGACGAAGTCGACCGCGCCCAGCTCGAGCGCGCGGAACGTCACCTCGGAGCCGCGCTCGGTGAACGAGGAGATCATGAGCACCGGCATCGGCCGCGCCCGCATCAGCCGGTCGAGGAACTCGAGGCCGCTCATCTTCGGCATCTCGACGTCGAGCGTGAGCACGTCGGGCGCGAGGTCGCGCAGCATGTCGCGCGCCTCGAACGCGTCGGCCGCGGCGCCCACCACCTCGATGTCCTCCTGCTCCCCGAGGATGTCGCTCAGGATGTCGCGGATCATCCGCGAGTCGTCGACGATCAGCACCTTGATCTTGTCGCTCATTTGAACAGTTCCGCCCCGCCTTCGATGGTGCCGTGGAAGAGCCGCGCGCCGTAGTCGCGCTCGCGCAGCACGATGGTGTCGTTGTTGACCTTGCGCAGCCGCTTCACCATGACCTTGCCGCTGTGCGGGAAGAAGTAGATCTTGCGCGGCCACACGTCGAGCAGGTCGCGCGCGACGATCGGGATGCGCTCGAGGTTCAGGTACTCGACGATGAAGTTCGCGTTCTGCTCGCCCACGTTGGAGAGCATGAAGCCCTGCAGCACGTTGCCGCCCCCGAAGACCTTCGCCTCGAGCCGCTCGCGCCTGCCGCCCAGCTTGAGGATCTGGTTGATGAGCAGCTCCATCGCGTGCACCCCGTAGCGCCCGCCCGCGCTCACGTTGCCGTGGGCGCCGAGGATCTTGCCCTCGTCGGGGAGCATGAAGTGGTTCATCCCGCCGATTCCCGATTCGCCGTCGCGCAGGCATGCCGACACGCAGGAGCCGAGCACGGTGACGAGCGCCATGTCGCGGTTGGTCGCGTAGTACTCCCCCGGCAGGATCTTCGCCGTCTCGACCTTGAAGTGCGGGTCGAAATAGCGGTTGGGGACGTCGTCGCGCAGCGGATCGTCATCGCGCATCATCGTGGGTCCCCTCTCTGTGGGGAGGGGTTGGGTCGGGGATTCGGGACGCGAGCTCGTACACCGTCTGGCCCTTGAGGCGGAAGTGGCGCCCGTTGTCGAGGAGGCTCTCCGCGTGGCCCGCGAAGAAGAACCCGTGCGGCTTGACGAGCGCCGCGAAGCGCTCGATGAGGCGCGCCTGGGTCGGCTTGTCGAAGTAGATCATCACGTTGCGGCAGAAGATCGCGTCGAACGGGCCTTCCACCGGCCACTCGCGGTCCATCAGGTTCACGCGCGCGAACTCCACGCGCGAGGCGAGCTCGCGGCGCACCCGCGCGCGGCCCTCGTAGCGCCCGGTGCCGCGCAGGAAGAAGCGCCTCTGGCGCTCCTCGCTCACCTTGAGGACCGACTGCAGCCCGTACACGCCTTCGCGCGCCGTGGCGAGCACCTGCGTGTCGAGGTCCGTCGCGTGCACCTGGAAAGGGGCGTTGCCGAGCGTCTCCGCGAGGCACATCGCGATCGTGTAGGGCTCCTCGCCGGTCGAGCACCCGGCGCTCCACACCCGGTAGGGCTCGCCGCTCGCCGCACGGGTGCTCGCGTGCAGCGCGAGCGTGCGGAAGTGGTGCTCCTCGCGGAAGAACGAGGTGACGTTGGTCGTGAGCGCGTTGGTGCAGTGCTCCCACTCGGCGGGCTCGAGCTCGAGGTAGCGGATGTAGGCGTCGAACGAGGCGATGCCCAGGGTGCGCAGGCGCCGCGCGAGGCGCGCGTACACCATCTCGCGCTTCGTCGCGGGGAGCCGGATCCCGGAAAACGCGTACACGCGCTCGCTGATGAGGCGGAAATGCTCGCGATCGAACGGGAACTCCCGCTGCGCGGGCGCGGGGGCGTGCGCCCGCTCTTCCGTGGCCGCGTTCATGCCGCCGCCTTCACGTGCGCGCGCGCGGCGTGCGTTCGCGTGACGGCGCTCACGTCGAGGATGAGCGCGACGCGGCCGTCGCCGAGGATCGTGGCGCCCGCCACCCCGGGCACCGCGTGCAGGTTCGAGTCGAGCGACTTCACCACCAGCTGCTGCTGGCCGATGAGGCTGTCCACGAGGAGGGCGGCGCGGCGGTTGTCCACCTCGACCACGAGGCACAGCGGCTGCGCCCGCTCGCGGCCGGCTTCGGGAAGCCGCACCACGTCCTCGAGGCGCACGATCGGCAACTGCTCGCCGCGCACCGCGATCAGCGAAGGCTGGTTCACGATGGTGCGGATGTCGTTCGGGCCCGGCTTGAAGGCCTCGGCGACGAACTCGATCGGCACGATGTACTGCTCGTCGGCGACGCTCACGATCATGCCGTCGAGCACCGCGAGCGTGAGCGGGAGCTGGATCGTGATCGTGGTGCCCTCGCCCTTCACCGAGGAGATGAAGACGTTGCCGCCGAGCGAGGTGATGTTGCGCCGGACCACGTCCATGCCGACGCCGCGCCCGGAGACGTCGGTCACCTCCTTCGCGGTCGAGAAGCCGGCCTCGAAGATGAGGCCCCACACCTGCTCCTCGGTCATCGATTCGTCGGCCGGCATGCCGAGCTCGCGCGCCTTGGCGATGATGCGGTCGCGGTCGAGCCCGCGGCCGTCGTCGGTCACCTCGATGATGACGCTGCCGCCGCGGTGGGTCGCGCGCATGCCCACCGTGCCCTGCTCGGGCTTGCCCGCGCGGCGGCGCTCCTCGGGCGACTCGATGCCGTGGTCGATGGCGTTCCTCACCACGTGGGTGAGCGGATCCACGAGCAGCTCGATCAGCTCCTTGTCGAGCTCGGTCTCGTGCCCCTGGGTGCGCAGCTGCACCTTCTTGCCGAGCCGGGTCGAGACGTCGTAGACCAGGCGCGGGAAGCGGCTGAACACGAACTCCATCGGCATCATGCGGATCGACATCACGGCCTGCTGCAGGTCGCGCGCGTTGCGATCGAGGGTCGCGAGGTTGTGCGTGAGGTGCTCGTCGTGCTCGTCGCTCAGGCCCGCGACCGACTGCTGCATCATCGCCTGCGCGATCACGAGCTCGCCCACCAGGTTCACGATGCGGTCGATCTTCTCGACGCTCACGCGGATCGAGGATTGCTCGGCGCGCGCGCGCGCCGCCTCCGCGGCGCCGGTCGAGCCGGGCAGCGGCTCGAAGAAGCCGAACTTGTCGGCGGCGGCCGCGGGAGCCGTCGGACCCGGCGCCGGCTCGAAAAGGCCGTAGGCGGCGGAGCGCTTCGCCCCGGCCGGCGCGCTCGCCTGCGGCTCGGCGAAGAACGATTCCTCCTTCGGCTCCTCCCGCGCCGCGACGGCCGGAGCGGCGGCCTCGCCCGCGCGATAGCCCGCCAGGCGCACGCGCGCGGCCTCGATCGCGGCGTCCTCGCCGCGGTCTCCCGCCTTGAGGCGCTCGAGGTGCGCCTTGAACGCGTCGCACGAGTCGAGGAGCAGGCGCACCGTGGTGGCGTCGGCCTTGCCGCGGCCCTTGCGCAGCGCGTCGAAGAGCGTCTCCATCTCGTGGGTCGCCTCGGCGAGCTGCGTGAAGCCGAAGGTGCCGCCGCCGCCCTTGATCGAGTGCGCGGCGCGGAAGATGGAATTCAGCAGCTCCGGATCCTCGCGCCCCGATTCGAGCGCCATCGCCATCTCCTCGATGGACTCGATGTGCTCGCGCGCCTCGTCGAAGAAGGTTGCGATGAACCGGTTGAGATCGATCGGCATTTGGGGTCCCTAGCGGAGCACCTTCTGCACGACTTCGAGGAGGGTGGCGGGATCGAACGGCTTCACCAGCCAACCGGTGGCGCCCGCGGCGCGGCCCTGCGACTTCATGCTGTCCGAGGACTCGGTCGTGAGGAGCAGGATCGGCACGCTCTTGTAGTCGCGCAGCTCGCGCAGGCTCCTCACGAGCGTGAGGCCGTCCATGTTCGGCATGTTCTGGTCGGTGATCACCAGGTCCACGTTGGTGGCCGTCGCGCGGTCGAGGCCCTGCGCGCCGTCCTCGGCCTCGATCACGCGGTAGCCCGCGGACTCGAGGACGAAGGTCACCATCTCGCGCATCGTGGCGGAATCGTCAACGGCAAGGATCGTCTTCATGGAGATCATTCCTTCAGAAAAGGTCCACGCTGCCGGCGCGATGCTTGTCGCCCAGGGGCGCGCGGGCGTCCTGGTCGATCTGCTGGATCCCCGCGACGATGCAGTCGAGCATGGCGCGCGAGCGCTCGATCCAGGGCTCCGCCTGGTCGGGACGCGACACCGGGGGTACGGCGAGCGAAATCGCCTGCGCGAGCTTCTCGCGCATCTTGTCGACCCGCAGCTTCTGCGCGTCGATGAGCTGGTTCACGAGGTCGTGCGACTGCAGGTGCTGGCACGCGCGGTAGAGGTGGTCGAGGACCAGCCCGTACTCGGCACTCTTCTCGGTCGCTTCGCCCGCGTCGCGCTGCGCGGCGACGATGCGGTCGGCGGCGCCGCGGAAGGCGGTCATCAGCTCGTCGGAGGCCTCGCGCAGCAGCGCCTGGCTGCGCGCGAGCTCGTCGGCCGTGACCGCGAGGCGCTCGTTGAGGGTCGAGGCGACGGTCACGAGAAGGTCCGCCGCCTTCGCGGCGTCGCTCGCGTCCGTCGATCCGTTGGCTCTCCTTTTCATCGTCTTCTCTCTCGGCCGCTAGTGCGACAGCTGGATCACTTCGAAACGGGTCGTGCCCACCTCGATCCGGTCGCCGACGCCGATGGCGTGGCTTCCCGGCTCGAGCTCGCTCGCATTCAGGCGCGGCGCATGGGTGCCGCCGAAGCGCGCGAGGAAGTAGCCCGCGCCCCTGCGCACCACCAGCGCCGAATCGCCGCCGGCCATGCCGATCATCGTGTTCGCCCGGTCGAGGGCGATCAGCTGCCCGGCGCGCTCGCCGCCCGTCACGCGCAGCGCGAGGGCCGCGCCGTTGGTCCCGGCCGCGGCCGCCTCGCCCTCGATCCGCAGCGCCGGATTGCGCGCGATCGCCTGGGTCCGCGAGAGGTCGCGCTCGTCGCGCTGCGCAGGCTGCGTCGCCGCTTCGTCCGCGGCCCGCGGCGCGCCCGGCCCCTGGTCGTTCGCCGCGAGCATCGTGCGCTCGTAGTCGGTGAGCACGGTGCTCTCCAGGTCGCCCACGCGTCCCATCATCATCGAATCGTCGAAGAAGTGCACCCGGTGACAACCGACCTCGATCAGGTCCAGGTGGTGCACCACCTGGTGCGAGGTCGCGATGCCGTTCACGCGCGTGCCGTTGGTGCTCGCGAGGTCCTCGACGTAGACCGTGCGGCTCACCACGCGCAGCAGCATGTGCCGGCCCGAGATGGCGGGATGGTCGATCACGACGTCGCAGTCGGGATGGCGGCCGACGACCGTCACCGGGCGGGTGAGCTCCACCTCGCCCACGATTTCGTCTCCGTAGCTCACCACGATGCGCGCTGCCATTTCGGTCCACCGGCTCTTTTCATTCCGTCGCACTCGGCCGTTGCCGGCAAGGCCTCCGGGTCTTTCGCCGTTCATGCCTCGCGCCGGTAGCGCGAAGCGAAGGAATCGGCGGGTTTCAGTTCGTTCTCCACGTCCCTCACGCCCTCGACCGCCGCGGCGACCTCCGCCGCGGCGCTCGCCTCGCGTTGCGTGTCCACCACGCCCGCGAGCCGGACGCATCCGCCGTTGCACGCGATCGTCACGTGCATCGCGGCGGTACGCCCGTCGCGGCGCAGCGCCGAGCGCACCGCCCACTCGAGCGCCATGTTCTCCATCATGCGAACCGATTCCGCCGTCTCCTGGAAGCGCCCTTTCTTCATCATACATTCCACCTCGTCCACGCACTCCTCCACCGACAGGCGCTCGGTGGACAGGACCAGGTCGTAGTGCTCGGGCTCGCGCCAGTTCACGCCGAAATGGCGCCGCGTGATCGCGGTATGCGCTTCCTCGCTCATCTCGATCTCGTTCTCGACCGCCTCGCGGTTGTCCGTGCCGAGGCGCTCCATCATGCGCTCGATGCGCAGGTCGAGCGGCGCGCAGATCCGCAGCCGGATCACGTGCGGGACTTCCTTGAGCAGGTGAACCGCGCCCCAGCCCCGGATCACGCCGGTGGCGGCGTCGCTCAGGAACCGGAAGGTCTCGTCGGCGGTGAAGATGGACAGGCTCGTCCGGTCGGTCGTGAGCCTCTCCCAGAGGCCCGACTTGCCGTCGAGGAAGCGCTGCACGTGGCTCTTGCGCAGCCGCATCTTGTTGGCGATCGGCTCGATGATCTCCTGGTAGACCACCTTGCGCTGCGTGCGCTCGGCGATGCCCGCGGCGACGTCCTTGCCGAGGGATCCCATCTCGCGCGTCATGGCGATTAGAGGCATGGCTCACGTTCCTTTGTCGTTGGGTGGACGGCTACCGGTCAGAATTCCTTCCAGTCGTCGTCCTCGGTCGAGGCGAGGGCCGTCTCGCGGCGCCGCGTCCCTGCCGCGGCCGCGGCGGAGCGCGACTCGGCGGCCGCATGCGCCGCGTGCGGCCTCGGCATCGCCGCGAGCTGCGAAGGCGCGGCCGGCTGCGACGGGGCGAAGACCGGCATCTGGCCCTCCTCGAGGCGGAACTGCGCCACCGCGCGCGCGAGGCCCGTCGCCTGGTTCGCCATGCTGGTGGCGGCGGCCGTGGCCTCCTCCACCAGCGAGGCGTTCATCTGCACGACGTTGTCCATCTGCGTGATCGCGCGATTGATCTGCTCGATGCCCGAGCTCTGCTCGTGGCTCGCCGCGGCGATCTCGGTCATGATCTCGGCCACGCGCTTCACCGAGCCGACCAGCTCGTCCATGGTCTTCCCGGCCTGCTCGACCAGGCGCGCGCCGTTCTCCACGCGACCGACCGAGTCCTCGATCAGCCCGCGGATCTCCTTGGCGGAGGCCGCCGAGCGCTGCGCGAGGTTCCTCACCTCGGAGGCGACCACCGCGAAGCCGCGGCCCTGCTCGCCCGCGCGCGCCGCTTCCACCGCGGCGTTGAGCGCGAGGATATTGGTCTGGAAGGAGATGCCGTCGATCACGCCGATGATGTCGGAGATGCGTTTCGACGAGGTCGTCACTTCCTGCATCGTGGTGACGACCTTGCTCACCACCTCGCCGCCCTTCTCGGCGGTGGCCGACGCCGTGCCGGCGAGCGAGCTCGCCTGCTTGGCGTGCTCCGCGTTCTGGCGCACGGTGGTCGTGAATTCCTCGAGCGTGGAGGCGGTCTCCTCCAGGGAGCTCGCGTGCTCCTCCGTCCGGCTGGACAGCTGCTGGTTGCCCGCCGCCACCTGGTTCGCGCCGACCGCGATCGATTCGGATCCGGTGCGGATCTGCATCACCATGCGCGCGAGCCCGTCGTTCATCTCCCGCAGCGCCGCGAAGAGCTCCGCGGCCTCGTCGCGGCCCTTCGGCTCGATCTGCGAGGTGAGGTCGCCGGAAGCCACGCGACGCGCGATCGACACGGCCTCGCGCAGCGGCATCGTGATGCTGCGCGTGAGCGCCCAGGCGATGAGCACCGCGACCACCAGGCAGATCGCCTCGACGATGTAGGTCGTCAAGGCGAGCCGGTCGCCCATCGCGAGGGCGGCGCTGGTCGCCTCCTCGTTGGACTTCTTCTGGATCTCGGAGAGGTGGTCGAGCGACTCGAGCATCTTGTTGACCGCCGGGTCGACCGAGTTCATGAGCAGCCCCACCGCTTCCTCGTTGCGGAACGCGCTCTGCAGCTGCATCGACTTGGCGAACGGCTCCTCGATCGCCTTGTCGGCCTTGTCCAGGCCCTCGACGAGGGTGCGTTCGGCGGGCGTGAGCTCGAGCTTCAGCATCGCCTGGCGCACGTCCGCGAACTTGTGGGTGAGGCCGTTGGCGATCTTCTGCTGCTCCTGCATGGCGGCGAAGTCGGTGAGCAGGCCCACGTTGCGCATCACGCTGGATCGGCGCAGCACGAGCTCCTGCATGTCGGATGCGAGGCGCTCCTTGGCCACGGCCGCGGCAGTCACCGTCGCAAGATCCTTGCGACTCTTCGTGCCCAGCGCGGTGCCGCCGGCGGAAACCACCAGCAGGACCGCCAGGATCGCCCCGAAGCCGAACGCGAGACGCGTTCCAATCGACAGATTCCGTAGGACCATTTCCGATCTCCCAAATGGGGCCCAGGCCCCGCTATCGTTGTCGTGGCGGCACTTTGTTGTTTCGCACCCTCGCGGTCAACGGCTCACGGCTTTCAACGGTAATCGCCGTGTAACGCGCCGCTCGCGCGCCGCAAATGCGCGGGGTCACGCGCTTCATTCGGGGGGAGCGCAGACGGCGCGAAGCCGCGCCGCCGCGTTTGTGCGGCGCATCACTTTCCCGCATTGCGGGGGGATTACCGGTGTAACCCCTAAGCCGCCCTGGCGGGACGTCGCTGCGGCCGGCAGGAGGGACCGGCATGCGTCGGCGTGAGGAGGAACTTCTGCATGTCCCAGGCGCCCGTCGGGCAGCGCTCGGCGCACAGGCCGCAATGCAGGCAGACGTCCTCGTCCTTCGCCATGATGCGGCCGGTCTTGAGGGGAGCTCCCACGTAGAGGTCCTGCTCGAGGTTGTCCGCCGGCGCGTTGAGGCGCTTGCGAAGCTCGGCCTCCTCGCCGTCGGCCGTGAAGGTGATGCAGTCCATCGGGCACACGTCCACGCACGCGTCGCACTCGATGCAGAGCTTCGGCGCGAAGACGGTCTGCACGTCGCAGTTGAGGCAGCGCTGGGCCTCCTTCCACGCAAGCGCGGGATCGAAGCCCAGCTCCACTTCCTGGCGGATGTCCTTCAGCGCGACCACCAGCTCCTGGAGCGGCACCTTGTAGCGCGCGTCCGGCGCCACCTGGTTGTCGTAGCTCCATTCGTGGATGCCCATCTTCTGCGAGCTGAGGCTCGCACGCGGCGCGGGACGATCGTGCACGTCCTCGCCCTGGCACAGGAGGTCGATCGAGACCGCGGCCTCGTGTCCGTGCGCCACCGCCCAGATGATGTTCTTGGGGCCGAGCGCGGCATCGCCACCGAAGAAGACGTTCGCCCGGGTGGAGCGCATCGTCGCCGGGTCCACCACCGGCATGCCGTGATCGTCGAACGCGATGCCGAGGTCGCGCTCGATCCACGGGAATGCATTCTCCTGCCCCACCGCGACCAGCACGTCGTCGCACTCGAAGTCCGAATCGGGCTCCCCGGTGGGAACCAGCGAGCGGCGGCCGCGCGCGTCGTAGACCGCCTTCACCTTCTCGAAGCGCACGCCGGTGAGCCGTCCGTCGCGATGCAGGAACGCCTTGGGCACGAGGTAGTTGAGGATCGGGATGCCTTCGTGCATCGCGTCCTCCTTCTCCCAGGGGCTCGCCTTCATCTCCTCGAACCCCGAGCGCACGATGACTTTCACGTCCTCGCCGCCCAGGCGCCGCGACGAGCGGCAGCAATCCATCGCCGTGTTGCCGCCGCCCAGCACGATCACGCGCTTGCCGATGCGCTCGATGTGCCCGAAGGAGACCGACGCGAGCCAGTCGATGCCGATGTGGATGTTCGCAGCCGCTTCCTTGCGGCCCGGAATGTCGAGCTCGCGCCCGCGCGGGGCGCCCGAGCCCACGAACACCGCGTCGAAGCCCTCGGCGAGGAGGGCCTTCATCGAATCGATGCGATGCCCGGCGCGGAAATCGGCGCCGAGCGCGAGGACGTATCCCACCTCCTCGTCGATCACGCCCTCGGGAAGCCGGAAGCGCGGGATCTGCGTGCGGATCATGCCGCCCGCGAGGCGGTCGGATTCGAACACCGTGACGTCGTAGCCGAGCGGGGCGAGGTCGCACGCGACGGTGAGCGACGCGGGGCCGGCGCCGATGCAGGCGACGCGCTTGCCGTTCGATTTCGCTGCCGGCTTCGGCAATCTCGAGCGGATGTCGCCCTTGTAGTCCGCGGCGACTCGCTTCAGGCGGCAGATGGCGACCGGCTGCGGCTTCGCGTCCTTCGCTTCCTCGCCCGGCGCGCCTTCCTCGACGCGCCCGCGCCGGCAGGCGGGCTCGCACGGGCGGTCGCACGTGCGCCCGAGGATGCCCGGGAACACGTTCGATTCCCAGTTCACCATGTACGCGTCGGCGTAGCGGCCCTGGGCGATGAGGCGGATGTATTCGGGCACCGGCGTGTGCGCCGGGCAGGCCCACTGGCAATCGACCACCTTGTGGAAGTAGTCGGGATTCGCGATGTCGGTCGGCTTCACGCCGCCTCCTCCTCGCTCGTGGCGAGCCGGAAATGAGCGTCCAGTCTACCGGGGACGCGGTGCCCTCGGTAGTGACCTGCCGCAAGGCCACGCTCGAAGAGCGCGCCGCCGAATCAGCCGCGCAGGTTGGCGCCGAGGGGAAGCGAAGCGGCGAGCGCCGCGAAATATTCCCAGGCGCGCTTCGCGACGTTGCCCGTCACCTGGTCGCGCAGGCCCTCGGCCTCCTCGCGCGTGTAGGCGCGGATGCGTGCCGCATCGCCGCCCGCGGCCGCGAGCATGCGCAGCTGCATCGCGGCGCTCTCCTCGAGGTAGCACGCGGCGACCGTGGCCGAGCGCACGTCGCCGTAAGCGGTGCCGATCCCGTGCCCGCGCATCATCACGGCGCTTCCCGCGCCCAGCGCCATCGCGAGGAGCTCGCCCAGCTCGCGCGTGCGGATGAGGCCGATGCGCGAGTACTCGGGGACGCCGCCGGCGAAGATGCCGCCCTGGTTGTGGACCACGCGATGCGGCTCGCCGATCTGCGTGAGGCACACGCAGGCGGGAGGATGCGCGTGCACGATGCCGCCGACGTCGGGTCGCGCCGCATAAATGCGCGCGTGGATCCAGAACTCGCTGTTCGGCTCGCCGTCCCCCTCGAGCACGCGGCCGTCCGTATCGATGCGCAGCAGCTTCGAGGCCTCGGCGAGCCCGGGGCTGCGCCGCGTCGGAAGGAAGAAGGTGTCGGTGCCGGGGATGCGCGCGCTCGCGTGGCCGAACGCGTTGGAGAGCCCCACGCGCTCGAGGATGCGGTTGGCGGTCGCGACGTCGTTGCGAAGCTGGGCCTCGTCGGCCATGGTTCGGGACTCCTCTAGACGACGCGCTCGTCGCGCAGCCGTTCGATGGCGCCCGCGTCCAGGCCCAGCACCGAGCGCAGCACCTCCTCGGTGTGCTGGCCGAGCGTGGGCGGCGCGGTCTCGTAGGTGATGGGGGAGGCGGAAAGCTTCATCGGGTTGGCGACCATGCGCACCTCGCCCGCGGCCGGGTGCGCGGCGCGCACCTCCATGCCCCGGTGGCGCACCTGCGGGTCCGCGAAGACCTGCGCGAGGTCGTTGATCGGGCCGCACGGAACGCCCGCGGGTTCGAGGAGAGCCAGCCACTCGCGCGCCGTGCGCTGCGCGAGCCGCCCGGAGACGAGGCCCACGAGGAGGTCGCGATGGCGCACGCGCGCCGGGTTCGTGGCGAAGCGCGGGTCCTTGGGCCATCCCGGCTCGCCGATCACCGAGCAGAAGCTCGCGAACTGCGTGTCGTTGCCCACCGCGACGATCAGGAACTCGTCGGCGGCGCGGAACACGTGGTACGGAACGATGTTCTGGTGCGCGTTGCCCATCCGCTTGGGCGCGATGCCGGAGACGAAGTAGCTCGAGCTCAGGTTCGCGAGCATCGCCACCTGCACGTCGAGGAGCGCCATGTCGATGCGCTCGCCGCGCCCGGTCTTCGCGCGCTCCAGGAGCGAAGCGAGGATCGCGGTCGTCGCGTACATGCCGGTCATGAGGTCCGAGACCGCGACGCCCACCTTCTGCGGGCCGCCGCCGGCGAGCTCGTCGCGTTCGCCCGTGACGCTCATGAGGCCGCCCAGCCCCTGGATCATGAAGTCGTAGCCCGGCCGGTCGCGATACGGACCGTCCTGGCCGAACCCGGTGATCGAGCAGTACACCAGCCGCGGGTTCTCGCGCGCGAGGCTCTCGTAGTCGAGGCCGTGGCGCGCGAGGTCGCCCACCTTGAAGTTCTCGACCAGGACGTCGCTCGCGATCGCGAGGCGGCGCGCGATCGCCCGGCCCTCGGGCTTCGCGACGTCGAGCGTCACCGATTTCTTGCCGCGGTTGCAGGCCAGGTAGTAGGCCGCGTCGCCGGTCTCGCGCCCGGCGCGATCTGCGAGGAACGGCGGCCCCCAGCTGCGCGTGTCGTCGCCCTGGCCGGGCCGCTCGATCTTGATCACCTCGGCGCCGAGGTCGGCGAGGTTCTGCGTGGCCCACGGACCTGCGAGGACGCGGGTGAGGTCGAGGACGCGGATGCCTTGCAGGATGCGGGACACGGGAAGCAGGGGGCGCGCGGGCGACGGTAAGTCGCCGATTATAGAGGTCGCGAAGCGAGATCGCCCCGCGATCCCTTAGAATGCGGGGCAATGGCGACGAAAGTCTTCACGCACGAGCTCAAGGTCGGCATGTTCGTCGCGGACCTCGACCGGCCGTGGGTCGATACCCCGTTCCTGCTTCAGGGCTTCCTGATCGAAGACGGGGAGCAGATCGCCGCGCTGCGCGCGCATTGCGAGTACGTGATGATCGATCGCGCGCGATCGACGGGCGACGAGTACGAGGCGGCCTCGAGCGGTCCCATCGCGAGCACCGTCGGCGGCGCCGCTCCCGCGCGAGCCCAGGCCGCCGCCGCATCGCGCGCAGGCGAAGCCGCCGTCGTGCCGGAAGAGGAAACGAGCGCGGCCGGGGCGCGGCGCGCGGCGGCCGAAGCGGACGCGCCGCGCGTGATCCGCCTCGGCACGCCCGGCGGCCCCGCCATCGAGGACGACCGGCCCGGCCATGCCGGCGGCGAGGAAGGCGGCGGAATCCTCGGCCGCGTGCTCTCGCTCTTCCGCGGCAAGTCGCGGCGCGAGGCGAAGCGGACCGCGCCCTCGCCGGCGCCGCCGCAGGCGCCCGTGCCCGAGACGCCCCAGGAGTTCGAGGCGCGCGCGGCGCTCGCGCCGCCGGGCGTGGCGATCACCACGTACCTCGATGCCGTGAGCGTCGAGGCGGAGGTGCCTGCGCGCGCGCGAGGTCGTCGTGCGCTCGTCCGACCTGCTCCAGAAGCTCGTCTCCGACGTGCGCCTCGGCCAGAGCTTCGAGGTCGAGCGCGTGGAGGAGATCGTCGAGGACATGGTCGAGAGCATCGTGCGCAATCCCGACGCGCTGATGTGGATCGCGCGCCTGCGCGAGCAGGACATCAGCGCCTACGGGCACGGCCTGCAGGTCTCGGTCTACCTCACCGCCTTCGGGCGCCATCTCGGCTTCCCGAAATCGCACCTCGAGATCCTCGCGCAGGTGGGACTGCTGCTCGACATCGGCAAGATCCGGCTGCCGAAGGAGCTGCTCGAGAAGCAGGGACGCCTCGAGCCCGAGGAGTTCGAGCAGGTGAAGGCGCACGTGCAGCACGGCCTCGACATCCTCACGCAGACGCCGAACTTCCATGCCGACGTGATCCAGGGGATCGCGCAGCATCACGAGCGCATGAACGGCAGCGGCTATCCCAAGGGCCTCATGGGCGACGAGATCAGCGTCGTCGGCCGCATGGCGGGCATCGTCGACTGCTTCGCGGCGCTCACCAACCACCGCCCCTACGCAGCGGCGGTCTCCTCCTACGAGGCGCTGCGCAACATCGCGAGCTGGGGCGGCGACTTCTTCCACGAGCCGCTCGTGCAGCAGTTCGTGTCCTCCGTGGGCGTCTTCCCCGTGGGCTCGCTGATCGAGCTGTCCACCGGCGAGGTCGCGGTCGTGGTCTCGCACAACAAGCTGCGCCGGCTCAAGCCGCGCGTGCTGGTGGTGACCGGCCCCGACAAGACCCCCGTCGCGCACCCGGCGATGGTGGACCTCCTCTACGATCCGAAGGTGGGCGGCGAAGAAGGCGTGTTCATCAAGCGCGGGCTGCCCGCCGGGGCCTACGGCCTGGACCTGCGCGATTTCTACCTGAGCTGACGCGCCTTGTCCGAGACGACTCCCCCGGTGCAGGTTCCCGACGACGCGGTCCCGCAGACGCGCGAGGGGCTGCTGAAGCTCCTCGACCGCGAGACCGCCGTCGCGCGCGCGACCGACGGGCGGCTCGCGGTGCTGATCCTCGACCTGCGCCGCGTCGACCGCCTGCACGCGCTCCTGCGCGGACCGAGCCCGTCGATGACGATGGCGCTCGTCCTCGAGCGGCTGCGCAAGGCGCTGCGCCCCGAGGATCGGGTCGCGCCGATCAGCGACGAGCAGGCCTGCGTGGTGCTGCCGCGCCTCGCGCACCAGAGCCAGGCGGTGCTCGCGGCGGTGAAGCTCCTGCGCGCGCTCGACCGGCCCATCGCGCACGAAGGCGGAAGCGCGGTGCTGCGGCCCTGCGTGGGCATCGCGACGCTTCCCGAGCACGGCTACGATCCGGCCGAGCTGCTGATGGCCGCGGACATCTCGCGCCAGATCGCCGCGACGCGCGAGGAGGGCTACCACGTCTTCCAGGGCGACGAGGCGGTGGAGGCGGAGGTCTACCGCGGCCTCGACCTCGACCTCGAGCGCGCGATCCGCGCGAACGAGCTGGAGCTGCATTACCTGCCGCAGGTCGACCTCGCCTCCGGTCGCCCGACCGGCGCCGAGGCCCTGCTGCGCTGGAAGCACGTGAAGGCGGGCGACGTCCCGCCGCAGACGATCGTGGGCATCGCGGAACGCACCGGCCTCATCGGCTCGCTCACGTTCTGGGTGCTCAACGCGGCGCTGCGCCAGGCGGCCGAATGGAAGGCGGCCGGGCGCACCATGCGGGTGGCGATCAACCTGTCCACCAGCACGCTCACCGACCGCGAGCTTCCGGCGGTCGTCGACCAGAGCCTCAAGACCTGGGGCATCGCGCCCGCGGATCTCGGGCTCGAGATCGCCGAGAGCTCGATGATCTCGGATGCGGAGCGATCCGTCGCGATCCTCACGCGGCTCAAGGCGGTGGGAGTCGGCCTCGCCATCGACGATTTCGGCAGCGGCTTCTCCTCGCTTTCGCACCTGCGCCGCTTCCCGCTGGACGAGCTGAAGATCGACCGTCCCTTCGTCGCGGGCATGCTCACCGACGCCGGCGACCGCGCGCTGGTGCGCAGCGTGGTGGACCTCGGCCATCACTTCGGGCTGCGCGTCTGCGCCGAGGGAGTGGAACGCCGCGAGATCCGCGAGGCGCTCGCCGCCCTGGGCTGCGACCTCGCGCAGGGCAACGCGGTGTGCCCCGCCCTCCCCGCGGCCGCGTTCCGCGAGTGGTGGACCCTTCACGCCTCCGGGGCGTGAGGGAGTCGCGATTTCCCGCCTCGCCATGAAGAACGGCTTCTACATCATCATGGCGGCGCAGTTCTTCTCGTCGCTCGCCGACAACGCGCTGCTCATCGCGGCGATCGCCATGTTGGGGCAGCTCCAGGGGCCCGCGTGGGCGACGCCGCTGCTCAAGTTCTTCTTCACCATCTCGTACGTCGTGCTCGCGTTCCTGGTGGGCGCGTTCGCCGATTCCATGCCCAAGGGTCGCGTGATGTTCCTCACCAACGCGATCAAGGTCGTGGGCTGCCTCCTCATCCTGTTCAACCAGTTCATGAGCGTCGGGCACCTGCCGGCGTACTGGCTCGTGCTCCTCGCCTATGCGGTGGTGGGACTCGGCGCGGCCGCCTATTCGCCCGCCAAGTACGGCATCCTCACCGAGCTCCTGCCCGCCGAGAAGCTGGTGATGGCCAACGGCTGGATCGAGGGCCTCACCGTCACCTCGATCCTGCTCGGCAACGTGCTGGGCGGCATGCTCATCGGCCCGCGCATCTCGCACATCCTGCTGTCGTTCGAAATGCCCCTGCTCGAGACCAGCATCGACACGCCACCCGAGGCGGCGGTCGTGGCGATCGCGTTCGTCTACGGCATCGCCGCGGCCCTCACGCTCGCGATCCCCGACACCGGCGCGCGCTACCCGCACCAGGAGCGCAATCCCGTCCGCCTGCTGGTGGATTTCTCGCGCTGCTTCGTGATGCTGTGGCGCGACAAGCTGGGCCAGATCTCGCTCGCCGTGACCACCCTCTTCTGGGGCGCGGGCGCGTGCCTGCAGTTCATCGTGATCCGCTGGGCCGAGCGCCAGCTCAAGCTCCCGCTCGAGGGCGGCGCGATGCTCTCCGGCGTCTCGGCGCTGGGCATCGCGATCGGGGCGGTGCTCGCCGCGCGGCTGGTGCCGCTCAAGAGGGCCGTCTCGGTGCTGCCGATGGGCATCGCGATGGGCATCGCCGTGATCAGCATGGTCTCGCTCAAGTGGATGCCGGCGGTGTATTTCGTCCTCGTGCTGATCGGGGCGTTCGCCGGCTATTTCCTGGTGCCGATGAACGCGCTCCTGCAGCATCGCGGCCACGTCCTCATGTCCGCGGGCCACTCGATCGCGGTGCAGAACTTCAACGAGAACGTGAGCATCCTCGTGATGCTCGCGATCTACTCGATGATGATCCGCTTCGACCTGCGCATCCACACGGTGGTCGTGATCTTCGGACTCTTCATGGCCGGATCCATGTACCTCGTGATGCGCTGGAACGCCGCCAACCACCGCGCCGACCCGCACCTCGACCGCCTCATCGGCGAGGCCAAGCACTAGCGGCGCATCGGCGCCACGCGCTCGCGCGACGCGCCGGTTCCGAACGGCTTACCCCTGCGTGTGGCGCCAGCGCAGCACGCCCGCCGCGTAGGCGGCGTAATACGCGGCGAGCACGCCCAGGATCGCGAGCGTGAGCGGGCTCGCGGCGAACCGGGCGCCGAGCGGCGCCGCACCGTGCAGTTGCACCTCGACCAGGCGCCAGGCGATGCGGGCGGCGAGCAGCACCGAAAGGGCGATGCCGATATGCGCGTTCGGCGTATAGAACCAGCCCTCCGGCGTGCGCTCGAAGCGCGTGAGCCTCAGGCCCAGGATTCCCAGCGCCGCTCCGGCCGCGATGCCGCCGGCGAGGGCCGCGAGCGCCACGCCATTCGCGGCGGCCGCGCGCGCGAGCAGCACGAGCAACAGCGGGAAGAGCACCACCGCGCTCCAGTGGCGCCACAGCCGCGAGCGCTGCCGCCCGACCAGGCGGCGCACCCGCGAGAACATGCGCCACGCGAGCAGCGGGATCGCGGCGATCACGACGACGCTCGTGGGAGCCATCGAGGTCCTTTCATTGCAGGGCGCGCTCGAGCACCGTGTCCACCCCGCGCGCATAGTCGGCGAACGTCCAGTGCACGCGGATCGACGGCGCGAGATCGCCTCCCGCGACATCGTAATAGAAGTTGGGCCACCAGCAGGCGAGCCTGCGGCAGCCGTGCGCCCAGTCGTGATAGCCGGTCGAGACGCCGATGCGGATTCCGGAGTTCGGAAGCGTGGCGGGCGTTCCTTCGGCCCAGAATTCGAGGCGATCGCCGACGGTGGATCCGACCACCGTCGCGCGCGCGCCGGCGAAATGCTTCGCGAGGACCGCGGTGATGATCGCGGCCGAGAACGTCGTCTCGTCGGTGAGGATCACGAGGCGGCCGTCGGGCGCGAGCCGCTGCGGCAGCCCCCGGATCGCGCCGTACACCGTGGGATAGTCGCCCCCCGCGTCGCAACGCAGGTCGAGCACGATGCGCTTCCACTTCGGGTCGGAGGCGGCGCCGAGCGCCCGGTCGATGCGCGTTGCGATGCGCTGGTGCGGCCCGTCGCGCACCTGCCACAGGTGCAGATAGAGCGTGCGCCCATGGTCGAGCACGGTGGAGTAGGTGACGTGTTCGGGGCCGCGCAGGCTGGGCGGAATGGGCCGTCCGTCCAGGAGCGCGTGCCAGGCGCCGGGCGCCTCGTCGGGAAGCCGGACCGGGGAACGCAGGCGTCCCGGCTTCGCCGCGCGCGGCGCTCGCGACGGCGCGATCGCGGCGAGCTCCACCTCGCGCTCGACGCCCGCGCGATCGCGCACGCGCAACGCGATGCGATCGGCGCTCGCCCCGGGATGCAGCGCATGCAGCACGGCGGGCGACTCGAGCGCGACGTGGCTTACCGAGCGCAGGTATTGGGGCGTGCCGGCGAAGTAGCGCCCCGCCTCGCGCTCGAGCTCCCCGGGCGCGAAGCCGTCGATCGAGAGCACGCTCGCGCCGAGAAGGGCCTCCTCGCCGCTCGCCGCGCGGATCACGAAGAGACCCTCGGGAAACCACGCGAGACGCACCGGCACCGCGGGAAGCTTCTCGCGCCAGGAGACGAGGTCCACGTTGGTGTGCGCGTTGCCGGAGAGCGCGACCGCCTGCGCCACGCCCAGGAAGAACGCGGCGTCGTCGAGCGATGCGGCGCGCTCGCGCAGCCGCGCCACCTGCCGCTCGAACTGCTCGCGCCCCTTCGCGCTGAAGCTGCGATCGACGCGGGGCAACGCGGCGAGCATGTCGAGGTCCTGGCGCCGCGCCTGCGCCGCGTCGCGCGGCGCGGGGCCGCGCGGCGCGGGAAGCGCCGCTCCATAGCGAAGGTAGAGGATTTTCTCGTAGACCTTGTCGCCTTTCCACGCGAGCCCGGCGGCGACAAGCGCGGCAAGGGCAAGCGCCGCGAGGGCGACGCGGCGCCGGCAAGGGACGTTCGGCATCGCACGATGATGCCCGATCCCGCTTGATCCGGCGCAAGGACGCGCCCATTTCCGGCCCGCGAATCCCTGCACAAACCTGTCGGAGGATCCTCGTTTGCTTGCGCTGGCGCAAATCGAGCATGCGGCCGCGGTCCGGTATAATTTTACGCACGAAATTCAGGGTCTTCCGCCTCCCACTCGATGCTCGTCTTCTGGCTCCTCGCCGCGCTCATGGTCGTCCTGGCGCTGGCTTTCATCCTCGTACCCCTGCTGCGACCGCGCGCCGACGCCGGACCTTCCGTGGTGGAAGCGAACCTCGACGTGCTGCGCAGCCAGCGCCGCGAGATCGAGGCCGACGTCGCCACCGGCGTGCTGCCCGCGGACGCGCGCGACGAGGCGCTCGCCGAGCTCGTCGACCGCGCGCGCGACGATCTCTCCGCGCCCGCTTCGCCCGCCGCCGCCGCGCCGCGCCGGCCCTGGGCCGCGGCGGCGCTCGCCGTCCTCGCGGTTCCCTTGATCGCCTTCGGCATGTACCGCATCGTGGGCTCGCCCTTCGCCGCCGACGAGACGCTCGTGGCACACGAGGGCTCGCCCATGAGCGATCGGCAGGTCGCGCTCATGGTCGACAACCTCGCGAAGAAGGTTCGCGAGCGGCCCGACGACGTGGAGGGCTGGGCCCTGCTCGCCCGCTCCTATGCGGCGCTCGGCCGTTTCCCGGATGCGGCGAGCTCCTACGAGCACGTCGCGAAGCTCGCTCCCGGCGACGCCGGGGTGCTCGCCGATTGGGCCGACGCGCTCGGCATGGCGCAGGGGCGCTCGCTCGCCGGGCGTCCGATGGAGCTCGTGAAGCGCGCGCTCGAGATCGACCCGAAGCAGCCCAAGGCGCTCGCGCTCGCCGGCACCGCCGCGCTCGACGCGAGCGACTTCGAGAAGGCGCTCGGATACTGGAGGGTGCTGCAGGCCCAGCTCCCGGCCGATTCCCCGGACCGCAAGCAGGTCGACGCCGTGATCGCCGAGGTGCACGAGCGCGCGCAGGCGGCCGGCAAGCCCCTGCCCGCCGAGGCAGCGCAGCCCGCCGCACCGGCGCCGGCCACCGGAGCGACCCTCACGGGCTCCGTGACGGTCGCTCCGGGCATCGCCTCGCACGTGGATCCTTCGGCGACGCTCTTCGTGTTCGCGCGCGCCGAGAACGGCCCGCGCATTCCGCTCGCGGTGGTGCGCGCCAACGCGGGCAAGCTGCCGATGAAATTCCGGCTCGACGATTCGCAGGCCATGACGCCCGACATGCAGCTGTCCCGTGCGAAGGCCGTGCGCGTCGAGGCGCGCATCTCGCGCTCGGGCAACGCCATGCCGCAGCCCGGCGACCTCACGGGCAGGAGCGCGGTGGTGAAGCCGGGAGACCACGACGTGAAGGTCGTCATCGACTCCGTGGTCGGAGGCGAGGCCGCCGCGGCAGCGGGGACGGCGCCGTCCGCGCCGGCGAGCGCGCAGGCCGACGCTTCCGTGACCGGCTCCGTCACCGTGGCGCCCCAGGTCGCCTCGAAGGTCGACGGCTCCGCGACGCTCTTCGTGTTCGCGCGCGCCGAGAACGGCCCGCGCATGCCGCTCGCGGTGGTGCGGGCGTCCGCGCGCGAGCTGCCGCTGCATTTCAAGCTGGACGATGCGCAGGCGATGTCGCCCGACTTCAAGCTCTCGGGCGCCGCGGCGGTGCGCGTCGAGGCGCGCATCTCGCGCTCGGGCAACGCCACTGCGCAGCCGGGCGACCTGGTCGGATCGAGCGGCGTCGTGAAGCCGGGCGCGCGCGACGTGAACATCGTCATCGACAAGGTGCTGCAATGACCGCCCGCCTGGAAGCGCGCGCCCTCGCCTGCTCGCGCGGGCCGGCGACGCTCTTCCGCGACCTGTCGTTCGGCGTCGCGCGCGGCGAATGGCTCGCGGTGCGCGGCCCCAACGGCAGCGGCAAGACGACGCTGCTGCGCTGCGTGGCCGGCCTCACGCGCCTGGATCGCGGCGAGATGCTCTGGGACGGCGAACCGATGCGCGCCTCTTCCGCGCGCTTCCGCGCGAGCCTGCTCTATGCGGGCCACCTTCCCGGAATCAAGGACGACCTGAGCGCCGAGGAGAATCTGCAGTGCTCGCTGCAGCTTCGCGGCGTTGCCGCCGCGCCCCAAGCGTTGCACGCCGCGCTGGGCGACGTCGGGCTCGCGAAGCGCCGTCGCCTTCCGGCAAGGCGCCTGTCGGCCGGGCAGCGCCGCCGCATCGGCCTCGCGCGCCTCATGCTCGATCCCGCCGAATGCTGGGCGCTCGACGAGCCCCTCACGGCGCTCGACGACGAGGGGCAGCGGCTCTTCGCCGAGCTCCTCGAGCGGCACCTGGCGCGCGGCGGCCTCGCCGTCCTCGCCACCCACCACGACCTCGCCCCTGCGCCGGCGCGCGTGCTGAGGATCGGATCGTGAGCGCCGCCGTGGCGCCGGTTCCCGCCGCCGAGCCGGGCGGCTCCTTCCCCGCCGGCTTCGCGTGGGCCTTCGCGCGCGACATGAAGCTCGCGGTGCGCCATCCGGGCGAGACGCTCCTCGTGGTCGCCTTCTTCGTCCTGGTCGCATCGCTCTTCCCGCTCGGCGTCGGCGCCGAGCCGCAGCTCCTGCAACGCATCGGCCCGGGCGTGATCTGGGTTTGCGCGCTGCTCGCCGCCTTCCTCTCGCTGCCGTCGATGTTCGCCTCCGACTATGCCGACGGGTCGCTGGAGCAGATGACGCTCTCGCCGCATCCGATGGCCGGATGGGCGAGCGGCAAGATCGCAGCGCACTGGTTCGCGAGCGGGCTGCCGCTCACGGTCCTGTCGCCGCTCCTCGGCCTGCAGTACGGCCTGGACGGCGCAACGCTCGCCGCGCTCGCCGCGGCGCTCCTCCTCGGCACGCCGGTGCTCTCGCTGCTGGGCGCCGCGTGCACGGCGCTCGCGCTGGGCGCGCGCGGGGGCGGGATGCTGCTGGCGCTCCTCGCCCTGCCGCTCTTCGTGCCGGTGCTCGTGTTCGGCGCCGGCGCCGCCGAAGCGCAGGCCTCGGGGCTTTCGGCCGCGCCGCACCTGTCGATCCTCGGGGCGGGGCTCATCGTGGCGGTGATGGGGCTTCCGCTCGCGGTCTGCGCCGCGGTGCGCATCGCGATGGACTGACGATGAAGATTCCCTGGTTCTACTTCGCCTCGCCCTCGACCTTCTACCGGCTCGCGGGCTGGGTCGCACCGTGGTTCTTCGCGCTCGCCGCGATCCTGGGCGCGGCCGGCCTCTACATCGGGCTGTTCGTCGCGCCGACCGACGCGCAGCAAGGAGAGGTCTACCGCATCATCTTCGTCCACGTACCCGCCTCGTGGATGTCGATGTTCATCTACTTCGTGATGGCGTGCTACGGCGCGGTATCGCTCACCTTCAACACGCGGCTCGCCGCGATGATGGCGCGCGCGCTCGCGCCCACCGGCGCGATGTTCACCTTCGTCGCCCTCTGGACCGGCTCCTTCTGGGGACGGCCCACGTGGGGAACGTACTGGGTGTGGGACGCGCGCATCACTTCCGAGCTCGTGCTGCTCTTCCTCTATTTCGGGTTCATCGCGCTCTCCAACGCGTTCGAGGACCCGCGCCGCGGCGACCGGGCCGCCGCCCTCCTCGCCCTCATCGGCATCGTGAACCTGCCGATCATCTATTTCTCCGTGGTATGGTGGAACACGCTGCACCAGGGGTCCACCGTCAAGTTCACCGGCACCACGATGCAGATCCAGATGCTCTGGGGAATGCTGCTCGTGGCGCTTTCGTTCTGGATGTACTCCATCGGCGCCTCGCTCACGCGGGTGCGCGCCATCATCCTCGAGAGGGAAGGCCGCACCCACTGGGCGCGGGCGCTCGCGACATGAGGCCGCATGAGTTCTACATCTGGATGTCCTACGGAATGAGCGCGCTCGCGATCGTGGTGGAGATCGTCGCGCTGCGCGTGCGCCGCGCGCGTTCGCTCCGGCGCATCGAAGAGGAGAGAGATCTTGAAGCCCAGGACTAAACGGGCGCTGTGGATCGCGGGGGGCCTCGCCGCCCTCGGCGTCGCCACCGCCCTCGTGCTGAACGCGTTCCAATCGAACCTGGTGTTCTTCTTCACGCCCACGCAGGTCGCCGACAACCAGGCGCCGCACGGCCGCTCGTTCCGCATCGGCGGGCTGGTCCAGCAGGGAAGCGTGGTGCGCGACAACGACGCGCTCACCGTGCGCTTCCGCGTGACCGACACGTCGAAGACGATCCCCGTGGTCTACACCGGAATCCTTCCCGACCTCTTCAAGGAGGGCAAGGGCGTAGTGGCGCAGGGCAAGATCGGCCCGGACGGCGTGTTCCACGCGAACGAAGTGCTCGCCAAGCACGACGAGAACTACATGCCGCCGGAAGCCGCGGAGGCGCTGAGGAAGGCCGGGCACCCGATCGACAAGACGGCGTTCGCCGGCCAGGGGCGGCAATGATCCCCGAGCTCGGCCACTTCGCCCTCGTCGTCGCCTTCGCGCTCGCCGTCGCGCAGGCGGCGTTCTCCTTCGTCGGCGCGGCGACCGGGCGGCGCGCGCTCCTCGCCACTTCGCGCCCGATCGCGACCGGCCAGTTCCTGTTCGTGGCCGCCGCATTCGCCGCGCTCGTGTACTCGTTCGTCACGAGCGACTTCTCGGTGCTCAACGTGGCGCAGCACTCCAACTCGAAGCTGCCGTGGTACTACCGCTTCGCCGCCACCTGGGGATCGCACGAAGGCTCGATGGTGCTGTGGACGCTGATGCTGGGCATCTGGACCTTCGCGGTGTCGATCTTCAGCCGCCACCTGCCCGAGCGTCTCGTCGCGCGCGTGATCGGCGTGATGGGCCTCGTGAGCGCGGGCTTCCTGCTTTTCATCCTGCTCACGTCGGATCCCTTCCAGCGCCTCATCCCGGCGGCGGCGGAGGGCCAGGACCTGAATCCCCTGCTGCAGGACCCGGGGATGGTCGCGCATCCGCCGATGCTCTACACCGGCTACGTCGGCTTCTCGGTCGCGTTCGCGTTCGCGATCGCGGCACTCCTCGAGGGACGGCTCGACGCGGCGTGGGCGCGCTGGTCGCGCCCCTGGACCACGGCCGCCTGGTGCTTCCTCACCGTCGGCATCATGATGGGAAGCATCTGGGCCTACTACGAGCTCGGATGGGGCGGCTGGTGGTTCTGGGATCCGGTCGAGAACGCCTCCTTCATGCCATGGCTCGCCGGCACCGCGCTCATCCATTCGCTCGCCGTGACCGAGAAGCGGGGCACGTTCCGCGCCTGGACGGTGCTCCTCGCGATCATCGCCTTCTCGCTCTCGCTGGTCGGGACCTTCCTCGTGCGCTCCGGCGTGCTCACCTCGGTGCACGCGTTCGCGACGGACCCCCGGCGCGGCATCTTCATCCTGATGTTCCTCGTCGTGGTGATCGGCGGCTCGCTCGCGGTGTTCGCGTGGCGGGCCCCGAAGGTGGGACTCGGAGCCGGCTTCGCTCCCGTCTCGCGCGAATCGATGCTGCTCGCGAACAACGTGCTGCTCGCGGTCGCGCTCGCGGCGGTGATGCTCGGCACGCTCTATCCGCTGTTCATCGACGCGCTCAAGGTCGGCAAGATCTCGGTCGGGCCGCCCTATTTCGACGCGGTGTTCTATCCGCTCATGGCCCCCGCGATCTTCCTCATGGCGGTGGGCCCCTTTGCGAGCTGGAAGCGCGCGAGCGTGCCGGACCTGTGGACGCGCCTGCGCTGGGCGCTCGGCGTCACCGTGGTCGCGGCGCTGCTGCTTCCCTTCGTGCTCGGCCGCTGGTCGCCGCTCATCGCCTTCAGCCTGTGGCTGGGGCTCTGGGTGCTCGCCGCCGGCGTCGTGCAGGTCTACCAGCGCCTCCACACGGCGCCGCAGCACACGTGGCTTGCCAAGGTGCGCGCGCAGTCCCCGTCCTGGTGGGGCATGACCGTCGCGCACCTCGGCGTGGCGGTGTTCATCTTCGGCGTCACGATCGTGAAGGGCTACGAGACGGAGCGCGACCTGCGCATGGCCCCGGGGGAGCACACGCAGATCGGCGGCTACGACTTCGAGTTCATGGGCACGCGCGAGGTGCCGGGCCCGAACTACACCGCCATCCAGGGAACGTTCGACGTGCGGCGCGTGGGCTCCCCGGAGGTCTTCCTGCGGCTGCACCCGCAGAAGCGCACCTACGTGGCCTCGGGCCAGACGCAGACCGAGGCCTCGATCGAACCGGGCCTCACGCGTGACCTGTACGTTTCCCTCGGCGAGCCGGTGCAGGGCAACGCCTGGGGCGTGCGCGTGTACTACAAGCCCTTCGTCGACTGGATCTGGGGCGGCGGCGCGCTGATGGCGTTCGGCGGATTCCTGGCGCTCACCGACCGCCGCTACCGGCTGAAGCGCACGGCGACCGCGCCCGCGGGTGCGGCGGCGCAGGCCGCACGGCCGTGATGAAGCTCCTCAAGTTCGGCATCCCGTTCCTGGTCTTCGCGGTGCTGGTCGGATTCTTCGCGGTCGGCCTCACGCGCGACCCGCGCGAGGTGCCCTCGCCCTTCATCGGCAGGCCCGCCCCGCAGTTCCAGCTCACGCGGCTCGAGGCGCCCGATCGCACGTTCTCGCCCGAGGAGATGCGCGGCAAGGTCTGGCTCCTCAACGTGTGGGCTTCCTGGTGCGTGTCGTGCCGCGTGGAGCATCCGCTGCTGGTGCAGATGTCGAAGACGCAGCAGTTTCCGATCGTGGGCCTCGACTACAAGGACGAGCGGGTCGACGGCATGAAGTGGCTCTCCACCCACGGCGATCCCTACCTCGCCTCCGCGTTCGACGACGAAGGCAAGGTGGGCATCGACTACGGCGTCTACGGCGTTCCCGAGACCTTCGTGATCGACAAGCAGGGCGTGATCCGCTACAAGCAGATCGGGCCGATCACGCCCGAGGCGCTCGAGAAGAAGATCCTCCCGCTCGTGAAGAAGCTCAACGGATGAGAGCGATCCTCGCCGTGCTCCTGCTCGCCTTCGCCGCGGCGGCATTCGGCCAGGCGGATGAAGTGGCGCATCCCGACGCGAAGGTCGAGCGGCGGCTCAAGGACCTGGGCGAAGAGCTGCGCTGCCTCGTCTGCCAGAACGAGACCCTCGCGGACTCGCAGGCACCGCTCGCCGAGGACCTGCGCAACGAGATCCGCGGGATGATCCGGCAGGGCAAGAGCAACGACCAGATCCGCGCCTACCTCGTCGCGCGCTACGGCGATTTCGTGCTGTACAACCCGCCCTTCAAGTCGATCACGGTGCTGCTGTGGGTGGGGCCGTTCGCGCTGCTCGCGCTGGGCCTGGGCGTGATGGCGTTCGTGCTGAAGCGCCGCCGCGTCCTGCCCGCGGCGCCCCCACCGGGCGCGGATCCGCAACGCGCGCGGGTCGCGCAGCTCCTCGAGGGCGAGCCGCCCGCACGCAAGGCGAAGCGCTAGGCGCCGGCCGGCGCCGTGGCGCGCTGCGTGCCGGAAGAGGCCTCGACGAATCCGAGGTCGCGCGAGACCTCGCGCGCGGCGACGATCAACATGTGCGCGAGGTCCTCGCGCCGTGAGCCGAGGATTCCCTTCTCCGCGCCCCATACCCCGAGCGCCGCGACGACGGTGCCCGAGCGGTCGCGGATCGGCGCGGCGAGGCCCGAGACGCCGACGCGGAACTCGCCGCGGTTCACCGCATAGCCGCGCAGGCGCGTCTCCTCGAGGTCCTTCTCGATGTCCTTGCGCCGGGTGAGCGTGAGAGGCGTATAGCGCTTCACGTGGGGCATCGCCTGGTCGAGCCCCTCCTGCGGCATCCACGCGAGCATCGCCTTGCCGGTCGACACCACGGTGGCCGGCACGCGCGAGCCGATGCTCGTCATCGCCTTCAGCGGCTGCGGGCTGTCCGCCTTGTCCACGTACACGACGAAGCCGGAGTCGAACACCGCGAGTTGCACCGACTCGTGGGTGTCGGCGCAGAGCCGCCTGAGGCGCGGCTGCGCGACCGTCACGAGGTCCACGTCGCGCACCAGGAGCGAGCCGAGCTCCCACAGCTTGAGCGTGGGCGAGTAGAAGGTCGTGATCGGATCCTTCTTGACGTAGCCCAGCGCCGAAAGCGTCGACAGCAGCCGGTAGACGTTCGGCTTGGTGAGGTTCAGCTGGCGGGCAAGCTCCGTGAGCCGCCGCGGCTGTCCCGAGTGGACCAGCGCTTCCAGCAGGTTCAGTGCCTTCTGGACCGTCTGTTCCATGAAGGTTCAGGGTCGGGAAATGGGTAGCGTGGGGATATCGTACCCCCGCCAGCGAAAACGCGCCGGGTCGCGGCCTAGATGAGCTCGGGGCGGTCCGGCAGCTCGTTGGCGCGCGCGGAACCGTCGCCGGGAAAGTGGCGCGCGAGGAGCTCCGACACTGCCCGCACTCCGGCAATCGAGCCCGCCTCGAATTCGCCGCCGCGGAAATGGCGCTCCATCATGCGGCAGATCTCCTGCCATTCGCCGTCCTTCACCCGCGCGTGGATCCCGCGGTCGGCGACGATCTCGACGCGGCGATCGGCGAGGAGGATGTAGATCAGCACCCCGTTGTTCTCCTCGGTGTTCCAGACGCCGTGCGCCGCGAACACCTGGCGTGCGCGATCGCGCGAGCCCAGCCCGCGCAACAGCTGGCTCGAGGCGAGCTCGGCCTCCACGATGAAGGCCAGCTGCCCGCGATGGCGCTTCTCCTGCGCCGCGATCTCGC
This sequence comes from uncultured beta proteobacterium, assembly GCA_963839265.1. Taxonomy (GTDB): domain Bacteria; phylum Pseudomonadota; class Gammaproteobacteria; order Burkholderiales; family Usitatibacteraceae; genus Usitatibacter. The sequence goes on from CAWIUI010000008.1 coordinate 171,929, forward strand.
GCTGGATCGCGTCGAGCGTCGAACGCGGGAACGCCCGCCGCTGGCGAATCGGATGCATCAGCACGTGCCGCCCGAATCGCGCGAGGTCCATCACCAGCTCCCCGAGGCGCCGCCGCCGTCGAAACCGCCCCCGCCGCCGCTGAAGCCTCCTCCGCCGCCGCCGCCGAATCCGCCGCCGCCGAATCCGCCGCCGAACCCGCCGCCGAGGCCCGGACCGCCGCGAATGCCTCGCGCAAGCCCCGTGCCGGTGAAGAGCGTGAAGAGGAAGGCGGCCACGGCGGCGAGCACGCCGAAGGCGATGCTGCCGAACACGAACGCCGCGGCGATGCCGGTGACGCCGGAAGTGATCCCCGCGCCGAACAGGCGCCCGAAGATGCCGCGCAGCACCAGCGCGACGATCGGCACGACGAAGAACGCGAGCACGAAGAAGTTCGAGATCGAGGACCCGGAAGGTGCGCCGCGCGCCTGCGCGCGGGCCTGCGGAAGCGGCAGGCTCTCGCCCTCGATCGACTTGATGATCGCGTCCACGCCGGCATCGAGCCCGCCCGCGAAATCGCCGTTGCGGAAGTGCGGCGCGATGATCTCCGAGATGATGTCGTCGGACCGTGCGTCCGTGAGCGTGCCCTGCACCCCGCGCCCGGTGTGGATGCGGATCTTGTGCTGCGCCTTCGAGACCACCAGCAGCACGCCGTCGTCGACGCCCTTGCGCCCGAGCTTCCATTCGTCGGTCACGCGCGTGGCGAAATCGAAGATCGACTCGTTGCCGAGCGACGGCACGATCAGCACCACGACCTGCGAGCCGTGCGTGCGGTCGAAGTCGGCGAGCTTTGCGTCCAGCGCGCCGCGCTCGGCCGGCGTGAGCGTGCCGGACTGGTCGATCACGTGCCCGCTCAGCTTGGGCACCGGGATCTCGTTCGGATCGGGCGCGGCCGCCAGCGCGCCCACCGCGCCCAGGAGGAGCGCGGCCATCGCAAGGAGCTTCTTCAGCATCAGCCGATTACTTGGTGGTGGCGGGATTGGGAGCCGGTGCCGGCGCCGCGGGGACGGCTGGCGTCGGCGCGAAATCGACCTTGGGCGGCTCCGACATCGCCTTCTCGTCCGCGACGGCGAAGGTGGGCTTTTCGTGGTAGCCGAACATCTTCGCGGTGAGGTTGGTCGGGAACTGGCGCACCAGGACGTTGTAGTCCTGGATCGCCTTGATGAAGCGGTTGCGCGCGGTCGTGATGCGGTTCTCCGTGCCCTCGAGCTGCGCCTGCAGCTCGCGGAAGTTCGCGTCGCTCTTGAGCTGCGGATAGTTCTCCGCCACCACCAGCAGCCGCGAGAGCGCGCCGGTGAGCTGGCCTTGCGCCTGCACGAATTGCTGCATCGCGCGCGGATCGTTCACCGTCTCGGGGCTCACCTGCACCGAGCCTACCTTCGCGCGCGCCTCGGTCACGCCGAGGAACACCGATTTCTCCTGGCTCGCGTAGCCCTGCACGGTGGAGACGAGGTTCGGGATCAGGTCGGCGCGGCGCTTGTACTGGTTGAGCACCTCGGCCCAGGCCGCCTTCACCTGCTCGTCCTTCGTCTGGAACTCGTTGTAGCCGCAGCCCGAGAGCAGCAGCGTGGCGAGGAGCGGCAACGCCCACCGGAGCACCTTGCGCATGTGGTTCTTCTCCTGTTCGCGGGGCGGGGATCCGCCCCGCCAGATCATGTGGGCGGAAACGCGGGTTTTCAAGCGGCGGCCGCCAGGGTGCGGCGCGCGAAGAGCAGATCCTCCCACGCCTTCGCCTTGTCGGGCAGGTTGCGCAGCAGGTAGGCGGGATGGTAGGTCACGACGAGCGGCGTGCCGCGATAGCGATGCACGCGCCCGCGCAGGCTGGCAAGGCTCGCCTCGGTCGCGAGCAGGCGAATCGCGGCGGTCTTGCCCAGCGCGACGATGAGCTTCGGCCCGAGGAGCTCGATCTGACGGTCGAGGTACGGCGCGCAGGCGGCGGCCTCCTCGGGCGTGGGCGTGCGGTTTGCGGGCGGGCGGCACTTCACGACATTCGCGATGTACGCCTCGCGGCCGCGCGCGATGCCGATCGCGGCGAGCATGCCGTCGAGCAGCTTGCCCGCCTGCCCCACGAACGGATCGCCCTGCTCGTCCTCGTCCGCCCCGGGCCCTTCGCCGACGAAGAGCCACGGCGCGGCCTCGTGGCCCACGCCGAAGACGGCCTGCTTGCGCTGGCGGCACAGGACGCAGGCCGTGCAGGAACGCACCGCCTCGCGCAGCTCCGTCCAACCCATGGCGTCGACGCCGGCCCCGGACGTCGCGACCGGCGGCGGCGCGGACGGGGAGTCCACGTGCTCTTGCGCTTGCGCCGAATGCTGCGGCGAATCCTCGAGCCCGTAGAGCGCGGCCACCGGCGCGAGCTCCAGCGCCTCGAGGATGCGCTTGTCCATCAGAGCGTGAGCCCCAGGAACAGCGCGTCCTCGCGCCCCGAGGTCGCCGGGTAGTACTCGGGGCGGATCGCGATCTGCTGGAACCCCGCCTTGCGATAGAGATGGCGCGCCGCCGCATTCGACGGCCGCACCTCGAGGTAGACGATCTGGGCGCCGGCATCGCGCGCCACCTGCACGATGTGGTCGAGGAAGGCCCGGCCGATGCCCTGCTTCTGCCACTCGGCCGCGACGGCGAAATTGAGGAGGTGCGCCTCGTCGAGCGCCACCATGAGGATCGCATAGCCGATCACGGTCTCGCCGTGCGTCGCGACCCAGCAGTCGTAGCCCGCGGTCACCGAATCGCGGAAGTTGCCGAGGCTCCACGGAAACTCGTAGAGCGACTTCTCGAGCCGCGCCACCTCGGCGAGGTCCGTGGGGCGCATGCGCCGGTACTGCAGCTGTGGAATGGGGACCGCGCTCACCGTCTCGCCCTTCGCTCCTCGCTCGTGAGAGCCACTTTCTCGCGCAAGTATAGGGGCGCCGCATCCTCGGCCGCCACGGCCCCGCCGAGCGCGAAGCGCCGCACGGCGAGCCGTGCGACCGCGCCGGCGCGCGGAAGATCGCCGGTGAAGCGCATTTGCACCGAGTCCCGATAGGCGTCGCACAGCCACGGCAAGCGCTCGAAGCCGCTGCCCGTCGCCGCCCATTGCCGGCCGGGCAGCGCGGGAAGCGAAGCGACGTCCGCGAGGCGGGGCGCGAAGACTTCGTCCCAATCGTGGCCGTTGCGCGCGTAGGCCGCCAGGTATGCCTCGTTCATCCGCGCGTCGAGCGCGGCGATCACGCGCCGCTCGTTCGATTGCTCGGCCAAGGCGAGGAGCGAGGGAACGGGAACCACCGGGCGGCCCGCGCCGTATGCGAGTCCCTGGACCACGCCGCAGGCGATGCGGATTCCCGTGAAGGAGCCCGGTCCCTGGCCGAACGCGAAGGCGTCCATGCGCGCCGCCTCCAGGTGCGCCCGGTCGAGAACGCGCTGGATCATCGGCACCAGCACCTCGGAATGCCGGCTCCCGGCCATCACCTCCTCAACGAACAGCGAGCCGTCCTTGAGCAGCGCGACCGAGCACAATTCGGTGGAAGTCTCCACGGCGAGCAGGTTCACGCGGGCATTATAGCCCACGCGAGCTTTTCATCTTATTTGTTATTTACCAGTTGTTTGCAGCTGGATATTCATGTTGTACTTGAGGTTTGTCAGACGATCTCGAGCGGCGTGAAGCGCCCCCCCAGCACCGGCCGCGAATCGATGCTCCACCAGCGCTCGAGGAAGGTGGCGTAGTAGGCGCGGAAGTCCACCGTGTGCAGGACGTTTCCGTCCGCGTCCAGCCGGTCGAGCGAAGGCGCGGCACCGTGCAGCCCGCCGCGCACCGCCCCGCCCAGCACGAAATGCGTGCTCGCCGTGCCATGGTCCGTGCCGCCGCTTTCGTTCTCGCGTGCACGGCGGCCGAATTCCGCGTAGGTGGCGACGAGCGTGGCCTTCCAGAGGCCCGCTTCTGCAAGCGCCGAACGCAGCGCGGCGAGCCCCCCTCCCAGCTGGCGCAACAGGTTCGCCTGGACCGGGAGCTGGTTCGCATGGGTGTCGAAGCTGCCGAGCGAGAGCCGCACGACGGCGATGCCCGCGGGATTCGCGGCGAGTTGCGCGGCGGCGCGGGTGGACGCGCCGAACGGCCCGGGCGGGAATTCGGTGTGGAACTGCCGCGTCGCGCCGCGCAGCCGCTGCGCGGAGGCCGCGATCTCATTCTCGACGTGCAGGATGTGCTCGAGCGAGGCGTTGCGCGAGCGCGCCTCCTGGGCGTGCACCAGGCCCGCGTTCCTCACGAACTGCTCGGGATTGGCGAGCGCGAGCGCGCGCACCTTGCGGCCCGCGAGCGGCCCCATGCCGCCCGCCCCGACCACGACGCCGTCCGCGGCATAGCCCGCGGGGCGCGGCGAACGCTCGAACGCCCGGGCGAGCCACCCTTCGTCGAGATACTCGTCGCTCCTCGAAGCGGTGTCCCAGATCTCGATGGAGCGGAAATGCGAGAGGTTGGGAGCGGGATAACCCACACCGCGGACGATCGCGAGCTCGCCGGCTTCCCAGGCGGGCCTGAGCGGCGCGAGCGACGGATGCAGGCCCTCGCGCTCGGTGAGATGGATCACCTGCTCGCGCGGGATCGCCAGGCGCGGGCGCAGCTCGGCGTAGCGCGGGTCGGCGAACGGCACCACGGTGTTGAGCCCGTCGTTGCCGCCCTTGAGCTCGACGAGGACGAGAAGGCGGCGCACGCCGGGATCGGCCGCGGCGCGCGCCAGGCCGGGGACGCCCGCGAATGGCGCGAGCGCGGAAAGCTTCAGGAATTCGCGTCTTTCCATGGTCCTCACTTGAGCTGGTAGGCGGGGTCGGCGACCAGCGCGCGCACGCGCGACGCGGCATCGAGTCCGGCCGGAACGGGATCGACGGCAGCCGCCGCGAGGACGAGCCGGTCGATCCGCTGCGGTTGCGCCGGCGCGCCGAGCGAGGCGAGCCAGCGGCGGTCGTCGAAGGCGTACGAAGCGAAGCCGCGTTGCATGAGCGCGCGCAGGCGCGCGCCCGGCGCACGAGGCGCCCCGCCGCCCTTGCGCGCGTCCATCGATTCCTCCTGCGCCATCGCCGCGGGCTGCACGCCGCGATCGGCGCCGCGAAATACGCGATCGACGAACTGCTCGCGCCCGAGGAGCGTCGCGGAGTCGATCCAGGCGTCGCCGCCGGGCCAGCCCTTCACGTTCGGCGGCGAGAAGAGGTTCTGCCCGAGCACGGCGCAGGCGATGGCCGCGGGACGCAGGTCCGCCGGATGGATGTCGAACGTTCGCATCGTTCCCACCACGACGTCGACGGGCGACTTCACGAGCGTCGCGCGGTTTTCCGGCGACCAGAAGGCGTCCGAGAGGAGGACCGCCCGCAGCAGCGGCTTCACCTCGTAATGCGCGGCGCGGAACACGTGCGCCCAGCGCTGCACTTGCGCCTCGTCGGGAGCGGGCGAGACGAACTCGCGCCACATCTTCTCGGCGATGAAATGCGCGGTCTGCGGCTGCGCGAGGAGGATGTCCAGCACCGCGTCGCCGTCGAGGCGGCCGCGATGGCCGAGCACCACCTTCTCGCCGCCGTCGTGGAAGAACGGCCGGTAGCGGTACGCGCCGCTCCCCGGATCGATGCTCCAGCCCGTGAAGGCGCGCGCGGCCTCCTTCACGTCCTGCTCGCTGTAGTGGCCCACGCCGAGCGTGAACAGCTCCATCACCTCGCGCGCGAAGTTCTCGTTGGGCGCCGCCTTGCGGCTCCTCGCGTTGTCGAGCCAGACCAGCATCGCCGGATCCTTCGCGACCTCGTGCAGCAGCGTCGCGAAGCTGCCGAGCGCCTCGCGGCGCAGCAGCACGTTCTGCCGGTACATGAGCTGCGGGAACCGCACCTTTTGCTGGCTGGTGGCGAAGTGGTTGTGCCAGAAGAGCGTCATGCGCTCGGTGAGCGGGCTCGGCGTGTCGAGCATCTCGGTGAGCCACCATGCGCGCAGCTCCAGGCCCTGGCGCGCGAGCTTCTTCAGCAGCGCCTTGCGCGCCTCGGGATCGCTGCGCAGCTTCGCGGGCCGCTCGATGGGATCGTCGACGAAGCCGGGCGGCGGCGTGACGGCCTCGCGGCGCGCGCCGGCGAGCAGGCGATCCACGGCCTCGCCGCGATCGAGCGGAGCGTACTCGCGGATCTCGCGGTCGGTGGCGCCGAAGCCGGCGCGATCGAGCAGGTGTCGCGCGCCCTCGTATCCGATGGGCGCGGCGTGCGCCCCGAGCGAGGCCATGACCGCCGATGCGGCGAAGAGGAATTTCATGATGCCGTCCAGAGCATGACACAGCTCCGCGCCGGCGTGGAGCCGGCGCGGGCTGCATTCGTCATTGGCCGCGGCGATGGCGGAAGGCGGCGTGCAGCTCCTCGGGGGTGAGGTAGCCGTCGCCGTTCGCGTCGAGCTGGTCGAAGCGCTGCGCGAGACGCGGCGCGTTCGCCTGGGCCTCGGCCTTGCTGATGCGGCCGTCGCCGTCGGTGTCGATCTTCTTCCACCGCGCCGCGCGCTTCTGCTGGAAGCTCGCGCGCACCTCGTCGGCCGTGATCTGGCCGTCGTGGTTGGCGTCGAGCGCATCGAAGCGCTTCGCCGCGAAGGCGAGCGCCTCGTCGCGGCTCAGCACGCCGTCGCCGTTGGTGTCGGCGGCCTTCAGCAGGCGCGCGAAGCCGTGGCGATGGGGACCGCCGTGCGGCGGTGCGGGATCGGCATGGACCGCGAGGGCGGCGGTCGCGATGCCGAGAGCTGCGAGGATCGGAACGTACTTCATGCAATCTCCTTTTCGTGGGGCTCTGGCAATGCGCCGAGCGTATTCCGATCAACGCGCCGCGGCCTTTCCGGTGACGGCGCGCTGGTAACGGGTTGTAAGCGCATGGGCCCTGCCCGCGCCGCTGCTAACATTCCGTTACAACTGCCGGCGGGAAAGCGCCGGCCGCCCGCTACGATCCTTCCATGCAGACTGCGCAACGCCAGAAGATCCTCGTGGTCGACGACGACCTGCGCCTGCGCGACCTCCTCAAGCGCTATCTGTCCGAGCAGGGCTTCACCGTGGATACGGTCGCCGACGCGGCCGCCATGGATCGCAACCTCGCGCGCATGCGCTACGACCTGCTGGTGCTCGACCTGATGCTTCCCGGCGAGGACGGGCTCGCGATCTGCCGGCGGCTGCGCGCCTCGGGCAATCCCGTCGCGGTCATCATGCTCACCGCGAAGGGCGACGACGTGGACCGCATCGTCGGCCTCGAGATGGGCGCGGACGATTACCTCGCGAAGCCCTTCAATCCGCGCGAGCTCGTGGCGCGCATCCACGCGGTGCTGCGCAGGCAGGCGCCCCAGGAAGCGCCGGGGGCACCCACGCAGGACGAGCGCCTGGTGCGCTTCGGGCCCTTCTCGCTCAACCTCGGCAACCGCACCCTCGCGCGCGACGGCGATCCGGTGCCGCTCACGACCGGCGAGTTCGCGCTCCTCAAGGCGCTGGCGCTGCATCCGCGCGAGCCGATGTCGCGCGACAAGCTGATGGAGCTCGCGCGCGGGCGCGAGCACGAGAGCTACGACCGCTCGATCGACGTGCAGGTCTCGCGCCTGAGGAAGCTCCTCGGCGAGGATCCGCAGTCGCCGCGCTTCATCCAGACGGTCTGGGGCTTCGGCTACGTGTTCATTCCCGACGGCGCGCCGCCGAAATGAGGCTGCTGCCCTCGTCGCTGCTGTGGCGCACGCTCGCGGTGATGCTCGCCGCGCTCGTCCTGTCGCAGGCGGCGGCCGTGTGGCTGATGAACGAGTACGTGACGCAGCCGCGCCACGCCGCGCGCGTCGGGCAGTTCGTGAGCCACCTGAAGACGATCAGCGCGGCGCTCAACGCGATGCCGCCCGATGCGCAGCAGCGCTTCATCGACGAGATCGCGGAGAAGGAAGGCATCCGCATCGTGCCGGTGCGCGGCGACGAGCGCATGCGTCCGATCGAGGGCGCGGTGCCGCTGCATCTGTTCCGCCAGAGGTTGCGCGAGATCTTCGGGCCCGACGCCGAGGTCTACGTGCGACGCGGCAACCCGGTCCGCCGCGGCCCGCCGCCGGTGCTCTGGATCCGGCTTCCCGCGGGCGCGCGCGATTTCTGGGTCGCGTTTCCGCGCGGCCGCATCGATCGCGACCCGGTCACGGCGCTGCTCGCGTGGAGCGCCGCGGGCCTCGCGATCGCGATCGGCGCCACCTTCTTCCTCGTGTACCGGCTCAATCGCCCGCTCGCCGAGCTCGCGCGCGCCGCGACGAAGCTCGGCAAGGGCGGCGATCCCGCGCCGGTCTCCGAGACCGGGCCCTCGGAGATCCGCGCCGTGGCGCGTGCGTTCAACGAGATGAAGGAGGACCTGCAGGAGAGCCAGCGCGAGCGCGCGACGTTCCTCGCGGGCGTATCCCACGACCTGCGCACCCCGCTCGCGCGATTGCGGCTCGAGGTGGAGATGCTCGAGAGCAAGGTCGCCGGCGACGCCCAGCGCGGCATGGTCGAGGACCTCGACGACATGAACGCCATCATCGACCAGTTCATCGATTTCATGCGCAGCGAGGCCGCCGAGCCGATCGCGGCGGTGAACCTCGCGGAGCTCGCGCGCTCGTGCGCCGACCGCGCGGTTCGCGGCGGTGCGGCGGTGCGCTGCGCGCTCGACGACATCCCGCCGATGATGCTTCGGCCGCTCGCGATGCAGCGGCTGGTCGACAACCTTCTCGCCAACGCCTCACGCCACGCCGGCGGCGATATCGAGATTCGCACCTCGCTCGCGCCGGGCAAGGCGATCCTCGCCGTGCTCGACCGCGGGCCCGGGATCGCACCGGGACAGGTCGCGCGCCTCAAGCAGCCCTTCACCCGCAAGGACGATGCGCGCAGCGGCTCCTCGGGGGCCGGGCTCGGGCTGGCGATCGCGGATCGCGTCGCGCGGCTGCACGGCGGATCGCTGGAGCTGCTGCCGCGCGAAGGCGGCGGCCTCGAGGCGCGCCTCACCCTTCCGCTCGCCGGCTGATGCGCAGGTTCGTTGCCGGCACGCAACATCGCCGCGGCCTTTCGGCGCGACAATCCGTGGGTGAAAGCGGATTGACGCACGCGATTGATCCGCAAGATTTTTTGCAGTCATCGGAAACGTGGTCTCGTTCGTTGTATCCAACGATGAGACGATGTCCCTCGGGGACGGATCGAAGGAGCATGGCCATGAAAGCGATGAGGAATGTGCTGGTTGCGGCGCTCGCCGCCTGCGGCCTCGCGTTCGCGGGAACAGCCGCGGCGCAGCAAGGCCGCCATGAAGGCGGCCACGGGTCGGGCGGTGGGCATTGGAGCGGTGGACACGGCGGCCATTGGGACGGCGGCTATCGGGGTGGCGGCCATTGGGGCGGTAGCCGTTGGAATGGCGGCCACTGGCACGGCGGCGGCTGGAGCTGGGGCGTCTACCTCGGCTGGCCGTATTGGGGCTATCCGTACCCGAGCTATCCCTATTCCTACAACGCCTATCCGTATTACTCCTACCCCTATTCCTACCCCTATTCCTACGACTACTACGGATATCCGCCGCCCGCGTACGGCCCGGAGGCACCGCAGGACGAGGACCTGGGTCCGCCGTCGCAGGCAACGCCCGGTCCCGGCGCTCCCAGCCAGGGGCCGCTCTACATGAACTATTGCGAATCGGCGAATGCGTACTACCCGAAGGTCACGCAGTGCCCCGAGGGCTGGAAGTTCATCGCGCCGTCTCGCTGAGGGGGGCGGCGCGCCGGCCGAAGAACGCCTCGACCTCGGCGAGCGCGCGCGTGCGGCGGAACGGCGGCAGCGCGCGCCAGATGCGCTTGCCGTAGTGCTTCTCGACGAGCCGTGGGTCGCAGATCACCAGCGCCCCGCGGTCCGCTTCGTCGCGGATCAGGCGCCCGGCGCCCTGCTTGAGCGCGATCACCGCTCTCGGAAGCTGGTAATCCATGAAGGCGTTGCCGCCCGCGCGGTTGATGCGCTCGATGCATGCGGCGAGCACCGGCTCGTCCGGCGGATTGAAGGGCAGCCGGTCGATCACCACGACCGAGAGCTGCTCGCCCTTCACGTCCACGCCCTCCCAGAAGGACTGCGAGGCGACGAGGATCGCGTGCGGTGAGCGGCGGAAACGCTCGAGCAGGTCGTTCTTCGCGGCGCTCCCCTGCAGCAGCAGCGGCCACTCGAGCCCCTCGGCCGCGAGCTTGCGCGCGAGGCGATCGTATCCGCGGTCCATCGCGCGCAGGCTCGTGAAGAGCAGGAACGCGTGCCCTGCGCTCGCGCGAACCACCGGCCACGCGGCTTCGATCACCGCTTCCACGTAGCCCTCCGAATTCGGGTCGGGCAATCCTTCCGGCACATAGAGCAGCGCCTGGTGCTCGAAGTCGTAGGGGCTGGGCCAGGACCGCGTCTGCGCCCCCGCGAGCCCGATCTCGGAAAGGTAGTGCGAAAAATCGCCGTTCACCGAGAGCGTGGCGGAGGTGAAGATCCACGCGCGCTCGCCCGGGCGCATCGTGCCGGCGAGGATGCGGCCGACGTCGAGCGGCGTGAGGTAGAGCGCCGCCGATTGCGGATACACCTCGACCCAGCGGACGAAATCGGCGGACGGCGCCTCGCCATAGGCGTCCTCCCTGGGCCTCGAATCGGCTTCGCGCCACTCGACCACCCGCGCGTAGTAATCCTCCGCGCGCATGCGGCAATTGCGGATCTCCTCGGCGCGCTCCTCCTGCGCGCGCAGCTCCCTCGCGAGCGAAGCGAGCCGCTCCTCGAGCGCCGCCAGCGCGCCGTCGAACGCGGAGCGCCCGCGCAGCGCCGCGAGGGCGATGCGCCCCGACGCATTGCCGAGCGCGATGCGCACGTCGCGGGCCGCGTTCTCCACGCCGAGCGCGGCATCGCCCATGGCGGTGCTCTCGCGCGCATGGGCGGCCTCGGCGAGGCGCGCGTCGCGCGCGAGCTCCAGGAGCTGGTTCGTCGTGAGCGACTGGCCGAAGAAGAGCCGCGCAAGGTCCGGGAGGTGGTGCGCCTCGTCGAAGATCACCGTGTTCGCTTCCGGCAGCAGGTCCGCCGCACCCTCGTCGCGCAGCGCCACGTCCGCGAAGAAGAGATGGTGGTTCACGACCACCACGTCCGCCTCGGAGGCCCGTTTGCGCGCCTTCATCACGAAGCAGTCCTGGTAGTGGCGGCAGGCGGAGCCCAGGCAGTTCTCGCGCGTGGACGTCGCCTGCGACCAGGCTCCGGAGCCTTCGGGCACCTCGGAGCACTCGCTGCGGTCCCCGCTCATCGTGCGCGCGGCGAAGCTCGCGATCTTCTGCAGGTGCGAGGCCTCCTCGCGCACGGCGAACGTGCCCTGCGAGGCGGCGAGCTCCAGGTGATGCAGGCACACGTAGTTCGCGCGCCCCTTGAGCAGCGCCACGTCGGCGCGGATGCCGAGCGCGTCGCGAACCAGCGGAAGGTCGCGGTGGTAGAGCTGGTCCTGCAGCGTCTTGGTGCCGGTGGAGACGATCACGCGTCCGCCGGCGAGGAGCGCGGGCACCAGGTACGCGAACGTCTTTCCCGTGCCCGTGCCGGCTTCCGCGACCAGCATGCCGCGCGCCTCGATCGCGTCGAGCACCGCGCGCGCGAACTCCACCTGCTCGGGCCGATGGCGGAACCCGGCGACGGCGCGCGCGAGCGGACCCGACGCCGAGAAGAGCGCGTCGAGATCCGGCGCGGGACGCGGCGCCGCGCTCACGAGCGGCCGAACACGATGCGCTCGTCGTGGAGCAGGCGCACCACCGCGGCGAGCGCGACGGCGGCGACCGCGCAGGCGACCACGGCCGGAACCGCCCAGTCGACGAAGCGGAACGCGTCTCCGCGCACGATGCGCGAGAGCACCGCCTGCTGGCCCAGCACCGGCACCACGAGGTGCCAGCGCGCGTCCTTGAGCCCCGAGAAGAGCACGATCATCGGCACGAAGGAGACCGCAGTGGCGAGGTAGCTCACGTAGGTCTGCGCCTCGCGGTAGGAGCGGCCGTAGGTGCAGATCAGCATCTGCAGCGCGGCGGTCATGGCGGCGAACGGCACCACCATCACGAAGAAGCTCGCGAGCTCCGGCGCGCCGAAGGTCATGAGCGCCGCGAGCTTGCGCTGCGCGTAGAGCGAGGCGGCGGTCGCGAACCCGGCGAGCGTGAGCAGCGCCACGCCGCTCGCGAAAGTCCAGGCGGCGAGCCACTTGCCGAGGACGATGGCGCGCACCGGCACGGGATTCGCGAGGAGCGGCTCGAGCGAGCCGCGCTCGCGCTCGCCGGCCGTGGAGTCGATCGCGACCGTCATCCCGCCCAGGAGCGGGGAGAGCAGCGCGAACATCGGGATCAGGAACAGCAGGAAGGCGCCCTTCTGCCGCGGCGTCGCGGTGCTCACGCGCTCGACCTTCACCGGATCGGCGAGGTCCGGGCTCACGCCGCGCGCGATCATGCGCAGCATCCCGGTCTCGTGGTTGAACGCCTCGAGGAGGCGCTCGGCCTGGCGGGTCGCCGGCCCGGAGTCGGCGCGCGAGTCGTCGTACACGATCTCGAGGCGGGCCCCGTCGCCGGAGAGCCAATGCTCCTGGAAGTCGTCCGGCACCACGATCACCGCGTCCAGCCGGCCCGCGCGGATCTTCGTCTCGTAGTCCGCGGGCGCGGGCTCGATGCGCACGTCGTTGCGCCGGAGGAAGTTCACGAGCGCGGGCGCGTTCGCCTCGCCGCGGATGCGCACCTCGAGCACCGCCGCCTTCTCCTCGAGCCCGGAGACGAAGTGCGCCACCAGCACCAGCGTCACGGGGCCGGTGAGGATGGAGGCGACGAGCACCATGATCGCGGTGCGCTTGTCGCGCAGGCTGTCGCGAAGCTCCTTGAGGTAGACCGTGAGGAAGGCGGGCCTCATGGCGCCGGCGCCTCCCCGGCGAGCTGCACGAAGGCGTCCTCGAGGTTCGCGCGCCCGCTCTGGGCGAGCAGGGCCTCGGCGGTGCCGTGGGCGACGACCGCGCCGTGCGCGACGATCACGATCTCGTCGCAGAGCGCCGAAACCTCCTGCATCACGTGGCTCGAGAAAAGCACGCACTTCCCGGCCGAGCGCAGGCTGCGGATCGCCTCGCGCAGGTTGCGCGTCGTCATCACGTCCAGGCCGTTGGAAGGCTCGTCCAGGATGACGTTGGGCGGGTCGTGCACGAGAGCGCGCGCGATCGCGACCTTCATGCGCTCGCCCTGCGAGAAGCCGTCGGCGCGCCGGTCGAGGAGCGGCTTCATGTCGAGGAGCTCGGCGAGGCGCGCGAGCGAGGAATCCACCGCCTCGCGCGCCATGCCGCGCAGCGCGCCGTAGTACGCGATGTTTTCGCGCGCGGTGAGGCGCCCGTACAGCCCGCGCGCGTCCGAGAGCATGCCGATCCGCGCGCGCACCGCGAGCGGCTCGGCGACGACGTCGTGCCCGTCGACTCGCGCATTGCCGCGCGTGGGCGCGACGAGCGTCGAGATCATGCGCAGGGTCGTGGTCTTGCCGGCGCCGTTCGGGCCGAGGAGCCCGGTGATGCGCCCATCCGGCGCCTCGAAGGAGACGTCGCGCACCGCCTCCACCGCGCCGAAGCGCTTGGCGAGCCCCCGGGCGGCGATCAAGAGGAGCCTCCGAGCGGCAGCACATAGAGCGGCCGCGGGATGTCGGCGAGGCACTTGCCGTCGATCCCTTTCGCGTTGCCCTGCCGGATGAAGCGCTCGACCAGCCGCGGCGCGCAACCGTGCAGGCTCACGCCGTGCCCGAGGTTGGGCGCGATGAAGTGCCGCGCGTTGGGCAGCGTGGCGATCACTTCCTCGGCATGGCGCGGCGGCGTCGCCGGGTCGATGCCGCCGGACAGGACGAGCGCCGGCACGTTGGAGGTGACCGGCGTGTAGTAGTCGGCGGGCACCTTGCCCCGCGGCCAGATGCGGCAGGCCTTGATGAAGTCGTCGACCAGCCCGCGGCCGAAGAACGAGCGCTGGGCGGCGCGGAGGTCCGCCTGCGTGATGAGGGGCACGTCCTCCGAGCACACGACCGCGAGGTGCATGCCGAGGGAAAGGTTTTCGGAGACGTCGTCCGCGAACTCGAGGTTCTGCGCGAGGAGCGGATTGAAGTCGCCGTTCGCCGCGGAGGCGACGCCGTAGGGAAGCAGGCTCGCGAGCTCGGCCACGTAGAGCGGCCGGAAGAGCCCCGAGAGGAACACGTTCTCGTTCACCTCGATCGTGTCGCGCTCGCCGGTGCGCGGGTCCTGGATCGCCGCGCGGATGGGACGGCGCGCCAGGCGCCGGCGCAGGTCCTCGATCGTCGCGCCGAGGTCGGGATACGTGAGGCGACACAGCGGCTGCGCCGTGCAGTCGGCGACCAGCTTGTCGAGCGCGGCCTCGCCGTCGACGACGAACGACAGCGGCAGCTTCATGTCCGCGGGCGCCACGCCGTCGAGCACCATCGAGCGCACGTGGCTGCCGTGGCGCCGCACGTATTCGAGCTCCACGCGCGTGCCGTACGAGCCCCCCCAGAGGTTCACCTTGTCGTAGCCGAGCGCCTTGCGCACGTCGTCGATGTCCTCGACCGCGATCGAGGTCACGTACTGCCGCGGGTCCGCATCGAGGCTCGCGAGGCACTTGCGCACCAGGTCCTCGGGCAGGGCGTCCTCGAAGAGCGACTGCAACGGCTGGTTCTCGTCGTCGTCGCAATCGAGCGGGTGCGAGCTTCCCGTGCCACGCTGGTCGATGAAGACGATGTCGCGCGAGTCGTTGAGGTGCGCGAAAAGCGGCATCACCTCCGAGGCGAGGGAGACGGCGCCCTGCCCCGGGCCGCCGGCGAACACGAACACCGGGTCCGGCTCGTGGGCGCGGATGCGCGCCGGGATCACCGCGACGTTGATCCCGATGCGCCGTCCCTTCTTCGCGGCGCGGTTCTCCCAGACTTCGTAGGTGCCGCACAGCGCCTGCGATTCGACGTCGGGAAGGCGGCACGAAGCGAGGGCGAGCGTTCGGCGCGGCGCCTGTGCGACGGGATTGCAGGCGGCGAGCGCGAGGCATGCGATCGCGCAATACAGGAGGCGCTTCATGGGAGCGGGGAGGTGCGCCGCGAAGTATAGCCGTTCGGCGCTACCATTCGGCCATGGAATCCCCGACATTTCCGCGTCGCGATCCCGCCGAGCCCGGCTTCTGGGACCTGCGCTACGAGGCGAGCTTCGCACCGTGGGAAGCGGGCAAGGTGCCGGTGGCGCTGCGCGCGTTCGCCGCGAGCCGCGTCCCCGGCAAGGCGCTGGTGCCCGGGTGCGGAAGCGCGCGCGACGTCGCCTTCCTCGCCGAAAGCGGCTGGGAGGTGCTCGGCCTCGACTTCAGCGCGGCCGCCCTCGCCGCCGCGCGGGCCGAGGTCGGCCCGCACGCCGCGAGGCTGCGGCAAGGCGACTTCTTCGCGCCCATCCCGGAGTCGCCCTTCGCGCTGCTCTACGAGCGCGCCTTCCTGTGTGCGCTCCCGCGCCGGCTCTGGCCCGACTGGGCGGAGCGCGTGGCCCAGCTCGTGGAGCCGGGCGGAGTGCTGGCGGGTTTCTTCTACTTCGATGCCGGCGATCGCGGTCCTCCCTTCGCGCTGCATTCCCAGGCGCAGCTCGACGCGCTCCTCGCGCGATCCTTCGACCGCACCGAGGATTCGCCGGTCACCGATTCGATCCCGGTATTCGAGGGCAAGGAGCGCTGGCAGGTGTGGCGGCGGCGCGCGTAGCCTGCGCCTTCAATGCGGTCCGAAGAGGAGCGATTGCGGATACGCGTTGCCGCTCTCCTCGTCCACGTGGACCGCGCTCCCGGAGTGCGCCTTGGCGGCCTCCGCGGCGCGCTTGGCAGCCGCGACCACTTCGTGGCGGCGCTCGAAGACGCCCGGCAGCACCGGCACGATGCCGATGATGAGCTTGGGCAGCGGCCGCACGCTCTCGCGGCCGTCGCGCAACGTCAGCACGAAATAGCCGCGCTCGAAGACCTCCCCGGGCACGTGCTCGCGCACGAGCGCGGGAAAGCGCTCGACCAGGCGCCCGGCGCGCGCCCTCCAGTCCTCGCTCTGCGCGAGCACCACGAAGCGGCCGCCCGCCACGTGCCCGGCGAAGTCGACGCCCGGCTCGCACGCTTCCTCGAGCAGGCGCGCCGCGGCGTGGATCAGCGCGTCGCCGCGCGCGAAGCCGCCGGTATCGTTGAGCCCCCGCATCTGGTCGACCTCCACGAACCACGCGGTGAACGGCACCTGGCGCGCGAGGAGCCGCTCGAGGTGCTCGTTGATGGGCACCTGCCCCGGCAGCAGCGTGAGCGGATTGGTGTAGCGCGCGGCGAGCACGCGCGAGGTCTGCAGCGAGCGCATCACGTCGCGGCTCGTACCCATGCCGAGGTAGCGCCCGCCCGAGACGATCACGAAGCCGTCGGCGAAGCGGCGCACGTCCGACTCGACGAGGATCGCGGTGAGCGCGGCGAGGTCGAGGCCCGCCTCGACGCGGATCGGCGCGCGGTCGGCGACCTCGAGGCACGGGCGGCGGCCGAGCGCGTCGCGCTCCGCGATCGCCGCGGCGAGATCGAGCCATTCGCGCGACACGACGCCCTCCACGCCCGCGGGGCCGGCGACCGGGATCGACGCGAGCTCGGGCGAGGCGGCGAAGCGATCGAGCAGCGCCGCGAGCGGCGCCTGCGGCTGCGCCGGCTCGACGGCGCGCACGAAGTCGTGCGCATGCGGTTCGGTTCCCGCGCGCAGCCGCGCCGTAGGCACTACCGGGACGCGCGCATCTTCCTGCGCGCGGCGCGCTTCGGGGGGGAGCTGCGCGCTGGGCTCCGTCTCCGGGCGACCGATGAACCAGCCCTGCCCGCACGCGATGCCGATGTCCTTCACCATCTTGAAGTCCGCGGCGTTCTCGATGCCCTCGGCGATCACCAGCGATCCGCAGTTCTCCGCGATATGCTGGATCGCGCGCAGGAACTGCACTTTCACAGGATCGTCCGAGATCCCGGTGACGAAGTGCTTGTCGGCCTTCACGTACTCGGGCCTCAACTCCGACCACAGGCGCAGGCTCGAGAAGCCCTCGCCCAGGTCGTCGATCGCGATGCGGAATCCCATCGAGCGATAGAGCATCAGCGACTCGTGCACGCGCGCGAAGTCGACGGTCGGGTAATCCTCGGTGAGCTCGATCACCACGCGCTCGGCGGCGAGGCCCACGCTTTTCATGTAGCGCGCGGCGCGGTCCTGGTCGTGGTTGCCCTGCAGGATGAGGCGCGGCGAGACGTTGAGGAAGAGGCTGCCGTCGAGGCCGCTCGCGACGAAGGCGGTGAGCATCTGCTGGATGCACAGGAGGTTGAGCTCCACCGCGAGCCCTTCCTCCACCGCCGCGGCGAAGAGCTCCGCGGGCGTCTGCAGCGCGGAGCCGCGCGGGCCGCGCACCAGCGCCTCGTATCCGGCGATGCGCCCTTCGCGAAAGCTGAAGATCGGCTGGAAGACGGTCGCGAGCCTCCTCTCCACGAGCAGGCGGCGCAGCTCGCGCGAGGCGTCCTGTTGTGCCTGCGTCGCCTGCGCCTTCACGATTCCTCGCCGCCTCGCCCGGGCGCGCCTAGGCGACCCCGTGCCTGCGGAACCACTCGAGCAGCCGCTTCCATCCGTCCTCCGCGGCCGCCTTGCGATAGGACGGCCGATAGTCGGCGAAGAACGCGTGCGGCATCTCCGGATACGTGTGGATCTCGCATGGTTTGCCTGCGGCGCGCAACGCCTCGCGCATGCGCTCGACGCCCTCGCTCGGAATGCCCGCATCCGCTGCGCCGTAGAGGCCGAGCACGGGCGCCTTGAGCTCCCTCACCCGATCGATGGGATGCTTGGGCTGCAGCGGGGTTCCCGGACCTTCGACGCGGCCGTACCACGCCACGGCCGCCTTGAGCTGCGGGTTGTGCGCCGCGTAGAGCCACGCGATGCGCCCGCCCCAGCAGAATCCGGTGATGCCGAGCCGGGCGGGATCGCCGCCGTTCTTCGCCGCCCATTCGGCGGCGGCGTCCAGGTCCGACATCGCCTGCTCGTCGGGGATCCTCGAGATGATCGGGCGGATCTCGTCGATGCTCGAGAGCTTGGACACGTCGCCTTCGCGCGCGTTGAGCTCCGGGGCGACGGCGAGATAGCCGAGCTTCGCGAAGCGGCGCGCGACGTCCTTGATGTGCTCGTGCACGCCGAAGATCTCCTGCACGACGAGCACGATGGGAAGGTTCCTGCCGTTCGCCGGCATGGCGCGGTAGGCCGGAATCTCGCGGTCGCGGGCGGGGATGCGGATGTCGCCGGCGGCGAGGCCCTGCGCATCCGTGGCGACCTGCGTCTGCGCGACCGGCTCGACGGCGGCGGCGAAGCCGGTGGCGAGCGCCGTGGCGACGAATTCGCGCTGCGCGATCGAATCGGGGTCGAGCAGGTCCGGGTGGCGCATCGCAGGCTCCTCGCGGGATGGGAGCCTTTCATTATAGGGTTCGCGCACGGCCTCGCCGCGCGGAATTGCGCCTGCGCGATTGCCGATTTCGGGCACGAGGGCGCGCGGAAAAGACAAGCCCCTGCCTTGCGGGCCGGGGCTCGCATTCGGGCGCCGGCCTACTCGCCGTAGAGCTTCTGCTTGAGCTCGCGGCGCTCCTGCGCCTCGATGGTGAGCGTCGCGGTCGGCCGCGCGAGCAAGCGCTGGATGCCGATCGGCTCGCCGGTCTCCTCGCAGAATCCGTAGCTGCCGTCCTCGATGCGGGCGAGCGCGCCGTCGATCTTCTTCAGGAGCTTCCTCTCGCGATCGCGCGTGCGAAGCTCGAGGGCGTGCTCCTCCTCGAGGGTCGCGCGGTCCGCCGGATCGGGCGCGAACGAAAGCTCGCGCAGGTGCTCCGTGGTCGCGCCCGCGTTCTCGCGCAGCTGCCGCTGCAATTCGAGGAGCCGCTCGCGGAAGAACTTGAGCTGCGCCGCATTCATGTATTCCGACTTCGGCATCTTGACGATTTCCGCCTCGGTCAGGGTCTTCGCTTTGCTAGCCATTGTTCCTCTCAGGCTTTGGCCCGGTGGCCCCGGGGAATGGGCCCTCGGGAAGCCATCAAAAGCCCACTAGTTTAGCCCACTCGCGGGGGTCGATCAAACCATGGGCAGATCAACCCATGGACAATCGACGGCGCATTTCATTCCACGCCCGGCGGCGAGGACGAAACGGGACCGTCCTCGAGCGCATGCCCGAAGAAAGCCGCGCCGGGTTCGAAGGGAGGCCGGCGCGTCGGAGGCGCGGACGGCCGTGCGTCAGTGGCCGCCGCCCGCCGGTACCGGGATGGGGGGATTGACGGCGCTTCTCGCACGCTCGAAGGCGTCGGCGTTCATCACCGAGACCTCGCCGGCATTGTGCCTGCGGGCGATGTTGCTGCCGGTGATGTAGACGGGCTCCTCGCGCATCGCCTGCGGGTCCGCCTGCACGGCGCAACCGCCGATGCCGCCCGCCGCAGCGAGGAGCGAGGACAGGGCCAGGATATTCTTTTTCATGATGCGATTTTCTCCAACGGTCACCAGGGGCGCCCATCGTATCCGAATCCCCCGCGCACGAAAATCGCGGAAGAAAATGCGGGCCGTCCCATTTCCTTCATGCGCCATCTTTCATGCAGCCATCGTCGGGCGCACGATGCCGTCGTGGATCGCGATCGCGCCCACCTTCTGCAGGTCCTCCAGCATCCAGCGCGCGAGCTGCGTCGGATCGAGCCGGAGAAACCGCTCGGAAAGCTCGCGATAGCACGGCACCCGCGCGAGGTAGTGCCGGACCTGCGCCGCCGGCATCGAGCCCTTGTCGAGGAGCGCGAAGGCGAAGAGCACCTTCAGGGCGTGGCGGGCATTGCGCCGCGGGTCGGCCGCGAACGCCTCGAGCTTCGCACGCGCCCGGGCGATCGCGGCATCGACGTCCGAAAACGGCGGCCCGTGGCCGGGGATCACGACGGCCGGAGCGAGGTGCGCGATCGTGTCGAGCGCTTCGTGGGCGGCGTCGATGCCGGGATTCGCGCCCTCCTCCGGCCACACGAATCCCGTGCCGCTCTCCCACAGCGCATCGCCGGAGACGAGGATGCGATTCGCCGGCTCGAAATACACGAGGGCGTCCATGTCGTGGCCCGGCGCGCCATGCGCTTCCCAGGTGAAGCCGCCGCCCTCGAACGTGTCGCCCGCCCCGATCGTATCGTCGAAATGGAACGGGTCGGCACGCTGGTCGAAGCGCGCCATCCACACGCTCTGCGGCGTCCACGGCGCGACGTGCTTCACCTCGCCTTCGGGAATCGTGATCCGGGAGCCGTGCGCGGAGGCGATCGCCGCGTTCCCGCCCATATGGTCCGAATGGCAATGCGTATTGAGGAGCCTCTCGAGCGGCTCGCCCTCCAGGCCCGCGGGACCCGCGAGAAGCTGCAGCGTTTCCTCGCGATGGCTGCAGTAGCCGGAATCGATCGCGAGGTTGTCGCCGGGCGCGCGCAGCACCACCATGTTCGAGTTGAGCCAGCCGCGAACGATGGGGCGGACGGAGGGAGGCAGCGCGAGAGCCATATAGACTTTATGCCATGAATCCGCTGCAAGGCCTCACCGTCGTCTCGATCGCGTTGAACCTGCCCGGTCCGGTCGCCTGCGCGCGGCTGCACGAGCTCGGCGCCGCGGTCGTCAAGGTGGAGCCGCCTGCGGGCGATCCGCTGGAGGGATTCTGTCCGGAGTGGTACGCGCGGCTTCGCGAGGGCATGGAGCTCAGGCGCATCGACCTCAAGAGCGAAGCGGGCGCGCGCGAGCTCGACGCCCTGCTCGCCACGGCCGACCTCTTCGTGACCGCGCAGCGTCCCGCGGCCCTCGCGCGCCTGCGACTCGACCCGCGCTCGCTCGGGGCGCGCCACCCGCGCCTGTGCACGCTCGCGATCACCGGCCATCGCGCACCCGACGAGGAGAAGGCGGGGCACGACCTCACCTACCTCGCCCGGCAGGGCCTCGTCGCGCCGCCCGCGCTTCCTCCGACGCTCCTCGCCGACATGGCGGGCGCGGAGCGCGCGGTCTCCACGGCGCTTGCGCTCGTGCACGCGCGCGATCGCGACGGCCACGGCGCATCGGCCGGCGTGGCGCTCGCCGACGCCGCTGCGTTCCTCGCGCAGCCGCTCGTGGAGGGGCTCACGCGTCCCGGCGGGCTGCTGGGCGGAGGCCTCGCCGCTTATAATCTCTACGAGGCGCGCGACGGCTGGATTGCGGTGGCCGCGCTCGAGCCGCACTTCGCGCAGCGCCTCGCCGAGGCGTTCGGGCTCGACACGCTCACCCGCCCGGCGCTCGCCGCCCGCTTCGCCGACCAAAGCGCCGAGCACTGGGAGCGCTGGGCGCGAGAGCTCGACCTTCCCATCGTCGCCGTCCGCCATCCATTTCCATAGGTACGCCA
The DNA here is from genome assembly GCA_963839265.1 of uncultured beta proteobacterium. Classification (GTDB taxonomy): domain Bacteria; phylum Pseudomonadota; class Gammaproteobacteria; order Burkholderiales; family Usitatibacteraceae; genus Usitatibacter. Next base: position 193,344 of record CAWIUI010000008.1, read on the forward strand.
TGCAGATCTCGAACAACGTGTTCCTCGTGACCGGGGGAGGCTCGGGCCTCGGCGCCGCCACCGCCAGGATGCTCGCCGATGCGGGCGGCAAGATCGTGATCGCCGACGTCGCGGACGCCGGCGACTGGGTCGCGAAGCAGCTCGGGGGCAACGGCCGCTTCGTGAAATGCGACGTCACCGACGAGGCGTCGATGCAGGCGGCGGTCGATGCGTGCATCGCATCCTTCGGAGCGATCCACGGGCTGGTGAACTGCGCCGGCGTCGCACCCGGCGAGCGCGTCGTCAGCCGCAACGGCCCGCACTCGCTCGCCAGCTTCCAGCGCACCGTGATGATCAACCTGGTCGGCAGCTTCAACGCGATCCGGCTCGCCGCGGCGAAGATGAGCGTGCAGCCCGCGTTCCCGAACGGCGAGCGCGGCGTGATCGTGAACACCTCGTCGGTCGCTTCCTTCGAGGGGCAGATCGGGCAGGCCGCCTACGGCGCCTCGAAGGCGGGCGTGAACGGAATGACGCTCCCGGTCGCGCGCGAGCTCGCGAAGTTCGGCATCCGCGTGGTGACGATCGCGCCGGGCATCTTCGATACGCCGATGCTCCAGGCAATGAGCGAGGAGGTGCGCACCTCGCTCGGGCAGCAGGTCCCCTTCCCTCCGCGCCTCGGGAGGCCCGACGAATACGCCTCGCTCGTGCGCGAGATCGTCCAGAACGAGGTGCTCAACGGCGCCGTGATCCGTCTCGACGGCGCGATCCGGATGGGCGCCAAGTAGGCGTATCGAAGGCCCCGCGAACGGCAGAAGACGCCCAGATGAGCGATAATTAGAGTCCGGCCGCCCCACGAGGGACGCCGGTTCGCCGCCCGGTGGATCGGCGGGCGAAGACCTCCAGGGAGCCGGCATGCTGTTCGATACCCATCTCACCGAGGAATTCGATGCGCTCCGCGACACGGTGAAGCGCATGTGCGACGCCGAGCTCGCGCCGCGCGCCGCGCAGATCGACGCGAACAACGAGTTCCCGTCGGACATGTGGAGAAAGCTCGGGGAGCTGGGCCTGCTCGGCATGACCGTGCCCGACGCGTACGGCGGCACCGGCCTGGGTTACGTCGCGCACGTGGTCGCGATGGAGGAAGTCTCGCGCGCCTCGGCCTCGGTGGGCCTGTCCTACGGGGCGCACTCGAACCTCTGCGTGAACAACCTCTTCCTTAACGGGAACGAATCGCAGCGGCGCAAGTACTTGCCGAAGCTCTGCTCGGGCGAATCCGTCGGCGCGCTCGCGATGAGCGAGAGCGGCGCGGGCAGCGACGTCGTGGGCTCGATGGCCTGCCGCGCGGAGCGCAAGGCCGATCGCTGGATCGCCAACGGCTCGAAGATGTGGATCACCAACGGGCCCGACGCCGACGTCCTCATCGTCTACATGCGCACCGCGCCGAAGGACCAGGGCTCGCGCGCCATGACCGCCTTCGTGGTCGAGAAGGGCATGAAGGGATTCTCCACCGCGCAGAAGCTCGACAAGCTCGGCATGCGCGGCTCCAACACCTGCGAGCTCGTGTTCCGCGATTGCGAGATCCCGCAGGAGAACGTCCTGGGCGAGGTGAACGGCGGATCGCGCGTGCTGATGCGCGGACTCGATACCGAGCGCTGCGTCCTGTCCGGCGGCCCGCTCGGCATCATGCAGGCGGCGATGGACCTCGTGCTTCCCTACGTGCACGGGAGGAAGCAGTTCGGCGAGGCCATCGGCACCTTCGAGCTCATGCAGGGGAAGATCGCCGACATGTACACGAAGCTGCAGGCCTCCCGCGCCTTCAGCTACCGCGTCGCCACGGCGCTGGACCAGGGCCGCGGTCGCGCGGCGCGCAAGGACGCGGCGGCATGCCTCCTCTTCGCCTCCGAGAACGCGGTGCAGGTCGCCCTCGAGGCGATCCAGGCGCTCGGCGGCAACGGCTACGTGAACGAATTCCCCGCGGGGCGCCTGCTGCGCGACGCGAAGCTCTACGACATCGGCGCGGGCACCAACGAGATCCGCCGCATGCTGATCGGGCGGGAGCTCTTCGAAGAATCGGTTTGATCGGACGGTCCGGAAAGGCAGGAGAAGTCATGGAAAGCATCGTCATCGTCGGCGCCAAGCGCACTCCCATCGGCGCCATGCAGGGCAAGTTCAACAACGTGAGCGCCTCCGAGCTCGGTGCGACCGCGATCAAGGCCGCGGTCGAGCAGGCGGGCGTGAAGCCGGGAGAGGTGGACGACCTCATCTTCGGCTGCGTGCTGCAGGCGGGCCAGGGGCAGGCGCCGGCGCGGCAGGCGGCGATCAAGGCCGGGCTCGGGAACACGACCCCCGCGACTACCGTGAACAAGATGTGCGGCTCGGGCATGAAGGCCGCGATGATGGCCTGCGACGAGCTCGCCACCGGCAACGCGAAGATCGTGGTCGCCGGCGGCATGGAGTCGATGACCAATGCCCCGCACCTCCTTCCCAAGGCACGCGGCGGCTACCGCTACGGCGCGCAGCAACTCCTCGACCACATGGCGACCGACGGCCTCGAGGATGCGTACCAGGGCAAGCCCATGGGCTTCTACGCCGACAAGACCGCGGAGAAGTACGGCTTCACGCGCGAACAGATGGACGAGTACTCGAGGGAATCGACCATGCGCGCGCTCAATGCCGAGAAATCCGGCGCCTTCGCCGAGGAGATCGCGCCGATGACCGTGAAGACGCGCGCCGGCGAGGAAGTCGTGAAAGAGGACGAGACGCCCTTCACGGTGAAGCTCGACAAGATCGCCGCGCTGCGCCCCGCGTTCAACAAGGACGGGCGCGTCACAGCGGCGACTTCCTCCTCGATCTCCGACGGCGCCGCGGCGCTGGTGCTGATGACGGAATCGGAAGCGCAGAAGCGGGGTACCAAGCCGCTCGCGCGCATCGTCGCCTACGCGAGCAACGCCCACGAGCCGGAATGGTTCACCACCGCGCCGGTAGGCGCGATCCGGAAGGTCCTGCAGAAGGCGGGTTGGAAGGCCTCGGACGTGGATCTCTTCGAGGTGAACGAGGCGTTCGCGGTGGTCGCGATGGCCGCGATGAAGGACGTCGGCATCCCGCACGAAAAGCTCAACGTGAACGGGGGCGCCGTGGCGCTCGGGCACCCGATCGGGTCGACCGGCGCGCGCATCATCACCACGCTCATCTATGCGCTCAAGAAGCGTGGGTTGAAGAAGGGGGTCGCCGCGCTTTGCATCGGCGGCGGTGAGGGTACGGCAGTCGCACTGGAGGTCCTGTAATGGCAATGAATCCCGCAACTCCGATCGAACACACACCGAACATCGGACGCTCGCTCGCCGCGGAGCTGCGCTCGATGGGTATCGATTCGCTCGAGGCGCTGATGCGCGTCGGCTTCTGGGACGCGTGGATGCAGCTGCGCCGCGCCAATCCGGAGCGCGACGGCGTTCCCGCCTGCCTCGCGCTCGCGGGCGCCGTGGCGGGCGTGCGCTGGAACCACCTTCCGCCGAAGGTGCGCGCCGATATCCGCCAGCGCGTGAAGGCGGTGCGCACGTGAGCCGCGCACGCATCGCGCTTGCCGTCGCGCTCGCGGGCCTCGCGGCCGCGAGCTGCGGCAAGAAGCCCGTGACCGCGAACGCGGATCCCGCAGCCGAGCAGAAGGCCGCCGCCGAGCGCGCGCGCCAGGGCCCGTACGGCACGCAGCTCAAGGCGCTCGACAAGGCGAAGGACCTGCAGGCCGACCTCAACAAGAAGGCGCAGGAAGAGGGCCAGCGCGTCGACGAAATGTCGAAATAGGATGCGGCATCGCTCCCGCCAGCGCGCCGGCCCATGAGCGGCGCCGCGCCGCATCCGCGCCAGCCGCTCATCGCCGCGTGGTTCGCGCAAGTGGTGAGCACGATCGTGCTGGCCGGCGTGGTCTACGCCTTCGTCCATGCGATGGGGGCGCCCTTCTCCAGGGCCGACGCGATGAAGCCCTACGTCTTCACCGCGATCCTCGGCGCGGCCGCTCCCGCGCTGTATTACCTGCGAGTGTACAAATCGCGGCTCGATGCGGACGCGATCGCCATCGCGCGGCTCGGCGGAACGCCCGATCCCGGGCTTCGCCGCTCGCTCCTGCGCTCGCTTGCCATCGGCGGCGCGCTGTGCGAGCTTCCCATGGCGGCGGGCGCGCTGGACCTCTTCCTCGGCGGGGAGCCGCGCTGGTTCATCGGCGCGACCTTCATCACGCTCGCGATCCGCCTTTCCTATCGTCCGTTCACCCGAGCCGCCTGAGCCATGCCCGCGATCCGCAGCCGACTCGACGCCGCCTCGCCCGCCTTCCTCGAGAACGCCGCGCACCATCGCGCGCTCGCCGAGGACCTGAGGAAGCGCGTCGCGCAAGTCGCCGAAGGCGGCGGACCGGAAGCGCAGAAGAAGCACACCGCGCGCGGCAAGCTCCTCCCGCGCGAGCGCGTGCGCGGCCTGCTCGATCCGGGCGCCCCGTTCCTCGAGCTCTCGCAGCTGGCGGCCTTCGGCATGTACGACGGCGACGCGCCGAGCGCGGGCCTGGTGACCGGAATCGGCCGCGTCGAGGGGCGCGAGGTGGTGATCGTCGCGAACGACGCCACCGTGAAGGGCGGCACCTACTACCCGATGACGGTGAAGAAGCACCTGCGCGCGCAGGAGATCGCCGCGCAGAATCGCCTGCCGTGCATCTACCTCGTCGATTCCGGCGGCGCGTTCCTGCCGCTGCAGGACGAGGTGTTCCCGGACAAGGAGCATTTCGGCCGCATCTTCTACAACCAGGCGAACCTCTCGGCGCAGGGCATCGCGCAGGTCGCCGTCGTCATGGGCTCGTGCACCGCCGGCGGGGCCTACGTGCCGGCGATGTGCGACGAGTCCGTGATCGTGAAGGGCCAGGGCACGATCTTCCTCGGCGGGCCTCCGCTCGTGAAGGCCGCCACCGGCGAAGTAGTGAGCGCCGAGGAGCTCGGCGGCGGCGACGTGCACTCGCGCACCTCGGGCGTCACCGACCACCTCGCCGACGACGACCGCCACGCCCTCGCGATCGCGCGCGAGATCCTCCGCCACGCGAAAACCGGGGACAGACCACATTTATCAATGGGAGAAACCTCGGGGACGGGTGTTCCGCGCAATGGAAAACGTGGTCTGTCCCCGGTTTTCGAGGAGCCGCTGTACGGTGCCGAGGAGCTGTACGGCATCATCCCGAAGGATCCGCGCCATCCGTTCGACGTGCGCGAGATCATCGCGCGGCTGGTGGACGGAAGCGATTTCCACGAGTTCAAGGCGCTCTACGGCACGACGCTCGTCGCCGGCTTCGCCACGCTCCACGGGATGCCGGTGGGCATCCTCGCGAACAACGGCATCCTCTTCTCCGAATCCGCACTCAAGGGCACGCATTTCATCGAGCTCTGCTGCCAGCGCGGCATCCCGCTGCTCTTCCTGCAGAACATCACCGGCTTCATGGTGGGCCGCAAGTACGAGGCGGGCGGCATCGCGAAGGACGGCGCGAAGATGGTGACCGCGGTCTCGTGCGCGCGCGTCCCGAAGCTCACCGTGATCCTCGGCGGCTCGTTCGGCGCGGGCAACTACGGCATGTGCGGCCGCGCCTTCAACCCGCGCTTCCTGTGGAGCTGGCCCAACGCGCGCATCTCGGTGATGGGCGGGGAGCAGGCGGCGAGCGTGCTCGCCACGGTGCGCCGCGACGGCATCGAGGCGAAGGGCGGCAAGTGGTCGAAGGAGGAAGAGGAAGCGCTCAAGGCGCCCATCCGCGACCAATACGAGCGCCAGGGACATCCGTACTACGCGACGGCGAGATTGTGGGACGATGGCGTGATCGATCCGGTCGATACGCGCCGCGTCCTCGCGCTCGGCCTCGCCGCGGCGATGAACGCGCCGATCGAGGACACGAAGTTCGGCGTGTTCCGGATGTGAGGAAGCCATGACCGCACTCTGCGTCGAACGCCAGGGCCCGATCGGGCTCGTCACGCTCAACCGCCCCGAGCGCCACAACGCGTTCGACGACGCGTTGATCGCCGAGCTCACCGAGGCGCTGCGCTCGATGGAGGCCGAGGAAGGAATCCGCGTCGTGGTCCTTTCCGGAGCGGGCAAGTCGTTCTCGGCGGGCGCGGACCTCAACTGGATGCGGCGCATGGCGGGCTACTCGCTGGACGAGAATCGCCGCGATTCCATGGGCCTCGCGACGCTCATGCGCACGCTCGCGCACCTGCGCAAGCCCACGATCGCGCGCGTGCACGGTCCCGCGTACGGCGGAGGCGTCGGCCTCGTCGCATGCTGCGACGTCGCGATCGCGACGCACTCGGCCACCTTCGCGCTCACCGAGGCGAAGCTGGGCCTCGTCCCCGCGGTCATCTCTCCGTACGTGATCGCCGCCATCGGCGAGCGCGCGGCGCGCCGCTACTTCCTGAGCGCCGAGCGCATCGACGCGCCCGAGGCCTTCCGGCTCGGTCTCGTGCACGACCTCGCCGCCTCCGGGGGCGACCTCGACGAGAAGATCGGCATCGTCGCCGATTCCATGCTCGCATGCGGTCCGGCGGCGCAACGCGAGGCGAAGGAGCTGATCCGCGCGGTGGCGGGACGCCCGGTGACGAGCGAGCTCATCCAGGACACGGCCGAGCGCATCGCGAAGCTGCGCGCCTCGCCCGAAGGGCGCGAGGGCGTCTGCGCATTCCTCGAAAAGCGCCGCGCTTCCTGGGTTCCGCCGGACCCCGATCCGGTGATCCCGCCCGAGCCGATCGTCTAGCTCTGCGCTTCGCGGCGCACCGCGATCCGCTCGAGCGCGCGGCGGCGCTCCTCGTTCGTCATCCCGCTCCAGCGCGCGATCTCGTCCATCGTGCGCCGGCAGCCGAGGCACAGGCCCGTCGACGGGTCGAGCGTGCAGACCTTGTTGCAGGGCGATGGAACGGCTTCGTGATCGTCGGTCGCGATGGTTTTCTCCATAGCGCTCGGGGGACGCGACACGTCCTTCGCCGAGCTGTTCCCTGTCCCCAGGACAGGGGGCACGCTACATGTTCCGCCGGTACTGCCCGCCCACGTCGAAGAGCGCGCGCGTGATCTGGCCGAGCGAGCATACGCGAACCGCGTCCACCAGCACCTCGAACACGTTCGCGTCGCGCATCACCGCCTCGCGCAGGCGCTCGAGCATCGCCGGCGCCTCGGCGCAATGCCGCGACTGGAAATCGCGCAGGCGCTTGAGCTGCGACTGCTTCTCCTCCTCCGAGGAGCGCGCGAGCTCGAGCTTCTGCGCGATCGCCTCGCCATGCGGGTTGCGGAACGTGTTCACGCCGACGATGGGATAGGAGCCGTCGTGCTTGCGGCCCTCGTAGTAGAGGCTTTCCTCCTGGATCTTGCCGCGCTGGTAGCCGGTCTCCATGGCGCCCAGCACGCCGCCGCGGCTCGAGATCGCCTCGAACTCCTTCAGCACCGCCTCCTCGACGAGATCGGTGAGCTCCTCGAGGAGGAACGATCCCTGGTTGGGGTTCTCGTTCATCGCGAGGCCCCATTCGCGGTTGATGATGAGCTGGATCGCCATCGCCCGGCGCACCGATTCCCCGGTAGGCGTCGTGACCGCCTCGTCGTAGGCGTTGGTGTGCAGGCTGTTCGCGTTGTCGTAGATCGCGGTGAGCGCCTGCAGCGTGGTGCGGATGTCGTTGAAAGCCATCTCCTGCGCGTGGAGGCTCCGCCCCGAGGTCTGGCCGTGGAACTTGAGCTTCTGGCTCCTCTCGTTCGCGCCGTAGCGATCACGCATCGCCACCGCCCAGATGCGCCGCGCCACGCGGCCCATCACCGAGTACTCGGGGTCCATCCCGAAAGAGAAGAAGAAAGAGAGATTGGGCGCGAAGTCGTCGATCGCCATGCCGCGCGCGAGGTAGGCCTCGACGTAGGTGAAGCCGTTGGCGAGCGTGAAGGCGAGCTGGCTCACGGGATTCGCGCCCGCCTCGGCGATGTGATAGCCCGAGATCGACACCGAATAGAAATTGCGCACGTCGTTCGCGACGAAGTATTCCTGGATGTCGCCCATCATCTTCAGCGCGAACTCGGTGGAGAAGATGCAGGTGTTCTGCCCCTGGTCCTCCTTGAGGATGTCGGCCTGCACGGTGCCGCGAACGGTCGCGAGCGTGCCGCGGCGGATCTCCTGGTGCTCGGCCGCTTCGGGCGCGCGTCCCTTCTGCGCCGCGAAGCGCGCGACCTGCTGGTCGATCGCGGTATTGAAGAACATCGCGAGGATCGTGGGCGCCGGCCCGTTGATCGTCATCGAGACGGAGGTCGTGGGCGCACACAGGTCGAACCCGTCGTAGAGCGCCTTCATGTCGTCGAGCGTCGCGATCGAGACGCCGGAGTTGCCGACCTTGCCGTAGATGTCCGGGCGCTCGTCGGGATCGAAGCCGTAGAGCGTCACCGAATCGAAGGCCGTCGAGAGGCGCTGCGCCGGCATTCCCTCCGAGAGCTGCCTGAAGCGGCGATTGGTGCGGAAGGCATCGCCTTCGCCCGCGAACATGCGCGTCGGATCCTCCGCCTCGCGCTTGAAGGCGAAGACGCCGGCCGTGAAGGGAAAAGAGCCGGGCACGTTCTCGGCGAGCAGGAAGCGCAGGATCTCGCCGTGGTCCTCGAAGCGCGGGAGGTAGACCTTGCGCACCTGCGTGCCCGAGAGCGTCTCGCGGACGAGGCGCGTGCGGATCTCGCGCTCGCGCACCCGCACCACGTCCTCCTCGCGCGCGTAGCGCTCCACGAGCGCGGGCCACTCGTCGAGGAGGCGCCGCGATTCCGGCGCGAGCGCATCCCCCTTCGCGGCGATCATGGAATCGAACTCGCGGGCGCTCCAGCCGCTTTCCTCGAAAAGCGCCTTCGCGGTCGCGAGGCTCTGGCGCTCGCGCGCGATGCGGCACTGCTCCCGCGCCTTCGCGTGATAGCCGCGCACCGCCTGCGCGATCTCCGCGAGGTAGCGCACGCGCTCCGCGGGGACGATGGAGCGGTGGCGCGAGGAAACCTTCGTCGCCGGCCGTGCGAGCGCGCCCGGGCGCAGCGCAAGTCCCTCGCCCGCGAGCCGGTCGAACACCGCATGGTAGAGCGCGCTCACGCCGTCGTCGTTGAAGCGGCTCGCCTGGGTGCCGAAGACGGGCATCTCCTCCGGGCTCGCACCGAAAAGCTCGCGGTTCCTCTGGTACTGCTTCCTCACGTCGCGCAGCGCATCCTCCGCGCCCTTGCGGTCGAACTTGTTGATCGCGACGAAGTCCGCGAAATCCAGCATGTCGATCTTCTCGAGCTGGCTCGCGGCGCCGAACTCCGGCGTCATCACGTAGAGCGAGGCATCCACGTACGGAACGATCGCGGTATCGCCCTGCCCGATGCCCGAGGTCTCCACGATCACGAGGTCGAATCCCGAGAGCTTGCACGCCGCGATCACCTCGGGGAGCGCGGCCGAGATCTCCTTGCCGGTGTCGCGCGTGGCGAGCGAGCGCATGAAGATGTTCGGATGGTCGATGGCGTTCATGCGGATGCGGTCGCCGAGGAGCGCGCCGCCGGTGCGCTTGCGCGACGGATCGATGGAGACGATGGCGATCCGCAGCCGCTCCTCCTGGTCGATGCGCGCGCGCAGCACCAGCTCGTCGGTGAGCGAGCTCTTGCCGGCGCCGCCGGTGCCGGTGATGCCGAGCACCGGCACGCGAAGGCCGCGCGCTTCCTCGAGGAGGCGCGCGCGCAACGACGCGCCGTAGACGCCGTTTTCCAGCGCCGTGATGACGCGCGCGAGGACACGGCGATTGCCGCCATTCAGCGCCTCGAGCGCCTCGGCTTCCTGCGGCGCCGCGGGGCCGAGGTCGAAGTCCGCGCGCTCCAGCACGTCGTTGATCATGCCCTGCAGGCCCATCGCCGCGCCGTCCTCGGGCGAATAGACGCGCGCGACCCCCAGTGCCTGCAGCTCGTGGATCTCGTCGGGGACGATCACGCCGCCGCCGCCTGCGAACACCTTGATCTGCGCGCCACCGTTCTCGCGCAGCAGGTCGAGCATGTAGCGGAAGTACTCGAGGTGCCCGCCCTGATAGGAGGTGATCGCGATGCCCTGCACGTCCTCCTGCAACGCCGCGTTCACGACCTCGCCCACCGAGCGGTTGTGGCCGAGATGGATCACTTCCGCGCCCGAGGCCTGCAGGATGCGCCGCATGATGTTGATCGACGCGTCGTGGCCGTCGAAGAGGGAAGCCGCGGTGACGAAGCGCACCTTGTTCGCCGCCTTGTAGGGCGCGAGCTTGGGCCTGGCGGAAAGGTCGTTCATGGCGCCTCCGCGGCGCGCGGGCGGTTGCGCGGCCGGATGCGGGAAATCATAGGCCATTTCCGCGCCCCGGCGGTGGCGGCCCGCGCCCGGAATCGTGTAAATTCCGCCATACGATGGACGCTTCCCGCCGCCGCCGGCCTCCCCGGACCCAACCCGCGGATCGTGCAACCGTCGCCGCGGGCTTCGTGACCGGCATGTTGTCGGGGCTTGCCGCGCGCGGCCTGGATCCGGCGCCCCTGCTGCGCGAGGCGGGGATCGTGCCCTCGGCGCTTCGCGACCCGGGCGCCCGCGTGCCGCTCGCCGCCTATGTGGCGCTCTACAACGCGATCGTCGGCGCGCTGCAGGACGAGGGCTTCGCGCTCTTCTGCGCACCGCTTCGCCCGGGGACCTTCGAGTTCCTGTGCCGCGCCACCGCGGGAAGCGCCAACCTCGGAGAGGCGCTCTCCCGTGCGAAGCGCTTCCTCGCCCTCGTGCTGCCCGAGCTCGCGGTCTCGGTCTCGCGCGTCCGCGGCGCCGCGCGCCTCGAGATCGCCGAGCGGCGGCGCCTGCATCGCAAGCCGGGAGATCCACGCCGCGTCTTCGCCTTCGAGTGGCTGCTTCGCCTGCTCCACGGACTCGCCTGCTGGCTCGCAGGTCGCGGCATCGCGCTCGACTCGGTGCACTTCCCCTTCCCGCGCCCGCCGCACGCCGCCGACTACGCGCTCGTGTATACCGAGCATTCGAGCTTCGAGGGCGGCACGCTCCTCGCCACCTTCGATGCCGCCCTCCTCGACCTTTCCGTGGTGCGCGAGGCCTCCGACGTCGACGCGTTCCTCGAAGGCGCGCCCGGCCGCATCTCGATCCTCTATCGACGCGACCGGGAGATGGTGCGGCGCGTCCGTGAGCTGCTCGCGAAGGATCTCGCCGCAGCGCCCACGCTGGAGGCGGCCGCGCGCACGCTGCGCCTGTCCGCGCGAACCCTGCACCGGCGGCTCGCGCAGGAAGGATCGGGCTTCCGCGCGATCCGCGAGGAGCTTCGCCGCGCGCAGGCGCTCGCGCGCCTCGAGGCCCCGCGCCCGCGCATCGCCGACATCGCCGCCGACCTCGGCTACTCCGAGCCCTCGGCGTTCTTCCGCGCGTTCCATGCGTGGACCGGCGAATCGCCGAGCGCATACCGCAAGCGCACGCATCGCGCGCGCTAGACCGGCCACGCGCGTTCGGGCATCCTAGGCGTCCCGCGAGGTCCCCAGCCGTGTTCGACAAGATCCTCATCGCAAACCGCGGCGAGATCGCCTGCCGCGTGATCCGCACCTGCCGGCGCCTTGCGATCCGCACCGTCGCGGTCCACTCCACCATCGACGCGCACGCCCTGCACGTCGAGCAGGCCGACGAGGCGTACCTCATCGGCGGCCCGCGGCCGTCCGAGTCCTATCTGCGCGGCGATCGCATCATCGAGGTGGCGAAGGCGAGCGGCGCGCAGGCGATCCATCCCGGCTACGGCTTCCTCTCGGAGAGCGAGGATTTCGCGCGCGCGGTGGAAGCCGCCGGGCTGGTGTTCATCGGGCCGACGCCGGAGGCCATCGGGAAGATGGGGCTCAAGGACCGCGCGAAGGCGCTGATGGAGCGGGCGGGCGTGCCCGTCGTCCCCGGCTACCACGGCGGGAACCAGGACGAGGCGCACCTTCTCGCCGCGGCGCGCAAGGTGGGCTTCCCGCTGCTCATCAAGGCGGTGGCGGGCGGAGGCGGCAAGGGCATGCGGCTCGTGGCGAAGGAATCGGAGTTCGCCCCGCAGCTCGCGGCGGCGCGGCGCGAGGCGAAGGGCGCGTTCGGCGACGAGCGCGTGCTCGTCGAGCGCTTCGTGCAGCGCCCGCGCCACATCGAGTTCCAGGTCTTCGGCGACACGCACGGCCGCTACGTGCACCTCTTCGAGCGCGAATGCTCGATCCAGCGCCGCCACCAGAAGGTGCTGGAGGAGACGCCCTCGCCCTTCCTCGACGACGTGCTTCGCGTGCGCATGGGCGAGGCGGCGGTGGCCGCCGCGCGCGCCATCGGCTACCGCGGCGCGGGAACGATCGAGTTCATCGTCGGCGCCGATCGCGAGTTCTACTTCATGGAGATGAACACGCGCCTGCAGGTCGAGCACCCGGTGACGGAGATGGTGACCGGCGAAGACCTCGTCGAATGGCAGCTGCGAGTGGCCGGGGGCGAGCCGCTGCCCCTCCTGCAATCGGAGATCCATTCGGCCGGGCACGCGATCGAGGTGCGGCTGTGCGCGGAGGATCCGGCGAGCGATTTCCTTCCGCAGGGCGGGCGCATCGGGCTCCTTCGCGCCCCGCGCACCGGCGAGGACGTGCGCCTGGAGACCGGCGTGCGCGAGGGCGACGAGGTGAGCGTCTTCTACGATCCCATGATCGCGAAGCTCGTCGCCTGGGGCGCGGACCGCGCCGAGGCGGCGCGGCGCATGCGATCGGCGCTGGAGGAGACGGCGATCCTCGGGGTGAAGACGAACCTCGCGTTCCTCGAGCGCGTCGTGCGCCATCCCGCGTTCCTCGCGGGAGAGACCGACACCGCGTTCATCGAGCGCCATCGCGAGGCGCTCCTGCCGCCGCCGGGCGAGGTGCCCATCGAAGCGATCGTGGCGTGCGCGGTGCGCGTATTCCTCGACGAGCTCGCGGGCATCGCGGCGCGGCCTCCATCGCCCTGGAACGACACCACGGGCTGGCGCCTCAACCAGCCGAAGACGCGGCGCATGGAGTTCCGGCTCGCCGACGGCCGCGAGGTCACGCTGGACGCCGAGCATCGCGGCGACCACGCGATCGTGATGCTGGAACGAAGGCGCCACGAGGTGCGCATCGGCCCCGTCGACGGCGAGCGCATGCAGGTGGCGCTCGACGGCGAGACGTACTTCGCGCGCGTGGCGCGGCTGGGCGAGCGGCTCTCGGCGACCACGCCGCAGGGGCGCCACGATCTCGAGCGGGTCGACCCCTTCCATTACGAGCCGGCCGATGCCCTCCCCGATGCCCGACTCACGGCGCTCATGCCCGGACGCGTGGTGAAGGTTCTCGCCTGCGAAGGCGCGCGCGTGAAGAAGGGCGAGGCGCTCATGATCCTCGAGGCGATGAAGATGGAGCACACGATCGTGAGCCCGCGCGAGGGCGTGATCGAGCGCGTCGCCTTCTCCGAGAACGACCTCGTTCCCGCCGACGCCGTGCTCTTCGCGTTTCGCGAGTAGCGCTGCGCGGGGCGGGCCCGCGCGAGATCGAGGCGCTCGAGACCGCGGCCGCCCTCCTCGGGCGCTGCAGAAGAGAGAAATTTCCACGCCGAGCAAGCCGCGCGCGTAAAAAGTCTTCCGCCTGCGGCCGGCCGCCTTCTCGCGGCGGCGGCTGCGCGCGCACCCCCTGCCCCGACGACCGATACATCGCATTACGATATATATTCGCGGAATCAACCGGTTGAACCTCCGGCTGTCCGCGCGCCGCGCGCCGCGATGCGCCGTCCCGGGGCGCTGTCCGCCGCTCGGGCACGGATGATGCTGGACTGGGACTTTCGAGACCGGAGCTCCCGATGGCCCGCATCACCCGGCGCGAGCTGCTCAAATCCGCCGCGCTCCTCCCCGCCGCCGCGGTCGCGTCGACCGCCCCCATCAACTTCGTTTCACGCACCATGCCTTCCGCGGGCGGGAGGCCCCCGGACTACACCGCGCCGGCCCAGGGATTCCTCACCGCCGCCGAGAAGGCCTTCATCGAAGCGGCCGTCGCACGGATCATTCCGGCCGACGAGCTCGGTCCGGGAGCAAAGGAGGCGAGCGTGGCCGAATTCATCGACCGCCAGCTCGCGGGGCCGTACGGCGCCGCGGAGACGTGGTACATGCAGGGACCGTGGGAAACGGGGACGCCCCAGCAGGGCTACCAGCTTCGGCTGTCCCCCTCGCAGCTCTACCGCGCCGCGATCGCGAAGATCGACCAGCATCTTCGCCAGGCGCAGGGCAACCGCACGTTCGCGCAACTCGACGCGAAGGCGCAGGACGATTTCCTGCACGCGCTCGAGAAAGGCGACGTCGAGGTTTCCGGTGCGCTCGGCAAGGAATTCTTCGAGATGCTCGTGGTGAACACCGTCGAGGGTTTCCTCGCCGATCCCATCTACGGCGGCAACAAGGACTTCATCGGCTGGAAGCTCGTGGGCTTCCCCGGCCCGCGCTACAACTACGTGGCGCAGATCGGCCAGTACGGAAAGAAGTTCGACATGCCGTTCGTGAGCATCGCGGGCCGCGACGCCGGCATCCGGGAGGCGTGACCATGGCGAAGAGACTTCCCCCGAAGGATGTCGTGCTCGTGGGCTTCGGCTGGACCGCGGCGATCCTCGCCAAGGAGCTCACCGACGCCGGCCTGCAGGTTCTCGCGCTCGAGCGCGGCGCCTTCCGCGACACGATTCCCGATTTCTCGCCGACGACGATCCAGGACGAGCTGCGCTACGCCGTGAGGAACGGCCTCTTCGAGGAGCCGCATCGCGAGACGCTCACCTTCCGCAACGACGCCTCGCAGGAGGCGCTGCCGATGCGCCAGCTCGGCTCCTTCCGGCCCGCCTCGGGCGCGGGAGGCGCGGGCGTGCACTGGAACGGGCAGAACTGGCGTTTCCTTCCCTCCGATTTCCTCGCCTACTCCCACAACGTGCAGCGCTACGGGAAGAAGATCGTTCCCGAGGACATGACCCTCCAGGACTGGGGCGTGACCTACGAGGAGCTCGAGCCGCACTACGACGCGTTCGAGCGCCTCTGCGGCATCTCCGGCAAGGCGGGCAACCTCGGCGGGGAGATCCAGGACGGCGGCAATCCGTTCGAGGGAGCCCGCCGCCGCGACTATCCCCTGCCCCCGCTCAAGCGCAGCTACTCGACCGTGCTCTTCGACAAGGCGGCGAAGGAGGTCGGCTTCCACCCGTTCCCCGCGCCCGCCGCGAACACCTCGCAGCCCTACAAGAACCTGTACGGCGTGCAGATGGGCCAGTGCACGTTCTGCGGCTACTGCGAATGGTTCGGGTGCGGCAACTATTCGAAGGCGAGCCCCCAGGCCTGCGTCTTCCCCGCGATCCTGGGCCGCGACAATTTCGAGCTGCGCACGCAGTGCGAGGTGACGAAGGTGCTGCGCGACTCGAGCGGCAAGCGCGCGAGCGGCGTGGTCTACGTCGACGTCACCGGCGAGGCGTACGAGCAGCCCGCGGACCTCGTGATCCTGTGCGCCTTCGCGCAGCACAACGTGCACCTGCTCCTCGTCTCGGGCATCGGCACGCCCTACGATCCGGCCCGCAACGTGGGCGTCGTGGGCCGCAACTACGCCTACCAGATCACCTCGTCGGTGGATGTCTTCCTCGACGAGATCCTGAATCCCTTCATGGGCGCCGGCGCGCTCGGCCAGGTCGTCGACGACTTCAACGGCGACAACTTCGACCATGGGCCCCACGGCTTCATCGGCGGCGGCTACATCGCGCTCTGGAACACCGGCGGGCGGCCGATCCTGCAGCACCACCTGCCCGACAAGACGCCGAAGTGGGGCTCCGGCTTCAAGAAGGCGCTCGCCGAGAACTACCTCAAGTCGGCGAGCATCGCGACGCACGGCTGCGTCATGAGCTACCGCGGCAACTACCTCGACCTGGATCCCACCTATCGCGACGTCTACGGCAATCCGCTCCTGCGGCTCACCTTCGACTTCCACGACAACGAGCACCGGATGTCGGACTTCCTCACCGACCGGGCCGCGCAGATCGCCAAGGCCATGAAGCCGCGCTCGATGCACGCGAAGCCGCGCAAGGGCCACTACTCGATCGTCCCCTACCAGACGACCCACAACACCGGCGGGGCGGCCATGGGAACGGATCCGCGCACGAGCGTGGTGAACCGCTACCTGCAATCGTGGGACGTGCCGAACCTCTTCGTGATGGGCTCGAGCGTCTTCCCGCAGAACGCCGGCTACAACCCGACGGGGACCGTGGGCGCGCTCACCTTCTGGGCCGCGCGCGCCATCAAGGAGCAGTACCTGCGCAACCCCGGCCCGCTCATGGGCGCGTGAACGAAGGAGGGACCATGCCATCTCGCAAGACGCTCCTCGCCGCCGCCCTCGCGCTCGCGGCCGCGCCCCTCGCCTTCGCCGTCGACGCCGACTACGGCCAGGTCGCGCGCGGACGCTACCTGGTGCACGCTGGGGACTGCGCCGCCTGCCACACCGACGACGAGGGCAAGCCCTTCGCCGGCAACCGTGCGGTCCCGACGCCCTTCGGCACCATCTACTCGACCAACATCACGCCGGACAAGGAAACCGGCATCGGCAACTGGACCGACGAGCAGTTCTACCGCGCGATGCACGACGGCGTGCGGCCCAACGGCCAGCACCTCTATCCGGCGTTTCCGTATCCCTGGTTCACGAAGCTCAGCCGCGACGACGTGCTCGCGATCAAGGCCTACCTCGATTCGCTGCCGCCCGTGAAGCAGTCCGCGAAGCCGCCCGACATGCCGTGGCCGCTCTCGGTGCGCGAATCGGTGGCCGGATGGAACGCGCTGTTCTTCAAGGCCGGCACCTATCGGCCCGATCCGCAGAAGTCGCCGGAGTGGAACCGCGGCGCCTACCTGGTCGAAGGTCCGGGCCACTGCGGCGCGTGCCACAGTCCCAAGAACATGCTCGGGGGCGTCAAGAAGAAGGACCGCTTCGAGGGCGGCCAGGGCGAGGGCTGGTTCGCGACGAGCCTCGACGGCGACCGGCGCGCCGGCCTGGGCGATTGGAGCGTGGGCGAGATCGTCGACTATCTCAAGACCGGCGCCAACGACCGGGCCCGCGCGATGGGTCCGATGGCCGAGGTGGTGCGCCACTCGACCATGTACCTCAGCGACGCGGACCTGCGCGCCATGGCGACGTACCTCAAGGGCCTTCGCGCCGACGGCAGCGACCGCAACGCATCGGTGCCCTCCCCCGGCGACGACCGCCTGAAGCGCGGCCGGCTCGTGTACGAGGACCAGTGCGAGGGATGCCACATGCAGGACGGCCAGGGAGTCGCGCACGTATTCCCCGCGATCCGGGGCAACACGGGCACGCAGGCGCAGGACCCCACGTCGCTCGCGCGCCTCGTGCTCGAAGGCGCCGGCAGCGCGAAGACACCGGCGAAGCCCGAGGGCTTCGCGATGCCTGCCTTCGGCTGGAAGCTCTCCGACCAGGACGTGGCCGACGTGCTCACCTACATCCGCGCGAGCTGGGGCAACAAGGCCGCGCCCGTGAAGCCCTCGAAGGTCGGCCGCGTGCGCAAGATGATCGCGAAGAGCCAGTCCTGAAAACCGGAAAACCGGGGACAGACCACATTTTCCTTACCGCGAAACGACGTGCGAGTCCTCACGGCATGTCGCGGATTGGAAAATGTGGTCTGTCCCCGGCTTTCACTCCTTTGGTTGGCGAGGCAGCGGCTTGCCGTCCAGCCACGCGAGGAGATTCGCGACGACACCCGGGCCGAACTTCGCGAACACCGGCTCGTTCACGAAGCCGAGGTGCGGCGTGAGGACCACGTTCGCGCGCTTCGCGAGCGGCGAATCGGCGGGCAGCGGCTCGTCGTCGTACACGTCGAGCGCCGCCATGCCCGGCCGGCCCCGCTCGAGCGCCTGCGCGAGCGCGGCCATGTCGATCAGCGCCGAGCGCGCGGTGTTCACCAGGATCGAGTCCTTGCGCATCGTCGCGAGCCGGCTCGCGTCGAGGAGCTTGCGCGTCTCGGGCGAGGGCACGAGATGCAACGCCACCACCTTCGAGGTCGCGAGCAGCTCCTCGAGCGGGACCGATTTCGCGCCGCCCTTCTCCGCGCGCTCGGCCGTCATGTGCGGGCTCCAGGCGACGACTTCCATGCCGAAGGCCTTGCCCACCTGCGCGACGCGCGAGCCGATGCTGCCCAGACCGATCACGCCGAGGCGCTCGCCGGCGAGGGTCGCGGGAAGCGGGCCCTCGTCGCGCCAGCCGCCGCGGCGCACGAGCGCGAGATAGGCCTCGAGGCGCTTGGCCGCCGCGAGGATGAGGCTCCACGTGATCTCCGTCGTGCTCGCCTTCGAGTCGCCCATCTCGGTGCAGCCGACCGGGATGCCGCGCGCCTTGAAGGCGGCGGCGTCGTACTGGGTGTTGCGCGCGCCGGTGAAGAGGAAGAGCTTCAACTTCGGCAGCTTCTCGATGAGATCGGCTTTGAACGGCGTGCGATCGCGCACCACGACGATCGCGTCGGCCTCGCCGATCGCCTCGAGGAGCCCCGCTCCCCGCAGGCGATCGTGGTGCAACTGCACGTCGGCGCGCGCGTCGACCGCGCTCCAGTCGGCGGTGCGGCGCAGCGAGCGCTCGTAGTCGTCGAGGATCACCACCTTCGGTCTTGCGCTCATGCACGGGCTCCTTCGCAGAGGGCGCGCACGTCCTTCGCGCGCGCGAGGTTCCAGCAGGCGCCGATGAGGGCCTGCGCTCGGGACTCGCCGATCACGGGATCGGCGAGCGCGTGGAATTTCGCTTCGAGGTCGGCGTCGCTCATGGGCCTCGCGAGCGAGCCCACGGCGTGCTCCACGAGCAGGCACTTCTTCCCGCCGCCCTTCAACGTGACGGTCGCCTCCGCGGCCGCCTCGTCGATCGACGGATCGGCGAGCGCTTCCACCTTGCGGCGCAGCGCGACGATGTCCTCGCGGCGCACGATCTCGTCCGTGTACTCGGACTCCCCCGCGCGGCCGAACACGAGGCCGAGCGCGAATCCGTGGTAGACGCTGAACTTGCCCTGCAGCCCGTCCTGCGGCTCCTTCTTGCCGGTAAGCTCGAGCACCAGCGGATGGACGCGCAACTCCACCCGCTCGACGTCCTCCGGCTTCACGCCCTGCGCGCGAAGCCGCGAGGCGGCGTCGATGGTGGGATGGATCACGATGCCGCAGGCGAACGGCTTGTAGGTGTTGAACGAGATCTCGAAGCGGCTGCCCAGCTCGCCGGTGATCTCGCTCCAGTCGCACTTCGTGGAAACGACCTGCGCATAGCCGCGCGGCGCCTCGATCGCCCTCGGGCTCGCGGTGAAGCCGTTCTTCGCGAGCAGCGCCGACATCAGGCCGGCACGCGCGGCGGCGCCGGGATGGAAGGGCTTGGTCATGGTGCCGAACTGCTCGCGCATTCCGATCGGCTGCGAGGCCGCGATCCCGAGCGCCCAGGCCGTGCGCCGCTCGTCGAGCCCCAACAGGCGCGCGCAGGCCGCGGCCGAGCCCAGCACGCCCGTCGAGCCGGTGATGTGCCAGCCGCGGTCGTAGTGGTCGGGGTACATCATGTTGCCGATTCGGCATTCGACATCCACGCCGAGCACGAGAGCGTCGAGGAGCGCGCGGCCGCCGGCGCCCGTCACTTCCGCCAGCGCGAGGATCGCCGGGGCGACGGGGCCCGCCGGATGGATCACCGTCTTGAGGTGCGTGTCGTCGAAATCGAACGTGTGCGACGCGATGCCGTTCACGAGCGCGGCGCTCGCCATGTCGACCTTTCCGGTTCTGCCGAGGATCGTCGCCTGGGGCGCGGGCGCGAGCATCTCCACGGCGCCGAGCGCGGCCTGCACCGCCTCGTGGCGTGCCGCACCCACCGCGCAGCCCACCCAGTTGAGGAAGGTGCGCAGCGCCTCGTGGTCGACCGCGTCGCTCCATCCCTTCGAAGGATGGGTCGCGACATGCTTCGCGAGGAGCTGGGTGATGGGCGGGGCGTTCGCATCTGCGGCGACCTGCGTATTGCGAGCCATGGAGGGGATCGTCCTGGAAGGCGGTCGGGAATCGGGCCGGCAGATTATAATTTGATGTTGCGGTCCCGCTACCCGAGGAGTTTGCCATGGCAGCCAATCCCCAGCCGAAATCGAGCGCCGTCCCGACGGTGAAGCTGCTGATCGACGGGCAGTTCGTCGAATCCGCCGCCCGTGAATGGCGCGACGTGGTGAACCCCGCGACGCAGGAAGTCCTCGCGCGCGTGCCGATGTGCGGATCCGAGGAGGTCGACCGCGCCGTGAAGTCGGCGGCCGCGGCCTTCAGGACGTGGCGCAACACGCCGATCGCGGCGCGCGCGCGCATCATGCTGAAGCTCCAGGAGGTGATCCGCCGCGACATGAAGAAGATCGCCGCGGTGCTCACCCACGAGCAGGGCAAGACCCTTCCCGACGCCGAGGGCGACGTCTTCCGCGGCCTCGAGGTCGTGGAGCACGCCTGCTCGATCGGCACGCTCACGCTGGGCGAGTTCGCGGAGAACGTGGCCGGCAACGTCGACACGTACTTCATCCGCCAGCCGCTCGGGGTCTGCGCGGGCATCACGCCGTTCAATTTCCCCGCGATGATCCCGCTCTGGATGTTCCCCATGGCGATCGTGTGCGGCAACACCTTCGTCCTCAAGCCCTCCGAGCAGGACCCGATGACCACGATGGTGCTCGCCGAGCTCGCGCTCGAAGCGGGCGTCCCGCCCGGCGTGCTCAACGTCGTGCATGGCGGGAAGGACGCGGTGGACGCGCTCTGCACGCACCCCGACGTGAAGGCGGTCTCCTTCGTCGGCTCCTGCCAGGTGGGCGAGCACGTCTACAAGCTCGCGAGCCACCACGGCAAGCGCGCGCAGTCGATGATGGGCGCGAAGAACCACGCGGTGATCATGCCGGACGCGAACAAGGAGCAGTCGCTCAACTCGCTCGTCGGCGCGGGCTTCGGCGCGGCGGGCCAGCGCTGCATGGCGGTGAGCGTCGGCGTGCTGGTGGGCGAAGCGAGGAGCTGGATCCCGGACATCGTCGCCAAGGCGAAGACCCTCAAGGTGAGCGTCGGCACCGAGAAGGGCGCGGACCTGGGGCCCCTCATCTCGAAGCAGGCGAAGGCGCGCGTGGAGAGCCTCATCGAGCACGGCGTGCAGGAGGGCGCGAAGCTCGAGCTCGACGGGCGCGGCGTGAAGGTGCCCGGCTACGAGAACGGCAATTTCGTGGGACCCACGATCTTTTCCGGGGTGAAGCCGCAGCACAAGGTCTACACGACCGAGATCTTCGGGCCGGTGCTCTGCCTCACGTCGGTGGAGACCCTCGACGAGGCGATCGACCTCATCAACCGCAATCCGTACGGGAACGGCACCGGCATCTTCACTCAGTCGGGCGCCGCGGCGCGCAAGTTCCAGAACGAGATCGACGTGGGACAGGTGGGCATCAACGTGCCGATTCCGGTGCCGGTGCCCTACTTCAGCTTCAGCGGCTCGCGCGGCTCGCGCCTCGGCGACCTCGGCCCGTACGGCAAGCAGGCAATCCATTTCTACACCAGCGTGAAGACCATCACCGCGCGCTGGTTCGACGACGCGGCCGTGTCGCCGGGAATCCATACGACCATCGCGCTCAAGTGAGGATCGGCCGCTCCCGATGATCGAGCACCGCATCGAGGGCCGCACGGCGTTCCTCACGATCTCGAACCCGCCCGCGAACACGTGGACGCCGGAGGGCCTCGCCGCGCTCGAATCGCTGGTGCGCGAGCTGGACGCGAACCGTTCGGTGTACGCGGCGGTGATCACCGGCGCGGGCGAGAAGTTCTTCTCCGCGGGCGCGGACCTCAAGAGCTTCCAGGGCGACAAGGCGCTCGCCCGCGCCTTCATCGCACGCTTCGGCGCCGCGTTCGGCGCGCTCATGGAGTCGCGCTTCGTCACCATCGCCGCGATCAACGGCTATGCGATGGGCGGCGGCCTCGAGTGCGCGCTCGCCTGCGATATCCGGATCGCCGAGGAGCACGCGCAGATGGGCCTTCCCGAGCCCTCCGTGGGCCTCCTGCCGGCCGGCTGCGGCACGCAGATCCTGCCGTGGCTCATCGGCGAGGGATGGGCGAAGCGCATGATCCTCGCCGACGAGCGGGTCGACGCCGCCACCGCGCTTCGCATCGGCCTGGTGCAGGAAGTGGTGCCGAAGGGCGGCGGCGCCGCCGCGGCGAAGGCGATCGCCGAGCGCGTCGCCACCCTCTCGCCGCGCGCGGTCGAATACTGCAAGAGCCTCATCCATAACGCGCGCGACGGGATCCCGCGGCGCGCCGGGCTCGCCCTCGAGCGCGAGCGCTTCATCGACCTGTTCGAGCACTCCGACCAGGCCGAGGGCGTGCGCGCGTTCCTGGAGAAACGCAAGCCGGAATGGAAGAACGATTGAGCGTCGCGCGGGCAGCGCGCGCCGCCGCGGACGAGCTGCTGGTCGAGGTGCGCGGGACCGTCGCCACGATCATCCTCAATCGCCCGAAGGTCCTGAACGCCCTCTCCTTCGCGATGCTGCAGGGGCTCGCGCAGCGCCTGGACGCCTGGGAGCCGGACGAGCGCGTTCGCACGATCGTGCTGCGCGGCGCGGGCGGCAAGGCGTTCTGCGCCGGCGGCGACATCCGCGCGCTCTACGAGGGCTACCGATCGGGGCGCGATCCGCACCACGAGTTCTTCGCGTTCGAGTACGCGCTCGACCATCGCATCCACACCTATCCCAAGCCCATCGTCGCGATCATGGACGGCATCGTGATGGGCGGCGGCATGGGGATCGCCCAGGGCGCGCGCCTTCGCATCGTGGGCGAGCGCACGAGGATGGCGATGCCCGAGACCGCGATCGGCCTCTTCCCCGACGTGGGCGGGAGCTGGTTCCTCTCGCGTTGCCCCGGCGAGCTCGGCACCTACCTCGGCCTCACGGGCGTCACCATCGGCGCGGCCGACGCGATCTACTGCGGGCTCGCGGACACGAACGTGGGGGCCGAGCTCGCGGCGCCGGAGCTCGAGCGCCTGCGCCCGGCGATCGACCGCCACTTCGCGCACGAGTCGGTCGCCGCGATCCTCGGCTCGCTCGAAGCGGAGGATCGCCCGCAGTTCCGCGCGTGGGCCGGGCAGACGCTGCGGCTCCTGCGCAGCCGCTCTCCCACGATGCTCGCGGTGACGCTCGAGGCGCTGCGGCGCGGCAAGGAGCTCGCGCTCTCCGAGTGCTTGCGCATGGAGCTGGGCCTCGTGCACGGCTGCTTCGAGCAGGGCGACTTCCTCGAGGGCATCCGCGCGGCGGTGGTCGACAAGGACAAGCGGCCGCGCTGGGACCCGGCGGCGATCGCCGGGATCGATCCCGAGACGATCCGCCGGATCTTCGCCCCTCGCTGGGAGCCGCCGAGCCATCCCCTCGCACACCTTCACGATTCACCCGCCCAGAGGAAACAATGAAGCTCGCCACCTTCTCGCCCCTGCCGTCCGGCGAACCGCGTCCCGGCCTCGTGATCGAGGACAAACGCATCGTGGACATTCCCGCCGCGCTCGGCGCCGATGCCGAAACCGCGACCATGCTCGGCATCATCCGCGCCGGGGAAACCGTGCTCGCGCGCCTGCGCAACCTCCAGAAGCAGCCGCCCACGGCCACGATCGCGCTCGCCGACGTGAGGCTGCACGCGCCGATCCCGCGCCCGGCGAAGAACGTGTTCTGCGTGGGCTGGAACTACCTCGAGCACTTCGAGGAGGGCGCGAAGAAGCTGCAGGACAACCGCGAGCTTCCCGAGTGGCCGGTGTTCTTCAGCAAGGCGACCACCGCGGTGACCGGGCCCTTCGACACGATCCCCTTCGACGCGAACATCTCCACCTCGCTCGACTGGGAGGTGGAGCTCGGGATGATCATCGGCACGCCGGGCAAGAACATCGCCGAGGCGGACGCCATGCGCCACGTCTTCGGCTACACCGTCGTGAACGACGTCTCCTGGCGCGACCTGCAGCGGCGCCACGGCGGGCAATGGCACAAGGGCAAGAGCCTCGACGGCACCTGTCCGATGGGCCCGTGGATCGTGACGGCCGATTCGATCGAGCCGGGCAACCTGCGCGTGAGCTGCCGCGTGAACGGCGTCGCCAAGCAGGATTCGAACACGAAGTTCCTCTATTTCAAGCTGCCGCGCCTGATCGTGGACCTCTCCATGGGCCAGACGCTCGAGGCGGGCGACGTCATCTCCACCGGGACGCCCGAAGGCGTGGGCTTCGCGCGCACGCCTCCGGAATTCATGAAGCCCGGCGACCTGATGGAGACCGAGATCGAGGGCATCGGCACGCTGAGGAATCCCATCGGAAACTCCTGATCGACGCGGCGCGGGATCCATCCGTGTGCATCCGTGTTCATCCGTGGTTCCCTCGTTTGGGCCCGAATCACTCCCTCCGGTAGAATCCGCGCGAAGGGGGAGCGAGGCATGGTGAGCAAGGTCAGCCCGGGCACGACGGTTCTCGAGCGGATCGCGGTCTATCGCGGGTTCGATCGCCTCGCCCGCATTCGCGAGAGCTACGCGAGCAAGTTCGCCCTCGCGGCTTTCATCGGCATCTTCGTCCCGCTCGCGGTGTTCGCCGTGTGGCTGGTCGTCCAGCGGACGAACTGGATCTCGATCTACCCCGCGGTCGCCGCCCTCTTCCTCGCGTGCTTCGCGGGGTTCCTCTGGATGCTGTGGGTGGTCCGCGAGCTGCTCGCGCCCCTCGAGCTCACCGCCGAGGCGCTGCGCGAGTTCATCGACCAGCGCCGCGTGCCGGACCTGCCCACGGGATTCCCGGATACCGCGGGCGTGCTCATGGAGGGCACCCAGTACACGCTGAGGCAGCTCAACGACACGATCAACCGCCTCGAGCGCGTGTCCGACACCGACCAGCTCACCGGCCTCTACAACCGGCGCGCGGGCGACAAGCGCCTCGGCGAGGAAGTGGCGCGCGCCGAGCGCGACCTGCAGACCTTCCAGCTCGCCATCTTCGACATCAACGACTTGAGGAAGGTGAACGAGCGGCACGGCCATAGCGCGGGCGACGCGTGCATCTCGCACGTCGCGGCGCTGCTGCAGCTCAACACGCGCCGCGGCGACTGGCTCGCGCGTTGGGGCGGCGACGAGTTCGTCGTCGGCCTGCATCGCAACCGCGCGCTGAGGAAGGTCGTGGGCCGCCTCGTGAAGGCGATCGAGTCCGGCCCCTGCGAGATCGTGCCGGGCCTCGAGCTCACGATCCGCCTGAGCTGCGGCGTCGCGGAGTACCGGTTCGGCGCCGGTGCCTCCGGGCTCCTCGCCGACGCGGACCATGCGTTGTACGCGGCGAAGGAGCTCGCGCGCGCGGACGCGCTCTCCCACGTCTGCTACCGCAGCGAGCTCGACCTCCCGCCCGCGCCCGCCGACCCGGTCGCCGGCTAGAGCAGCGCCTCTTCCACCGCGAGCACGCTGTCCGCGCCGCGCATGGCGGTGATGGCGAGCGCGAGCGATTGCGGCAGGATGTGGTCGGCGTAGAAGCGCGCGGTGAGGATCTTGCCGCGCAGATACGCGGGATCGCCCTGCCCCGATTCGAGGTCCGCCGCCGCGATCTTCGCCGCGCGCGCCATCATCCATCCGCCCGCGACGATGCCGAGGAGCTTCAGGTAGTACACGGAGCCGGAGGCGACGGCCGCGGGATTCGCGGGAAACGTCGCCGCGATCCACCGCGTCGACTCGTCGAGCCTCGCCACCGCCGAGGCAAGGCGGTCGGCGATCTCCTTCAGGTGCACGTTCTTCGAGCGCGCGAGCTCGCCGATGAACGACTCCATCTCCGCGACCAGCGCGAGCGCCGTGCGCCCCCCTCGCGGCCCACCTTGCGTCCCGCGAGGTCGTTCGCCTGGATGCCGGTGGTGCCTTCGTAGATCGTGGTGATGCGCGCATCGCGCAGGTGCTGCGCGGCGCCCGTTTCCTCGATGAAGCCCATGCCCCCGTGCACCTGGATGCCGAGCGAGGCCATCTCGACGCCGGTCTCCGTGCTCCAGCCCTTCACGACCGGGACGAGGAGGTCCACCATCGCCTGGCAGCGCTGCCGCTCCTTCGCGTCGGGCGCGCGCCGCGCGCGGTCGAGCATCGCGGACACCCAGTACGCCAGCGCGCGCATCGCCTCGGTGAGCGATTTCATCGTGAGGAGCATGCGCTTCACGTCCGGATGCTGGACGATGGGCGAAGTCTTCGCGCCCGCGGCGCCGACGGGCTTGCCCTGCAGCCGCTCGCGCGACCACGCGAGCGCGCGCTGGTACGCGCGCTCGGAGATGGCGACGCCCTCGAGGCCCACCGAGAGGCGCGCCGCGTTCATCATGATGAACATGTACTCGAGGCCGCGGTTCGCCTCGCCCAGGAGGTAGCCGACCGCCCCCTCCTTCTCGCCGTAGATGAGCACCGCCGTCGGGCTCGCGTGGATGCCGAGCTTGTGCTCGATGGAGGCGCACTTCACGTCGTTCCTCGCGCCGAGCGTGCCGTCCTCCTTCACGAGGATTTTCGGCACGAGGAAGAGCGAGATGCCCTTCACGCCCTCGGGCGCTCCCTCCACGCGCGCGAGCACCATGTGCACGATGTTGTCGGTGTAGTCGTGCTCGCCGTAGGTGATGAAGATCTTCTGCCCGAAGAGGCGATAGCTTGCGTCCTTCTGCGGCACGGCCCTGGTGCGCACGAGCGACAGGTCGCTTCCGGCCTGCGGCTCGGTGAGATTCATCGTGCCGGTCCACTCGCCGGAGACCATCTTCGGGAGGAAGCGGCGCTTGAGCTCCTCCGAGCCCACGGTGTCCAGCGCCTCGGCCGCGCCCTGGGTGAGCATCGGGCAGAGCTTGAACGCGAGGTTCGCCGCGCCCCACATCTCCTGCACGGGCGTCTCGACGACGTGCGGCAGGCCCTGGCCGCCGAATTCCTGCGGCGCGAGGATGTTGCCCCAGCCCGCCTTCACCCATTGCCAGTACGCGTCGCGGAACCCCGCGGGCATGGTGACCTTGCCGTCCTTGCAGGTGGCGCCTTCGCGGTCGCCCGTCGCGTTGAGCGGCGAGAGCACCTCGGAGGCGAACTTGCCGGCCTCCTCGAGGATCGCGTCCACGATGTCGTCGGTGACTTCCTCCCAGCCGGGAAGCGTGTTCACCTGGTCGAGGCCGACCACGCGCTTCAGCACGAACTGCATGTCCTTCAACGGCGCGACGTATTCGGCCATGCTGCGCTCCCCTGGATGGCTAGATCTTCGAAGTGAGCTCCGGCACCACCTGGAAAAGATCGCCCACCAGCCCGTAGTCGGCGACCTGGAAGATCGGCGCCTCGGGATCCTTGTTGATCGCGACGATCACCTTGCTGTCCTTCATGCCGGCGAGGTGCTGGATCGCGCCCGAGATGCCGATGGCGATGTAGAGCTCGGGCGCCACGATCTTTCCGGTCTGGCCCACCTGGTAATCGTTCGGCACGAAGCCGGAATCGACCGCGGCACGCGAGGCGCCGATCGCGGCGCCGAGCTTGTCGGCGAGGGACTCCAGCATCCGGAAGTTCTCGGCGCTGCCGAGGCCGCGTCCGCCGGAGACCACGCGCCGCGCGCCCGCGAGCTCGGGCCGCGCGGACTTCGTGAGCTCGCGCGAGAGCACCTTCGACTGGACCTTGTCCGGCCCGGCGGGCGCGCTTTCGATCGGTGCCGACCCCGTCGCGGCGGCGGCGTCGAAGCCGGTCGCGCGCACCGTGACCACCTTCACCGGATCCGACGACTGCACGGTCGCGAATGCGTTGCCCGCGTAGATGGGACGCACGAACGTGTCGGGCGACTCGACGGCGGTGATCTCCGAAACCTGCGCCACGTCCAGGAGTGCCGCCACGCGCGGCAGGACGCTTTTCCCGAACGCGGTGGCGGAAGCGACCACGTGCGTGCAGCCCTTCGCGAGGGAAACGAGGAGCGCGGCGTGGTTCTCGGGCGATCCGTCGTCGTAGTGCGCGGCCGCCACGTGCAGCACCTTCGAGACGCCCGCGAGCCTCGATGCGGCTTGCGCGGCGCCGTCCGCGTTGGAGCCGGCGACCACCACGTGCACGTCGCCGCCCATCTTCGCGCCCGCGGCCACCGCATTGGCGGTGCCGCCCTTCAACTGCGCGCCGTCGTGCTCGGCGAGGACGAGCGCGGTCATTGGATCACCTTCGCTTCGTTCTTCAGTTTCTCGACCAGCTCCGCGACGTCCTTCACCATCACCCCCGCCTTGCGCTTGCCCGGCTCGACGACCTTGAGCGTCTTCACGCGCGGCGCGACCTCCACGCCGAGCTCCGCGGGCTTCACCGTCTCGAGCGGCTTCTTCTTCGCCTTCATGATGTTGGGAAGCGTCGCGTAGCGCGGCGTATTGAGGCGCAGATCCGTGGTGATCACGGCGGGAAGCTTCACCTCCACGGTCTCCAGGCCGCCGTCAATCTCGCGCGTCACCCTGGCCGAGGACGCGTCGAGCTCCACCTTGCTCGCGAAGGTGGCCTGCGGCCAGTCGAGGAGTGCCGCGAGCATCTGCCCGGTCTGGTTCGCGTCGTCGTCGATCGCCTGCTTGCCGAGGATCGCGAGGCCCACGCCTTCCTTCTTCGCGATGCGCCGCGAGGAGCTTCGCGACCGCGAGCGGCTGCAGCTGCGCGTCGGTCTCGACGAGGATCGCGCGGTCGGCACCCATGGCAAGGGCCGTTCGCAGCGTCTCCTGGCACGCGACCACGCCCGCGGAGACGACGATCACCTCGGTCGCCTTGCCCGCCTCCTTGAGCCGCAGCGCCTCCTCGACCGCGATCTCGTCGAAGGGATTCATCGACATCTTCACGTTGGCGAGCTCGACGCCGGTCTGGTCGGCCTTCACGCGCACCTTCACGTTGAAGTCGACCACGCGCTTCACGGGCACCAGGATTTTCATCGGGGAGGATGCGGATTCAAACGAGTGTTTGAAATTATACCGCGATGGGAAGCGAGCGAGCGCGCTCGCGCAGCACGAACTTCTGGATCTTTCCCGTCGAGGTTTTCGGGAGCTCGCCGAACACCACCGTCCGCGGCACCTTGTAGCGCGCGAGGTGCTCGCGGCACCACGCGAGGATGTCGTCGGCGGAAACGGGCGCCGCGCCGGGCTTCAGCACCACGAACGCGCACGGCGTCTCGCCCCACTTGTCGTCGGGCCGCGCCACGACCGCCGCCTCCATCACCTGGGGATGGCGGTAGAGGCACTCCTCGATCTCGAGCGAGGAGACGTTCTCGCCGCCCGAGATGATGATGTCCTTCGAGCGGTCCTTCACCTCGATGTAGCCGTCGGCGTGCCACACCGCGAGGTCGCCCGTGTGGTACCAGCCCTCGCGGAACGCGTCGTCCGTGGCGCGCGGGTTCTTGAGGTAGCCCTTCATGATCGTGTTCCCGCGCAGCATCACCTCGCCCAGCGTCTGCCCGTCGCGCGGCACGGGCCGGTGCGTCTGCGGGTCGCCAACCTGCAGGTCGGCGAGCGTGGGATAGCGCACGCCCTGGCGCGCCATGAGGCGCGAGCGTGCGGCGAGGTCGAGGTCGTTCCACTCGTCCTGCCATGCGCAGAGCGTCGCCGGCCCGTAGCTTTCCGTAAGCCCGTAGAGGTGCGTCACGCGGAAGCCCATCGATTCCATCGCCTCGATCACCGCGGAGGGCGGCGCGGCACCCCCGGTCGCCACCTCCACGCGGCGATCGAAGCGGCGCTGCACCGAGGCCGGCGCGTGCACCAGCATGTTGAGCACGATCGGCGCGCCGCACAGGTGCGTGACCCGGTGCCTCTCGATCGCCGGGAACACGAGCGCCGGATCGACCTTGCGCAGGCATACGTGCGTGGCACCCACCGCGGTCACGGCCCAGGTGTAGGTCCAGCCGCTGCAGTGGAACATCGGCAGCGTCCACAGGTACACCGATTGCGCGGTGAGGCCGAAGACGAGCGCGTTGCCGAGCGCGTTGAGGTACGCGCCGCGATGGTGATAGACGACGCCCTTCGGGTCGCCCGTCGTGCCCGAGGTGTAGAGGAGCGCGCACGAATCCCACTCGTCGAGCGGGCCGGGCATCTCGAAGGCGGGATCGCCGCCGGCGAGGAGCTCCTCGTACGTGATCGCGCCCAGCCGCTCGCCGCCCACCGCGAGCGCATCGTCGATGTCCACCACCAGGATCTCGCGCTTCACGCGCTCGAGCGCCTTGGCGATCACCGGCGAGAACTCGCGATCGGTGAGGAGCACCTTCGCCTCGCCGTGCTCCAGGCAGAACGCGATGGTCGCCGCGTCGAGCCGGTAGTTGAGCGCGTTGAGCACCGCGCCCAGGCCGGGAACCGCGTAGTGCGCCTCGAGCATCGCCGGCACGTTGGGCGCCATGATCGCGACCGTGTCGCCGCGGCCGATTCCCCTCGCCGCGAGCGCGCAGGCGAGCCGGCGGCAACGCTCGGCGAATTCACGGTAGGCATACGCGCGATCGCCATGCACCACCGCGGTCTTGCCGGGATAGGTCTCGGCCGAGCGCTTCAGGAAATCGAGCGGCGTGAGGGGCGCGTGGTTGGCGCGGTTCCGGCCGAGGGAGCGCCTTCATCGCCCGTGACGCCGCCGCCGCAGCCACGCCTCGAGCTCGCCCACGATGCCGCGGCGGAACGCGAGCACGCAGCGACGAAGATCGCGCCCTGCGCGATCGTGACCCACGCGCCGATCTGCGAGAGGTAGTTCTCCATGGCGACGAGCACGAAGGCGCCCACCGACCGGGCCCGAAGACCGTGCCCAGGCCCCCAGCGAGCGTCATGAGGACCACCTCGCCGGACATCGTCCAGTGCACGTCGGTGAGGGACGCGAGCTGGAAGACGATCGCCTTGGTCGCCCCGGCGAGCCCCGAGAGCGCCGCCGACATGATGAACGCGGCGAGCTTGTAGCGCTCGGTGCGGTAGCCGAGCGAGACGGCGCGCGGCTCGTTCTCGCGGATCGCCTTGAGCACCTGGCCGAAAGGCGAATGGATGACGCGGTGGATGAGCAGGAATCCCGCCGCGAAGACGACCGAGCACCGTGTAGTACATCGCGAGCCCGTTGAGCGGCAACAGCCCCAGGAGCTTGCCGCGCGGCACCGCCTGGATGCCGTCCTCGCCCCCGGTGAACGGCGCCTGCAGGCAGAAGAAGTAGACCATCTGCGCCAGCGCGAGCGTGATCATGGCGAAGTAGATGCCCTGGCGGCGGATCGCGATGAGGCCGCTCGACGATGCCGAGCGCCGTGGCGGTCGCGGTGCCTGCGAGGATCGCGAGCTCGGGCGTGAGCCCCCAGACTTTCGCCGCGTAGGCCGAGACGTATCCCGCCATGCCGAGGAACATCGCGTGCCCGAACGAGAGCAGCCCGCCGAACCCGAGCAGCAGGTTGAACGCGCAGGCGAAGAGCGCGAAGCACAGCGCCTGCATGAGGAACACCGGATAGACGGCCGCCGGAGCGACGACCAGGATCGCGAAGAGCGCGAGGAAGCCGTTGCGGTGGTAACGCGCCTCCCAGAGCTCGTCGCGCGAGGCGAGCGCGTGCGCCGCTTCCTCGGGTCCGGGCTTCGCGTCGATCGCCATCGCTAGCGCTGCCCGAAAAGGCCCTGCGGCCGCACCATGAGGACGATCGCCATGATCACGAAGATCACGGTGCTCGAGGCCTCGGGATAGAAGTACTTGGTGAGCCCCTCGATGATGCCGAGCCCGAAGCCGGTGAGGATCGATCCCATGATCGAGCCCATGCCGCCGATCACCACCACCGCGAACACGACGATGATGAGCGAGGAGCCCATCTGCGGGCTCACCTGGTAGATCGGCGCCGCGAAGACGCCCGCGAGCCCGGCGAGCCCGATCCCGAAGCCGTAGGTGAGCGTCACCATGCGCGGCACGTTGACGCCGAAGGCCTGCACCATCGACGGGTTCTCGGTGGCCGCGCGCAGGTAGGAGCCGAGCTTCGTGCGCTCGATCATGAACCACGTGGCGAGGCAGATCACGACGGAAGCCACGATCACCCACGCGCGATACTTCGGCAGGAACATGAACCCGAGGTTGTAGCCGCCGCCGAGCTCCTCGGGGATCGAGTACGGCAGCCCCGCGGAACCGAATGGTGGGTGAAGACCCCTTCGAGGATCAGCGCGAGGCCGAAGGTGAGGAGCAGGCCGTAAAGGTGGTCGAGCTTGTACAGGTGCTTGAGCATCAGCCGCTCGATCGCCATCCCGACGGCCGCGAGCACGATCGGAACGAGGACGAGCGCCCACCAGTAGCCGAGGCCCAGCTTGTTCAGCAGGAACCACGCGACGAACGCGCCGACCATGTACTGCGCGCCGTGCGTGAAGTTGATGATGTTGAGGAGCCCGAAGATCACCGCGAGCCCCAGGGAAAGGAGGGCGTAGAACGAGCCGTTGATCAGCCCGATCAGGAGCTGGCCCATCAGGGCCGGGACGGAGATGCCGAGGATCGTGGTCATCGAAGGAATCCGTGCCGGGCGGGGACGAGCGGCCCCTTCGGCGTCCGCTCCATCCCCGTTCCCGATTTCATTCCAGTCTCACGCGTCTCTTACTTCACCAACGGGCATCCGCCGTCCTTCAGCGGCCGGAACGCCTCGTCCGCCGGGATCGTGGCGCGCAGCTTGTAGTAATCCCACGGGCCCTTGGATTCCGCCGGCGTCTTCACCTGGAAGAGGTACGCGTTGTGCACGTTGCGCCCGTCCTTGCGGATGTAGCTGTGGCCGAAGAGCGGATCGTCGAACGGCTTCTTCTCCATGTCCGGGATCACCTTCGTCGCGTCGTCGCTGTGGGTGCGGCTCACCGCGTCCAGGTACTCCAGCACGCTCGAGTACACGCCCGCCTGGCTCATCGTCGGCATCGCGCCCTTGTGCTGCGCCGCGAAGCGCTTGCTCCAGGCGCGCGTCTTGGCGTTGAGGTCCCAGTAGAACGTCGAGGTGAGGATCAGGCCCTGCGCCTTCTCCAGCCCGATGCCATGGATGTCGGTGATGAAGACCAGGAGGCCCGCGAGGTTCTGGCCGCCCTTCGTGATGCCGAACTCCGACGCCTGCTTGATCGAGTTGATCGTATCGCCGCCGGCGTTGGCGAGGCCGATGATCTTCGCCTTGGAGGCCTGCGCCTGGAGCAGGAACGACGAGAAGTCCTGCGTGTTGAGCGGCACGCGCACGTCGCCCAGCACCTTGCCGCCCGCCTTCTTCACGGCATTCGTCGTGTCGCGCTCGAGCGCCTGGCCGAAGGCGTAGTCCGCGGTGATGAAGAACCACGTGTCGCCGCCGGTCTTCACCACCGCCGTCCCGGTGCCGTTGGCGAGCATCCAGGTGTCGTACGTCCAGTGGATCGTGGTCGGCGAGCACTTGGTCCCGGTGAGGTCGGAGCTGCCGGCTCCCGACGGCAGGAACGCCTTCTTCTTCTCGCGCGCGACCTCGTTCACGGCGAGCGCGACGCCGGAGTTGGGCACGTCGAAGATCGCGTCCACGCCCTCGTCGTCGTACCACTTGCGCGCCATCTGCGAGCCGACGTCGGGCTTGTTCAGGTGATCGCCGGTGACGACCTCGATCTTGAACTTCGGATGGTGCGCCTTCTCGAAGTCGGCGATCGCCATCTGCGCCGCGAGCACCGAGCCCGGCCCGCCGATGTCGGCGTACAGGCTGGACATGTCGCTCATCACGCCGATCTTCACCACGTTTCCGGAAATCTGCGCCTGCGCGGCACTCGCGCCCAGCGCCATGGCCGATCGCAACGGCCAGCAGCTTGTATCTCATTGTCGTTCTCCTCTTCTGTTGGCTCTTCATGGTCATACCCCCAGGTACTCGTGCAGCATACCGGTCCTCGACGAGAGCTCGGCGGCCGTGAACGATTCGGCGACCTTTCCGTGCTCCACTACGTAATGGCGGTCCGCGAGCGGGGCGGCGAACCGGAAATTCTGCTCCACCAGCACGATGGTGTAGCCGCGTTGCTTGAGCTTCACGATGACGCGCCCGAGCGCCTGGACGATGACCGGCGCGAGGCCCTCGGTGATCTCGTCGAGGAGCAGCAGGTTCGCCCCCGTGCGCAGGATGCGCGCCATCGCGAGCATCTGCTGCTCGCCGCCGGAGAGCTTCGTTCCCTGCGCCGTGGCGCGGCGCTCGCGCAGGTTCGGGAACATCTCGAAGATCTCCTCGACCGACATGCCGCCCTTCGCGATCTCGGGCGGAAGGACGAGGTTCTCCTCCACCGAGAGGCTCGAGAAGATGCCGCGCTCCTCGGGGCAGTAGCCCACGCCCAGGTGCGCGATGCGGTAGGTGGGAAGCCGGACCGTCTCGACCCCGTTCACGAGGATCGAGCCGCTGCGCTTGCCGACGAGGCCCAGGATCGCCTTCAGCGTCGAGGTGCGCCCCGCGCCGTTCCTCCCGAGCAGCGTCACCACCTCGCCCTTGCGCACGGCGAAGTCCATGCCGTGCAGCACGTGCGATTCGCCGTACCACGCATGCAGGCCGGAGACGCGCAGGACCTCGTCAGCCATGGACGCTCGCCTCCGCCGATCCCATGTACGCCTCGATCACCCGCGGATTGCCCGAGACCTGCGTGTACGGGCCCTCCGCGAGGATGGAGCCGCGCGCCATGACGGTGATCGTGTCGCAGATGCCCGAGACCACGCTCATGTTGTGCTCGACCATGAGCACGGTGCGGCCGACCGCGACTTCCTTGATGAGCGCCTGCACGTGCCCCACGTCCTCGTGCCCCATGCCGGAGGTGGGCTCGTCGAGGAGCATCAGCTCGGGCTCCATCGCGAGCGTGGTCGCGATCTCGAGCGTGCGCTTGCGGCCGTAGGCGAGCTCGCCCGCGGGCACGCGCGCGAAGCGGGTGAGATGCACGCGCTCGAGGAGCGCCATCGCGCGCTCGTTCAGCACCTCGAGCGTCTTCTCGCGCTTCCAGAAGTGGAAGCTCGTGCCGAGGTTCCTCTGCAGCGCGATGCGCACGTTCTCGAGCGCGGTGAGATTGGGGAACACGGCGGAGATCTGGAACGAGCGGATGATCCCGCGGCGCGCGACGTCCGCAGGCCGCTCGCCGGTGATGTCCTGCCCGTTGAAGAGGATCGCTCCCGACGTGGGCGGCAGGAACTTGGTGAGCAGGTTGAAGGTGGTTGTCTTTCCCGCGCCGTTGGGGCCGATCAGCGCGTGGATGGTGCCGCGGCGGACCTTGAGGCTCACGTTGTCGACGGCGACGAACCCCTTGAACTCCTTGGTGAGGCCGCGCGTTTCGAGGATGGTGTCGCCGGTCATCGGGGAGTCGAATGGCCGCCCGTTCTCGCCCTCCGGACGGAGCGCGCCGGGCCACCACGGATTGTCCGCGCATGCTACCCCACGCCCCTCGGAGCGGCAAGGCGGCGGCGCCCGGCGAGTGCCATAATCGGACATCCGTACCGAGGAGGACCGCCATGAACGACCGTCCGGGCGAAGCCGCCCTCGCGACCCCGGCCGAGCCGGTGCTGCGCCGCGAGGTGCGCGACGGGGTGGCCGCCCTCGTGCTCAACCGCCCGCGCCAGTACAACGCGCTCTCCCGCTCCCTCCTGGAAGCCCTGCACGAGGCGCTCGATGCCATCGCCCGCGACGAGGCCGTCCGCGTCGTGACGATCACCGGGGCGGGCAACGCCTTCTGCGCCGGTCACGACCTCAAGGAGATGCGCGGCCTCGCCTCGCAGTCCGAGGTGGAGGCGCTCTTCCGCTCGTGCAGCGCGATGATGCAGAAGCTGGTGGCGCTCCCCGTCCCCGTCATCGCCGTGGTGAACGGGCTCGCGGCCGCCGCGGGATGCCAGCTCGTCGCGCAGTGCGACCTCGCGGTCGCCTCCGTCGAGGCGAAGTTCGCGGTCTCGGGCGTGAACCTGGGCCTCTTCTGCTCGACGCCCTCCGTCGCGCTGTCGCGCAACCTCGGCCGCAAGCGCGCCGCCGAGATGCTCTTCACGGGCGCCTTCATCGACGCGCGGAAGGCGCTCGAATGGGGGCTCGTGAATCGCGCGGTCCCGCCCGCCGAGGTCGCCGCCGCGACCGGCGAGCTCATCGCGAGCCTCAAGGCGAAGCCGCGCGAGGCGCTCGCCATGGGCAAGGCCCTCTTCTATCGGCAGCTCGAAGCGGGCCTGGCGCAAGCCTACGACGACGCGACGACGACGATCTCCTGCAACATGGATACGGATTTCGCGCGCGAAGGCGTGGACGCGTTCCTGCAGAAGCGGCCGCCGAACTGGAAGCTCTAGCGGGCCGCAGCGACCTGCGGCGGGCCGCCGCCGCCCAGGGCGAGGAAGAGCTGCGCGGTGTCGAGATAGCGCTGTCCGCTGGCGCGCACGTAGCCCAGCTGCGCGCGCTGGTACGAGCGCTGCGCGTCGAGGACCTGCAGCACGCCGACGTTGCCCTCCCTGTAGCTCCTGCGCGTGAGGTCCAGGCTGGTGCTCGCCGTGTCGCGGGCGTGCGCCTGCGCACGCAACTCCTCGGCGTCGCGGTCGAGCGCTTCGAGGCAATCGGCGACCTGGCCGAATGCGGCGAGCACGGTCTGCTCGTAGTTCGCGAGGCTCGCGCGCATGGCATCGGCCGCGGCGCGCTCCTGCGCGCGCAGCGTGCCCCCGTCGAGGAGCGGCGCGACGAGCGAGCCGGCCGCGGCCCACGCGTTGGCGTCGCGGTCGAAGAGGTGCGCGAGGTCCGTCGATTGCTGCGACGGCGAGGCCGCGAGCGTGATGCGCGGATACAGGTTCGCCTGCGCGACGCCCACCGCCGCGGTCGCGGCGTGGAGCTCGGCTTCGGCGGCGAGGATATCGGGCCGGCGATGCACGAGCTCCGAGGGCACGCTCACGGGAAGCGCCCGCGGCAACGACACCCGATCGAGGTCGAGCTCGGCAAGCCTCGCGTTTCCGGGCGCGACGCCGGACACCACCGCGAGCGCATGGCGCGCCGCGCCCAGCTCCTGGCGCAGCGGCGGAAGGAGGGTCGCATCCCTGGCGAGCTGGCTGTCCGCGGCGACGACGTCCAGGCGCGAGACGGTGCCGGCCCGGAAGGCGAGGCGCACGAGCTTCAGGTTCTCGCGGTCCTGGCCGAGCAACGCCTCGGCCGTCGCCACCTGCTCGCGCAGCGAGCCGATGCGCAGCGCGAGCATCGCGACGTTGCCCGTGACGGAAAGATAGGCGGCCGCGGCCTGCTGCTCGCGGTAGCTCGCCAGGCGCCTCCTGCCGCTCGACGGCGCGCGCGGTGCCGCCGACGTAATCGAGCATGTAGCTCACCGTGCGGTCCGACCGCGAAGTAGGTGAACGGCGGCGGGCTTCGGAAGCGTGCCCAGCAACTGCACGCCGAATTTCTGCCGCCCGGCCGAGCCGTTCAGACGACAGCTGCGGCGAAAGCGGGCCCGCCTGCGCCGCGACGAGCTCCTGCGGCCTCGTCCACGTTCGCGGCTGCCGCGGCGAGGGTGCGGTTGTTGCCGAGCGCGCGCTGCACGAGCGCATCGAGGTCGTCGAGCCGAAGAGCCGCCACCATTCCCGCTCGAGCTTCGCCCCGGCCTGCAGGCGCTGCGCGAGCGCATCGCCGGGAGCCGCACCCTCGATCGCGAGGTGCTCCGCGGTATAGCGCGCGGCCTGCGGGCGCGGCCGGCGGCGTGAATCGCGGACCGACGACGCAGCCGGAGAGCACGGCGGCCGCCGCGGCGGCGGCGAGGAGCCGCGGGAAGGATGCGGCGCGCGGCTTCATTCGATCGCCACCGGCTCGACGTGCTTCGCCGCCTTCGCCGTCCGCAGCAGCATCACGCACGGGACCGCGCACAGCGCGAGCACCATCATGAGCTTGAAATCGTCGTTGTACGCGATCATCGCCGCCTGCCGCGTCACCTCGGCATTCAAGGCCGCGAGGCCCGAAGGCGACGCGAGCGCGGAAGGATCCTGCAGGCGCATGAAGTTGCCGTAAGGCGTCACGTGCTCGGCGAGGCGCGAATGCATCGCCTGCGTGTTGCGCGCGAGCAGCGTCTCCACCACGGAGATGCCGATGCTGCTCCCGAGGTTGCGCACGAGGCTGAAGAAGGCGGTCCCCTCGTTGCGGTACTGCGGCGAGAGCGTGGCGAAGGTCGCCGCGGCGAGCGGAACATACACGAACCCGGTTCCGATCCCCTGCGCGAGGCCCGACCACACGACCGTCGACGTATCCATCTGCAGGTAGAACCGCGTCATCTGCCACATCGAGAGCGCGGTGATCGCGAAGCCCGTCGCGATGACGAGGCGCGTGTCGATGCGGCCCACCATCCTTCCGACGAGCACCATGGCGATCATGGAGCCGATGCCGCGCGGCGCCGTGACGAGCCCGGTGAGCACCACCGGATAGCCGAGCAGCTCCTGCAGCATGCGGGGAAGCAGCGCGAGCGTGGCGAAGAGCACCACGCCGACGATGAAGATGAAGGCGTTGCCGGTGAGGAAGTTGCGGTCCGTGAAGAGCGCCGGGCTCACGAAGGGATGCTCCTTCGTGGTGAGCATGTGCACGACGAAAAGGTAGAGCGCGAGGCCGGCGATCACGGCTTCCACCTGGATCTCCGGCGACTGGAACCAGTCGCGCAACTGGCCGCGGTCGAGCATGAGCTGCAGCGCGCCGATCGCGAGGCTCAGCGTCGCGAAGCCGAAGAAGTCGAAGCGCGACTTGCGCAGGCGCGTCTCCGGCATGAACGCCGCGATGCCGAGGAAGCGACAGCATGCCGAACGGCACGTTGATGTAGAAGACCCAGCGCCAGTTGTAGTTCTCGGTGAGCCAGCCGCCGAGCGCGGGACCCAGGATCGGGCCGATCGTCACGCCCATCACCCAGATCGCCATCGCGCGCGCGTGCTCGGAGCGCGGGTTGATGTCGAGCAGCACCGCCTGGGACATCGGGATCAGCGCCGCGCCGAAGAGCCCCTGGAAGAGGCGCGCGGCGACGATCTCGGGAAGGGTGTGCGCGAGCCCGCAGAGCGCCGAGAACACGGTGAAGCCGACCACCGAGGCGATGAACACGCGCCTGCGCCCCACCTGCCCGGCGAGCCAGCCGGAAAGCGGCGTCATGATCGCCGCGGCGATGATGTACGAGGTGAGGACCCAGGCCATCTGGTCCTGCGTCGCCGAGAGCGAGCCCTGGATGCGCGGCAGCGCGACGTTCGCGATGGTGTTGTCGAGCGCCTGCATGATCGAGGCGAGCATCACCGAGAGCGTGATGAGCCCGCGATGGGGCGCGGGTGCTTCGCCCGGCAACGCGGCGGCCGCCGCGCTCATGGCCTCCGGGTCCCGGCCGCCTGCGCGTCTGCGAAGAGATGGCGGCGGTATCGCGTATCCACCGTTACGTCGACGCTGAGCCCCGCGTGCAGCGGCAGGCGAGGATCGAGCCGCTCGAGCGCGATCCGCACCGGCACGCGCTGCACCACCTTCACCCAGTTGCCGGTCGCGTTCTCCGCAGGCAGCGCCGAGAACTGCGAGCCGGTGCCGGGACTCAGGCTGGCGACCTTCGCACGCAACGTATGGCCCGGATAGGCGTCGACCTCGACCGTGGCGGGCTCGCCCGCGCGCATGTGCTCGAGCTGGTCCTCCTTGAAGTTCGCCTGGACCCAGACGTCGGTGGCGGAGACCAGCGCGAATAGCGGCGCCGCGGCCGCGATGTGCGTTCCCGGCTGCAGGCGATCCACGCGCGTCACCACGCCGTCCGCCGGCGCGCGCACCACGGTGTACGAAAGCTCGAGGCGCGCCCGGTCGAGCGCCGCCTGCGCCTGCTCGACCGCGGGATGGCGATCGGGCGCGATGTCGGGATTGCCGCCGAGGCCCGCGGCCGCCTCGCCGATCCGCTGCTCGGCGCTCGCGACGCCCGCTTGCGCATCCTGCACCGCGTGCAGGGCACGGTCCACCTGGACCTGCGAGGAGATTCCCGCCGGCAGCAGCTTCTCCTGGCGCTCGTACTCGCGTCGCCGGTAGGCGAGCGTGTCCCTCGCGGCGGCGAGCTCCGAAAGCCTCTGGCGATAGCCCGCCTTGAGCGATTCGATCCGCAATCGCGCCGCGGCGAGCCGCGCTTGCGCCTCCTCCACCGCGATGCGGTACGGCGCATCGTCGAGGCGGAACAGGAGGTCGCCCTTGCGCACCGCCTGGTTCTCGCGCACCGCCACCTCGTCCACGCGGCCGGAGACACTGGCGCTGATGGCCACGCGCGCGCTCTCCACGTACGCGTCGTCGGTGGACTCGTAGCGCCCGCCGGAAAGCCAGAAATAGAGCGCGCCCACGACGACCACCACGGGCCCCAGGATCATGAGCACGCGCCGCGATGCGCGCGGGAACATCCTCGCCCGCGCTCGCACCGCGCCGGCCGCGAGAGGTTCTTCGCCCGGATTCACGGCCTCTTCCTCGAGCCGGGCTTCCTGCGCGCCGTCGCGGCCGCGACGCTCCTCGTGCGCCGCTCGTTCGCGGGCGGCCCGTCCTTCAGGGCGATGACGTTGCCGTGGATGCGCTCGAGCACGTCGAGGAACGCCTCGCGCTCCTCGACGCTCACGCCGGCGAACACCTCGGCCCGGGTGCTCTCGGCAAGCCGCCAGATGTCGTCGAGCGCGTGCCTGCCCTTCGCGGTGAGGTGCAGGCAGCGCGCGCGCCGGTCCGCCGCATCCGGCCGGCGCTCCACCAGGCCGCGCTCCTCGAGGTGGTCGAGGGTGCGCACCATCATCATGGGGTCCATGTCGGAGAGCTCGGCGAGCCGCGCCTGGCTCGCGCCCTCGCTGCCCTCGAGGCGCACCAGGGCGCGGCACTGCGGGAGGGTGAGCGAAAGCTCGCGTGCCCGGCCCTCGAAGCGCAGGACGTAGCGGCGGCTCACGTCGCTCAGGAGGAAGCTGAAATTGCGCAGGCGCCGCATCGCGCGGGGGCCGGTGGCCCGGCCCGGTCATTTAGTAACGCGCGATATTATCTGCGGCCGTTACTTTCTGCAAGCCGCCCCTACGGCCGGACGAGCCGGATCGACGCGAGCATCGGCAATATCCCCCGCAGGTTTGCGCCGATGAGGCTCAGGCCGCCGGCGAGGAGCAGGGCCAGCACGACCTTGCTGAAGCGGCGCGTGTCGAGCCGCCGATACATGCTCCTTCCGATCCAGGCCCCGGCGATGGTGCCCGGCAGGGCGACCACCAGCAGCCGCCCCAGCTCCGGCGTGAGGAAACCGCGCGTCGCCTGCGAGAGCAGCGCGAACACGAGGATGGTGAGGTTGTATCCCTGGAAGACCGCACGCCGCGCATCCTTCTCCCATCCGCGCAACTCGGCCCACAGCGTGGGGAGGACGCCGGACAGGCCCGCGAGGCCGCCCAGGATTCCGCCGAGGAGCCCGATCGCCGCATCGGCCGCGGCGCCGCCGCGCAGCCACGGTGCACGCGCCGGCCTGAGCAGCAGGAAGGTGCAACTCGCGACGAGCAGGATCCCCACGGCCATCTTGAACACGATGGGCTGGACGTGCGGCAGCCACGCCACCCCGAGCGGCACGCCCAGCAAGCCCCCCAGCACGAAGGGAGCGAGGCGCCGCAGGTCGATCGCATGCCAGATGGCCGGCAGCGTCTGCAATTGCCCGGCGACCGAGCAGACGATGGTGAGAGGCGAGGCGAGCAGCGGCGGCAGCACGTTCACCCAGATCGGGAGCGCCGTGATCCCAGTGCCGAAGCCGGTGAGGCCGTTCACGAAGCCACCGGCGAGCGCTCCCGCAAACACGAGCACGGTTTCCTGCGACAGGTCGAGCATCGGCGTTCGGGGGGCCGCCGAGGCGCAGCCCGTGGAGTGGGACTGCGCCTACTGTACCTGCCCGCCGCGCCGCGGCGCGAGCCTGTGACGCGCCGCACATTCTCCGGTTGCAGACGCAACCTTCGTAACCCCCGCGCGCATTTTCGGTTGCAGCCGTCATCCGGCTTGCGCCTGTAATGCGGCGAAGGCCGTTTTTGTGAATCGCGTCATACGGTTATCGGCTCCAAAAGGCAAAGATGGGCTCCGTTGCAGCACACAACTGTCCCCCACCCAACAGGAGCCGAACATGAACAAACGCCTCGCCCTCGCCGCCGCCGCCGCCGCTCTCTTCGCCGGAATTTCCGGCGCGCAAGCCTCCTCGGTCACCGGCAACTTCAACGTCACCGTGAACCTCACCTCCGCGTGCAAGATCTCCTCGGGCCCCGCCGACGTGGCCTTCACCTACACCTCCTTCCAGGGCGCCGCCTCGACCGCCACCGGCGGCGGCTTCTCGGTGCAGTGCACCAACACCCTGCCCTACACCATGACGCTCGACGCGGCCTCGGGCACGGTGAGCGGCCTGAACTACACGCTCGCGCTCTCCGCCGCCTCCGGCACCGGCAGCGGCGCCGCGCAGAGCTACTCCGTGAACGGCTCGATGGCCTCCGGCCAGGGCGGCACCTGCGCGCTCGGCTCCTGCTCGGGCACCGACGCGCGCGTCCTCACGATCACGTACTAACGCCTTCCCGGACTTGTCTCCGCGCACGGCAGGAGTTG
The DNA here is from genome assembly GCA_963839265.1 of uncultured beta proteobacterium. Lineage (GTDB taxonomy): Bacteria > Pseudomonadota > Gammaproteobacteria > Burkholderiales > Usitatibacteraceae > Usitatibacter. The sequence continues at coordinate 235,794 of CAWIUI010000008.1, forward strand.
CCAGGGGACAGGGACAGCACGGGGCGGCAGCGATCGCCCAAGCGCGGAGCAAGCAGAAGGGCCTGCCTCACGGCAGGCCCTTCGTTTTTTTCGTCCAAAAGCCGGCTGTGCGGGAATCCGGCGTAGAGCGGCCTCACGATCCCGATTCCTTGCGCTTCGCTTCGCCGGTCGCGCCCTCGTCCCCCGGGCCGGGCGGATTTCGGCCGGACTTGCGCGAGGACGCGATCAGGTACGCGAGCTGGGCGGCCATCGAGACGCCGATCAACGTCATCGTGTCCCACAGGATGTTCCTTTGCGCGACCTCCAGGCGGCTGCGCGCCCGCGCGACATCTTCCTGGACGGAAGGAAGCGCCCGCACGTGCGATGGAGGGTCGACCGGCCGCGGGGAGATGAAGACGAGGAACGCGACCGATGCGAAGGCCATGAATTCGAAGACCAGCGATGCGACGATGAATTTCTTCACGCGGTCTCCAGGCGCGGATCGCGCCCTGCGCTACGGCCGAGGATGACAAGGCGCATCGGGGAATCCTATCCTGAAATCGCGCCGCCCCTACAAATCCCTCAGCACCTCGCGCGCCGCGTTGTGTCCGGGAACGCCCGTCACCCCTCCGCCGGGATGCGCGCCCGATCCGCAGAGGTACAGGCCCTTGAGCGGCATCCGGTAGTTGCCGAACCCCAGTGCCGGACGCGCGCTGAAGAGCTGGTTGAGGGCGAGCTTGCCGTGGAAGATGTCGCCGCCGACCAGGCCGAATTCGCGCTCGAGGTCCAGCGGCGAGAGGATGCGCCGCCCGAGGATCGCGGCCTTGAAGTTCGGAGCGAGCTTCGTCACCTGCTCCACGACCGCGTCGGCCGCGCGCTCGCGTTCCGCCTCCCAGCTCCTGCCGCCCGGAAGCGCATAGCGGAAGTGCTGGCAGAAGAGGCTCGCCACGTGCTTGCCGGCGGGCGCGAGCGAATCGTCCACGGTGCTCGGAACGAGCATCTCGACGATCGGCTCGGCGGACCAGCCGTGCTCGCGCGCGGACGAATGCGCGCGATCCATGTACGCGAGCGAGGGCGCCATGATGATGCCCGAACGGTGGTGGTCGGCCGCCTCGCGTCCCGGCAGCGAGGAAAAATCGGGAAGCTCGGCCAGCGCGACGTTCATGCGGAAGGTCGCCGACTCCGAGCGGTAGCTCGAGAATGCCTCGCGCCATTCGCCGCCGACCTCCGCGAGCGCGCGCAGCAGCCATTGCGGGTGCGCGTTGGAGACGACGCAGCGCGCGGCGATCTCGGTGCCGTCCGCGAGCACCACGCCGCTCGCCCTTCCCCGCTTCGCGAGAACGCGCTCCACCGCGACGCCGGTGCGGATCTCCACGCCGCGCGCCTCGGCCTCCGCGCGCATCGCCCCGGTGATCGCGCCCATGCCGCCGAGCGCGTGTCCCCACGAGCCCTTCCGGCCGTTCACCTCGCCGAACACGTGGTGCAGGAGCACGTACGCCGTGCCCGCATCGTATGGGCTCGCGAAGTTTCCGACCACGCTGTCGAAGCCGAAAGCGGCCTGGATCGGCTCGGACTCGAACCAGCGGCCGAGCCATTCGGCGGCGGAGACGGTGAAGAGCTCGAGCGCGTCGCGCTGCGCGGCGAGCGGCAGGCGGCGCCACGCGCGCGAGGCCTTCCACGCGGCAAGGAGCTCGCCCACGCCCCCGCCTGCGTTGGGCGGCGTCTCGAGCAGCATCTCGCGCAGCACGCCGGCGATGCGGTCGAGGCGCGCGTAGTAGTCGGGCAGCCGCTGCGCGTCGCGTGGCGAGAAGCGCGCCACCTCGCGCTGCGTCGCTTCCAGTCCTCCGCCCACCTTGAGGAAGGCGCCGTCGGGAAGCGGCAGGAAATTGGAGATCGGCCGCTCGACGATGCGAAGCCCGTGCTGGGCGAGGCGCAGGTCGCGGATCACCTTCGGGTGCAGCAGGCTCACCGTGTAGCTCGCCGTGGAATTGCGGAAGCCGGGATGGAACTCCTCGGTCACCGCGGCGCCGCCGACCACGCCGCGGCGCTCGAGCACGCACACCTTCAACCCGCGCGCCGCGAGATAGCAGGCGCACACGAGGCCGTTGTGGCCCGCGCCCACCACGACCGCGTCCACGCGCGGGCTCGCGGCCATGGGGTTCAGCCCGTGAGGAGGAAGTGGCGCACGCGTCCCACCTGCGCGTCGTTCATGAGCATCGGCGGATGGCCGTTGCGCGGCACGACGTAGCTCTCGGTCCGCGGGCGCCGCATCATCTCGTCGAGCGTCTCCGGGAGCAGCAGGTCGGACTCGGCGCCGCGGATCACGAGCACCGGCCCATGCAGCGCGTTCCAGTAGGCGCGCAGGTCGACGTCGGCGCCGATCGCCGCGTCGAAGGTCGACGCGATGCCCGGATCGTAGCGGGGACGCCAGCGGCCATCCTCGCCCTGCTTCGCCACGTGGAGCGAAAGGTGGCGCCATTGCTCGTCGGTGAGCTCTCCGAAGGGCGAGAACGCCCGCATCGCCGCCTCGAACGCCTCGAGCGTATCGAACGCGGGCTCCTTCCCCACGTACTGCCCGATGCGTTCGAGCGACGCCTTCGGCACGACGCTGCCGACGTCGTTCAAGACGAGCTTGCGGATCGGCGAGCCCGGCGCCGCGGCGAGCAGCATGCCGATGATCCCGCCCATCGAGGTCCCGATCCAATCGACGGTCTCGGCGTGCAGGCTCGCGAGGAGCGCGACCATGTCGTTCAGGTAGACCGGGTAGGTGTAGTCCCTGGGGTCGCGCAGCCACTCGCTGCGGCCGCGGCCTGCGACGTCCGGGCAGACGACGCGATACGCGTCGCACAGGCGCTCGGCGAGATAGTCGAAGTCGCGCCCGGTGCGCGTGAGGCCGTGCACGCAGACCAGCACGCGCGGGTTGCGCGGGTCGCCCCACTCCGTGTAGCGCATCCGATGCCAGCCGTGCGGGTCCAGGCACAGCACGCTGCCCTCGCGCATCGCGCTCATCGCATGGGAAAAGCGAGGAACCACAGATGAACACAGATGAACACAGATGGCCTTCCCGAATTGAATGGCGTCGCGTGAGTTGGTTCGGAGGGCATCTGCAGCAAGCCCCCGATCCTTCCCAATCTATCTGTGTTCATCCGTGGTTCCCATGCCTTGGGTTCGGGTCACTCGATGGCGGCCGCGCTCCTGGCCTTCTCGCGCAGGAGGAACTTCTGGATCTTGCCGGTGGAGGTCCTGGGGAGCGGGCCGAAGACCACCGCCTTGGGGGCCTTGAAGCGCGCCATGCGCGCGCGACAGAACTCGATCAGCTCCTCGGCGGTGGCCGACGCGCCCTCCTTGAGCTCCACGAACGCGCAGGGGGTCTCGCCCCACTTGGGATCGGGCTGCGCGACCACGGCGGCGAGCAATACCGCGGGATGCCCGTGCAGCACGTCCTCCACTTCCTGCGACGAGATGTTCTCGCCGCCGGAGATGATCACGTCCTTGGAACGGTCGCGGATCTTGATGTAGCCGTCGCGATGCTTCACGGCAAGGTCGCCGGAATGGAACCATCCGCCGCGGAACGCCTCCTGCGTGGCCGCCGGGTTCTTGAGGTAGCCCTTCATCGTGATGTTGCCGCGGAACATGATCTCGCCGATGGTCTCGCCGTCGGCGGGCACCTCGCGCATGGTTTCCGGGTCCATCACGGTCATTGCGTCCTGCAGCAGGTAGGCCACGCCCTGCCGGCCGTTCCTGCGCACCTGGTCCTCCAGCGGCAGCTCGCTCCACTCCGGGTGCTTCGCGCACACCGCCGCCGGGCCGTAGGTCTCGGTGAGCCCGTAGACGTGGGTGATGTCGAAGCCCATCCTCGCCATGCCCTCGATCACCGCGGCCGGCGGCGGTGCCGCCGCGACGAGGCAGCTCACCTTGTGGGTGATGCCCTTCTTCCACTCGGCGGGCGCGTTGAGCAGCATCGAGTGCACGATGGGCGCGCCGCAGTAATGCGTCACGCGGTGCTCGCGGATGAGATCGAGGATCGGCTTCGCGTCCACCTTGCGCAGGCACACGTTGGTGCCCGCCGCCGCCGCGATCGTCCAGTTGAAGCACCATCCGTTGCAGTGGAACATGGGCAGCGTCCACAGGTAGACCGGGTGCTTCGGCATCGACCAGTCGAGGATGTTGTTCACCGAGTTGAGGTACGCGCCGCGGTAGTGGTAGACGACGCCCTTCGGATTGCCCGTCGTGCCCGAGGTGTAGTTGAGCGTGATCGGATCCCACTCGTCGGGCGGGAATTCCCACTCGAATGCGGGATCGCCTTCGGCGAGGAGCGCCTCGTACTCGATGTCGCCGAGGGCCTGCGCGCCGGTGAGGAGCGCGTCCTCGACATCGACCACCAGCGGCCGGCTCTTCGCGAGCGTGAGGGCCTTCGCGACGGTCTGCGAGAACTCGCGGTCGGTGAAGAGCACCTTGGCCTCGCCGTGGTCGAGCATGAAGGCGATCGCCTCGGCGTCGAGGCGCGTATTGAGCGTGTTCAGCACCGCGCCGAACATGGCGGGGGCGAAGTGCAGCTCCACCATCGCGGGGACGTTGGGAAGGATCGCCGCGACCGTATCGCCGCGGCGGATGCCGCGCCTGGCGAGCGCGGAGGCGAGCCGGCGGCAGCGCTCGCAGGTCTCGCTCCAGGTGCGGCGCACGCCGCCGTGGATCACCGCGATGCGGTCCGGATACACGGCCGCCGCCTTCGCGAGGAAGGATACCGGCGTGAGCGGCGTGTAGTTCGCGGCGTTGCGATCGAGGCCCTGCGCGAAAGCGTTCGTGCCCATCGTCTCCCCTCCCTTCGCCCGTCAGGCGATGCGCGTCTCGATGCGCGCGGCGAGCCCCGCGACCCGCTCGGCCGATTTCACCGTATTCGCGAGGAGCATCGCGATGGTCATCGGGCCGACGCCGCCGGGCACCGGGCTCACGAGCGAGGCGACCTGGGAGACCGAGGCGAAGTCCACGTCGCCCACGAGCTTTCCGCCGGGCAGGCGGTTCACGCCGACGTCGATCACCACCGCCCCGGGCTTCACCATGTCGCCGGTCACGAGTCCCGCGCGCCCGGCCGCGACCACGAGGAGGTCGCCCTGCCGCGTCATCGCACCGAGGTCGCGCGTCTTCGAGTGGCAGACGGTCACCGTCGCGCCCGCGTTCACCAGCAGCATCGCCATCGGCTTGCCGACGATGTCGGAGCGCCCGACCACGACGGCATGCAGGCCTTCCACCGCGATGCCCTCGTGCTCGAGCATCTTCATGATGCCCCACGGGGTACACGGATAGAAGTTGGGATCGCCCGCGACGAGGGCGCCGACGTTGTGGTAATGGAAGCCGTCCACGTCCTTCTCCGGGGCGATCGCCTCGATCACCGCGTGCTTGTCGAGCGGCCTGGGCAACGGCATCTGCACGAGGATTCCGTGCACGGCCGGGTCCCGGTTCAACCGCTCGATGAACGAGATCACCTGCGCCTGCGACGCGTCGCTGGCCAGCGCGTGCACCTCGGAGCGCATGCCGATCGCCTCGCAGGCGAAGGTCTTGTTGCGCACGTAGACCTTGCTCGCCGGATCCTCGCCCACGATGACCACCGCGAGGCCGGGGACGACGCCCGCCTCGCGCAGGCGCGCGACGCGCACGACGATCTCGGCACGGAACTCGGCGGCGATGGCCTTGCCGTCGATCAGGCGCGCGTTCACGATCTCGCGTCCCGCGCCCGGCGCGCGCGCAGCTCGTCCACCACGAGGTCGACCGGCTGGTCGTGCGCCTCGTGCGGCAGCGATTCGACGATGAAGGCCGACGGAACGCATGCCACGCAAAACGTCGAGGCGCCGCGGCCGGCGAGGAGCCTGTCGAAGTAGCCCGCGCCATACCCCAGCCGGTAGCCGTCGAGGTCCACGGCGAGCGCCGGCACGACGGCGAAATCGACTTCGGCGATCGAGACGCGGTCGCAACGCAGCGGGTGGGGCTCCGGGATATCCCAGACGCCCGGGACGAGGTCGTGGTCGAAGTCGCGCACGAGGTGGAGCTCGAGGTGGCGCGGGGGCGGGGTGATGCGGGGAAGGACGATCGCCTTGCCGTCGGCGCGGGCGCGGTCGAGGAAGAGCCGGGTGTTCCACTCGCTGCCGATCGCCATCGTCGCGAGCACCGAGCGCGCGCCGGCGTAGCGGGGCAACGCCACGATGCGCTCGACCAGCGCTGCGGCGATGCGGTTGCGCTCGCCTTCCGGGAGCGCGTCGCGCCGCGCCGTCATTTCCCGGCGCAGGGCGGACTTGGCGGAGGGGATGGGGCTCGCGTTCATGCCGCTATTCTAGTGCGCCGCAGCACTGCGAGTCGCGCCGCGTTCGGGTATCCTCGCGTTTTTTCATCACCGAGGACTCTCGATGAAGACTGTCACGCTGCTCTCCCTCGCCTGTGCGGCTGCGCTTCCGCTCGCGGCCCTTGCCGCCGACAACCCGTTCGAGGCCTTCCACGGAAAGGTGAAGGCCGGCATGTACGAATACCGCACCGAGACGGACATGGGGGCGATCCCCGGCATGCCTCCGGGCATGGGCAAGCAGGCCCACACGTTCCAGCACTGCGTGACGCCCGAAGACATCCGCAAGGGCGAGATGAACCAGCGCCAGGGCATGGCGAGGGACTGCAACGTGAAGGACTTCCACATGTCGGGCAATACGGCGACGTACAAGATGGTGTGCACCGGCCAGCACCCCATGACCGCCGACAGCCGGATCACGTTCAGCGGCAGCGGCTACGACATGGACATGGTCATGGACATGACCGAAGGCGGCCGCCCGATGCACCTCAAGCAGCACATGCAGGCGAAATTGATGGGGCCCTGCACGAAGTAGCCATCGCTCAAAAAAAGGGGGCAGATTCCTTTTCCGGCGCCGAAAAAGGAATCTGACCCCTTTTTCGTCTTTTTCGCCTGCCTTACTTCACCGCGTCGCGGATCTGCTGGAGGGCCGACGGGTCCTCGATCGTCGTGAGGTCGCCCGGGTCGCGGCCCTCGCAGATCGCCTGGATCGAGCGGCGCAGGAGCTTGCCGGAGCGGGTCTTCGGAAGCTGCGTCACGAAGCACACCTTCGCCGGACGCGCGATGGCGCCCAGCGCCTTGTCCACGCTCGCCATCACGCTCCTTTCCTGCGCCTCGGCCGCCTCCTTCGTCGCCGCCTTCGCCGGATCCTTGAGCACCGCGAAGGCGACCGGCACCTGGCCCTTGATCGAATCGGCCACGCCCACCACCGCGACCTCGGCCACGTCGGGGTTCGACTGCACCGCTTCCTCGATCTCGCGCGTGCCGAGGCGGTGGCCGGCGACGTTGATCACGTCGTCGGTGCGCCCGAGCACGAAGTAGTAGCCGTCCTCGTCGCGCGTCGCCCAATCGAAGGTCGTGTAGACCATCTCGTCGGCGAAGGATTTGTAATACGTCCGAACGTAGCGCTCGTCGTCGCCCCAGATCGTCGTCATCGCACCCGGAGGAAGCGGCGGGACGATGCACAGCACGCCCTTCTCGTTCGTGCCCACTTCCCTGCCGGTCTCCTCGTGCTTGAGCTTCACCTTGTAGCCGTACGCCGGGAACGAGGGCGAGCCGAACTTGCGCGGCGTGTCCTCGATGCCCGGGCAGGCGGTGAGGATCGGCCAGCCCGATTCGGTCTGCCAGTAGTTGTCCACCACCTGGGCGCCGAGCGATTCCGCCACCCAGCGCGCCGTCGGCTCGTCGAGCGGCTCCCCGGCGAGGAAGAGGTAGCGCAGGCTCTTCGTGTCGTACTTCTTCATCCACGCCGGGTCCTGCTTCTTGAGCACGCGGATCGCCGTGGGCGAGGTGAACATCGACGTCACGTTGTAGTCCTGGACGATGCGCCACCACACGCCGGGATCGGGACGCACCGGCACGCCCTCGTACATGATCGTGGTCGAGCCGTTGATGAGCGGCCCGTAGACGATGTACGAGTGGCCCACGACCCAGCCGATGTCCGACGTCGAGAAATACGCCTCGCCGGGATTGCAGCAGAAGATGTGCTTCATCGACGCGGCGAGCGCCACCGCGTGTCCGCCGGTATCGCGCTGCACGCCCTTGGGCTTGCCCGTCGTGCCGCTCGTGTAGAGGATGTACGAGGGCTCGTTCGCCTCGAGCCAGGCGACGGGCACGCTCGCGCCGGCCTGCCTCGCGCGCGCCTCGGCATAGTCGACGTCGCGCCCGGCGACCTTCGTCATCGACGCGTCGAGTCCTCGGTCGACGATCAGCACCTTCGCGGGCGGATGCTTCGAGAGCCGCATCGACTCGTCCACCAGCGGCTTCAGCGCGATCACCTTTCCCATGCGCATGCCGGCGTCGGCCGTCACCATCGCCTTCGGCTGCGCGTCGTCGATGCGCGCCGCGAGGCTCGCCGCGGCGAAGCCGCCGAAGACGACCGAGTGGATCGCGCCCAGGCGCACCGTGGCGAGCATTGCGAAGACCGCCTCGGGGATCATCGGCATGTAGATGAGCACGCGATCGCCCTTGCCGACGCCCAGCGAGCGCAGGACCGCGGCGCAGCGGTTCACCTCGTCGTGCAGCTCGCCGAAGGTGTAGCTCCTCTGCTGGTCCACCTCGGTCGAGATCCACACCAGCGCCGGTTGCGCAGCGCGCTTGGCGAGGTGGCGATCGACCGCGTTGTGGCAGAGGTTCGTCTCGCCGCCCACGAACCAGGAGCGGAACGGCGGCTTCGAGTCCTCGAGGACCTTGCGGAAGGGCTTGTGCCAGTCGATGAGCTTCGCCTGCTCGGTCCAGAACGCCTCGGGCTCGCGGATCGAGCGATCGTAGAACTCGCGGTAGGTCGCGCGGCGCGCCTCGTCGATCGTCGTCATGGACCTTCCCCCTGGCGGTTCACGTCCACGACCAGCCGGCCGCGGACCTTGCCTGCGATCACCTCCCGCGCGCTTGCGAGCGCGTCCGCGAGCCCGATGTCGGTGATGGTCGATCCGAGCTTCGCCCGGTCGAGCTGCGTCGCGAGGCGGCGCCAGGCCTCGAGCCGGCGCGGCATCGGCGCAGTCACGCTGTTCACGCCGGCGAGCGTCACGCCGCGCAGGATGAAGGGCGCCACCGTCGCCGGGAAATCCATGCCCTGCGCGAGGCCGCAGGCGGCGACCGCCCCCTCGGCCATCGTCTGGGCGCACGCGTTCACCAGCGTGTGGCTGCCGACCGAATCCACGACGCCCGCCCAGCGCTCCTTCTGCAGCGCCTTGCCGGGCTGGGAGAGCGTGTTGCGGTCGATGATCTCCTTCGCCCCGAGCGATTCGAGGTAAGCCTTCTCGGAGACCTTTCCGGTCGAGGCCACCACCCGGTAGCCGAGCCCGGCGAGGATCGCGACCGAGATGCTCCCCACGCCGCCCGTCGCGCCCGTGACGAGGATGTCGCCCCGATCGCGCGCGACGCCGAGACGCTCGAGCGCCATTGCGCACAGCATGGCGGTGTAGCCCGCCGTGCCGATCGCCATCGCCTCGCGCGTGGTCATGCCCTCGGGAACGCGCACCAGCCAGTCGCCCTTCACACGCGCTTTCTGCGCGAGGCCGCCCCAATGACTCTCGCCGACGCCCCAGCCGTTGAGGAGCGCCCGATCGCCCGGCTTCCACGACGGGTGCGCGCTCGCCTCGACCACGCCGGCGAAGTCGATGCCGGCCACCATCGGCCACTTGCGCACGATGGGCGACTTGTCGGTGAGGGCGAGCGCGTCCTTGAAGTTGATGGTCGAGTACTCGACCTTGACCGTGACGTCGCCCTCGGGGAGATCGTTCTCGCTCACCTCGGCGACGCGCGCCTGGAACTGGTCCGCTTCCTTGCTGAGGAGGATGGCTTTCATGGAAATGCGCCAAAGGGGTCAGATTACATTTTTCCGCGCCGGCCCGAGGCGGGGGCCGGTTTGGCCGGAAATGTAATCTGACCCCTTTTCGCGTTCATCTCAACATGACCTGCGGATTTTCCGCGGAGGCATGCTTGCGCGCAAAGTAGTCGCGCGACTGCATCTCGCGCAGCCGGCTCGTGGTACGCGCGAACTCCGCCCGCAGCATGCGCTCGGCGCCCGCGCCCTCGCCCGCCTCGCCCAGCAACGCCTCGGGCGGCGCGGCGGCCGTGAGCGACGAGCTTCACGCGCTGGTCGTAGAAGACGTCCACGAGCCAGGTGAAGCGCCGTGCCGCGTCGAGCCGCTGGCGGCGCCGAGGCAAGGCACGTCCGAGACGAGCACCGTATGGTAGGCGCTCGCGAGCTCGAGGTAGTCGACCTGCGAGCGCGGCTTCTCGCAGAGCTCGTCGAAGTCGATCCAGATCACGCCCTTCGCCCGGCGGCGGAAGGCGAGCGGGCGGTTGCCGACCTCGATCGCGCCGTCCTCGGCGTACGTCGCCTTGGTCATCGCCTCGAAGAAGCTCGCGAGGTGCGCGTCGGCGTTCTCGTCGAGGGGCGTGTAGTAGACGCTCAGCGCATCGAGCAGGCGGCGCCGATGGTCGGTCGTGCCGCCCAGCTGCACGACGTCGAGCTCGCGCTTGAGCACCTCGATCGCCGGAAGGAAGCGTGAGCGCTGCAATCCGTTCGGGTAGAGGTCGTCGGGCCGGTAGTTGGACGTCATCACCAGCACCACGCCCTTCGCGACCAGCAGCTCGAGGAGGCGCCCGAGGATCATCGCGTCGGCGATGTCGCCCACGTGGAACTCGTCGAAGGCGAGGATGCGCAGCTCCCGCGCGATCTCCGTCGAGATGAGCGTCGAGCGGATCCTCCTGCCCGGACAGCGCCTTCATGCGCGCGTGGATCTCGCGCATGAATTCGTGGAAATGCACCCTGCGTTTGCGCCGGTGGCGCGACACCTTGAAGAGGGCGTCCATCATGAGGGATTTGCCGCGTCCCACCCCGCCCCAGATGTAGATGCCGCGCGGCGGTCGCCTTCCCACGCCCAGGTTCGTCACCAGGCGGTTGATCTTCCCCTGCCGATAGAAACGGTAATCCTCGAGCTGCTCGAACAGCCGCTGCAGCTTCTCGACCACCCCGAGCTGCTCGCTGTCGGTCTCGAAGTCGTGCCGCTGGCTGAAGTGCCAGTACCACTCGAGCGGCCCGGAGAAATCCCCCGCCTCGACTTCCTCGTCGCGGCCGTTCTCGGGGATGGGGATCTCGGAGGCAGCTTGCATTTAGCGACCGAAAATCGTTGGAACCACAGATGGACGCAGATGAACACGGATCATCGGGGAAGATTCAGCGCCATCGGGGCCGCGCGAACATCGGATCATCGACCTGTTCGTGTTTCGGGAAAGCCATCTGTGTTCATCCGTGTTCATCTGTGGTTCCCCGGTTTTTTGCCCGCTACATGTTGAGCGACCGCTTCTCCACGTTCAAAGCCGCTTCCTTCACCACCTCCGAGAGCGTGGGATGGCCGTGGACGATGCGTGCGATGTCTTCGGAAGCGCCGGCGAATTCCATCGTCGTGACGCCCTCCTGGATGATGTCGGAGGCGCGCGCGTGGAGGATGTGCACGCCCAGCACCCGATCGGTCGCGGCATCGGCGACGACCTTCGCGAAGCCCACCGGCTCCTCCAGCCCCAACGCGCGGCCGTTGATGGAGAACGGGAACTGCCCCGTCTTCACGGCAATCCCGGCGGCCTTCGCCTGGCGCTCGCTCATGCCCACCCACGCGATCTCGGGATTCGTGTAGATGATCCACGGAATGCATGCGTAGTCGATGTGCGGCTTCTGGCCGGCGATGGTCTCCGCGACCATCACGCCCTCGTCCTCCGCCTTGTGCGCGAGCATCGGGCCGCGCACCACGTCGCCGATCGCGTAGAGGTTCGCAAGCGCCGTGCGGCAATGCTCGTCCACCTCGATGAAGCCGCGCGCGTCGAGCTTGAGGCCGATCGCGTCCACGCCGAGGCCCTCGGTGTTCGGCACGCGACCGATCGAGACCACGAGCTTGTCGCACTCGAGCTTCTGCGCCGCGCCCTGGCCGTCGGCGTACTCCACCGCGAGGCCGGATTTCTTCACCGACACCTTGCCGATCTTCACGCCCAGGCGGATGGCGAGGCCCTGGTTCTTCGTGAACTGCTTCCACGCCTCCCTGGCCAGCGCTTCGTCCGCGGCCCCGAGGAAGTCGGGCAGCGCCTCGAGGATCGTGACCTCGGATCCCAGGCGCCGCCAGACGCTGCCCAGCTCGAGGCCGATCACGCCGGCGCCGATCACGCCCAGGCGCTTCGGCGCCGCGGAAAACGCGAGCGCGCCCTCGTTGTCGCACACCGTCTCGTTGTCGATCGCGACGCCGGGAAGCTGGCGCACCTTCGAGCCCGTCGCGACGATCACGTGCTTCGCCGTGACCGACTGCGCATCGCCCACGCCCGCCACCTCGATCGCGTAGCCCTCGCCGTCGCGGCCGGTGAAGCGACCGAAGCCCTGCAGCCACTGGACCTTGTTCTTCTTGAAGAGGTACTCGATCCCCTTGGTCATCTTCGAGACGATCGCCTCCTTGCGCGACTGCATCTTCGCCACGTCGATCTTCGCGCCGGAGACCGAGATCCCGTGCGGCTCGAGGTGACGCGAGACCTTCTCGAATTCCTCGGAAGACGCGAGCAGCGCCTTCGAGGGAATGCAGCCCACGTTGAGGCAGGTGCCGCCCAGGGCGAGCTCGCCCTTCGCGTTCCGCCAACCTTCGATGCAGGCGGTCCTGAGTCCGAGCTGCGCGGCGCGGATCGCGGCGATGTAGCCGCCCGGTCCCGCGCCGATCACGACGACGTCGAATGTCTGTGCCATGGAATGTCCGTTATCTCAGCCAGAAGCGTGCGATGTGCACGCCCAGTCCCGCGCAGATCCCGGCGGCGAGCGGCGGCACGTCGCGCAGGAGGAGCGGCGGATGCTTGAGCAGCTTGAGCAGCCAGAAGGTCACCGCCACCGCGATCCCCACCGCGAGCGAGACCGCGAAGTGGCGCGGCAGGTAGATGCCGAGCTGCGCGTCGAGGAACACCGTGAGGAATCCCACGAAGAGCGACCCCGCGACGAAGAAGAAGATCCGCCACGCGATCCCCGCGGCCGTGAGCCGCTTCCGGCGCCGCGCCACGCCTCAGAGGTCCAGCAGCAGCCGCGCCGGGTCCTCGAGCGCCTCCTTCATCGCGACGAGCGAGAGCACCGCCTCGCGGCCGTCGATGATGCGGTGGTCGTAGGAGAGCGCGAGGTAGTTCATCGGGCGGATCACGATCTGGCCGTTCTCGACCACCGGACGCTCCTTGGTCGCGTGGATGCCGAGGATCGCGCTCTGCGGGGGGTTGATGATCGGCGTCGAGAGCATGGAGCCGAAGATGCCGCCGTTGGAGATCGAGAACGTGCCGCCGGTGAGCTCCTCGATCGTGATCTTGCCGTCCTTCGCGCGCCGGCCGAAATCGGCGATCTGCTGCTCGATCTCGGCGATCGACAGGAGGTCGGCGTTGCGCAGGATCGGGACGAGCAGCCCGCGCTCGCTCCCCACCGCGATGCCGATGTCGTAGTAGCCGTGGTAGACGATCTCGTTGCCGTCGATCGACGCGTTCACGACCGGGTACTTGCGCAGCGCATGCACGGCGGCCTTCACGAAGAACGACATGAAGCCCAGCTTCACGCCATGCTCCTTCTCGAACCTGTCGCGGTAGCGCGCGCGCAGCGCGATCACCGGCGCCATGTCGACCTCGTTGAAGGTCGTGAGGATGGCGGCGGTGGATTGCGACTGCACCAGGCGCTCGGCGACGCGCTGGCGCAGGCGCGACATCGGCACGCGCTGCTCGGTGCGGGATCCCGCGGGGATCGGGATCGCGGGAGCGGGCTTCGGCGCCTTCGCGGCCGGCGGCTGCGTCGCCGTGGAAGCGGCGGGCGGGATCGTGGTGCCGATCGAGGCGGGAGCCGCGGGCGCTGCGAGGACGTCGGCCTTGGTGATGCGGCCGTCGCGTCCGCTGCCCTGCACGCCCGAGGTGTCGATGCCTTTCTCGGCGGCGATCTTCGCCGCGGCCGGAGACGCGGCCTTCGCACCGGCGCCGCCCGAGATCGCGGCGGCCGCGGGCGCTTCCGCCTGCGGCGCGCTCGTCCGCGCCGGCTCGGGTACGACACCCGGCTTCTGCGCTGCCGGCGTGGCGGCGCTTGCCGCGGGGTTCGCCTCGGTATCGATCAGCGCGATCAGGTCGCCGCTCGTCACGCTCTCGCCGTCCGCCTTCACGATCTTCGCGAGCACGCCATCGGCGGGCGCGGGAAGCTCCAGCACCACCTTGTCGGTCTCGATGTCGATCAGGTTCTCGTCGCGCTTCACCGCCTCGCCGGGCTTCTTGCGCCAGGCGACGAGCGTCGCCTCGGAGACCGATTCGGAGAGCTGCGGAACTTTCACTTCGACTTGCATGGTCGGCTGTCCTCTCGCGTGGCGTCTCAGGCGGCCTGCTTGCGCGTGCCGGCATCGAGGCTCAGGGCGGCCTCGACGAGCTCCTTCTGCTGCTCGTTGTGCAGCTGGAAGTAGCCCACGGCGGGCGCCCCCGAGGATGCGCGTCCCGCGTAGCTCAGCTCCTGGTCCGGCCGCATGTGGCGCAGCAGGTAGTGCTGGATGCGGTGCCACGCCCCCTGGTTCCCCGGCTCCTCCTGGCACCACACCACGCTCTTCGCGTTGGCGTAGAGGTCGATCTGCGCCTGGAATTCCTCGTGCGGGAAGGGATAGAGCTGCTCGATGCGCACGATCGCGATATCGTCCACGCCGCGCTTCGCACGCTCGGCGGACAAGTCGTAGTAGACCTTGCCCGAGCAGAAGACGACGCGCTTCACCTTCTTCGGCGCGAGCTTCTCTACCTCGGGGATGATCACCTGGAAGCCGCCGGCCGCGAGATCGGCGAGCGGCGAGGAGGCCTCTTTCTTGCGCAGCAGGCTCTTCGGCGTCATGACGATGAGCGGCTTCCTCATCGGCCGCTCGACCTGGCGGCGGATCATGTGGAAGAACTGCGCGGCCGTCGAGGGCACGCACACCTGGATGTTGTGCTCTGCGCACAGCTGCAGGTAGCGCTCGAGGCGCGCGGACGAGTGCTCCGGGCCCTGCCCCTCGTAGCCGTGGGGGAGGAACATCGTGAGGCCGCACAGGCGCCCCCACTTCGCCTCGCCCGAGGCGATGAACTGGTCGATCACCACCTGCGCGCCGTTGGCGAAGTCGCCGAACTGCGCCTCCCAGATCACGAGCTCGAAGGGCTGAGCGCTCGCGTAGCCGTACTCGAAGCCGAGCACCGCCTCCTCCGAGAGCACGGAGTCGATCACGACGAAGTTCGCCTGGCCGCTGCGGATGTTCTGCAGCGGGACGTACGCGCCGGCGTCCCAGCGCTCGCGGTTCTGGTCGTGCAGCACCGCGTGGCGATGCGCGAAGGTGCCGCGGCCCGAATCCTGCCCCGAGATCCGCACCGGATGGCCGGCATCGACGAGCGAGGCGTAGGCGAGGTTCTCCGCCATGCCCCAGTCCAACGGCGCCTTGCCCTCGCCCATCTCGCGGCGGGCGGCGAGCAGCCGCTCGACCGAAGGATGGAGCTTGAAGTTCGGCGGGATGTCGGTGAGCCGCGCCGCATAGTGCTTGAGCTTCGCGAGCGGCACGGCGGTCTCGGCCGGATGGCGCCAGTCCACGCCGATGAACGGCGCCCAGTCGATCGCGAGCGCGGGCTTCAGGCCGTACAGGATCTTCGGGTTCGTTCCCTTGCCCGCGTCGAGCGCGGCGCGCACGCTGGTCACCAGCTCCTCGGCATGGCCCGGTGCGATCACCCCTTCGGCCGCGAGCTTGTCGGCGTAGAGCTTGCGCGTGCCCGCGTGCTGCGCGATCTTCTTGTACATCAGCGGCTGGGTCACGAACGGCTCGTCCTGCTCGTTGTGGCCCAGCCGGCGGAAGCACACCAGGTCCACCACCACGTCCTTCTGGAAGCGGCGCCGGAACTCCAGCGCGATCGCGGCCACCATCACGCAGGCTTCCGGGTCGTCGCCGTTCACGTGGAACACCGGCGCTTCCACCATCTTCGCGAGGTCGGTCGCGTAGAGCGAGGAGCGCGCGTCGCGGGTATCCGAGGTGGTGAAGCCGATCTGGTTGTTCACCACGATGTGCACCGTGCCGCCGGTCTTGTAGCCGCGCGTCTGCGAAAGCGCGAGCGTCTCCATCACCACGCCCTGGCCCGCGAAGGCGGCGTCGCCGTGGATGAGGAGCGGCAGAACCTGGTCGCCGACGTGGTCGCCGCGGCGGTGCTGGCGTGCGCGCACCGAGCCTTCGACGACCGGGTTCACGATCTCGAGGTGCGAGGGGTTGAACGCGAGCGTGAGGTGCACGGCCCCCCCCGCCGTCCTGATGTCCGAGGAGAAGCCCTGGTGGTACTTCACGTCGCCCGAGTTGAGCTCGTGCGCATGCTTGCCCTCGAACTCCGAGAAGAGGTCGGCCGGGATCTTGCCGAGGTTGTTCACGAGGACGTTGAGGCGCCCGCGGTGCGCCATGCCGATCACCACCTCTTTCGCGCCCGTGGCGCCCACGTTCTCGATGATGGTGTCGAGCATCGGGATCATGCTCTCGCCGCCCTCGCCGGAGAAGCGCTTCTGCCCCACGTAGCGCGTATGAAGGTAGCGCTCCAGGGTCTCGGCCGCCGTGAGGCGCTCGAGGATGTAGCGCTTCTCGTCGGCCGAGTAATGCGGCGTGGAGAGCGTCCCCTCGAAGCGCTGCTGGATCCAGCGCTTCTGCTCCGTGGAGGAGATGTACATGTACTCGATGCCGATCGTGCCGCAGTAGGTCTTCTTCACCGCGGCCACGATGTCGCGAAGCTTCATCGGTGCCTGCGGATTCGGCGCGGAGGCCCTCGGGCCCTGCCAGCTGCCCGGCACGAACTCGCGGTCCATGTCGGCGTCGGTGAAGCCGTAGAACGAGAGCTCGAGCTCGGGCACCGGCGTGCGCTCCAGGCGCTTCAACGGATCGAGCTGCGAGTAGCGCGACCCGAGCACGCGGTGCGCGCGGATGTACTGCAGTACCTTGAGCGACTTTTCGTCCGCCGCGGCGACCGGGAGCGCGGCGGCGAACCCGTGCCGCGCGAGGTTCCCGAACGCCGCGACGATCGGGGCGTGCGGCACGTCCTTGCCGTTGCCGGACTTCTGCCACGCGTCGAACTGCGCGCGCCACTCGGGATCCACCGAGGCGGGATCGGCGAGGTAGCGCTCGTAGAGCTCCTCCACGAACGGCGCATTCGCGCCGAAAAGGTGGGAGGATGCGGCGAACTGTTGCATCAGGCTTGCCATTGAAATCGTCCTTTCAACCGGGTCCCGCGGGGACCGGGGCGAGGATCACTTCCGTTTCGCGATGGGCACCACGTCTCGCTTCGTGGGCCCGTTGTAGAGCTGCCGCGGCCGCCCGATCTTCTGCTCCGGATCGGAGATCATCTCGTTCCACTGCGCAATCCAGCCCACGGTGCGCGCGAGCGCGAAGATGCAGGTGAACATCGAGGTCGGGATGCCGAGCGCGCTCTGCACGATCCCCGAGTAGAAATCGACGTTCGGGTAGAGCTTGCGCGAGACGAAGTAGTCGTCCTCGAGCGCGATCTTCTCCAGCGCCATCGCGAGCTTCAGGAGCGGCTCGTCGTGCTTGTCGAGGGCGTCGAGCACCTCGCGCGTGGTCTCCTGCATGAGCTTCGCGCGCGGGTCGTAGTTCTTGTACACGCGGTGGCCGAAGCCCATCAGCTTCACGCCCGAGTTCTTGTCCTTCACCTTCTTCACGAACTCGCCGATCTTCTCGACGCCGCCCGCCTTCTGCAGGTCGATCAGCATCTGCAGCGCGGCCTCGTTGGCGCCGCCGTGGGCCGGTCCCCAGAGGCATGCGATGCCCGATGCGATGCACGCGAACGGGTTCGCACCCGAGGAGCCGGCGAGGCGCACCGTGGAGGTGGACGCGTTCTGCTCGTGGTCGGCGTGCAGGATGAAGATGCGGTCCATCGCGCGCACCAGCACGTCGTTCACCTCGTACTCCTCGGCCGGCACGCCGAACATCATGCGCATGAAGTTCGCCGTGTAGCTGAGGCTGTTCTGCGGATACATGAAAGGCTGGCCCGTGCTGTACTTGTAGGCCATGGCGACGATGGTCGGCATCTTCGCGATCAGGCGGAAGGCCGAGATCTCGCGGTGCTGCGGGTCGTTGATGTCGAGCGAGTCGTGGTAGAAGGCCGAGAGCGCGCCCACCACGCCCACCAGCACCGCCATCGGGTGCGCGTCGCGGCGGAAACCCTGGTAGAGGCGCGCGAGCTGCTCGTGGACCATCGTGTGGTGCGAGACGGTCTTCACGAACTTGCCCTTCTCGCCCGGCGCCGGCAGCTCCCCGTAGAGGAGCAGGTAGCACACCTCGAGGAAGTCGCAGTGCACGGCGAGCTGCTCGATCGGGTAGCCGCGGTAGAGCAGGATCCCCTGGTCGCCGTCGATGTAGGTGATCTTCGACGCGCAACTCGCGGTCGACAGGAAGCCCGGGTCGTAGGTGAACATCCCGGTCTTGCCGTACAGCGCGCGGATGTCGACCACGTCCGGCCCCATGGTGCCGGAATACGTCGGCAATTCCAGCGCCTTGCCGCCTTCGTAGTTGAGTGTCGCCTTGCCTTTCGCTTCCATCTTGGTACGCCCCGATCTTTCCCCGCGCGCCGTCAGGCGGCGCGCAGCATGTCCACCACGTCCCGGAGCTTGGCCTCCGGCGCCTCGGCCCTGCCCATCACGAGGTCGAGCAGGTCGTTGTCCGGCAGCTGCAGCAGGGCCTCGAGCTGAGCCGCCTCCTCCTCGTTCATCCTCGACCCCGGTCCCGCCCAGAAGCGTTCGAACACCAGGTCCAGCTCCAGCAAACCCCTGCGGCTTCTCCAGCGCAGCCGCTCGAGCGCCCGATCGTCCATCGCGGCGGCGCTATACCGCCCTCTTCGCGAGCAGCGAGCGGATCCTGCCGATCGCGAGCGAGGGGTTGAGCCCCTTCGGGCACACGTCCACGCAGTTCATGATCGTGTGGCAGCGGAACAGTCGGTACGGATCCTCGAGGTTGTCGAGGCGCTCGTTCACCGCGGTGTCGCGGCTGTCGACGATGAAGCGATACGCCTGCAGCAGACCCGCGGGCCCGACGAACTTGTCCGGGTTCCACCAGAAGCTCGGGCACGCAGTGGAGCAGCACGCGCAGAGGATGCATTCGTAGAGGCCGTCGAGCTCCTCGCGCTCGGCGGGGGACTGCAGGCGCTCGCGCTCGGGCATCGGGCGCTCGTCGATCACGTAGGGCTTCACCGAGTGGTACTGCGCGAAGAACTGCGTCATGTCGACGATGAGATCGCGCACCACCGGAAGCCCCGGAAGCGGGCGGATCACCACCGGCTCCCGGAGCTCCGTGAGCTTGGTGATGCACGCGAGCTGGTTCTTGCCGTTGATGTTCATCGCGTCGGAGCCGCATACGCCCTCGCGGCACGAGCGCCGCAGCGACAACGTGTCGTCGAGCGCCTTGATGCGCACCAGCGCGTCGAGCAGCATGCGGTCCGAGGGCCCGATCTCCAGGTCGTAGTCCTGGAAATACGGCTTCTGGTCCTTCTCGGGGTTGTAACGCTGGATGCGGAATTTCATCAGTAGACCCTGGCCTTGGGCTGGAACGTCTCGACGGTGAGGGGCTTCAGGTGCACCGGCTTGTACGTGAGGCGGTCGCCGTCGCGCTGCCACAGCGTGTGCTTGAGCCAGTTCACGTCGTCGCGCTTGTGGAAATCCGCGCGGTCGTGGGCGCCGCGGCTTTCCTCCCGCGCCGCCGCGGAGATCATGGAGGCGCGCGCGGTCTCGACCAGGTTGTCGAGCTCGAGCGCCTCGACGCGCGCGGTGTTGAACACCATCGACTTGTCGCCGATCTGCGTGCGCTTCACGCGCTCGGAGAGCACCTTGATCTTCTCCACGCCCTGCGCGAGAAGGTCCGGGAAACGGAATACGCCGCAGTGCGCCTGCATCGTGCGCTGGATCTCGCTGCGGACCTCGTTCACGTCCTCGCCGCCGGCCTGCGCGTCGAGGCGTGCGACGCGCTCGCGCGAGCGGTCCGCGGCCTCCTTCGGCAGCTCCGGCAGCGCGTCGCTCTCGCCGCGGATGAACTCGAGCATGGCGCGCCCGGCGCTGCGGCCGAAGACGAGCAGATCGGTGAGCGAGTTGGTGCCGAGGCGGTTCGCGCCGTGCACCGAGGCGCAGCCGCATTCGCCCGCCGCGTAGAAGCCGGGAACGTGCACATCGCGGGTCCCGTCCCACGCCACGACCTCGCCGTGGAAATTGGTCGGGATGCCGCCCATCTGGTAGTGCGCCGTGGGCACGACCGGGATCGGGTCCTTCACCGGGTCGACGTTGGCGAACTTGATCGCGATCTCGCGGATGCCCGGCAGGCGCTTCTCGATGGTCTCGAGCCCGAGGTGGTCGAGCTTGAGGAGCACGTGGTCGGCGTGCTCGCCCACGCCCCGCCCCTCCTTGATCTCGGTGGCCATCGCGCGGGAGACCACGTCGCGCGAGGCGAGGTCCTTCATGGTGGGCGCGTAGCGCTCCATGAAGCGCTCGCCGTCCTTGTTGAGGAGGTAGCCGCCCTCCCCGCGCACGCCCTCGGTGATGAGCACGCCCGCCCCCGCCACCCCCGTCGGATGGAACTGCCAGAACTCCATGTCCTCCAGCGGGATGCCGGCGCGCGCCGCCATGCCGAGGCCGTCGCCGGTGTTGATGAACGCGTTGGTCGACGAATGGAAGATGCGCCCCGCGCCGCCGGTCGCGAAGAGCGTCGCGCGGGCGTGGAAGACGGCCATCTCGCCGCTTTCCATCTCGAGCGCGGTGACGCCGAGCACGCGGCCCCCGGCGTCGCGGATGAGGTCGAGCGCCATCCACTCGACGAAGAACTGCGTCTTCGCCATGACGTTGCGCTGGTAGAGCGTGTGCAGCATCGCGTGCCCGGTACGGTCCGCGGCGCACGAGCTTCTCTGCACCGGCTTCTCGCCGAAGTTCGCCGAGTGGCCGCCGAAGGGGCGCTGGTAGATGGTGCCGTTCTCGTTGCGGTCGAACGGCATGCCGTAGTGCTCGAGCTCGAAGACCGCCTCGGGCGCCATGCGGCACATGAACTCGATCGCGTCCTGGTCGCCGAGGTAGTCGGAGCCCTTGATCGTGTCGTACATGTGCCAGATCCAGTGGTCCTCGCCCATGTTGGCGAGCGCGGCGCCGATGCCGCCCTGCGCCGCGACGGTGTGCGAGCGCGTCGGGAACACCTTGGAGAGCACGGCGACGCGCAGGCCCGCGTGCGCGAGCTCGAGCGAGGCGCGCATGCCCGCGCCGCCTGCCCCGACGATCACCGCATCGAACCTGCGCACGGGAATCGTCATCTCAGCGCCCCCACAGGATCGAGACCGACCAGATGAGGTAGAACACGAGCACGACGGCCGCCACCACCTGCGCGCCGAGGCGCAGGGCGAAGCCGTGCAGGTAGTCGATCAGGATGTCGCGCATGCCGATCCACGCGTGCCAGAGGAGCGCCACGATCGCGAGAAGCGTCGCCAGCCGGAAGAACCCGCTCGCGAAGAGCGCCTTCCACTGCGCATGCGACGCGGGCGCGCGCCACAGGACGTAGGGAACCGCGACGATCGTGTAGAGCGCCATCACCACCGCGCTGAAGCGCTGCACCAGCCAGTTGCCGACCCCGTAATGGGCGCCGACCGGATTCTTCTCGTAGCCGTGCCTCACCATACGTACCCCGCGACGGCGAGGGCCGCGATCGCGCCGAGCGCGAACACCGCGAGCGCGGAAGCGCGCGCCGCGGGCTTGGCGGCCCAGAAATGCATGTCGAGGACGAGGTAGCGGATCCCGGCGAAGAAGTGATGCGCGTAGAGCCACGCCGCCCCGATCACGGCAAGCTTCGCGACGGGTTTCGCGAACAGGTCATGCCAGCGCGTGTAGCCTTCCTCGCTCGCGAGCGTGGATTGCAGGATCCAGAGCGCGAGCGGCAGGATCGGGAAGAAGAGCAGCGCCCCGCTGATGCGATGGAAGATCGAGAGGACCGCGGGCGGCCACATGTGCGCCAGGTTGAACTCGTAGTACTTCGGCCTCGGCTTCGGCGCAGCGCTCATGTTGTTAGGGTCCTTCTCGGCGATCAATGATTCTAGCTCAGCTGAGCTCGTTGAAATACGAGAAGCCGTCGGTGCGGCACAGGCCCCGGCGCCATTCCACCGGCTTGTCGCCATAGGTGAACGCGACGCGGTCCACGCACAGCAACGGCGCGCCCTTCGGGACCTTCAGGTGCGCGGCGGCGACCGAGTCCGCGGCCACCGCGCGCAGCCGCTCCTCCGCGCGGATCATGCGAACGCCGAAAACCGACTCGTAGAAGCTGTAGACGGAGCCGCCGAACTCCTCGAGCTCCGCGAGCGTCATCCCGGGAAACTGCCGCGCGTCGAGCACGATCTCGTCGAGGATCATCGGGCGCCCCGAGAACGACATCACGCGCTTGAACGCGAGCACCGGAGCCCCCGCCTTGAGCCCGAGCGCCGCGCCGCTCTCGCCGTGCGCCTTGCCGCGCTCGAGGCCGAAGAAGAGGTTCTGCGGATGGATCTTCTCGCCCGAGTCGGGTATCACGCGCAGGAACCGGTACTGGTACGAGGGCTCGCAGTGCGACGCGACGAACGTGCCCTTGCCCTGGCGGCGGACGAGGATATGCTCGGCGGCGAGCTCGTCGATCGCCTTCCTCACCGTGCCCTGGCTCACCCGATAGCGCGCCGCGAGCTCGATTTCCGAAGGGATCGCCTCGCCGGGCTTCCATTCGCCGGAGACGAGGCTTTGCGTGAGCAGGATCTTGATCTGCTCGTAGAGCGGGCGGAACGCCGGGCGCATCCGCAGCCCCCCGGACGGCGCTCGTTGCTCGGCTCGGCCCTCTTTCTTCATGACTCGCCATCATATCATAGCCTTTTCGGCAAGTCTTATATAAGATAGAGGTTCCGCAAGGCGGTGTGGTTTCAGCTTTATCTGCCTTTTCAAAGGTTTGCCTGGATGAACTCGTACTACCGGCCCCGCCGGTCCATGCTCTACGTCCCCGGCTGCAACACCCACTACCTGCACAAGGCGAGGATGCTGCGGGTCGACTCCGTGATCCTCGACCTGGGCGACCCGATCCTCGTCGAGAAGAAGGTCGAATCGCGCCGCAACGTGTGCGAGGCGGTGCTCGCGGGCGGGTATGGAAGGCGCGAGGTGGTGGTGCGCGTGAACGACCTCGACTCCCCATGGGGACGCGAGGACGTGCGCTCCGTCGCCACGGCCGGCGTCGACGCCGTGCTCTTCCCCAATATCGAGTCGCGCGGCGACGTCGAGGAAGCGATCGCCCTGCTCGACGAGTCGGGCGGCCCGCACGTGCCCGTCATGGTGATGATCGAGAGCCCGCTCGGCGTGCTGCGCGCCGAGGAGATCGCGGACGCCTCCGAGCGCATTGCGTGCATGGTGCTCGCGACCTCCGACCTGCTCAACCAGGTGCACGGGCGCCGCACACCCGACCGCGTCGCGCTCCTCTACAGCCTTTCGCACGTGCTCCTCGCGGGCCGCGCGCACGACCGCTCCGTCGTGGACGGCATCTCCACCGACCTCAAGGACATGCAGTCGTTCGAGTTCGGCTGTCGCCTCGCGCGCGACCTGGGCTTCGACGGCAAGAGCCTCGTGCATCCCTTCCAGCTGCCCTACTGCAACGACGCCTTCACGCCCAAGCCGCACGAGATCGCCGCGGCGAACGAAGTGATCGAGGCGCTCGAGCGTGCGCATCTCGAAGGGCGCGGCACGGTGGTGGTGAACGGGCGCCTCGTCGAGGGGCACCACGTGAAGGCGGCCAGGCGCCTGCTCGCGATGTCCGACCTGATCGCCAAGCTCGAGGCCGGCTGGTGAGGCCTAGAATAGACCCCCACTTCGAATTCCCCGACAGGACGAGCGCGCGATGACGGCTGGCGAGAAGTTCAGGCAGGCGCTGAAGGAGGAGAAGCCGCTGCAGGTGACCGGCGCGATCAACGCCTACCACGCGATCCTCGCCAAGGCGAGCGGCTTCCGGGCCATCTACCTGTCGGGCGGCGGCGTCGCGGCAGGCTCGCTCGGCATGCCCGACCTGGGCATCAGCAACCTGGACGACGTGCTCACCGACGTGCGCCGCATCACGGACGCGTGCGACCTGCCGCTCCTGGTGGACGTGGACACCGGCTTCGGCGCGAGCGCCTTCAACGTCGCGCGCACGGTGAAGTCGCTCGATGAAATTCGGCGCGGCCGCGCATGCACATCGAGGACCAGGTGGGCGCCAAGCGCTGCGGCCACCGTCCGGGCAAGGAGCTGGTGTCGAAGGAGGAGATGGTCGACCGCATCAAGGCCGCGGTGGACGCACGCACCGATCCGGCTTTCTTCATCATGGCGCGCACCGACGCGCTCGCCGTCGAGGGGCTCGAGCGCGCGATCGAGCGCGCGCGCGCCTGCGTCGAAGCCGGCGCCGACGGCATCTTCCCCGAGGCGATGACCGACCTCGACATGTACCGGCGCTTCGCGGAGGCGGTGAAGGTGCCGGTGCTCGCCAACATCACCGAGTTCGGCAAGACCCCGCTGTTCACGCTCGACGAGCTGCGCGGCGCCGGGGTCGCCATCGCGCTCTATCCGCTCTCCGCGTTCCGCGCCATGAACACCGCCGCGCTCGAGGTGTACGGCGAGTGCGCGCGAAGGGCACGCAGAAAGGCGCCGTGGGCACCATGCAGACCCGCGACGACCTCTACCGTTACCTCGAATACCACGCTTACGAAAGCAAGCTCGACGCGCTGTTCGCGAGATCGAAGTGAAGGGAGACGACGACATGACCCAGGCAGCCACCGCCGCCGCCGCCGCTGCAACGACGCCGAAGCCGAAGAAATCGGTCGCGCTTTCCGGAGTCGTCGCGGGCAACACCGCGCTGTGCACCGTCGGTCGCACCGGCAACGACCTGCACTACTCGCGGCTACGACATCCTCGACGTCGCCGAGCACTGCGAGTTCGAGGAGATCGCCTATCTCCTCGTGCACGGCAAGCTGCCCGAACCTCGCGGAGCTCGACCGCGTACAAGCGGAAGCTCGCGGGCCTGCGCGGGATGCCGGAGGCGGTGCAGGCGGTGCTCGAGACGATCCCGGCGAGCACGCACCCGATGGACGTGATGCGCACCGGCCTGCTCGGCGCTGGGCGGCGTGCTTCCGGAGGCGGAGTACCACAAGCTCGCGCCGGCTCGCGCGACATCGCCGACCGCCTGATGGCCTCCTTCGGCTCGATGCTGCTCTACTGGTACCACTATTCGCATTCCGGCCGGCGCATCGACGTGGAGACCGACGACGACTCGATCGGCGGCCACTTCCTGCACCTGCTGCACGGCCGCAAGCCCTCGGCGCTCTGGGTGCGCTCGATGCACACCTCGCTCATCCTCTACGCCGAGCACGAGTTCAACGCCTCCACGTTCACGGCGCGCGTGATCGCGGGCACCGGCTCCGACGTCTACTCGGCGATCACCGGCGCGGTCGGCGCGCTCAAGGGGCCGAAGCACGGCGGGGCGAACGAGTTCGCCTTCGACACCATCGGCCGCTACGACACCCCCGACGACGCCGAGCGCGACATCGTGAAGCGCATCGGCGAAAAGCAGGTGATCATCGGCTTCGGGCACCCGGTGTACACGGTGGCCGACCCGCGCAACCAGGTCATCAAGGAAGTCGCGCGCGCCCTGTCGAAGGACGCGAAGAACATGAAGCTCTTCGACATCTCGGAGCGCGTGGAGGAAGTGATGTGGCGCGAGAAGAGGATGTTCCCGAACCTCGACTGGTACAGCGCCACGAGCTACCACATGATGGGCGTGCCCACCGCGATGTTCACGCCGCTCTTCGTGATCTCGCGCACCTCCGGGTGGTGCGCGCACGTGATCGAGCAGCGCATCGACGGCAAGATCATCCGCCCGTCGGCCAACTACACCGGGCCGGAGAACCTTCCCTTCGTCCCCATCGGGAAGCGGCCATGAGTCGCGCGGCGGCATCGATCGCCGCGGCCGCGCTCGCGCTGGCCGCGATGCAGGCGCACGGCATGATCAACAAGTGCGTCGATGGCAAGGGCAAGGTCTCCTACCAGGAGGGCGTGTGCCCGCAGGGCACGAAGCAGGAGAAGGTCACGGTGATGCCCGGGCCGCAGCCCGCGCCGCCGGCGAAGTCGGCCACGCCCGCCGCCGCGCTCCCCGGGGGAATGCTGCCTGCGAAGCAGGACGTGGCCGACCCGCGCATGGACGCGGCCGTCGCGAAGCTCGCCGACTACGAAGGCTGCCAGTCGGCGCCGGGTTGGTCGCGCACCGGCGAGCCCGCCTACCGGGCATGGCGCGCCGAGAACGCGGCGCTTCTCGACCGGCTTCCCCGCTCGCAACGCTACATGAAAGTGCTGGTCGTCGAACGCCAGCGCGTGCAGTCCCGGCTTGCCCGGCCCGAGACGCGCAAGGCGTTCCTCGACTCCTGCCAATCCCTCGCGGCGCCCGCCGCCGCGAGCCGCTCCCGACAATAGACCCCGAAGATGTCCGCTCACATCAGCAACGTCCGCCCCGAATTCGACCGGGTCATGGTCGACATCGTCGACTACGTGCAGAAGCAGAGAATCGCCTCGCGCGAGGCCTACGAGACCGCGCGCTATTGCCTCATGGATACCCTGGGCTGCGGCTTCGAGGCGCTGCAGTTCCCCGCGTGCACCAAGCTCCTCGGCCCCATCGTGCCCGGCACGATCGTGCCCAATGGCGCGAAGGTGCCGGGAACGCCGTACCAGCTCGATCCGGTGCAGGCGGCCTTCAACCTGGGCGCGATGATCCGCTGGCTCGACTTCAACGACACCTGGCTCGCCGCCGAATGGGGGCACCCGTCCGACAACCTCGGCGGCATCCTCATGACCGCCGACTGGATCTCGAGGAACGCGGTCGCCGCGGGCAAGGCGCCGCTCACGATGCGCGACGTGCTCACGGGCATGATCAAGGCGCACGAGATCCAGGGCTGCATCGCCCTCGAGAACAGCTTCAACAAGGTGGGCCTCGACCACGTGGTGCTGGTGAAGGTCGCCTCCACCGCGGTGGTCTGCACCCTCCTCGGCCTCACGCGCGAGGAGACGCTCGCCGCGGTCTCCAACGCCTGGATCGACGGGCAGTCGCTGCGCACCTATCGCCACGCGCCGAATACCGGGTCGCGCAAGAGCTGGGCGGCGGGAGACGCAACCTCGCGCGCGGTGCGCCTCGCCCTCGTCGCGCGGACCGGCGAGATGGGCTATCCGTCGGCGCTCACCGCGAAGACCTGGGGCTTCTACGACGTGCTCTTCAAGGGCAACGCCTTCAGGTTCCAGCGCCCGTACGGCAGCTACGTGATGGAGAACGTGCTCTTCAAGATCTCCTTCCCCGCCGAATTCCACTCGCAGACCGCGGTCGAAGCGGCGATGACGATCCACCAGGAGCTCGCGCGCCTGGGCCGGCCGGCGCAGGAGATCGAGAGGATCGCGATCCGCACGCACGAGGCGTGCATCCGGATCATCGACAAGAAGGGGCCGCTCGACAACCCCGCCGATCGCGACCACTGCATCCAGTACATGGTCGCCGTGCCGATCCTCTTCGGGCGCCTCACCGCGGGGGACTACGAGGACGCCGTGGCGAAGGACCCGCGCATCGATCGGCTGCGCGAGAAGATCGTCTGCGTCGAGGACAAGCGGTTCACGAAGGACTACCACGATCCGGCCAAGCGCTCGATCGCGAACGCGCTCACCGTGGAGTTCGACGACGGCAAGAAGATGAAGGAGATCGTCGTGGAGTACCCGATCGGCCACAAGCGCCGGCGCAAGGAGGGCATGCCGATCCTCGTCGAGAAGTTCCGCACCAACCTCGCGCGCATCTTTCCCGAGAAGCGGCGCGCGCAGATCCTCGACCTGTGCATGGACGCGAAGCGCCTCGAGGCGACGCCCGTGCACGAGTTCGTGGACCTGATGGCGACCTAGGTCGCCGGCCGGCCCTGCGACAGATGAACCGTCGTTCCCGCGAAGCCTGCCCCCGGAGGATTTAGCCGGGGGGCGGAAACCCACCAACCCCTTATCTCCCGAGAAGACGACCGCCATGGCCCACGACACGTTCGACACGCTCAAGAGCTTCCAGCCCGCCGCCGGCAAGACCGGGCGCCTGTACTCCATTCCCGCCCTCGCGGCGAAGTTCTCCAACGTGAAGCGGCTGCCGGTGTCGCTGCGCATCGTGCTCGAGAGCGTGCTGCGCAACGTCGACGGCAAGAAGGTCACGGACGAGCACGTGGAGCACCTCGCCAACTGGAAGCCCACGGGCGCGCGCTCCGCCGAGATCCCGTTCATCCTCGCGCGCATCCTGCTGCAGGACTTCACCGGCGTTCCCTCGCTCGTGGACCTCGCCGCGATGCGCAACGTCGCCGCGCGCATGGGCAAGGACCCGAAGGTGGTCGAGCCCCTCGTGCCGGTGGACCTGGTGATCGACCACTCGGTGCAGATCGACAACTACGGCGCGCCGAACGTGCTCGACCTCAACATGAAGATCGAGCTCGAGCGCAACAAGGAGCGCTACCAGTTCCTCAAGTGGGGCACGACCGCCTTCGACACGTTCCGGGTGATCCCGCCGGGCGTGGGCATCTGCCACCAGGTGAACCTCGAGTACCTCGCGCGCGGCGTGTTCGAGAAGGACGGCGTCTACTACCCCGATACCTGCGTCGGCACCGACAGCCACACGACGATGGTGAACGGCATCGGCGTGGTCGCGTGGGGCGTGGGCGGCATCGAGGCCGAGGCCGGCATGCTCGGCCAGCCCGTGTACTTCCTCACGCCCGACGTGGTGGGCGTGAACCTCACCGGGAAGATGCGCGAGGGCGTCACCGCGACCGACCTCGTGCTCACCGTGACCGAGATGCTGAGGAAGGCCAAGGTGGTGGGCAAGTTCGTGGAATTCTTCGGCGAGGGCGCCGCCTCGCTCGCGGTCCCCGATCGCGCGACGCTCGGCAACATGGCGCCCGAGTACGGCGCGACCATGGGCTTCTTCCCGGTGGACGAGAAGACCATCGAGTACTACCGCAACACCGGGCGCTCCGCCGAGCAGGTCGCCGCCATCGAGGCGTACTTCAAGGCGCAGGAGCTCTTCGGCATCCCGAAGAAGGGCGAGATCGAGTACTCGGAAGTGCTCGAGCTCGATCTCGGCACCGTGCGCACCTCGCTCGCGGGGCCCAAGCGCCCGCAGGATCGCATCGAGCTGGGGAAGATGAAGAGCCGCTTCACGGAGCTCTTCTCGGCTCCGGTGCTCTCCAACGGCTTCTCGCAGAAGCCGGAGAACCTCGCCAGGCGCGTGAAGACGAAGGGCGGCGCCGAGGTCGGCAACGGCGACGTGCTGATCGCCGCGATCACCTCGTGCACCAACACCTCGAACCCGAGCGTGCTCCTCGCCGCGGGGCTCCTCGCGAAGAAGGCGGTCGAGAAGGGCCTCACCGTCTCGAAGCACATCAAGACCTCGCTCGCGCCCGGCTCGCGCGTCGTGACCGAGTACCTCAAGGCGGCGGGGCTCCTCCCCTTCCTCGAGAAGCTCAACTTCTTCGTCTCGGCCTACGGCTGCACGACGTGCATCGGAAACGCAGGACCGCTCGATCCCGCGGTCGAGCAGGCGATCGTCGACAACGACCTCGTGTGCGCGGCCGTGCTCTCCGGCAACCGCAACTTCGAGGCGCGCATCCACCCGAACCTGCGCGCGAACTTCCTCGGCTCGCCGCCGCTCGTCGTGGCCTACGCCATCGCGGGCTCGGTGCTGCGCGACCTCGAGAAGGAGCCGCTCGGCCAGGGCAAGGACGGTCCGGTCTACCTGAAGGACATCTGGCCCACCTCCGAGGAGGTCCAGTCGCTCATGAAATACGCCGTGGACCCGAAGGTCTACGGGCGCATGTACGGCGACCTCGGCAAGGACAACCCGATGTGGGCCAGCATCACGACGGCCGGCGGCAACGTCTACAACTGGCCGAAGTCGACCTACATCGCCGAGCCGCCCTTCTTCGAGGGCTTCACCATGAACGCCGGGAAGCCGCACGACGTGAAGGGCGCGCGCACGCTCGGTGTCTTCGGCGATTCGGTCACCACCGACCACATCTCGCCCGCCGGCTCCATCAAGGACACTTCGCCCGCCGGCAAGTACCTCCTCGCGCACGGCGTCCAGAAGCCCGACTTCAACAGCTACGGCGCGCGCCGCGGCAACCACGAGGTGATGATGCGCGGCACCTTCGCCAACGTGCGCATCAAGAACCTCATGATCCCGCCGCGCCCGGACGGCACGCGGGTCGAGGGCGGCGAGACGCTTTTCCAGCCCTCCGGCGAGCAGATGCCGATCTACGATGCCGCGATGAAGTACATCGGGCAGAAAACGCCCACCGTGGTGTTCGGCGGCGAGGAGTACGGCACCGGCTCTTCGCGCGACTGGGCCGCGAAGGGCACGCAGCTCCTCGGGGTGAAGGCGGTGGTGGTGCGCAGCTTCGAGCGCATCCACCGCTCCAACCTCGTCGGCATGGGCGTGCTGCCGCTGCAGTTCAAGGGCTCGGACTCGGCGGAGAGCCTCGGCATCAAGGGCGACGAGACCTTCGACATCACGGGGCTCGAGAACGGCCTGCGTCCGCAGATGGACGTGAAGCTCACGATCCACCGCAAGGACGGCACGAAGAAGGAGGCGACCCTGCTCCTGCGCATCGATACGCCGGTCGAGGTCGACTACTACCTCCACGGCGGCATCCTCTCCTACGTGCTGCGCGACCTCGTGGCGAAGAGCCCGGCGTCGGCGATCACCGCGTAGGGCCGCCGGCCGTGGCGAGCGCGGGATCGTTCGACGGCGGCTGCGACTGCCGCGAGGTGCGCTACCGGCTCGCCTCGCGGCCGATGTTCGTCCACTGCTGCCATTGCCGCTGGTGCCAGCGCGAGACCGGCGCCTCCTTCGCGTTGAACGCGCTCATCGAAGCGGACCGCGTCGAGCTGCTGCACGGCGAGCCGGAGATCGTGAGCACGCCCTCGGCGAGCGGCAAGGGACAGAGGATCGCGCGCTGTCCGAAGTGCCGCATCGCGCTCTGGAGCAACTACGCCGGCGCGGGCGAGGCGATCCGCTTCCTGCGCGTCGGCACGCTGGACAATCCCGACGCGTTCCCGCCCGACATCCACATCTTCACCGAATCGAAGCAGCCCTGGGTGGTGATCCCGCCCGGAATGCGCGCGGTTCCGGAGTACTACAAATCGAGCGGGATCTGGCCGAAGGAAAGCCTCGAGCGGCGTGCGAAGGTCATGGCGCCGCGGCCCGCCGGCTGACGCTCAGGTCCCTTCCCTCGGCAAGCGCGATACGGAATCCGTCGCCTTTCCCGGCGACAGCAGGCCTTCGGACTCGATGAAGGCGATCACGGAGTCGAGCCCCTGGCCGGTCTTCAGGTTCGTGAACACGAACGGCCGCTCGCCGCGCATGCGCCGCGCGTCGCGCTCCATCACCTCGAGCGAGGCGCCGACCATGGGCGCGAGGTCGATCTTGTTGATCACGAGCAGGTCCGACTTCGTGATGCCGGGGCCGCCCTTGCGCGGGATCTTGTCGCCGGCGGCGACGTCGATCACGTAGAGCGTGAGGTCGGAGAGCTCCGGGCTGAAGGTCGCGGCGAGGTTGTCGCCGCCGCGACTCGATGAAGATCGAGCTCGAGCGCGGGAAAGCGCCGCGCGAGCCGCTCGACCGCCTCGAGGTTGATCGAGGCGTCCTCGCGGATCGCCGTGTGCGGGCAGCCGCCGGTCTCGACGCCGATGATGCGCTCGGGCGCCAGCGCCTCGTTGCTTCACCAGGAACTGCGCGTCTTCCTCGGTGTAGATGTCGTTGGTGACGGCGGCGATGTCGTAGCGGTCGCGCAGCGCCTTGCACAACGCGAGCGTGAGCGCCGTCTTGCCGGAGCCGACCGGGCCGCCGATGCCGACGCGCAGCGGCGGCAGCTGCGTGGTGCATCATGAGCGGAAGATCCGTCGTGTATTGCGTTTCGTGGCGCGCAGCGAAGCGATGCGCGAAGCCCGGCGCGAGGTTCGCGAGCTCGTCGTCGCGCGAGGCCGCAGCGCGCGCTCTACCACGCGCGGGGATGCGCGCGCCGAGCGCGAGCGAGCATGCGCTGGCCATCGGTCTGGCCGAGCGGCACGGCCTTCACGCGCCGCGAGCACCTGGTTCTCGACCCACGCGAAGAGATAGGCCGCGAGCGCCTCGCGCGGCGTCGATGCGCCACGCCGCCACCGCGAAGGCGAACGCGGTCGGGAACGCGAGCTCGTCGAGCGCCTCGAGCGCGCGCGCTGCGCCGTCGAGCGCCGAGCTCGCGCAGCGAGCTTGCGCAGCGAATGGCCCATCTGCAGCGGTCTCGGCGCGCAGCTCCGCGGTCTCGCGGCTCGGCGAGGAACTCGTCGTTCCAGCGCGCGCGCCCTCGGCGTCGCCGGCGCTCCCACGCCGCGCGCGATGCGCGGACAAGCAGCGGCGCCTCCATGCGCCGCGATCGCAAGCTCGAGCACGTCGCCGATCCAGCGCGCGCGCTCGCGGCGTCGTGCACGATGCCGGCCTCGACCGCCGCCTCCAGCCCCTGCGAATAGCTGTAGGCGCCGACCGGCAGCGCGGGGCTCGCGAGCTGCAGCGAGGCGAGTCAGCGCGCGAGCTCAGTCATGGCCGTCGCCGCGGCCGAACTCGTGGATGCCGCCCGCCGTGGCCCGACTCGTCGTCGTGGCGATGGTGCGCGCCGTAGGCGCCGGCCTCGGGCTCGAACGGCGCCTCGAGCGACGTGAGCGTGCGCGCCCAGGCCCTCGAGCATCGCTCGAGCACCGCGTCGGCGCGCGATGCGCAGCCATCCGTCGCCCACCTGCACCGGCACGTGGCGGTTGCCGAGGTGGTAGGCGGCGCGCGCGAGCAGCTCGCGGCGTCGTCGCATGCGACGTGGATCACGCGCTCGGGCTGCGGCGACCACCTCGATCACGCGGCCGTCGGAAGCCGACGCAGCCAGTCGCCGCCGCGCAGCATCTGCCCGCGCGGCAGGATCGAGCGCGACCTCCTCGCCGCGAGTCGAGCGCGGCGCGCTGGCGGCTCTTCTGGCGCCGCTCGAACGGCAGCTCCAGGCGCGGCGCGCTGCACGCTCGCTCGCGCAGCGCAGGGGCCTCAGCGGCATGCGCGATGCGGATCGTGACGCATCAGAAGAGGAAGTAGCGCTGCGCCATCGGCAGCACCGTCGCCGGCTCGCAGGTCGAGCAGCTCGCCGTCGGCGCGCACCTCGTAGGTCTCGGGATCGACCTCGATCTTCGGCGTCGCGTCGTTGTGCACCATGTCCTTCTTGCCGATGCCGCGCGTGTCCTGCGACCGCCTCGAGCGGCTTGCGCGAGTCCCAGCGCTCGCGAGCTCGCCGGCATCGCAGCGCCGCCTGCGAGACGAAGGTGACCGAGGTCGCGCAGCGCGCCGCCGAAGGCGCCGAACATCGGCCGGTAGTGCACCGGCTGCGGCGTCGGGATCGAGGCGTTCGGGTCGCCCATCGCGCGCGGCCGCGATCATGCCGCCCTTCAGGACCAGCGCCGGCTTCACGCCGAAGAACGCCGGCTTCCACAGCACGAGGTCGGCGAGCTTGCCGACCTCGACCGAGCCGACGCGTGCGCGATGCCGTGGGCGATCGCCGGGTTGATCGTGTACTTGGCGACGTAGCGCTTCACGCGCGAAGTTGTCGTTGTCGCCGGCGTCGTCCGGCAAGCGCTGCCGCGCTGCACCTTCATCTTGTGCGCCGTCTGCCAGGTGCGGATGATCACCTCGCCGACGCGGCCCATCGCCTGCGAGTCCGACGACATCATGGTGAACGCGCCGAGGTCGTGCAGGATGTCCTCGGCGGCGATGGTCTCGCGGCGGATGCGCGATCTCGGCGAAGGCCACGTCCTCGGCGATCGCGGGATCGAGGTGGTGGCACACCATCAGCATGTCGAGGTGCTCGTCGATCGTGTTGACCGTGTACGGGCCGCGTCGGATTGGTGGACGACGGCAGCACGTTGGGCAGCGCCGCACACCTTGATGATGTCGGGCGCGTGGCCGCCGCCCGCGCCTTCGGTGTGGTAGGTGTGGATCGTGCGGCCCTTGAAGGCCGCGACGGTCGTCTCGACGAAGCCCGATTCGTTGAGCGTGTCGGTGTGGATCGCGACCTGCACGTCCATCTCGTCGGCGACGGCCAGGCAGCTGTCGATCGCCGCCGGCGTCGTGCCCCAGTCCTCGTGCAGCTTGAGGCCGCATGGCGCCGGCCTCGACCTGCTCGCGCAGCGGCTCGCGGCTGGCTCGCGTTGCCCTTGCCGAGGAAGCCGAGGTTCATCGGGAAGGCCTCGGCCGCCTGCGAGCATCGCGTGCGATGTGCCACGGGCCCGGCGTGCAGGTGGTCGCGACGGTGCCGGTGGCCGGACCGGTGCCGCCGCCGATCATCGTCGTGACGCCCGACATCAGCGCCTCCTCGATCTGCTGCGGGCAGATGAAATGGATGTGGGTGTCGATGCCGCCCGCCGTGACGATCATGCCTTCGCCGGCGATCGACCTCGGTGCCGGCGCCGATGACGATGGTCGACGCCGGGCTGGATGTCCGGATTGCCGGCCTTGCCGATCCGCCAGATGCGGCCGTCCTTGATGCCCGATGTCGGCCTTGACGATGCCCCAGTGGTCGACGATGAGCGCGTTGGTGATCACCGTGTCGGCGCACCTCGGCGACGCGCGCTGGCTCTGCCCCATGCCGTCGCGGATCACCTTGCCGCCGCCGAACTTCACTTCTTCGCCGTAGATCGGTGAAGTCGTGCTCGACCTCGATCGCACAGCTCGGTGTCGGCGAGGCGCACGCGGTCGCCCGTGGTCGGGCCGAACATCTCCGCATAGGCCTGCGCGCGAGATCTTCAGCTCATTCGCAGCTTGCCCCATCACCTTGCCGTGGAAGCCGTAGACCATGCGCGTCGCCGGCGAGCGCGACCAGCTCGACCGTGCGCTTCTGTCCCGGCTCGAAGCGCACGGCGGTGCCGGCGGCGATGTCGAGCCGCAAGCCCGCGCGCCGCCTCGCGGTCGAAGCGCAGCGCCTCGTTGGTCTCGAAGAAGTGATAGTGCGAGCCGACCTGGATCGGCCGGTCGCCGGTGTTGGCCACCGTCGACGCGTGACCGTCTCGCGCCCGTTGTTGAGCTCGATGTCGCCCGTCGGCGGCGACCTTGATTTCGCCGGGGATCATGGCGATGCCTCATTCACACGATCGGCTGATGCACGGTGACGAGCTTGGTGCCGTCGGGAAAGGTCGCCTCGACCTGGATCTCGGGGATCATCTCCGGCACGCCTTCCATGACGTCGTCGCGCGTGAGCAGCGTCGTGCCGTAGCTCATCAGGTCGGCGACGCTGCGTGCCGTCGCGCGCGCCTTCGAGGATCGCCGCGGTGATGAAGGCGACCGCCTCGGGATAGTTGAGCTTGAGGCCGCGCGCCTTGCGCCGCTCGGCGAGCAGCGCGGCGGTGAAGATCAGCAGCTTGTCCTTTTCGCGCGGCGTGAGCTCCATGCGTTCCTCCTAGGTGCTCCAGATGCGCGGCATCGACGCGCGTCGCGTCCGACCATCGACCGCGTCGCGCAGCACGCGCCACAGCGCGCCGAAATGCGCCGCGCGCCGCCTCGCGTCGAATCGCCGACGATAGCGCGCGACGCAGCACGCCGGGACAGTCGCGTCACCGCGCGCTCGCCGCTTCGCGCGCCGACGCGCGCGCGCACGGCCGCGAGCCAGCGTCCTCGCATCGCGCGGCGCCGGCGACGAGCATCGTCGCCGAGCACGGGATGCCGCCGAGCCCGGCGGGCGATGCCGCAGCGACGATCGCCGGCTCGACGATGCCGCGCTCGATCCACGCAGAGCTTGCCGTCCGCGCCTGAGCGCGCGTGCGCAGTCGCAGCGCGCCGCGCGTCGAAGCGCTCGCCGCGAGCCGGTGCGGCCGAGGCACGACGATGTCCCAGCCGATGAGGCCGCGCCGTCGCCAGCGCAGGTCGCGCCTCCCATGCGATGTCCGCGCGCGCCCCGTCGAAGACGATCGTCTCCTGCGGCAGCCATTCGAGCGCGCTCGCCCTCGCCGCAGCCTCGAATCGCACGCGCTGCGCGGCCCAGCGCGCCGGCGCGAGCGATACCACTTGGCCGCGCCCGGCGTGGTGAGCAGCGCGCGCGGCGCCTCGCCCGACGTCGACGTCGAGCACCAGGTCGTCGCCGCCGGCGATGCCCGCCGGCGGATGCACGACGATCGCGTGGCAGGTCGCCGTCGCCTTCGGGATAGAGCGGCTTCTGCACGCACGAGCGGGCCCGTCGTGGCGCGCGCGAGGCGAGCACCGTGCGCGCGCCGCGCCGCTCGAAGGCGAGCGCGAGGCTGGCGTGCCAGCGCGCCGCGCTGAAGCGCGTCGTCCGGGGGCATGGCGTCCATCATACCGCGAGCATCGTCGCGCACGTCGTCGCGTCCATGTCGCGCCCTCGCCGCGCGCCGATGATCTCGCCGCGCTCCATCACGAGGTACTGGTCGGCGAGCGTAGCGCGCGAAATCGTAGTACTGCTCCACCAGCAGGATCGCCATGCTCGCCGCGTGGCGGCGAGCGCGCGGATGGCGCGCTCGATGTCCTTGATGATCGACGGCTGGATGCCTTCGGTGGGCTCGTCGAGGATCAGCAGCTTCGGGCCGCATGCGCGAGCGCGCGGCCGATGGCGAGCTGCTGCTGCTGGCCGCCGGACAGGTCGCCGCCGCGCCGCCGCATCATCTGCCTGCAGCACCGGGAACATGCTCGAAGATGCGCGTCCGGGATGCGCCGTCGCCGCCCGGCCGCGTGCGCCAGGCCCATCGCGCAGGTTTTCCTCCACGGTGAGGCGCGGGAAGATCTCGCGCCCCTGCGGCACGTAGCCGATGCCGGCGCGCGCGCGCTGCGTACGGCGGCAGCGCGCGTGATGTCCGTGCCGTCGAAGCGCGATCGCTGCCGGTCCGCGACCGGCACGCAGGCCCATCAAGCGCGCGCAGCAGCGTGGTCTTGCCGACGCCGTTGCGGCCCGAGCAGCACGGTGACCTTGCCCGTGGGCGCGGTCGAAGCTCACGTCGCGCAGGATGTGGCTGCCGCCGTAGTACTGGTTGAGGTTCCGCGTCGACGCTCAGCATGAGCATCGCTCATCGCGCCCAAGGTAGACTTCGATCGACGCCGCGGGTCGTTCTGCACCGTCGTCGAGCGGGCCTTCGGCGAGCACGCTGCCCTCGTGCAGCACCGTGACCGTTGCGCGCGATGCTGCGCGATGAAGGCCATGTCGTGCTCGACCACCACCAGCGAGTGCTCGCCGGCGAGCGACAGGAAGAGCTCGGCGGTGCGCTCGGTCTCCTCGTCGCTCATGCCCGGCGACGGGCTCGTCCAGCAGCAGCAGCTCGCGGCTCCTGCATCGAGCAGCATGCCGATCTCGAGCCATTGCTTCTGGCCGTGGCGAGAGCAGCCCCGCGGGGCGGTCCGCGCCTCGGCCGAGGCGCGACGCGCTCGCAGCGTCGCGGCGATGCGGTCGCGCTCCTCGCCGCGTGAGCCGCGCGAAGAGCGTGCGGCGCACGCGCTTGTCGGCCTTCATCGCGAGCTCCAGGTTCTCGAACACCGTGTGGCTGCTCGAAGATCGTCGGCTTCTGGAACTTGCGCCCGATGCCCGGCGTGCGCGATCTGCGGCCTCGGTCGAGGCGCGTGAGGTCGATGGTCTGGCCGAAGAAGACGCGTGCCGGTGTCGGGCCGCGTCTTGCCGGTGATCACGTCCATCATCGTGGTCTTGCCGGCGCCGTTGGGGCCGATGACGCAGCGCAGCTCGCCGCGCGTCGATCGCGAGCGACAGCTTGTTCAGCGCCTTGAAGCCGTCGAAGCTGACGGAGATGTCCTCCAGGTAGAGGATCGACGCCGTGCGTGAGGTCGACGTCCGTCGGCCTCGCGCGGCCGTAGCTCGCGTCGCTGCGCCGGCCGCGCTCGGCGCCTCGGCCGGCGGCGACCAGGCCGCGGCCTGCCTCGGCCGGCGATCGCGGGCGCTCGGCATCTTCGCGCCTTCGCACCAGCGTCGCCAGATCCGACGACGCCGTCGGGGAGGAACAGGGTCACGAGGATGAACAGCAGCGCCGAGCACGTACAGCCAGTACTCGGGGAAGGCGACTGCGTGAAGCAGCTCTTCGCGCCGTTCACGAGCCCCGCGCCGACGATCGGGCCCGACCAGCGTGCCGCGCCCGCCGACCGCGGTCCAGATCGCGATCTCGATGGAGTTGGCCGGCGACATCTCGCTCGGGTTGATGATGCCCACCTGCGGCACGTAGAGCGCGCCCGGCGATGCCGCAGAGGACCGCCGAGAGCGTCCAGACGAAGAGCTTGTACCAGAGCGTGTCGTAGCCGCAGAACATCACGCGCGCCTCGGCGTCGCGGATGGCCGGCGAGCACGCGGCCGAGCTTGCGAGGTCGACGATGAAGCGCGCGACAGCAGGAGCGTTGCCGATCAGCGCGAGCGCCGGTGACGCGAAGAGCGCCGATGCGCGTCTCGGGCGTCGGCGATGCGGAAGCCGAGGATGCGCTTGAAGTCGGTGAAGCCGTTGTTGCCGCCGAAGCCGGTCGCGTTGCGGAAGAAGAGCAGCATCGCGGCGAAGGTGAGCGCCTGGGTGATGATCGAGAAGTACACGCCCTTCACGCGCGAGCGGAAGGCGAAGTAGCCGAAGACGAAGGCGAGGAGCCCGGGCACCGCGCGACCACGCAGGACGCGCCCAGAGGAAGCTGCTCGGTTCCGACCAGTGCCAGGGGAAACGCCTTCCAGTCGAGGAAGACCATGAAGTCGGGCATGTCCACGTGGTACTGGCCGTCGCGCGCCGATCTGGCGCATCAGGTACATGCCGAACGCGTAGCCGCCGAGCGCGAAGAACAGGCCATGGCCGAGCGAGAGGATCCCCGCGTAGCCCCACACCAGGTCGATGCGCGACGCGCGACGATCATGTAGCACATGATCTTGCCGCCCAGCGTCACGCCGAAGGCCGAGAGGTGGAGCGGCGCTGCCGCGGCGGGGACCAGCAGGTTCAGCGCCGGGACACGACGCACGAAAACGAGGGCGGCCGCACGCGCCGAACGCCGACCCAGCCGCCTTCGCGGCCGTAGAGGCGCGAGGCAGCGAGTCGAATCATGCCTCCACCGCGCGGCCCTTCAGGGCGAACAGTCCCTGCGGCCGCTTCTGGATGAAGACGATGATGAACGCGAGGACCGCGATCTTCGCGAGCACGGCACCCGACCAGGACTCGAGCAGCTTGTTCGGCGAAGCCGAGGCCGAGCGCCGCGTACACGGTTCCCGCGAGCTGCCCCACGCCGCCCAGCACCACCACCATGAACGAATCGACGATGTAGGACTGGCCCAGGTCGGGGCCGACGTTGCCGATCTGCGAGAGCGCGCAGCCCGCGAGCCCCGCGAAGCCCGGAGCCCAAACCGAAGGCCCACGTGTCGACGCGAGCGGTGCGGCACGCCCACGCACGCCGCCATCGCGCGGTTCTGCGTGACGCCGCGCACGAACAGGCCGAGGCGCGTGCGCGCGAGGAGCAACCCCACCGCGGCGAGCACCGCGGCGGCGAAGCCGATGATCACGATGCGGCTCCACGGCAGCACGACGCCGGGGAAGATCTCGACGCCGCCGGACATGAACGCGGGATTCTCGACCTGCACGTTCTGCGCGCCGAAGATCGTGCGCACCGCCTGGATCAGGACGAGGCTGATGCCCCAGGTCGCGAGCAGCGTCTCCAGCGGGCGGCCGTAGAGGCGGCGGATCACGGTGCGCTCGAGCGCCATGCCTACGGCGGCCGAGACCGCGAAGGCGAACGGCACGGCGACCGGCAGGTACCAGTCGAATGCCGCGGGCCAGCGCGAGCGGAAGATCGACTGCACGACGTAGGTGGCGTAGGCGCCGATCATGATGAGCTCGCCGTGCGCCATGTTGATCACGCCCATGAGCCCGTAGGTGATCGCGAGGCCGAGCGCTGCGAGGAGCAGGATCGAGGCGAGGCTCACGCCGGAGAAGGCGAGTCCGGCGAAATCGGCGCGCGCGAGGCGCGATTCCACGCGCTTCAGGCTCCCGGCCGCCGCGCGGCGCACCGCCGCGTCCGGCTCGGTATGGGCGGTCGATCTCGGCGAGAAGCAGCGACTTCGGTGCGCGGATGCCCCGAATCGCCGAGGCGCTCGACCGCCTGCAATCGCACGGAGGCTTCCGGGCTGTGCAGGTCCATGCCGGCGACGATGTGCTCGAGGGTCTCGCGGATGCCGCGATCGGTCTCCCGCGCGAGCGCCGAGGCGATGAGCGGACGCATGGCGCGTTCGGAGCTGTCGGCGAGGGCATCGGCCGCGTGCGCGCGCGCCTTGCGCGACGGATCGAAGAGCTTGAGCGCGGCGAGCGCGTTGTCGATCGCACCGCGCACCCGGTTGTTCACGATCACGTCGTCGCGCGACTCGGGCAGGGGATCGATCTTCGCCCCGCTCGCCGCATCGATGCCGCGGTCGCCTTCGACGATGATCACGCGATCGCCGGAGACCTGCACCGTGCCGTCGGCGAGCGCCTGCAGCAGCAGCCTCGCCGCGGGCTCGGCCGAGACCGCGAGATCGGCGACGGCGGCGACCTTCTCGTCGCCGTCGCCGAACGCGATGCCGGTCGCACCGTCGCGGCGTCGAGCGCCCACGCGCCGCCGGCGAAGGCGAGCGCGATCGCCAGGAACGCGCGGGCGAGGCGCTCGCGTCACTTGGCGGTGGCCGCCGTCTTCGCCATCATCGGCTCGTCCTTCTTGTGCTCGTTGCCGGCGATGTACGGGCTCCAGGGCTGCGCCTTGATCGGCCCCGAGGTCTTCCACACGACGTTGAACTGGCCGTCGGCCTTCACCTCGCCGATGAACACCGGCTTGTGCAGGTGGTGGTTCTTCATGTCCATGGTGATCGTGAAGCCGTCGGGTCCCTTGAAGGTCTGGCCGGCCATCGCTGCGATCACCTTGTCGGTATCGAAGCTGTGCGCCTTCTCGACCGCCTGCTTCCACATGTGGATGCCGATGTAGGTCGCTTCCATCGGATCGTTGGTGAGCGGCTTCTCGGCCTGGCCCGGAAGGTGGTGCGCCTTGGCGTAGGCGGCCCACTTCTTCTTGAACGCGTCGTTGGTCGGGTTCTTGAGCGACATGAAGTAGTTCCACGCCGCGAGCTGGCCGACGAGGGGCTTGGTATCGACGCCGCGCAGCTCCTCCTCGCCCACGGAGAACGCGACCACCGGGATTTCCGTCGCCTTGATGTCCTGCGCCGCGAGCTCCTTGTAGAACGGCACGTTCGAGTCGCCGTTGATGGTCGAGATCACCGCGGTCCTGCCGCCGGCGGCGAATTTCTTGATGTCGGCGACGATGGTCTGGTAGTCGCTGAAGCCGAACGGCGTGTACTTCTCGTCGATGTCCTTGTCCTGGACGCCCTTCGAGTGGAGGAAGGCGCGCAGGATCTTGTTGGTGGTGCGCGGGTAGACGTAGTCGGTGCCGAGGAGCACGAAGCGCTTGGCGCCGCCGCCGTCCTTGCTCATCAGGTACTCGACCGCGGGAATCGCCTGCTGGTTGGGCGCGGCGCCGGTGTAGAAGACGTTCTTGGAGAGCTCCTCGCCCTCGTACTGCACCGGATAGAAGAGCAGGCCGTTCAATTCCTCCACCACCGGAAGGACGGACTTGCGCGACACCGAGGTCCAGCAGCCGAAGATCACCGCGACCTTGTCCTGGGTGATGAGCTGGCGCGCCTTCTCGGCGAAGAGCGGCCAGTTGGATGCGGGATCGACCACCACCGGCACGATCTTGTAGCCCATCACGCCGCCCTGGGCGTTGATCTCGTCGATGGTCATCAGCGCGACGTCCTTCAGCGCCGTCTCGCTGATCGCCATGGTTCCGGAGAGCGAGTGCAGGATGCCCACCTTCACCATCTTCTGTTCCGCCTGCGCGGTCCCGATGCCCACGGCGGCAAGCGCGGCGCTGAGCGCGATTGCCTTGAAGAACGAGCGACGTCTCATGGAAGTCTTCCCCTTTGTCTGGTTGAATCGGCGCCGGACGATCGGTCCGAACGTGCCTGCACGCCGAGTAGCGACATCCGTGCCACGTCGCGCGTGAGGGGCTTCACGAGCGAGCGAGCGCATCGATGCGCCGCGCCGCGCCCTGAACGGGTGCCGCGCGCGCGCTTGGTGCGCCACGCGCTTAGGCGCGCGCCCTCTGCGGTTCGCTGCCGGAACCGCGCGATGGCATACTTTCGGGCTTCACGCTCATTTCGAAACGAGCGGAGGATTCAATGCCGGACGACGTGCGCAACGTGAAGTACGTGATCGAGATGGGCCCGCAGCCCTCCCTCCCCGTAGCCGGGAGCGACGCGCGGTTCCCCGTGGGCCGCATCTACTGCGTGGGCCGCAACTATGCCGACCACGCGCGCGAAATGGGCCATGACCCGGATCGCGAGCCGCCGTTCTTCTTCATGAAGCCCGCGAACGCCATCGTGCAGGACGGCTCGGCGATCGCCTACCCGGTGAAGACCAAGGACGTGCACCACGAGATCGAGATGGTGGTGGCGATCGGCAAGGGCGGGAAGGACATCCCGGTCGAGAAGGCGCTCGAGCACGTGTGGGGCTACGGCGTGGGGCTCGACATGACGCGCCGCGACGTGCAGGGCGAGGCGAAGAAGATGGGCCGCCCGTGGGAGATGGGCAAGGCGTTCGACGAGTCGGCGCCATGCTCGGCGTTGAAACCCGCCTCGGCGATCGGCCACCCGGCGAAGGGCGCGATCTCGCTCAAGGTGAACGGCCAGGTGAAGCAGCAGGGCGACCTCGCGCAGCAGATCTGGAACGTGCAGGAGCAGATCGCCTACCTCTCCGGCATGATCACGCTGCAGTCGGGCGACCTCATCTATACCGGCACGCCCGCCGGCGTGGGCCCGGTGAAATCGGGCGACAAGCTCGAGGGCCACGTCGACGGCGTGGGCGACCTCGCCATCACCTACCGCTGAACCGCGAAAACCGGGGACAGACCACATTTATCAAAGCGCGGAACGCCGAGAGGTTTCGCGCAATGGAAAATGTGGTCTGTCCCCGGTTTCATTTCCAGAGCGGCGTCACGGCCTCGGCGTTTGCGGCGCTCGCCGCGCGGAAATCCTCCAGGCTGCGGCGCACGCAATCGAGGAACGCCTCCGCCGCCGCGTTGAGGCGACGGCCGCGCTGGTGGATCCAGCCGACGAGGATGCGCCGCTCCGGAAGTAGCGGCACGAGCGCCATTCCGGAGAGGTCGATCGCGCGCGCGGCGAGCCGGTCGAGGACCGTGATCCCCGCGCCGTCGCGCACGAGCTGGCACGCCATGAGCGAGGATTTCGCCTCGACGGCGTAGCGCGCCGTCGCCCCTCCCGAGCGGAAGAAGTCGTCCACCTGCCGGCGCCAGCGCTGGTTCGGCCACAACCCGACCAGGGGCTCGCCGGCCAGGTCCTCCGCGGTCAGGCGGAGCCGTCGTGCCAGCGGGTGGTCGGCGCGCATCAGCGCCTCGGCGCGCACCGAGAGGAGCGGCTGGTTCTCGATCGCGACCAGCGAATGGGTCACCGGCAGCGATGCGATGCCCACATCGTAGACGGCGGTGCCCACCAGGTTCTCGAGATCGAAGCGCGACTGCACGTCCACCGTGCAGCGCATGCCCGGATTCTCGCGCAGCGCGAGCGCGAGCGCGGGCGAAACCAGCCCCTGCCCGAAGCGCGGCGCCGTCACCACGCGCAGGTGCGACCGCGATCGCGAGCGGATGTGCTGTGCGATGCGCGGGATCTCGTCGAAGGCCGCGAGCAGATGGCTCGCCTCGCGGAAGAACGCCTCGCCGCTGTCGGTGAGGGCGAGCTTGCGCCCCGACCGATCGAAGAGCTTGAGGCGCGTCTCCGCCTCGAGGATCGCGAGGAGCCGGCTCCCCGCGGGCTGGCTCAGGTTCATCGAGCGCGCGGCCGAGGCGAGCGAGCCCTGCGTGACGATGAGCCGGAAAAGCCGCAGCCCCTTGATGTTCATCCGTTCCGCTCCCGCCGCATGGTCCTGACATTCAAGCAGAAATTCGCGACTCATTCAAAGAACGGATGTGTCGATGCCCGAATTGCATTTTTTCGCATGCGGAAAGGCGGCTATGGTCGGCTCCGGGCGCCAGGCGTCCCGAAAACGAATAAACGACGAGGAGGAGATTTGGCATACCGGATGAAGGCCGGGATGGCGCTTGCCGTCGCGGCGGCCTGCGCGACGACGCTCGCGCACGCCCAGGAGGACCCGATCACGCTGTACGGCCGTGTGCATATCGAGGTGGAATCGGTCCGGGCA
Source organism: uncultured beta proteobacterium (assembly GCA_963839265.1). Taxonomy (GTDB): domain Bacteria; phylum Pseudomonadota; class Gammaproteobacteria; order Burkholderiales; family Usitatibacteraceae; genus Usitatibacter. The sequence continues at coordinate 280,166 of CAWIUI010000008.1, forward strand.
TCGGGAGGCGGCAAGCCCGACGTGCCGCGCCGCACGCGCGTCACCGACCAGGCATCGCTCCTGGGCGTACGCGGCGCCGAGCGGCTCTCGCGCGATCTGCACGTGTTCTACCAGCTCGAGACCGGCTTCGATCCGCAGGGCCCGGGCGGCACGTTCGCCGCGCGCAACAGTGCCGTCGGGCTGCGCGGGGACTGGGGCAGCGTCCTCGTCGGCCGCTGGGACTCGCCGTACAAGACCGCGAACATCGCGGTGGACCAGTTCCACGACGTCACGATCGCCGGCATCAAGTCGGCGAACGAGGATCGCGGCAACTTCGACAACCGCCTGCAGAACGTGCTGGAGTACTGGAGCCCGAGCCTCGGCGGCTTCGCGTTGCGCGCGGCGGTCACCTCGAACGAGAACCGCACCGCGACCCTGAACCCGCGCGTTTATGCGGCGAGCCTCGCCTACCGCAAAGGTCCGTACTATGCTTTCTATACCTACGAGGAGCACCGCGACCTGAAGACCGCCACTCCGAAGGAGACCGGCAACGCGGTCGGCGGCAAGGTGCGCCTCGGTCCGTTCGTGCTGGGCGGCACGTGGCAGCAATACGAGAAGACCAATCTCACCCGCAAGAGATCCTACCTGTTGAGCCTCGCCTACTTCCTCGGCAAGAACGAATTCATCTACCAGTACCAGAACGCGCACGGCGGCGGGGCACAGGGCGCGGCCGTCGATCCCGATTGCAGCGTGAACTCGATGGCTTACCAGTACAACTTCTCTCGCCGCACGTTCCTCCTCGCCCTGTACACGCGCATCGACAACAACCAGGCAAGCGATTGCCGCTTCGGCGCGGGCGGGCTCGGCACGACGGGCCAGGACTCCGACGGGTTCTCGGTCGGCCTGCGGCATGTGTTCTGATGGCCGTTCCTCGCACCTCGCGCGCTGGGCCGCGGCGCTCGCTGCCGTGATCGCGTTCGGAGCTTCGGCGGCGTCCTTCCCCGGCGAGAGCGTCTTCGAGGTGCCCTCCGCCCGCGGCGCGCTTCCCGTCACGATGTATCGTCCCTCCTCGTGGACGCCGCAAAGCCCGGTGTGGGTCGTGATGCACGGGCGCAAGCGCGATGCGCACGAGTACCTCGCGCAATGGCGGCCCGCGGCCGACCGGCACGGCGCGCTCCTCGTGGTGCCTTCCTTCACCCAGGAGGCATGGCCGACTTCCGTGGAATATCCCGCGGGAGACGTGGTCGATGCGCACGGACACGCGCTGCCGCGCTCGGCGTGGGCCTTCCCGCTCGTCGAGCGGGCCTTCGAGGAAGCGGCGCGGCGCGCGGGATCGACGCGCGGACGCTTCGTCCTCTACGGCCACGGCGCCGGCGCGCAGTTCGTGCAGCGCTACGTGTTCTTCATGGGATCGCGCCACCTCGAGCGCGCGGTCGCGGCGGGCGCCGGCTGGTACCTGCTGCCGGACGATGCGTTCGCCTATCCGTACGGGCTGCGCGGCACCGGGCTTGCGGAATCGGCCCTGCGCGAGGCGCTCGCCGCACCGCTCGTGGTGATGGTCGGCCTCGAAGATCTGAAGACCAACGGCATCCTGCGCAACAATGCCGAGACGCTGGCGCAGGGCGCGACGCGCGTGGACCGCGCGCATTTCGTGGTCGAGCGCGGGCGCGAGCGCGCGCGGGCGCTTGGCGTACCGTTCCACTGGCGCCTCGTGGAAGTGCCCGGGGTCGGCCACCATCCCGGCGCGATGCTGCCGGCCGCGGAGCGCGTGGTCGCCGGCTCCGGAAACGACGCGGCCGCCGCGAAACCCTGAAACCCGTGAGGCAACACATGACGATCTTCCGCATCCCGCGACCGGCGCTCGCCGCCGTGCTGGTATTCGCCGCCGCGCTCGCGCGGCCCGTCCCCGCCCTGGCCGGCAAGGCCGACGACACGCTGGTGGTGGCGCTCCAGCGCGGCATCACGTCGGTCGATTACCTCTACACCACGAAGCGCGAGTACATCATCCTCTCGCTCCTCACCGACGACGGCCTCACCGAGGTCGACCCCGTCACGCTGAAGGTACGCCCGCTCGCGGCGAAGTCGTGGAAGTTCGTCGACGACAAGACCATCGACGTCACCCTCCGCGACGACGTCAAGTTCCACGACGGCAGCCCGCTCACGGCCGACGACGTGGTCTATACGTACGAGTGGGTGCTGAACCCGAAGAGCCGCGCCAACCGCAGCAAGCAGTTCCGCGAATGGCTCGCGAGCGTCGAGAAGACCGGCCCCTACACGGTGCGCTTCCACATGAAGTATCCGTATCCGCTGGCGCTCAACGCGATGGGCTTCTCGATGCCCCTGCGCAAGAAGGGCACCTACGACGCCATCGCGAAGAGCGGCGAGCTCCCCCTGGGCCAGGCGCTGAACGGCATCGGCCCGTACCGCGTGGTCTCCGTCGAGCCGGGGCGCAAGACGGTGATCGAGCGCTTCGACGGCTACTACAAGGAGAGCCCCAAGGGCCGCCCCGCCATCCAGCGCATCGTGTTCCGCGAGATTCCCGATTGGGGCACGCAGGAGGCCGAGCTCATGAGCGGCGGCGTGCAGTGGACCTACGACGTGCCCTACGACATCGCGAGCACGCTCGGCACCGCGGGGCCGGTCGCATGGGTGAACGGGCCGTCGCTGCGCGTGGGCTTCCTGGTCCTCGACGCGGCGGGCCTCTCGGGCAAGGACAACCCACTCACGAAGCTCGCGGTGCGCCGCGCGCTCAATTACGCGATCGACCGTGAGGCGATCGTGAAGAACATCGTGAAGGGCGACGCGCGCGTGATCGACTCGGCGTGCCACCCGGCGCAGTTCGGCTGCGCGCAGGACGTGATGAAGTATCCCTACGATCCTGTGAAAGCGCGCCAGCTCCTCGCGGAAGCGGGCTACCCCAAGGGGTTCTCGTTCGACCTCTGGGCCTACCGCGAGAAGGACTCCGCCGAGGCGATCGCCGCCGACCTCGCGAAGGCGGGCATCAAGGCGAACCTGCGCTACGTGCAGCTCGCGACCCTCAACCAGGCGCGCAAGAAGCACGAGATCCAGTCCTACTTCGGAAGCTGGGAATCGGGAAGCGTGCCCGACACCGCCGCCATCGCCGACGTCCACTGGTCCGCCACCACCGACCGCAACATGTCTGGCGATCCCGAGGTGACGAAGGACATGATCGGTGCGCAGCGCATCTCGGACCCGGCGAAGCGCGCCGCGCTCTACGAGAAGGGACTCAAGCGCATCGCGGAGCAGGCCTATTGGGTGCCGCTCTACACGTTCTCGCTCAACTACCTGGTGTCGAAGGACCTCGACTTCAAGCCGCCCAGGGACGGCCTGCCGCGGCTCTACCTCGCGAAATGGAAGTGAGGCGCGCGCGAATGGGAAGCGGGGTCGGCGCGATGCCCGTAGGAGCGCGCACGGCATGCTGAGGTACGCGATGCGCCGCGCGGTGCTCGCGATCGCGGTGGCGATCACCGTGTCGCTCGCCACGTTCTTCCTGCTCAACTTCGCCACCGATCCCGCGCAATCGCTCGCCGGCGAGGACGCGACGCCCGAGGTGGTCGCGCAGATCCGCCAGGAGTACGGCTTCGACAAGCCGCTGCCCGTGCAGTACCTGCATTGGCTCGGCGGCCTCGCGCACGGCGACTTCGGCCAGAGCTACCACTGGAGGAGCCCGGTGGGCGCGCTCATCGCGAGCCACGCGCCGGTGACGATCCGCCTCGCGCTGATGGCGATCGCAATCACGATCCTGGTGGCGATCCCGCTCGGCGCGGTCGCGGCGTTGAGGCCCGACTCCTTCGTCGACCGGCTGGCGCTCTCGGTCGCGGTGGGCGCGCAGGCGGTTCCGGGATTCTGGCTGGCGCTCGTGCTGATCATCCTCTTCGCGGTGAAGTTTCCGATCTTCCCGGTTTCGGGCGACACCACATGGAAGCATTTCGTGCTTCCCGCGATCGTGCTCGGCGCGGGCTCCGTTCCCTCGGTGATGCGCCTCACGCGGAGCGGCCTCCTCGAGGTGCTCGGCTCCGACTACATCCGCACCGCGCGCGCCAAGGGTTTCCGCGGGATGCGCCTGCTCACGCGCCACGCGATGCGCAATGCGATGCTGCCGGTGGTGAGCGTGCTCGCCGTGCAGCTCGGCCAGAAGCTCGGCGGCTCGGTGATCGTCGAGTCGGTGTTCGCGCTGAACGGCCTCGGCCGCCTCGCGCTGCAGTCGATCCTCGGCGGCGATGTGCCTACCGTGCAGATGCTGGTGTTCGTGTTCGCGATCACCTTCGTGGTCCTCACCTTCCTCGCGGATCTCCTCGGCGCGTGGCTCGATCCGCGCATCCGGCTGGGATGAGGCCCCCATGAGCGACATCTCCGCCCTGCCGGGCCTTCCCCCGGCTCCCGCCGCCCCCGACGAGGCGCCGCCGCCCTCGCCGCGCGCGCTCCTCCTGCGGCGCATGCTGCGGCACAAGGGCTTCCTCGCGGGGCTCGCGTTGATGGTGCTCCTCGCGCTCCTCGCCGCCTTCGCCCCGCTCATCGCGGGCCACGATCCGTTCGACCAGGACCTCGCGCACCGCCTCATGCCGCCGGTGTGGTCGGCCGGCGGCAGCTGGGCGCACTTCCTCGGCACCGATCACCTCGGACGCGACTATCTCGCGCGGCTCCTCTACGGCGCGCGCATCTCGCTCGCCATCGGCCTGGGTGCGGCGAGCGTGGGCTGCGCGATCGGCGTGACGCTCGGCGTGTGCGCGGGATATTTCGGCGGACGCGTCGACCAGGCGGTGAGCTACCTGCTCACCTGCCAGCTCGCGCTCCCCGGCCTCCTCCTCGCGATGGCGCTGGTATTCCTCATCGGGCCCTCGCTCGGCGTGGTGATCCTCGTGATCGGGTCGCTGCACTGGTCGTACTACCTCGTCGTCACGCGCGCGGCGACGATGCAGTTGAAGCGCCTGGACTTCATCGCGGCGGCCGAGGCGATGGGCGAGAGCCGCGTGCAGGTGATCGTGCACGAGCTGCTGCCCAACCTGTTGAATCCCATCCTCGTGATCTTCACCCTCGAGATCGGCGTCGCGGTGCTCGCGGAGGCGGCGCTTTCGTTCCTCGGCGTGGGCGTGCAGCCGCCGACCCCTTCGTGGGGGCTCATGATCGCCGAGGGCAAGGACGCGATGTTCTTCCGCCCGTGGCTGGTCGTGCTGCCGGGCGCCATGCTCTTCCTCCTCGTGATGGCGGCCAACCTGCTGGGCGACGGCCTGCGCGACGTGACCGCCCCCGAGAGCCGCAACTGACGTGGAACGCGCCGCGCCGCTGCTCGAGGTCTCCGGACTTGCGCGTCGACATCGACACGGCGGCGGGGACCTTGCACGCGGTGCGCGGCGTGGACTTCGCGCTGGGACGCGGCGAGGCACTCGGCATCGTCGGCGAGTCGGGCAGCGGCAAGTCGATGACCGCGCTCGCGCTGATGGGCCTGCTTCCGGCGCGCGCGCGGCGCAGCGCCGCGGTGCTCCGGCTGGGCGGCGCCGACCTCCTCGCCATGCCCGACCGCGAGCTCGCCGCGCGCGTCGCCGGCAAGGCGATGGCGATGGTGTTCCAGGAGCCGATGACCTCGTTGAACCCCGTGTACACGATCGGGCGCCAGCTCGCCGAGATGGTGCCGGCGGGCGCGGGCCGCTCGCGCGCCGGGGCCCGCGAGCGCGCCCTCTTCCTGCTCGACAAGGTCGGCATCCCATCCGCGCGCGAGCGCATGGGCCAATACCCGCACCAGCTCTCCGGCGGCCAGCGCCAGCGCGTCATGATCGCGATGGCGCTCATGAACGATCCGCAGCTCGTCATCGCCGACGAGCCCACCACCGCGCTCGACGTGACCATCCAGGCGCAGATCCTGCGGCTCATCGCGGGGCTGCAGCGCGAGCTCGGCATGGCGATGATCCTCATCACGCACGACCTGGGCATCGTCTCGCGCACCGTGGATCGCGTCGCGGTGATGTACGCGGGCGAGATCGTCGAGACCGGCCCCACGGCGGACGTGCTGCGCGCGCCGCTCCATCCGTACACGCGCGGGCTCCTCGAAAGCATTCCCGAGCCGGGCGCGCGCCGCCGCCGTCTCGGGGCGATCCCCGGCATCGTGCCCGCCCTCATCGGGCCGCTCGCCGGATGCGCCTTCGCGAGCCGCTGCGCGCTCGCCGCGCCCTCGTGCCGCACGGCGCCGCCGCCGCTGCGCCGGCTCGAAAGCCGCGCCTACCGCTGCGTGATCGAGCCGCTGGCGCTTCCGGGCGCGATGGCTTCGCTGCGCCGGCCGAGCGAGGCGGCGGCGCCGCGCGAGGAACGATCGGAGGCGGCGGGCACGCCGGTCCTCGAGGCGCGCTCGGTGCGTTGCACGTTCCACGTCCGGCTCGGGCTCTTCGCGCGTTCGCGCGAGCTCGATGCCGTCGACGGCGTGTCCCTCGTCCTCGCGCGCGGTGAAGCGCTCGCGCTGGTGGGCGAATCCGGCTGCGGCAAGACGACACTCGCGCGCATGCTGCTGGGCCTGCAGGCGCCCAGCGCGGGCGAGGTGCTCCTCGACGGCCGTCCGCTCGCGGAAACTCCGATGCGCCGGCGCGCAAGCCGCATCCAGCCCGTGTTCCAGGATCCCTATGGCTCGCTCAACCCGCGCCGCTCCGTCGGCGAGATCATCCGCCGGCCGCTCGACGTGCACGGCGTGGGCGAGCCCGCGCGCCGCCGCATCGAGGCCGAGGCGATGATGGAGCGCGTGGGGCTCGCGCGGCGGCTGCACGATGCGTATCCCGGGCAGCTTTCCGGCGGGCAGCGCCAGCGCGTGGCGATCGCGCGTGCCCTGGTCGTGCGCCCGCAGGTGCTGGTGTGCGACGAGCCCACCTCGGCGCTCGACGTCTCCGTGCAATCGCAGATCCTCAACCTCCTGGTCGACCTGCGCGACGAGATGGGGCTCACCTATCTCGTGATCACGCACGACCTGGGCGTGGTCGAGCACCTGGCGAGCCGCGTGGCCGTCATGTATTCCGGGCAGATCGTGGAGATCGGCGACAAGGAGGCGATCTTCCGCGCTCCGCGCCATCCGTACACGCGGATCCTCCTCGACTCGGTGATGACCTTGCATCCCGGCGCGGGCGTGCCCGATACCGCGCTCGGCTCGGCACCCTCCGATGCGCTCGAGGTTCCGTCGGGATGCCGCTTCCATCCGCGCTGTCCCAAGGCGATCGCGCGCTGCGCCTCCGAGGCGCCGGCGCTCGAGGCGGACGTGCGCTGCCTGCTCGCGCAGCCGCGATGAGCGCCGGGAATCCTCAATCACCCATGCGAGACCCCATGACGATCGACGAGGTGCGCGATCTTTTCTCGCGCCGCAGCCTGTGGCAGTCCTGGCTCGAGGTCGAGTCCGCCCTCGCGATCGCGCAGGCCTCCCTCGGCATGATTCCCCGCGAAGCCGGCGAGCGGATCGCCGCGTGCGCGACGCTCGCCGCGCTCGACGAGGACGCGCTCGCCCGCGACATCGCACGCACGCGTGCGCCCATCGTCTCGCTGGTGCGTGCCCTCTCGCAGGCCTGCGGTCCCGAGGCCGGGGCGTACGTGCACTGGGGTGCGACCACGCAGAACGTCACGCAGACCGGCCGCATCCTGCGGCTTCGCGCCGCGCACGAGGCGATCGTCTCGCGCCTGGGCGCGATCCTCGAGCGGCTCGCCGCGCTCGCCGACGCGGGTGCGGAGTGGATCGTCGCCGGGCGCACCAACCGGCGCCACGCGCTGCCGATCACCTTCGGCTTCAAGGTGGCGGGATGGATCGAGGAGTTCCTGCGCCACGAAGCGCGGCTCAAGGCCGTCGAGCCGCGCGCATTCAGCCTGCTCTGGGGCGGCGCGATCGGCGCGATGCATTCGTTCGGCGTGGAGGGCGAGGCGCTCAACCGCGCGCTCGCACAGCGGCTCGGGCTCGCAGCGCCCGTCATCGCCTCGCGCGCCGCCACCGACCACATCGCCGAGTACGTGCTGCTCCTCGCGCTCTTCGGCTGCACGTGCTCGAAGATCGCCTCCGAGCTCTACACGCTCATGTCCAACGAGATGGGCGAGGTGCGCGAGGATCTCGGCGAGGAGGTCGTGGCCTCGAGCACCATGCCGCAGAAGGAGAACTCCAAGGTGGCGGTCGCCGTGGTGGCGCTCGGCGCGCGGCTGCGCGCGCAGGCCACTCTCGCGCTCGAGGCCACGCAGGCGAGCCATGAGGGCGACAGCGCGCACAACCTCATGGTCTCGGCGCTCATCGAGGAGGCGGTGCCGCTCGCGTTCGAGGCCGCCGTGCGCATGGACGAGCTCCTCGCCTGCCTGCGGCCCGATCCCGGGCGCATGCGCCGCAACCTCGAGCTCTCCGGCGAGCTCATCGCCGCGGAGAACGCGATGATGCAACTCGCTCCGTGCATGGGCCGCGAGGGCGCGCACCATGCGGTGCACGAAGCGGCGCGAGCGGCGATGTCGACGGGCGAGGCGCTCTCCGAGGTCTTGTGGCGCGACGAAGCCGTGCGCGGGTGCATCACCCGCGAGCGGTTGAACGAAGCCCTCGATCCCACGCGCTACCTCGGGCAGAGCGTCCCGCTCGCGCGCCGCTGCGCCGCGCTCGCGCGCGAGGCGGCCGCGCGCTGCCGCACGGAAAAGGGGTCAGATTCCATTTCTCGGTGATGGGATCAAGAGTCGTCCTTGCGCAATCGGGAAAAGGGATCCGACCCCTTTTTCGCCCTTCTTTCGGTCAGGCGACGACCGTGGCAGCCCACCACGCGATGCCGGCCATGAAGGCGGAGGCCGGGATGGTGAAGATCCACGCCCACACGATGTTGCCCGCCACGCCCCAGCGCACCGCGGAGAGCTTGCGCGTGGAGCCGACGCCCACGATCGCGCCGGTGATGGTGTGGGTGGTGGAGACGGGAACGCCGAGCGCGGTCGCAAGGAAGAGCGTGATCGCACCGCCCGTCTCGGCGCAGAATCCGCCCACCGGCTTGAGCTTCGTGATGCGCTGCCCCATCGTCTTCACGATGCGCCATCCGCCGATGAACGTCCCCAGGCCCATCGTCGTGTAGCACGCGATGATCACCCACGCCGGCACGTGCTCGCGCACGCCGGGCACCTTCGCCGCGATGAGCAGCACCCAGATGATGCCGATGGTCTTCTGCGCGTCGTTGCCGCCGTGGCCCAGGCTGTAGAGCGAGGCGGAGACGAGCTGGAGCCTGCGGAACCAGCGGTCCACGCGCGCGGGGCTCGAGGCGCGGAAGAGCCACGAGACCAGCACCAGCAGCAGCCCGCCCAGCACGAAGCCCAGGATCGGCGAGAGGAAGATGAAGAGAACGGTCATGCCGATGCCGTTTCCCACGAGCGAGGACAATCCCGCCTTCGCGACGCCCGCGCCGATCAACCCGCCGATGAGCGCGTGCGAGGAGGACGACGGCAGCCCCGCCCACCACGTGATCACGTTCCACGCGCTCGCGCCGGCGAGCGCCCCGAACACGACGTACTGGTCGACGATCTGCGCATCGACGATCCCCTTGCCGACCGTGGTCGCGACCTTCAGGTGGAAGATGAAGAGCGCGACGAAGTTGAAGACCGCGGCCATGGCCACGGCCTGGCCGGGCCGCAACACCCCGGTGGAGACCACCGTCGCGATGGAATTGGCGGCGTCGTGCAGGCCGTTCAGGAAGTCGAACGCGAGCGCGAGCACCACGAGGAACACGAGCGTGCCGAGGCCGATCTCCAGTCCGGTCATGTTGCGGCGCTCACGGACGCTCAGGAGTTCTCGAGGGAGATGCCTTCGGCGAGGTTCGCCACGTCGAGGCAGCGGTCGGTGACGGCCTCGAGCAGCTGGTAGACCTCCTTCATCTTGATGATCTCGCGCACGTCCTGCTCCTCGCGGAAGAGGCGCGACATTGCGGCGCGCATGACGCGGTCCGCGTCGCTTTCCAGGCGATCGATCTCCTCGCAGGTGCGCAGGATCGCCTCGAAGTTGCCGTCCTGCCGGCCGACGAGCTCCACGACGTCCTTCACGCGCTCGCAGCACTTCATGGCGATGTCGGCGAGCCGCTTCGTCTCGGCGGTGATGGTGCGCACGTCGTAGAGCGCGATCACCTGGCTGGAGTCCTGGAGGAGGTCGCAGATGTCGTCCATCGCGTTCACGAGCTGGTGGATATGATCCCGATCGAGCGGCGTGACGAACGTCTTGTGCAGGAGCCGGATCGCTTCGGCGGTGATGCGGTCGGCGGCGTGCTCCGCGTCGTCGATCGCGCGCGCGTGGCGCTCGCGATTCGCGGGGTCCTGCTCCAGCAGCAGCGCGAGCTCGCCGGCGGCGCGCACGATCTGCGCGGCGTGGGCGTTGAAGAGGTCGAAGAAGCGCCCCTCCTTCGGAAGCAGGCGGCCGAACATGGGATTTCCCGGTGAGGCGTGCCGTGGCAGCGTGCGCGTGAGTGTAGCACCGCGGCCGTGAGCCTCACGTATAATCCGCCGCTTGCGCTCGCGCCCCCTGTCCCTCGCCGCACGCCTTCGGTCCGCCGGCTGGCTCACCGGGATCTGGCGCAATCCCGACTTCGCGAAGCTGTGGGGATCGCTCACGATCACCCACTTCGGCGGGCAGGTCACCTTCCTCGCACTGCCGCTCACCGCGGCGCTGGTCCTGCACGCGACGCCGCTCCAGGTGGGCGTGCTCACCGCGATGGGCGCCCTTCCCTATCCGATCTTCGGCCTCTTCGCCGGCGTGCTCGTCGACCGCGCGAGGAAGCTCCCGGTGATCGTGGCGATGGACGTGGGACGCGGCCTCGCTCTCGCGGTGATCCCGCTGTTCGCCTGGTTCAGCGTGGTCTCGATGCCACTGCTCTACGCGGTGAACTTCGTGGTGGGCATCGCGAACGTGATCGGCTGGCCCGCCTACCAGGTGTTCATGACGGAGCGCGTCGGGCGTGCGAACCTGGTGGAGGCGAACGCGAAGATCGGCCTCGCCGATTCGGCCGCGCAGCTCCTCGGCCCGGGCATCGCGGGCGCGCTCATCCAGTGGTTCACGGCGCCCTTCGCGATCCTGCTCGACGCGACCGGCTTCTTCGTCTCGGCGTGGATGCTGCGCGGCATTCCTCCGCGCGCTTCCGACGCGCCCAAGGCGCGCGCGCGCTCGATGGGGCGCGAGATCCGCGAGGGGCTGCACGTCGTCTGGCGCAACCCGACGCTGCGTGCGCTGGTCTGGTCGATCGGCCTGTGGCAGGTGCTGCGGCAGGCTTTCGTCGCGATCGTGGTGCTGTTCGGGACGCGCGTGTTATCGCTCTCCGCGGGCCGCGTGGGAATGCTCTTCATGGCGGCGGGCGTGGGCTCGCTCGTCGCCGCGCATGTGACCGAGCGCCTCAACCGCCGCTTCGGAATGGGACCGACGATGCTCGCGGGGCTGGGAGGTACCGGTGTCGCCTGGCTCATGATCGCGAGCGCGATGGGGCCGGCGTGGCTGGTATGGGTCCTGGTCGGCGGCGGGCTCTTCCTGCTCGACCTCGCCGCGATGATCTTCTTCATCAACTACCTGTCGCTACGCCAGGCGGCCACACCCGACCACCTTCTGGGACGGGTGACCGCGACGATGATCGCCCTTACGATCTCGCTGGCGCCGCTGGGCGGCGTGGCCGGCGGCTGGATCGGCGACCACTTCGGGCTGCGCGCAGCGATGACGACCGTCGGCGCATGCGCGCTCCTCCTCGTCCCGCTCGTGGCGTGGCTCTCACCGATCCGACGGATGCGCGAGCTCCCCGCGCCGCAGGAGCCGGCGATCACCGAAAGCCTGGCCGAGGAAGCTACCTTCTAGAGCAGCCGTTCAGCGCGTCTTCGATGTTGTTCGGGCCGGGATTGCGCTGGAGGTTGCGCATGCGGTAGTCCGAGGTGGCGAGCTGCATCTCGGCATAGCGCTGGTCGAGCTCCGTGACCCGGTCCTTGCGCAGGCTCGAATCGGCGGTGACGACCGGGGCGACCCGGCAATCGGCCTGGGCCAGTTGCATATCGGGCTCCGTGGCGCAAGCGCCCAGCAGGAACGCGGAAGCGGAGAGTGCGAGCAGCATCTTCATGGAGCGACCTCCAGGGGACTGAACTCCCTCAACGCCCGTTGGACCCCTTGCGTTGACGAAAGATCGGATTTACCGAAAACCGGGGACAGACCACATTTTTCAATGCGTGCAACATCGAAGTGGTTCACGGAATGGAAAATGTGGTCTGTCCCCGGTTTTCAGCTACTTGAGCAGGTGCTCGATGGCGGAGCGCTCCTCGAGCAGCTCCTTGTGGGTGCCGGCGATCTTCGCCTTGGCGAAGTCGTTGTGCTGCAGCCCCTGCACGATCGCGTACTTGCCGCCGGAGCACTTCACCGGGTAGCCGAACAGGATCCCTTCCGGGATGCCGTAGCTGCCGTCGGAGGGAATGCCCATCGATACCCAGTCGTCGGACGCGGTGCCGTGCACCCAGTCGCGGACGTGGTCGATCGCGGCGTTCGCGGCGGAGGCGGCCGAGGAAAGCCCGCGCGCCTCGATGATCGCGGCACCCCGCTTCTGCACCGTCGGGATGAACGCGCCCTGGATCCAGGCGTCGTCGTTGATCGCCTTGGCCGCGGGCTGACCGTCGACGAGCGCGTTGTAGGCATCGGGATATTGCGTCGCCGAGTGGTTGCCCCAGATGGTCATGTGCTTCACCGAGGTCACGGGCTTCCCGGTCTTCTGCGCCACCTGCGTGAGCGCGCGGTTATGGTCGAGCCGCATCATGGCGGTGAACTGGGTAGGCTTGAGCGAAGGCGCGTTCTTCATCGCGATGAGCGAGTTGGTATTGGCCGGGTTCCCGACGACGAGCACCTTCACGTCGCGCGAGGCGACCTCGTTCAGCGCCTTGCCCTGCGGCACGAAGATCGCGCCGTTCGCCTCCAGCAGGTCCTTCCTCTCCATGCCCGGGCCGCGGGGACGCGCACCCACCAGGAGCGCCACGTCGGCGTCGCGGAACGCGACCTTCGGGTCGGAGGCCGCGACCATCGACTGCAGCAGCGGGAAGGCGCAGTCGTCGAGCTCCATCATCACGCCCTTGAGCGCCTTCTGCGCCTTCTCGTCGGGAATCTCGAGGAGCTGGAGGATGACGGGCTGGTCCTTGCCGAGCATTTCGCCGCTCGCGATGCGGAACAAGAGGCTGTAGCCGATCTGGCCGGCGGCACCGGTCACGGCGACGCGCATGGGCTTCTTCATGGGGGCTCCTGGAATTGGTGCGAGACGAACGCAACCGCCGAATTATACGCGAGCGCCTTCGCCTCTCTTGCGCGGCGTCAAGCGGCGCCCTTGCGATCCTGCAGCGAAACGATGAGCACGCCGCCCAGCACCAGCGCCGCACCCGCGAGCTGGACCAGCGTGATCGGCTCGCCGAGGAAGATGAAGCCGAGGAAGATCGTCGCGACCGGCCCGATCGCGCCCACGATCGAAGCGTTCGCCGCGCCGATGCGCCGGATGCCCTCGGAGGTGAGGACGATCGGCAGCACCGTGGAAACCGCGGCCATGAGCACGGCGAGCCCGTACACCGGCGCGGGCTGCGAGACGATCGCGCGCCAGTCGCGAGCGACCAGGAAGTGCGCCACCACGCCGACGCACGAGACCACCCCCGCGTAGCACGCGAAGCGGATGCTGCCCACGCGCCCCACCAGCCGCCCGCTTCCGATGAGGTACGTGGCGTAGAGAAGCGCCGAGGCGAGCACCCAGAGCGATCCCGCCACCACGTTCCCGGGCTGCGTGCGCAGATCGTTGAGGACGACGACCGCGATGCCCACGTACGAGAGCGCGAACGCGAGCCCGTCGCGCGCGGTGATGCGCCGCCCAAAGAGCAGCGCCGAGATGAGCAGCACGAAAGTCGGGTAGAGGAAGAGCACCAGGCGCTCGAGCGCCGCGGTGATGTACTGCAGCCCCACGAAATCGAAGTAGCTGGAGAGGTAGTAGCCGACGAGCCCCAGCCCCGCGATCGCGAAGAGGTCCGTGCGCGGGAGGGGCTGCGCGGAGCCGCGCCGCGCCGACCACCACGCGAGCGCCACGAACAGCGGCGCGCTGAAGAGCATGCGCAACGCGAGGAGCGTCAGCGCGTCCACGCCGTGGCGGTACGCGAGCTTGATGATGACCGCCTTGCCCGAGAAGGCGACGGCGGCGACGGCGCAGAGGGACGCGCCGGTCAGGCGCGCGTAACGTTCGTGGAGCGGCAAGCGGCCATCCTATCTCACGGCGCCACGCGCACCTGGTAGGCCACGGTCCCGCTTCCGCTCGACAGGAGCGCCCCGGTGAGCGTCCACACGACCGACCCCGCGCCGTTCACCGCCGGCTGCGACGTGACGGCGCAGGCGGAAAGGTTCGCGGGCAAGGGGCTCCCGCAGCTCGCCGAGAGGAACGTGGTGAACGCGGGCGTGGCATCGGTGACCACGATCGCGCTCACCGTTCCCGACGAGGTGTTGGTATAGGCGATCGTGTACTCCAGCACGTCGTTCGGGCGCGCGGTGTTGGACGTGCCCGCGCCGCTGCCGAGCGTCACGTTGCGCACCGACTTCGCGAGCACGAGACCGGCGCCCGCCGCCGAGCCCACCGTGGTCGTGTCGGTGCGCGCGAGGCTCTGCGTCGCATCGAACGTCGCCACCACCGAGATGACGTTCCGGGCGTTGTAGGGCGCGGTGGCGGGAATGTTGTCGCGCACCACGATGCAGATCGTGTCGCCGGCGTTCACGGCGACGGATCCGGAGAACGGCGCCGTGCCCTCGGCACCGTTGAGGACGCCGTTGCAATCGAGGTCGCGGTAGACCTGCTGGTTCCATCCGGGCACGGCGGGCGTCGCGATCGCGCTCGTGGAGAACGAGACGGTGCCCGCGAGGCCCGCGTTGAACGTGTGCGGATAGGAGACCACGCTCCCCGGCATCCCCGTCTGCGCGCCGTCGGGCTGGAAGACGTTCACGCCCGCAGCGGCGACGATGGTGTTGTCCGATGCGGTGTCGTTGCCGGTGGTCCCCGCCGGCTCGCCGCCGCCGCTTACGGTGGCGAAGTTGGTGACCGAGGGCACGGCGGTCGAGGCGACCGAGACCGTGAGCGTGATCGGGCTCCCCGAGGCGCCCGCCGCGATCGAGCTCGAGCTCGTGCAGGCGAGCGTGGGCGAGGCGAACAAGCACGACCAGCCCGTGCCGCTCGCCGAGACGAACCCCAGGCCGGCCGGCAGGCTGTCCGTCACTGTGATCGTGCCGCTCGTGGGAAGCGAGCCCGGCGCGTTGGAGACCGTGATCGTGTACACGCCGTTGCTGCCGACGGTGAAGTTGCCCGCGTGGGTCTTCGCGATGAGCAGGTCCGGCGCGAGGATCGTGGTGGCGACCGACGCGCTGTCGTTTCCGGGTACCGGATCGGTTACGCCCGAGGGCGGCGCGATCGTGGCCGTGTTGGTCGCGCTGCCCACGCCGCTCGCCGTGCCGGAGACCGTGATCGAGACGGTTCCTCCCGCCGGCAGCGTCGGGATCGTGCTCGTCACGGCGTTGCCCGAGACGTTCATCGCGCCGCAGGCCGCGCCGCCGGAGGCGCCCGTGCACAGCGCCGAGACGCCGGTGATCGCCGCGGGCACGTTGTCGGCGAAGCTCGCGCCGTTCGCCGCGTCGGGGCCGGCGTTCGAGAGCGTGATCGTGTATGCGATCGGCGCGCCGGTCGCGACCGACGCCGGGCCGAGCTTCGCGATCGCGACGTTCGCGAGCGGGTTCACCGTGAGGTCGCGCGTCGCGCCCGCCGTGTTGGAGCCCGCGCTCGATGCGATCGCGCCCGCGGGGATCGTGTTGGTGTAGGTGCCGGCGGTGGCCGCGGTCACGTCGATCTGAAAGGTGCACGATGCACCGGCGCCCAGCGTGGCGCCCGAGAGCGCGACGCTCGCCGCGGTCGAGGAGACGGTGCCGCCCAGGCACGTCGTCGATGCGTTGGGTGTGGCCGCACGCACGAGCCCCGTGCCCGGGGCGCCGGGGAAGCTGTCGGTGAGCGAGAGGCCGGTGACGGAGGCGCCGTTCGGGTTCGTCACCGTGATCGTGAGCGTCGCGACGCCCCCGGAATCGATCGCGGCCGGCGCGAAGGCCTTGCTCACCGTGAGCGGCGTCGCGGTGACGGTGAGGTTCGCCGTGTTGGACGGCGATCCCGTCGGCGCCTCGTTCGACGCGACGCCGCTCGCCTGGTTCGGCAGCACGCCGGTGGCCGTCGCGGCGACCACGAGCGTCACGGTGCAGGTCGAGTTCGCGGCGATCGTGAGCCCGCCGAACGCGAGCGCGCCCGCCTGCCCGTTCGCGAAGGAATTGCCCGCGGCGCCCGTGCAGGTGCCGCCGGCCGACTGCGCACCGGAGACCGCCATCGCGGTGAGCGTGTCGGTGAACGCCGCGCCGGTGAGCGCAACGCCGTTGGTGTTGCCGAGCGTGAACTGGATCGTGCTCGTGCCCCCATAGGCGATCGAGGGCGTGGTGAAGGACTTCGCGATGGTCGCCGGCGCCGCGGCGACGGTGAGCGTCGCGACGTTCGAGGCGGCTCCCGTCGGCGCCTGCGCGCTCGAGACGCCGCCCGCCTGGTCGTCGTGCGCGCCGGGAACGTCGCTCGTCACCACCATCGTCACGGTGCAGCTCCCGGGCGTGGCGCCGGAGGCGGCAGGAATGGTGAGGCCGGAGAACGCGATCGCTCCCGCCTGAGCGTTCGCGAGGCTGTTGCGACGCGGCGCCCGCGCAGGTGCCGCCCGCCGTCTGTGCGCCGGAGACCGCCATCGCGGCAAGCGTGTCGGTGAACGACGCCGACGTGAGCGCCAGCGCGTTCGCGTTCGAGATCGTGAAGGCGATCGTGCTCGTGCCGTCGGCCGCGATGGAGGCCGGCGAGAACGACTTCGCGATCGTGGGCGCCACCGCGTTCACCGACAGCGTCGCACTCGCCGCGGCGACGTTGGTTCCGTTCGAGGTCTGCAGCGCACCCGCCGCCAGGGTGTTGGTGAAGGCGCCGCCGCTCGGGGAGACGACGTCCACGGTGATCGTGCAGCTTCCCGGCGTCGCGCCGCTCGCACCGGGAATGGCGCGCGTCGCGGGAAGCGTGATGGAGCCCGAACCCGCGGCGGCCGCGACGGCTCCCGTCCCCGCGCACGTGGTCGACGCGTTCGGGGTGGGCGCGACGACGAGCGGCACGGGCAGCGTGTCCGTGAGCGGCACGACGAGCGAGGCCGCGGTCGCGTTCGCATTCGTAAGGGTGATCGTGAGCGTCGAGGGCGCGTTCGCGTTCACCGGGCTCGTCCCGAACGACTTCGCGATCGTCGGTGCGACGGCGCCCACCGTGAGCGTCGCGCTCGCCGCCGCGGCGTTGTCGCCGTTCGAGGTCTGCAGGGCGTTCGCCGCGATCGTGTTGGTGTAGCTTCCGCCGACCGAAGACGTCGCATCGACCGTGACCGTGCAGGTTCCCGCCGTGGCGCCGCTGCCCGCCGGGATCGCGCGCGTCGCGGGCAGCGTGATCGTCGATCCTCCCGGCGCCGCGGCCACCGCGCCCGTTCCCGCGCACGTGGTCGAGGCGTTGGGCGTGGCGGCGATCGCGAGGCCCGCGGGCAGCGTGTCGACGAGCGGCGCGCTGAGCGACGCCGCGCCGGTGTTGCCGTTGGAGAGCGTGAGGGTGATCGTCGAGGTCGCGCCCGCGCCGATCGACGTCGGCGCGAACGACTTGGCGATCGTCGGCGCGGCGGCGGTCACGACCAGGTCCGCGCTCGCCGGCGCCGCGTTGGATCCATTGGAAGTCTGCAGCGCGTTCGCGGCGATGGCGTTCGTGTACGTCCCGCCCAACCCGGCGGCGACGTCGACCGTCACGGTGCAGCTCCCGGGCGTGAGGCCGCTCGCGGCGGGAATCGATCGCGTCGCGGGCAGCGTTACCGTCGATGCGCCCGAAGCGGCCGCGACGGCGCCGCTTCCCGGGCACGTGGTGGCCGCGTTCGCGGGGCTCGCGACCACGAGGCCGGCGGGCAGCGTGTCGGTGAATGCCGCGCTGAGATTCGCTGCGCTCGCGTTCGGGTTCGAGAGCGTGATGGTGAGCGTGGAGCTCGCGTTCGGGGCGACGGGCGACGGGCTGAAGGATTTCGCGACGGTCGGTCCCGTGCCGGTCACCGTGAGCGTCGTTCCCGCGACCGCGTTGGTGACGTTCGCGGTGCCGCCGATGCGCGCGGCGTCGTTGGTGTAGCTGCCGCCGATCGCGGAAGTGACGTCGACCAGCACCTGGCAGCTCGCGACGCCGCTCGCGATGGCGCCTGCGGAGACCGCGATGCTCGCGCTCCCCGCCGCGGCGGTCACGGTGAACGCGGGCGCGCCGAGCGCGCCGCCGGCCGGGCAGTTGCTGCGCACGTTGGGCGCCGCGGCGACGCGCACGTTGCCCGGCAGCGAGTCGGTGAACGCGATGCCCGATTGCGCGGGGTTGCCCGTCCCGTTCGTGAGCGTGAACGCGAGCGTCGAGGTGCCGCCCGCCGCGATGCTCGTGGGATTGAACACCTTGTCGAGGCTCGCCTGCACGACGCTGAGCATCTGCGGCGTGACGGCGTTCAGGACGCCGGTCGTCGTCATCGCTGCGGCGTCGTTGGTCTTCGCGCCGAGGGTGGTGCCGCGCACGGTGAACGTGATCACGCACGTCTGCCCCGCGTTCACGCCGACGCTCGAGGCGCCCGGCGTGGTCGAAGCGTTCGCCGTGCCCGAGAGCGCCGGCGAGACGCAGCCGGCGCTCGTCGCCGCCGCCGGCGGATTCGCGACCTCGAGCCCCGCGGGCAGCGCGTCGCCGAACGCGAGGCCGGAACGGCTCACCGCACCGGCGCTGTTGTCGATCGTGAACGCGAGCGTGGTCACCTGGCCGATGCCGAGGCTCGACACTCCGAAGGCCTTGGTGAGCGTGGGCAGCGCCTGCACCACGAGCTGCGCGGAAACGCCCGTCGTCGCGAGGTTCGACGCGCCCGAGAGGTTGGCGGCCTCGGTGTTCGTGTACGTGCCCGGCGCGGACGAGGTCACGTCGACGCGGATCTCGCAGCTCGCCACGCCCGCGTTGAGCGCCGCGCCGCTCACCGTGACCGCGCCCGCGCTCGTGGAGACGAAGGCCGGGCCCGCGACGAGCGCGCCCCCGGCCGGGCAGCTCGAGCGCAGGTTCGCAACCGCCGCCACCGTGACGCCGGGCGGCAGCGTATCGACGAAGCCCACGCCCGATTGCGCGGGGTTCGTGCCGCTGTTGGTGACGGTGAAGACGAGCGTCGACGTGCCGCCCTGGTCGATGGTCGACGGCGAGAACGACTTCGCGAGCGTCGGGCTCGAACGCGTGACCACGAGGCACTGGTCGGTGGAGACGTTGTTCGACGCCGTGGTCGTCACGTTCGTCGCCGCGTTCGTGAAGGCCGCGGGATTGCCCGCGCAGCTGGGGTTCACCTGCGATGCGGCGTTCGTGAGTCCCGAGAGCGTGACCGTGCAGCTCGCGGTTCCCGCCGTCATCGCGATCCCGGTGAGGCCCGAGAGCACGCGCGACCCCGCGCTGTAGCTCGCGGCCGCGGGCCCCGAGCATCCGGCCGAATACGCGACCGCGGGCGTGGCGGAATCGAGCGCGAGCCCCGTCGGCAGCGTGTCCCCGATCGCGATGCCCGATTGCGCCGGGTTGGTGCCCTGGTTCGCGATCGTGAACAAGAGCGTCGTCGTGGCCCCGTCGGCGATCGACGCGGCGCCGAAGGTCTTCGCGACGTTCGGGCTCTGCACGTTCACCACCAGGCACTGGTCGGTGGAGACGTTGGCGGCGTTGGCCGCGGTGACGTTCGACGCCTGGTTGGTGAACGCCGCCGGATTGCCCGCGCAGCTCGCGTTCACCTGCGCGGCCTGGTTGGTGAGCCCCGCGACCGTCACGGTGCAGCTCGCCGTGCCGGCCGCCATGGCGATGCCCGAGAGACCCGAGAGCACGCGCGATCCCGCGTTGTAGCCCGCGGCCGGCGGCCCGGAGCAGCCGGCCGAGTACGCGACCGCGGGCGTCGCGGAAGCGAGCTGCAGGTGGCTCGGCAGCGTGTCGCCCAGCGCGATGCCCGACTGCGCCGGATGGGTGCCGCCGTTGGCGAGCGTGAAGACGAGCGTCGTCGTGGAGCCGTCGTTGATGGAGGCGGCGCCGAAGGTCTTGGCGACGGTCGGCGTCGCGGCGCTCACCACGAGGCAGCGGTCCGTCGACGCGTTCGTGGCGCCGGCGGCGGTCACGTTCGCGGCAAGGTTGGTGAACGCGGCCGGATTGCCCGCGCAGCTCGCGTTCGCCTGCGAGGCCTGGTTGGTGAGGCCCGCGACGCTCACGGTGCAGCTCGCGGTGCCTGCCGACATCGCGATGCCGGAAAGGCCGGAGAGCACGCGCGTGCCGGTGTCGTAGGTCGCGGTCGCGGGACCGGAGCAGCCCGCGGAGTACGCGACCGCGGGCGTGGCCGAGCCCAGCGCGAGGCCGGTGGGCAGCGTGTCGCCGAGCGCGATCGCCGACTGCGAGGGATTCGTTCCGCTGTTCGTCAGCGTGAAGACCAGCGTCGTCGCCGCGCCGTCGGCGATCGAGGCCGCGCCGAAGGTCTTCGCGACGCTCGGGCTCAGGCGGTTCACGACCAGGCACTGGTCGGCGGAGATGTTGTTCGCGCCGGTCGCCGCCACGTTCGAGGCGAGGTTGGTGAAGGCGGCGGGATTGCCCGCGCAGCTCGCGCTCACCTGCGTCGCCTGGTTGGTGACCCCGGCGACCGTCACCGTGCAGCTCGTCGTGCCCGCGGTCATCGCGATGCCGCCGAGGCCGGAGAGCACGCGCGTTCCCGCGCTGTAGCTCGCCGTCGCGGGACCCGAGCATCCCGCGGAGTAGGCGACTGCCGGCGTCGCGGAGCCGAGCGCGAGTCCGGCGGGCAGCGTGTCGCCGAGCGCGATGCCCGACTGCGACGGATTCGATCCCTGGTTCGCGAGCGTGAAGACCAGCGTCGTCGATGCGCCGTCGTTGATCGAGGCCGCGCCGAAGGTCTTCGCCACGTTCGGCGTCGCGCGATTCACCACCAGGCATTGATCGGTCGAGGCGTTGGTCGCGGCGGTCGCGGTCACGTTCGCCGCGAGGTTGGTGAAGGCCGCCGGATCGCCCGCGCAGCTCGCGTTCACCTGTCCCGGCTGGTTGGTGGCGCCGGCCACGCTCACGGTGCAGCTCGCGGTGCCCGCGGACATCGCGATTCCGGTGAGGCCGGAGAGCGCGCGCGTTCCCGCGCTGTAGCTCGCCGTCGCGGGACCCGAGCATCCCGCGGAGTACGAGACGGCCGGCGTCGCGGAGCCGAGCGCGAGCCCGGTGGGCAGCGTGTCGCCCAACGCGATGCCCGATTGCGCCGGGTGCGTGCCGCCGTTCGTGAGGGTGAAGACGAGGCTCGTGGCGGCCGTGTCGTTGATGGAGGCCGCGCCGAAGGTCTTCGCCACGCTCGGCGTCGCGCTCGTCACCACGAGGCACTGGTCGCTGGAAGCGTTGGTCGCCCCGCTCGCGGTGACGTTCGCGGCCGCGTTGGTGAACGCCGCCGGGTTGCCGGCGCAGCTCGCGTTCACCTGCGTGGGCTGGTTGGTGAGGCCCGCCACCGTGACCGTGCACGAAGCGGTCCCGCTCGCCATCGCGATGCCCGAAAGGCCCGAGAGCCCGCGGGTGCCGGCGCTGTAGCTCGCGCTCGCCGGTCCGGAGCATCCCGCGGAATACGCGACCGCGGGCGTGGCCGAGCCCAGCGCGAGACCCGTCGGCAGCGTGTCGCCCAGCGCGATGCCCGATTGCGCGGGATGGGTGCCGCTGTTCGTGAGCGTGAAGACCAGCGTCGTCGCCGCGCCGTCGGCGATCGAGGCCGCGCCGAAGGTCTTCGCGACGTTCGGGCTCACGCGGCTCACGACGAGGCACTGGTCGGTGGACGCGTTGGTCGCGCCCGTCGCCGCCACGTTGGCGGCGAGGTTGGTGAAGGCGGCGGGATTGCCCGCGCAGCTCGCGTTCACCTGCGATGCCTGGTTGGTGAGTCCGGCGACCGTCGCCGTGCAGCTCGCGGTGCCCGCCGCCATCGCGATCCCGGAAAGACCCGAGAGCACGCGCGTCCCGGTGTCGTAGCTCGCGTTCGCGGGACCCGAGCAGCCCGCGGAGTACGCGACCGCGGGCGTGGCCGACCCCAGCGCGAGGCCGGTGGGCAGCGTGTCGCCCAACGCGATGCCCGATTGCGCGGGGCTCGTGCCGCCGTTCGAGAGCGTGAAGACCAGCGTGGTCGCCGCGCCGTCGTTGATCGAAGCCGCGCCGAAGGTCTTCGCCACGCCCGGGTTCGCGCGCGTGACCACCAGGCACTGGTCGGTCGCCGCGGGCGTGGCGTTGGTCGCCGTGACGTTGGCGGCGAGGTTCGTGAAGGCGGCGGGATTGCCCGCGCAGCTCGCGTTCACCTGCGTCGGCTGGTTGGTGAGCCCGGCGACCGTCACCGTGCAGCTCGCGGTGCCCGACGACATCGCGATGCCCGTGAGCCCCGAGAGCACGCGCGTGCCGGCGTTGTAGCTCGCGTTCGCCGGCCCCGAGCATCCCACGGAGTACGCCACCGCCGGCGCGGCGGAGCTCAACGCGAGGCCGCTCGGCAGCGTGTCGCCCAGCGCGATCGCCGATTGCGCGGGATTCGTCCCGCCGTTCGCGAGCGTGAAGACGATCGTCGTCGCCGCCCCGTCCGCGATCGACGGCGCGCCGAACGCCTTCGCGACCGTCGGGCTCGCGCGCGTGACGACGAGGCACTGGTCCGACGACGCGTTCGTGACGCCCGTGCCGGTCACGTTCGAGGCGAGGTTGGTGAAGGCGGCGGGATTGCCCGCGCAGCTCGCGTTCACCTGCGTCGGCTGGTTGGTGAGCCCCGCGACCGTCACCGTGCAGCTCGCGGTGCCCGACGACATCGCGATGCCGGTGAGCCCCGAGAGCCCGCGCGTCCCGGCGTTGTAGCTCGCGCTCGCGGGACCCGAGCAGCCCGCGGAGTACGCCACCGCGGGCGTCGCGGAGGCGAGCGCGAGGCCGCTGGGCAGCGTGTCGCCGAGCGCGATGCCCGACTGGGCGGGATTGCTGCCCTGGTTCGCGAGCGTGAAGACGAGCGTGGTGGCCGACCCGTCGGCGATGGAGGCCGCGCCGAACGTCTTCGCCACCGTGGGCGCGATCGCGTTCACGACGAGGCATTGGTCGGACGACGCGTTCGTCGCCCCCGTCGCGGTGACGTTCGCCGCGAGGTTCGTGAACGCCGCCGGATTGCCCGCGCAGCTCGGGTTCACCTGCGCCGCCTGGTTGCCGAGGCCCGAGACGGTGACCGTGCAGCTCGCCGTGCCGGCGGTCATGGCGATGCCCGTGAGCCCGGAAAGGACGCGCGTGCCGCCGTTGTACGCCGCGCTCGCCGGTCCCGAGCACCCCGCGGAGTACGCCACCGCGGGCGTTGCGGAAGCTAAGCGCAGGCCCGACGGCAGCGTGTCCCCGAGCGCGATGCCGCCCTCGGCCGGGTTGCCGGCGCCGTTCGCGAGCGTGAAGACGAGCGACGTCGACGCGTTGTCGTTGATCGAGCCGGCCGCGAAGGTCTTCGCGACCGACGGCTGCACCACCGTGAGCGTCTGGCTGGTGACGGCGTTCGCCAGGCCGCTCGCGGCCGTGATCTGCGCCGCGCCGTTCACCGCCGCCCCGAGCGCGGTGCCGCGCACGCCCACGGTGATCGTGCACACCTGCCCCGCCGTCGACCGCGATCGCCGCTCGCCGTGAACGGCTGCGAGCCGGCCACCGCCGTGAAGGTCGGGCGCGCCACAGGAGGCGGAGGCCGCGGGCGCGGGCGGGTTGGCGATCGCGAGGCCCGCGGGCAGCGTGTCGGTGAAGCTCATCCCGGCACGCTCGACGGCGGTGGCGCCGGTGTTGTCGACGGTGAAGGCGAGCGTGGCCGCCTGGCCGAGGCCGACCGTCGGCGCGCCGAACGCCTTGGCGAGCGCCGGCAGCGACTGCACCGTGAGCGTCGCGTTGGCGCCGCTCGCGTCCACGTGCGCGATGCCCGACAGGTTCGCCGCTTGGCGTTGCCGTACGTGCCCGGGGTCGCGCTGCGCACATCGACGCTGATGGTGCACGAGGCCTGTCCGCTCGAGATCGTGGCGCCGGTCACGGTGATCGTCCCGCTGCCGGGAAGGGCGGCCACCGCGCCCGCGCCGCTGGGGCACGTCGAGGCGATGTTCAGCGGCGAGACCGTGACCAGGTTCGCGGGCAGCGTGTCCGTGAAGCTGATGCCCGATTGCGCGGGATTGCCGGCGCCGTTGGTGAGCGTGAAGGCGAGCGTGGACGTGGCGTTCACGTCGACGCTCGCGGGCGAGAAGACTTGGCGAGCGTGGCCTGCGTGACCGTGAGCGTCGCGCTCGCGCTGCCGCCCGTGAGCGCCACCGGTCCCGTGGCGCTCACCGCGCCGCTGGTGTTCGCGTAGCTGCCCGCGGCGCGGCGCGGTGACGTCGACGCTCACCGTGCAGGTGCCCGAAGCCGCGATGGTCCCCGCGCTGAACGCGATCGACGCCGCGCCCGCCGCGGGCGCGAAGGTGGGCGCGCCGCACCCGCTCGTGGCCGCGTTGGGCGGGGAGGCCACCACCATCGCCGCCGGCGCGGTCGGGGAACGTGTCGCCGAACGCCACGCCGAGAGCGCGGTGCCGGCGTTGGGGTTGGCGAGCGTGAAGGTGAGGGTCACCGTGCGGCCGGGGCCGATGGGTTCGCGAACGCCTTGGCGATGGTGGGCGCGCTCGGCACCGTCACGATCGCGGCGTCGTCGCCGTCGGGATGCGTGCCGCCGTTCGTCGTCGCGATCGTGTTGGCGGCGATCGTGTTGGTGTACGTGCCCGCCGTGGGCGCCGTGACGTTCACCGTCATCGCGCAGGAGCCGTTCGCGGGAATCGTGCCGCCCGCGAGCTTGATCGCGCCGCGCCCCCGCCGCGAGCGCCCCGCCCCCGCCGTCGGTGAGCGAGCCGCCGCAGGAATTGGTGGTCGTCGCGTTGGCGAGCGTCATCGCGGCGGGCGACGATCGGGAACGTATCGGTGAACGCGAGGCCCGTCACCGCGTGTTAGTTCGCGTTGGTGAAGGCGAGCGTGAGCTCGTGGTGCCGCCGGGCGCGAGGAACGCGCGTGCCGAAGGATTTCGTCGCGCCGGGCAGCGTCGAGCACGTCGAGCGTCGCGTTGACAGCCGCTCGTGTCGAGGTGGCGCGGCTCGGCCGGACGACGTTCGCCGGTGGCGTTCACGTAGGTGCCCGCCGTGCGTCGACGCTCACGTTCACCGAGATCGTGCAGCTCGCCTGGCCGGCGGCGAGGGATCCACCCGAGAGGCGAAACCCGCGCCCGCGCCGGCGGTCACCGCGACCGAACCGCAGGTGCTCGAAACGATCGGCGGGGTCGCCACCACGAGGCTCGCCGGCAGCGTGTCCGTGAAGGCGAGGCCCGATTGCGCCGGGTTGCCGGCGCCGTTGGCGATGGTGAAGGTGAGCGTGGAGGCTGTGTTGAGGCCAACGGTCGTGGGCAGCGAACTGCTTGGTGAGCGACTGGTGCCGACCACCGAGAGCGATGCGTTCGCGCCGGCCGCGGTGAGGCCGCCGGCGAGGCAGCTCAAGTTCGAGCGTTGTTCACGTAGTTGCCCAGCACGCGCGAGGTGACGTTGACCGTCGCCGTGCACTGGCGGCGCCCGCGCCGAGCGATGCGCCGGCGAGCGTGGCGCTGCTGCACCGCGCCGAGGGCGCGAAGGTCGCCCCGCACGTATTGGTCGCGCCGGGTGTCGCGGCGACCACGACGCCGCCGGGAACGTGTCGGTAAAGCCCAGGCCGGAGACCGCGGGCGAGCCGGCGGGATTGGTGAGCGTGAACGTGAGCGTCGTCGTGCCGTTCGCGGCGATCGAGGACGCGCCGAACGCCTTGGCGAGCGTGGCGTTGTTGAAGTACTGCACGCTCGCCGCCGCGCCGCTGAACACCATGCCGGGCGAGAGGCAGCCGATGTTCGTGCCATCGTTGGTGTAGGTGGCGGCCGCGCTGCTCACCACGTCGACGCTCACCGTGCAGGGGCTCGCCGCCCGAGGCCATGGTGCCGCCCGAGAGCGCGATGCTGTTGCCGCCCGCCGCGGCGGTGATGGTCCCCGCGCCGCACGTGGTGACGGCGTTGGACGGGCTCGCGACGACGAGCCCGGGTGCCAGCGTGTCGGTGAACGCGAGCGCGCTCCAGTTCACCGCCTGCGTGCTCGCGAGGGTGAACGTGAGCGTCGTCGCCACGCCGAGCGGGCGCGAGGCCGGACCGAACGCCTTCGAGAGGTTGATGCCGGCGACGGTGAGGTTCACGGCGCCCGAGTTGGCGCCCGCGGCGGGCGTCTGCGTCGTGCTCACCCCCGACGCGGTGTTCGGCTGCACGCCGGGCGTCGAGCTCGCGACCACCACCGTCACGGTGCAGCTGCCGCCCGCGGGAACGGTGATGCCGCCGAACGAGAGCGCGGTCGCGCCGTTGGCGAGCGACGACGGCGTCGTGCCCGCGCAGGTGCCGCCGACGGATTGCGCGCCCGAGATCGCCATGTTGGCGAGCGCGTCGGTGAAGGCGGCCCCGGTGAGCGCGGCGAACGCGTTCGGGTTGGCGAGCGTGAACGTGAGGGTCGAGGTGCCCCCCGCGGCGATCGTCGACGGCGCGAACGACTTGGCGATCGTCGGCGCGTCGAACACCGTGATGGTGGCGGTATCGGTGGCGCCGTTGAACTGCGTCGGCGCGCTGCCGGTCACCGTGTTCGACTTGGCGCCCGCGCTCGTGAGCTTGACCGGGAACGAGATCGTGCAAGTGACGTTAGTGTTGAGGTTGAGCGCCGTGAGGTTGTACGAGGTCGCGTTCGCGGCGACGCTGGTGGGCGCGAGGCTCGTGCAGGTGCCGCCGGTGGTCACGGCGCCGCCGACCGCGACCATGCCGGCGGGAAAGCCGTCGGTGAACGCGAGGCCGGTGCGGTTGCCGCCGCTGCCGTTGGTGATCGTGAAGGTGAGCGTCGCCGTGCCGTTCGTCTGCGCCGTCGACGCCGAGAACGCCTTGGTGATGGTGATGCGCCCCACCGAGAGGTTGTCGCTGCCGCCGGTGGTCGCGGCCGGCGTCTGGTCGGAGAGGACGTTGGTGACGGTGTTCGTGTAGAAGCCGACCGTGCTCGAGGTGACGTCCATGAGGATCGTGCAGCTCGCGCCCGGCCCCAGGTTCGTGCTCGAGAACGTGATCGGGTCGAGCGCGCCCGCGGCCTTGGTGGTGGGAATCGTTCCCGTGCAGGTGCCACGGCCGCCGCCCACGAAGGTCTGCGCCGCGGTGTTCGAGAGGTTGGTCGGCAGGTCGTCGGTGAAGCGGATGTTGGTGAGCCCGAGCGCGTTCGGGTTCGTGAGCGTGAAGGTGACCGTGGAGGTGCCGCCGCTCGCGATCGAGGTCGGGGAGAAGCTCTTGGCGATCGTGGGCGGCGCGTAGACGATGAGGTTTCCGGTCGCCGGCGCGCCCGGATTCACGGCGGTCTCCGTGCTCGAGACGGCACCGGTCGTATTCGGATGGCCCGCGGCCGGGCTCATGACCGTCGAGGTCACCGTGATCGTCACGGTGCAGCTCGCGCCGCCCGCGAGGCTCGGCACGGAGAGGTCGAGCGAGGTCGCGCCGGCGACGAGCGCCGGCGTGTTCGTGGTCCCCGTGCAGGTGCCGCCGATCGCCGCGCTCGCCACCGACATGTTCGCGAGCGCGTCGGTGAAGCCCACGTTGGTGAGCGCGGTGGACGCGTTCGGGTTGGTGAGCGTGAAGGTCATCACGCTCGTGGCGCCCGCCTGGATCGAGCCGGGCGCGAACGTCTTCGCGAGCGACGGCGGCGAGAGCACCGTGAGGGTCGCCGTATTGGACGCAGCGCCCGCCACCGGCGTCTGCGCCGAGGTCACGCCGCTCGCCGTGTTGCTCCAGGTGCCCGAGAGGCTCGAGGTCACGGGCACCGTCACCGTGCAGCTCGCGCCGGCGGCGAGCGAAGGCACGGTGAGGTTGAGCGTCGTCGCTCCCGTCACCAGCGCAGGCGCGTTGGCCGCTCCCGCGCATGTGCCGCCGATCGTCGCCGGATTCGCCACCGACATGCTCGAGAGCGCGTCGGTGAAGTTGAGGTTGGTGAGCGCGATCGAGTTGCCGTTGGCGAGCGTGAAGGTGATCACGCTCGTGCCGCCCTGGGAGATGGGATTCGTGCCGAACGCCTTGGCGATGGTCGGCGGATTGGCGACGCTCAGCGTCGCGGTGTTCGAGCCGGTGCCGGCGGCGCCGGTCTCGTTGGTCGCGATGCCCGAGGCGGTGTTGTCGTAGCTTCCGACCGCGGCCGCGGTCACCATGACGGTGATGGTGCAGCTCGCGTTGGCGGGGATCGCGGCGGCGGTCACGTTGAAGCTGTTGCCGCCGGCCGTCGCCCCGGTCGCGACGCCCGTGCAGCTGCCGCCCACGACGAGCGGCGTCGCGTTCACGAGGCCGGAAGCGCCGTAGCTGTCGGTGAAGCTCGCGCCGGTGAGCGCGACCGGGCCCGGGTTGGCGAGCGTGAAGGTGAGCGTGCTCGTCGCGCCGGGCGCGATGGTCGCGGGACTGAAGGCCTTCGCGAGGGTGGGCTTGCCGAGGACGTCGAGCGTCGCGGCGCTCGCGGCGGGACCGGCAGGCAGGAGCGCGGTGGAGACGCCGCCCGCGGCGTTCGCCTGCGCACCCACGCTGGAGCTCGTGACCGTGAGCGTGATGGTGCAACCGGCCGCCGGGATGTTGAGCCCGGCGAAGCCGAGGGCGGTCTGCCCCGCGGTGAGCGCGGTCGCCGGCGAGCAGGTTCCGCCGGTCGACTGGTTGGCGGCGACCGCCATGTTCGCGAGCGTGTCGCCGAACGCTCCATTGGTCTGTGCCACCCCGGTCGGATTCGTGAGCGTGAAAGTGAGCGTCGAGACGCCGCCGCTCACGATGGTGGACGGCGCGAACGCCTCGGCGATGTTGATGAGCCCCACTCCGAGGCTCGCGGTGTTCGAGGCGGGGCCCGTGGTGCCCGACTCGACGGTCGTCGCGCCGGACGACGTGTTGGCGTAGATGCCGGTCACGGCGCTCTTCACGGCGAAGCTCACCGTGCAGCTCGAGCTGGCCGGGACCGATCCGGCGGTGAGCGTGAGGCCGGTCGCATTGGCGCGCGAGGCTCGCGGGGGCGAAGCCGGTGCAGCCCGCGCCGCCCACCGTGACCGGGCCGCCGGCAGCGACGAGGTTCGCCGGGAAGTTGTCGACGAGCCCCGGGTTCGCGAGGGTCACGGCGGCGGTGTTCGGGTTCGCGAGGACGAGCGAAACGGTGCTGCTCGCGTTCGGCGCGACCGCGTTGGGCGCGAAGGACTTCGTCACGGTGACGTCGGTGTAGAGCGTCGCGCTCGCGGCCGCGGTGTTGCTCGCTCCTTGCGCGTCGGTGAGCGCTCCGGCGGCGAGCGTGTTGGTGTACGCGCCCGGCGCCGTGATCTTCACGTTGACGGTGACGGTGCAGGAGGTCGACGCGGCGAAGGTCGCGCCGCTCAGCGTGAAGCTCGTGCCGCCCGGTGCTGCGGTCACGCTTCCGCCGCAGGTCGTCGCGCCCGAGGGCGATGCGGCGTTCACCATGCCCGCCGGGTAGTTGTCGACCAGGCCGCCGGCGGCGAGCGGCATCGCGCTGGGATTGGTGATCGTGACCGTGAGCACGCTCGCCGCGCCCACCGCGACCGCTTGCGGATTGAACGACTTCGTGAGCGTCGGCGCCGTGATCACGGTGACGTCCTCGGCGCTGCTCGAGGCCGGGTTGTAGTTGCTGCCGCCCACGGTGCCGCCCGTGGTGTACGTCCCGCCCGGCGAGACGGTCTGCGAGGCGGTGCGCGTCGGATCGAGGTAGGTCACCGTGGCGGGGTTCTGGTACGTGGCGGGCGGAGTCGCCGCCGCCGTATTCGCCACGAACGTGAGCGCGACGCTCCCTCCCCCCGGGATGTCGAACGTGCCCCACGAGGGCGACGTGGCGCCCACGGTGGGATCGGCGCTCGCCGTGCGCGTCGCCCCGCCCGAGAGCACCGGTGCCGTGTTGCTCGCGAAGGCGAGGTCCGGATTCGCCGGCAGCACGTCGGAGAGCGCGACCCCGGTCGCCGTGCTCTTGTTCGCCGCGTTGGCGACCGTGATGGTGTAGGTCGCCGGCGCTCCGGCCGCGACCACCGCCGTCGACGTCGACTTCGCCACGGTGAGCTGCGGGAAGCAGGCGCTGGAGCTGCCCGAGCCGGGAATCTGGCTCGCGGTGAGGCTCACGATCTGGAAGCCGCCGACCGACGAGGTGGAGCCGTAGTCGGAAGTGGAAGTGGAGCTCAGCGCGGTGACGCCGTTCGCCCCGCCCGTCGCGTTCACCGTCGCGTTGCCCGAGAGCAGCGCGAAGCCGCCGCTGCCGCCGCCGCCCGGGCCGTGCGGCGATCCGCCGGTGGGAACCTGGCACGTGCCGGTGAACGTGCCGCCGCCCGTGTTGCAGCCGCCGTTGCCGCCCTGGATGTTGATGGTCGCGCCGACCGAGCCGCCGTTGTTGTCGACGAACACGAGCACGCTGCCGCCGGCGCCACCGCCGCCCGACGCGTCGTTGAGCACGGTCGTGTTCGCGGCGGTTCCGCGCGCGTTGATCGATCCTCCGCCGATCGTGCTTCCGGCGCGCACGAACACCATGCCGCCGCCGGGAGCACCGGAGGAGGCCGCGCCGGCGCCCGGCGTTCCCGTCGCGTTGTTCGTGCTGCCCGCTCCGCCGCCGCCGCCAAGGAAGAGACGCGACGTGCCGCCCGGCACCGACATTCCGCCGAATCCGCCGCCGTCCCATCCGGGCGGCGTGCCCGGCGTCCAGCCGAATCCGCCCTTGCCGCCGATGCCGTAGTTGCCGCCGCCGCCACCCCCCGTGTTCTGGTCGTTCGCCGGCTCGTCGCCGTCCGTGCCGCCGCCCCCCCCGTTTCCCGGCGCGCCACGCGCGAAGCTTCCGGACGGATAGCCGCCCGAGACGCCGTCGGTGCCGCCGGTGTTCGTGATCGTGCCCGCCGCCGTGCTGTTCGGCGTGGTGGGCGTGAAGACGATGATCGGCGTGCCGGCGATGCCCTCGCCCTTCGCACCGTTGGGCACGCTGCTGCCCAGCGTGCCGCTGCCGATGTTGCTCACGTAGTCGGTGTTCTGGTTGGTCGGCGCGCCGGTGCCGTCGCTCGTCGACGATTGCCCGCCGCCCCCTCGGAAGCCGCGCCCCTGCACGTCGATCGTCTGCCCGTTCCAGTTGAGCGCGCCCGCGACGTCGATCGCGACGATGCCGCCGGTGTTGCCGTCCCACGACGGCGCCGTGAGCGTCCCGGTGATCGTCGCCGAGGAGGCCTGCGGGACACGGATCACCTCGTAGCGCTTCTGCCCGTTCGACGCGTTCGCCGAACCCGAGTGATACGAGTGCACCAGCGGCGTGGCGAGCGGCACGGAGCCGGAGGCGGGGCCGGCGGCGACCGCGTACTCGAAGAAGCCGCTCGAGTTGATCGCCGTGTAGCCCTGGCCGCTGCCGCTGCCGCCATAAGCCGACGAGTTCGAGGTGCTGATCGAGGCGTCCTGGATCTGCACGATGAGCAGCAGGTCGCCCGCGGCGATCGGCGTGCTCGCGCCGCGCGGGTCCGCGCCGCCCACGCCGATCGAGGAGGAGCCGGCCGCCGCCGTCGCGCTCGTTCCCGGATAGTAGGTGTTGACGATGCCCGACCAGCTCGCCGATCCCTGCACGAGCGGGGCGCAGGTCGCCTGCGCGCGAGCAGCCGAGGGCGCGAGCGCGAGCGCCAGCGCGAGCGCGCCGATCGCGAGGGACGCGAAGCCCGCGAGCCGCCTCATCGTGCCTTCTCCTCCCTGGCCGCAGCCGCCTTGTCGCCGGGCAGCACGCTCTCCAGCGCGCTTTCGTCGAACTTGTAGCGCATGCGCACGTACGGGCCGCGCGCGGTGTAGTCCGCCCCCGACAGATCGGCATCACGATAGCCGAAGAAGTTGTATCCCGCGGAGACCCACAGGTTTTGGGCGACCAGGTACCCGACTTCGAGCCCCACGCCGTACTGCCTCGACGATGCGTTCGAGCCCATCAGCACGCTGGCGACGAGGCCCGCATCCCAGCGCTTGGCGAAGTCCCACGTGAGGCGCGTGCCGACGACCTGCGCATGGTAGCGCGTGGCGAGCCCGTTCGACTCGTCGCTCTCCCACTTCGCGGCGTAGCGCGCGCTCACGAGGAACGGCCGCACCGGCTGCCAGTCGGCGTTGAGCGAGAGGAGCTGCGTCGAGGTGCGCAGCTGCACGCCCTGCGTCGAATCGTCCGACTCCAGGCGATGCTCGACGCGCGCGAGCGCGTTCCAGCGGTTGCTGTCGTGGTCGCGGAAGGCGAGCCCGGCCTGCATGCGCTCGATCACGTGCTCGCCGCTGCCCGCGTCGCCGCGGTTGCGGGTGACGTTGTACGAGTTGCGCGCG
Organism: uncultured beta proteobacterium; assembly: GCA_963839265.1. Lineage (GTDB taxonomy): Bacteria > Pseudomonadota > Gammaproteobacteria > Burkholderiales > Usitatibacteraceae > Usitatibacter. The sequence goes on from CAWIUI010000008.1 coordinate 312,650, forward strand.
AGCGCGGTCCAGTCGCGGTTCATGCGCGCCGCGAGCCCCACCGTGTGGAGCAGCGAATCCTGGGTCGCGCCCTGGCGCAGCTCCACGCGCGTGCTGCCCTTCCATACCTCGCTCCCGGTGTACTCGAGGGCGAGCGTGACGGCGCTGTTCTCGTCCTGCCCCGTTCCGGAGAACACGTGCACGCGCTCGAAGGTCGTCCCGAGCTTCACGCCGGGCACGATCGACCAGAGGTTGCGCAGCCCGAGCGCAGCCTCCGCGTCGCCGCCCGACATCGCGTCGCGGATACGGTACTCGCTGAAGAGCCGCCCGTCCTTCATGTACTCGGTCTCGACGCCGATTGCGGTGGTGTTCTGCTGCTCGTTCTGGTTGAGGCCGTAGGGACCGGTGATCGAGGAGATGAATTCGTGGCGCGCGTAGATGCGGCTCTTGTGGGGCAGCGGGTACTCCCCGCCCACCGCGACCACCTTGCGGCGCGAATCGGTGACGTCGACCTCGCCCTCGCCGTAGACGCTCGCGCCCGCGACGCCCGGGACCGCGCCCGTCAGGCGCGCGCGAACCGTCGTCACCTCGTCGGGCATCGGCTGCGGGTGCGGGCTGGCCGGGAAGCGGCGGCACCGGCGAGGTGGTGCCCTTCTCCGCGGCATGGCGCAGGCCGAGCTCCAGCGTGAGGCTCTCGCGCAGCTGGTGCTGCACCGAGATCTCCTCCCCGTCGCGCACCGAGCCGGTCGACGCGTCCTCGGTGCGCAGCGCCTGCGCCTTGATGGTCGTCTTCGGCGAGAGCCGGTATTCGAGTCGGCCGCCCGACTCGCCGCGCCCCTGGCTGATGTAGGCGCCGGGGTTGTCGAAGCCCGTGTCCGTGCGCGCCGCGTAGACCTGCGCCTTGAGGTTCGCCGAGTCGTGCTTGATCTCGAAGCGCGCGGCGTTGCCCTTGTGGTCGTCGAGGCCGGCCTCGGTATGCGCGGCTTCGGTGATCACGTAGGTGCCCTGGCCCAGCTTCACGACCAGGTCCGCGCCGCCGAGCGTGAAGGGCGCGAGCGGGTTCTGGTCCTTCACGTAGATGCCGCCCGCCTCGACGCGGTCGGTGAGCTTCACCTGGCCGTCGACGCCGGCCACCCAGAACTGCGCGCCTCCCTGGTCCACCTCGTAGGTGACGCGGATGGAGACCGGGTTGAGGTCGCGGTCCAGGCTCGGCACCGGGGCCTTGAAGAGGATGCGGCCCGTGAGCGTCTCGATCTCGTAGTCGACGAAGCGCGTCTGGGCGACGGTGGAGAGGATGAGCGCCGGCTGGTTGCGGTCGCGCGTGAGGATCTCCACCTTCTCGCTGTTCACCAGCGCGCCCTGCGTGCCGAGCTGGAACGGCCCCGAGGTGCCGTTGGCGGGAAATTCCTCGATCACCTGGCGCGTCGTGTCGCGGCTCGCGAACGCGTTCACGCTCACGCGCGAGTTCTCGAAGTGCTCGCGCACGCCCGTGAGCGAGCGGCTGTAGTTGCCGAGCTTGCGCACCTCGGAGGTGGACGCGGTCGTGAAGTCGCCCCACAGCAGGTAGGAGCGGCCGTGGTCGACGCGCACGTAGAGCTTGCTCGTCGACTGCGCATCGTAGCCGCGCACGCTCGAATCGCCGTACACCGGATAGAACTCGTCGGGCTGGATGTCGCGGAACAGCCGCTCCTGCGTGTCCTTGTCCGAGTCGTACGCCGCCGTGAGCAGGTATTCGCCCTTGATCTTGCCCTTGAGGTAGAAGGCCGCGCGCGCGCCCGCCTGCGTGCGACCGTTGTTCCACTCGCGCGAGAGCTGCCGCAGCTCCTGCTCGAAGCCGTCGGAGACGCGCGTCGGCTGCAGCGCCTGCGTGCCGAGGTTGCGCATGTTGATGATTCCCTCGACGACGCCGGCGGCCACCATCTTGCGAAGCTCGGGCAGGAAGTCGAGGCGCGTCTCGGCGCGCAGCGTGCCGCTCGTGGCGACGATCACGGCCGCGCCCGGCTCGGACGGCGCCAGCAACGCGAGCTCCGCGCGGCCGCCTTCGACGAACGTCTGCACGCCCGCCTCGGCCGGATCGAGATCCTTCACCTGCCACTTGCCGAGCGTCGCCTCGAGCGTGAGCGGCGTGCGCGCCGTCACCGGGACACCGTGCGCGTCGAGGAGCTTCACGACGATGCGCACCGCAGTCTTGCCGTCGGCCACGGCGCCGCGCCCGGGAAGCTCGATCGCGAGCTTCGCCGCTTCGCCGGGCGCGATCACGTGGATCGCGACGCTGCCGCGCGGGTTGCCGAAGGAATCCACCTGCGAGAGCTCGAGGACGTTCTCGCCCGCGACGAGCGCCACGCCGATGTACTCCCAGGCCTGCACCTGCTTTTCGGCGAGGACCGCGCGCTTGCCGACACGCTTCTCCGGCACCTCCACGCCGTTCACTTTCAGGTGGAACGTGCTCCCCGCGGTGCCCTTCACGCGCACCGTCGCCTGCGCATAGGGCAGCGTCTCGCCGTCGACCAGGCCGACGAAGGCGAGCGTGCGGTCGAGCTTCGGCAGCAGTGCTTCGAGCGGCTCGGTCGAAACCTGGGCGACGGGCCCGATGCGCGGCGCGGGGCTCGGCGGTGCGGGTGCCTTCGCGCGCGCGAGCGGATCGAATCCCGCGGAGATCGTCGAGGGCACGCCCGGGAGCGCCGCGCCGTTCGCCGCGCCCGGCATCGCGCCCGGCGTGCCGATGGCGACGACGCCGCTCGCGGGCAGCGCCCTGGGATCGGTGACCTGCGCCGGGACCGTCGCGAGCTGCGCGCCGGCGAGCAGGCCCAGCTCGTCGCCGTGCGCGGCCTTCGCCCGCGACTTCGCCTCCGCGGCGATCGATTCGCCGCATCCCTCGATCGCGAAGTCCGCGCGCAGCATCTCGCCCGCCTTGAGGTCCGCGATGCGGCTGCCGCCGTCGCCGAGGTTGCGCGAGCTGATCGCCTCCAGGCGCGCTCCCGGCGGCAGCGTCGTGCGATCCACCTTCACCACGTGCGTGCGGTTGTCGAGCCCGTAGAAGCTGAACTGGCCCGCGTCGTCCGTGATCGCGTAGGTGCCGTCCTCGATCAGCACGCGCACGCCCGGCATGCCGGCCTCGCCGCGTTCCTGCACGCCGTCCGCGTTGCAGTCGAGGAACACCTTCCCGAGGATGAAGCCCTGGTCGCTGAAGACGCCGCCGGTCACCTGCACTTTCGCCGAGGCGACGTTGGAGACCGTGGTCGCGGTCGCCGTGCGATATGCGGCCTGCGCACGGTTCACTCCGTCGCCCTGCTGCGAGCCGGGCCCCAGGCGCACGCGATACGTGAGCACGACTTGCTGGTCGCGCGCGAGGTGGCCGATCGTGAATGCGACGTGCGGCCCGAGGCCGCCGGCCGGATCGGCGATGGGCCGGCCGTCGAGGCGCGCCGTGCCCGCCATGTAGCCGAAACCGGCAGGCAGGTCGTCCGCGACCATCACGTCGGCGCGGTCGAGCGCATTGCCCGTGCCGTTGCGCACGCGCACCGTGTAGTCGACGAACGAGCCCACGTCGGCGCTCGTCACCGAAGCGTCCTTCTGGACGAAGAGCCCGTCCTGGGGCGCGCCGTCGACGGGGAGGTCGACCACGACGAGGCCCGACGCTCCGACGGCGAACGGGTTGCCGTAGGAGCCGCCCGAGGCCGGGCCGGTCACGGCCAGGTTGTGGCCCGGGGGCAGCTGCGGCCACGGCGACCTGCGACGGGAACCGGTAGCCGTTCGGCGGCCGCACCGCAAGGCAGTAGCTGCCGGGTACCACCGGCGGGAACGAAAAGCGCCCCTGCGCATCGGTCGTCGCAGGGTTCGCGCCGCCCCCGACCGCGACGGGCGTCGCGCCGCAGCTCGCGCCCGAAGCGTTCGCGAGGGTCACGCTCGCGCCCGCGACCGCCTCTCCCGTCGCGCTGTCGAACACCGCGCTCGACGGCGCCATCAGCGTCACGACGTTCTCGATCGACCGCGTGCACCCGAGGACCTGGTAGTCGAACGTCGTGCCGGCGTCGCCCTCGAGCCTGCCGTCGCCCGCGGAGACCGGAGGTGCGCGGACCGGCAGCGCCGGCGCGAGGAAGACGCCGGTGTCCACGCCGGTTTCGACTGCGGTCACTTCCTCGTGCTCGCCGTTCGGTCCGGTGATGGCGATCGTGCGCCGATCGATCGCATCGGGCGAGGCGTTGCACGACGGCGCATCGGCGCGCAGCCAGAGCGTTCCGCCCACCACGCCCCAGATGGTCGGCGTCGCGTAGCTCGAATCCGTGAAGTTGCGGATGACGTCGGTCGGTTGCGCCGCGCTCGCCGTATCGTCGAGGAGCGTGGTGTCCTTCGCGACCAGCGTGCCGCTGCCCGAGCTCGCGAGGGTGAGCGTGGCGACGTCCGACTCCAGCAGGGATTTGGCCGATTTCGTCGCGCTCGCCGGCGAAAGCACGTCCACCAGCAGGCGCTTCGATTCGCCGGGCCGCAGCGTCATCGTCCAGCCGAGGCGGATCGGGGTGTCGAGCGCGTCCACCGCCCCCGGCATCGCGCCGTTGCCCGCGACGTCGCCGTCGACGTAGGCCGACGACGTCCAGCCGGCGGAGGCGCCGCTGTCGACGAGGTAACCCGCGGCGACCTGCACGTTCTCCGTGCAGTTGCCGCGATTCGTGAGGTAGTGCGAGTAGGTCATGTGCTCGCCGAAGCCCGACGCGCGCCTGGTTCTCGCGCTCGAGGTCGAGCGCGCAATGCAGAGCGATCGTGCCGACCGAGTCGTCGGCGGAAGCGACGCTCGCCGGCGCCGAGGCCGCGCGCGCGGTCTTCGTCACCTGGTAGGCGGCGGGCGGCGCGGTCGCGGGAATCTGCGCCTTGAGCACGATCGTGTAGCTCGCGCCCGGCGCGACCGGGCCGGTATCGGGCGTGCCGTCGCGGTCGGTATCGGAGAGCGGCGTCACGCCGTCCGCCTGGTAGAGCGCGAAGGTCGTCCCGGCGGGGAACGTGCTCGCGCCCAGCGCGATCTCGAAGGTGTCGGTGGCGCTGCCGTGGTTCGTGAGCACGTTGGCGAAAGAGGCGGCCGAGCCCGGCTCCGCGCTCGGCAGGTGCTGCCCCACGAGGTCGAAATCCACCTTCCCGGAGACCACGTACTCGACGGTATTGGTGAGCGCTTGTCCCTGGTCGTTGCCCGAGGCGTCGTAGAGCGTGTAGTAGGCGGTGTTGCGCAGGACCGTCCCCATGGCGAGGTCGGGGTCGACCGTCACCTGGAACTTCAACGAGCCGATGGAGCTCGCGGGGACGTCGAGCAGCGTCGCGGTGACCGTGCCCCGCGTCGTGACGCCGTAGTCGTAGGCGATCTTCGTGCTGCCGGATCCTTGCCGGTCGTCGCTCGCGACGGCGTCGGAAAGCGCGAGATCGCCCGTGACGCTCCATCGCCCGCTGCCGGGAACGTAGCGCATGCCGGCCGGCAGCCCGTCCGTGATGAGGATCTTCGCCTTGGCCGCAGTGCACGTGTGGTAGAGGAGCGTCACGGTGAGCGGCCCGCCGGGCGACGGACCCGCGCCCGCCGAGATGGACTTCTCGACGCCGGCGCAATCGCCCACGGCGAGGTTCGCCATCGCGACCGTGTCGACGATCGGCTGCACCGAAGCGCCGCCCGCGCTCGCCGCGCCGATGCTCGCGTGGCCCACGCCCAACGAGGGCGCATCGGCGGGAACCACGGCCTGCGCCACGAAGCGATACGACTGGCCGGGGTTGAGCGCGATCGCGCCGGAGAGCGGGGTCGCACCATCGGGCCGGCCATCGCCGTTGGCGTCCGGAAAGAGCTGCACGGAAGAGAACGAATAGCCGCTGAGCGTGGTGACGCCCGCGATGGAAAGCGTGTAGCTGTCGGGATTGGCACCCGTATTGGTGAGCGTGTGCGCGAGCCAGACGGTCGCCCCGGGCCGGGAAGCGAAGTTCAGGACGGGCTGCAGCGTGGCCGAATAGGCGGAAGGCGGCGGAGTGGAAGAAGGCGGAGGTGCCGCGCCGACCGTGATCGCCACGCTGTTCGACATCGCCGACTGCGTCGCCGCGCCCACCTGCGCGCTCGCGCTCGCGCGGTTGGTGATCAGCGTTCCGGGCGCGGGGCCGGCCTGCGCGGAGGCGCAGAGGACGAACGCGAGCGCGGCGCACGAGCCTCGCCAGAGCCGCGCCGTCGCGTTTCCACCATGCCTGCCTCCCTTGTCGTCCATGCTTGCGCTTTCGCGCCTCCCTTGTCGATGCCTCCTCCGCGAGGGGGCATCGAAAAAGGGCAGGCGGGCCCTCGCGGGCTCGCCTGCGAGATCACCCGGGCGCGCGAGAGCCCACCGCGGCCGGGCGGAGCGACACCTGCGTCATGGATCGATCCTCACGCAGAAGTAGAGGACCGCCGATTGCGTGGAGGTGAGCGGGCCGACGTTCGCGATCACCGTCCCGGTCGCGTTGTCCGCGGCGGAGCCCGCTCCGATCGATCCCACCGTGATCGTGGGCGTCGTCGCACCGTTGCCGCTGCACGCGTAGTGCATCTTCGTGTTGGCGGGCACGATGTCGCTGATCACTACGTTGCTGATGGTGCCGGCGGTCGAGTTGGTGCCGGTGATGCGGTAGGCGATGCACTGGCCGGGCGCGGTCGCGGGGCTCGCGGCGATCGCCGCCGTGGTGTAGCCGGCGTGCGGACCGGCCACCGCGCAGTTGACCGCCACCTGGTCCTTGGTGAGCACCAGGCCGTCGGTCACCGAGGTCGAGTCCGTGGCGTTCGTGGTCGAGACGCCGAAGGTCGCGGTGATCGTCGTGATGTTCGCCGCGTCCGCGCCCGTCGCCGAGCCCGGCGCGAACACGCGCACGAACATCGTGCGCGACTCGCCCACGTTCAGCGTGAGGGAGGTCGAGCCGCAGTTCACCAGGATGTCGGTGCCGACGTCGAGCGTGCCGTTCGCGTTCGAATCGATGTACGCGGTGGAGGTCCAGCCCTGCGCGGAGCGGCTGTCGGCGAGGCATCCGGCCGTGAAGTTCGCCGTGTCGGTCGCGTTGCCGCTGTTCGTGATGGTGTGGGTGTAGGTGACCGAGCCGCCGGGGAACGTCTGCTGCGCGTTGTTCGGCGTGATCGATGATGTTGCGCGCCACGGTGAGCGTCACCTGCACGCGAATCGAATCCGTCACGGCGCCGTTCGTGGCCGACTTGGCCTCGAGGTCGAAGTCGTAGTCGCCCGGGATCGCCTGGCCGCTCGTGGTCGCCGGGATGGTCACCTCGGCGCAGAAGAGCTTGTTCGCGCCGGCGGCGATCGCGCCCGTGTTGGTGACGGTGCCCCCGACCGTGCTGCAGTTTCCGGAGCCGCCGTCGGCGCGGAACACCACGGACCAGCCCGCGGGCAGCGCGGGGGCGTCACGCCCGGAGCGGTCGTCAGGGCGAAGGTCTGCGTGAGATTGAAGCTGTCGGAGACGAAGCCCGTGTTGTTCACGACCACCTTGAAGCGCGTGGGCGTGGTGCCCGACGTGTTCGGCGCGACCGTGTTGGTCGTGACGACGGTCGTGGTCGTGCTGCCGAAGCCGGAGGTGGCGAAGTTGCCGGCGCTCGCGCTCCCGGGCGGCAAGGAGTCGGCACGCGCGTCGTTCGTCACGTCGACGGTGTTGGCGGCGACGATGGTGAGCGTGTCGTTCACGTCGTCGCTCACTCCTGTGTTGAACACCGAGGTCGCGCGCTTCGTGATCGTGTACGGGCCGCCGCTCGCGTTGGAAGGAAGCGTCACGCGCGCGACGACCTTGTATCCGCAGTACGTGCCGTCGCTCACGAAGGGCGCCGCGCAGGCCTGCCCGGCGCCCGGAATGGGCCCGGTGTCGGGCGCCGCGGAACCGGCGCTGTTGATGAGCGAGGTGACGCCATCCTGCTGCAGGAGCGTCACGGTGCTCCCGGACGGGAAGTTGTTCGCGACGATGGTGACGTCGAACGTGTCCGTGCCGTTGCCGCGGTTCCAGATGTAGTTGTCGAACGTGAAGGTCGATCCGGCGGCAGCCGAGGCGATCGCCACCGGCTCGCCGGTGTTGTTCGCCGAGCTCGTGCTGGAGCCGTTCGCCACGACGGCGGCGGTCTGCTGCACCGCGTACGCGGCCGGGTTCGTCGACGAGGAGGCCTGCGTCGCCGTCTGGTATTGCGCGGTGTTCGTGATCACCTGCGGCGTCAGGTTCGAGTTCACGTTCACCTGGAAGGTCACCGTGCCCGACACCCCCGCGGCGACCGAGGGGATGATCGCGGTGATCGTCCCCGCGATCGAGCGGAAGTCGATGCCGGGCGGGAAGGACACGGCCTGCTCGGTGCCGTCGCTCGCGTCGGTGAGCACCGTGGTGCCCGAGACGCTCCAGCGCCCCGACGCGGCCACGTACGTCATGCCGGCGGGAAGCGCGTCGGTCAGCTGCAGGTTCGTCGCGGTCGCGGTGCCCGAGTTGGTGTACGAGAGCGTCACCGTGATCGGGGCGGCGGAAGGCGACGGGCCGCTCGTCACCGAGAGCGACTTCGTCACGCTGATCACCGAGTTCGCGACCGTGGTCGTGTCGGTGTTGGTGCTGGTGGTGGGCGTGGTGTCGGAGACGGACACGGTGAGGGTCGCCGTATCGCCGGAGCTCGCGCCGCCGGGAACCGTGCCCGCGACCACGAAGCGGAAGACGCCGGCGGCGGCGATCGGGCCCGAGGTCGTGATGACCGTCGCGTTATCCGGCACGCCGTCGCCGTTCGCGTCGATGTAATAGGCGAGGGAACCGTGGGGCGCCGCCGCTCCCGCGAAGTTGGTCGACACCGGCGCGTTGAGCGTGTACGTGTCGGTGCCGTTGCCGGTGTTGGTGATCGTGTGCGGGTAGTAGACCGTCTGTCCCGGCGCGGCGGTGCGCGCGCCCGAGGCGGCGAGCATGAAGCTCTTCACCTGCGAGACGGTCGTCGTCACGAGGTTCGAGGTCGCCGTGCGCGGCGAGCCGCCCGCGTCGTTGTAGGTGGCGCTCGCCTGGTTGCCGATCACGGTACCCGCCGCGGGGGCCGCCTGCGCGGGGCCGCTCGCGAAGAGGAGCATCGGGGCGGCGAGCGCGAACGCGATCGCGAGCGCGCCGCGTTGCGCCTGCCGGACTATCCACTGCGTATTCATTCCGTTCTCCCTGTTTCCGTACGCGCGATTGCTCATTTGCCGCTCCCCGCGTCGTCGATCACCTTCACGCGGGCCGTGAACTCGAGGGCCTGGCCGGCGCCGAGCTCGGCGGCGTGCCAGCGCAGGTACCGGTACTCGCGCAGCGCAACGGGCTCCTCGACGGACTTGCCGTCGCGCACCACGCGGCGCACGAGCGGCATCGCGGCGAACGAGCGGCCGTCGACGCTCGCCTTCGCGTCCTGCGGCCGCGCGCTCGAGGCGACGTATTCGGTATCGGCCGGAATCGGCAGCGTCGCGTCAAGGTCGCGCACCGCCGCCTTGCCGGTGTTGCGGTAGGTGGCCGTGTACTGGATGAGGTCGCCGGGACGCGCGGCCTGCGGCCGCGACGAGCCTTTCGTGTCCGTCGGCGGCGCGCTCCACCTTCCATGCGTCGAGGTGCGTCCGGACCGCCCCACCCGATTGCGCGGCGGCGGGCAGCGTGCCTGCGAGGACGATCGACGCGGCGATCGCCTGGAACCACTTCTTCATCGTCATTGCTCCCTGGAATGTCTCTTCTGCTTCGGAACATCCGAAGCGCGCGTGAAGGGTATGGGCTGAGAGGGGTTTCCTCGTATGAACCCGGTCACCCGCCCGCTACGCGGCGCCTTTCAACTGAAATGGCCCTGTAACGCAGGCGATCGCGCGAGCGCCGATCGCGGGCGTCGCGCCGCCTGGTTTGCGGGGAATGAAGCGGGATGGAGCCGGGGAAACGCCGGAGCGCTACGGCCGGCGCGCGGAGATGCGTCCGCTCAGATGCGGTCGGCTGGCCCGGCCACGCGCTCGCCTACGGGATCGGCCTTCGCTCCGAGGAGCGCGGCTTCGGCCCCGAGCACCAGCGCGTCGAGCGTGTCGCCGTCGCGCGGGAAGCGCGCGAAGCCCACCGTGGAGCGCACCTCGGCCCCGAGGTACCCGAACTCGAGCGCGGCGTGGATCTCGCGCGCGAGCGCGGCGGCCGACTCCTCGGAGACGAGCTCGCTCGCGAGCACCGCGAACTCGTCGTCCGCGATGCGCGCGACGAGGTGGTCGGCGCAGAGCGCCTCGAGGCGACGCCCGGCTTCCGCGACCACCCGATCCGCGGCATCGTGGCCCACGACGACCTTGAGGCGGCGAAAGCCGTCGAGATCGGCGAGCACCAGCGCGCACGCGCCTCGCCTCGCGCGCGCCGCTTCCAGCAGCGCCCTCGCCTTCGTAAGGAAGCCCGCGCGGTTGGCGAGGCCCGTCACCGGATCGCCCGCCGCGGCGAGGTGCAGCGCGCCGAGACTTCCGAACAGCACCTCCGAGGCGACGCGCCCGATGATCGCGAACACGGTCGTGAGGAGGATGAATACCGCGAGCTGCGACCAATCCGAGCGCAGGTGCAGCGTGCTGGCGGTATGGCCGGTGGCGTCGAGCACGAACGCGGCGCCGGCGCCGAGGAGCGTGAGCGCGGTCACCGCGATGAAGTTCTGGCGCGAAAGGAGCAGCGCGGCGACCAGCACGATGCCGCCGTACGCCGTGATGGAGACGTCGTGCACGCCGAGCGGGTTGAGCATCAGCTCCAGCGTGACCACCGTGAGGAGGACGCCGGAAAGCAGCATGATCGCCGCCTCGTGGTGCCCCGCCCTCGCGAATCCCCATGCGGAGATGCCGAGCGGCGTGGCGAGCGCGCAAAGCACCGCGATGTCGCGGTGGCCCAGCATCGCGTGCAGCGACGATTGGACGAACAACGCGATGGTGACCGCGATGATGGCGACGCGGACGATCACGTCCATCGGCGTCGCTGCTCCCGACTGCGGGGTCGGCATTGTCGTGGGAGAGGCTTCCCTGGCGCCTCGCCGTTTGTTGTGGTGTGCGAAGGATACGTCGCTGCGGACTCCTCACTGTATGACCCAGGTCACAGGTTACGCGACCGCCTTACAGTTGCAACATCGCTCATTGCGCTGGAGTCGGACTCAGCACTGAGCGCCAGCTGTTGTAGATGGTCGTGCTGGCAGGTGACCCCGGCAACGCAAGTTCGTCGGACCTCCTCGACGCGGAATGTCGAAGCGCGAGCCGAAGAACATTGCGACATTGGCCGGATTTCGGCGCGATTGAAGTGGCGTTCGGATCGCTGATGCCGTGGCCGACAGGTTCACCGTGAAGCTCGCGGTAGCTCGAAAAAGGTGCATGCCGGTCTTGTCGACATCGTGAGCGATCGACCGTGGCCACATTTGCGGCATGATCGCTGCGTAGAAATCGAGCTCGGCGCTGCCGAAAAAGCCGAAGTTGAATGCGGCAAGCGACGACCGACGAACTGCTGCGCGCTGTCTGCGAAGGTCGAACCGGAGGCCTTCGCCGCCGGTGCTGGTCGAGGTTGTTGCTGCCGTCGCCGACCGCGCCCGCGCCGAGTCCGGAGGTCGCATCCGCTCACGTAACGCGATGTCCGTCTGCCCCGCCGCAGTTGAACGCCGGACACCGTCCAAAGGGAAGAAGTCGAGCGTGCGTCACGCCCAGATCCCCGGAGGGGCTGCTCCCGAGCGCGCTCGCACACTGCCGCGTCGAGTCAAACTTCACCCGCGCAACGATCATCGTCGTGCCAGTCACGCGCCGCGAGATTCGCCTTCTTCGCGAGGTCGGCGATCGTCCGGTAGAGGAGGACGTCGTCGTAGTGGCTGTTGTCGCTCGGCGCGACGATCGGCGCCGATGCGGCCTCGAGCACGAAGGGGCCGGTCGCCTTGAGGTTGTTCTTCTCGTCGGTCGACGTCGGCGAGTTCGGATTCTGCGCGCCGGAGCTCGTGTACGCGCCGAAGCCACTTGGGCCGTGGCTGACCAGCACGTACGCCGCGCCGCCCGCTCGCCGTCGTGCCGTCGTAGGTCGTGCCGAAATCGGTGACCTTTAGTCCCTTGCCCGCGATGAAGGCGGAATCAGGTCGTGTCGTGTGCGGCGGCGCACAGCTTGGTAAAGGCGTCGACCGGCTGGCGCGTGGTGAGGGCCTGGACCGTATCGCAGTTCACCATGCTTGCGCCGTTGGCCTGCGTCATACCCGCCGTTGCCGCTGTAGACGCGATAGAAGATCTTCCAGCCCCACGCATCGATACGCATCGTCGCGCCGCATGCCGATGGTGCGCCCACGGAAGCGTTCCGCCAACTGGTCGGATGGAAGTCGCAGCTGACCGTCGCATGTCGGCGACTCGCATGTCCGTGTCGCTGGTCGTCGGATCGGCGGGACACGGTAGCCGCCCATTGGCTGCTGGCGAACTGCTCGAGCGCAGCTGCGGCGTTCGCGAGGCTCGTCGTCGTCTGCGTTTGCGCGTCCACGTTGCTCGAGTACGTGGAGAGCATGAACATCGCGGCGATGAAGACCATCGCCAACAGCAGGAGGACGAAGATGAAGATGCCGCCGGCGCCGAGTTGCGGCCGCTTCATCTCAGGATGCGATCGCGGGCCGAGTCCGGCCTTGTTGACCACCGTGAGCAGCGCCGGTCGCGAGACGATGTCGTCGAAATGGGTTGCGCCCGCCATGTCGGAAATCGAATCGTCGACGTAGTAGGCGTTCCCGCGAGTCGCGATGTTCGCGTAGTTCTTCGCTTCCTGCGTGCCGTCGGTCGTGGTGCTCGTGCCAACAGCTGCCCGCTCGATGAGGTATGCGCCGCCGCCGGTTCGAGCCAGCGCTGATCACGACGTATGCCGCGCCGGTGTACGCGGGCGGAGTCCATTACCTTGGTGTTTGCCACATTGTGGACCTCGAGCCCCTTCGTCCAGCAGAAATGCCACGGGAGGGCGACGTACAGGTGTTCCCGGCGGAGACAGTGCCGCTCGGAGGTGCACGCGCTTGGGACGACGTTCGCCAGACGACCGTCACTCGTCGCCGGCAGGGTCGCACCACGACATGTCCAGCGCGTTGTCGGCAGTAAGGCCCGGCTGCACGCGATATGTGAGCCGATGATCCCAGCCATCCGTCGCGTCGGCTCGGCTCAAGCCGAGCGTCAGCCCAAGGCACGACGCCGTTCTGCCTCGGTTGCCGCAGTGCCAGGACACCGTCGATGTCGTCCTGCGTCTCCTGACTCCCGCATTCGCGTATCGGTCGAAGCGAGCGTCCCGTCCGCGGGACAAGGCAGTCGCTTTTCTGCATCACGAACTGCACGATCGCAGCGTCCACCGTCTGCATCCGCGTGGTCGTGGTCGAAAGCCTCTGCGACGCTGTGAGCGCGCTCGTGATCGCTGCGGCCATGGCGATCACCACGCCGAGGATGAACAGCACCACCACGATCTCGATGAGCGTGAAGCCGCGCGCGAGGCGCGGGGATCGGGTGCCGTCCAGGGGAGCTTCCATGGGCGGTAGATGATACCGTCCGGCGCTTTCGGGAGCGACGGCCCCCGACATCCGGCGGAAAACGGCGGAGGAGCGGTGGGGAATTCCCGCTTACGCGGGAATGACGAGCCCAGCGGAAACCGCGAGGCGTGGGGAAACGCCGCTCAGCTGATCAGCATCCGCACGACGTCCAGCCCCTCGGCGTAGGGAGCCCCGATGATGCGGCCCTGGATGTGCGCGTGCTCGCGGTACATCTCGGTGTCGAGGCCGCGGCCGCCGAACTGGCTCGCATGCGCGGTGATCGAGTGCATCTTCGCGTCGATCGTCTCCGTCACGTCGACATAGGCGCGCGGATGGAAATTGACCGGCACGGGGCGGCAATTGGTCGGGTGGTAGGAGAAGAAATCGAAGTACGCGATGCGCTGGGTGGGCAGGCACGCGTTGTAGACGAGAAGATGATCGTTGTGGAAGTCCACGCTGCTGTGGGTGAGGAGCGCCGCCGGCCGGTACTCCCGAACGATGCCGTCGAGGAGGCCCACGAGCTCGCAGGTCTTCAGGTCCTCGATGCGCTTCGGCCCGTCCTCGACGAGGAGCTTCAGCTCGCAGCCGAGGATCTCCGCGCCGCGCTTCGCCTCGGCGAGGCGCACGTCGTAGTCCTTGGGAATGGAAACCACCACCATCACCACCCGCGCGCCCGTGCGCCGCAGCTTCGCGAGCGTGCCGCCGATGCCGATCTCGAGATCGTCGGGATGCGCGCCCACGGCGACGACGGTCTTGCCGGAATAGCGGTACGGAAGCGATTGGCTCGCCGGGCGCACCTCGGTCTCGCAGGCCCTCTTCATCGCTTCGTCTCCTCCACGCCCGTCCAGGCGGGCGTCTTGTACAGGTACATCGTGAAATCGTTCGGGAGGTAGTTGTGCTCGAGGCGCACCGCGGGCGTGTACGCGAGCGCGTAGGCAAGCGCCAGCGACGGGTGGACGTAGATCCTTCCCTGCACCTGGCGGTCGTACGCGCCGCTCAGGAAATTCACCGCCACGCCGGTGCTGCACCAGTCGAGCATGCGCCCGACCGTCGGCACGATGCGCTCGCGCGCGCCCGGGCCGTCGAGCCCGAAAAGCCCGCTCGCGACCACGTAGTCGTAGGGCTGGTCGGGCTCATAGGCGAGGACGTCGCCCGCGAGGAAGCGACCCGCACCGGCGGGGAAGCGCTCCTCGCAGCGCTCGATCATCGGCTCGCAGACGTCGAGCCCCGTGTACAGCGGATGGATGTCGCGCTCGACCAGGAACGCGAGGAAGTCGCCGAAGCCGCAGCCTACGTCGAGCACGCGCCGGCCGTCGAAATCGCCGAGCGCGAGCAGCGCCTCGAAGCGCTTCTCCTGCGAGGAGCGGTTGCGGAAGCCGAGGCCACGGTGGTCGAAGCCGAAGCGGCGGACCTTGTCCTCGTACCAGCGCGCGGCGTGTTCAGGCTGCAAGGAGCTCATCGCGTCCCACCGCCGGCGGCCACGCTGCCTCGCGGCTCGCCGGTCCGCAGTTGAAGAGCAGGTCGAGCACCGAGAGCCCGGGAATGAACGGACCTTCGCCGCACTGCGCATACTCGGGATGGCGGAAGTCCTGCCACACGACACCCATGTTCGCCTTCGCGAACGCTTCCTTGTCGAGGTAATCGCGCGAGCCGCCCATGCCGCCGAGAAAGGCGCTCGCGCCCACCTTCCTGCAGATGTCCAGGAGGAGCGCCGAGCGCTGGCCTTCCACGCCCAGCGTCGAGCTGCGCACCATCGGCGTGCGGATGCCGAGCGCCTCGCGCGCGAGCTCGAGCGTCGCCACGTTGAGGTCGACGAGCTTCTCCCAGCGTGTCTCGAGGATCCCGCGCAGCCGCGGCGCGTAGCGATCGAAGTGCGGCGTCTTGCGGTAGGCGTAGCGCAGCGTGTTGAAGCTGTTCGGGCCCCACCAACGCGCCGTCTCCTCGCCGGGATTGTCGACGCGCTTGTCGATGATCTTCTCCTTCTGCGAGAGCTGCACCACCGGCACCGTGAGCCAACGCGCCTCCCCCTCGAGCCGGATGGGAGTGCGGTTCTGGTAATTGCGGCGCTCGAACTGCACGTGGTCGAGCAGCACGAACAGGTCCGCGCGCACCATCCGGTCGAAATAGCCCAGCCAGGGAAGGAAGTTCGGCTGGTGGATCGCGACGAGCATGGGCTCCTCCGGGAGATCGATGCCTGCAGACTACAAACGGCTTCTTTCCCCTCGTGCCGCGGCCACTGGTCCGGATGGACCACGCCTTGGCTCCCATACGCCACGGTGACGTATTCGCGCCGCTCTAGAGTGGCTGGACCTCCTACATCGCGGTTCTTCCATGGTTACCTCCCGCACCCCGGCAGAGCTTCCCTTCGAGCCGGGGACCGTGCCCGTATTGCTGCTGGGCGGCGTGAACCTCGTGCGCACGCTCGGCCTCGCCGGCATTGCCGTGGTCGTCGCGTCGAGCGATCCCTCGGAGCCCGCGTTCGCCTCGCGCCACTGCGGCGCGACGGCGCTGCTCCCGCCGTTCGACCATCCGAAGGCGGTGAACCGGCTGGCCGCCCTGGGCGAGCGGCTGCGCGCGTTCGCCGGCCGGCGCGTGCCGCTGATGTGCGGGAGCGACGACGGCCTCGCGCTCGTGTACGCGAACCGCGCCCGGCTCGCGCGCCATTTCCTGCTGCTCCTCAACGACGCGCCGATCGCCGACTCGCTGCTCGACAAGGCGCGCTTCCAGGCGCTGGCGGCGGAGCGCGGACTGCCGGTGCCTCGCGAATACCGATGGGACGGCGCCGGCGCGCTCTGCCTCGTCGCAGCGCAGGGCGAAGTCCTTGTCAAACCCAAGACCAAGGTCGACTGGCACGACTCCCGGCTCCACGAGCGGCTCTTCGGCGGCGACGCGAAGGCGCGCGTCTTCGCCGACGGTGCGCAGGCGATGGCCGACCCGGGCGTCGCGCTCTTCCGCGACCAGCTGCAGTTCCAGGAATACGTCCCGGGCGACGATCGCTCGCTCAGTTCCTTCCACGGCTTCGCCGACGAGAACGGCGCGGTGCTCGCGAGCTTCGTGGGGCGCAAGATCCGCACCGACCCGCCGCTCACCGGCGAGAGCGCGTTCATCGAGCTCGCCCACGATCCGGGGCTCGAGGCGCTCGGGCGCGAGATCGCGGCGAAGCTGCCGCTGCGCGGCCCGTTCAAGATGGACTTCAAGCGCGATCCGCGCGACGGGCGCTGGCTGCTGCTCGAGATCAATGCGCGCTACAACCTGTGGCACTACCTCGGCGCGAGGAACGGCGTGAACCTCATGCGCGTCGGCTACGAGTACCTCCTCCACCGGAAGAAGCCGGCACCGACGAGCGCGCGCGCCACCTATCGATGGATCTCGCTGGAGGCGGACTTCCGTGCCTTCCGGGTGCTGCGCTCGCGCGGCGAGCTGTCCACGGCGCGATGGCTCGCGTCCATCGCGCTCTCGCGCAACGTGTGCAACGTGTTCGCCTGGCACGACCCGGGACCGTGGCTGCGTTTCTGGGGCTTGCGCATCGCGCGGCGCGCGAATCGCGGCTCGTCCTGGATCCTCGGACTGGTGCGGCAGTGGCTCTCTACGGCGTCCTAGGCGACATCCACGGCAACCGCGAGGCGCTCGAGGCGGCGCTCGCGGCGTTCGAGGCGCGCGGCGTGCAACGCCTGCTCTGCGTGGGCGACATCGTGGGCTACAACGCGGACGGCGACGTGTGCGTCGAGATGCTGCGCCGGCGCGAGGCGCTCTCCATCGCCGGCAACCACGACCTCATCGGCACCGGCCGGCTGGGCTTCGAGCGCTGCTCCAACAAGGCCATGCACTCGCTCAGGCGCACGCGTCGCGAGCTGTGCGCCGCAACGGTGCGCGAGCTCGAGTCGCTTCCCGCGAGCCGCAGGATCGGCGATCGCGTGGTGCTCGTCCATGGCGGCGTGCGCGACGTGCAGCAGTACATGACGCAGCCGCGCCACGTCGCGCAGAACGCCGCGTACCTGCGCGAGGACTTCCCCGGCGCATGCCTGTGCTTCTTCGGCCATACCCACGAGCAGCGCGTCTACGAGGTCGACGGCGACTCGGTCCGTGAAATCCACACCGACGTTCCGGCGGTGCGCCTGAGGATGGACCGCCTGTATTTCGTGAACCCCGGATCGGTGGACGCCTCCCGCAAGCGGGTGCAAAAGCTCGCGGAGCTCGCGATCTTCGACGAGGATCGCTTCGAGCTCGCGTTCCATCGCGTGCCCTACGACGACGCGGCCACCGAGGCGAAGGCGGCGGCCCAGGGCTACCGCATCGACCGCTGGCGCGACCGCCTCTACGATTGGCAGCGGCGCGTGATCGGCCCGCGCCAAGTGGACGCCTCCTAGCTTGGCCGAATCGGGCCCACACTTATCGCGCGTTAATCTATAATTCCCGCGGATTAACAACCGCTCGCCGAGGAACGCCGCCTGTGAACCCCGACCCCTGGCACGAGCGCCTGCGCGCCGCCATCACCGAATCGGACGTGATCGAAGCCGCCAACGAGTACCTGGCGAACGTCGACCCGCTGCGGCTCGCGATGCTGCCGTTGCGCTGCCGGCCGCGCACGATGCATTGCGCGTACGACATCTCCTCGTACGCCTTCGACCTGGTCGGGCACTACTGCGACAAGATGGACGCATCGGCGCACCTGGTGCAGTCGCTCGCGGCGTTCTTCACCGACGCCTCGATCCGCCTCTCGGAGCTCGTGAGCGACACCAACGCCCGCGAAGCCGCCGCGCGCCGCGTGACGACCTAGCCTGTAGGAGGCGGCCGACACCCGGCCGCGGGCTTGCGCCGACAGATTCCTTGCGCGATCTGCGCGACGATTCATGGGCGTCGAAAGCCAAATCCACCGGGAAACATGTCCACCCTGGAATTCCCGAAGCGGGGCCGCCCGCTCCTCAGCTGGCCGGGACGACTCGACCTTGCGACGAGCGAGGCCGAGGTCGTCGAAGCCGCGCGCGACTATCTCGCCTCGCTCGATCCGTTCGAGGTCGACCGCCTCCCGGACCACTGCAAGCCGCGCAAGCTCTTCGACGCGGACGACATCGGCTCCTATGCCTTCGACCTCGTGAGCTGCGACTGCGTCGCCGCCGATTCCACCGCCGTGGTGCACCGGGTGGCGGCATTCTTCATGGACGCGAACGACCGCCTCTCGCACATCCTCGCGAAGACCAACGACCCGGAAGCGGAGCGCAGGGAAAGCGCCTAGCGGCGCTCAGGCGACGAACTCGTCGAGGCGCTCGCGCACCGCCTCCACCTCCGCCCACAGCGTGGCGCGATCGGGCGCCTCCGTCGGCAGCCGCGACATCGAGGCGACGACGCCCTCGATGCGCCCGACGAGGAAGTCGCGCAGCCGCTGGCGCGTCCCGACATCCTGCGTGGATTGCGCGTGGGTGAGGAGCGACCCGGCGAGGGTGAGCTGGTTGCGCATCTGGCGCACGTTCACGGCGATGGACCGCAGCACGGCCTGGTGCACCGCGGGGCTCGTCGCGCGCAGCAGGTCGATGACCGGCGTGCTCTTCGGCACCCAGTCGTCGAAACCGGCCTCGCGCGCACGCCGTCGATCGACCGTGAGCAGGTGGCCGGTGTAGGCGACGAGGCGGATCGACTTGCCGAAGGAGGCCCGCAGCTCGCGCGCCACGTCGAAGCCCGAGGTCCCCGGCATCTCGACTTCCATGATGACGTTGTCCGGCCGCATGCGCTGCGCGAGCTGGATCGCCTCGACGCCGTCGTAGGTGCAGCTCGCCCCGACGCCATGTCGATTGAGCAGGAGCGCGATGGATTCCGCGCAACTGCGATCGGCGTCCGCAACCAGCACCGTCTGGACCTGTGCCGCCATCAGCGCTCCTGCTTTTTTCCGCGGGCTGTTTTTTTTTGGCGGGCTTGCGCCCCCGGATATTCTGCGCTTCTGCGGCTTGCCGCGCGCTGAAGGGCGCCCCTGTCCCCTCTGGCGGAATCAGGGGAAGGATTTGCCGATTTCCCGGGGCACGCGGGGGGTGCTGGAGGATCGGCTCGTGAAGAAATCTGGCGGAGAGAGTGGGATTCGAACCCACGTCACGGTAGAACCGTGAACCGGATTTCGAGTCCGGCGCTTTCGACCGCTCAGCCATCTCTCCTTATGGTTTTCGGGACTCGCTTTTTCGAGTCTGCCGCATTCGACCACTCTGCCTCGCCGGCGACGCCCGAAGGACGTGAATTCTAGCAGCTTTGATAAGCTCTCCTCTTTTTCCCCCATGCCCACGATGCGAATTCCCGCCTGGAATCCCCAAGCCGCCCCCCGCGACCCGAAGCTCCTCGAAGCGATCCTCGCGCGGCGCGGCGGGAAGTACCTGAACCTCGACCTCGCGCTCCTCTGGAGCGAGCCGCTCGCGCGCGGCTGGAACGCGCTCCTCGGGGCGGTGCGGCGCGAGTTCGCGCTCGATGCGCGCATCCGCGAGATCGCGATCTGCACGGTGGCGAGCCTCACCGGCGCCGACTACGAGTTCACGCACCACTGGCCCGAGTACGTGAAGGCGGGCGGCAAGGATGCGCTGCGCGCGAAGCTCGCCGATCCCGCGCGCGCATCGGAGGATCCCGCATTCGACGATGCCGAGCGCCTCGCGATGCGCTACGCCGTCGCGATGACGCGCGACGTGAAGGTCCCCGATGCGCTCTTCGCCCAGGTGCGGGCCCGCTGGTCCGATCGCGCAGATCGTGGAGCTCACCGCCTCGATCGCCGCGTACAACATGGTCGCGCGCTTCCTCGTCGCGCTCGAGGTGGAGAACGAGAAGCGTTGAGGCTGCCACCGGGGGCGGCCGGATATGTTTGACCTCAGAATCTTCCGGTAGCAAACTTGCGCGCCAGCGGCCATCCCACAAAGGTCGCATATCGAGGCGCGCATCCCAATCCGTCCCCATGCGCCTCGCCTCCTGGCGCGCGTCCTCATGCGCGCCGAAGCAAAAATCCTCGAACACACCAAGGGAGGCCATATGGGCTTGTTTCTTCGCGTCGCGTCGATCGCCGCGACGGCGCTCTGCACTTCGGCGCTCGCCGCGCCGATGCTCGGAGTCGGCGGCACCGCTCCACAACGCATTTCACCGCTGCCCGCCTCGGACGGCATCCCAGGGATGCAGTCCGATGCCCCGCCGCAACTGCCCGAGTCCCCGCTCGCGCAGGTGGAGAAGACGGTAGCCAGCGGTCTTTACATGTCAGGGCAGTTCACATTCGTCTTCAGCGGCGGGATCGCGAGCGTCACACTGGATCAGATTAACAACACAACTTCCTTCACGACCGGCACACTTCGCCTCTCGCTCTGGGCGACGACATACCAGCCAGCCCGCGGCGCCGCCTACAACGGCTTCCGCCTCACCAACTTCGCTTCATTCAATCCGCTGCCCCCGAACAACTACTACTACAACATCGCGCGAAGCAACGCATACACCGCGCCCCCGAACGGCACCTACTGGATCGTGCTCTCTCTAGATCAATACAATCCGGCCGGCTGTCCTTCGAGCACGGATGGATTCTGCACGGAGGATATCTTCGTTTCCTTCCAGCAGGAAACGTGGGGACCTCCCGCTCCCGTAGCGGCTTTGGAGAATCCAGCATCGGGCAGCTATCAGAGCGGCATCGGCCTCATCTCTGGTTGGTCCTGCCAAGGGCCAGTGAGCATCTCAGTGGACGGAACCTCCATCTCGGCACCCTATGGCTCGCCGCGAGGAGACACGGCGGGAATCTGCTCTGGTGGCGTCAATAACGGTTTTGGGTTGCTGGTGAACTACAACAACTTTGGCCCCGGTCTCCACACCGCCCAGCTCTACGTCAACGGTGTCGCGAGTGGCAACCCGTCGACCTTCAACGTTACCGTTCCCTCGGGCGAATTCATGACCGGCCTCTCGTCGGCCGTGACGGTGCCAAATTTCCCGTCCCCGGGACGGACGACGACGCTCATCTGGCAGCAGTCGCAACAGAACTTCGCGATCCAGTCGGTGTTTCCATAGCAACCGTTCATCGCGAGTAAGATATCGATCGGGCTCGCGCATGGCGCGGGCCCGATTCCTTTCTGCCTCACATGCCATGGCACAAAAGTACGACGAGCAGTCCATCAAGGTCCTCAAGGGACTGGAGCCGGTGCGCGCGCGCCCGGGCATGTACACCCGCACCGACAGCCCGCTGCACATCATCCAGGAAGTGATCGACAACGCGGCCGACGAGGCGCTCGGCGGCTACGCCACGAAGATCGAGGTGACGCTGCACCCCGACGGCTCCGTGAGCGTCGAGGACAACGGCCGCGGCATCCCGGTGGGTCCGCACCCCATCGAGAAAGCGCCTACCGTCGAGGTCGTGTTCACGCAGTTGCACGCGGGCGGCAAGTTCGACAAGAAGGGCGGCGGCGCGTACGCGTTCTCCGGCGGGCTGCACGGCGTGGGCGTCTCGGTCACCAACGCGCTCTCGAAACGCCTCGAGGTGAAGGTGAAGCGCGATGGCGCCGTGCACGAGATCGCGTTCGAGGGCGGCGAGCTCGCGTCGAAATTGAGGAAGGCCGGCAAGGCCGGTCCGCGCGAGACCGGCACGTGGGTGCGGGCGTGGCCCGATCCCAAGTACTTCGACACCCCGCGCGTGAAACGCTCGGACCTCGAGATGCTGCTCCGCGCGAAGGCCGTGCTCCTGCCCGGCCTCGAGGTCGTGCTCGACGACCAGATCGCCAAGGAGCGGCGCGAGTGGAAATACGAAGGCGGCCTGAATGCCTACCTTCGCGAGCGCCTCACCGACGCCGGCGGCTACGTGAGCCCGATCTTCGCCGGCGAGTCGTACTACGGCGCCGACGACGCGAACTACGCGCAGGGCGAAGGCGCCGCGTGGGCCATCGCCTGGGCGGAGTCGGGCGGCGAAGGCGAATCGTTCGTGAACCTGATCCCCACGCCGCTCGGCGGGACGCACGAGGCGGGATTGCGCCAGGCGGTGTACGAATCGGTGAAGGAATTCTGCGAGCACCACGAGCTACTCACGCGCGGGGTGAGCCTGCAGTCGGAGGACGCGTGGAAGCCGCTGCGTTACGTGCTCTCGGCGCGCCTGCTCGATCCGCAGTTCCAGGGCCAGACCAAGGAGCGGCTCTCCTCGCGCGACGCGTTGAAGCTCATCGCCTTGCGCGTGAAGGATCCGCTCGACGCGTGGCTCAACCAGAACGCCGAGGAAGGCAAGAAGATCGCGCAGCTCGCGATCAGCGCCGCGACCGCGCGGCAGAAGGCCGGAAAGATCGTCGAGAAGCGGCGCTCGGGCGGAATCGCGGTGCTGCCCGGCAAGCTCACCGATTGCGAGTCGCAGGACATGACCCGCAACGAGGTCTTCCTGGTCGAGGGCGATTCCGCGGGCGGCTCCGCGAAGCAGGGCCGCGAGCGCCTCTACCAGGCGATCCTTCCGCTCAAGGGCAAGGTCCTCAACACCTTCGAGGTCGACGCGAAGGAGCTCTACGCCAACACCGAGGTGCACGACATCGCGGTGGCGCTCGGCATCGATCCCCACGAGCCCGACGCGCCGGATTCCGTGCTCGAAGGGCTGCGCTACGGCAAGGTCATCGTCATGGCGGACGCGGACGTGGACGGATCGCACATCCAGACGCTCCTCCTCACGCTCTTCTACCGGCACTTCCCGAAGCTCATCGAGCGCGGGCACGTGTTCATCGCGCAGGCGCCGCTCTATTCGATCCGCGTGGCGCCCCATGGGAAGGTGAAGGCCGAGCGCCGCCTCTACGCGCTGGACGATGCGGAGCGCGACATGATCGTCGCGAAGCTCGAGGACGACGGCGCGAAGCAAAGCATGATCCACATCGGCCGCTTCAAGGGCCTGGGCGAGATGAATCCCGAGCAGCTGCGCGAGACGACGATGCACCCGGATACGCGGCGGCTGATCGAGATGCGCCTCGCAAGGCCCGAGCGCGAGGCGGCGCAGGTCGTCTTCAAGCTGCTGATGGCCAAAGGCGAGGCCGCCGGCCGGCGCCAATGGATGGAGGAGAACGGCCACCTCATCGAGGCGGACCTGTAGCCGGTAGAATCACGCCTTTTCGCAGGACCGACCTTGAGCAGGAAGAAAAAGGCCGCGGATTCGACGGGCGATCTCTTCGCCGCGAACCGCGAGCCGCCGCCCCCCACCCCGCCGCCCGCCGCCGCGCCCCCGCGAACGCCCGAGGGCCCGTCGCTCGCCGAGTTCGCCTCGCGCGCCTACCTCGCCTACGCGATGAGCGTGGTGAAGGGGCGCGCCCTCCCCTGCGTCGAGGACGGGCAGAAGCCGGTGCAGCGCCGCATCCTCTACGCGATGCGCGAGATGGGCAATCGCCACGACGCGCCCTTCAAGAAGAGCGCGCGCATCGTGGGCGACGTGATCGGCAAGTTCCATCCGCACGGGGACGTCGCGGTGTACGACGCGGCGGTGCGCATGGCGCAGGACTTCACGCTGCGCTATCCGCTCATCGAGGGACAGGGCAACTTCGGCTCGCGCGACGGCGACAGCCCCGCGGCGATGCGCTACACCGAGGTGCGCCTCACCGAATTCGCGGAGCAGGTCCTGCTCTCCGAGCTCGATCGCGGCACGGTGGATTTCGCCGACAACTACGACGGCTCCGCCGAGGAGCCGAAAATGCTTCCGGCGCGGCTTCCGGTGATGCTGCTGAACGGGGCTTCCGGCATCGCGGTCGGCATGGCGACGGAGATCCCGCCGCACAACCTGCGCGAAGTGGGCGAGGCGTGCGCGCTGACGCTCGAGGCGGGGGACGGCGCGAAACCCGTCACGCGCAACATCAAGGGCCCCGATTTTCCCGGGGGCGGCCAGATCATCTCCTCGCGCGAGGAGATCAAGCGCTCCTACGAGACGGGGCGAGGCAGCGTTCGCGTGCGCGCGCGCTGGAGCGTCGAGAAGCTCGCGCGCGGGCAGTACCGCATCGCGGTGACGCAGCTGCCGCCCAACACCTCGGCCGCGCGCGTGCTCGCCGAGATCGAGGAGATCACCAACCCGAAGCCCAGGGCCGGGAAGAAGTCGCTCACGCCCGAGCAGCTCTCGGTGAAGAACGGCGGGCTCGCGCTGCTGGAGAGCGCGCGCGACGATTCGGACGCCGAGCATCCGGTGCGCCTGGTGTTCGAGCCGCGCACGAGCCGCGTCGAGGCCGACGAGCTCATGGCGTTCCTTCTCGCGCGGACCTCGATGGAGGCGAACGTGCCGTTGAACCTCGTCGCGATCGGCGGCGACGGGCGGCCGCGCTCGATGAGCCTCGCGGACGTGGTCGGCGAATGGACGCAGTTCCGGCTGCGGGTGCTCGAACGGCGCCTGCAGCACCGCGCGGACGAGGTGGCGGCCCGCGTCCACATCCTCGACGGCCGCATGATCGCCTTCCTGCACATCGACCAGGTGATCAAGCTCATCCGCAATTCCGACGAGCCGAAGCCCGACCTCATGAAGAGGTTCGAGCTCTCGGAGCGCCAGGCCGAGGACATCCTCGAGATTCGCCTGCGCCAGCTCGCGCGCCTCGAAGGCATCCGCATCGAGAAGGAGCTGGCGGAGCTCAAGAAGGAAGCCGCATCGCTCAGGAAGCTCCTCGGATCGCCGGCGGAACGGCGCAAGCTCGCCGCGAAGGAGGTGCGCGAGGACGTGGAGAAATTCGGCGACGCGCGGCGCACCGTGATCGAGGAAGCCGAGCGCATCACGCTCTCGATGGTGGAGGCGGTCGCCGACGAGCCGGTCACCGTGATCCTCTCGAGGAACGGGTTCCTGCGCACGCGCTCGGGCCACGGCATCGACCGAGCGGCGCTCCCGTGGAAGGAAGGCGACGCCGAGCTCGCGATCCGCGAGACGCGCACCATCCATCCGGTGGTGCTCTTCGGCGCCAACGGCCGGGTTTTCAGCGTGCGGCCGACCGACGTTCCCGGCGGCAAGGGGGACGGCGCGCCCGTCTCCTCGCTCGCCGAGACGCAGGGCACGCCGATCGTGGGGATGCTCTCCGGGACGTCGGATGTCGCCGTGCTGATCGCGACCAGCGGCGGGAACGTGCTGCGCACGAAGATCGAAGGGTTGCTCACGCGGCTTCGGGCCGGCAAGCAGTTCGTGTCGCTCGACGAGGGCGAGGCGGTGCTCGAGCCCTGCGCGATTCCCGCCGGGACGAAGGAGGTGGCCGCGCTCTCGGCCGAAGGCAGGCTTCTCGTCTTCCCGCTCGAGGAGGTGAAGGAGCTCGCCGGCGGCGGCAAGGGCGTCATCGCGATCAAGTTGCACGAGGGCGAGAAGATGATCGGCGCGGTCCCCGTCGCGGGCGATCTCAAGGTCGCGGCCTTCGGACGCGGCGACAAGCGCATCACGCTCACCGTGAACGCCGCTTCGATCGAGCACCATCGCGGCAACCGCGCGCGCAGCGGGCGCGTCCTGCAGCCCAGCTTCAAGCGGGTCGAGGGGTTCGAGTGATGCCCGGCCGGCAAGGGGCGGCGCCATGGGCAACCCAGCACCTAACGTATGTTCATAAGAAGGGCCGATAATGGCTTGTTGCAATTAACCAAATTACCTCAATCCCTCCCTATACTCCGTCCCCAGCGTTTCAATTCACGAAACGTCGGCCGGGAAAGCCCGGCATCCGGACCCACAGGGAGGACGTTTTTGAATACTCGAAAATTGGCAAGGGCCGTTGCGCTCGTCGCACTCGGCGTGTCGGCCGCCTCGATCGCGATGGCCGAATCCAGCACGGTGACCGGCGGCGGCGCACTGAGCACCACGGCGAACCTCGACTTCTCGATCGTGATCCCGCGCTTCCTGTCGTTCCGCGTCGGCACGGTCGGCGCCACGATCGACCAGATCACGTTCAGCCCGACTGCCGCGGTGCTCGGCAACAGCACGCCGATCGCGGGCACGGGCGGCGACGCCGCGGGCGGCTCCGGCTCGAACGTCACGGTGCTGGGCAACGGCGGGCAGATCACGATCACGGAATCCAACAACAGCGCCGGCGCGGGCCTGCAGCACGCCACGCTCGCCGACACGATCAACTACAACCAGATCACGACCAGCTCGAGCGACGCGACCAACCTCGCCGCGCCCACCCTCTCGAACGCGGGCGGCAACACGAGCGTCCCGGTGCTCAGCGCGAGCAACGTGACGAACCGCAGTGCGGTGTGGACCTACGCGTACGCGAACACGACGATTCCCTCGGCCGGCACCTACGGCACCAACGCGAAGGGCGGACGCGTGACGTACACCGCCGCGATGCCGTAACCGCCCCGCATGCGCGAATCGACGGGGCGCCGGGCGCAGGGCGCGTGAGATAATTCCGCCCGCAGCGCCCCGGTAGCTCAGTGGATAGAGCGGCCCCCTCCTAAGGGGCAGGTCGCACGTTCGATTCGTGTTCGGGGCGCCAGTCTCATATAGACGTAAATCGGGGTTGCCAGCAATCCCGAAACGCCCACGCAGGTCGTGCCGTGGGTTCTTGACACTCCGGTAGTACTGCACACTGCGCGTTTGTTTGACCAGCCGGCAGGCCCGCCGCGTCTTGAGGGCGTAGTGGCTCACGATGTAGTCCACCGCGTTCCTCTTCAGCGCGGGCCGCGCCAGTTTTTTTGTGGCAACGTCCTGAAGAATCGCCTTGTCGAGACTGAGCTCCGCCATGAGCTTCTTCAGCCGCGCGTTCTCATCCTGAAGCAGCTTGAATTCGCGCACCTGGTCCGAGTGCAGACCCGCGTATTGCTTCTTCCAGCGATAAAACGTCTGCTCAGAAATGCCCATTTTGCGAAGATGTCCGCCAGCGGCATGCCCAGCTCCGCCTGCTTCAACACCGCCACAATCTGCTCCACAGAAAAGCGCTTGCGCTTCGCGGCGAACTCCCTTTCCCAAGGTCAATTCGCCGAAACACTAATATTCAGTTCGGTCCGAGATTCCTAAACCACATCACCCATGAGCGAAGCTGCAATAGCGGCTCACTTTTCTCCGGAAGCCGAGCAGACAAGTTCCACCTACAGGATTGGCGGAGTGTGGGCATCGCTTGGCATAATTGCACGGTCATGCCAAGAGCCCTCGCCGCGGGCGGCCGCCGTCAAAGAGCCGAAGGGGTTCGCTCCGTCGAGCGGGCCCTCGATGTACTCGGCGCCTTTCAGGCACCTCATCTCGAGATGTCCGCGAGGGAGCTTTGCGAGAAGGTTGGCCTCACCCGGCCCACTCTGTATCGGCTACTGGCCGCGCTGGAGAAGAAGGGGTTCGTGACTTCGCACGGGAATCCCCGTCGATTTCGCCTAGGCGCGGCAGCGAGCCGACTGGCGGTCTTATCGCACAGTTCCGAGAACGATCTTGTGGCCCTCGCAATGCCGAGTCTGAGTGAGCTTTGGACGGCTACGGGCGAGACGGTAGGACTTTTCGTTCATCGCAACGGCCAACGGATCTGCCTCGCCGAATTGCCTAGCCATCATCCCCTGAGTTTCAAACGGGGGGTCGGCCATTCCGAGCCGATAACGGCCGGCGCAAGCGGGAAGGCGATCCTCGCACATCTGGCACCAAGCGAGCCGGAGGGACGACGAGCGGCGACGACCAAGCTCGATCTGGAGTTGGCCCACATACGGCAGCGGGGCTATGCGGTGAGCCGTAGCGAATTGATCAAGGGCGCCGCGTCGGTCGCGGCGCCGTTTTTCTCCGTGCACGGCGCTGTCGCGGGATCGATCGCGGTCTTCGGCCCGGATGTCCGGCTCACAAATGCGGTGCTCGAGCGATGTGCGAGGCAGGTCCGCACCCGATGCGAGGCCGTATCGGCCGCGCTCGGCTTCAAGGCGATTCGCTAGCAATCCGAAAACTCGGGCTCTGGAATTCCCCGGACGCCCGTTTCCTCGATGGCGAAAAGGCTGCCTGCGAGGCGTTGATCGCCGTCCCCGTTCGCGTCGCGTTCTCGCATCGACGTGACGAAGAGGGTGGACATCTCCTTCCCGCCGAACGCGACGCTCGTCGGGCGCGATACCGGCAGAACGAGCCTGGAGACGATCTTCCCCGACGGATCCAGCCGGACGACCGCGGAGCCACCCGCCAGCGCCGTCCAAACACCGCCCTCGCCATCTACGGTGCATCCGTCCGGCCGATCGAGCTCGGAATGGAACTGAGCGAAGACGCGCCTTCGGCCCAGTTCCCCTGAAGCCGAGTCACAGGCGTACGCATATATGCATCGGGCATGCGTGTCGGCGAAGTACATCTCGTTGCCGCCCGGAGACCACGCGATGCCGTTCGATAGAGAGAAGCCCGAATCGGCCTGCTTCAATCCGGTGCCGTCCAATCGATAAAGGGCGCCGATCGGCCGTTTCATGGTCCGGTCGAAGGTACCGACCCAGAATCTTCCCCTTCGATCGCACTTGCCGTCGTTGAATCGCTCGTCGCCCTGTGCGCGTGCGATCGGGCAGAGATCCCCGGCCCACCCATCGATCAGGCTGATGCCCGATCGAAATGCGAGGAGGAGGCGCCCGTGGCTCGCCTGGGCGACGGCACCCAGCGGTCGGTCGAACCGGCGCGTCTCGACATGGAGCGTGTCGAGGTTCATTCGATGGAGGGAACACGCCGAGACGTCCACCCAGTAGAGAAGCCGGTCCCGCTCGGACCAAAGAGGCGATTCGCCTATGTCGTCACCGGACGGAACGAGGCAGTTCACGCGCTCCATCCGGGCGCTCCGGCTAGTTCGATCCGAGGAACTGAGGGACCAGGAGTCCCTGGCCGACCTCGACGAATTGCGTCCTGACGCGCATCCCGATCCGGATGGCGTCGCAGCGGACGTCGAGCAAGTTCCCGTAGTAGCGCGGCCCCTCGTCGAAACGGACCAGGATCACCGCATAGGGAACCACGTCCCGCAGCACCTCGAAGTAGGCCTTGTGGAAGATCACGAACGACGTAATGGTCCCTAAACCCGAAAGCGTGTCCCAGCCGGCATCCGTCGAGCCGCAATCGGGGCATACCGGCGACGGGGGGAAGCGCCATTCCATGCACGCCCTGCAGCGTTGCATGCGGAGCTCGCCCTTGCGCGCCGCGTCCCAGAACGGACGATCCGATTCGTTCGGCTTGGGTGAAATCCTGGGAAACCCGACTAGCATCGCTCCCCCGAATAGATGACTCCGGACACCACCGGCGCAGCGCACATGTATTGGATGCGCGAAGCACCGGCGATCTGACGCGCTCCCGCCTCGGCGCGGATCTGGCGGACCGCCTCGACGTTGAGCGCCCAGCCTTGCATGTAACTCTCCGAGAGGTGACCACCGCTCGTATTGGTGGGGTACTCCCCACCGAGCTCGAGCCGGCCGCCCTGGATCCAGTCACCGCTCTCGCCGGGCGCGCAGAAGCCGAATCCCTCGAGCGTGAACAGCACCGTCGGAGAGAAGTTGTCGTAGATCATGAGGCCGTCGAGGTCAGCGCGACCGATCCCGGACTCGACTTCCAATTCTTTCGCGACCGCGGCCATGGGGGCTCGCCAAAAGTCCTCATCGGGGTACGTGGAATCGCGCAGCGCGGAGGCCTGGGCGACCGCTCGGAGGTACACCGGTGGCCTGGGCAGATCCCGGGCCCGATCAGCCGACGTGACAATCATCGCGACGCCACCGTCGTTGATGAGGCAATAATCGAACAAGTGAAGCGGATCCACGATCATTCTGGACGATTGGTGATCTTCCTCCGTGATCGGCGTTCGCATCACCGCGAGTTCGTTGAGGCCGGCATGCTTCCTGAAAGCGACGGCGATGCTGGCCAAATGCCTCGACGTCGTACCGTAGAGGTGCATGTGGCGCCTGAACATCATCGCGTGATGCGCGCCCGGCGACGTCATGCCGTATGGCAGCCAAATCCCGGCCCCGCCGCTTCCGTACTGGTCGCTGTTCCCGCCATAGCGCGCGCCGGCGCTCCGGCCGTTGTTGCCGTATACGAGGGCGATCGTTCTTGCCGCGCCGGTCCTGATGGCCATGCAGGCAATTCGAATCGCGGTACCGCACATCCGGCCTTGCCCTTGAATCGCCATGGCGAAGATCGGATTGATGCCCAGCATCTCGGCCAGACGCTGGTAGTCGGGAATGCGGTGGACGATGAGGCCGTCCAGATCCGACGTCGAAAGTCCACTCTCCTCCAGCGCCTCCTGCAGCGCGGCGATCCCCAGGTCGTATTGCGTAAGGTGGGGGAGCACGCCGAACCGGGTGGTCCCGACCCCGACAACGGCGGCGGCGGGGCTAGCCGACTGCGGCATGGAAGTCGGGAGCCGCCGACCGAAGCATTCCGGTGAGCTCGTTCACGGAGCGCAGCCCGCGCAGATCGCGCGCCCAGCCGGTGATCCGCGCGCCCCGTGAGGATCCGAGGGCCGGCTGCCATGACCGTCCGAAGCGCGCGGCCATCTCCTCGAGCGTGCTCGCCCGGATGTCGTCGCGCACCTCGCGAACCAGCTCCCCTGACGCCAGCTCGACCTCTACGACACAGCTTCTCGGTCCGGCATGCGCCGCCACGCTCGCCTCTTCGATAGGACGCAACCGGCACCTCGAGAGCAGAGCGCAGGCCGCGCTCCGCGGGGGATCCAGCCAATTGCCGGCCTGAATCGCTCTTGAAGCGAGAACGGCCGCGACGCTGAACTGGATGCTCATCCTTGCTTCCTGGGGCGACCGGGGCACGGCAGCGTTGTCGCAGCCAGGATAGCCGGATGCGGTGGGGTGCACGTAGATCGTCACCTTCTTTACGTCGTCAATCGTAAAGACCCGGCGCGCGGTGATGGAGATCGCGGCTTGGCAGGGCGATTGGACGAACACGCACGCCGGCGCCGGTTTGTGGACGACATCGAATATCTGCAACGGCTCTCCTGGAGCCGAAGGAGCTGCCGCCGCTCCCGCCGTGGCGAACAGGCTCCGCAAGCCGAATTCCCCGTCCAGCGTGGTTCGGGCCGCGACCACTCCCCGTGCAGCCATCTCGGAGGCGGTCAGCCCGCTGCGGGAAGCAAACCCGGAGTGGAATACGAATTCTGTGGTTCCGGCCTTGGTCCATTCCATCAGTCCGGAGCTGGTATTCGCCGCGATCGATATGGCATGGCTCGTCTCGTCGGCCGAAAGGCACCTCAGGCGCGCCGTCGCCGCGGCTGCCGCAATGGGCCCGAGAACGCCCGTGGGGCGAGCCGCGAACCGCGATGCGTCCTGGAACAACAGGCGCCCCAACCTACCCATGACTTCGTATCCCGCGAGGGCGGACAGGGCGAACTGCGCTCCCGTCACGTCGCCCCTGCTTTCCGCTAGAGCGAACAGCGCGGGGAATATCGTTACACCCGGATGGCTGGCACTCTCTGCAAACGTATCCATTTGCGCAGTGCATCCGCCCAGTACCGCGCTCGCGAACGCCGCTTCGGCCGACGAAGTGGTGAATCGCGTGCCGAGGATCGAGCAGCCACCCGCACCGCCTGTCGCAAGTGCGGTGTCGGCCGCCTGCCGCCCGAGCGTGGTGGGTGCGCCGTCCGCGCAGGCCGCAAGGAAGTCGAGGAGGCACGTTCCGAGTTTCGACAGGGCGGAATCGGAGAGCTCGCGCAGCGCGATCCCCGAGGCGCGGTCGGCCAACGCGTCAGCGAGTGTTTCCATGCTTCGCGATCGATCCGCCTCGCGTCGAATCGGGCTGCGCCCACCTTCCCGACGCATAGAGCGCGGTATGCTCTCCCGGTTTAGGCCCTCGCGTGGGACTCGTCCTCACCCCGCCGAAGCTCCACGGCGCGCCTCCGACGCACAGAGTCCCGCCCGTAGGGCACGCTATCTCGGTGACGATCCCATTCTCGCGGAAGTATGCGTGGTGCCGCAGCTCGTCGAAACTTCTGAACCGTGAGCAGGGCACGCCGGCGCCCTGAAGGCGCCGCTCCCAAAACCACGCCGGCCGCGCCCGCAGGACCCGGGCGAGCTCGCTGATCAGGGCTTCCCGACTGGCGATGCGGTCCGAATTGGTGCGGTACCGAGGGTCGGCGATCAAACCGGGAAGCTCGAGGACGAGACAGAGTGATCGCCACTGCTCCTCGTTGGTCGCAGAGACCGCGATCGGGAAATCCAGCGTCGCGAATGCTTCGTCGGGCACCAGGTACGTCACGGCGCTGCCCAATGGACCCACGCGCGTCCCGGCGAAATACTCGGCAAGGCGTATTCCCTGCAATTCGAGGGCGGCCTTCAGCATCGATACGCCCACCAGCGACCCGCCGCCGCCCGTCGTCCTTTCCCAGAGCGCCGTCAGTACCGACTGGACGATGACCATGGCGGTCGTTACGTCGATGTGGCCATACCAGCGCCACAGCTCGGCCTCGCCATGATTTGCGCCGTTGACCGAAGCGAAACCGGAGAACGCCTGGATGTGCGGATCTGCCGCGGCAAACTGCGCCATCGGACCCGCATTGCCGAAGCCGGACGCTGAAACGTAGATCAGGCGCGGATTCGATTCGCTCAGCGCCCGGTATCCCAGGCCGAGTTTCTCGGCCGTGCCGGGTCGAAAGTTCTCGACGAACACGTCCGCCGTACCGGCCAGGTCCAACGCCGCGTTGCGGCCCTCCGGCGTCTTGAGATCCAGGACGATGCCCCGCTTGTTCATGTTCAGGGCCATGTACGTCGTGCTCAAGCCCCGTTGCCTTGGGAGGACGTTTCGAATGAAGTCGCCGGACGGCGCTTCCAGCTTGACGACCTCCGCGCCAAGCATACCCAGGAGCGACCCGGCCCATGGCCCGACGCCGCCCACGCTCGCATCGAGCACGCGAATTCCATCCAACGGAAGTCGGCGATCCGCCACGCCCGCCATTTCGGAGGAACGAGTCGGGCGTTCCGCCGCGACCGTCCCGTGTTTCGATGCCAGATATGGAGCAGTCGAAGAAAGCTCGAACGGAATTCCGACCTGCCTAAGGCCAGCATCTCCTTCAGCCCTTATAAAGGGATCTAGCGCTTGGATCTGAGGATGTCGCACG
Source organism: uncultured beta proteobacterium (assembly GCA_963839265.1). Lineage (GTDB taxonomy): Bacteria > Pseudomonadota > Gammaproteobacteria > Burkholderiales > Usitatibacteraceae > Usitatibacter. Next base: position 346,028 of record CAWIUI010000008.1, read on the forward strand.
AGCTCGTCGTAGGATTGGAGCCTCACGGATATGCCGCCGAACCCGTTGACGGTTCTTGCCACAACCTCGGATGTATTCGCGCGGAAGAACGGGTGATAGACCCGGCCGAGATCATGCCTCCTGTGGCCGGTATAGATCGTGGCTCGCCAGTCCTTGTATTCGGGGCGGTCGACAATGTCTCCCACTCCGATCGCGTTGCAGAAGCTAGCCCATTGGGCTCTTTGGTCGTGGCGAAAGTCGAACGTGACGTAACCATCGCTCGTAGCCCAGCCGCGGTCGGGGGAGGCATAAGGGCCATCGAGGTGAAATCCCTCCCACTCGTCTGGCTCCGACTGCGCCGCCATCAGCGCCGACTTCAGGGAGAGCAAGGCCTTGATCGCGGAGATTTCGACGTATTCACCGACCCCGTCTCGCTCCCGGGCCAGGAGCGCAGCCACGATCGCCTGGAACGCGGCCATTCCCGCAGCGAATCCGGCGATTTCGGCCCCTATCCGGAGGGGCGGTTCATCCCTGGATCCGACATACCGCGTGAAGCCCGACATGGCCTGGAAGACGAGCTCCGAACCGGTCCATTCCGCCATCGCTCCCTTCCCCCCGAAATCGGCGATCCGGCAGACGATCAGGCGGGGATTAAGCGCGGACATCCCGGCCCAGTCGACCATGATGTCGGGCCGCGACTTCGGATCGAACGAGAGGATGGCCGCGTCGGCAAGCGCAAGCCGCGCGAGCCAAGACGCGCGTAAATCCTGTGCGTCCGCCATCGTTGCGATTTGCTTGTTGCGATTCAGGTAGGAGTGGATCGCGCCGCATGCCTTGGCCTCGCCCCATTCGCGAGAGCGGTCCCCAGGCCCTGCCTGGAGCTTCGTGACGCTGGCGCCAAGGTCGGCCAGGTAGCGCCCACACAGGGGCCCCGCGATCCCCTCGCTCAGTTCCAGAACCGCGAGCCCGGCGAAACCTCTCATCAGTCGTTGCGAGCGCTATTGCACTTCAATGTGGGCCGTCCTGACGAGGTCCGCGAACTTCTTGATCTCCGATCGGATGTACGCCTCGAATTCCTCGGGCGTGCTCGTGAGCGGCACCGCTCCCAGCGCGGTAAGCCGCTTGACCACGCCCGGATCGGTCATCACCTTCCTGAGCTCGGTGTTCAGCCGATCGATGATGGGGCGGGGCGTGTTCGCAGGAGCCAGAATGCCGTGCCACGCGCCGACCTCGTAACCCTTCAGGCCGAGCTCGTCCAGCGTCGGGATGTCGGGCATTGCCGGCGACCGCGTGAGGGTCGTTACCGCGATCGGCCGCAACTTGCCCGCCATCACGTACGCACGAACGGCGGGAATCCCGATGAACATCATCGAAACCTTCCCCGAGAGCAAGTCCGGCAGAGCCTGGCCACCCCCTTTGTAGGGCACGTGCAGAATGTTGATGTGCGCCATGCTCTTCAGCAGTTCCCCGGCCAAGTGTTGGGAGCTGCCGACGCCAGCCGACGCGAACGTCAATTGGCCAGGGTGGGCGTTCGCGTATGAGATGAGCTCCTTGTAGTCGTGGATCGGCAGCGAGGGGTTCACCACGAGCAGGTTGGTGACGTTCGCCACCAGAGATATCGGAGCGAAGTCGGCGATCGGGTCGTAGCTCAGATGCTTGTAAATCGCGGAATTGATGCCATGCGTTCCGATCGTCCCGATGAGCAGCGTGTACCCATCGGGCGCGGCCCGTGCGACCGCTTCCGCTCCGATCATTCCCCCCGCGCCTGCGCGGTTCTCGACGATGACGGGCTGGCCAAGGGAGCCAGACAGCTTCTCCGCGATGATCCGCGCGAGGATGTCCGTCGGGCCGCCTGGCGGAAACGGCGAGATGATCTTCACGGGGCGAGTCGGATATGCGTCCCCGAATGCCGCGCCCGTGGCGAGTGCGGCGAACGCGAGGATTACGCCTGATTGGATGAATTGGCGCTTGTTCATGGCGAACTCCTGTTCACTCGGTTATTAGGGTTGGCTCCTCTTGTGCCCGCTTGGCTACTACCCTCAAGCTGTCGCTTGAGCTCCTTGCGCACGACTTTGCCGTAGGCGTTCCTCGGCAGCTCTTTCACGAATTCGACGAGCCGCGGTCGCTTGTAGTCCGGCAACTGCGATCGCGACCACTCGATCAGCTCTTGCGCCGACGCCCGGGCTCCATCCCTCAGCACGACGAGGGCGCCCACGAGCTCCCCCCATTTGTCGTCGGGGAGTCCAATCACGGCCACGTCGAGCACGGCGGGGTGCGTATAGAGGATCTCTTCAATCTCGCGCGGATAGATGTTGCTCCCGCCCGAGATGATCAGGTCCCGCTTGCGATCCGTAAGATTCAGGTAGCCCTCCGGGTCGATCCTGCCAACATCGCCCGTGCGCTGCCACTTTCCGAAGCGAAGGGCAGCCGTCTCGGCCGGCTGCCCGACGTAGCCGACCATGAGATGGTCGCCCGAGACGACCACCTCGCCCTCTTCTCCCGTCGGAAGGAGTCGGCCTTCGTCGTCCGCGATCGCGACGTCGCCAAACGTGATCGATCGGCCCGCCGAGGCAAGCCGCGCCATGTCCAGTCGGTCGACCGCGCTCTTGATCGCATCCTGGGAGAAGAACGTGCATTGTTGAGGCGCTTCCCATTGGCCCCAACCGGAGCAGATGACCGGCCCAAAGCGCTCGACTGCCTCCCGCACGCGATCGGCCGCCATCGCGGCTCCACCATAGCGCATGCTGCGCAGGCTGCTCGTGTCGCGGGGCCTGTCGGCCATTTGCTCCATGAGCATGATCAGCATCGTCGGCGCGACCCAGAGCGTGGTGATCCGGTCGCGCTCGATTGCGTCCAGCACGTCGTTCGCCGCAAATCTCCGAATGACCTTCTGACTGGCGCCTCTCACCAAGTGGGAAAAGAGGAGCGCCCCCGAGGCGTGCGACATGGGGGCGGCATGCAACACGACGTCCCGGGGATTGGCGTCCGAATACGTGTCGACGAGGTGGTTCCGCACGAGAGCCAGCCAATTTCGCTGGCTCAGCTGGATGCCCTTGGGCTTTCCCGTGGTGCCCGAAGTGAAGTACACGCTGTGCGTCCAATCCTCGCCCACCTCGTACCTCGGCTCGTCGGAACGCGACCGGGAGACGCGGTCTTCGTATTCCCCCTTTTCCGGATTCGCGGCATCGATCGCGACGCAAATGCGAAGGGTCGGGACTTCGCGCCGAAGGGCCTCGACCTCTGAGGAGAACTCCCCGGAATAGAAGAGGGCCTCGGCACCGATCATCTGCAGGGCGTTGATGTGTCCTTGCAGGTTGTCGCGCGCGTTGAGCAGCGAGCGAACGAAGCCGAATTTCGACGCCGCGAGCTCGATCTCCGCTGTCTCAATGCTGTTGTATTGGAGAGAAGCGATGCTGTGGCGCGGCAGGATGCCGTTGTCGAGAAGGACATTGCCGAGGCGATTTACCCGCGCGTGAAGGGCGCGGAAGGTCAGGGATCGAGAGTCGTCGTAAATGGCGACCCGGTCGGCGAAATGCGCCGTCGACTTATTGATCAGATCGCCTAAATTCATCGCTTAGGACCGGGATCACAGTGTCCGCCCTGCGGACATTCGTCCGCGCATCGAAACATCGTAGGCTGATCCGTTGGGCAGGGTCAATACGCGGTAGCCGTAGGTCAACGGCGGAAGCCGACGCAGTAGATCCGGCTGGGGAAGTAATGCAAATGCTCGGCGGGGAACGGGAATTTCAGGACGCGATGCCGAATGTGACTGCGAAACCCGGGGTGGCGGCAACTGCTACGGCAATAATTCGGGTAGCACGCTCACAAGCACGTGGCTGGGGCCCAGTTTTCAAGAGCCAGGACGGAGTCGGGCGCGCAGCTCAGTCTTCAAGATCTTGCCGTAGTTGCTCTTCGGCAAGGCGTCGACCACAAAATATTCGCGCGGCCGCTTGTACCGCGCGATCGAATCCAGGCAGAGCTGATCGAGTTCGGCGGTCTCAAGCTGCACGCCCTGACGCGCCACTACGAACGCCACAACCTCCTCCCCCCACTCGCGATGCGGGCGCCCAAGCACGGATGCCTCGAGGACTGCCGGATGCTGCAGCAGCACCTCTTCAACCTCTCGAGGATAAATGTTGCTACCTCCGGAGATGATCATGTCTTTTGATCGGTCCTTGATTGTCAGGAAGCCCTCGGCATCCACGCAGCCAATGTCCCCGGTGTGAAGCCACCCATCGCGCAAGGACTGCGCGCTCGCCTCTGGATTGTTCCAGTAACCCCGCATCACGATATCGCTCCGAACCAGAACCTCACCAAGCTCATTGGCAGGGACCGTTTGTCCTTCGGGATCCGCAATGCGAAATGTCACCCCACTACGTGCGGTACCGGCGGACGAGAGCCGATCCTCATAACGAGGGTGACTCGCATCAGCATGTGTCTCTTTATCCAGGAAGGTAATCGTATTCGGGCACTCGCCTTGTCCGTAGATCTGTACCAGCTTAGGTCCCAGCACGTCTAGCGCACGTCTCAGGTCCGCCAGATACATGTGGCTTCCCCCGTAGATCAATGTATCGAGCTGTTCCGTACTCGCGCCAGTTGACGCTGCATAGTCCACCAGCCGCTTCACCATGGTAGGCGCGTGGTACATGCGCACGCGGGGCCAATGAGCGAGCACCTCGCATACGTGGGCGGCATCGTAGCTCGGGCATTCCAGCACTACATTGTTTGCACCGCGCGCGATGCTGGGAATCGCCCACAATCCGCAGCCATGCGAAAGTGGCGCCGCGTTTACTACGGTATCCGTCGGTCGAAGGGAGTCGATATCGGCATGATGGCTGATCGACATGAGTGCCAGATTGCGGTGCGTGAGGATCGCTCCCTTCGGCCGTCCAGTGGTGCCGCTCGTATAGAAAAGCCACGCTGGTTCGTCCTCGTCAAGCTCGCTCAAAGCGGTGTCGGCCTGGCCAATCAGTTTTTCATAGCCGCTTTCTCCAACGTCGACGACCCTCTTCAATGCGGGCAACTCTGCTTCAAGCGGAGCCACGCCGTCCCGCGTGTCGCGCCCGACCAGGCAGGCGCGCGCCGATGCGCTATCCAGGATATAGGCGATCTCGCGCGGATGAAGGCGGGAGTTCATCGGCACTGCGATGAGACCCGCATGCCAGATGCCAAAAAGCGCCTCGAGGTATTGAGGGCAGTTCGCCATCGCAATTCCCACGCGATCACCAGGCGCGAGTCCAAGCTCGCCACGCAGCGCCCCCGCCAGACCGGCCGCGCGACGGGCCAGCTGGGCGTACGTCCAAACGACCCGCCTGCCCGCGGAAACGGCCGGCCGATCCGGGTACCGGCACGCCGTATTTCGAAGCAATTCCGCAATATTCACTTACGGGACGCGCATCATGCGGTGACTATGCGGCGCGCCCGAGGATCGTGACGCATGCAGCAGCCTCCTCATAGCCGTGAAAGCCGCCCCCGTTCTCCGCAATACCGAAGCGTGCATCCTCGACCTGCCTCTGGCCGGCCTCGCCGCGCAACTGAGTCACCAATTCATAGATCTGGCCGAGGCCGGTTGCACCGATCGGATGCCCTTTCGATTCGAGGCCGCCTGAAGGGTTGATCGGGAGGCGCCCGCCAAGCGCGCTCTCCCCGTGCTCGGCCATGAGACCGCCCTCCCCGAATGCACAAAGCTCGAGATTCTCAGACTGGATGATCTCGCCCACTGCCGATGCGTCGTGCAGTTCGGCCACCGACATATCACGAGGGCCGACACCAGCTCGCTCGTACGCCTGCCGGGCTGCGAGATGACAGATGTGCCTGTTGGTCTCATCCGCGCCGCGATCGCTTCCGCTGGCAAGGACGCTTGCACAGACATGCACTGCGCGCGAGCGATCGAATCGACCCAGCACTTCTCTCCGACACAGGACTGCAGCCGCCGCACCGTCGCTGAGTGGCGCGCACATCGGCACGGTGAGTGGCCACGCCACCCGCCGCGCCGCGAGCACCTCATCGACACTCATGTCCTTTTGGTACTGAGAGAGCGCATTGAGGGTCGAATGGCGGTGGTTTTTGCTTGCCACGTGCGCAAGCTGCCTTTCGGTTGTCCCGTACATTCGCATGTGCTGCTTGGCTAGCGCCGCGTAAACGTCCATGAAAACGCTGTAAGGCTGCTCGTTCACTTCGCTTCCTGCGTCGCCGTGAGCTCCGCTGAGCGTTGAAAGATTGGTCATTACCTGATCCACGCCATGAACGTCCCATGCGCCATTGAACACTGCGAAGTTCCGGTCCTTGTCGGGCGTGTACATCTTTTCCGCGCCAACGGCGAGAACCACATCGGCATCGCCGGTGCGCAGCAACTGGCAAGCAAGATGGAAGGCGGTACTCGCGCTCGCGCAAGCGTTCTCCACGTTGACGACCGGGATCCCGGAGAAGCCGAGGGGCCGTAGCGCTAGCTGCCCCCGGATCATGTGCTGGCCTTCAATTGCTCCTTGACCAGCATTTGCGAAGAACGCGGCACCAATGTCATCAGGAACGCAGCCGGCATCAACCAGAGCCCGCTCCACTGCTTCGCGCGTAAGGTCCTTCACGGACCGATCCATCCACTTGCCGAAGCGCGTCATACCGACGCCGACGACGAAAATGTCTTCCATGAGCCGTTCAGCCGTGTGCAGGTAACGGGAAATGTACAACGGCCGCGGCGAAATGAATAGCCATTCATTAACCCTAGACCCCGACCGCAGATTCAACTGTCTGAAGGCATAGGGCTTTTGTGCCTGCAGTGGTGCCCGGCCCGGGCCGAATGCTGAACCGGCATTCAGTTTCTGGTTTACATCCGCTCTTTCACGGGGTATGTTTGGCTGGCGACCTGTTGGCTGGCATCCCACGACCAGCCGACCCACAACAGACAAGGAGGGGGGAGCAAATGCGTCGACAGAACTTCCTGATCGCCGTCCTCACGATGTTGTCGCTTGCTGCCGGCATCGTGCCGGCCGCCGCCGAGGACTACCCATCCATGACGCTCAAGATGGCGCACGTCGTCCCGCCGGCATTCCCGGGCGCCCCTGTCGACCAGTGGTTCGCCGACCAGGTCCAGAAGCGCAGCGGCGGCAAGATCAAGATTCAGATCTTCTGGGCCGGGTCGATGGGAAAGCCGACCGAACTCCTGGACCTCGTCGGCTCGGGGGCGGTCGACATGGCCGCGGTGCCCGCCGGCTACTTCCCGTCGAAGCTGCCGCTCACGGGCATGACGAACTCGGTCATGATGCTCTTCGATGACAACGAGCTCGCCGTCGAGGTGACAGAGGAGCTGGTGCAGAAGAACAAGGGGATCCGCGACGAGCTCAAGCGCAACAACATCTACCCGATTTTCTTCCACGGTATCGGCACCTACCGGCCGTTCTGCAACAAGCCTGTGGCCACCATGGCGGACTTCAAGGGTTTGAAGGTGCGCTCCTGGGGCGAGTACGTGCCGGTGCTTTGGCAGTCCCTTGGGGCCACGGGGGTGGACGTGCTGCCGGCGGAGATCTACGAGTCGTTGCAGCGCGGAACGATCAATTGCGCGTTCTGGCCGTATGACGCCATCTACAGCAACAAGCTCTACGAGGTGGGCAAGTACGCGTCCGACCTGAGCTTCGGCGCCATTCCACCTGGCCGGTGTGGGTGAACTGGAATACGTTCTTCAACGTCTGGCCGCCGCAAGTACGCAAACTGCTCCTCGAGGTCGGGAAGGAAGCGCGCGACCGTGACATTGCCGAAACGCGGATGGCCGACTCGAATGCGCTCAAGGCGATGACCGAGAAGCACGGGGTCAAATTGGTGCACTTCACTCAAATGGATCAGCTGCGCGCCAAGCTGCCCGATTTCATTGACTTCTGGGAGTCGAAGATGGAGGCGAAGGGACTAGGAACCCAAGCCGAAGGAGATCGGAAGCTACATCCGGCAACGCACGGCCGGGAAGTAGCGGTGCTGCGCCGGGCCTGCGGCCTCCTCGACCTCGCGGTGAGGAGGCTCGTTTTTGCCCTGCTTCGTGGTGTCCGCGGCGGCGATGTTCTTCATGATGGGATTGGAAAGAATGGATATCTTCACCTCGTTCGTGCTGCGCCACCCGGTCCCCGCCGCCGTAGAGGCACAGGAAGTACTGCTTGCCATCTCGATCTTCCTGGCCATCGCCCATACCCAGAGCCGCAACGGCCATATCGAGGTCGACATCGTAATCGGCAGCTTCCCGAGCGTTGGCGCCGCCGCCTGCGATTCCTGCCGCTCGCGCTCGGGACGATCACGTGCGCAATCCTGGGAGAAAAAGAAGCTGGGCTCTCGCACTCCACAGCTGGCATATGCGCGAGGCGGCCAATGCCATCATCACGTTTCCGATCTATCCGGGGAAGTTTCTAATCAGCGCGGGTGCCTGGGTTGCGGCCCTTGAATTCGCGCGGCAACTCGCCTGGCTGTATGCGGGAGCGCCCGAGTCTCGAGCCCCGATCGCGCCGTCTGCTGCCCAAGGATAGGCGAGGCGCATGGACCCGATCATCGGCGGTTCGCTAGTAATCGGCGCGATGCTACTTCTGATTGCATCAGGAGTGGCAGTGGGATCAAGCATGGCGAGCGTTGCCTTCGTAGGGATGTGGGCGCTCGCGGGTCTGCCATTTGCGATGGGCACCTTCATGACGTTGCCCTACAGCATCGCGTCCGACTACAACTTCGTGGTCTGTGCCGATGTTCGTCCTGATGGGCGCCCTCGCTTCCGCGGCGGGGGTCACGACCGAGCTTTACTCGGCAGCGTACAAGCTCACGTCGCGCCTCCGCGGCAGCCTCTACTACACGACGATCCTCGCCTCGGGCGCCTTCGGCGCCATCTCGGGGCTCCACGGTAGTTTCGGCGGTCGTGTTCACGCCAACTGCTCTGCCGGAAATGCTCAAGTTCGGATACCGCAAGTCGATTTCTGGCCGGTTGTATCGCTGGCGCGGGCACGTTCGCGGCCCTGATCCCGCCTTCGATCTCGATGGCGATCTACGGGATCCTCACGGGCCAGTCGATAGGCCGGCTGCTCATTGCTGGCATCATTCCGGGCATTTTCACTGTCTTTGCCTACCTGATCGTATGCGGTTCATGCTTGGGATACGGCCGGATCTCGCGCCAAGCAAGGTCGAGCGCTTTTCCCTGTGG